>NZ_JAIFZR010000002.1:842500-1183147 GCF_020005195.1 Azospirillum agricola
ACCGGAACCGTCTGGAAAGTCGGGCCACAGTGGGTGATAGCCCCGTATGGGTAAACCGGAAGCAATCCTCGAGTAGGGCGGGGCACGTGAAACCCTGTCTGAACGTGGGGGGACCACCCTCCAAGCCTAAGTACTCCTCAGTGACCGATAGTGCACCAGTACCGTGAGGGAAAGGTGAAAAGCACCCCGACAAGGGGAGTGAAACAGTTCCTGAAACCGGATGCCTACAAGCAGTCGGAGCCTCCTTGCGGGGTGACGGCGTACCTTTTGTATAATGGGTCAGCGACTTAGAGTATGCAGCGAGCTTAAGCCGGTAGGTGGAGGCGCAGCGAAAGCGAGTCTGAATAGGGCGACCGAGTTGCATGCTTTAGACCCGAAACCTGATGATCTAGCCATGGGCAGGTTGAAGGTGCGGTAACACGCACTGGAGGACCGAACTCACGCCTGTTGAAAAAGTCGGAGATGACCTGTGGCTAGGGGTGAAAGGCCAATCAAATCAGGAAATAGCTGGTTCTCCGCGAAAGCTATTTAGGTAGCGCGTCGGATATTGCTCCGGGGGGTAGAGCACTGGATGGGCTAGGGGGGCGCGAGCCTTACCAAACCTAACCAAACTCCGAATACCCGGAAGCACAGTCCGGCAGACAGACGGTGGGTGCTAAGGTCCATCGTCGAGAGGGAAACAGCCCAGACCGCCAGCTAAGGTCCCCAAATCACGGCTAAGTGGGAAAGGATGTGGGAAGGCCATGACAACCAGGAGGTTGGCTTAGAAGCAGCCATCCTTTAAAGAAAGCGTAATAGCTCACTGGTCTAGTTAAGCCGGCCTGCGCCGAAAATGTATCGGGGCTCAAGCCGTGTACCGAAGCTGCGGATGTGATCTCAGATCACGTGGTAGCGGAGCGTTCCGTAAGCCTGCGAAGGGTGTCCGTGAGGCCGCCTGGAGGTATCGGAAGTGAGAATGCTGACATGAGTAGCGACAAAGAGTGTGAGAAACACTCTCGCCGAAAGTCCAAGGGTTCCTGCGCAAGGTTAATCCACGCAGGGTGAGCCGGCCCCTAAGGCGAGGCCGAAAGGCGTAGTCGATGGGAACCACGTTAATAGTCGTGGGCCAGCGGGTGTGTGACGGATGGGAAAGCGTGTGCGGCCTTATCGGATTGGCCGCGCTGGGGACCCGTTCCAGGAAATAGCCCCCGCATCAGACCGTACCCCAAACCGACACAGGTGGACAGGTAGAGCATACCCAGGCGCTTGAGAGAATGGTGTTGAAGGAACTCGGCAAATTGCCCTCGTAACTTCGGAAGAAGAGGGCCCCGTTCGTGCGCAAGCATGGGCGGGGGGCACAGACCAGGGGGTGGCGACTGTTTACTAAAAACACAGGGCTCTGCGAAGCCACACAAGGCGACGTATAGGGTCTGACGCCTGCCCGGTGCCGGAAGGTTAAGAGGAGGGGTGCAAGCTCCGAATTGAAGCCCCGGTAAACGGCGGCCGTAACTATAACGGTCCTAAGGTAGCGAAATTCCTTGTCGGGTAAGTTCCGACCTGCACGAATGGCGTAACGACTTCCCCGCTGTCTCCAACACCAACTCAGCGAAATTGAACTCTCCGTGAAGATGCGGAGTTCCCGCGGTCAGACGGAAAGACCCCGTGCACCTTTACTACAGCTTTGCAGTGGTGCTAGGGATCTCATGTGTAGGATAGGTGGGAGGCTTGGAAGCATGGGCGCCAGCTCGTGTGGAGCCAACCTTGAAATACCACCCTTGAGGTCTCTGGCATCTAACCGCGGCCCGTTATCCGGGTCCGGGACCCTGCATGGCGGGTAGTTTGACTGGGGCGGTCGCCTCCCAAAGTGTAACGGAGGCGCGCGATGGTGGGCTCAGAGCGGTCGGAAATCGCTCGTCGAGTGCAATGGCATAAGCCCGCCTGACTGCAAGACTGACAAGTCGAGCAGAGACGAAAGTCGGCCATAGTGATCCGGTGGTTCCATGTGGACGGGCCATCGCTCAACGGATAAAAGGTACGCCGGGGATAACAGGCTGATGACGCCCAAGAGTCCATATCGACGGCGTCGTTTGGCACCTCGATGTCGGCTCATCACATCCTGGGGCTGGAGCAGGTCCCAAGGGTTCGGCTGTTCGCCGATTAAAGTGGTACGTGAGCTGGGTTTAGAACGTCGTGAGACAGTTCGGTCCCTATCTGCCGTGGGTGTAGGAGTTTTGCGAGGATCTGTCCCTAGTACGAGAGGACCGGGATGGACGCACCTCTGGTGCACCGGTTGTCACGCCAGTGGCATGGCCGGGTAGCTAAGTGCGGACGGGATAACCGCTGAAAGCATCTAAGCGGGAAACCCACCTCTAAACCAGACCTCCCTTGAGAGCCGTGACAGACCATCACGTCGATAGGAGGCGTGTGGAAGGGCGGCAACGCCCGAAGCTAAGCCTTACTAATCGCTCGATTGGCTTGATCCCTCACCGACAAAGCGCGCCGCGCGCAGCGGCAAGCCCGCTTCAAGCCCAGACGGCAAACGCCGTTTCGATCCTCAAAACACGTCACTTGCACGACAGCGCGAACGCGAAACGCTCCGGTTGGACGAGACGTCCGGTTCCTGTGCCTCGGTGACCTGGTGGTCATGGCGAGGTGACAAACACCCGATCCCATCCCGAACTCGGCCGTGAAAAGCCTCTGCGCCGATGGTACTGCGTCTTAAGGCGTGGGAGAGTAGGTCGCCGCCAGGTCTCCAAGGCACAGGGTCAAAACCAGACATCACAAAACTCTCCAAACCAAACGCTTCCGAAAACGCGCGCCATCTTCACGCACACCGGCAACCGCGGGGTGGAGCAGCCCGGTAGCTCGTCAGGCTCATAACCTGAAGGCCGCAGGTTCAAATCCTGCCCCCGCAACCATAAAAAAAGCCCGCTAACTCAAGTGGTTAGCGGGCTTCCGTTTGTCCACGATTTCGCCTCCGAAACGGCTTCGTGGCAGCGTCGTGGAAGCGCCAGGACGGAAACTCCCGGATAGGTTCGGCGGCCTGACATGCGTAAAATGGTGGGCAGTATCTCTCTGAGCGCATGGGCTGAAACGGGAAAATCTTTCGAGGGAGCGGGGGAATAGCCGCTCGCCGCTTCTCATCAACCCGTGCTCCAGCACGCAGTCATGCCCGTGAGGGAGGACACCGGGTGATGTCCGGTCCAGCATTGGCCGGGGAAGCATCCGGTGCACCAAAGGGCAGCGCAGTCCCATCGGGCCAAGTCAGAAGATGGCTTCGGCAAACGGTGCAGTCGCTGCTGCCGAACCCTGGGACTGGAGCCGGCAGGGCGGCGAGGCGAGTGACCAGTGCACATTCGTCGCCATCGGGAAAGACCCAGCAGCCGAGCACGGTTCCTGCCGTGGTCAGCCGATCAATGTGCCAGCGGACGTTCTTGTCCCGGCGCATGTGGCGGCTGATGCGGGCGCGTATTCCACCTGGACCGCGGGCGCTGCCGCAGTACAGGTACTGTCCCGGCGGCAGAACGGTCTTGGCCCGGCCGGGCAGGGCGACCTCCACCGCTTCCGTCAGCCGGACGAGCAGAACGTAGGCCCCGGCGACGGCAGGGGCCGCTTCCCCCGTGTGGTGGAAGTGAGGACTGTGCACGGTCATCATCAGCGGCACTTCACCGTGGCGGGTGGGAGACGTCAACCGGAATGCGGCCAGTTCTTCTCGTGGTCGGGGAACAGCCTGTCCGGAATGCCTTTTTCCTGCGAATCCAGAGTCAGGCGACGTGTCCCAAAGCCGAGGTTGTTCTTGGATCATCATTCGTGAGGTGCTGAGGGATCCGCTCTCAGTGGCCGCTGCGGAAAAGTCCTAAAGTTGCGATGCCTCCCGGCGCCCCCCTGTGTCCGCCTCTCCTGACCTGGGGCGGTGCAGGTGTCGGAGAAAGGGAGAGGGCTGCGGAGGAGACCGCGACGGGCTGACAGGCTGGGGGAGAGTCCTCCGGCGGGTCCGTCGTGGAGACCACGCCATGCCCGACGCCTCACGCACCGTCCGCTCCGCCGGTGAGCGCGCCAGCCTGTACAGCGAGATCACCGCCCGGATCATCGATGAACTGGAAGCCGGCCGGCTGCCCTGGGTGCAGCCCTGGGGTGGAACCGACACCGCCGCCCTCGGCCTTCCCCGCAGCGCCGCCTCCGGCCGCAGCTACAGCGGCATCAACGTGCTGATCCTTTGGGGGGCCGTCTTCGCCGGCGGTTTCTCCGGTCAGACATGGCTGACCTAGGTCGCGTCCCGGTGAGTGGTGTCCGAACGTGAGGCTGGCCCGCCGGAGCGCTCCCCCCTAGCTGGCGCAGGCGGGCCAGCCGTTCGGAAGCAGGCGGTCACCGTGTGTCTTCGGTAAGTTGAGGTTGCTTGACGACCATCAACTGTGACGGAGACCACGATGACCGAGGACAGGATCGCTCTTCAGGACCTGATTGGGAAGAGCGCCGACGCTGACTTCCTGCGCGAGATGGTCGGTTTCGCCGCCCAGCGGCTGATGGAACTGGAGGTCGAAACCTTGTGCGGCGCCGGTTACGGCGAGCGCACGGACGAGCGGCAGACCAAGCGCAACGGGTATCGCGAGCGGAGCTGGGAAACCCGCGCCGGGGCCATCGACCTTCGGATCCCCAAGCTTCGGCGCGGCTCCTACTTCCCGGCCTTCCTGGAGCCACGGCGCACGGCGGAGAAGGCGCTGGTCGCGGTGATCCAGGAGGCCTACGTGCAGGGCATCTCGACGCGCAACGTCGATGACTTGGTCAAGGCGATGGGCATGACCGGCATCTCGAAGAGCCAGGTCAGCCGCCTGTGCCAGGACATCGACGAGCGCGTCCAGGCGTTTTTGAACCGGCCGCTGGAGGGTGACTGGCCCTTTGTGTGGCTGGACGCCACCTATGTCAAAGTGCGCCAGGACGGCCGCATCGTCTCGGTTGCCGCCATACTCGCCATCGGCGTCACCACCGATGGCCGGCGCGAGGTGCTGGGGCTCGGTCTCGGGCTGTCGGAAGCCGAAATCTTCTGGAGCGAGTTCCTGCGCTCCTTGACGCGCCGGGGGCTGCGCGGAGTGAAACTGGTGATCGCCGATGCTCATCTCGGGCTGAAGGCCGCCGCTTCCAAGGTGCTGGGCGCGACACTCCAACGGTGTCGTGTTCATTGCATGAGGAACCTCCTGGCCTGCGTCGGCAAGGCGCACCAGACGATGGTCGCCGCCACCATCCGCACCGCCTTTGCCCAGGAGACCGCCCAGGCCGCCCACGAGCAGTGGCGACACGTCGCCGACAGCCTGCGGCCGCGCTTCTCCAAACTGGCCGCCTTGATGGACGAGGCCGAGTTCGACGTGCTGGCCTACATGGCCTATCCCAAGGACCTGCGCACCAAGCTGCACTCCACCAACCCCTTGGAACGCCTGAACGGCGAGATCAAGCGGCGCACCAATGTCGTCGGCATCTTCCCATGCGAAGCCGCCGTCACCCGACTGGTCGGCGCCCTGCTGCTGGAGCAACATGACGAGTGGGCTGTATGCCGACGCTACATGACCATGGAAAGCTTGGCCGTGCTGTGCAACCCTGCGGGCGACCCGCTTGTCATCTCAGCGGAGTAAACCGGCAGCCTCAGCGCGCCGAGGAACACGAAGCCTCCTCAGACACCACACCCCGGGGCACGATCTTCGCGGCGTATGTCGAGCGCTTGGCGCCGGCTTTGGGCCACGCTGATCGCGCGGCGCCGTTTCGTGCCTATTGCACCGGATTGATCCTTCCAGGCGACCGCAAGAGTGTCGAGCCGATGGCCGCGCGGGTGGAGCCGGGACGTGTCGGTGCCGCCCATCAGTCCTTGCACCATTTTGTTGCCAAGGCGGCCTGGGACGATGCCGCTGTGCTGGCCGGGGTGCGCGATCTGGTTTTGCCGGCGCTGTTGAAACGTGGCCCAATCCGCGCCTGGATCATCGACGACACTGGCATGCCGAAGAAGGGGCGCCATTCCGTTGGCGTGACGCGCCAGTACTGCGGCCAGATCGGCAAGCAGGACAATTGCCAAGTCGCCGTGTTACTGTCGCTGGCAACCGACCACGCCAGCCTTCCCGTCGCCTTCCGGTTGTACCTGCCGGAGACATGGGCTGGCGACGCGGAGCGCCGGGCGCGGACCGGCGTCTCGGACGGGGTCCTCTTCCAGACCAAGCCCGCCATCGCGCTGGACCAGATCCGCATGGCCATGACGGCGGGGCTGCCGCCGGGCGTGGTCCTGATGGACGCAGGCTACGGCAACGACACCGCTCTGCGCGAAGGCGTGACCGCGCTGGGGCTGACTTACATCGCCGGAGTCCAGTCCTCGCTGACCGTCTGGCCGCCCGGTGTGGAACCGCTGCCGCCCAAGCCGTGGAGCGGCAAGGGGCGGCCGCCGAAGCTCCTGCGCCACGCCCCTGGACATGAACCGATCTCGGTAAAGGCTCTGGCCGAAGGGTTGGCGCCGGAGGCTTGGCGCTCCGTCACCTGGCGCGAAGGCACGAACGCGCCGCTGGCCTCCCGTTTCGCCGCCGTTCGCGTTCACGCCGCGCACCGCGACGAGGAGCGGGCGGAGCGTCGCCTGGAGGAGTGGCTGCTGATCGAATGGCCGGAGGGTGAAGAGAAGCCGACCAAGCTCTGGTTGTCCACGCTGCCGGAGACAATGTCGCTCGACGCCTTGGTGGAGACCGCCAAGTTGCGGTGGCGCATCGAACGCGATTACCTCGAACTCAAACAGGAACTCGGCCTCGGCCATTATGAGGGCCGGGGTTGGCGCGGATTCCACCATCACGCGACGCTGTGCATCGCCGCCTATGGATTCCTGATCAGGGAACGGGCGGCGATTCCCCCCTCAGAACCACCTCGCTCCGGGCGCCTCCAAGCGCCTGACCTTCCCGAAAGCTTCCGACCCCGCGGGGCCGCCGCTGCGCCCTGAGCGCCACGTCCCGACGTCCATCGCCACCCTGCGCATCGCAATCGCCAGAATGCTCGCCAGAACTCTTCAGCGATGTCCATGCTGCCATCAATTGCGAATTTTATGACACAGTAGAAAGGCTGCGGAAAAACAGGCCTGTGCAGCGGCCCTTCCTCCGCTGAGGCTCTGAAATGAGGTTTCCGACTCCCGCTTTGGTCGGGATGGATCATTTTTCCCCGCCCCGAGGCTCCCGGAGCTGCCGTTCAGGCAGAGTCCGGGCGTGGTTATGCCGCCGCCAGCAACTTGGGCAGGCGGATCAGGTTGTAAGCGGCGGCGGTCAACGTGAACATCCAGCCGACACGCCTGATGCCGCGATGGCGGGTCTTGCGCAGCCCGGCCCCTTTGATCCAGCCAAACACCTCCTCGATCCGCTTACGAATCCGCACCGATACGGCGTAGCCGGGGTGGCGGGTGGTCCGACGGTCGATGGCAGAGCGACGATTGCTGGTGTTCTGGGCGACGTGCGGGGCGGCGCCCAACTCGCGCATGTTCGCCACAAAATCCTTGGTGTCGTAGGCCTTGTCGGCTCCCACCGTGATGCGGTGGCGGCCGGGGATGGCCTCGACCATGGAAACCGCCGCCTCGCGTTTGGCCAAGCCGGTGGCCGCCGTCAGCCGGACATCGACCACCAGAGCGTTTCGGTTCTCCATCAGCGCATGGCCCATGAAGGCCAGCTTCGCCGGCTGCCCGTTGCCCTTGCGGTAGAGCCGTGCCTCGGGATCGCTGGTCGAGGCATGGGGTTCGTTGGAGCGCTTCTCGCCGTGGAAGTCGCGGTCGCCGTTGCGTCCCGGACTTGGCGGCTCGCCGCTGCCGTCCTTGGGCCGAAAGCTCTTCACGCTGGCCCAGGCTTCGATCAGCGTGCCGTCCACCGAGAAGTGCTCGTCCGACAGCAGCGCCTTGACCTTCGGCTAGCCCAGCACGGTGGCCAGGAACTGGGCCGCGACATCGCCGGCCAGCAGACGCTCCCGGTTCTTGGTGAAGACCGTCACGTCCCACACCGGGGCGTCCATCGACAGGCCCACGAACCAGCGGAACAACAGGTTGTAATCGAGCTGTTCCATCAGTTGGCGTTCCGAGCGCACCGAGTAGAAGGCCTGGAGCAGCAGAGCCCGCAGCAGCTTCTCCGGCGGGATCGACGGCCGCCCGATCTTGGAGTACAGCCCCTCGAACGCTGGCGACATCACCTCCAGCGCCTCGTCCACGATGGCCCGGATCCGCCGCAACGGGTGACCGGGCGGAACCCGCGCCTCACAGCTCACGTAGCTGAACAGACCCTCGCTGCGTTCGTCCCAGCCCCGCATCCTTCTCTCTCCGCCCGCATCCGGTGCCAGGAGAGAGAATCACGACACCCCGCTGCCGAACAGCCCTTGTTCCGCGTCCTGCTAGAGCCTATTCCAGTAGGGAGACGAACTGCCAGACGGTGACGGCGCAGACGATGTGGAGCATGGCCTTGTAGGTGAGGGCGAGCTTTTCCCAGCGGACCAGGATGCGGCGGTAGCGGTTGAGCCAGGAGTGCGCGCGCTCCACTCCCCACCTTCGTGGTTTTCCCGGCTGGGCGGGGGTGGCGGATCGATCCTCGCCCCGGCGCCGGATATGGGCGGTGAGGCCGTGGTCGTAGGCGATCTGACGCGGGCCATCGTAATCGTAGCCCTTGTCCAGGCAAAGATGCTGCGGCTGCGCTGGCGTCGGTGCGGGGCGCGGTACGGCGGTGGCCTCAAGCGTTTGTTCCAGCAGCTTGAAGTCGATCACGTTGGCGCCAGCGACCGCGAGGCCGAGGGGGAGACCGCGGCCGTCGGTCAGCAGTGAACGCTTGGTTCCCAGCTTGCCGCGGTCGGTCGGGTTGGGGCCGACTTTTTTCTCCACCCAGGGGCGCCTTGGTCATCGCCCCGTCCACGGCCATCCAGGTCCAGTCGATGCCGAGCAAGGCATCGTAGGCCAGAAGCCCTTGGCGCCAGAACTCCTCGAACACCCCGGCATCGATCCATTCGCGGAAGCGACGGTAAGCGGAAGACGGTGAACAGATCCCGGTCGCCCGCAGGGCCTGCCGCTGGCTGCCGGTCCGCAGGACAAAGACGATGGCATCCATCGCCGCGCGATCCGGGATCCGTGGATTATGACAGCCCAGCGGGTGCGGCGGACGCTCCGGGAGCAGCGGCTCCATGCGCTCCCACAACTCACCCGGCAATCGCCAGCCGTCATCTTGAACCAACTTGCCCATGAAAACCTCCGCACCGAAAAGCACGGAAGTCCAACAGAGCAGGCCCACCTCGATCCCTACCGAAATAGGTGCTTAGCCAGCGTCGTCCGCTGAGCAATCGAAGCATCTACTTACTTCAGACTTCAAGTTGCTGACATCCTGCGCGTGTCGATCGCCTCCAGCATCGCCTCGAGTCGGCTTTCCAGTATCGCGTCCTTGTAGAACGACGCGTCCGCGACATCGCCTTCGAAGAACATCGTCTGCAAGCCGGCCCGCTGGGCCATCTGCGCTATGATAAGCTGCCCGTTGGAAGCAGACCGGCAGGTCCGGGTGGCGTGGAACACGACCCCTTCGATGCCGTAGTTCTCGCACTCGCGCAGGAGCAGTTCGCCGAGCACCTTGGCGCTGTGATTGAACGGGCACAGCAGGTAGTGCTGCGCCATGCCGAGGATGGGATCGTCCTCATCGATGAGCTGCGGCTCGTTCCAGAACGAGTTGTGGGTGTAGCGCCCGGTCAGAACCGCCGCGTTGTTCTCAGCGAACTTGTTGGCCAGCCACCCGACCTTGTTCCAGTTCATGATGCCGTCGAACGCCAGCCGATAGCGTTCGTTCGGAAGCGCTACGACGCCCTCACTCAGCCGCTGCTCGATCTCGGCCTTCACACCGGCGAAATAGTCGACCAGATCCTGGTTGCCCGGCAGAAAATTGATGGGCGCGATGCTCGCAATCCAATCCCAGAACGTGGCCGGTGCGGGCTTCGAGCGGCACAGCGCCATCGCCTCCAGCCGCAACTGGGACGCCCGCTTGATGTAGTGCATCGACTCGCGAAGCGCTTCCCAGTCAAAAGGCCGACCCGTCTGATGCTCAAGGAACTCGATCAGTTTATAGACCTGCCGTGCAACTTGGCGCGATGCGCTCTCCCATTCCTCGCCCCGCAGATAGCCGGCGTCCGGCTTGTTGCCCCACAGGAGAGGGTACGAGATTTTGAAGAACGGCAGCTTCTTGTCGAACAGGCGGTATGAGATCTCGTCCCATTGCTGGCCGGTGCTACAGCCGGCGTAGGCGTTCACGAAGAAGTCAGGGGGAGGCAGGCGGCTTGCCAGCGCCTCCTGATCGGCTTCGGGGAGAGAGATCCCACGGTCGTCGACGGTCGCGCGCTTCGTCAGGACGGCGCACCCGAGTGTCGTGCGCGCGTAGGAACAAAGCTCATTGATGTAACCGTAATCCTCCCCGGTCCGTTGCGCCGGCCCCTCGAGATGCATCGCGGCGAGGCGAGCGCCGAAGGCCTCGCCATGGCACCACTCGATGCCGGCCGCCTGGAAAAGCGGGCTGACGGCCGCACCATTGTACCAAACGACCTGCGCGCCCCGCTCTTTGGCCGTGAACAGGCGGTCCCAATAATCCTTGACCAGCTTCCCGCCCAGGCGCGTGCTGGTCAGCCGGTTGATCTGGGGCGGTGTGGCGGAACGGGTTTGCGACGGCTCGGAGGACATCGACATGAGCTTCTCCCTGGATCTGCCAAGCGTTCAGGACAGGGCGGGCGCGGCGCGGCGCACGCGCTCGACGAGGGCCTCGACCCGTGTCCTGAGGACCTCCAGAGGAAGTCCCTCGTGTTCGGTTTCGATGAGGAGGTGGGGAACTCCTGCACGGTCAAGCTCCTGCCGGAGCTCGGGATAGTAGAGCATGTGCGGCTCGCAGAATTTTGCGACGAGCACAATCACGGCGTCGGCCCTTCCCTTCCGGACGGCTTCGACGAGGTAGCTCTCCCAATCGATCGTTTTCTGCGCACGGGTCGGACAAGGCACCGCGGCGTTCCGTCGGTAGTACCAATCCACCACCGCTTCGGTGGGGTCGCCCGACGCTGCCACGTCGGTCGCGATGTAGCGGTAGCCCGTGAAGATATCGTCATCGACGATGACCGCCCCGCAGCTTTCGATCATCTCAAGAAGCTCAGGGGCAGGCGCATGGCAGAAGTGGCCCGACAGATGCAGCCGCACGGGATCGGCACCCAAACCGGATGGCTGGCGAAGGGCCGACGACAATTCACGAAGAAGCGTCGTATGCTCTTCGATGTCCATGACCATGCTCGACTTTACCAGGACCTGCATCTGCGACAGCAACAGCCTGACCTTTCCGCTGCGCCGCAGGTCGTAGAAATGGCGAAGAAGACCACGGTTCTCGTTGTGAAGCGCAATGCTTTTCGACAGCGCGGACTCTGTCACCGGCGTGCCGCAGAGGTCGGCAAGCTGCGACTTCAGCAGATCCACCTGAGCCCGTATGTCGGGCCTGTTCCAGTCCTCGTCCATCGAGGCGATGAACTGGGCGAGGATGATCGGCTTTCCAGGCAGTTCGAACCGCATGGCGTCGGCCGCCCCGAGAAGAGCGACGCAATGGTCGACGAGCAGGAACGCGTCGTACACGTCGAGCTGCTTCGTCGCCGCCTGATCCACGAGGCTTCGGGTGTAGCCGCAATAAAACTCGAAGAGGAGCCCGCGGCCATAGGTGATCGGCGCCCGGCTTTCCTGGATCAGGACCGGCAGAGCCCCGGCCGCGTGAACCAGTTCGCTGGGGAAGTTCATCGGCAGGATGCCGACGATCTTGCGCCCCTTTTCCTTCCATGCCGCGGCATAAGCCTGCGGATCGTCAGCGGCCTGGGACAGGGTGGATATGATCTCTTCAACCCTACGCAATTCCCGATCCTCCGCTGCATCCGCCGCACGCCGCCTTTGGGGGCACCCCCCAACCCTGCTGCCCGCTAATTAGTAAACTAGCGTACTATACGATGCAACATCAAATTCGCCGATGCCACGCCGCCATCGGGGCGGGACGCGCGATTGCCGGATTGTGCTTGGACGAGACGCAGGTGGGGCTGATGGTCGCGATCCCGGCGGGCGGCACGCCAGAGTGGCGGCCGCCGGTGTGTGACGCCGGCGGGCCACCATTGTCAACTCGACCCCCAGGGCGCTGTGTGCCTGCGGCGCCCTCCACGAATTCACAGCGCCGGCGCGCCTGCCCACCCGCTCATGCGGCCTGGAGTCTCCGGGCCTCCATCGACTCGATCATGGCTTCGAGGCGGGTGTTGAGCAGCTCGTCCTTGTAGAAGGATTCGTCCGCGACGTCGCCTTCGAAGAACAGCGCCTGCCGGCCGTTGCGCTTGGCCGAATCCGCGATCAGGAACTGCGAATTGGTCATGCCGCGGCAAGTGCGCGACGCGTGCATCACCATGCCGTCGATGCCGAACTTGTCGCACAGCTTGTTGATTTCGCCGATCATGATCGGGGCCCCGTGATTGTTGGGGCAGATCAGATAGTTCTGCGCCATGCCCAGCACCGGATCCTTCAGGTCGACCAGATCGGGCTCCTGCCAGAAGGACATGTGGGTGTAGCGCCCGGCCACCACGGTGGCGTCGACCGCGGCGAATTTGTCGGCCAGCCAGCCGACCTTGTTCCAGTTCATCATGCCGTCGAAGAACAGCCGGTATTTCTCGTTCGGAACGGCGCCTTCGCCGTTGGCGATGCGCTGCTGGATCTCGTCCTTCACCGCCTGGAAATAATCGACGATGGCCTGCGTGCCGGGCAGGAAGTTGACATGAGCGATCGAGACGATCCAGTCGAAGAAGCTGGCCGGCGCCGGCCGCGCCGTGCAGAGATCCATCGCCTCCAGCCGCAGGGTCGCCGCCTGCTTGATGAATCCCATCACCTCGCGCAGCCGGTCCCAGTCGTATTTGCGGCCGGTGTGCTCCTCCAGGAATTCGGTCATGGCGCGCAGCTGGCGGGCGACATACTGCGACCGCTCGTCCCATTCCTGGCCACGCAGGTAGCCGGCGTCGGGACGGCCACCCCACAACAGCGGGATCGAGACGTTGAAGATCGGGATGCGCTTCCCATACAGCCGGTAGATGATGTCGTCCCATTGCTGGCCGGAGCTGCAATAGGGATAGGCGTTGATGAACATGTCCGGCGGCGGCAGCTTCGCCATGGTCAGGGCGCGAGGATCATCCGGCGCCATGCCGAGCTTGCCCTCCGCGACGTTGCGCATGTCGATCAGCGCTTGGCCGATGTGCGTGCGGGCATAAGAGCAAAGCTCTCGGTCGTAGCCGCGCGCTTCGCCCGCCTGCTGGGCCGGAATTTCGCCATGCTTGGCGGCGAGATAGGCCGACCACGCTTCGCCATGCACCCAGGCGACGTCGTGGGCGTGGAAGAAGGGCGGGATGTAGGTACCGTTGTACCAGACGACCTTGCGGCCATCCTCCTTCGCCGCGAACAGGTCCGTCCAGTAGTCGTTGACGAGCTTGCCACCCTGCTTGGTGGTCTTCAGCCGGTTGGCACGCAGGCCGTTGCCGAAGGCCGGGCTGGCTGACAGGGGTGGGGTCGGAGAGGAACTCCGGTCGGCGGTGATCTGCATGCTCTGTCCTCTCGGATTGGATTGGGGCAGGGGGCCGGATTGATCGGACCGGCTCCGGATCAGGCGGCGATCCGCCGTTTTGCGACTTCGAAGAAGGTTTCCATGCGGGTCTTGAGCGATTCCATCGCCATGGATTCATGCTCGGTCTCGACCAGCAGGTACGGGATTCCCTGCCGCTCGAACGCTTCCTTGATCTCCGGATAGAAATACATGTGGGGTTCGCAGAATTTCGCCATCAGGATGATCAGCCCCGCTGCCTGGGATGTCTTGACGGCGCCGAGCAGGAAGGTCTCCCAGTCGGTGGTCTTGTCGGCCCGGGTCGGGCAGGGAACCCGCTTGTTGCGCTGAAGATACCAGTTCGCCAGCGCGTCGAGCGGCGGCCCCTCCTCCGCGATGTCCGTCGAGATGTAGCGGAAACCATGGTAGAGATCGTCGTCGACCACCACCCCGCCGCATTGTTCGACGAGGTCGAGGATTTCCAGCTTCGGCGCCTGGCACAGATGCCCGGAGAGATAGACACGGATGGCCCGCTCGGGGGCCGGGGCGTCGGCGACCTGCTCCAGCAGGGTTTCCAGCAGCGCGGTGTGGCGGGCCTTGTCCATCACCATGCTCGATTTCACGATGTGCTGGAGCTGCCGGCCCGTCAGCGCGATCCGGCCGGAGCGGCGCATCTCGTAGATCCGCCGGATCAGGCTGCGGTTGCGGTTGAACAGCCGGATGCTGGCCCGGACATCCTCCTCGGGGATCGGGCGGCCGATCAGCGCCTCCAGCTCCGTCCAAAGCTGGCGGAAGGTCTTCCGCGTCTCCTCCATCGCCCAGGGCGCGCTTAGCGTCGTGATCAACTGGTTGAACAGGATCGGCGTCGCCGGCATATGGTCGCGCAGCACGTCCGCGGTGCCGAGAAGTTGGACGCAGTGATCGCCGAACAGGATCGCGTCGAGAAAGGCGAATTCGCCGCGCATCGCCTGGTCGACGACGCTGCGGTTGTAGCCGCAGTAGAAATTGAAGACGCTGCTGAGCCCGACGGTGATCGGCTGGTCGTCCTCCTGGATGATCACCGGCAGGGCGCCGGCGGCGTGGGCGAGTTCGCCGGGGAAATGCATCGGGAAGATGCCGATCACCCGGCCGCCGGTTTCCTGCTTCCAGGCCCGCGCCTGCTCGTGCGGGTGAGCCGCCGCCGTCTCGAAGATTTCCAGAATCTGTTGCATGGGGCGTTTCCTCTCGACGAACCGGCCGAGCCCTCGGCAATCCGCCGGCATGAAGCTGTCTTGGAGACAGTATGGAGTTAAACTCAACAAGTCAAGACGCGCGGGCGGGCCAGGTTCCGGCGCCCGCCGGCACGCTCTCGCTTCCTATTAGATCACTGTTATTACGCAGACAATTTCAGAAAACTGCGTCGATTCCCAAGAAGGGCATCGGGTATCGGAGGCGCCATGGAAACGGATATAATGAGTCACGCTCACTAATGGCCGTGCCATCAGGTCTTGATCGGCGGGGACAGCGCGCCCTGCCGGATCGCCTCCACCAGCTTGAACTTCTGCAGCTTGCCGGTTTCGGTGTGGGGAAGCTCCTTGACGATGTACCAGAGCCGCGGCGCCTTGTAGGCGGCCAGCTGGGAGCGGCAGAAGGCGAAGAGTTCGGCGGCGTCCGGCGGATCATCCTCCGCCTGCGGCTGGATCACGGCGCAGACCTGCTCGCCCCAATAGGGATCCGGGGCGCCGACCACGGCGACCTGGGCGATCTTCGGGTGTTCGATCAGCAGTTCCTCGATCTCGCGCGGGTAGATGTTCTCGCCGCCGCGGATGATCATGTCCTTGATCCGGCCGGTGATGCGCAGAAAGCCGCGTTCGTCCATCGAGCCGAGGTCGCCGGAGCGCAGCCAGCCGTCGGGCCGCAGCGTCTTGGCCGTTTCCTCGGGCATGTTGAAGTAACCGAGCATCGTCTGGTAGCCGCGCATCCAGATCTCGCCCTGGCTGCCGAGCGGAAGCACGGCCCCGCTCTCCGGGTCGGCGATCTTGACCTCGACCTGCGGCATCGGCCGGCCGATCGTTCCGGCCTTGTCGTCCGCCCCGTCGCCGGGATGGACGCCGGTGATGACCCCCTGCATCTCGGTCTGGCCGTAGATGTTGCAGATGGTGCAGCCCAGCTCGCTGTTGGCCCGGCGGATCAGGCTGGCCTCCACCACCGACGCGCCGGAGGTGAGGTTGCGCAGCGTCGAAAGGTCGTGGGCCGGCCGGTCCGGATGGGCGAGGATCGCCTCGATCATCGTCGGGACCAGCAGGGAGTAGGTGCCGCCCTCGCGCGCGACGAGGGACATGAACAGCGTCGGCTCCCACTCTGCGGCCAGCACATGCGTCGCCCGGCGGGCGACCGCGCCGACTCCGGCATGGCCGAGCGCACCGATGTGGAACATCGGCATCGGGTTGACGAAGACCCCGCCCTCGGCAAGCCCGCCGCGTTCCTGCGTGAACAGGGACATGTTGAGCACGCCCCTGTGGTGGAACATCACCCCCTTCTGGGCGCCGGTGGTGCCGGAGGTGAACATGATGACGCAGGGATCGAGCGGCGTCACCGCCGGCAGCGGCGTGGGTGCGGCCAGGGTTCCCGCTGCGGCGAAATCCGCGAAGTCGGCGATGCGGATCACATGACGCAGCGCGGGCAGGGTGTCGCGCACGTCCGCCACCGCCGCCGGCATGTCGTAGCCGCGGTAGCCGTCCAGCAGGAAGAGGCCGGCCGCTTCCGACTTTTCCAGCACGTAGCGCATCTCGCGCGCCTTGTAGGCCGGGTTGACGGTGACCAGCACGATGCCGGCCAGGGCGCAGCCGTAGAAGGCGAGCAGCCATTCCGGGACATTGTCGGCCCAGAAGGCGACGCGCTCGCCCGGCCGGAACCGGGTCAGCAGGGCGGCGGCCACCCGCTCCGATTCGGCGAGAAGCCCGGCATAGGTCCAGCGCCGGCCCTCCTTGCGGTCGGCGCGGCCCTCGACCAGCGCCATCCGGTCCGGCACGGTGGCTGCGGCGTGGCGCAGCGCGTCGCCCAGCGTCCAGTCCAGCAGGGGGCGCGATTGGTCGGCGGGCCAGTGCGATTCGGTCAGCTGGCGCTGGCGATAAGAAGGTGCGGCAAGCAAATGCAGTCACTCCCGGCTCGTGCGCGGCTGTTCCGCTTGAATTGACCTAATAGCACGCATAGCATATCGTATGCTAGCGCACTGATTGCCGGGTGAACATATTTCGACGCCATCCGCCCTGACCGGGCGATGGCCGGTGGGAGGAGCCGCGATGACCAACACGCTCGACCATATCGGCATTATCGTGGGGAACCTGGAGGAGGCGATCGCCTTCTACGGCCGGACAGCCGGACTCGGCACACCGGTCCTCAAGGATGTCCCCGAACTGCGGATCCGCTGCGCCTTCTTCGATCCCGGCGGGGAGGGCACGATCATCGAACTCGTCGAGTTCTCGGGGCTTGGCGATCTGGTCCATGGCGACGTCGTCGTCGCGCTGGAGGTCGCCGACCTGGATGAGGCGCTGGCTCATTTCCGCAGCCAGGGAGTTCGGGTGTTCGACCAGCCGGCGACGGAGAATCTGCCGCTGCGCCGCGGATGGGTGCTGAAGAAGGACGCGCACGGCACGGTGATCGAGCTGTGCCCGAAGGGCGAGGTCGCGCGCTTCGTGCGGAGCCGGGCCGGCGCCAGGCCGGCGCATGACGCTTGAATCCGCGAAAATCGTATTATAGCGTACTGTACATAAGCAAACAAATAACGAGCCCGGCCGGAATCCGGCGGGCCGGGGGAGGGCTCCGGTGGATTTCTCGTTCTCCGACGAACAGAGGATGGTCCAGGATTCGATGCGCGCCTTCGCGCGGGCCGAGCTTTTGCCGAAATACACCCATTGGGACCGCAACGACGAATTCCCGCGCGAGCAGTGGCTGAAGATGGGCGCGCTCGGCGTGCTGGGCCTGCGCGTTCCGGTGGACCAGGGGGGGCAGGAGGCCGACTGTGTCACCGCCGGGCTGGTGATCGAGGAGATCGCGCGCGGCGATTTCAACTGCTGCTACGGCATCCTGAACAGCTGCTTCGCCGGCGACATCCTCGGCAAATTCGCCTCCCCCGCGGTCAAGGACACCTGGCTGCCGGCGATGGCGTCGGGCGAGACGGTGCTGTGCGTCTGCCTGACCGAGCCGCATTGCGGATCGGACGCCGCCGCCATCCGGACGCAGGCGGTGCGCCGGGGCGATTCCTATGTGCTGAACGGCGAGAAGTCGGGTGTCACGCTGCTGATGGTCGGCGACGCCGCGATTGTCTTCGCCAAGACCGACCCGGCGGCGGGAGCGAAAGGGGTGTCCGCCTTCCTGGTGCCGCTGGACCGGCCGGGGATCACGCGGCATCCCTATTCCGACATGGGCGCCCGCGGGATCGTCCGGGGATCGCTGTTCCTGGAGGATGTCGAAGTCCCGGCCGGGAATCTCATCGGGCCGGAGAATGGCGGGTTTTCCCGCGTGATGCAGACCTTCGACTACACCCGCGCCCTGATCGGCCTGATGTGCCTGGGGGCGGCGCAGGCGACGGTCGAAGAGACGGTCGATTATCTCAAGCAGCGGCAGGCGTTCGGGCGGCCGCTGTCGACCAACCAGGGGGTGTCCTTCCCGCTGGCGGAATGGTCGGCGAAGATGGAGATGGCGCGCTGGTTCTGCTACCGCACGCTCTGGCTGCGCGATCAGGGGCTGCCGCACACGCGGGAATCGGCGATGTGCAAGATGCAGGTGCCGGTCATCGCCGCCGACGCCGTCCACGACTGCCTGATCCTCCACGGGCATTACGGCTACACCAAGGATTTCCCGGTGGAGCAGAGGCTGCGCGACGTCATCGGCCAGGAGATCGCCGACGGCACGCCGCACATCATGAAGATCATCGTCGCCCGCGATCTGTTCGGCCGCGACTTCGTCTGAGGAATCCATCATGAGCTTGACCACGCTGCTGGACCGGCTGACGCCCGGCGGGCGCGTCTTTCTTCCCGGATCGGCGGGCGAGCCGGCCGGGCTGCTGGAGGCGCTCTGCGCCCCCGGCGCCCCGCCGCTCGACATCCTGTCGAGCGCTGTTCCGGGGATCAACCCGGTTCCGCTCGACCGTCTGCCGGACGGGTCGCGCTTCACCGGGCTGTTCGCCCATCCGCAGACGCCGGAGGTCCGGGCGCGCGGCGTCTTCCGCCAGCTGCCGCTCTCCTACGGCGGTTTCGTCAAGCATCTGGGATCCTGCCCGCCGTTCGACGCGACCGTCGTGCATGTCGCGCCGCCCGACGCTGAGGGGCGCTGCTCGCTCGGCCCGTCGGTCGAGTTCACCGAGTTGGCGGTCCGGCGGTCCCGCCGGGTGCTGGCGGTCGTCAACCCGCGGATCCCGGCGCTGCCGGGGTCGGTCTCGCTGCCGCTGTCCGGCTTCGCGGCGTGGGTGGAGCAGGATGCGCCGCTGCGCGGCTACGATGTCGGGGCGCCGTCCGATCAGGCGGCGGTGATCGCCGGGCGGATCGCGCTCTTCGTGCCGGACGGCGCCACCCTCCAGGTGGGGCTCGGCAAGGTGCCGGACGCGTTGATGCGGCGGCTGGAGGATCGCCGGGGGCTGCGGCTGTTCTCGGGCCTGCTGTCGGACGGGGCGCGGCTGCTGGCGGAGCGCGGCTGCCTTGCCGGCGGCGCGCCGCACACCGCCTGCGTCGCCCTGGGGTCGCCGGATTTCTACCGCTGGCTGGCCGACCGGCCCGACGTCCGGGTGGCCGGCTGCGACACCACCCACGCCGCGGCGCGGCTGGCCGCGTTGCCCCGCTTCGTCGCGGTCAATTCGGCGGTCAGCGTCGATCTGCTGGGGCAGGCGAATCTGGAGATGCTTGACGGCCGCATGATCAGCGGGGTCGGCGGCGCCGCGGATTTCGCCCGCGCCGCCGCCATCGCCCCGGACGGGATCAGCATCGTGGCGCTGCCCTCGGTGGCGGGCCGGGAGTCGGTGTCGCGGATCGTGCCGCGGCTCGACGGCCCCGCATCGCTGCCGCGGCACGACATCGACGTCATCGTCACCGAGCACGGCGCCGCCGACCTGCGCGGCCTCGACATGGCGGCGCGCGCCCGGCGCATCCTGCAGGTGGCCGCCCCCCAGCATTGCGAATCGCTGGCCGCCGCCCTGGCGGAGACGCTGGCGCGGCTGTGACAGCCGGTCCGAAAAAACGCCTTTAACGGAAAACCAGGAGGAAACCAACCATGAAACGCGCCGACAAGGTCATCATAAGCTGCGCCATCACCGGCTCGATCCACACGCCGAGCATGTCGCCCTATCTGCCGGTGACGCCGGACGAGATCGCCACCGCCGCCATCGACGCCTGCAAGGCGGGGGCGGCGGTGCTGCACCTCCACGCCCGCGTTCCCGAGACCGGGCGCCCGTCGCAGGATCCGGCCCTGTTCAAGCAATTCCTGCCGGCCATCAAGGATGGCTGCGACGGCATCGTCAACATCACCACCGGCGGTGGCCTGGGGATGACGCTGGAGGAACGGCTGGCCCCCGCCAAATGGGCGCAGCCCGAGATCGCCTCGATGAACATGGGGTCGTTCAACTTCAACATCGCGTCGGCGGGCGACCGCATCCAGAGCTTCAAGCATGACTGGGAGCGGCCCTATCTGGAGATGACGAAGGACTTCATCCTGTCGAACACCTTCGCCCAGATCGAGCGCGGGATGACCGAGCTGACGGCGCTCGGCACCCGTTTCGAGTTCGAGTGCTACGACGTTGGCCATCTCTACAACCTCGCCCATTTCGCCGACCGCAAACTGGTCGAGCCGCCCTTCTTCGTGCAGGCGATCTTCGGCATTCTCGGCGGCGTCGGCGCCGACGCGGAGAACCTGATGCACATGAAGGCGACCGCCGACCGGCTGTTCGGAAACGACTATTTCCTGTCCGTCCTGGCCGCCGGGCGCCACCAGTTTCCCTTCGTCACCATGGGGGCGATCCTCGGCGGGAATGTCCGCGTCGGGCTGGAGGACAACCTGTATCTCGGCCGTGGCCAGCTTGCGCCGTCGAACGCCGACCAGGTGGCGAAGATCCGCCGCATCCTGGAGGAGCTGTCGCTGCCGATCGCCACGCCGGACGAGGCCCGCCGCATGCTGGCGACCAAGGGCGCCGATCGGGTCGCGTTCTGACGATCCCGCCGGGGCTGGACGCCCCGGCCTTCTCCCCCCCGGCCCCTCTTGTCCCGCCCCTGGCCCGCCCGATCCTTCGCTGGCCCTCTCCGCCGAAAGGCGGGGTATTTTCCGGGGCGGGGAAAAGTGATATTGCGTATCGTACGCTATAGAACTATAATCCGTCCTATCAACGATTCGCCTGACCCTCCTTGGTGGAGTGCGCTCATGAGCGCGGCGCTGCCGCGCAGCTTATGGCTGCCTGCATTTGTAATGCCGACGGACACACGGTTCGAAGCTTTCCGTCCGCCCGCTTTCGCGGAGAGGGCGATGGAGGTTTGCTGCTGACGATTTCGGATGCAGGCCGGCTCTTCGTCAAATCGAAAGAACAAACCAGCGGATTGCTGCGGCAAGACGTAGTTCTGCAAGTGAATATTCATGTATTGGAAAATTTTTAAAATATTAATTTTCTCCATTGTTTTGCGAATTTTCGCGGTGACCCAACAGGTCGAACGGGGGGAAAATGATCAAGAAACTTTGCAAAACGGCAACCGTGACATCCGTCCTGACCCTGCTTTCCGGCGCGGCGATGGCCGCCACCGATCCGGAAGTGCTGCGGCAGATGCGCGAGTTGTCGCGCAAGATCGAATCCCTGCAGAAGGAGGTGGTGCAGCTCAAGACGCAGAACACCCAGCTTCAATCCCAGCAGACCGCGATCGAGGCGAAGCAGGCGGCGGCCCCCGCCCCGCTGTCGCCCGACACGGTCGTCACCAAGGGGGATCTGCCGAACTCCTTCAAAATCCCGGGCACCGACACCTCGGTCAAGATCGGCGGCTACGCCAAGCTCGACGTGATGAAGGACATCAAGGGCAAAATGGGCGGCAGCGCTTCGGTCACCGCGCTGGTGCCGGTGGAAGGGTCGGCCGCCTCCAAGCGCACCGGCCAGTTCACCGCGTCGGCCCGGCAGTCGCGGGTCAATGTCCAGACGCAGACCCCGACGGGGTGGGGCACCTTCAACACCTTCGTCGAGGGGGATTTCTGGGGGGTCGGCGGCAACGAGGCGATCACCAATTCGGCGTCCTTCCGCCTGCGCCACGCCTATGGCGAGCTTGGCCCGGTGCTCGCCGGCCAGACCTGGACGACCTTCTACGACCCGCTGTCGGCGCCCGAGACCCTGGATTTCGGCGGGCCGGTCGGGCTTCCGCAGGGCATCCGCCAGGGGCAGCTCCGCTACACGACGCAACTGGCCGGCGGTTCGCTGGCGCTGGCCATCGAGAATCCGGAAGGCGACTTCTTCCAGTCGCAGCATGACGCCTTCGTGGCCGGAACCTCGGTCGATCCGACGATCCACATCGACAAATGGCCCGACCTGATCGCCCGCTACACGATCGCCGGCAGTTGGGGGCGCCTGTCCGGATCGGCCCTGCTGCGCTATCTGAGCTTCGACAATCGCGGCGGGACCGCGGTCAACGGCATCGTCGGCAAGGATTCGACCTTTGCCGGCGGCCTCGGCGTCATGGGCCGCCTGAACACCATCGGCAAGGATTCGGTGATCTATTCGGCGTCCGCCGGCCCCGGCATGGGCCGCTACATCCTGGGCCTCGGCACCGGCGGCGACGCCGGCTATGTCGACAGCAGCGGCGCGCTGAAGACCCAGATGACCTGGGGGGCCGCGCTGGGCTACCAGCATTACTGGACGGACGAGCTGCGGTCGACCCTGGTGGCCGGCCGGAACCAGGTGCACAACCCGTCGGCGACCTCCGGCGGTTCCGCGGTCAGCGGCCTGACCGACTATACCGACACGCTGCACGCCAACATCGTCTGGAGCCCGATCCCGCGCGCCAACCTGGGCCTCGAGTACATCTACGCCGATCGCAAGGTGAACACGCCGAGCACGGCCACCCTGTCCAACAAGGGCACCGCCAGCCGCGTCCTGTTCAGCGCCCAGTACGGCTTCTGAGCGGGCTCGTCCGGCACTTCGCTTCCTGGCAGAGGCAGACTTACCCGGAGGCGGGATCGCCTCCGGTTTTTCCTGTTGATGGCGTCCGGAACCGATGGCGGGCAACCTTGGCGTGACCGAAGGGGCGGGGAAAAACAATCCGTGAGGAGGCGTGGGAGCAAGCAGGTGATGATTTGAATCGTAAGCTGATGTACGGTAAAGAGGTGAACCGCACCGTTGCAGCGGTTTTCATCGCGATTGGGAAGAGACAGGGCATGGCTGACTTGGACTGGGATCTGCGGCTTGGGTATCTCATCCACGATGTTTCGCGGTTGCGGCGCACGCTTTTCGACAAGTGGCTGAGTCCGCTTGGGATCACGCGTTCGCAATGGTGGGTGCTGGCCTTCCTGTCGCGCAACGACGGCATGCCGCAGACCGAACTCGCGCTGGAGCTGGACGTCGGCAAGGTCGCGCTGGGCGCGCTGGTCGACCGGTTGGAGGAGGGCGGCTTCGTGGAGCGCACCCTCGATCCGAACGACCGGCGGGTGAAGCGCGTCGTGCTGACGGCGCAAAGCAAGGCGCTGATCGAGACCCTGCGCGAGAAGAGCAGCGAGTTCAACCACTGCATCCTGGAGGGAATCCCGCGCGAGCATCTGGACGTGACGACGGAAACCCTGCGGATCATGAAGCACAACCTGCTGGAAGGCACCAAGCAGTTTTCGCCGGAGGACGAGGCCGAACCGCCGGCCGCCAAGCCGGCGCCCCGCAGGAAGGCCGCGAAAACGGCCGGCCAGCCGCGCGCCCGCGTGGCGTTGGGCGATTGACGGACGACACCGGCTCCAGGCCCGGTTGCCGGGCCTGACGGGGAAGCCTGATTCGGACCCGCGGGTGTCCCGCACCGCCTGACCGTTTCCTGGCGCGCGCGTGGGATCCGCGGCGGCCGGCACGGCCCGCATGGGTTGCTCGGGCGCATTAAATACGCTAGCGTATGATTCGCTATATGATTTATCTTTCAAATCACGTCCCATTGTCTTTCGGAGCAAGGCGGCATGACCGGTCCGGCCAAGGAATCCCCGATGCGTTTCGATCCGGCCGACCATGGCTGGCAGCGTGATCCCAACAACCGCTTCGTCAGCCAGATCGGCCAGATCTGGCGGCGGGCGATCGGCGGGAAGGAGGAATTCGGCTTCGTCGCCGAGGAAAAGCACCTCAACCGCAACGGCACCGTCCATGGCGGGATGCTGGTGGCGCTGTTCGATCACGCGCTGGGGGAGACCTGCTACCGGCTGGTCGGCAACGACGCGGCGCTGGCGACGATCCAGCTCAACGCGCAATTCATGCAGATGGCCCATCCGGGCGCGTTCGTCGTTTCCAGCGCGGACATCCTGCGGCAGACCCGCACGCTTCTGTTCATCCGCGGGGAGTGCCGTGTCGGCGGCGAGGCGGTCCTGGCCGCCGACGCCATGGTCAAGCGGACGCGCGGCGTGGCGGCTTGACGAAAATAGTACGCTAGTGTATTAATTTCCTCCGGGTCCGGCCCCGGTGCCGTTTCCCGGCGGGAGGAGGGTGTCACCGCCTGGAATCAGGCCGATCACGCCGAAAACATCCAAGGAATGAACGCATGCCGACGCCCCCCGATTCCGTGCTCGACCTTCCCCGGCCGTCCTGGTGGACCGACGACGTCGCCCTGCTTCGGGAGATGACGGAGCGGTTCAGCACGGCCGAGATCATGCCGAACTACGCCCGCTACGAGGAGCAGGGGAAGGTCGACCGCGCCCTGTGGACCAAGGCCGGCGAGGCGGGCCTGCTGTGCGCGCAGATCCCGGAGGCCTATGGCGGCGCCGGCGGCAGCCACGCGCATGACGCAGCGATCGCCGAGGCGCTGGGCAACACCGGGGCGGACGGCTTCGGCCTGCCGCTGCACAACGCCATCGCCGCCCCCTACATCCTGCATTGCGGCACCGAGGAGCAGAAGCGGCGCTGGCTGCCGCGCATGGCCACCGGCGAGCTGATCGGCGCCATCGCGATGACGGAGCCCTGCGCCGGATCCGATCTCCAGGGGGTGCGGACGACCGCGCGCCGGGACGGCAACCATTACGTGATCTCCGGTTCCAAGACCTTCATCACCAACGGCCAGCACGCGAACCTGATCATCGTCGTCGCCAAGACCGATCCGTCGGCCGGGGCGAAGGGCACCTCCCTGATGATCGTCGAGACCGACGAGGCCGAGGGATTCGAGCGCGGCCGCAACCTCGACAAGATCGGCGTCCACGCCAACGACACGTCCGAACTGTTCTTCAACGACGTGCGGGTTCCCACCGCGAATCTGCTGGGGCTGGAGGAGGGGCGGGGCTTCTACCAGCTCATGGGGCAGCTCCCGCAGGAGCGGCTGCTGATCGCCAACCAGGCGATGGCGATGATCGAGCGGGCGCTGGCCGCCACCATCGACTATGTCAAGGAGCGCACGGTCTTCGGCCGTCCGGTGCTCGACCATCAGAACACCCAGTTCAAGCTGGCGGAGCTGAAATCCGAGGCGACGATGATGAAGGTCTTCGTCAACCATTGCGTGGGCGAGCATCTGGCCGGGCGGCTGACCCCGACCCTGGCCTCGATGGCCAAGTATCTGTCGACCGACCTGCAATTCAAGATCGCCGACGAATGCCTGCAACTGCATGGCGGCTACGGCTACATGAACGAATACCCGATCGCCCGGATGTTCCGCGATTCCCGCGTGCAGCGGATCTACGGCGGCACCAACGAGATCATGAAGGTGCTGATCGCGCGCAGCCTCTGAACGGCGGCGGCCGGGCACCGGAAGGCCCGCGGAGAACAGCGGTCCGGCTCCCGCCCGGCAGTGACGATCGTCGGGATCGCCTCGAAGGGCCGCGGCAAGGGAGGGGAAAATATGAGCAGCACGGGCGTGCGGGTGGAGGCTTCCAGCCCGCGGACGGCAGGGCGCGGCTTCGGGATTGGCCGGAAGCTCCTGGTCTCCGTGGGGGCCATCTCGGCCATCTCGGTGCTGGGCGCGGGGGTCGGCTGGCTGTCCTACGACACCATCGGCCAGCGCCTGTGGGAGGTCACCGGGCAAGGCATGCCGAGCCTTTCGGCGGCGCAGGGCCTCGCCGTGGAAAGCGCCGGGGTCGTGGCGCTGGCGCCGTCGCTGGCGGCGGCGGCAAGTTCGGCCGACCGCGTCGCGCTGAACGGGGAACTGTCGGGCAAGCGCAAGCGGCTCGACGCGCTGGCCGGCGAGGCCGGCCGCCTCGGCGCGCCGGCGGCGGTGCTGGAAAGCGTGACGGCGGAGGCCGACGCCATGTTCGGCAACCTCGCGCGCCTCGACGCCTCGGTCCAGGCGCGGATCGGCGCGGTGGAGCGGGGCGACCGGGTGCTCGCCGCCGTGGACGAGGCGCACCGCAGCCTGCTGGCGGTGATCGGCCCGTTGGTGGAGCGGAAGTCGGCGGTGCTGGAGACCTCGACCGCCGGGTTGAAGAGCGTCATCGCGACGACGGCCGACCATCTGCGCGACGACACCAGCGTCCGGTTGGCGACGGCGTTCGAGACGAACACCGCGGTCCAGGTCATGGGAAGCGCCATCCGCGGGCTGGTGCAGGAAACCGACCGGAACGCGGTCAGCACGCGCATGTCCGACTTCCTTGCCGAGACCGACAAGGTGGCGGCCAGCGCGCGGACGCTGGAGGACAAGGAGAACTGGCCCGACCTCCCCGACCAGATCGACGCCCTGGCGACCCTCGCCGCAGCGCCGACCAACCTGTTCGATTGGAAGACCCGCATCCTGTCCCCCGGCGTTCCGGCCGAGGAGCGCGCCGCCCTGTCGGACCGGCTCGCCAAGGCGGTGGCCCGGGCGGCGGAGGGGGAAAGCCTGCTGCTCGAGACGCTTCAGAAGATCCTGATCCAGACGCGCGCCACCTTCAGTATCGAGACGCTGAACCTGAAGATGAACGCCGCCGACCAGCTGACGGAGGTGGAGCGGGATCTGGCGTCGCTGCGCACGCTGTTGGAACTTGCCGCCGACGGCAATCGGCTCGCCGGCCAGCTCAACCAGGCCGGCACGGCGCCGACGCTGGCCGCCGTGGCCGCGCTTGAGAAGGCTTACGGCATCACGGCCGCCGGTTTCCAGAAGCGCTTGGCGGTTCTCGCCGCCGGCAACGCCGAACTGGTAGAGCGCGGCCGGGCCTTGCTGGAACACGGCATGGGCGGAAGCGGGATCTTTGCGATCCGGAGTGCCCAGTTGACGGCGGTCGAGGAGGGGCACCGGCTGCTCGCCGCCAACGCGCAATCGGCCGGCCGGCTGAGCGACGCGGCGACGACCCTGGTCCGGCTGGCCGGCGAGCACGCCGACCGGGCTTCGGCCGAAGCCGGCGATGCCGTCCGGCAGGGCCGGGCCTGGCTGACCGGGCTGGCCGGCGTCAGTGTCGCCGCGTCGATCCTGATCGTCTGGCTGGTCGTCGGCCGGCACATCGTGGCCCGGCTGACCGGATTGGCCGAGGCAATGCGCGCGGTCGCCGGCGGCCGCCTCGATCACGCCATTCACACCGCGGGCGCCGACGAGATCGGCGAGATGGCGCGGGCGCTGACGGTCTTCCGCGACACCGCGCGTGCGGTCGAGGCCGCCAACGCCCGCGCCGAGGCCGAACGGCTCCGCGCCGCCGAGGAGCGCCGCGGCCTGACGCTGGCGCTGGCCGACCAGTTGGAACGCAGCATCAAGGGCGTCGTCGGCGTCCTGTCGTCGCGGGCGGACGAGATGCACGCGATGGCCGGCGAGATGACCCAATCCGCCGAGCAGAACCGGACCGAGGCGTCGGAAGCCGCCGTCACCGCCGACCAGACCCGCAGCAACGTGGAAACCATCTCGGCCGCCGCCCACCAGCTGTCCGCCGCGATCGCCGAGATCGGGCGGCGGGTCGGCGAATCGGCGCGCTTCGCTGGCGAGGCGGCGCGTGAGGCGGGGCACACCGACGCCACCGTCCAGACCCTTCAGACGGCGGCCGCCGAGATCGGCAAGGTGGTCGAGCTGATCAGCGCGATCGCCAGTCAGACCAATCTGCTGGCGTTGAACGCCACCATCGAGGCGGCCCGCGCGGGCGAGGCCGGCAAGGGGTTCGCCGTGGTGGCGAGCGAGGTCAAGAATCTGGCCAGCCAGACCGCCAAGGCCACCGAACAGATCTCCCAGCGGATCCAGTCGATCCAGGGCGTGACGGCCGAGGCCGCGAACGCCATCCGCCGCATCGTCGGCAGCATCGCCACCATCAACGACATCTCCACCGGCATCGCCGCCGCCGTGGACGAGCAGGACGCCGGCACGCGGGAGATCGCCCGCAACGTTGAGCAGGCCGCGGTCGGCACCAACGCGCTTTTCCGCACCATGGAGACGGTGTCGACCGCCGCCGGCCGGACCGGCACCGTCGCCGGCCAGGTGCTGGGCGCGTCGGCCGAGCTGTCGCAGCAGGCGGAAACCATGCGCCAGGACATCGACAGCGTCCTGCGCCAGATCCGCGCGGGCTGAGGCGGGCCGAGCCCGCCCCACCGCCCGCCGGCCTGATTCCCAACGGCTTTTCGATCCACGCAGCCTGAGCGGAGCCGCCCTGTCGGAATGGCGCTGGGCAGCGCCGCCGTCCCTGCGCCAACATACTTGTGTGTGCAGTAGATCATGTAGGAAGCGAAGAGTCATATTGCGTATCGTACGCTACCGTATTATTGTTCATCCCATCATCCTGTCCCCTTACGGAGTTCCGTCATGACCGAGGCGCCCACCCGCAAACCCCTTCCCCTGGCGGACTGCGGCGTGCTGATCACCGGTGGCACGTCGGGTGTCGGGCTGGCCACCGCCATCCAGTTCGCCCAGGCCGGGGTGACCCGGATCGGCATCAACGGGCGCGACGCCGCCCGCGGCGCGAAGGCCCGCGCCGCCGTGCTCGCCCACGCTCCCGAAGCCCAGGTCGAATTCCTGGCCGGTGACTGCAACGACCCCGCCCAGGCGGCCGAGGTCTGCGAAGCCGCCCGAGCGCGGCTGGGCAGCGTCGACGCGCTGGTGAACTCCACCGTCGGCCCCTACGGTCCCACCCTCTTCCACGACATCCCGCTGGACGAGATTCCCCTGATGGTCACCAAGCAGATGATGGCGCCGCTGCTGACCAGCCGCGTGGTCGTGCCCTGGATGCGGGAGCGCGGCGGCGGGGCGATCATCAACATCGCCTCGGACGCCGGAAAGGTCGCCACCCCCGGCGAATCGGTGCTGGGCGCGGCGATGGCCGGCATCATCATGTTCACGCGCACGCTGGCGATCGAGGGCAAGCGCGACGGCATCCGGGTCAACGTCATCACCCCGTCGATCATCGAGGGCACCATCACCTATGGCAAGGTGATGAACGACGCCTTCTCCGGCAAGTTGTTCGGCAAGGCGATCAAGATGGCGCAGCTCGGCGTCGTCCAGCCCGACGACCTCGCGGCGCTGATCGTCTTCCTCGCCGGCCCGCAGGCCGCCAAGCTGACCGGCCAGGCCATCAGCGTCAACGGCGGCATCTCCGCCGCCTGACGACCCTCCATAGCCTGAACAAGGACCGTTCCCATGAAACGACTGGAAGGCCGCCGCGCCATCATCACCGGGGCCGGCTCGGGCATCGGCCGGGCGAGCGCGCTGCGATTCGCCGCCGAGGGCGCGTCCGTCCTGGCGGTCGGCCGCACGGAGGCGACGATCGCCGAGACCGCCGCCCTCGTCCGCGAGGCCGGCGGCGTCGCCGGGCATTTCATCGCCGACGCGACGAAGGAGGAGGAGGTCGCGGCGGCGGTCGCCGTCTGCGTCGAACGGCTGGGCGGGCTGGAGATTTTCTTCGCCAACGCCGGCAACACCGACCGCACCGTGCCGCTCTTCGACCAGACGGTCGAGGCCTGGGAGACCCAGTTCCGCGACAACGTCGTCAGCGCCTTCCTGGCGGTCAAGCACGCCGGCCGGCACATGGTGGCGCAGGGGCACGGCTCGATCGTGCTGAACTCCTCCACCGGCTCGCTGCGCGCCAACGGCGGGACGCTGGCCTACGGGGCGGCGAAGGCCGGGGTCAACAGCCTGACCATGGGGGCGGCGGCGGCCTTCGCCGGCACCGGCGTGCGGGTGAACGCCGTGCTTCCGGGGCTGACCGAGACCGGCCTGACCCGCGCCACCTTCGACTACGCCCGCGCCAAGGGGTCGGAAGCCAAGCTGGGGGCGCTGACCCTGATGAAGCGTCCGGGCCGGGTCGAGGAGATCGCGGCGGTGGCCGCCTTCCTCGCCAGCGACGACGCCGCCTATGTCGACGGCCAGCTCATCGCCGCCGACGGCGGCATCAGCAGCACCCATCCCTACGGGCGGTTCGTCCTCTAGCCCGCCCGGCCTCCGGCCGCGCGGCACGACAATCGGGGCAATCAGATGGATTTCGAACTTCCTTCGCCGATCCGGGCGAAGCTTGCCGAACTGGACGCGTTCATCGAGGCGGAGATCAAGCCGCTGGAGCGCGAGAACATGCGGTTCTTCGACCACCGGCGCGAGAACGCCCGCACCGACTGGGAACGCGACGGCACGCCGCGCGACGAATGGAACGCCCTGATCGCCGAGATGGAGCGGCGGGCCGACCGGGCCGGCCATCTCCGCTTCGGGCTGCCGGTGGAATGCGGCGGGCAGGCGGGGTCCAACCTCGCCATCGCGGCGATCCGCGAGCATCTCGCCGCCAAGGGGCTGGGGCTGCACAACGACCTGCAGGACGAATCCTCGATCGTCGGCAACTACCCGATCGTCCCCATCCTCAACGCCTACGGCACGGCCGAGCAGAAACGCTACATCGAGGGGATCATCACGCGCGAGATGCATCTCGCCTTCGCGCTGACCGAGCCGGAGCACGGCAGCGACGCGACCTGGCTGGAGACCACGGCCCGGCGCGACGGCGACGGCTGGATCATCAACGGAGTGAAGCGGTTCAACAGCCAGGTCTACCGGGCGGCGGCGAATCTGGTCTTCGCGCGCACCTCGGGCAAGGCGGGCGACGCGCGCGGCATCACCGCCTTCATCGTGCCGATGGACACGCCGGGCGTGAGGATCCTCTTCAACCATTGGACCTTCAACATGCCGAGCGACCATCCGGAGGTCGGGCTGGAGAATGTCCGCGTGCCCGACAGCGCCATCCTCCACAAGGAGGGCGAGGGGCTGATGGTGGCGCAGCGCTTCGTGCACGAGAACCGCATCCGGCAGGCGGCGGCCAGCGCCGGGGCGGCGCGCTACTGCATCGCCCAGGCGGCGGCCTACGCGAAATCCCGCAAGGTGTTCGGCGAACCGCTGGCCGGCAAGCAGGGCATCCAGTTTCCGCTGGTCGAGCTGCACGCGGAATGCGAGATGCTGCGCAACTACCTGTTCCGCACCGCCTGGGAGATGGACCGCCGCGACCCGATCGAGATCAGCGACCAGGTGGCGATCTGCAATTTCCGGGCGAACCGGCTGGCCTGCGAGGCGGCGGACCGGGCGATGCAGATCCATGGCGGCATGGGCTACACCCGCGCGCTGCCCTTCGAGCACATCTACCGCCACCACCGCCGCTACCGCATCACCGAGGGATCGGAGGAAATCCAGCTTCGCCGCGTCGCCCAATATCTCTTCGGCTTCGGTCAGAAGGGCGCGCAGTGATGGGCGACGCCGCCGCCGATCTGGGCGGCGAGGCAGGCGTCGCCCGGCTGGACGGCTTCCTGCGCCGGCGGTTCCCGGAGATCGTGGGGGCGATCGCCATCACGCGGACCGCTGGCGGGATGTCGAACCCGACCTTCTTCCTGGAGGCCGGGGGCTGGTCGGCCGTTCTGCGCAAGCAGCCGGGCTCGGTCCTGGTGAAGTCCGCCCACGCCATCGACCGCGAATTCCGGGTGATGAGCGCGCTGCACGGCTCCGCCGTGCCGGTGCCGCGCCCGATCCTCTACCACGCCGACACCGACATCCTCGACACGCCCTTCTACCTGATGGAGCGGCTGTCGGGCCGGGTGTTCGACGCCTACGCCCTGCCGGGGCTGGATCCGGCGGAACGCCGGGCCTGTTTCCTGTCGATGGGGCGGGTGATGGCGGCGATGCACCGCTTCGACTGGCGCGCGGCGGGGTTGGCCGATTACGGCCGGCCGGGCAATTACTTCGCCCGCCAGCTGAAGCGCTGGTCGGAGCTGTGGGAGCGCTACGACGACGGCGGGAACCCGCATGTCGATAGGCTGATCGGCTGGCTCGCCGCCCGCATCCCCGACAGCGAGGCGCTGACGCTGTGCCACGGCGATTTCCGCATCGCCAACCTGATGTTCCACCCGACTGAGCCGCGGGTCGTCGGCGTGCTCGACTGGGAGCTGTCGACGCTCGGCCACCCGCTGGTCGACGTCGGCTTCAACACCCAGGCGTGGCTGCTGGCGCCGGACGAGAATGGCGGCATCCGCGGCCTCGACCTCGCCGCGCTCGGCATCCCGCCGGAGGAGGACTATCTCGACGGCTATTACCGCGAGGCCGGCTCGCCGGAGCGGCTGACCGCCTTCCACAAGGCCTTCGCGATGTTCCGCGCCGCCGTCGGCAGCGCCGGGATCGCGGCGCGGGGCCGGGGCGGCAACGCCGTCAACGACGGCGCGGCCGAGGTCGGCGCCCGGCTGGCGCTGGCCTACGCCCGGCGCGGGATCGAGCTGATCGAACGGGAAGGATGAACCGCGCGTTCGGCGCTGCCTCGTCGCGCCGGGACTTGTCAACAAGCCGCCACCGGAGAGGCGGCGCCCCAGGGAGCCATCGATGCCATACCAATCCGTCTACAAGCCCGGCCTGTTCGAGGGGCAGACCGTCATCGTCACCGGCGGCGGCAGCGGGATCGGCCGCTGCACCGCGCATGAGCTGGCGGCGCTGGGCGCCAACGTCGTGATCGTCGGCCGCAACCCGGAGAAGCTGGCCACCGTCGAAGCCGAGATCCGCGAGGACGGCGGCGAGGTCACGATCCAGGTCTGCGACATCCGCGAGGAGACGATGGTGGTCGGCGTCATCGACGCCGTGCTGGCGAAATACGGCCGCATCGACGGGCTGGTCAACAACGCCGGCGGCCAGTACCGCACGGCGATGCACACCATCACCACCAAGGGCTTCGAGGCGGTGGTACGCAACAACCTGACCGGCGGCTTCATCTTCATGCGCGAAGCCTACAACCGCTGGATGAACGCGAACGGCGGCGCCATCGTCAACATCATCGCCGACATCTGGAACGGCTGGCCGGAATTCGCCCATTCCGGCGCCGCGCGCGGCGGCATGCTGACGCTGACCGAGACGGCGGCCTGCGAATGGTCGGCCTCGGGGGTGCGGGTGAACGCGGTGGCGCCGGGCGGCATCGCGTCGAGCGGCTTCGACACCTACACGCCGGACATGCGCAAGCGCCTGTTCGACTTCACCAACAAGGTTCCGTTGCAGCGCTTCGGCACCGAGGCGGAGGTGTCGGCGGCCATCGTCTATCTGCTGGGCCCGGCCGCCGCCTACATAACGGGAAGCTGCATCCGGGTCGATGGCGGCACGCCGAACGCGCGCACCACCTGGAACCTCCAGGAGCACAAGAACAGCCGTCCCTTCGAAGGATTCCATCGGTCCAAGCTGCCGGACGTGCTGGTCAAGGGGGAGTGACGGCGCCCGGCCCGTTGCGGGCCGGGCAGGGGAAGCGGCGAGCGAAAAACAAACGACGGGCCGTCCGGCGGTTTTCGGGCGGACCCGAAAACGGGGGAGGAACACATGGAAGAAAGGCGCACACTGACGCTGTCCCATTGGGTCCCGGACACGTCGCAGGAACTGCTGGACACCACGCTCGGCGATCTGATGCGCCGGAACGCGGCGGAGGTTCCCGACCGGCTGGCGCTGGTGGAGGGGGCCGCCGATCCGGCCAAGCGGCGGCGCTGGACCTACCGGCAACTCGTCGAGGTCGCCGAACGGGCGGCGCGCGGGCTGCTCAATCATTTCACGCCCGGCGAACGCATCGCCATCCTGGCGCCCGACACGCCGGAATGGGTGATCCTTCAGCAGGGCGCCAGCCTGGCCGGCCTCGTGCTGGTGCCGATCAACCCGGCCTACACGGCGCGCGAGCTCGCGTTCGTCCTGAAAAGCTCCGAGGCCGCCGGCATCGTCTTTGCGGAGACCTCGCGCGGCAAGAATTTGCGGGCCCTGGTCGAGGAGGTGGGACCGCAGCTGCCGCAGCTGCGGGTGAGGCTGGCGATGGCGGAGTTCGATGCGCTGCTCGCCTCGGCCGATCCGGCGCGGGTTCTGCCGCCGGTCAAGCCGACCGACACCATCCAGATCCAGTACACCTCCGGCACCACCGGCTTTCCCAAGGGGGCCTGCCTGCACCATCGCGGCGTGATCAACGCCGCCCGCTACATCGCGCTGCGCTCCGGCTGCCGGGACGGCGGGGTGTGGATCAACGCCATGCCGATGTTCCACATCGCCGGCGCCATCGTGAAGGAGCTGGGAACCTTCGCGCTGCGCGGCACCTTCGTGCTGATGCAGGGCTTCGACCCCGGCCTGATGCTGGAGCTGATCGAGGCCGAGCGCTGCGAGACGACGCTGATCGTGCCGACGATGATCCTGGCGCTGATGGACCATCCCGACCTTCCCAAACGGGACGTGTCGAGCCTGCGGCTGATCCAGTCCGGCGCGGCGACGGTCCCGGCCTCCCTGGTGCGGCGGGCGCAGAGCGTCTTCGGCTGCCAGCTCTGCATCATGTTCGGCCAGACCGAAAGCAACGGCCCCTTCATCATCACCTCGCCCGACGACACGATCGAGGACCAGACCGAGACCATCGGGCGCCCGGTGGCGCATGTCGAGGTGAAGATCGCCGATCCGGTGACCGGGGAGCCGCTGCCGGTGGACACGGTCGGCGAGATCTGGGCGCGCGGCTACCAGACCATGTCCGGCTATTACGGCCAGCCGGAGGCGACCGCGGCCACGCTGCGGCCCGACGGCTGGCTGCGCACCGGCGACCTCGCGACGATGGACAGCCGCGGCTATCTCAGGATCACCGGCCGGCTGAAGGAGATGATCATCCGCGGCGGCATGAACCTCTACCCACGGGAAATCGAGGACGTGCTGTTCAATCATCCCGAGGTGTCGCAGATCGCCGTGATCGGCCTTCCCGACGAAAAATGGGGCGAGATCGTCGCCGCGGTCGTGCTGCCGAAGACGCCGGACGCGCCGCCGTCGATCGACGAGCTCTATCGCTATTGCCGCGCGAACCTGTCGCCGCAGAAGACGCCGGAGCGCTGGTTCATCGTCCCCGGCTATCCGCTGACCCCCAGCGGGAAGGTCCAGAAGAACGTCCTGCAGGACTGGATCCGCGAGGGCCGGATCGAGCCGGAGGCCTGGGTCCGGCCGGTCAGCCAGGCCGGCGCCGCCTGATGGCGTCGTCACCGCAACGGCCGGTCGCCCTGGTGACCGGCGCCGGCGGCGGGCTTGGCGGCGCCATCGCCCGCGCGCTCGCCGCCAAAGGCTTCGATCTCGTCCTCAACGACCTGACCGAGAGCCCGGCGCTTTACTCCCTCTGCGGGGAGATCGCGGCGTCGGGCGGCGCGGCGTCGCCGGCGGCGCAGGACATCGGCAGGGTGGAGGAGCTGGAGGATTTCGTCGAGCGGGTCCATGCGCGGCATGGCCGGCTCGACTGCTTGGTGAACAACGCCGGCGTCTCGGTGCTGTCGCGCGGTGACATCCTCGACGTGACGCCGGAGAGCTTCGACCGCTGCGTCGCCGTGAACCTGCGGGCGCAGTTCTTCCTGACCCAGCGGGTCGCCCGCCGGATGCTGCGCGACCCGCGGCCGGAACTTGCCGGCGGGCGGCGGCGGTCGATCGTCACCATCAGCACGGTGGCGCTGGACCAGGTCGTCGGCAAGGTTCTGGCCGAATACAGCATCGCCAAGGCCGGGCTGCCGATGATGGTCAAGCAGTTCGCCGTGCGCCTCGTCACCGAGGGCATCGACTGCTACGAGGTGCGCCCCGGCATGATGGCGACCAGCATGACGGACAGCTCCCGCGGCAAGTATGACGCGCTGATCGCGGACGGCTTCGTGCCGGCGCAGCGCTGGGGCGAGCTGTCCGACATCGGCCGGGCCGTCGCCACCCTGGCCGACGGCGGGTTGAGCTACGCCGTCGGCCAGACCATCGGCATCGACGGCGGCCTGCCGCTGAAAACCTTCTGAGCCATGGCGGACGATCAGACCGGCGGCGGGCTCTGGTACGAGGATTTCGTGCTCGGCCGGACCATGCGTTCCCCGGCCCGGACGGTGATGGAGGCCGACATCGCGACCTTCGCCGGCCTGACCGGAGATTTCAGCGAGCTTCACACCAACGAGCCGTTCGCCCGCTCCACCCCGTTCGGCGGCCGCGTCGCCCATGGCCTGCTGGGGCTGGCGATCGCGCACGGGCTGATTTGCCGCACCGGCCACATCCAGGGCACCGGTCTCGCCTCGCTGGGCTGGGACAAGTGGGAGATCCGCGGGCCGATCCGCATCGGCGACACCGTGCAGTCGGTCTGGTGCGCGGTGCGGCTGCGGGACAGCCGCAGCCGGCCCGACGCCGGAATCGTCACCGAGCGGATCGAGCTAGTCAACCAGCATGGCGACGTCGTGCAGCAGGGCGAACACACCAGCCTGATCCGCAAACGGCCGGAGAGCTGACGGGCGCTCACCGGCGATGAAAGGAGCGCCGGCCCATGCGCGAGGACATCTCCCCGGAACACGGACCACGACCGGCTTCGGAGCCGGCCTTCGGCGATGGCACCCACCCCAGCATCTGCCGGCTTTGCCTCGCCTACTGCCCGATCGAGGTGACGGTGAAGGACGGGCGTGTCGCCAAGGTGGCCGGGGACGGCAGCGGCACGCGACAAGCCCGGCGCCAACATCTCGACGGCGCTGCACGGCAATTGGGTGGCCGGCGCCCAGAGAATAGAGGACTCCGACGTTTGGATGATCGTCGGCGGGAACCCGGTCATCTCCAAGTCGAACGGCGCACCGCCCAACAACCCGGCCAAGCGGCTGAAGGACGCGGTGACCGGCGGGCTGAAGCTGATTGTCGTCGATCCGCGGCGGACGGAAACCGCCAAGCGGGCCGCCCTGCATCTGGCGGTGAAACCCGGGGAGGATCCGGCGCTGCTCGCCGGGATCATCCACGTCATCATCGCCGAGGGGCTGCATGACCGTTCCTTCCTTGCCGCGCATGCGCAGGGGTTCGAGCGGCTGCGTGACGCGGTAAGGCCCTTCACGCCCGACTCCGCCGCCGCCCGCGCCGGTGTTCCCGTCGACAGCCTGCTGGAGGCGGCTCGCGTCTTCGCCGGCGGCCGGGATGCGCCAGAACGCCAGCGGTCTGCCGACGGGGGCGCTGGCCGATGAAATTTCAAGCCGCTGACATCGCGAAGCACGGGCTGGCCGAAGGCGGCCGGGCCGGGCTGCGCTCCCGCCACGGCGCGGTGGTCGGCGTGGTGCAGGCCGACGAGACGCTACGCCCTGGCACGGTGTCGCTGACGCATGGCTTCGGCGGGCTGCTGGCGGACGGCGACGCCGGGATGCTGGAACGAGGGGCGTCGGTCGCCCGGCTGGTCGGCCGCGACGACCGCGACCCGGTGACGGGGATGCCGCGGTTGAGCGGCATCCCCGTCACGCTCCATCCGGTCGGGTAAACGGTCAGTCGGGCAGCCCGGCGCGCGCCAGCACGCGCCGGGCCTGCTTGAGGTGCGGGATGTCGAGCATCCGGCCGTCTAGCCCGACCACCGCCGTTCCCGGCTCCGCCGCGAAGGCGGCGAGCACCCGGCGGGCGTGGGCGATGTCCCCGGCCGACGGGGTGAAGGCCGCGTTGATCGCCGCGACCTGTCCGGGATGGATGGCGATGCGGCCGGTGAAGCCCTCGCGCGCCGCAGCGGCGCTGTCGGCCAGCAGGCCGGCCTCGTCGCGGAAATCGGCGAACAGGGTCTCGATCGCCGCCACGCCGCAGGACTTCGCCGCCATCAGGCACAGCGACCGCACCATGCGGTAGGTGAAGTCCCAGCGGCCGTCCGCCCCCTTGTTGGTCGAGGCGCCGAGCGCGGTGCCCAGATCCTCCGCCCCCCAGGTCAGGCCATGCAGGCGCGGCAGCGGCGTTTGCGCGTAGGCGCCGAGCGCGAAGGGCGCGGCTGGCGTCTCCGTCACCACCGGCAGGAGGCGGATGGGGCGGTCGATGCCGTCGCGCCTCTCCAGCGCCGCCAGCATGTCGGCGATCCGGACGAGATCCTGCGGATGATCGACCTTCGGGACCATGATCCCGTCGGGGGCGGCGCGGACGATCGCGACCAAATCGTCGAGGCCGCCCTCGGCCGGCGGATTGATGCGGACCCAGAGCTGGGAGTCCCGGCCGCCGCTCCTTGTGCCGCCGCTCCTTGCGGCCAGGAACTCCCGCACCATCGTCCGCGCCAGCCCCTTGCGGGCCGGGGCCACCGAATCCTCCAGGTCGAGGATCAGCGCGTCGGCGCCGGCGTCCTCGCCCTTGGCCAGCTTCCGGTCGTTGTCTCCGGGGACGAAGAGGAGGGAGCGCAGGGGCTTTTCCGATTGGATATCCGTCATCGCTCAGCCCGCCGCCCGCATCTCGGACGGCCGCCCGAGGTAGGAGTGCTGCAGGGCGGGATCGCCGCGCAACGCGTTGCCCGGCCCTTCGGCGCGCACCCGGCCGACCGCCATGACATAGCCGTAGTCGGCGAGTTGCAGGGCCTCGTCGGCGTGCTGTTCGACCAGCAGGATGGTCAGCCCGTCCTTGCGCAGCGTGGCCAGGATCTCGAAGATGCGGTCGACCACCATCGGCGCCAGCCCCAGCGAGGGTTCGTCGAGCAGCAGCAGCTTGGGGTCGGCCATCAGCGCCCGGCCGATCGCCAGCATCTGCTGCTCGCCGCCGCTCATCGTGCCCGACCGCTGGGAGGCGCGCTCCTTCAGGATCGGGAACAGCGACAGCACATAGTCGAGCCGCTGCCGGTAGAGGCTGGCGCTGTCCGGCCGGCCGGCCAGCCGGTGGAAGCCGAGCCGCAGATTCTCATCCACCGTCAGCGGAGTGAAGAGCTGGCGGCCCTCCGGAACCTGGACGATGCCCTGCTCGACGGCATCGGCCGGCTTCAGCGTGGTGATGTTCCGGTCCTCGAACAGGATCGAGCCGGAATTGGCCGACACCAGCCGGGAGATGGTGTTGATCAGCGTCGATTTGCCGGCGCCGTTGGCGCCGACCACCGAGACGATGGTGCCGCGCCGCACCCGGATCGAGACCGAATGCAGCGCGTCCGATCCCTTGTAGCCGGCGCGGAGATTCTCAATGCGCAGCATCCGCCGCCCTCCGTCCCAGATAGGCCGCGATCACCTGTTCGTTCGCCCGCACCCGGTCGGGCCGGTCGTCGGCGATCTTGGTTCCCCGCTCCATCACGACGATCTTGTCGCAGGCGTTCATGATGAAGTCGATGTCGTGCTCGACGACCAGCATGGTCATGCCGGTCTTCTTCAGGCGCATGATCATGTCGGCCAGATTGTTGGTCTCGGCGTCGTTCAGGCCGGCCGCCGGTTCGTCCATCATCAGCAGGGTGGGCTCGCTGGACAGCGCGCGGGCGATGTCGACCAGCCGGAGCTGGCCCAGCGACAGGTGGCCGATGTCGTCGCCCGCCCGATGGGCGAGGCCGACGAAGTTCAGCAGGTCCATCGCATGCCCGCGCGCCTTGCGTTCCTGCGCGGCCAGCGCCCGGCCGGCGAACAGCGAGCGGAGGATGCCGTCCGGGAATTTCGGGTGGAAGCCGAGCAGCACATTCTCCAGCACCGTCAGGCCGCGAAACAGCCGCACGATCTGGAAGGTCCGCGCCATGCCCATCGGGCTGCGGGTGTGGGCCGGCTCCTTCGTCACGCGCCGGCCGCGGAAATAGATCTCGCCGGAGGTCAGCGGGCGCACGCCGGTGATCAGGTCGAACATCGTCGACTTGCCGGCCCCGTTCGGGCCGATCAGTCCTGCGGCCTGGCCGCGCGCGATCTCGAAGGACACGCCGTTGACCGCGACGAGCCCGCCGAATTTCCGCACCGCCGCCTCGGTCTTCAGGATGACCGGATCGGCCTCGGGTGACATGGTGTCCGCCATCATGGTTTCTGCCGTCATGACTGCTCCTTCAGGTCCGGTTGCGCATGGCCGGCCGGCTTGCGGGCGATCCGGCGCCAGTGTGCCGATTCGGCGAGGCCCGACAGGCCGTGCGGCAGGAACAGCAGGAAAAGGATGATGAAGGCGCCGTAGATCAACGTCTCCAGCTCGCCCAGGCTGACCAGGAACTGGGGCATGACCACGACGAAGACCGACCCTACGACCGGCCCGAAACGGGTGCCGAGCCCACCGACCACGGCGACGGTCAGCATGCTGACCAGCACGTGGAATTCGCTCATGCTAGGATCGACCCGCAGGCTGACGATCGAGAAGCAGATCCCGGCCAGCGCCGCCAGCACCGCGGCGAGGACGAAGATGCGCAGCTTGAAGCGGGTGACGTGCACGCCGATCGCCGAGGCTGCCGTCTCGTCGTCGCGGATGGCCTGGAGCGCGCGGCCGACGTGGCTGCGGATGATGAAATCGTGCAGCAGCAGGACGAGGCCGGCGCAGAACAGTACGATGTAGTAAAGCTCGACCCGGTTGGCCGGCGCATCGCCAATCCTCGCGGGCGGAACGGCGAGCCCGGTCGAACCGCCGGTGAAGTCAATCCAGCGGATGACGACACCGTAGAAGATCAGGCCGAAGGCCAGGGTCGCCATGGCGAGATAATGCGTCCGCAGCCGCAGCAGCGGGATGCCGAGCGCCAGCGCCAACACCGCGCAGAGCAGCAGGCTCGCCACGACGGCCGCCGCCGGGGACCATTGCGCGTTGTTCTGCAGCAGCGTGAAGGCATAGGCGCCGATGGCGAAGAAGGTCTGCTGGCCGAGCGATATCTGCCCGGTGAAGCCATAGAGCAGATTGAAGCCCATGCAGAGGATCGCGTAGATCCAGACGAGCATGGCGAGGCGAAGCTGGAAGCCGCCGGTGAGGAGGCAGGGCAGCAACGCGCCGATCGCCAGCACGACCAGCGCGGGGAGCAGGGAGGAGGACCGGGGTGCCGGGGCCATGAGATCAGCGCCTTTCCGCTTCGTAGTCGCCGAGCAGCCCGTAGGGACGGACGAACAGCACGAACAGGATCACCAGGAAGATCGCCGGCTCGGCATAGAGGCTGGTGCCGTAGCCGGCCATCAGCGCTTCCAGCATGCCGATTGCGATGCCGCCGGCGGCGGCGGCGAAGGGGCTGCCGAGCCCGCCGAGGATCGCCGCCATGAAGCCCTTGACCGTCAGCAGCAGCCCCATGCCGATCTGTCCGCCGAGCAGCGGGCCGACGAGAACGCCGGAGATCCCGCTGACGAAGGCGCTGAACAGGAAGCTGAACTGGACGATCCGTTCCGACCGGATGCCCATCAGCAGGGCGACGCGCGGGTTGACGCCGGTCGCCCGGATCGACAGCCCGAACCGCGTGCGGTAGAGGATGTACCAGGTCAACCAGAGGAACACCGCGAAGACGGCGATGATCGCGAGCTGCTGCGGGTTGGTGATCAGCGGGCCGATGGTCATCGGCTCGAGCGAGACGATGGCCGGGACGAACTGCTGGTCGGGTCCCCAGACCAGCAGCGCCGTGCCGTAGATCATGATCGCGGCCCCCAGCGTGCCCATCAGGATGGTCAGCGGCGGGGCGTTCCGCCGCACCATCGGGCGGTAGACGCCGTAGTCCAGCGCGAGCGCCACGACCAGGACGGTGGCCAGCACGGCGAGCAGAGCCGCCGGCCAGGGCAGGGAGGCGGTGACGACGAACAGGATCGCGGTCATCGCGCCCAGCATCACGAAGTCGCCCTGGGCGAAATTGATCACCCGGCTCGACCCGTAGGTGATCGACAGCGACAGCCCGATGAGGCCATAGACGCTGCCGTTGGTGATGCCCGCAAGCAGCAGGTAACCCAGCTTTTCCATGGAAACGCCAATCGGTGAGAATGGGGGAAGCGGGCGTCCCGGTGGGATGGGCCGGGACGCCTTGAATCCGCTTTCGGCAATCCGCCTTCGACAATCCGCCGTCAGCTTTTGGGCTTGAGCTTCTTCATGTCGGGAACGACGAGCTGCTCGCCCTTGCCGGTGACTTCGGTGAAGACGAAGAATCCGCGGTCCGGCACGCCATGGTGCTGGCCGCTGCCAAACTGGTAGGAAACGCCCTGCTGGCCTTGCATGCCCTGGAAATCGCCCAGCCGCTTGGTTGCGTCGCGGATCGCCTTGCGGGCGTCGGCGAGGTTGCCGCCGTCGATCGCCTTCTGCACCTCGGCGTCGGACAGCACCTTCACCGCCAGCGTGGCGGCGTCGTAGCCCTGGGCCGGCGACGGCGAGGGGGCGATCGGCTTGAACTTCGCGTTGTAGTCCTGGAACAGCTTGGCGACTTCCGGCCGAGTGAGGTCGACGGAGGTCGGCACCAGGATGCCGTCGGCGGAATCCGCCGCCAGCTTGCGGAAGGCCGCCATCAGGCCGACGCGCGGCATGATGACGGGGGTCTTGATGCCGAGCTGCCGGATGGTGCGGGCGACGCGGGCGCCGTCGGCCGGGTAGGGGAAGACCAGGATGACGTCGGCCCCCGCCTGGCGCAGGTTGACCACCTGCGGCGCCACGTCCGTGGCGGCGGCGTCGTAGGTCTGGTGGGTGACGATCTGGATGCCCTTGGCCTCCAGCGCCTCGATGGTCGAACGGGCGCCGTCGGTGCCGAACGGCGTGGAGTTGTTGATGACCGCGGCCTTCTTGAAACCGAGATCGATGAGGGCGTCGGCGACCGCGATGCCGTCCTGCGCCGCCTTCGGGCCGAAGCGGAAATGCCAGGTGGCGTTGTCGGTCAGGTTGTTCGCCGCCGCCGACAGCATGTAGTAGGGGATCTGGTTCTGGGTGGCGACCGGGATCATCGCGGCGGCGGGGGCCGACGGGCTGCCCCCGATGATCATCAGCCCCTTGTCGTCCTCGGCGCAGCGCGTGGCGAAGGTCGCGGTGAGCTGCGGATCGGTCTTGCCGTCATAGGCGACGATCTCGATCTTGCGGCCCTTGATGCCGCCCTTCGCGTTCAGCGGCTCGATCACCATGTTGAGGCCGTTGAGGCTTTCGATGCCGACGTCGGCGGCGGCGCCGGACCGGTCGTCGATCGAGCAGATCTTCAGCGGCAGCGGGGCCTGCGCGGACGCGGCGGCGGCGAAGCCGCAGCCCGCCGCCAGGGCCGCGACGCCCGCCAGCAGGCGGGTGCGCGGGGGAATCGATGATGTCCGCGGTTCCTGGTGTTTCATGGTTTCCTCCCGTGTGTGCAGACGAAACGGTCGAGCGGGTTCGTTGCAACGGCGTGGCGCATGTTCGCGCTTCTGATCGTACGGTACTAATATAGTATGCTATATTACTATATTTTCGGACGCAAGCCCCTCGTCAAGAAACGCCCTTCCCGGCGCGACACTCAGCCGGGAAGGGCGGGAACGCCCGCCGCCTGGGCGGCCAGCGCGTCGGCCCCATGCCTGGCGAGGTGAAGGAAGGGGCCGCCAGCATGGGCCGGGAAGACACCGGCGACGGCGCAGGCGACGTCGGCCATTGCACGGTCGCCGATGCCGCCCTCGGCGTCCAGCGTGCCGGCGGCGAGCGCCTGGGCGGCCAGGATCGCGGCTTCCGGCAGCCCGGCCTCCGCCGCGCGCCGTTCGACGTCGGCGAGAGCCGCGAGCAGGGAGCGGGATCCGGCGTGGAGATAGGGGGTGGCACGCAACTGCCGCGCCAGCGCCAGGGCCTTTCCCGGCTCTTCGCCGCCGGCGGTCACGATCTCGACCACGGTCCCATGGTGGGCCGAGCGGCGGACATGGATGCCGGCCGTCCCGCCGATCCGGTCGTCCGCGCTGTCGAGAAGCCGCAGATCGGCCCGCTTCGCCATGGCGTCGCCCGCCGGGGCGATCACCACGTCGGTCTCTCCGGCCTGCGCGGCATCGACCTCGGCGACCTTCGCCACGGCGAGCATGGCGCGGAGGCGCTGGGCACCGGCGCCCTCGCCGGTCACTGCGAAGCGCACCCCGTCGGGTTTCGGGGCTTGAAGAAGGAGCTTGTCGGCCTTCTGGCGGTCGAGGAACAGGACGGTCACCATGTTGCCGGCGACCTCGTTCTGCATCAGGTCGACGAAACGCTCCATCTCGATCTCGCCACCGTCGCGCATCGGTTTGCCGGCGCCTTCGAGCGTGGCGCGGACGATGGCGTCGTAGGCGGGGTACGCCTCCGTCACGGCGTCGGGATGGCCGTAGCGCCGGGTGACCCGGCGGACGACGTCCGGTGCCGCGGGGTCGAAGTCCCCCGTGTCGAGCCGCGGCGGCAGGCGGGAGCCGCCGGGTTTTCCCGCCAGCTTCCGCGCCACCTCGACGGCACGGTCGATCAGGCGGTTGGCGGGGACCAGCTCGTCCATCAGGCCGAGCGCCTTCGCTTCGGCGGGGGAGACCGGCTTGCCGCTGAGCAGCAGCTCCATGCCCTTCTCGAAGCCGACCAGCCGTGGCAGGCGCTGGGTGCCGCCGGCGCCGGGCAGCAAACCCAGCCTGATCTCGGGCAGGCCGAGCTGGATGCGCGGGTCGTCGGCGGCCAGCCGGTAGCGGCAGGCCATCGCCAGCTCCAGCCCGCCGCCCAGCGCCAGCCCGTTGACCGCCGCCACCCAGGGCTTCGCCAGGGATTCGAGCCGGACGAACAGCCGGCCGAGGCGCCCGCAGCGCTCGTGGAGATCGGCGCGGCTGGCGGTCCTCCCCATCTCGGTGAAGCCGCGCACCATGTCGAGATCGGCGCCGGCGAGAAAGGACGGCTTGCCGGAGGTGAGCACGACGGCCTGGATCCCGTCGTCCCGTTCGACCCGCCCGATCAGCGCTTCGAGCTGGTTCATCAACTCCCAGGAAAACACGTTCATGGTCCGGCCGGGCATGTCGAGCACGGCCAGAAGGATCCCGCCGCGCAAGTCCGTGCGGATCATCGCCGGGGAGGAGTCATCGTGGGTTTGGGACATGATCGGAACACCCGTGATGGGGCACGGTCAGCCGTGCATGGTCAGCCCGCCGGACACGCTGATCGTCTGTCCGGTCAGGAAGGCGCCGTCGTCGCTCGCCAGGAAGGCGACCAGTCCGGGATAGTCGTCCGGCTCGCCGATGCGCCCGACGGGAACGGCGCGGACCATGGCGTCCATGATCTTCTTGCCGTTGTCGTCGTTGCCGACCAGCGCGGTCATCGCCGGGGTGTTGGTCGGGCCGGGGCAGACCGTGTTGACCAGCACGTTCTTGCGCGCCAGTTCGCGGGCCAGCGTCTTGGCGAAGGCGATGGTGCCGCCCTTGCAGCCGGAATAGACCGCCTCGCCCGAGGAGCCGACCCGCCCGGCGTCCGAGGCGATGAAGACGACGCGGCCGAAACCACGTTCGGCCATGCCCTTGACGCAGGCGTGGGTGACGTTGAGCGGGCCGTAGAAATTGAGGTCGATCACCTTCTTCCAGAAATCCGGCGTCGTCTTCACGAAGGGAATCGTCATGTCCCAGCCGGCGTTGTTCACCAGGACCGAGACCGGCCCCTGCTTCGCCTCCACCGCGGCGACCGCCGCCTGGACGCCGGCATGGTCGGTGATGTCGCAGCGCTCGTGCACCGCCTTGCCGCCGGCCTCCGCGATCTCCGCCGCGACCTGGGCCGCGGCGTCGGCGTTGATGTCGAGAATGGCGACGGGCATCCCTTCCTGCGCGAGCCGCAGCGCGATCGCACGGCCGATGCCACTGCCCCCGCCCGTCACCAGCGCCGTGCGCCCAACCAAGCCTCGCATAGTCTTCTCCCCGAGGAACGTTATTAGTAAGCTATCGCACTATATAGCACCATACTAACCATGCAACACGCTTTCGGCTGGACGGAGCAAATTCCTGCCGCGGGCCGCGTCTTCGGCGGGAAAAGGTGGACGCGGCTTGGCGCTTGTGCATCCTTGCGCGGAATTCCGAGCAGAGTTGAGGATTCCGATGGCAGAGCCAACGCCTTCCCGGCCGGCGACACGGCGGCTGCCGCGCGACCAGCGGGTCGCCACGATCATGCAGACGGCCCGCGCCGTCCTGCGCGAACGGGGATCGGAGCAGTTCCTGACCGCGGAGGTCGCCGAGCGTTGCGGCATTTCGGAAGGCACGATCTACAAGTATTTCGCGACCAAGCGCGATCTGCTGATCCAGGTCGCCGAATCCTGGTTCGAGGAGTTTCTGACCGAGGAGCTGCCGGCCAACCGGCAACGCCCGGTGCGCGACCGGCTGTTCCACGTGATCTGGAACAGCCTGTCGCTGATCCGCCGCGAGCGGGCGCTGACCCGCTTCGTGCTGATGGAACTGCGCTCCGACCCGAACTACCGCAACATGCGGGTCTATGAGCTGAACCGCCGCATCGCGGCGCGGGTCACGGAGGTGATCGAGGACGGGGTGAAGCGCGGCGATCTGCGCGCCGACATCCCGCTGAAGCTCGTCCGCGACATGATCTTCGGCGGCATCGAGCACCAGACCTGGGCCTATCTGCGGGGCGAGGGCGATTTCTCGGTCGAGGATTCGGCCGAGGGGATCACCGACGTCGTCTTCCGCGGCATCGCCGTCCGGCCGGCGTCCGAGCCCGCCGGCATTGACGCCACCGTGGCGCGTCTGGAAAAGGTCGCGGCGGCGCTGGAGGGCGGGTTGAAGACCCTGTCGGAGTCGCGTTCGGCGTCCTGACCGGAACGGGTCACGCCAGGGTCGCCCGCCCCTGGTCGAGCACGACCCGCTCCCCGACGCTGGCCTGGAAGCGGACGTCGCCGCCGCCGTCCGGACACCACAGGTCGAAATCGAGCCGGTCGCCGGGGGTGACCGGGCCGGCGAACCGCATCGACAGCGCCTTCAGGCCGGCCGGCCGGCCATCCGCGAGCGCCTTCAGCACGACCCAGCCCGCCACGCCATAGGAGGCCAGCCCCTGCAGGATCGGCTTGGCGAAACCGGCGCGCCGGGCGGTCTCCGGCACGATGTGGAGCGGATTCCAATCGCCCGACAGCCGGTAGATCAGCGCCGCGCGCGGCGACAGCGGAAACGGGATCCGCAGGTCGGGGGCGCGGTCGGGCGGGGCGGTCCGGGGCGGGCGCGGCGCCGGTTCCGCCGCGAAGCCGCCGTTGCCGCGCAGCAGCAGCGTCTGTTCCAGGACGCAGCAGCGTTGCCCGGTGCCGGCATCCGCGATCGTGCGCTCCACGACGATCTCTGCGCCGCGCTCCGCCCCGCGATCGATGACGGAGGCCACGCGGGCGGTGCCGACGACCTCGCCCTGCGGCGGCAGCGGAGCCTCGAACCGGGCGCTCTGGGCGACGTGCAGCAGCCGCACCCAGTCGATGCCGAGCGCCGGGTCCTTCACCCACAGGCCCGGCGAGGACAGCGTCACCGCCATGGTCGGCAGCACGGCGAGGCCGGTCTCGAACAGGCAGGCGAGATCCAGGGGATCCATCGGGTCCGTCCCCAGCCCGATCCCCAGCGCGTAGAGGATGGCGTCGCGTTCCGTGTAGCGCTGGCGGATCTCGGGAAAGCGGTGGGCGAGCAGCCCTTCGGCCGAGAACGCCATGGTCAGGCCGGATCCCAGGTGAAGACGTCGCCGGAGCGGTCGAGCGGGTAGAAATCCTTCTCGAACATCGGCAGGACCCGCTCGACGATCGCGTCCGGCGTCCAGCCGTCGGCGGTGTGGGCCGAGCGGATCGGCCGTGGCTGCGAGAACAGGAAGATCTCGTTGTTGCGGACGCCGAAGATCTGGCCGGAGACATGGCGGGCGGCGTCGCCGCACAGCGCGACCACGAAGGGCGCGATCTTTTCCGGCACCAGCTTCTTCAGCCCTTCGACGCGCCGGGCCTGTTCCGGCGTGGTGGCGGGGATCGAGCTGACCATGCGGGTCCAGGCGAAGGGCGCCACCGCGTTGGAGCGCACGTTGAAGCGCTGCATGTCGAGGGCGATCGACTTCGACAAGGCGACGATCCCCAGCTTGGCCGCGGAATAGTTGGCCTGCCCGAAATTGCCGATCAGCCCGGAGGTCGAGGCCATGTGGATGTAGGACCCGCCGTTCTGCGCCTTGAAATGCGGGGCGGCGGCGCGGCTGACGTTGAAGCTGCCCTTGAGGTGGACGGCGATGACCGCGTCGAAATCCTCCTCCTCCATCTTGTGGAACAGCGTGTCGCGCAGGTTGCCGGCGTTGTTCACGACGATGTCGATGCGGCCGAAGGCGTCGAGCGCTTTGCCGACCATCGCGTGGGCGCCGTCCCAGGTGGCGACGCTGTTGCCGTCGGCGACGGCGGCGCCGCCGAACTCCCGGATTTCGGCGACGACCGCCTCGGCGGCCGTCAGGTCCGCCCGGTCGCCGCCTTCCAGCGGCACGCCGAGGTCGTTGACGACCACCGCGGCGCCGGCCCGCGCGAGGTCCAGCGCGATTCCCCGCCCGACGCCGCGCGCCGCGCCGGTGACCAGCGCGACCTTGCCGACGAGGCTTGTGCTGCTCTGCATGATGGGTGTTCCGTTCCGTGATGTCTGTTCAGTAGGATTTCGGCAGGCCGAGCACCTTCTCGGCGATGAAGCTCATGATGAGCTGCTCGGTGACCGGGGCGATGCGGGTCACCGTCACCTCGCGCAGCAGGCGCTCGACGTGATATTCCTTGGCGTAGCCGAAGCCGCCATGGGTCATGACCGATTGCAGGCAGGAGTCGTAGCCGGCGCGGGCGCCGAGGAACTTGGTGGCGTTGGCCTCCGCCCCGCAGGGCCGGCCGGAATCGTAGAGCTTGGCCGCCTGCAACGCCATCAGGTTGGCGGCGGCGAGGGCCATCCAGCGTTCGGCGAGCGGATGCTGGATCCCCTGGTTCTGGCCGATCGGCCGGTCGAAGACGACGCGTTCGCCCGCGTATTTCGCGGCGCGCGCCAGCGCGTCGGTGCCGATGCCGATCGCCTCCATCCCGACCAGGATCCGCTCGGGGTTCAGGCTGTCCAGGATGTAGGAGAAGCCCTTGCCCTCCTCGCCGATCCGGTGCTCGTCGGGGATGAACAGCCGGTCGATGAAGATCGCGTTGGAATCGACCGCCTTGCGGCCCATCTTGGCGATGCGCCGCACCTCGATGTGGTCGCGGTCGAGGTCGGTGTAGAAGATGGTGATGCCGTCGGTCGGCCGCTTGCAGTCCTCGTAGCGGGTGGTGCGGGTCAGCAGCATGATCTTGTTGGCGACCTGCCCGGTCGAGGTCCAGACCTTCTGCCCGTTCACCAGATAGCCGCCGGGAACCTTCTCCGCGAAGGTCTTGATCCGGGTGGTGTTCAACCCGGCGTCCGGTTCGGTGAAGCCGAAGCAGCACTGGTCCCGCCCGGCGACCAGGTTGGGGATCCATCGCTCCTTCTGGGACGGCGTGCCGTGCACGACGATCGGGTGCGGGCCGAACAGGTTGATGTGGACGGCCGACGCCGCCGCCATCGCGCCGCCGTGGGAGGCAACCTCGCGCATCATCAGCGCCGCCTCGGTGACGCCCAGCCCGGACCCGCCATACTCGACCGGCATGGTGATCCCGAGCCAGCCGGCGTCGGCCATCGCCCGGTGGAAATCCTTCGGAAAATCGCCCGATTCATCGTGGTCGAGCCAATACTCGTCGTCGAAGCGGGTCACGACGCTGCGGATGCCGTCGCAGATCATGCGCTGGTCGTCCGTCAGGATGTCGTTGTCGTTGAGAAGCGTCATGGGACCTTCTGCCTTTGGAAAGGGGGTTCGGGCGCGCGGAAGGGGCGGGGAGCGTTCAGCCCGGCTTCCCCAGCATCAGCGCGGCGCGGCGGCAGAAGGCGATCTCCTCGCCATGCTGGTTGAAGCCGCGATGCTCGAAGGTGACGATGCCCTGGCCGGGCCGGCTGGCGCTGCCGCGCACGGCGATCACGGTGGTCTCGGCGCGGATGGTGTCGCCGGCGAAGACCGGTTTCGGGAAACGCACCTCCTCCCAGCCCAGATTGCCGACCGTGGTGCCGAAGGTCGTGTCGTAGACCCCGAGGCCGAGCACCAGCCCCAGCGTGAAGACGCTGTTCATCAGCGGGCGGCCGAACTCGGTCGATTTGGCGTATTCGGCGTCGATGTGGATCGCCGCCGGGTTGCAGGTCAGGCAGGAGAAGGTGATGTTGTCGGCCTCGGTCACCGTCCGCCGGACGGCGTGCGAGAATGTCTGGCCGACCGTGAACTCGTCGAAATACAAACCGCCCACTGAAACCTCCCCGGGGTGGGCCGGCTGTTCAATGCAGCCGGCCGAGAATTGAAACCGCCGTCACGTTGTTGAAGGGCGCGCCGCCGAGATTGTGCGACAGACCGAAATCCACCCGTTGCAACTGCCGCCCGCCGGCCCGCCCGCTGAGCTGGGTGTAGATCTCGTAGGCCATGCGCAGGCCGGACGCGCCGACCGGATGGCCGAAGCATTTCAGCCCGCCGTCGACCTGGCAGGGAACGGCGCCGTCGCGGTCGTAGCGGCCGTCGAGGATGTCGAAGGGGGCGCGCCCCTCCGCCGACAGCCCGAGATCCTCCATCGTCACCAGCTCGGTCACCGAGAAGCAGTCATGCACCTCGGTGATGCCGAGATCGGCGGCCGGATCGCTGATGCCGGCCTCGCGGTAGGCGCGGGCGGCCGCTTCGCGGGTGTTGCGGACGTAGGAGCCGTCCCAGGCGCCGAACTGGCTTTCCCAGCCGTTGCTGGCGCTGAGCTGGATCGCCTTGACGGCGACGGGATCCCGCTTGCCGAGGCCGCGCGCGATGTCCGGCGTGGTGACGATGGCGCAGGCGGCCCCGTCGGAGACGCCGCAGCAGTCGAACAGCCCGAGCGGGTCGGCGATCATCGGCGCGCCGAGGATCGCGTCCATCGTGATCGGCTTGCGCAGATGCGCCCGCGGGTTGTCGACGGCGTTCTGATGGCTCTTCCACGAGACATGGGCCATGGCGCGCTTCAGGTCCGCCGCCGGCAGGCCGTGCCGCGCGACATAGGCGCCGGCCAGCTGCGCGAAGGTTCCCGGCGCCGAGCCGTAGGGCATCCACAGATCGTTGGCGAGGCCCTTGGTCCGCAGCGGCAGCCCGCCGAAGCCGGTGTCCTTCAGCTTCTCCACGCCCAGCGCCACCGCGATGTCGCAGGCCCCGGCGGCGACGGCGTAGACGGCGCCGCGCAGGGCCTCGGTGCCGGTCGCGCACATGTTCTCGACGCGGGTCACCGGGATCGGCGGCAGGCGCAGCGCCGTCGCCAGCGGCAGCGCCGAATTGCCGACGTTGAAGTCGTCGAGCGCGCTGCCGAGCCACGCCGCCCCGATCTGGCGGCGCTCGATGCCGGCGTCGGCCACCGCTTCGAGAAAGGCTTCGACCATCAGCTCTTCCGAGCCCTTGTTCCAATGCTCGCCGAAGACCGTGCAGCCCATGCCGGCGATGACGACGCGGTCGCGGATTCCGTTGGCCATGATCTCAGCCCTCCATCGCCGGGCGCTCGGCCGGGGCGGCTTTCCAGAAATAGGTGCGGAAACCGCGGCGGCGGTCGACCGACTTGATGCGGAAGCGCATGCGGACCGGGTCGCCGACCTCCAGCGGGCCGGGCGGGACGTCGCAGAACTCCATCAGCACGCGGGCGCCGTTGTCGAACTGCACCAGACCGAAATGGAAAGGCGGATCCGGGCAATAATTCAGGCGGTCGGCCGTCACCGACTGGATCCGGGCGGCCGTGTCGGCCAGCCGGACGTCGGTCAGCGGCACGGTCGCGTCGGCTTCCGGCGAGACCGGCAGGCGCGTCTTCGGGAACTGGACGTTGCCGGTCGAATCCCGGCCGCCGACGAAGCCCAGCATGTCGTGGCCGTAGCGTTCCAGCACCGGGCCGGCGGTCTTCTGCTCCAGCTCCGACCGTGGTCCCCAATCGAGGTCGAGGCTGCCGGACAGGCTGAGGAAGCGCAGGTAATCCTTGAAGGCGAGGCCCTGGCGCAGCGCCTGCTCCGCCCCCGACGGGCGGTCCGGCCGGCCGGTCATCTCCAGCACCAGCGCGTCGCAGCCGCTGCCGAAGCCGGCGAGCAGGATCAGGTCGCCGGGCTTCGCGCCGTCGGTCGCCAGCGCCAGCGCGAACAGGGGAAGGGCGGCGCCGAGGTCGCCGGCGGCGGCCTGGACCTTCTCCGCGTAATTCTCCGCCTTCAGCCCGAGCTTGGCGGCGAGCGGCCGGTAGGTGGCCGGCGCCGGTTCCGGAATCACGGCGTGGGTGATCTGTCCGGCCTCGACGCCCGCCGCCCGCAGCGCCGCCCGGATGGTCGGCGCCAGCACGGTGGAAACCGCCGTGTCGCGGACGAAGCGCTCCTCCGCCATGTAGGGCGTCGGATGGTCGCGCGAGCTGTGGAAGTCGATGAAATCATGGTTCTGCGAGGCGTCGCCGCGCAGGCGGGCGAAGCCGTTCGCCGACACCGCCGCCGCCGCCGCGCCGTCGCCCCAGGCGAGCTGCGCCGCGCTGCCGGCCCGCGCCGGCCGCTTCTCGCCCGCCGCGATCAGGGTCTGCCCGTCGTTGCCGCGCAGCGCGCGCAGCAGCGCGCCGACCGCGCAGCGGCGGGAGCCGGCGACGTCGCCGGCCCGGCAGGATGCCGGAAGGCCGAGGGCGGCGGCCATCAGGCCGGCGTGCAGCCGGTCGTGGAAAGGGGCGGAGGTCGAGGCGAACACGACCTCTCCGGGCTCCGGGCCGGACAGGCCGCGCGCCGCCTCGACCGCCATCGTCAGCGCGTCCTCGTCCCAGGACGCCACGCTGCGATGCCCGGCGCGCGCGCCGCCGAGGCCGGACCAGCGCAACGCCGCCGCGGCGGCGGCGCGCTCCAGGCGCAGCATCGGCAGATACGCGCTGAGACTGCTGATTTCTCCCACGGGATTATCCTTCCGTCATCGCTGTGGGCTTAAATTAGCTTGTCAGCTTTAAGTACGCAAGCGTATCATAATCTAGCTGAACAAATCGGCCCGGCCGCAGGACGCTTGATGGCGCGTCGGTTCGGCCGCTTTGATAAACGGGGCAGCCGGCCGCGGATTCTGGCCGACGCGCCGGCCCCTGCGGAATGTTTGGGAGGAATCGAGAATGAGTGCACAGTACGAAGACATTCTGTACGAGGTCCGGGGCCGGGCGGCCTGGATCGTCATCAACCGGCCGAAGGTCTACAACGCGTTCCGCGGCCGCACGGTGGAGGAGCTGATCCAGGCCTTCCAGCGGGCGGGCGAGGATCGCGCGGTTTCCTCGATCGTCCTGACCGGGGCGGGGGAGAAGGCCTTCTGCACCGGCGGCGACCAGTCCTCCCACGACGGCAACTATGATGGCCGCGGCGTGGTCGGCCTGCCGATCGAGGAGTTGCAGGCGATCATCCGCGATGTTCCCAAGCCGGTGATCGCGCGGGTGAACGGCTTCGCCATCGGCGGCGGCAACGTGCTGGCGACGCTGTGCGACCTGACCATCGCGGCGGAACACGCCAAGTTCGCGCAGGTCGGGCCGAAGGTCGGCTCCTTCGACGCCGGCTGGGGAACCGCGCTGCTGGCCCGCCATGTCGGCGACAAGCGGGCCCGCGAGATCTGGTTCCTCAACGAACAGCTCACCGCCGCCCAGGCGATGGATTACGGGCTGGTCAACAAGGTGGTCCCGATGGCGGAGCTGGACGCCGCGGTGACCGTCTGGACCGACACGATCGGCGAACGCTCGCCGACCGCGCTGGCCTTCCTCAAGCGCTCCTTCAACGCGGACACCGATTCCATCCGCGGCATCAGCAACCTGGCGCTCCACGCGGTCAAGCTCTTCTACGCGACGGCCGAATCCAAGGAAGGCGTCAACGCCTTCAACGAAAAGCGGAAGCCGGACTTCCACCAGTTCCTCGACTGAGGAGCCGGGACGCCCCGGGGCGCCGTCGTCCCCGGGGCGTCCGCCCTTCGCCTTTCCAACCTTTCGCGCCAACGGCTCGTGCCGGAGGCCGTGGACCCGGCCGGTCCGCGGCCAACGGGGCGCCGCGCCGGCGTCCGTCCGCAGGGACATGAGGAGAGTGTTATGATCGAGCGCACCCTGTTCCGCGAGGAACATGAGATCTTCCGGCGCAGCGTCCGCAAATTCATGGAACGGGAGATCGTTCCCCATCACGATTCCTGGGAGGAGACCGGCGTGGTCCCGCGGGAGCTGTGGCGGAAGGCCGGCGCCGAGGGGCTGCTGTGCTGCACCGTCCCGGAGGAGTATGGCGGGCTCGGCCTCGACTATCTGTTCGACGTGGTGGTCTTCGAGGAGCTGTGGCGCGTCGGCGCCAGCGGGCCGGGCTTCCTGATCCACACCGATCTGGTGGCGAGCTACATCCTGGGCTTCGGGACGGAGGAGCAGAAGCGGACCTGGCTGCCGAAGATGGTCAGCGGCGAGGCGATCGGCTCGCTCGGCATGACGGAGCCGCACGCCGGCAGCGACCTGAAGGCGATCCGCACGCGGGCCGTGCGCGACGGCGACGATTACGTGATCAACGGCCAGAAGGTCTTCATCTCCAACGGCCAGCTCTGCGACATCATCGTGCTGGCGACCAAGACGGATTCCCAGGGCGGCGCCAAGGGCATCTCGCTGTTCCTGGTCGAGGGAGACCGGCCGGGCTTCAAGCGCGGGCGCAACCTGTCGAAGCTCGGCATGCGGGCGCAGGACACGTCGGAGCTGTTCTTCGAGGACGTCCGGGTTCCCGCCGCCAACCGGCTGGGCGCCGAAGGGCAGGGCTTTCCGATCATGATGACGAAGCTGGCCCAGGAACGGCTGGCCCAGGCGGTCCGCTCCGCCGTGGTGGCGGAGACGGTGATCGACTGGACGGTGGACTACACGGCGAACCGCGAGGCCTTCGGCAAGACCATCGCCGACTTCCAGAACACCCAGTTCAAGCTGGCCGAGCTGAAGACCGAGGCGACGATCGCCCGCGTCTTCACCGACAAATGCATCGAGCTGTTCATGAACGGCCGGCTCGACGCCACCGACGCGGCGATGGCCAAGCTGTGGACCAGCACCCTTCATTGCAAGGTGGTGGACGAGTGCCTCCAGCTTTTCGGCGGCTGGGGTTACATGTGGGAATACCCGATCGCCCGCGCCTACGCCGACGCGCGGATCGTGAAGATCGCCGGCGGCTCGGTCGAGATCATGAAGACGATCATCGCCCGCGAGATGTTCAAGGATCATCTCGGTTCCCGGCGCCGGTCGGAATGAAGACCGGCCCCACCACAGGACAGGAGTGCGGCGCATGCCGTTGACGGTGCGGGCCGCGGTGGCCCATGGACAGAAGCGGCCGCTGGCGGTCGAGAGCCTCCGGCTCGAAGGGCCGCTTGCGGGGGAGGTCCTGGTCGAGATCAGGGCGTCGGGGCTTTGCCATTCCGATCTCAGCCTGTTCGACGGGTCGCGGGCCTGGGACGACTACCCGTTGGTTCCCGGTCACGAAGGGGCCGGCGTGGTGCTGGAGTGCGGTGCCGGCGTGACCTCCGTCGCGCCGGGCGACCATGTGATCCCGGTGGCGATACCGGAATGCGGCGAATGCCCGGCCTGCCGCAGCGCCAGGACCAACCTCTGCGACGATTACTTCAGGCCCCACCCCCGCCGGCCGTTCCAGCTGGACGGGCGGGGGGTCCGCGCCTTCTGCGAGCTGGGCACCTTCGCCAGCCACATCGTGGTGCGCGAAAGCCAGGTCTGCCGCATCCGGCCGGACGCCCCGCTCGATCTGGTCTGCTGCATCGGCTGCGCCGGGGCCACCGGCGTCGGCGCGGCGGTCTTCACCGCGCGGGTCGAGGCGGGAACGACGGTCGTCGTCTTCGGGCTCGGCGGCATCGGCACCAACGTGGTCGAGGGCGCCCGCATCGCCGGGGCCGCCCGCATCATCGGCGTCGACACCAACCCGGCCAAGGAGCGTTCGGCCCGCGCGGCGGGGGTGACCGACTTCGTGAATCCCAAGGCGGTCGCCGGCGACCTCGCCGGCCATCTGCGGGAAATCACCGGCGGTGGCGCCGACTACAGCTTCGAATGCGTCGGCAGCGCCGAGCTGTGGCGGCAGGCGGTCGAATGCACGCGGATCGGCTGGGGGACCGCCGTCATGGTCGGGGTGCCCAACGGCACCGACAGCGTCGGCTTCCGGCCGCGCTCCATCCTGGAGGGGCGGCGGATCCTCGGATCCTACCTCGGCAACGTCAAGACGCGCAGCGAGCTGCCGCAACTGGTGGACTGGTTCATGGAGGGGCGGATTTCGCTGGATCGGCTTGTGTCCCACCGCATCACGCTCGATCAGGTGAACGAGGGGTTCGAGCTGCTGTCGTCCGGCCGGAGCCTGCGCAGCGTCATTCTGTTCTGAAGCGCCGCGCCTCGTCCGGGACGCCGCCCTTGCGGCGCCCCGGCGGGGGGCTCAGCGCGGCGCGATCACGCCCGCGCTTGCCAATTCGTCGATCCGGCTTTCCGGCAGGCCCCAGGCCAGCAGCGCGCCGCGCGTGTCGCCGCGCGGGTCGAGCGGGGCGTTGCGGATCGCCGCGGGGGTGCGGCTGAAGCGCGGGGCCGGGCCGGGTTCGACCATCCCGTCGGTCCGCAGGAAGGTCCCGCGCGCCGCCATGTGCGGATGGGCGGTGCTCTCCAGCAGGTCGAGGACCGGGGACACGCAGGCGTCGCTGTCGGCGAAGACCGCCGTCCATTCCTCGCGCGTCCGGGTCGCGAAGACGGCGGCGAGGCGCTCGCGCAACTCGCCCCAGCGGGCGCGGTCGTTCTGCCTGGGGAGGTCGGCCTGCGCCAGCCCGAGCCGTTCGAGCAGCTCGCCGTAGAAGCGCTTCTCGACGGCGCCGACCGCCATGTGCTTGCCGTCGCGCGTCCGGTAGGTGGTGTAGAAGGGGGAACCGCCGTCGACGGCGTTCGATCCGCGCTCGTCCCGCCAGAAGCCGGCCTGGAGATAGCCGTAATGCATGCTCATCAGGCTGGCGACGCCGTCCACCATCGCCGCGTCGACCACCTGGCCCTGCCCGGAGGATTTCGCCTCGTGCAGCGCCGCGAGCAGCCCCATGGCGAGGTACAGCGCTCCGCCGGCGAAATCGCCGATCAGGTTGAGCGGCACCACCGGATCCCCGTCCTTCGGTCCGACCGCGTTCAGCACGCCGGTCAGCGCGATGTAGTTGATGTCGTGGCCGGCAAGCTGTTTCAGCGGCCCGTCCTGTCCCCAGCCAGTCATCCGCCCATAGACGAGCCGCGGGTTGATCTCCCGGCAGATGTCAGGGCCGAGGCCGAGCCGCTCCATCACGCCGGGCCGGAACCCTTCGATCAGCAGATCGGCGGAGCGCACCAGCTCCTTCACCATCGCCACGCCCTCGGCCGCCTTCAGGTCCACCGCGACGGCGCGCTTGCTGCGATTGGGAAGGTCGAACCGGGCGTCGATGTCGAAGCCGAGGTCGGCCGCGGACAGACGGTCGACGCGGATCACCTCGGCACCGAGATCGGCGAGCAGCATGCCGCAGAAAGGCGCCGGGCCGATGCCCGACATCTCAACGATCCGGACTCCATCAAGCGGTCCCATGCAATTATCCTTTGCTGCCAAGAAAGTTTTTGATACGTATCATACTCTAGCGTACTTTCATATAGCGTTCTAATAATGCCGGCCGCGCTGTGTTGCGCTGCCGGCGGAAACGCCGACGGAAGAAAGGCAGCAAGCATCATGACCGACGCGCAATATCGGAAGCCGGGGCGGCTCGTGGAGAGCGACGATCCGGCGATCATCGCCTTTGCCCGCGACGTGACGGCGGGAGCGCAGGACGAGGCGGCGACCGCTGTCCGCCTGTTCGAGGCGGTGCGCGACCAGATCGCCTACGACCCCTACATGGACCTCTCCGTTCCCGAATCCTATTCAGCCAGCGCGACGCTGGCACGGCGCCGCGGATTCTGCATCGCCAAGGCGGCGCTGCTCGCCGCCTGCGCCCGCGCCGTCGGCATTCCGGCGCGGATCGGTTTCGCCGACGTGCGCAACCATCTGGCCTCGCCGCGCATCGTCAAGGCCAACGGCGGCGACACCTTCCGTTGGCACGCCTACACCGAACTGCTGCTCGACGATGCCTGGGTCAAGGCGACGCCGACCTTCGACCGGGCATTGTGCCAGCGCTGTGGGATCGAGCCACTGGCCTTCGACGGGCGGACCAACGCGATGATGCATCCTTACGACCGCAAGGGGCAGAAGCACATGGAGTATGTGCGGGACCGCGGCGTCCATGCTGAGGTCCCGCTGGAAGCGGTGATGACCACGTTGCGGGCCGAGAGCCCCGGCCTCTTCGAGCAGAGCTGGCTGGCTGGCGCGAAGCCCTTCGTCGCCGAGGTGCAGGCGGCGGAGTAGCGGCGGCCATGAAGCCGGCGGGCTGGGCCGGGATCGCCGCGGGCGGCGTCGCGGCGCTGTCCTGGTCGATCTACAACGTCGCGGCGAAGTTGGGCGCCGCCCAAGGATTCCAGCCGCAGGATCTGATGCTGGCCCGTTTCGCCGGGGCCGGTCTGCTGATGCTGCCCGTCCTGCTGCGCTACGGCCTGCGTGACCTCGGCGGCGTCGGCTGGGGGCGGGCGGTAATCCTGACCGTGCTGATCGGGCCGTTGTTCGGCTTCCTGGTCGGCGTCGGCTTCGTGCTGGCGCCGCTGGCCCACGGGCTGGTCGTCGGTCCGTCGACGACGATGATCGCGACGTCGCTCTTCGCCTGCTGGTTCACCGGGGAACCGATCAGTCGGCAACGGGTGTTCGGCATCGCAATCCTCGTCGGCGGCCTGCTGGTTCTGGCTGCGGAAGGAGCGGCGGAAGGGGGCGGCGGAGCGATGGGCGGCATGGTTCTGGTCGGCGATCTGGCCTTCATGGCGTCAGCCTGTCTGTGGGCCGGCTTTACCCTGCTGATCGGCCGCTGGGGCATCGATCCCCTGCGCGGCACGGCGGCGGTCAGCGTGCTGGCGATGGCGGTGGTGATTCCCCTCCACGCCACGCTGTTCGAGATGCCGCCGGTTTCGCTCGCCCAATGGGTCAGCCAGGCGGCGTTCCAGGGCGGCCTTGGCGGCTGCGTCGCCGTGCTGGCGTTCGGCATCGCGGTCAGGCGGCTGGGGCCGGCGCGCGCCGGCCTGTTCCCCAGCATGGTGCCGCCGCTGGGGATTCTCGTCTCCATACCGATCCTGGGACATCTCCCCGGCGCCGGGCAGGTCGCCGGGGTGGCATTGGCCAGCCTAGGGCTGATGGTCGGCCTGGGAGGCTTTCCATCGTTCAGAAAGGAGAAGGCGACATGACCGGCCGGAGCTTCGACGATTGCCTGTCGTTTGCGGTCGCCGCTATGCCCGACAAGCTGGCGATTGTCGCCGACCGCCAGGGTGGGCAGCAGCGCCTGACCTACTCCGAACTGGCCGACCAGGTGGCACGGGCGGCGGCGGCGCTGCATGGCATGGGACTTGGGAAGGGCGACATCGTTGCGGTCCAGCTTCCCAACTGGTGGGAATTCGTCGTTCTGGCGCTCGCTTGCGGACGTGTCGGCGCGGTCGTCAACCCGCTGATGCCGATCTTCCGGGAGCGCGAGCTGCGCTATATGCTCGGTTTCGCCGAAGCGAAGCTGCTGGTGGTGCCGAGATCGTTCCGCGGCTTCGATCATGCGGCGATGGCAATAGCGCTGAAGGCGGAGCTTCCGGCTTTGCGCGACGTGGTGGTGGTCGGCGGAGACGGCCCTGATTCCTTCAGCCGGCGTATCCTCGGTGGAAGCGATCGGCTGGAAGCGCCTCCTCCGGATGGTGCGGCGTTGCGTCCGGATGAGCTTGCCGTCCTGATGTACACGTCGGGCACGACCGGGGCGCCGAAGGGCGCCATGCACAGCACCGACACGCTGATGACCTGTGCAAACAATCTGGCCGGGCGCTTCGCTCTCGATTTGAACGACGTGTTGCTGGTCTGTTCGCCGCTTGGCCACATGACCGGCTATGCGGCGGGCGTCATGCTCGCGATTCGGCTTGGGGCGACGATGGTGCTGCAGGATGTGTGGGACGCCCGCCGCGCCGTCGCCTTGATGGCCGCCGAAGGGGTGACCCAGGCGGGAGGACCGACGCCCTTCCTGTCCGACCTGTGCGAGGCGGTCGCGGCCGGAGCGCCGATGCCTGCGGCCCTGCGCCTGTTTCTCTGCGCTGGCGCGCCGATTCCGCCGGTTCTGATCGAACGGGCGATGCGCGATCTCGACGTGACGGTCTGTTCGGTCTGGGGCATGACGGAATCCCTGGCCGGCACGATGACCGAACCGGCCAGGGCCTTCGAGAAATCGGCGACGACCGATGGCCGCCCCCTTGATGGCATGGAGGTGCGGGTCGTCGATGATGGCGGCAACCCGCTGCCGGTCGGCGCGACCGGCCGTCTGCTGGTGCGTGGTGCGCAGATGTTCCTCGGCTATTACCGGCGTCCGGACCTGCAGGCGTTCGATGCCGGAGGCTGGTTTGACACCGGTGACCTCGCCCGTATGGACGGAGACGGATACATCCGGATCGACGGCCGCACCAAGGATGTGGTGATTCGCGGGGGTGAGAACATCCCCGTCGCGGAGATCGAGGCTTTGCTCTACCGGCACCCGGCGGTGTCGGTGGCGGCGCTGGTCGGCTATCCCGACGATCGGCTGGGCGAGCGCGCCTGCGCCTTCGTGGTGCTTCGCGCCGGGCATGCGCTGGACCTCGCCGCGGTCCGAGACCACATGGCTGCCTGCAAAGTCGCCAAGCAGTACTGGCCCGAGCGGGTCGAGATTCTCGATGACCTGCCGCGCACCCCGACGGGGAAGGTGCAGAAATTTCTTCTGCGCGATTGGGCGACGCGGCCCGGCAACGCGGCTGCAAGCGTCTGAGCGGTCCGGCGCCCGGACCGGGCCGTCCCGCCGAACATGCGGCTTGACACTCCGAACAGTCAGCTATCAATATAATACAATAGCGTACTATATGGCGACGCTCAAACGCTGCCGGACCGCTCCGGATGCTGCCGCGCGGATACCGGCGGGTGCCGGAGGAATGCCCGATGAGTCTTGAATCGTTGAAGTTTTCCCTGGAGGACGGGGTGGCCCGCATCACGCTGGCGCAACCGGACCGGGGCAACCCGCTCGACGCCGCCCTCTGCTGGGATCTCCGCCGCGTCGCGGAGGATTGCGCGCAACGCTCCAACCTGCGGGCCGTCCTGATCGACGCGGAAGGCCGTTATTTCAGCGTCGGCGGCGACCTGAAGCTGCTGACGCGCGATCGCGGCGCCATGCCCGCGCTGGTCGCCGGGATGCTGGCCGACCTCGGCGCGGCGGTGTCGATTCTGGCGCGGCTCGACGCGCCGGCCGTCGCCTGCGTGCACGGCCTCGCCGCTGGCGGCGCGGTCGGGTTGCTGTCCGGCTGCGACTTCGTGCTGGCGGGGCCGGAGGTGCGGTTCGTGGCGGCCTTCGGCGGCATCGGCGTCACCGGCGACACCGGTTGCTCCTACCACCTGCCGCGACGGGTCGGCATGCGCCGGGCGACCGAGTTCCTGCTGCTGAACGAGAGTTGGGACGCGCCGACGGCGTTCGAGCACGGGCTGGTCAACCGGATCGTGCCGGCCGACGCGCTGGCGGACGAGGCCCTGCGGCTGGCGCGGACCCTGGCCGGGGGGCCGACGCGCGGCCATGGCGAGACCCGGCGCCTGCTTGGCCGCAGCCTGTCGAACACGCTCGACGAGCAGCTGGCGCTGGAGGCGGCGGCGATCGGCCGGCTGTTGCGCACGGATGATTCCTGGAACGCGATGCAGGCGGTGCTGGCCAAGCGCCAGCCCCACTTCGAAGGACGGTGACGGTCGTGACGACGGACGAATCCCCTCTGATCGTCAGGATCCAGGACTCCTGTGCGATCCTGATTATGAACCGGCCGGAGGCGATGAACGCGCTGTCCGGCGCCCTGCGGCGGCGGCTGATCGCGGCGCTGGCGGACCTCGATCACGACGACGCCGTGCGCGTGGTGATTCTCACCGGGGCCGGCAAGGCCTTCACCGCCGGCCTCGACCTCAAGGAGCTGGCGGGATCCGGCACGGACGTCAGCGCCAACGTCGATGCGGAGAACGTCGTCGCCGCGATCGAACGCTTTTCGAAGCCGCTGATCGCGGCGGTGAACGGGGTGGCGGTCACCGGAGGTGTCGAGATCATCCTCGCCTGCGACATCATCCTGGCGTCGGAGGCGGCGAGTTTCGCCGACACCCATGTCCGGGTCGGGCTGACCCCCGGCTGGGGGCTGTCGCAGCGGCTGAGCCGGCTGATCGGCGTGCACCGGGCGAAGGAGCTGTCCTTCACCGCAAGGCGCTTCTCGGCGCGGGAGGCCGAGGCCTGGGGGCTGGTGAACCACGTCCATCCCGCCGGGGATCTGATGCCGGAAGCCTTGGCGCTCGCCCGGTCGATCGCGCAATGGTCCCCCGACGCGGTGCGGGCGATGAAGGCGATCATCGACCGCGGCCTCGCCATGCCGCTCGGGCAGGCGCTGGCGATGGAGGCCGCGACGGCGAGCCGGGAGAACGCCCGCGTCGCCATGTCCGCCTCGGTGCTTCCCGGCCGGACGGCCTGAGCACAGCCCCTTTTCAAATCCGGAGTCCGGAGCATGTTCGAGAACATATTGTCTGGTAAGCGCATCCTGGTCACTGGCGGCGGGACCGGCCTGGGCCGGGAGATGGCCCACGGCTTCGCGGCGCAGGGCGCGCATGTCTATCTCTGCGGCCGGCGGCCGGAGGTGCTGGCCGCGGCGGCGGAGGAGATCGACGCGCGGGGCGGGCGGGCCGACATCGTGGTCGCCAACGTGCGCGACCCGGCCAGCGTCGAGGCGGCGGTCGCCACGGTCTGGGAATCCGGGCCGCTGACCGGCGTCGTCAACAACGCCGGCGCCAACTTCATCAGCCCGACCACCGACATCTCACCGCGCGGCTACGAGGCGATCCGCTCGACGATCATGGACGGGTCCTTCTTCGTCACCCAGGCCTGCGGCCGGCGCTGGATCGAGGCCGGGCTTCCCGGATCGGTGGTCAGCAACCTGGTGACCTGGGTGTGGACCGGCTCGGCCTACGTCGTCCCGGCGGCGATGGCCAAGGCGGCGGTGCACGCGATGACCATGTCGCTGGCGGTGGAATGGGGACCGCACCGCATCCGCGTCAACGCCGTGGCCCCCGGCCCCTTCCCGACCGAGAACGCCTGGGCGAAGCTCAACCCGCTGGGCGAGGTCAAGGTCGGCGCCACCGAGGCCGACCAGATTCCGCTGCGCCGGCACGGCCGGATGGACGAGTTGCGCAACCTGCTGGTCTTCCTGATGGCGGACGGCTGCGACTACCTGACCGGCCAGACCATCGGCATCGACGGCGGCCATCATCTCGCCGCCCCCAGCACCTTCGCCGGCCTGTCCGCCATGGGCGCCGACGACTGGAAGCGCGCGCGCGACGCCATCGCCGCGTCGGTGACGCGCGAGAAGGCCGGGCGCCAGGCGTAGCGCTGGAAGGGAGGGAAGGATGCCGACGGGTGACCAACGGCCGGCGACGGACGCCGGCTCTCCATGGCTTCCGGGGTGGGAGCCGCGCCCCGGCCGTCTCGCGCGGGCGCGGCTGCGGACCGACGAGGACCGCGAGGCGATCGAGCGGTTCCGTCCGGAGGATCTGCTGCCCGCCCTGACGATCTTCGACTGCCTGCGCGCCGCGGCGGCCGAGGATCCGGGCAAGGCGGCGATGATCGCGCTGGAATCCGCCGATCCGTCGGTGGCGCCGCGGGTCGTCAGCTACGCAGACCTGATCGCCGCGCTGACGCGGACGGCGAACCTCTTCCACCACCTGTCCGGCGATGAGCCGCCGTCGGTGGCGGTGGTGCTGCCGATGATTCCCGAAGGGCTGATCGCCGCCTACGCGGCGACGGCCGGCGGCATCGCCACGCCGATCAACCCGTTCCTGGAGGCCCATCACATCGCGGGGATCCTGCGGGCCTCGCGGGCGAACATCCTCGTCACCACCCAGGACCGGTTCCAGGACAGCCTCGCCGCCATCGCGGCGGAGGTGCCCACTCTGCGCCACAGCCTGATTATCGGTGGACCGGGCGGTAGACCGGATCCGGAGCGCGACGTCGCGGCGGCGGCCGGGCGCCATCCGGCAGACCGGCTGGCCTTCGACCCGCCCGCCGACCCCGACCGGGTCGTGATCCACATGCCGACCGGCGGGACCACGGCGGCGCCGAAGCTGGCGAAGCTCACCCATCGCGGCCAGCTCACCGTGGCCTGGGTCGTCGGGGCCCTTATGGGGCCGGCGCCGGACGGCGTCGTCGGCCACGCCATGCCGAACTTCCATGTCGGCGGCGCGGTCACGCTCGGGCTGCGCACGCTGCTCCACGGGCAGACGCTGCTGACCCTGACGCGCGACGGGTTCCGCAACCCGGCGGTCATCGCCGGCTTCTGGGACATCGCGCGGCGTCACCGGATGACCTCGGTCCTCGCCACCCCGACCACGGCCGCGGCGCTGCTGGCCGACCGCGACGCCCGCGCCGACGGGCACGCGCTGGTCGATTTCCATTGCGGTGGCAGCACCGTGCCGCTGGCGCTGATGCACGGCTTCCACGAGCGGTTCGGGGTGTGGCTGCGCGAGAACTGGGGCATGACGGAGCTGCACGGCACGATGACCGGGCATCCGAACGACGGCGAACGGCCGGTGATCGGCTCGGTCGGCCGCACGCTGCCCTTCTTCCGCACCAGGGCGGTGGTCGTCGACGACGACAACGTCTTCCAGCGGGACTGCGCGCCGGGCGAGCGCGGCGTGCTGGCGCTCGGCGGTCCGACGGTGATGCCGGGTTACGTCGATTCCCGGCTCGACGCCGGCTATTTCATCGCGGGCATGCCGGACGGCGAACGCTGGGGCAACAGCGGCGATGTCGGGGCGGTGGACGAGCGCGGCTATGTCTGGCTGTTCGGCCGCGCGAAGGACGTGATCATCCGTGGCGGCCACAACATCGACCCCAAGCCGGTCGAGGAGATCCTCGTCCAGTTCCCCGGCGTGCAGCTTGCCGCGATGGTCGGCCGGCCGGACGGCCGCAAGGGCGAGCTGCCGGTCGCCTACGTCCAGCCGGAGCAGGGTGCGGTCATCGACACCGCCGCCCTGCTGGCCTTCTGCGCCCGGCACACCCACGAGCGCGCCGCCCTGCCAGCCGAAATCATCCTGGTCGAGCGGATGCCGCTGACGGCCGTCGGCAAGATCGCCAAGCCGGCGCTGAGGACCGACATCCTGCGCCGGACGGCCGAGGCCGCGGTTGCCGGAGTCCTGCGCGACGGCGACCCGGCCGCCGCGGTCACGGTGGATCTGTCCGGCCTCCGCCCGAAGGTCCGCGTCACGCTGGCGGGTGGGCCGGCGGGCGCCTCGTCCGATCCAGCCCTCCGCGCCCGGTTGGAGGCGGCGCTGTCCGGCTTCGAGTTCGAATCCGAGATCCGGACGGGCGTCGCCAATAGGTGAATTGAAGTCACTAAATCGAACGGTACAGCGCCGAAAAGGCTCATCAAACGGCTATTTTACTTGCTATGATCTGAAATGAGATTGACTCACTAATACATATTCGCTAGCGTACGGACATCATCACGGAGCGTCGCGTCCGGCCGAGGGAGGCAAACATGGACAAAAACGAAATCCTCAGCGTATTCAACGGTGTCGCAACCGACCCGTTGGGCTACGCCCGGGCATGGAAGGACGCGAACCGGCGTCCGGTGATCGGGTCATTCCCGATGAATTTTCCGGGCGAGCTCGCCCATGCCGCCGGCGCGCTGCCGGTGATCCTGCAGGAGGCGCAGGACGCGATCACCTTCGGACACGGCGTCCTGTTTCCCTTCTACTGCGGTTACACGCGCAGCGTCGTCGATCAGGCGGCGAAGAACGACCTCGACTTCCTCGACGCGATCATGTTCGGCGACCACTGCGTGCAACTGCTGGGTGCCGCCGATGCGGTCCGCCAGCTTCTGCCCAACACGCGGGTGATCTTCTTTCAGCTCATCTCGTCGATGTGCGATCCCTGGACGCTCGGCCGTTCGCGCGAGAGCTTCGAGACGCTGAAGGCCGAACTGGAGGATTTCGTCGGCCGCCCGGTCGAGGACGCGGCGCTGCACGCCAGCGTCCGCCTGTTCAACCGCAACCGCCAGCTCATCCGCCGGCTCTACGAGATGCGGGTGTCCGGCGCCGTGGCGCTCACCGCCACCCAGATGCAGGCGGTCGTCAAGTCCAGCATGATCATGGACAAGGCCGAGCACACCGCGCTGCTCGAAAGTCTGCTGGAGCAGGTCGAGCGGAATCCCGAACCCAGCCCGCAGGGCATCCGCCTGCATCTGTCCGGCCATTTCTGCCAGGCGCCCAAGCGCGAGATCCTCGACATGATCGAGGGGTGTGGCGCCATCGTGGTCGGCGACGACCTCTACCACGGCTTCCGCTACATCTCGACCGACGTGCGGCCGGACGGCGATCCGATCGACGCGCTGGCGGAATGGTATCTGGCCCGCAACACCGGCGTGCCGTGCCCGACCCGCGTGCAGAACAACGTGGACTGGGACGGCTATCTGCTGAACGCGATCGAGCGCGAGAAGGCGCAGGGCATGATCGTCCTGATGGCCAAGTTCTGCGAGCCGCACATGTACTACTACCCGGAGGTGAAGGAGGCCTTCGAGCGGCGCGGCGTGCCCCACCTGCTGATCGAGACCGAACACGAAGCCATGGCCATCGAAAGTCTCAAGACCAGGGTCGAGACCTTCCTGGAAATCGTGAAACGCCGGGAAGCGGCCTGAAGGCCGTCCCGATCCAGCCAAAGCCGAGGGAAAGCACCATGAACATGATCGCGCCGTCGCCGAACCAGGCGAACAAGCTGAAGGCCACCCGCATCGCGGGCAAGCTGGTCAACGAATATTGGGAGATGGTCTGGCGCGCCAAGGAGGAGGGCAAGCTGGTCTGCTGGTACGAGGGATCGGCGATCAACCCCTTCCTCCAGGCCGCCGACATCTGCTGGGTGCATGGCGAGGCCTATTCGGCGATGCTCGCCGCCCGCCACCAGGAAGGCCCGGCCCAGCAGGCGGCCGAGGAGCGCGGCTACATGAAGGAGCTGTGCTCCTACGCCCGCACCCATCTCGGCTGCGCCGTCACCAACCAGCGCAGCCGCAACGACACCGACACCGGCGTCAGCAACGCGCCGGACGACGACGATTTGGCTTCGAAGCTGCCGGCGCCGGACATGATCATCAGCGCCTACGCCTATTGCAGCACCGGCCAGCAGTGGGACGAGATGACGGCGCGGCTGTTCGGCAAGAAGATCCCGATCTTCAACGTCTCGATCCCCTGGGTCTGGGGCGCCAAGAAGGACGCGCGCTACCTGCACGGCCAGGAATGGGACGAAACCTCGCAATATGTCGCCCGCCAGCTCCAGGACATGGTGAAATTCATCGAGGAGCGGACCGGCAAGCCCTATCCCTGGGACCGGCTGCGCGAGCTGATGGGGCAGGTGAAGCGCGCCTCCGAACTGCGGCTGGAGGCGATGGACATGTGCACGGCGCGGCCGGCGCCGGCCAGCTTCTTCGACTGGGTGGTCAGCATCGCGCCGATCAACAACCTGCCGGTCGGGCCGCAGATCGTCGATTATTTCCAGACCGTCCGGGACGAGGTGGCGGCCCGCGTCGCCGCCGGCGAAGGCGCCGTGCGCAAGGAGAAGTACCGGCTGTTCTTCGACGGCATCATGAACTGGAACAAGGTTGGCTGGCTGGCCGAGAAGTTCGCGCGCTATGACGCCGCGGTGGTCGCCGGCCGCTACACCCACATGGCGTTCTGGCAGGAGCCCAAGCTGATCGACCCGCAGAACCCGGTTCTGGGCATGGCCCAGAACTACCTGATCTGCCCGAACAACCACGCCGCCCCGATCCTGATCGACCTGATCATGGATCTCTGCCGCAAGTACGAGGTCGACGGCATGGTCATCCACGCCTCGCGCACCTGCCGGGCCTTCACCAACCCGCAGTTCCTGATCGCCGACGCCGCGCAGAAGCGGCTCGGCATCCAGACCACGATGTTCGAGGGCGATGTCACCGACGAGTCCTTCTACAAGGACGAGCTGCTGAACAGCCGGGTCGAGGCGATGCTGGAGGCGATCGACGCCCGCCGGATGGCCGCCGCCTGAGCCTTCGCGACACGCACACGCACAGCAGGAGAGCATGATGAAGTCCTACGTCATGGGCATTGATTTCGGATCGACGACCGCGAAGACCGTCATCCTCGACCTGAAAGGCCGGATCGTGTCCTCCTGCGTCGCCCACATGGGGGCGGTGAGCGGCGAGGGGGTGAAGTCCTCGATCGAGGGTGCCCTTGCCGAGGCCGGCATCACCCAGGAGGATGTCGGCCGCACGGTCAGCACCGGCTACGGCCGCCGGATGCTCGACGTCGCCGACAAGAACTACACCGAGATCACCTGCCACGCCCGCGGCGCCGTCTCCATGGTTCCGGACGCGCGGCTGGTGATCGACATCGGCGGGCAGGACAGCAAGGTCATCGCGGTCGACGCCAATGGCCTGGTCGCCCAGTTCGCGATGAACGACCGCTGCGCCGCCGGCACCGGCAAGTTCCTGGAGGTGCTGGCCCGTGCGATGGAGATCGATCTGGCCGAGATGGGCGGCATCGCCCTGAAGGCGGAGAACACGCTGAAGATCTCCAGCATGTGCGCGACCTTCGCCGAGACCGAGGTGATCTCGCTGCTGGCCGAGGGCAACAGCAAGCCGGACGTGCTGGGCGCCGTCCACGCCGCCATCGCCAGCCGGACGCTGGGGCTGATCGGACGCGTCGGCAAGAAGGGGCCGGTGGTGATGACCGGCGGCGTCGCGAAGAACGCGGCCGCCGTCCACCACATCCAGCAGGCGCTCGGCATGCCGCTGGTCCTGCCGGAGACCCCGCAGATCGCCGGCGCGCTGGGGGCGGCGCTGCTGGCGCTCGACGATTACCGGGCCTCGAACAAGGAGGAGCTGGCGCTGATGGACGACGATGAGCTGGAGCAGCGGATGGGTGAGGCCCGCGCCTGCGCCCCCGGCTGCAAGGGTGTCCCGTCGGCCGCGCCCTTCGTTCCGGCGGAGCCGCCGGCGAGCCGGATGAAAGCGTTATGGAACCGCGTGCAGAGCAATCTGTGACGGCGTTGGACGGGGCGGGCGGCAGCAGGGAGGCATCTCATGGACAGGTTTCCGGCGCTTCGCCTGATCCTGCGCTTCGGGCGGGGCGGGGCCGCCGTCCTGGCGGTCCTGCTGGCCGTTCTGGCGGTGGCGCTGTCGTGGAACGGCCTGGGTTGGGCCGCGCTGCTCACCGCGCCCCCGGCTCTCGCCGTCACCTATCTCTTCGCGAAGAGCTACGTCGAGATCGTCCAGATCATCACGGAAATGGTGCACTGAGTGTCGGTGCCGGTTGGCGGACAGGGTGAAGTCATGAAAATTCTGGTGCCCGTGAAGCGGGTTGTCGATTTCAACGTGAAGATCAGGGTGAAGGCCGACGGCTCCGGCGTCGATCTCGCCAACGTCAAGATGTCGATGAACCCGTTCGACGAGATCGCGATCGAGGAGGCCGTGCGCCTCAAGGAGGCCGGCAAGGCGAGCGAAATCGTCGTCGTGTCGATCGGCCCGGCCCAGGCGCAGGAGGTGGTTCGCACCGGCCTCGCCATGGGGGCCGACCGCGGCCTGCTGGTGCGAACCGACGCGGCGGTCGAACCGCTTGCGGTGGCCAAGCTGCTGAAGGCGGTGGCCGCGCAGGAGTCCCCCGATCTTATCATCCTAGGCAAGCAGGCGATCGACGACGACATGAACGCGACCGGGCAGATGCTGGCCGCCCTGCTGCGCTGGCCGCAGGGAACCTTCGCTTCGCAGGTCGTCGTCCGCGACGGTTCCGTCGAGGTCACGCGCGAGGTCGACGGCGGTCTACAGACGGTGTCCTTGAAACTCCCGGCGGTGGTGACGACGGATTTGCGCCTCAACGAGCCGCGCTACGCTTCGCTGCCCAACATCATGAAGGCGAAGAAGAAGCCGTTGGCCGAGACGACGCCGGAGGCGCTGGGCGTCGACGTGGCGCCGCGGCTGGAGGTGCTGACGACGGCCGAACCGGTCACCCGCAAGGCCGGCGCGAAGGTCGCCTCGGTGGAGGAACTGGTGTCCAGGCTGAAGAACGACGTGGGGGTGCTGTGATGGCTGTCCTGGTGCTTGCGGAACACAGCAACACCGCGCTCAACGACGCCACCGCCAAGGCGGTGACGGCGGCCTCGGCGCTTGGTGGAGAGGTCCATGTGCTGGTGGCCGGCCTCGGCGCCTGGGCCGCGGCCACGGCAGCGGCGTCGCTTGCCGGCGTCGCCCGCGTGCTGCTGGCGGAAAGCGAGGAGCTGGCGCGGTCGCTGGCCGAACCGGTGGCCGACCTGCTGGTTGCGCTGGCCCCCGGCTACGACGCGATCGTCGCCCCGGCGACCGCGAACGGGAAGAACATCCTGCCCAGGGCCGCGGCGCTGCTGGACGTGCAGGTGGTGTCGTCGGTGACCAAGGTGCTGGGACCGGACCGCTTCCTGCGGCCGGTCTATGCCGGCAACGCGATCCAGACCGTGCGCTCCACGGACTCGAAGAAGCTTCTCACCATCCAGCCGGCGAGTTTCGCCGCCGCCGGGCAGGGTGGTTCGGCGCCGGTGGACAGCATCCCGGTGACGGTTTCGGCGGACTTGTCGGCCTTCCTTTCCGAGGCGGTCTCGTCGTCGGACCGGCCGGACCTTGCCTCGGCGAGGATCGTCGTGTCGGGGGGCCGGGCGCTCGGCTCGGCGGAGCGCTTCCGCGCGGTGATCGAGCCCTTGGCCGATAAGCTCGGGGCGGCGATCGGAGCCAGCCGCGCCGCGGTCGACGCCGGTTACGCATCGAACGATCTCCAGGTTGGTCAGACCGGGAAGATCGTGGCGCCGCAGTTGTATGTCGCCTGCGGCATCTCCGGTGCGATCCAGCATCTCGCGGGCATGAAGGACAGCAAGGTGATCGTCGCCATCAACAAGGATCCCGACGCGCCGATCTTTCAGGTCGCCGATTACGGCCTCGTCGCCGATCTGTTTACCGCCGTCCCGGAATTCACTGCTGAACTTTGACCTTCCGGCCTCCCCAGCGCGGTTGTTCGCGTTGGTTCGAGCGACCCCCGCCTTGACGTTCCTTTTGGCGGCTGTGGTCGCTCTACTGGCCCGGCGTTTACATAAGACGCCGGGCCTTCTTTTTTGCATTCACGGTTGGTTCGTTCAACGTCTTATACCAGAGTCGGAAATTTCTGACTCTGTGTGGCTGTGGGTTGCGGTTTGGGGTCGGTGGTGATTCCCTGTGTTGGACCTCACCCTCGAGCGCCCCCCGCCATGCCAGCCTTGAGGATCCGCAGCGATCTGAGTTCGGACGAGTTGCGCCGTCTGGCCCGTGGCGAGAGCGACGGCCGTGTTTGCCGACGCCTGCTGGCGATCGCCATGGCGCTGAATGGCACCAGCCGGGAGGCGGCGGCGCGGCAAGCCGGCATGGACCGGCAGACGCTGCGCGACTGGGTCGTGCGCTACAACGCCGAAGGCGTGGAGGGCCTGGGGGATCGGACCCGCACCGGCCGACCGCCGCTTCTGGCCGATGCCCTGGAGGCGGAATTGGCCGCCCTGATCGCCGCCGGGCCCGATAGCGAGCGGGACGGCATCGTCGAATACCGGGTTCGGCATATCCGCGAACTGGCCCTGCGGCATTTCGGGGCGGACTACAGCCGCACCGGCATGCAGGACCGCTTGTACCGGATGAAGCTGTCCTTCCTCACCCCGCGCCCGATCCATCCCAAGACCGACGCGGCGGCCCAGGAAGCGTTTAAAAAAACTTTGCCGACCGGCTCGCCGCCATCGGAAAGGAGCATCCCGAAGCGGGCGCCGTGGAGGTCTGGTTCCAGGACGAAGCCCGCATCGGCCAGAAAGGCACCCTGACCCGGCGATGGGCGTCGCGTGGCAGCCGGCCACGCGCCGTGCGCGATCATCGCTTCAAGTCGGCCTATCTCCTCGGCGCCGTCTGCCCGGCACGCCACACCGGGGCCGCCATCGTCATGACACGCGCCAACACCCAGGCGATGACCCTCATGCTGGAGGAAATCAGCCGTACCGTCGCACCCGGCGCCCACGCCGCCGTGGTCATCGACGGAGCGGGATGGCACACCAGCGGCGACCTCGTCGTGCCATCCAACATCACCCTCGTCCCGCTCCCGCCCTACAGTCCGGAACTCAACGCCATCGAGAGGCTTTGGCAGTTCATGCGCGACAATCTCCTGGCCCACAGGCTCTTCCCCGACCTCAACGCCATCCTGGATGTCTGCTGTCAAGTCTGGAACCAGATCCTCGCCGAACCAGGACGCATCCGCTCCACATGCGGCTACTCATGGGCCTTACAGGTCAAAACTTAACGGCTTTGGTATAAGTAGATGCTTCGATTGCTCAGCGGACGACGCTGGCTAAGCACCTATTTCGGTAGGGATCGAGGTGGGCCTGCTCTGTTGGACTTCCGTGCTTTTCGGTGGGGAGGTTTTCATGGGCAAGTTGGTTCAAGATGACGGCTGGCGATTGCCGGGTGAGTTGTGGGAGCGCATGGAGCCGCTGCTCCCGGAGCGTCCGCCGCCCCCGCTGGGCTGTCATAATCCGCGGGTCCCGGATCGCGCGGCGATGGATGCCATCGTCTTTGTCCTGCGGACCGGCAGCCAGTGGCAGACCCTGCGGGCGACCGGGATCTGTTCACCGTCTTCCGCTTACCGTCGCTTCCGCGAATGGATCGATGCCGGGGTGTTCGAGGAGTTCTGGCGCCAAGGGCTTCTGGCCTACGATGCCTTGCTCGGCATCGACTGGACCTGGATGGCCGTGGACGGGGCGATGACCAAGGCGCCCCTGGGTGGGGAAAAAAGTCGGCCCCAACCCGACCGACCGCGGCAAGCTGGGAACCAAGCGTTCACTGCTGACCGACGGCCGCGGTCTCCCCCTCGGCCTCGCGGTCGCTGGCGCCAACGTGATCGACTTCAAGCTGCTGGAACAAACGCTTGAGGCCACCGCCGTACCGCGCCCCGCACCGACGCCAGCGCAGCCGCAGCATCTTTGCCTGGACAAGGGCTACGATTACGATGGCCCGCGTCAGATCGCCTATGACTACGGCCTCACCGCCCATATCCGGCGCCGGGGCGAGGATCGATCCGCCACCCCCGCCCAGCCGGGAAAACCACGAAGGTGGGGAGTGGAGCGCGCGCACTCCTGGCTCAACCGCTACCGCCGCATCCTGGTCCGCTGGGAAAAGCTCGCCCTCTCCTACAAGGCCATGCTCCACATCGTCTGCGCCGTCACCGTCTGGCAGTTCGTCTCCCTACTGGAATAGGTTCTAAGAACGACAGCGAATCTCCTCTTTATCTTGCTGCCGATAGTATTTGGATCCGTGCTGGGAAAATACCGGGTCTCAAGGTTGGCTGGCGGTGCGATGGTGGTTGCCGTACGGTAGGGAAACGGCTTGAGCGCGGGTGAAGTTCATGAATTTCCCTACGGAAATACGCCGCGCCACCAGGACGTGCTCGACACCGAGATGGACGAGGCCATCGACTGTCCGAAGGTTCGGATGACCGAGCAGGGCGCGGATGGCGGACAGGCTTGCGGGATCGCGCCAGATCGGCCAGGCGAGCGAAAAGCCGTCCCTCCAGGCCCCGCCGAGGATCGCTGGCCGCACCCGCCCTGCCCGCGTTTCCGGAACGACGGTCAACGCCGCCAGTCCTATTGCAGCCAGACGGTTCGCTCCGTGCTGCGTGCCGGGCTTATAGGCGGCGTCGGTCGGGCTGCCCGCCATCAGGGCGTAGCGGACGTCCTCCTCCGGATCCCAACGGAAGGAGAAGGTCGGGTCGGCGCGGTGCCAGGGAGCGAACAGCGCTTCGGTCAGGCAAGTCGCCGCGGTCAGGGTCACGGCCGCCTTCCCGCGTCCCCGTGGTGGTGGCGCGCTTTCCGCCGGCACGCGGGCCAGCTGGTCGAGGAAATGCTGGTGCCCCTGGCCGAACAGCAGGCACAGCGGCGTCGGATCGACCGGGGCCGTGTCCGGCTTGTCCTCGTCCTTGATGGCGGCGTCGGTCATCAGCGCGGCGAGCAGATCCGCCCGGTCGCCGGGCTCTGCCGCCTTGAGAAGGCTCCGGGCTTCGGTGCGCGTGTGGTTCAGATCATTCCGCCCGTCGAACCGATGGGCGGCGGCCAGGATCGCCACGCCCTCGGCCGCCTCCTCGGCGACCTCCGCCGCCGTCAGCGCCCTGGCGAGGTGCAGGACCGGCCGCAAGGGCGGAGCGTCAAGGCTCCAGGCGGCACGGGGGCGGAGCTTTTCGCCGTCGGGACGTTCGCGGTCGCCGGCTTCGAGCGCACGCAACAGCCCCAGCAACGCCAGGAAGGCCAGCAGGTTGTCCGGCTCCAACCCGAGGAGGGGGTGAGCGAGGGCCGGAACGGTTTGGACCGTGGTCATGCGGCGTCTCCTTCGTTGTCGGTCCTGTCCCGGTCGGCTGTCCGTTTCGCCGCTTCGGCGGACGCATGGTGGTCGGCAAGCCGCAGGATGGCTTCCAGGCGGGCCAGTTCCCACACGCCGTAGCGGGCCTTGAGCCGCTCGAACAATCCCGGCCAGTCCAGCCCACCGCGATCGAATCCGAGCGACTGGGGACCCGGCCCGGCCGGAAGTTCGGCCGGAATGCCGAGAATCGCCGGCAGATCGGCGCGCGTGCCTTTGTCGTCCGGGTCGGCGTGGGGAAACAAGGGGCGGCCATGACCGTGATGGGTGCCGACCAGCCACAGCACGAGGTCGGGGTCCGCGGCCCTGTCCAACCGTTCCGGCATATGGAGCGCCAGCCGCACCGACAACGCCTCGTGCCGCCATTTCTCCGGCAGGTTGGCGCGCTCGCGGGCGTTGCGGGGCAGCGCCCGCCCGGACTTCGCCAGCACGCGGTCGGGATCGGCCCCCAGCGGATCGCCGGAAGCCAGCCACCGCTAGAACCTGGAATCGGCCTTGCCGAGGTCGTGCAGGAAGCCGGCAAGGGCGAGGTCGGTGACGCGCTCGTCCGAAAGGCCGGCGTCACGGGCAAAGATCCCGGCCTGCCTCTCGACGTCGCCGCTGTGCTCCGCCAGCGACAACGCGTAGCCGGGCAGTGAACCCGCGGCGTCGTCCTCCGTCGCGTTCACCCCGTCGGTTCCGCCATCTTCGATTTCCGCATCCTTGAGTCCCAGGGGGGCGACGAAGACGATTCCTCTCGGGCCGCCGCCGTCCTCGCCGTAGAGATCCCAATGCATGTGGACCGCGTTGCGGCCGCGTCCCTTCGCGGTTTTCAGCCGTTCCAAGGCAGCCATCGTCTCGGCGGGCAGATCGAGGCCGGCGAGAGCCTCCCGTACCCGCTTCCAGTCCGCAACCTCCACCATGGTGGCGAGACGATCGCGGAGGCGGGCCGCACGGGCGTCGGTGTCGGCGGTTTCCCGCCGGATATGCTCCTCCGGCGTCTCGCCACTTTCAGGAGGCAGGCCGATACGCAGCAGGCCGGGCGCCACCCGCAGCGCGAAGCAGCGTCCGACGAAGGGTTCGGCCGCCTTGGCGGCGATGTCGGAGACGGGCAGGGGGGATCGTCCGGGGGATCGTCCGGCCTTGGGCTGTTCCGGATTCCAGCCGAAGCGGTCGAGACCGCCATAGGCGGCCGGGACGACGATGGTGTCGCCGGGACGGATGCCGGCGGGGGCGATCCATGCCGAACGCTCGTCGCTCCCCGCCCAGCGGAAGACGCGCTTCGGGACGGCCGGCGGGGCGGAGGATGGGGCCGGCGGCCGGTGGAGCGGGTCCTCGTCCGGCGCGTCGGCCGGACTGTCGGCAAGGCGGTCCAGCCCGGCGTCCTGTCCCGCCAGCCAGCGGCGCGCCGTCCAGACCGGCAGTTCGATCGCCTCGGCCGAGCGGGGCGGCACCAGCAGCAACAGGCGGCGCAGGGTTTCGTCGTCCTGAAGGTTCGGAGCAACGTCGGCCCGCCAGATTACCGACACCGCGTCGGGCTGCCGCCGGGGACCGTGCAGATAGAGGGCGACCTCCGGATCGGCGAAGGGGATCGGCGCCGTCTGGCTGAGCAGGGCGAGATGGGCCGGCATCAGGACCGGGGCGTCGGTGCCGGGCGACGAGCAGTCCCGTGACGGCGGATGCCGTTCCAACTGCTTCTCGAAGGCCGCCGGCCCGAAGTCGAGGGAGGGCAGGGAGGCGAGATGATCCCATGCCGCCTTGATGGAGCGGCCATAGACGGGATCGTCGTAACGCGACGAAAGCTCCGCCTTGCCGGCGAGGATCGCACCATAGGGCGCGATCGGCCGTCCGGCGCGGTTCAGCCGGCCGAAGCGCTGGCGCAGCGCGTCGAGCGGTGCCGCCTCGGTCACCAGCCCGTCGAAATCGAGGTCGGCCCCGGCCTCCAGGCATTGGGTGGCGACGACGATCGTCGTCCGGTCGAGGCTGCGTGTTTCATCGGCTTGCCGGAGCTTGGTGCGCAACGGGTCCAGTTCGGCCACCACCGCGTCACGGTCCGGCGCGCGCGTCGGGCCGATCATGAGGACGGGATGCAGGTCGTCGTCCGGGGCCGCCGCCAGATGTTCGAATACCCGCCGGGCGCGATTGACGCGGTTGACCACCACGGCGACCGCCGGCCGTGGGATTCCCCGGCTGCGCAGGGCCGCCACGGCGTTGCGGGTTTCCTCGACGATGGCGGCGATCCGCCGGTTCTCATCGGCCGTGCCGGTTTCCGGGGCATCGTCGTCCGGCCCTGAGCCGGTTTCCACGGCTTCGGCCTTGCCCTTGGCCGGGGCGATCAGGCGGACCGGCTTCGACGCGGTCAGGCGGGCGGCCAGGATTGGGTTGGCGCGGTCGTCGTCGTCTAATTCGAAGATGCCGGTCCCGCCGGTTTCCTTGCGCGGCGTTGCGGTCAGCGTCGTCACCATCCAGGGGGACAGGGTATCTCCTGGCCGGCCGTCCGGTCCGCCTTCCGGCCTGGGGACCGTCCGATAGCGCTCCACCCGCTCCAGCGTCTGCCGGAAGGGGTTGGCGAGATGGGCCTCGTCCAGCAGGATCAGGCAGTCGGCGCCGATCAGCCCGGCATGGATCGGTTTCGCACCGTCGGACAGGCCATAGCCCCGGAACAGCAGCCGGGAGCCGATCTGGTCGACGGTGGAGCACAGGATCGTCGGCTGCGCCGGGCTGCGCGCCCAATCCTCCTCGCGCGGGATGCCGCCGCGCAGGCGGCGCGCGATCAGCGGCGGGGAGTCCGCGCCGGACAGTCGCTTCAGCCGTTCGGCGACCCGCGCGGCGATGCCGCCGGTCGCTTCGCGCAAGCGCTTGGCGATAATGCCGGCCCGTGTGAAGGCGTCGTCCACCACCAGCCGGCGATCGACGACGAAGGCGATGCGCATCGGCGCCCGTCGCCGCGGTCCACGATCGGCCTCCAGGGCGAGGTGAAAGACGGCGACGTCGATGGCCGCCGTCTTGCCGGACCCGGTGGGAAGGGCGAGAGGGGGCCACGCTCCCCGCTCCGCGACCTGGGACGCGAGCCGCTGCTGCCAGGGAAAGGGGGCGTGACCGTGGATGTCCTCGAAGAAGGCGGAGAAATCCGCGTGGGTCAGCGCGGTCATGACCGCCCCTCCGCCGGTGTCGTCGGGTCGAGCGGACGGCACAGCCCCAGCCCGACGAAGCGGCCGGCGCCAAGCAGGACCGGGCCGCGAACCGGCTCGGGAAAGCGGATCACCGCGTGGGTCAGCTGGCGGCTGGCGAGCGGGCCGGGCAGTTTCCACCGCATCCAGGCCGGCGCGTTGCCGGACGGATAGGCCGAGGGCACGCCCTCGACGGCGGAATGCTTGTCGGGCACGATGTCGTCCGATTTCGGTTCCGGAAGCCCGGCGTTGCGGCAGGCGGCGGCGATCTGGTGGGCGATCTCGTCCTGCCGGGCGGCACCCCGCTCCTTCAGGTGGCGGTCGAGGACGATCGGCGTCACCGTGGCGAAGATCGTCCCCGGCGTCGTGTAGAGCGCCGGGTCGAACGAGCGCAGCCTGGAAGGAGGCTCGAAGGTGGGGGCGAGCGCGAGGTCGAAGGCGTCGAGAGTCACGACATGGCGGTCGGACTCCGGGTCGTGCACCGCGATCGCCCGCAGCGCCCGGCGGAAATCCGCATCGTCGAGCGGGTTGCCGTCGCGCGGCGGAATCACCGCGAAGCCCAGCGCATGGCCGTCGGCATGGGGAAAGCCGGTGAAGCCCAGCGGCACGATGGCGATGTGGGGGGAGCGGGACGGCATGGTGTCGGGCCGGTGGCCGCTGACCGCCTCTGGGATGCGGTCGCCCAGGCCGATCCGATGGTAACCGCTGAGCAGCGCCCTGTGGATGGCCTTGGCGACGAGGGGGGTGGACCGCAGGTCGGGCATCTCCCTCGTCCGTTTCCTCGGTTCGGTCTCCAAGACGACATGCTCCAGAAAGAGCCAGCCTTCGCCGAAGACGCTCTGCGCGGCCTTCCGGGCCTCACTCGCCAGCGGCTTCACCGGCATGCCCCGGTTGGGTCGGCGTCCGGCGTCGAAGTCGCGGCGGAGTTCGTCGAGCCGTCCGGGATAGATCGTCCGCGTCGGCCGTCGGGCGTTCTCGGGCGGTGGTCCTGAGTCGGCGCGGGTGAAGTGGCAGCGGGTCAGGCTGGTCGAATGGCCGACATAGGCGGTGTCGGCGGCCGGCGGTGCGCAGTTCGACCTCGCCGGTCCGGCGGTTTTCCACCGGTTCGACCGGGACGCGGACGGCGACGATCTCCGAGACGAGGCAGCGGGCGAACTTGGCGCCGAGGCCACCGCCCTCGCCAGTCGAATGCCAGGCCCCGAACAGCAGCGCGCTCGGCGAGGTCTCCAGCAGCGCCGAGGCGTCCTCGGGCTTCGCCTTGGCCAGCCGCTCGCCGACCGGGCTGTTCATGAAGGGCTTGCCGTCGAGCAGGCTGTCGCGCAGGACGGCGTCGTAGACGCGGTGCGGCGCGTCGAGCGAGGTGACTTCCGACAGGCCGGCCAGATCGAAGCCGTTGAAATCCACCACCACATGGGGAACGGGCGCATCACCGGAGCGGTGGGCGGCGAGCAGGCTCTCTTCCAGCCGGTTCGCTTGGGACTGCGGGCTGTCGACCAGCACGCAGGCCACATCCTCGCCGTTCAGGCGGCGCACTTCGTAGACGTGGGTGGGCTGGGCATTGCGGCCCTCGCCGGGGTAGGTCGGGGGGAAGATCTTGTCGCCTTGCCCACCGACGGGCTGGAGCGTCTGCCGTCGGCGCAGGGCGGCGTTTCCGGCGACCATGCGGGTGAGCGTGGCGATGTTCATAACCGTCATCTCCTGTTTTACAGGGTTAATCCATTCGAGGCGTTGGCTCCAAGGGATGGATGATAGGTTGATGTGACATATGCGGTTACCCCTCAAAAGAATATGTCATGCTGCTGATATCTTCAAAATGGTGAATAATTTTCAGGGTATCTACCGCACTCGGAACACTGGCCCGCGGGGCACGAAGGGCAGGCGGGCGCCGGCCGGGATCAGCAGGGCGTGCTCGCGCCGGATCGACAGCGCGTCGCACTCTCCGTCGGTGATCACCAGCAGCGGCGCATCCTTCGGGAAATCCTCGGCCTGTTGCAGCAGGTCGATGCCGGGCTGGAGCACCGTGCCGCCGCGCCCGCGCACCGTCAGGCGGCTGGCGATCTCCGGCACCTCCATGTAGCCTTGGTCGTAGGCGGCGGCGTCGCAGAACACCACCCGGACATGGCGGACGTCCTTGGCCGCCGCGTAGCTGGCGATCGCCCCCAGCGCCTTGCCCAGCAGGATGCGGTCCATCGACCCCGAACTGTCGAGCAGGACGCCGAAGGTCCGGTCCTCCGTCTCACCGATGGCCGGGCGCCGGCTGGGGCGCGGGATGGCGGGGGTGGCGGTCTGCCGCCGGCTCGGCCGAGCGAAGGAACGGACGGTTTCGACCGGCGAGAAGCGCTCGTCGAACCAGCGGCCGAGTTCCACGTCCCAGTCGATGGGCGGATGGGCCAGGGCGCGGATCTCCTCGACCAGCCCGGCCGGGATGGTGCCGCGCCCGCGCTCGCGGTGCAGGTCGAGCCCGTCGAGCAGCGCCCGCCGGTAGAAGGCGTCGAGGTCGGTCCAGTCGCCGCCGCCGGGGGCGGGGCCGCCGCGCCGCCCCTCCAGCATGTCGCCGAGTCCGGTGCCGCGCAGGGTGGCGAGCTTGCGCGCCCGCCGCAGGTCGGCGCACAGCCGGTCGTACACGGCCTCCGCCGACAGCCCCTTGAGCCTGGGGTCGTGCAGGGCGGCGGCGGGCATGCTGCCGACCGCCATCTCCAGCAGCCAGCCGTTGACGACGTAGTCGCAGGCGACGTTCCACAGGAAGGGGTCGCGCCCGCGCCGCCGGGGCAGATGGCGCAGCGCCGCGTGCAGCAGCTCATGGGCCATGACGAAGCGCAGCTCGTCGCCGGACAGCCCGCCGGCCGGGTTGACGTAGATCTCGCGGGCCATGTCGCTGACGGCGGCGACCGACACCTCCAGGGAGCGGCAGACCAGCGGATCCTCGATGATGCGGAAGGCGGCGGCGATGGCGCCCAGCAGCGGGAAGCGGTCGATGAACCAGCGCCGCGCCTCCTCGGCCGCGCTGACGCGGGTCGCGGCACCGTCGAACCGCAGGACGCGCCCGCCGGCCACCTCCACCGCCCGCTGCACGGCGGCCCGCAGGCCCTCGACGAACAGGTCGGCCCAGCGGATTGTCGCCTGCCAGCGTGGGACCGGCTCGTCCACCATGTCGGGGTGCGGTCCGGCGGTGCCGAGCGAGCCTACGGACTCCGGGCAGCCCTGCGCGACCATCCAGGCATAGATCTCGGCCTCGCCGGCTCCTGGAACGCCCGCCGGGTCGATGGTCTCCCCGGCCGGCTTTCCATCGGCCTCCGGACGGAAACCGAAGCCGTCGAGCAGCCGGGCGACCGCGACGTCGCAGGCGGCGTTCCACAGTCGCGGGTTCGCCTTCTCCTGGAAATGTTCCAGGCCGAGATGGAGGAGGGCATGGGCGACCGCCCGCGCCCAGTCCTCCGGGGTTCCGCGCCGTTTCGGGTTGCAGCGGACGGTGCCGGCCGGGGTGACGACGCACCAGGCCGCGTCCCCGTAGGGCCAGGGTTGGTCCCTGCCGCGGACGACCCGCGCGGCGTGCAGCAGCGGCGCCGTCAGCGGGTGTTGCTTCAAGGCCTTGATGCCGGCGTCGAAGGCGAGGGTGGCGGGATCGGCGGCAGCCTTGGCGGTGCGGCGTCGGCTCATCGCCGGGTCACCGGGCTTGCGCCGCGAGGCGCGGCAGGTCGCGCACCACCTCGGCCAGGAACCAGCCGGGGACGCTGTTGCCGTCCTCGTCGCCGTCCGCCGCCACCACGCCCTGGGCGATCTCCAGGCTGATGGCGGCGAGGCTGCGCAGCAGGGCCTTGGCGCCATGCGCGAGTTCCCGGTGCGGCGGCTTGACCGCCACCGCCTCGGCCGGCAGTTCCTTGGCCAGATGGGCACGGAAAGATTGGGCCAGGAAATAGAGGACATCGCGGTCGCCGGGCGCGTCGGGCCAGCGGAGGTCGCCCTTCAGCAGCTTGGCGACGTCGTAGCGCAGCCGCGTCTGGCGCAGGAAGGCGCGGAACTGGACGGCGTGGGCCGGCGACAGGCATCCGGCGGCCAGCACGCCGGTCCATTCGTCGGTCAGCGCGTCGCCGAAGGCCAACATCGCGTCGGACAGCGCGTGCCAGGAGCGCGGCGTGGAAAAGGGCTCTTCGCTGCGCGGCGGGCGGCTCCACAGATGGTCGGGGCGGGCCTCGACGTAGCGGATCACCGGCTCGTGCAGGGCGTTGCGCCGCGCCCAATCCAGCCATTCGCGCGTCGAGGCCCGCAGTTCGACGACGACGAGGCGGTTCAGCAAGGCGCTGGACAGCGGGTTGACGAAGGCGGCGTCCTCGGCGCGGTTCCCGGCGGCGATCACGATCGAGCCGGCGGGCAGGACGTAATCGTCGATCCGCTTCTCGAACACCAGCGGGTAGAGCGCCTTCTGCACTTCCTTCGCGGCGTTCGGCAGTTCGTCCAGGAACAGGCAGTAGGGCGTGGAGCGGGTGATGCGCGCGGGTGGGTAGAAGCGGGTGCGCCCGTCCTCGATGCGGGGGACGCCCAGCAGATCCTCGGGCAGCATCTGGCTGCCGAGCAGCGTCACGCAGTCCAGCCCGACGGCGGCGGCGAACTGGGTGACGAGGCTGGACTTGCCGATCCCCGGCGGCCCCTTGATGTAGACCGGGCGCACCGGGGCGACGGCCAGCAGGAATTCGGGCAGTGTGGCCGGAGTCAGCGCGAGGGTCGGCGTGGACATGATGGTTTCCGAAGGGTAGGGCGGTTCAGGACTGTTCGGTGGCAATGCGGGGCGGGGCGCCTGCCGACTCCAGAACCAGCCGGCGGAACAGGCGGTCGGCGTCGGCGGATAGTGAATCCCGCGGGTCGCGCCGCGGTCCCGCCACGGCCGCGCCGGCGATCTCGGCGGCGATGAAGGCGTCGAGGGCGTCGATGCGGGCGCCTTCGCCCATCTCGGACAGGATGCTCTTCCGGGCCAGCAGCCCGTCGATCGCGGCGCGGACCGCTGCGTCCATCGGGATGCCGGCGAGCAGATCGTCGAGCGCCATCGGCACGCGATCGTCGGAGCGCGTGCGCAGCCAGGCGAGTGCGCAGGCCGGGCGCAGGGCGTAGAAGTATTTCTTCAGCCGGACCCGGTCACGGCCGTCGATGTGGCGCCGCAGGTTGCCTTCGGCCAGGCTCCGGTAATGATGGGTGGCGGCGGCCCGGTGCCCGACCCGGCCGGCGAAATGCTGCAAGGCTCGCAGGGCACCGTCGTCGGTGCGGTAGCGGATCGGCGACGCCAGCCATTCGAACAGCACGGGGTTGGCCTTGCCCAGCAGCGTCAGAGCCTTGGCGATGTCCCAGCCGTTGACGTCGAGTTCGTCCACGATCGGCAGTTCAATGACGTCGCGTCCCCGCGTCAGCGACAGATACCACTCGAGCGGCCGCACATAGAGGAAACGCACGTCATAGTCGCTGTCCGGGGACGGAAAGCCCCAGGCCCGGCTGCCCGATTCCACCGCGAGGAGGATGCGGACGCCGTGGTCGCGTTCGATGCGGTCGAGCGTTTCGGCGATGCGCCGGCGGACGGAAGGGGCGACGGCGTCGCGGAACATGGCGGGCTCTCCGGTGTCGGAAGGAAGGGGGGCGTGGGTTGCGACGATAGGGCGGCGATATGCCGGACTCGGTCCTACGGACGATCGAAAGCGGCAATTCTGCATTTTGCCGAAAACCGACGCTCCTCCGGCGGGTCCGGGGGGAATGTCCCCGGATACAGGAAGGCGGCCTCGGACGATGAAGGCATAATTGCATCCGATATCGGATGCAATTATGCCGAAGGTGAAGGGTGTCCGATTCTGTCAGCGGCCTGAGGCATCCTTCCCAGGAAGAGCCTGCCGGCCGGCTCCGGCATGACGCACCGCGACGCCTACGGGCTTCAATGAGGCCTGGGCATTACTGCCCAGGAAGAGCGGTGCTTCGCACCTTGTTGATTCCTATCCGAAAAAAGCACGGGAATCGAGAGGTCATCGAACCTGATCGTCCGATCAAGTTTATCGGTTCTGTTTCGTTCTAAACGATGTCCAAGGACCCAACGAAATCAATGCCTCTTCTCATGCGAGCGGGTCCAGGGAATTTGCAGGTATCGAACCGCTCGCGTGCGTCGTCGGCAGAACCGATCCTACCACAGGCCTCGCATGCCGATGGAAAGGCTTTCTCGCCGCAGGCGGTGTTACACCACCACGGCCTCGCGTCTGATGGATTCAAAAGGACGGCCCAGGCTTTCAACCCGAAGATCGACCGCGTCGGCCGGTCCGATGTCCATGATCAGGACGTGATCCTCCGATGGCTTGATGATCCCGTCCAGCCGTGCTCCCAGTGCTGCTCGACGCCGGGGCGTCAGTCGGCATTGGAAGACCGAGAGCTGAAGCCAGCGGCCATAACCCTCCATCGACTTGAACACCCGGCGCCCGCGCTTCGGATCGGCGATGTCGTAGGTCACGATATAGACACGCTCGTTGCCGGCCATCGCCGCTTCCTTCCTCTCACCGTGGGCAGTAATGCGGATAGCTGTCGATCTCGCCCAGCAGATGGCGGGTGAACAGCCGGGCCTGTACATGCAGCATGCGGCGCATGGAAATCTGATAGCCGAACAGCGGGTGCGAGGCCTCCTGGTCCAGACGCCGTTCAAAGGCACGGATCAGCGTGCGCCGCCCGCTTGGCGTGAGGTTGCAGCCCGGTCCGACGGTGATGAAGTCCGACGGCGACAGTTCCCCGTTGTTCAACGCAGTCAGCACCGTGGAATCAGCCAGGATCGGGCGTAGCGGTTCCATCAGGTCGAGCGCCAGGGCCGGCCGGCCCGGCCGGTCGGCGTGATACAGGCCGGCCCAGGGATCCAATCCGGCAATTTCCAGCGCCGTGGCACAGGTGCGGGCCAGCAGTGCGTAGCACAGCGAGAGGCAGGCGTTGACCGGATCGGCCGGCGGGCGGCGCGACCGGCGGTCGAAACCGAAATCGGGCATCCCCGTCACCTTGTCGGTGAACAGCGACGGGAAAGCGCGGAAATAGACCGCGGCGCCTTTACCCTCCACGCCCAGAAGTTCGGGCAGGCCGGCGGTCTTCGCCGTGCGGTCGGCCAAACGTTTCAAGACCTCGGTGACGTGGTCGCGCTCGGCCTCGGTTCCGCGCCAATTCCGGCGCAGGATGGTGCGCTGGTTGCGCAGCTTTGCCCGCACCAGATCGCGCGCGAACAGCAGGCGACGGAAGGCGTCGCCGCGCGCCGCGTATTGGGCTTCGCGCGCGTGGGCGCTGCGCGGGCCGCGGGCGCCGGTGGTTGTGATGAACCAGAAACCGCTGGACATCCAGGCGATCGGAATCTCCTCGCGCACCAGGGCGTGGAGTGCCGGGGTGGACAGCGACACCGGTCCGGCCAGCACCAGTTCGGACACTTCGCCGATCGGCGTCTCACGGTCCGGTTGGTTTTCGACGGAAACGACGATGAGGTCGCCCTTCTTGCCGACCCGTGCGCCCGGCTGTTGCACATAGAGCGGAAGAGCGGCCTCGGCGGCGGGCGGCGGGCGGCGGCGTGCGCGGAGGGCCGCCGCTGCGGAACAGGTTCACCTCGTCCGGCAGGCAGATCGGCAGCAGCGAGCAGCGCGCGTATTTGCGGCTGTTCTCCAGCGGCGGCGGAATGCGGTGGGCGGCGGCGGCCAGCCGCAGGGCCGATGCCGCCTCGCGCGTGCGGGTGCGGAGTTCGTCGTCGAAGACCACCGGCACCCGTTCCCGGCTGCCCGAGAACCACAGGAAGCCGCCGTCGATCCGGTAACCGTTGTCTTCCAGCACCAGGGCCTGGACGCAGAGTTGGACCTTCTCCGGCTCGTAGGCGCCGCCATCGACGTGCGGGCGCTTGCCCTTCTTGAAGTCGATGGGGGTCAGAATGCCGTCCTCGCCCTCCACCACGTCCATCTTGGCGATCAGGCCAAGCCGCTCCGACGACAGCTCGATGGAGCGGACCTCGAAGGGCGGAGCCGCGTCCGCCTCTTCCGGCGGTGGCAAGGCGCCGCGGCCGGCATCGACGCGGGCGTGAACGCGCTTGCCTTCCTCGGTGTCGGCGTTGGCGGCTCAGGCGCCCTCCACCCATTCCAGATAGGCCAGTCGCGGGCAATATACCCATTCGTTCACCATCCGCGCCGGCACCAGAAGATCCGGGTCGGATTCCGGTGGAGCGGGAAGCGCCAGACTCAATTGCTCGTTCATCGGCAGCGCTCCTTCATGGAATGCTTGCCCGGCATCCCTCTGTGGGGGCCAGCGGTCGATCGCGGAAAAATATATGAACCGGATGCTTGATGTATAAAAAACGACGTTGTCAACAACTTTAAACAACTTTTATGGTGCGTGTGTGCCCACCGTCTTTCCGCCAACCGCGGCCTCCCGTCCCTTGCGCCCCGGCGATGTGATCCGCGTCGGGCACGGCTTCCCCCTGCGGCGTGCGGAGGAGGAGGCCGTCGATTATCTGCGCATCCATTTTGAAACCCAGTCGCCCGGCTTGGCCAGGGTCGTTGCGGTGACGGACGACGGCATGCTGGTCACCCTGTGGGGGCATCGTTTCCTCACCACGCGTCGGGCGGACGATCCCGCCCTGCGCCGGCTCGGCCCTCTGGCTCTTGCCCTGGCACCGGAACGGCTGGGGGAAATGATCCTCGACCGTGAATTGCGGACCGGCGGGGCGGTCGCGGAGGAGGCGCCGTCCCGCCGTCTCCGGTCGGGACCGACCTGGCTCTGGCTGCGATGGACGCGGGGGAGCCTGCCGATCCTGGAGGCGTTGGGTGGCCGGCTCCACGCCCCGCTGCTGCGCCGGATGAAAGCGTGGAGCTTTCACGGACTGTCCCGCCTCGGCCTGATGCCGACGGCACCGGGTTTCATCGACCGTGGGCTGCTGGTCGATCATATCGGCCAAACCGTGACGCTGGGTTACGGGCGGGACGAGCGGGACATCCGTCTCGACCGCATCCTGCTTCACAAGAACCAGTCGCTGCATCTGGTCGGTGTCGACCGGACGAAGGGCCGGGCGACGGGCGAATTGCGGAGCTTCCGGCTGGACCGCGTTTGGGCGCTGGAGATCCCGCCGTTGGGCGAGGTCGATCGGGACGACCTGTATTGGGAACTCCAGGCCCTGTGCATGACGCGCGCCGGCTGGCTCCGGTGCTGGAACCGGCGGCAGGCCGAACGAGGGCTGCCGCCCGCGCCGCCCATCGGCCGGCTTGCCGGCTGGCTGGGAAGGATCGGTGCCGGCCTGTGGACACATGGGCGTGGCCTGGGCGCACGCGTTCATTGTGTCGGCATCGTGTTCGCCCAACGGCGGCGGCACGCCGGATGGTGGTTGCCGGCCCGGTGTCGGCGGCTGCGGTCCTGGAGCCGTGCCTTTGTCCGGAGCGTTCTGTGGAGGCTGCGTCCGCCTCCTCCGCCAAGTCCCGGCACGCTCCCGTCGCGCTGGCGCGGCCGGTTGCAGCGCGCGCTCGCGGTGGTGGAGTCCGGGGGGACGGAGCAGATCACCGCGCTGTTGCCGATGAACAGGCTGTTGCTGGTCGATCCGGTGGGTTGCCACGCGTGGCTGCGTCACATGCTGGAACACGCGTCGAAGACCGCGCCACCGGGAAACACGACAGGAAACACGCCGGGAAACACCGAGCATCCCGACGCACCGGCGCTGCTGGCAAAAACGCTGGCGCTGATGCCGGCCTTGCCGGTCCTGCCGGGCTGGGAACGCCACCGCGCCGCCGCGCTCGCGCTTTCCCGCCGTCTCGACGCGGCGCAGCCCGGCCACCGGCGGATTTGGGTGCGCGCCACACGTCCGGCCGGCCGCGATTCCCGCCTGTTGCTGTGCGAACACTGCCTTTCGGCGGCGTATCATTTGAACGACACCGGCGTCGCCGGCCGGCTACGCCCCTGGACCGGCGTCTGGCCGCCACCGCCGAGAGCGTGGAGCTTCTATCGCGCGAACGCCTATTTTGTGGCCCGCTGGGACAACGCCCGATTCCGTGTCGACGCCGCTTCCGCACCGCGCCTGCGGATGATCATCGCGTGGTGGGACGCCCGATCACCCCAGGGGCCGGCACGGAAACGGTGAATTTGCAAAACCCCATCAAGGACTACTGAAAAGGGGTTTCCCAGGGAGATGCGTCTTCAATGAAGAATTTTATCGATTTCATCCACTTTTTATTCAGATTTCTTCCACACGCTTTCCGAGCGAAGCAGTTGGGGCGGTCCCATGCGCGTTCAATTCGGGTGGCATCTGGACGGTCCCCATTGGCCGGAAACCATCGACGGTGCGCAGGCCAATCTTGGCGACGTGGTCGTCGGGCCGGCCGGGCTGCTTGGGGTTCTGGAGATCAGGCTCGGCCTGACGGGGCCGGAGACTCCGCCCGCCCTGCGGATCGCCCAGTATCTGGTACGGCTGCGGGCGGCCGACGATGGCAACCGCTTCTACAGCCGGTCGCTGGCGGCGGATGGCTGGTCGGTCGCCAGGGTGATCCTGGAATGGCGCGACGCCCTGGTCGAGGCCGGCTGGTTCGAGGCCGGCTGGTCCGGGGCCATGCCGGGCGGCGGTGAGCGCCTCGACGCCCTGGTGGCGGTGGAGCGTGTGTCGGTACCGCTCGCGCCGGGCCGGGCCGACCGGCTGCGCGCGGTGCTCGCCGCGTTGGCGGGAGAGGGGGGCGAAGCGGTGGCGGCTCCCGTCGCGGAACTGCGCCTCGCCACGCCCGCCGATCTCCTGCCCGCCGGGTGGCGACGGTTGATCGACCGGCTGGCGGCTGGCGGGACGCGGATCCTGCCCTGCCGCGATCCGCTGCCGCTGGGTGACCGCTTGGGTGGCACGATCACGGTGCTGGAATCCGACGACGAATGGCTGGCGGCGGAAACGGTGGCCGGTTGGCTCGCCGCCTCACCGCAGGACAATCACGGTGTCGTGATCCTGCGCGGGCAGCGCACCACCCTGCTGGACGAGGCGTGCCGACGGCTGGGCCTTCCCCGCGTCGGCGGCGCCGGGCGGTCGCCCTGGCGGGCGGCGGTACAGGTTGCCGCTGGCCTTCGCGGCGCTGTGGGAGCCACTGGATGCCCACCGTCTGATGGAGTTGCTGACGCTGCCGCAATCGCCCATTCCTTCCGGCGTTGCGGAGGCCTTCGCCGACGCCCTGGCCGAGGCGCCCGGTGTCGGCGGTCCGGCGTAGCAGGCGGCGTGGCGCACCGCGCGGGAGCGTCGCCGCACCCGGCTGGAGGCACGCGGTCTGAACGGGGCCGATCTCGACCGCCGGCTTGCGGCGGAGGAACGCGACTGGCGGGGCTGGCTGGAATCCCCGCGCTTCGCCGAGGCGGACGGCGTTCCGGTGCCGACGGCGATGGCGTTGTGCGGGCGCGTCGCCGCCTGGGCCAGGGCACAGGCCGGACGGCAAGGGGCTGGATAACAGGGGAGGACCGACGCCCTGCTCGGCACCGTGGCGGTGCAGGTCGACGCGATGGCACAGGTCGTCGCCGCCTGCGGGCTGGCGCGCATCCCCAAGCCGCAGCTCGACCGCATCCTGGATTCGGTCATCGCCGCCGGCCCGGCGGCGCTGGCGCGTTCCGGTGGGTGCGGTGCCGGCGCGCGACCGGGAATCGGCGACCAGCATGGAGCGGTTGCTGGGCTGCCCCTTCGCCTGGGTGCTGCGCCATGCGGCCGGTGTCCGGCCGGGTGTCCTGCGCGCCATTCCCGATGGGGCGCGGCTGCTGGGAACGCTGGCGCATGCGGTGATCGCCGAACTTCTCACCGAACGTTCCGGCTGGCCGCCGGACGAAGCGGCTCGGCGCGCCGCCGCCCTGTTCGACCGCCTGTTGCCGGTGCTGGCGGCGCCGCTGCTGCGCCCCGGCTGGGGCCTGGAGCTGGAGCGTGCCTGCGCCGCCATCGCCGCCGCCGCGTCCACCCTGGCCGGGTTGATCGCGGAGGCCGGGCTGAGCGTGCGCGGCTGCGAAGTCCCCGTCGAGGCGGAGTTGGACGGCGTGACGGTCGAGGGCATCGTCGATCTCCTGCTGGAGGGCCCCGACGGGCTTCCCGTCGTCCTCGACCTGAAATGGAGCGGCAGCGACAAGCGGCGGCGGCGGGAGATCGCCGAGGGGCGCGGTCCAACTCGCCGTCTATGGACGGCTGCTGGGGGCCGAACGGGCGGTGGCCGGGCGAATGTTGGCCGGGCCGGTGCCGGCCGGCTACTTCATGTTGGCGCAGCAGCGGCTTCTGGCCTGCGCTCCGGCGCCTTTCGCCGCCCATGCCCATGTGCCGGGCAGCGACCTGCCGACCGTCTGGCGCGCCGCCTGGGACAGCCGGACACGCGCGCTGGAGCGTTTGGCGCAGGGCGACATCCTGGCCCCCGGCGTTTCCCCCGGCGTTTCCGATGACGGCGGCGGAGAGGGTGGCGAGGAACCGCCCGCCCTGATCTTGGATCCACCCTGCCGCCTCTGCGACTATGGACGCCTGTGCGGCGTCGGGAGCGTCCGCGCATGACCGTGGAAACGACCTCGGAAGCATCCGCCGGTCTGGCGCCGATCGATGTGGTGACGGCCAGCGCCGGCACCGGCAAGACACACCGGCTGACCCGCGCCTATCTCGACGCGGTGGCCGCCGGGGTGGCGCCGGACGCGATCCTCGCCACCACCTTCACCCGCAAGGCTGCCGCCGAACTGCTGGAACGCATCCGGGGCGACCTGTCGAGGAGCGGCAGGACCGAGGCGGCGCGCGACGTGCTGACCGCGCGGATCGGCACCGTCAACGCCCTGTTCGGCCGCATCGCCGGCGAGTTCGCCCTGGAGTCCGGGCGTTCGCCCGTCGCCGACGTGGTGGCGGAGGAGCGCGCCGCCGCCCTGTTCGCCGCCGCCGCCGATGGCGTCATCCGCCGCCATGGCCCGGCCATCGAACCTGCCGCCGCCCGGCTGCGGCTGGAGGATTGGCGCGGGCTGGTGCAGTCCATCGGCGCTCTTGCCCGGCAGAACGGCATCGCGGCCGATGATCTGGCGGAATCGGCCGTGCGCTCGCTTCGAGGGTTGCTGGCCCTGCTGCCGGAAGCTCGCGCCGACGAGGAGGGGCTCGACCGGGCGTTGGGTGAGGCGGTGGTGGTGGCGGTCGCCGCCATCGAGGCCGCCGGGGATGGCTGCGTCAAGAAGACCGCCGAGGCGCTGGCCGCCCTGAAGGATGCCGCCGCCGCGCTGGCGGGCGGGCGTCCGTTGCCCTGGGTGGACTGGGTGCGGCTGACCAAGCTCGATCCCGGCGCGCGCTGGAGGGCGACCATCCAGGCGGTCCACGAGGCGGCGGGCGTGCATCCCGCCCACCCCCGCCTGCATCGCGATCTGCGCGCGCTGGTCGAGGGCGTCTTCCGCTGCGCCGCCGAGGCGATGGACGATTACGACCGCTTCAAGCGTGCCCGGGGGCTGGTCGATTTCGTCGACCAGGAGCATGAGGCGCTCACCCTGCTGGGCCGGGCGGACGTCCGCCGCCTGCTGGCCGAGCGGGTGGAACTGGCCCTGGTGGACGAGTTCCAAGACACCAGCCCGATCCAGCTCGCCCTGTTCCTGGCGCTGGCCGGCGTGGTGCGGCGATCGGTGTGGGTGGGGGACGCCAAGCAGGCGATCTATGGCTTCCGGGGCACCGATCCCGCCCTGATCGGTGCGGTGTTGGCCCGTGTGCCGCCCGCCACCGGGGGGATGCCGGAACGGTTGCCGCGCGGCTACCGCTCCCGCCCCGGTCTGGTGGCCTTCCACAACGCGCTGTTCGGCGCCGCCTTTCCCGCTGTCGGTATCCCGCGGGGCGACGCACAGGTGGCGGAATGCGAGCGGACGGACGGGCCGGACCAGCCGGTGCCGCTGGAGGTCTGGACCCTGGCCGGCAAGAGCTGGAATCCTGGCTGCTCCCCGAGGCCGTGCGGCGGGCGCGGGAAGGCTCGCCGGTGCTGCGGGCACTGGACGCGGCACGCGGGCGTCTGCTGCACCTGACCCCGGTGGAGGCGCTGGAGGTCGCCATCGTCGCGGGCGACGTGGCGGAGCAGGTCCGGCGTTGGGGGGAGCCGGCCGACCGTCTGGCCAATCTCGACGCGCTGCGCGGGTTGGCCCGCGCCTATGAGGACGAGTGCCGTGCCCGGCGCGGGGCTGCGACGGCGGGTGGGCTGATCCGCTTCCTGACCGGGGCGGAGGGTGGCGGCGACCAGCCGCCTAGCACCGATGCGGACGCGGTCGTCGTTATGACCTACCATCAGGCCAAGGGACTTGAATGGCCGACGGTCATTGCGCTCGATTTTCAGGGTGGGCCGGACCCCTGGCCCTTCCGTCTGTCGGTCGAGGGCCGACGGAGGTCGATCCCTGGAATCCGCTGACCGGTCGCTGGCTGCGTTTCTGGCCCTGGCCCTACGAGGGGCAGCGCAAGGGAACCCATCTCGACGATGCCGCCGCCGCCGCGCCCGAGATGGAAGCGGCCCGGGGGCGCGCACAGGCCGAAGCGGTGCGCCTGATGTATGTCGGTCTGACGCGAGCGCGCGACTGCCTGATCCTTGCCGCCCGGCCGTGCCAGACCGCTTGGCTCGACGCGCTGACCGACGCGGCAGGGAATCCGATCCTGGCGATTCCGGCCGGGGAGGGCGCCATCGACATCCGGGTCGGCGAGGATCCGCATCCGGCCGTCGCCCGCATCCTAACGCCGCCCGAGGAGGTGGAACATGCGGCCCCGCCGGCCCTGCCGGCTTGGGCGGCGGCTGTCGCGCTGCCGCTGGTCCCGCCGATCGAACACCCGCCGTTGCGGGTGGCGCCGAGTCAATGGAACGATCAGGGAACCGGCCAAGGGATCGGGATGCCGAATGATCATGTCCCGCTGGTGCGCGAGCGGATCGGCTTCGGCGGTCGCCTGCCGATTCCCGGCGGAGTGGATATGGCCCGACTCGGTGAGGCCATGCATGCCTTCCTTGCCATCGACCAGCCGGAAACTTCACCGGGCCGACGCTTGGCCGGGGCCCGGGGCGTGTTGGAGCGCTGGACCGTGCCGGGCATGGCGGGGGAGACGCTGATGGAGGCCGGCGACCGTTTGTGGCGCATCCTTGCGCACCGCTGGCCGAGGATGGGCTGGCATACCGAGGTGCCCGTGCAGGGGCGGCTGGGGTTGCAGCGCGTCGCCGGCCGCATCGACCTGCTGCTGGACACGCCGGACGGGGCGGTGATCCTTGACCACAAATCCTTTCCCGGGTCCTATGACCATTGGACCGACCGGGCGCTGAGCCATGCTCCGCAATTGTCGCTGTACCGACATCTGGTGGAAGCCGCAACGGGGCGTCCCGTGGTCGGCGTCTTCATCCATATGCCTGTGGTGGGGATATTGTTGGAGATCCATTGAATTGATGTGGTCAGCCGTCTCGTTTCCCATCCATCCAGAAGCGCCGAACCGCCAGTGCCGAATCGCGCGAACACGCATTGGCTGTGGGAGGCGCAATGGTGATGGAAACTCAAGGCGATAAGCTTGCGGAAATTGGCCGCCTCGGCTTTGGTTTCCTCGGACTGCAGGCGTTCGTGGAGAGCGGCGATCCGCTGCCGGTACAGCTCCGCCATGTTCGGATGCAGAAGGGGAGGGGGCTCGGTCGCACGCGCCAGCATGCCGGTGAGTTCCCGCCTTGCGCGTTTCCAGCGCTTCCATCTCCGCCTTCATCGACGGCACATACAGGCCGTCCTTGATCGCGCTGATGATTCCCCAAATCTGCTTCTCGATCTTGGCCAGTTCGCGGCGCTAGGCATCCTGGCCGGTCCGCTGTTCGATGCGCAGACGGTTCATTTCGCGCGTGAACTCGTCGCAGAACTCCTTGAACAGCGCCGGTTCCATCAGATGGGTGCGCAACCCGTTCAGCACCGACGCTTCCAGCGCGTCCCGCCGGATGTTCCGCCAGTTTCCGCAGGTGCCCTTGTTGCGTGTCGTCGAGCAGCCCAGCAGATCCTTCGAAATCATGCTGTAGCCGCCGCCACAGCAACCGCATTTCACCAAACCGGCGAACAGGTGTTTGGGACGCCGACGGTCGATCAGGACGCTCCCATCCGCCTTGCTGTGTTCGGCCGGGGTGAAGGCGAAGGCCTCCTGCCGGGCCTTGACCGCCTCCCAGACATCCTGATCGACAATGCGCAGGTCCGGGACCTCCTGGATCACCCACTCGCTTTCGGGATTGAGCCGAGAGACCCGCTTGCCGGAGTTCGGATCCTTCAGGTAGCGCAGCCGGTTCCACACCAGCCGGCCGACATACAGCTCGTTGTTCAGGATGCCGGTGCCCCGTTTCGGGTTGCCGTGGATCGTCGACGGCCCCCACGTGCTGCCTTGCGGGCCGGGCAGACCCTCATGGTTCAGCGTCCAGGCGATCCGGCGCGACGACTCGCCGGCGAGATAGTCGCTGAAGATGCGGCGCACGACCGCGGCCTCGGCCGCGTTGATCCGGCGATCGCCCCGCATCGCTTCGCCGCTGGCGCCGACCTGCTTGACCACATCATAGCCGTAGCACAGCCCGCCGCCCGACTTGCCCTCCTCGACGCGGCCGCGCAACCCGCGCCGTGTCTTGTCCGCGAGGTCCTTCAGATAGAGCGCTCCCATCGTCCCCTTCAGGCCGATGTGCAACTCGCTGACCTCGCCCTCCGACAGCGTCACGATGGCGACGCCGGCGAAGCGCATGCGCTTGTAGAAGCCGGCGATGTCCTCCTGGTCGCGCGACAGCCGGTCAAGCGATTCGGTCAGGATGACGTCGAAGCGCCGCTTCAGCCCGTCGGCGATCAGGTCCTGGACCCCCGGGCGCAGCAGCGAGGAACCGGAGATCGCCCGGTCGGAATAGCTGTCGACGACGCGCCAGCCCTGCCGCTCGGCGTGACTTCGGCACAAACGCAGCTGGTCTTCGATTGAGGCGTCACGCTGGTTGTCGGAAGAGTAGCGGGCGTGGAGCGCAACCTTCATCGGACGGCCTCCTCAGGAGGGAGAGCGATCGCCGGTGTGGCGCTCCCCGGTGCTGTGAACGAACTCCCGGGCCGCCTGCCGGGCGAGCAGGCGGACCAGATCGATGAGACGTGGGTCGGGCTTTGTGCCAGGGGGAGACGCTTCGCCCGTCGCGTCGGCGACCAAGCGCAATGTCTCGACCGCCGTTCCTTTGGGCTTCGCCACGATGGCCTCCCTGCTTCCCGACGATCTGAACCGTCCGCCGGACAGGGTGCCTGCCTCACCTCACGGATGAAACAAGAATATCGTTTAAAAACAATATGTTGAGGCGAGGAAAAGCGCGTATCTGAAAAGGGCTGCGTGTCCCGGTGCGCAGGCGCGTGCCGCATCATAGCGCAAAGACATGCGCGCTTCGTACGCTGGTCAAAATGCGACGGGCTGGCAGCCATGGTGCCTCCAATCGTTCCGGTCTCAACTCCCAATGGTCAGATTTGGAAAGGGAGTTGCTGACACGGACGGTTTCTTCGATCCGAAGGAAGCTTGGAGCAAGAATTGGGAAATTAAAATCAAAAGTAGAAAGCCGGTCTGCCCTATGCGCGATGAAAGAGTGTGCGGAGGTCACGACGGGTTCGGAAACTGAGGGGAAAGCCACCGGCTGGTTCAAGTTGGTCATCCACTCCGCTCTCCTCAACTCGCTGAAGGTGACGGGTAAAATGCTCAAGGGATTGATGCGCTCACGATAAACTCGACGGCGGTTCACTCCGCCGCGACCAACGTCTTCCGGCCGAAGAGGAGGAAGCTCAACGCCGACAGGCCCCAGGCGCAGAGCGCGGCATAGAGCATGACCCAGCCGAAGCCGTGCGCCAGCGCCTCGCGCGCGGCGGCGGGACCGACGCCCTCCGCCCCAGCCAGCGCGAGGTTGCCGGCGCCGATCGTCTCGGCCAGCCGGCCGAGCGTGCCGTCGCCCTGCCGCGGCAGGATCCGTCCGAGCTCGGCGCGGATCCCCTGCAGCAGGATGAAGCCCATCACCGCGATGTTGACGGCGAGCGCGATCATCCGCGCGCTCATGTCCATTCCCGACGCCATGCCGGCGCGGTCGGCCGGCAAGGCCGCGGTCGCCGTGTTGGTGACGGGCGTGTTGGTCAGGCCGAGCCCGGTGCCGGCAAGCACGCAGCCGGGCAGCATCGCCCAACCGGTCACACTTTCAACCGTCGCGCCGAACCGCATGAGGACGAAGCCGAGTCCGATCGTGAACAGCCCGAACGGGATGACGCGCGCCGGCCCGTGCCGCATCAGCATCCGCTCCGCGAAGGGCGGCACGACCAGCGTCGGCAGCGTGTAGGCGAGCAGCATTGCCCCCGCCGTCACGCTGTCCAGCCCGAGGACCGCCTGGAAGTGGATCGGCAGATAGATCACGAAGGGCCAGAAGCTGAAATTCATCCCCGCCGATCCCAGCAGCGCGCCGACGAAGGCCGGAATGCGGAAGGCGGTGAAGTCGACCATCGGGCGGGCGCGGCGGGTTTCCACGACCACGAAGGCGAGGAGGCTCGCGGCGCCGAGGCCGGCCAGCGCGAGGCCGAGGGGGTTGGCGGCGGTCAGCGCCTGCCCCTGCGTGACGAGATGGACGAGGCAGAAGACCGCGAGCGACAACGTCACCATGCCGGGCAGGTCGATCCGCAGGGCGTGGGGGTCGGCGGATTCGACGACGCCCGCGCGCACGAGCGCGACGGTCACGAGCGCCAGCGCCACATGGACCAGGAACACCCACTCCCAGCTCGCGACGGCGACGGTGAGGCCGCCGGCCAGGGGGCCGAAACCCAGGCCGACGCCGAAGACTACGCCCCACCAGCCGAACGCCGCGCCGCGCTCCGATCCGTCGCGGAACTGGTGCGAGAGGACGGCGACTTGGCACGCCAGCATCACCGCTCCGCCGACGCCTTGCACGAAGCGGGCGGCGATGAGGAGCGGCGCGCTCGCCGCCAGCCCGCAGGCCAGCGACGCCAGTCCGAACAGGGCGGTGCCCAGCAGGAAGAGCCGCTTGCGGCCGAAGCGGTCCGCCAGCGCGCCCGCCGCCATCAGGCTGGTGGTCATGGCGATCGTGTAGGCGTTCATGATCCACTGGAGCTGTCGGAAACTGGCCGGCAGGACCTGCTCCAGCGTCGGTAGGATGGCCGGGATGCTCGAGATTTCGAGCCCGGTCATCAAGGCGGACAGACAGATGGCGCTCAAGGCGGCCAGGTTTCGTGACGACACGGCTGCGGTCATGGTTGCCCTTGCTGCTGCGGTCGGGGCAAGGCGCTTCGGGCTGCCGGGGCCGGATCATGGGCCGCGCGCCGAACACCTTGCCACCGGATGGGGGGCCACCGGATGGGGGTGGACCATCGGATGAGGATGTCTTCGGCAAAGTGGCGCAGGCTTGATCATCGGGCAACGGGATGGCAGACCATATCAGTGACAACAGATCAGGATGGATGCCGCGATGTCCCTGGACGTCGATGCTGTCCGTGCGTTCCTTGCGATCGCGGACCACAGCAGCTTCACCCGCGCAGCCGAGGCTCTGGGCACCACGCAGGGAGCGATCAGCGTCAAGCTGAAGCGGCTGGAGGACCGGCTGGGGACGCGGCTCGTCGAGCGCACGCCGCGGCAGGTCCGCCTGTCGGCGCAAGGCGAGCTCTTCATCGACTCGGCCCGCGAGTTCCTGGCGGCGCACGAGCGGGCGATCGCCCGGCTGACCGCCGCGCGCCGCCGCTTCCGGCTCGGGATCGCCGCCCATGTGATGGGGCCGGAGGTCCCGGTCCTGCTGGCCAAGCTCAAGTCGCTCGATCCGGCGCTGACCGTCGAGGTGCTGCTCGACAACTCCCGTGCGCTGCTCGACGGCTTCGAGAGCGGCACGCTCGACGCGATCATCATCCGCAGCGACGACGACCGGCGCGACGGCGAGATCCTCGGACCGGAGCATTTCGGCTGGTTCGCGTCGCCCGATTTCGAACACCGCGCCGGCGAGCCGCTGCGGCTGGCGGCGACGTTGCCGTGCTGCGCCGTGCGCGACGTCGCGGTGCGGCTGCTCGATCGCGCCGCGATCGCGTGGGAGGAGGTCTTCATCGGCGGAACCGCGGCGATCGCCGCCGCGCTGTCGGCCGGGCTGGCCGTCTCAGCGTTTCCGCGCCGTCTCGCGCCCGCCGATGTCGTCGATGTCGGCGATGCCTTTGGATTGCCGCCGGTGCCGTCGCTCTCGCTTGTTCTGCACTCGTCCCTTTCCGATCCCAAGACCAAGGAGACGCTGCGCGCCATCACGGCCGCGTTCCGGGAGCATCGCAAGCTCGTTGGCAGGCCCTAGGATTTGCCGCTCTCCGGAAGACCGGGCCGATGCAGCCGGCGGAGGACGGCGAATGTCGGGTTTTTGGTTGATGGATGCTGACCTCCGCTCAGCTTTGGCGTGACGGGGCGCTGAAAAGGTTGTCGGCCAGGAAGCCGACGAAGGCCCGCAGCTTCGGCGACATCTGCCGACTCGACGGCCACAGGATCCGGAAGGTTCCGACGTCGCGCAGGTGAGCGTCGAGCAGGGACACCAGCGTGCCCTGTTCCAGTTGGCGGTGGACGGTGAACAGCGGCAGGCAGGCGATGATCTTGCCCCGGTTGGGTGGACACCTCAGCTAAGCTCCGAGTGGAGCGGGAAGGTGTCTGATGCCGAAGACGAGGCGATCCTTCACGGACGAGTTCAAGCGTGAGGCCGTTGCCCTGCTGGAAGCGAGCGGCCGGCCACTGGAGCATGTGGCGCGGGAGTTGTGCCTCCAGGCCTCGGTGCTGCGGACCTGGCGACGGGTAGCCCAAGGCCACCCGCCGCGCTCACGGTCTGGCGCGCCTGCCGTATCCGGCACGTCCAAGCCGGCCAAGCCGGACGAGCAGACGGCGGAGATCGCGCGGCTGCGACGCGAGTTGGAGCGCGACATTTTAAAAAAGGCCATCAGCATTTTCTCGGAAGCACCGAGATGAAGTTCCGCTTCATCGAGGACCACCGGGACGAGTTCCCGACCCGGCTTATGTGCTCGGTACTCGGGGTGTCCGCCAGCGGTTACTACGCGTGGCGTGGGCGGCCGGAAAGCCAGCGGGCCGCTGCCAACCGACAGCTTCTGGTCGAGGTCCGACGCGTTCATGGTCGCCACCATGGCCGCTATGGCAGCCCGCGCGTGCATGCAGCCCTCCGTGGGCTCCACGCGCTCCCACAACTCACCCGGCAATCGCCAGCCGTCATCTTGAACCAACTTGCCCATGAAAACCTCCGCACCGAAAAGCACGGAAGTCCAACAGAGCAGGCCCACCTCGATCCCTACCGAAATAGGTTCTTAGAGTGCGGATCAGAACCGGTCTGAGGTTGAGGAAAATCAATGACTTCAGCGCATCGGACCGGGTTTTTGATAGGCACTCTTAGTGTCCATTGTTATCAAAGCGCTCCCGTGCCGATCGGCGTCAGAACCCTATGCCGATTCACAATCAGGGCAAGCGCCTCCCGTACGCCGCCCTGTCGCAGCTCTGTCGTGTCAGCGGGTCAGGTTGACGGTGACGTTCTTGAGCTGCGTGAAGCTGTCCAGCATGGCTTCGAGCGAGAATTCGCGGCCGAGGCCGCTCTGCTTGTAGCCACCGTAGGATTGACCCGGGGATTGCCCGGTGCCCTGGTTGATCTGGACCCAGCCGGCCTGAACCTGATGCGCGGTCCGCAGGGCCTTGCCGATGTCGTGGGTCCACAGATAGGCGGCGAGGCCATAATGGGTGTCGTTCGCCATTCTGATGACGTCGGCCTCGTCGGTCCAGGGAATGGCCACCAGCACCGGACCGAAGATCTCTTCCCGGGACAGACGCCAGTCGTTGGAGGTGTGCGCGAAGATCGTCGGCTGCACGAAGTAGCCCTCGCTCAACGGCCCGTCGGTCGGCGGAAGACCGCCGGCCACAAGTTTGGCATCCGGCTCGGCAAGGCCGGATTCGATGTATCCGCAGACGCGGTTGAACTGCCTTTCGTTGATGATGGTGCCGACGTCGGTGTCCTCCGCCAACGGGTCGCCAATGCGCAGCGTCGAGACTTTGGCGGTCAATTTGTCAAGGAACGAGTCGAAGACGCTCCTGTGCAGGAACAGGCGCGAGCCCGCCGTGCAGGACTGGCTTTGCCGGGTGAAGCGCATGGCCGCGACGATGCCCTCCACCACCCAGTCCTCGTTGGCATCGGGGAAGACGATCGAGGGACTCTTGCCGCCAAGTTCGAGCGACACCGGAACGATCCGCTGGGAGGCCGCTTCCATGACGATCTTGCCGACGGCGGTCGATCCGGTGAAGGACAGCTTGGCGATGGCCGGATGGTTGAGAAGCGGGGCACCGCATTCGACGCCAAAGCCGGTCAGCACGTTCAGCACGCCGGCCGGCAGGAATTGCTGGCAGATCTCCGCCATGAGCAGAACGGCGAGCGGCGCATCCTCGGCGGTCTTCAGCACCATGGTGTTGCCGGCGCACAGGGCCGGCGCGATCTTGAGCGCCGCCAGAAGGACCGGGGCGTTCCAGGGAATGATCGCGCCGACCACGCCGAGAGGCTCGCGTCGCGTGTAGCTGAGAACCGAATCGCCGAGCGGAATCGTCGCCCCTTTGAGTTCACCGCCGAGGCCGCCGAAATAGCGGAAGATGTCCGCCGAGATCCTGGCCTCGGCACGGGCCTGCGTGCGCAGAGCGTTGCCTGTTTCCAGCGCGATGAGGCGGGCGACCTCCTCCAGCCGGGCCTCCATCGCGTCGGCGACTTGGAGCAGCATCCGGCCACGCTCCCGGGGCGCGACGGCGCTCCACGCCGGGAAGGCATCGGACGCGCTCCGCACGGCCAGCTCGACGTCGACGGCGGTGCCGCGGGGAACCGTTGCGATGATCGCGCGCTTGGCCGGATTCTCCACCGGGAATGCCTCGCCGGAGGCCGCCTCCACCCAATCGCCTCCAATCAGGATCCGTCGCCGCATCACGGCCGGCTGGCTGATCTCACCTGTATGCTGCATCGCGCGTCACTCCATGCCCAGAAGGTCATTCTTTGCCAGCAGCCGGCATCCGGCTGGGAAGGGCGGGGGAGCGCGCCGTCTCCCCTGCCGGCACAGGCGCCTGCTTCGACCGCACCGGACGACGGTGGTGCAGCCGGGGTACTTTCGATCGCTCCCTGTTGATCCCACCATAGCCGGCGATGTTCGTTTGGTCAACAATTCGTATTCGAAAGTTGGTTATAAATATTTTTTCTGCTGCCAAGCCGCCGAAAACGCATGCTGGATCGTCAGGAATGGCGCGATTTGACAGGGGTAAATCTTAGTTACATATACATTGGAATGGACTCAGTATGCGCTCGCTGGATAAGGTGTGCGTGAGCGCTACGCGGAGGTCTCTCCGCGCGCTTTATCCCTCATTCCACGTGCGGTCGCCTCGAACGGGGATGACGACGTGGCGCATCCGACCAGGGCGCGCCTGGCTGACAGCGACGGCCGACCGCCTTTCATGGAGGAGAACACGCATGGGTGCCATCGCATTTGTCGGGCTCGGCAACATGGGCGGTCCGATGGCGGCAAATTTCGTGGCGAAGGGGCAGACGGTGAAGGGCTTCGACCTTTCGGCCGCCGCCTGCCAAGCTGCCGAAGCCGCCGGCGCCGTCATCGCGGCGTCTCCGGAGGCTGCGGTGGAGGGTGTCGACATCGTGGTGACGATGCTTCCCTCCGGGCAGCATGTGCTTGACGTATGGGGGCGGCTCCTGCCTATGGCGGGCCCCGGCACGCTGTTCATCGATTCGTCGACCATCGATGTGCAAAGCGCCCGGCAAGCGCATTCCTTGGCGGAGCGGCATGGCATGGTCGCCTTGGATGCCCCGGTATCCGGAGGCGTGTCGGGTGCACGCGGGGCAACCCTGACTTTCATGGTCGGCGGGACCGAGAGCGCGTTTGCCCTGGGCCGACCGATCCTCGAGCAGGTCGGCAAGCGCATCGTTCACTGCGGAGACGCAGGTGCCGGGCAGGCCACGAAGATCTGCAACAACATGATCACCGGCGTCTCGATGATCGCGGTGTCCGAAGCCTTCGTTCTGGCCGAACGTCTCGGCATCGCTCCGAAGGCGTTGTTCGATGTGGCCTCAACCTCCTCGGGGCAATGCTGGGCGCTCTCCAACTACTGTCCTGTTCCCGGCCTGGTGCCCAGCTCCCCGGCCAGCAACGGGTATAAGCCGGGCTTCGCCGCCTCGCTGATGCTCAAGGATCTGCGTTTGGCGAAGGAGGCCGCCCTGGCCGCGAACGCGACGACCCCGCTCGGCTTTGCCGCCGTCGATGTCTACTCCCTGTTTGCGGAGAACGGGCATGGGGGTGACGATTCCTCGGCGATTGTGCGCTACCTGCGTGACGAGGCCCACGCTGGCGCCACCGATTGAAGTGTGGCAAAGTATATGATGCTGTGCGCATCCGCATATCGCCCAGCTTGGTCCAAACCAGCGTGTTCCAACGGTTTCCAAGAATGAGAGTGTGAGGTTGCATGCCGGCCGGTCCAGACGACATCTCTCTCAGCCGTCCAAGCCAGTTGCGGGCCTGGCTGGAGAACGAGATTTCGGAAGGCCATTTCCGCCCGGGAGACCGGCTCGACGAACAGGAACTCTGCAAGAGGTTCGGGGTCTCCCGCACGCCGGTGCGCGAGGCCCTTCTCCAGCTCGCGTCGCTCGGTCTCGTCATTTTCCGGCCCCGCCAGGGCGCCGAGATCACGCGCCTGTCGGTCAAGCAGATCGCCGCCATGCTCGAGGTGCTTGCGAAACTCGAAGGATATTGCGCGCAGCTCGCCGCCAGGCGCATGACCCGGGACGAGCAGGACAGGCTTCGCTCCATCCTTCTGTCCTTCCTGCCGATGGTCGAGGCGAAGGACGTCGCCGGTTACGACGAGGCGAACCACGAGTTCCACGAGGCGATCTACGCCGGCGCCAGGAACGAGTTCCTGGCAAGCCAGGTGCGGGACATCCGGCGCCGTTTGCGGATGTACCGCCGCAATCCCTTCCAGCGGCCCGGCGGCATGGAACGATCCTACGCCGGCCATCATCGTGTGGCCGAGGCGATCGTGGCCGGGGACGATGCGGGTGCCGAGGCGGCGATGCACGAGCATGTGATCGGTGCCGTTGGGCTGATGGATTTCCTGGCGGAGCTTCCGGACGATCCGGGCCAGCCCTCCCAACCCTCCGATTCCAACGGTTCCTCCGTCGTTGAAGCGCCGCGCAGGGAACGGGGCGGCGCCCGGAAAACGACGACGCGCAAGAGCGGGCCACGCCGCAAGTCCGCCGTTGCGAGCTGAAACGCGGCGTTTTTGCCCCCCTGACGTGACGGTGGATTGAAGACATCCGCCTGGATGCTTTCGCGACCCTCCGGGCCGGCCGCGCCGTCTGCCGGGACACGGGCCCAAAATCCTGGCCCGCTCTCCGATCCATGCGAAGCAAGATTATAAAAATATTTAAATCGCTTATCTACATACATATGGCTTGACGGGGCGGCTGACTGTTCGCAAGATCAATCAACGGATCGCGCACGCCGCCAACTTTCCATGGCAGCCGGCCAGGGCGACGGCGATCGCCGCCCACCCAACCGGGCGGTCAGACGGCGATGCGCGGCAAGGGCGCGTGCGGGACGCCGACACATCCGACACCCCAACACATCCAGCGCATTCAGCAAGCGAGGTCACGGTGGATCAAGCGTCATTTCCGCTTACAGGCATGAGAGTGCTGGATTTGAGTCGGGCCCTGTCGGGGCCGTTCTGCGGGCTGATCCTGGGTGACTTGGGAGCCGACGTCATCAAGGTCGAGGCGATTCCCGACGGCGACATGATCCGGGCGTGGGGACCGTTCGACCGTGACGAGAGCGTGTATTACCTCTGCGGAAACCGAAACAAGCGCGACATCGGCATCAATTTCCGCTGCGAGGAAGGGCGGCGCCTGCTGCGCGAGATGGCGCTGCGCTGCGACGTGATCATCGAGAATTTCCGTCCCGGCACCCTCGCCCAGATGGGGCTGGAGCCCGCCGGCCTGCGAGCGGAAAAGCCCGAGCTGATCATCGCCAGCCTGAGCGGCTTCGGCAGCGACGGGCCGCTCGCCTCCCGGCCGGGCTTCGATCAGATCGCCCAGGGCTACGCCGGCTTCATGAGCTTCACCGGCACGCCGGAAACCGGTCCCACGCGCGTCGGCGTGGCCATCGGGGACATGACGTCGGGCATGTGGCTGGCGATCGGCGTGCTGGCCGCTTGGGCGCAAAGGCAGCAGACCGGGGTGGGACGTGTCATCGAGACCTCGCTGCTGTCCAGTCTGGTCAGCCTGTTGAGCGTGCAGGGCCAGCGCTACCTCAACCTGGGCGAGGTCGCGGTGCCCACCGGCAACGTGCATCCGGTGATCGCTCCCTACGGCGTGTTCCGCGCGCAGGACGGCAACCTGAACATCGGCGCCGCCACGCAGGACATGTGGCTCAGCCTGTGCGACGTCATCGGCCTCGCCGGTCTGAAGGATGACGAACGCTTCACCGACAACGCCGGCCGCATGGCCCATCGGGAAGAGCTGCGGCTCATCATCGAGGAGCGTCTGGCGACGAGGACCCGTGCGGACTGGACGGAACGGCTGGTCGAGGCGGGAATTCCCGCCGGCCCGATCAACAGGATCGACGATGTCGTCGCCGATGCCCAGGTCGCGCATCTCGACCTGATCGAGTCCTTCGAGCATCCGACGCTCGGGCCGATGCGACAGATTTCCAGCCCGCTGCGGATGGATGGCCACGACGGCCGCTGGATCAGGAAACCTCCGCCCGTGCTTGGGCAGCACAGCCGGGCGATCCTCACGGATCTCGGCTTCTCCGCCGACGAGATCGCCCATTGGGAGGAGACGCGCGTCGTCTACCAGAATCCGCACGGATCGAATTATCGGGACGGCCGGGAAAAGGTCGCCTGACCCGCCTGTTCGCCTTTTCAATCGGTTGGAGCGTTCAAATGACCGGAGCGGTCCTCACGGCGGTAACGGGCCACCGCGCGACGGTGACGTTGGAGAATGCCGGAAAGCTCAACGCCATGTCCCTAGCCATGTGGGCGGAACTCGAGGCAAGCGTCACGCGCCTGGGCCGCGACGAGGCCTTGCGGTGCATCGTCATCCGTGGGCAGGGGGACGCGGCCTTCTCCGCCGGCGCCGACATATCGGAATTCGCCGACGTGCGGTCGACCTTCGATCAGGTCGTCGAGTTCCACGAAAACCATGTCTTGAAATGCCTGCAAGCGCTTGCGGAATGTCCGGTTCCCACGGTGGCGGCCATTCAGGGGGCCTGCTTCGGGGGAGGGCTGGAGATCGCGGCGGTGTGCGACATCCGTCTGGCCCACGAGGCCGCGCGGTTCGGGGCGCCGGTCGGACGGCTTGGCTTTCCGCTGGCCATTGCGGAGACCCAGGCGCTGTTCAGGCTGGTCGGGCCGGCGACTCTCGCCGAAATGCTGATACAGGGCGCCGTGTATGATGCCCCGCGCGCTTACGAGAAGGGGTTGCTGACCCGGGTTGCGCCGGCCGGGGAGTTCGAAGCCGCCCTTGAGGCGGCGGTCGACGGCATCGCGCGCAGCGGGATCGGGGCGGCACGGTCGCACAAGCAGCAGATCCGCCGCCTCATGACCGATCCCTCGCCGGTCACCAGGGAAGAACGCCTTCGACATTATGCCTTCGCCGAAACGGACGAATACCGGGAAGGCGTGCGCAGGTTCCTGGCACGAACCGAAGCCTGACCGCGCAATCGCATCAATCGATAATCTCAACCGAAAAACGGGAGGAACCATGCGTCTGTCTAGCCTTCTGCTCTCCACGGCGCTTTGCCTCGGGGCCACCGCGGCCCTCGCCCAAGCGCCCCAGGATGTCTTCCGCATCGGTGTGCTCGGTGACCATTCCGGACCTTACGCGGATTTCAGCGGCCCCGGCGCGGTCGTCGCGGCGAAATTCGCCGTCGAGGATTTCGGTGGTACCGTTCTGGGCAAACGCATCGAGATCCTGTCGGCCGACCATCAGAACAAGGCGGACACCGCCTCCAACAAGGCGCGGCAATGGATCGACGTCGACGGTGTCCACGCGATCGCCGACATGACCAATTCCGCGGCGGCACTGTCCGTGCAGGCCTTGACCAAGGAGCGCGGCATCGTCGCCCTGGCGTCCGGCCCCGCCACCACCCGCCTGACGAACGAGGACTGCTCGCCGACGGGCTTTCATTGGGTCATGGACACCTACTCGCAATCGATCGGCAGCGCCCGGGCGGTGGTCCAGGAGGGTGGTAAGAATTGGTTTCTGGTGACCGCCGACTACGCGTTCGGTCACCAGATGGCCGCGGATCTCCGGAAGGAGATCACCGCGAACGGAGGCAAGATCGTCGGCGAGGTCCGGCATCCGACGAACGCCAATGACTTCTCCTCCTATCTCCTGCAAGCGCAGTCGTCCGGCGCGCAGATCGTCGGACTCGCGAATGGCGGTTCGGACACGATCAACTCCGTCAAGCAGGCCGCCGAGTTTGGAATAACCGATGCGGGGCAGAAGCTGGTCGGCCTTGTTCTGATGATCAGCGATGTCCACGCGATGGGACTCAGCAACGCCAAGGGGCTGATCGCCACAACCGCCTATTATTGGGATCGCGATGACGGGAGCCGGGCTTTTGCCAAGCGGTACGAGCAGACGATGAAGCGGATGCCCACCCAGGTTCACGCGGGCATCTACTCCTCCGTGCTCCATTATCTGAAAGCGGTTCATGCCGCCGGAACGGACAAGGGAACGGTCGTTGCCGAAAAGATGCGCGAACTGCCGGTAGACGACTTCTTCGCCCATCATGCCAGAATCCGGGCGGATGGGCGCGTCGTCCACGACATGTATCTGGTCGAGGTGAAGCGTCCCGAGGATTCGAAGGGGCCATGGGATTATTACAAGGTGCTTCGGACCATCCCTGCCGAGCAGGCGGTTATTCCTCTCTCGGAAAGCAAATGTTATATGGTCAAGATGTGAATCGGCCTGGGGCTCTGATGCCGATCGGCACGGAAGCGCGTTGATAATAATGGAAACTGTGGGATTTCAGCCAGGTGCTGTTTCACAGGCCGGCACAGCGCCGATCCGGATCCCCACAGATCCTACACCACGCGTGGGGATGTGACCTCAAGATCGCTGATCAGCTGTACCACTGGACCCGCTGCGGGGCGACAAGTAACGCTGAGCTGATGTGGTGGGCGGTCCTTCCACCACATCAGCGGACACCATTGTTCCGTGGAGTGCTTCACACGGCGATGATCGCGTCGATTTCGACCTGGGCGCCTTTCGGAAGGGCCGAAACTTCATAGCAGGCACGGGCCGGCTTATGCGTGGAAAATACTTTCGCATATTCGTCGTTCAGGGCGGAGAAGGTGGACAGGTCGGTGACCAGAATGGTGACTTTTAGGGATTTGGCGATGTCCGTGCCGGCGGCCTCGGCAATCGCGGCGATGTTGGCAAGGCATTGGGCCATCTGTTCTTTCGGGTCTTCCGATACAAAAGCCCCGGTTGCCGGAACGATGGGAAGCTGGCCCGAAACAAACAGCAGATCGCCGTGGCGCATGGCTTGACAATAGGGGCCGATGGCAGCCGGGGCGGAGTCGGTATGAATGGGGGGCACGGTCTGTCTCCTTATGGCTCGTTATGGCTCGGGGCCGGGGAAGTGAGATCAGCCATCGCCGTGACGGATCAGGGATTCGGCGAAAGCGACGAGCTGGTCGACTTCCGCCTCGGTGTTGAAGTAGTGCGGGGCCGCCCGAACCAGCGTGGGCAGATGCCGGCGTTCGGCGTCCAGGCGGGTGCTTTCCGGCGACGAGGTGCTGATGACGATGCCATGGGCCGCAGCTCCGGCGACGATGTTCCGCGGGTCCACGGCATCGGAGCTGAAGCTGACGATGGCACTGGGGCACTCGCCCAGGTCATGAGTCCGGAAGCCGGGCACGTTTGCCAAGCCATCTCGAAGCCGCTGCGCCAACCCGCGGCAGCGGCGCCAGATGCGGTCGATGCCGATTTCCATTGCATAATCGGCTGCCTCGCCCATGCCGAGCCGAGCCATGTGATTGCTTTCCCAGCTTTCGTAGCGCCGGGCGTCGTCGCGCAGCTCATAGCGGTTGCGCTCCACCCACCGGGCGCCGATGTGATCGATGAAGGGGGGCTCGCACCGATCCAGCATCGCGCGGCGGACATACAGGAAGCCCGCGCCACGCGGTCCCCGCAGGAACTTGCGCGACGTCGCGGCCAGAAAGTCGCAGCCGAGCGTCTGGACGTCGACCGGCATCTGACCGACCGCCTGGCAGGCATCCAGCAGATAGGGAATGCCATGCGCGCGGGCGATCCGCCCGACGGCCGCCGCCGGGTTGTTCAACCCGCCGTTGGTCGGCACCCAGGTCAACGAAATCAGGCGAACCTTCGGATCGATCATCCGCTCAAGCGCCGTCAGATCGACGATGCCTTGCTCATCCGACGGACACACGCGGATGACGACTCCCCGGCGCCGCTGCATCTGGAGCAGGGTCACATAATTGGCGCCGTATTCGGCCTCGGCGGTGATGATCACATCGCCGGGGGTGAAGTCGAGGGAATGGAACGCCAGCTGCCACGCGACCGTGGCGTTCTCGACGAGAGCGATCTCGCAGGGTGCTGCGTTGACCAACCGGGCAATCGACCCATACACACGCTCCAGCCGCTCCTCGGAAGCCGCGAAGGCACCGTATCCGCCCAGCCGGGCTTCCAGGTCCAGGTAGTCGTGCATCCGCTCGATCACGGGGCGTGGCATCAGCGACGCGCCGCAACTCAAGAGGAACGTTTGTCCGGCGAGCCCCGGCGTCTCGGCACGGAGCGCGTCCAGTTCCTCGTCTTGGATGTCGGCAGGCAAAGGGGAGGCGCCGGCCGGACGCAGATCGTTTCCGGTCATGGTCATTGGACTGCTTTGTAACGGCCGCCGGGGAAAGGCGCCGCCCCTCCCCAGTGGTCTTGAATGTGTGCTGCACCCGCCCGTGGGCGGACTTAACGAACCTCGGCCCAGATGTGCTCCCGGACCACGGCGTCCTTCAGCGTGACGCCGTAACCCGGCCCGTCCGGAATTTGCAGGGCGCCGTTCTTCAGACGGGTCTCGAAGGGTTCGGTCGCCACTTCGATCCAGCCGGGAACGCGGGCCCAGTAGGGGAAGTGTTCCTGAACGTAGAAGTTCGGAATCACCGCGCTGAGATGGGTGGCGATGCTGGCCGCAACGGAACTGCCGCAGACATGGGGTTGCACCTTGACACCGTAGGCGTCGGCCATGGCGGCAATCTTATGGGCTTCGGCGAACCCGCCGGTGTTGCCGATGTCCGGCTGCAGGATGCCGACGGCCCGACGCTCCAACAGATCGCGGAAGCCATACCGCAGGTATTGCCGCTCGCCGGTGGCGATTGGAATATTCGTCTTGGCGGCGACCTGCTCCAGCGCACCCAGGTCCCCCGGATCGCTGATTTCCTCGATGAAAGCGATATCCAGCTCTTCCAGGCCATGGACGAAGCGGATGGTATCGCTCACCGAAAAACCACCGGCCAGATCGAGCATGAGCGTGACATCGGCGCCCACGGTGCGCCGGACCTGCGCGACGATATCCAGCGCGGCGTTTACCGCTTCGCGGTCATCCGCGTAGCGGTTGACCGTGTGCCGAAGGGTCCCGTTGGGCTGAATCCGCGCCAAGGGGTACATTTTCAGGGCCTTGTGCCCGTCCTTCACGGCCGCCTCCGCTTGCCGCAACAGATCGCCAACGGAGGTCGCGCCGAAGTACCAGCCATTGGCGTAGTAGGCGAGCGTGTCACGCATCCGTCCGCCGAACAGTTCGTGGACTGGAACGTTCAGCGCCCGTGCCCGAATGTCCCACAGAGCCTGCTCGATGGCACTGAGGCCAGCTCCGGCAACGCCCCCCGGATTCTTCAGCCAGAATGACTGATCGTACATCTCGCCGACCAAGCTGTTGATGCGGGTCGGATCGGCGCCGATCACGAACCGTGCGCACAGATCCTGGATCATGCCCGCGGCGCCGGTCCGGCCGCAGCCATAAGCCGTGGCGACCTCGCCGAGGCCGGATATTCCCTCATCCGTATCAAGTTTGACGATGACGGGTTTGAGGCCCTCGCTGTTGATGGCGTAGATCGTGGCTTTGGTGATCTTCATGATGAAGGTGTCCGGTGAATGGGATGGAATAAAGGCTCAGGCGCCGAGTTCATCGCGCAGGGACCGGTGGAGCGCGGAAGCCTCCTCCAGCCATCCGAGGCGCAGTGCGGCGACCGAGGAGCGCAGCAGCCGGGTGTAGGGATGACGGGGAGCCCCGAGGACCTGCGCCGTGGGGCCTTGTTCGACGACTTCGCCGTTGCGCAGGACCATGATCTTGTCCGACATCGCAGCCACTGCGGAAAGGTCGTGGCTGATGAACAGGATGCCGATGTTCAACTCGCGCTTGAGTTCGTCGATCAGGTCGAGGACCGATGCCGCGACGATGTTGTCGAGCGCCGAGGTGATTTCGTCGCAGATCAGCACGTCCGGCCGGGCGGCGAGAGAGCGGGCCAGGTTGACGCGCTGCTTTTCACCGCCGGACATCTGGCTCGGCTTGCGGTCCACGTAGTCGGCGGGCAGATGGACCTGTTCCAGAAGATCGCGTATCCGCTCGGCGCGGCGCTCCTTGGAGTGTTCTCCGAAGAACGTCAACACCTGTCCGAGGATGCGGCCCACGGTGTGGTGGCGGTTCAGGGAGGTGTCGGCCGACTGGAAGGTGATCTGGACGGCCCGGCGCATGGGGAGGGGACGCTTGAGCACATCCCGTTCCATCGGCCGCCCGCTGACCAGGACTTCGCCCTGGCTGGGTTGGACCAAGCCGGCGATGGCGCGGGCCATGGTGCTCTTGCCGGACCCGGACTCGCCGACCACCGCCATCATCTCGCCGCCGTTCAGGGTCAGCGACGCACCGCTGAGTGCCTTTACCGCAAAGCTGCCGGTGCCGTAGCACACGGCCAGATCGCGAACCTCCAGAAGCGGCGTCCGGTCGGTCCGGTCGGACGGAGGCACCGCTGTCGCGCTGGCGGCGGCGACGGTTTCCGCCGTGGTCCCGGATTCGGCATCGAAACCGCGATGCATCTCCAGGAGCCGCCGCGTGTACGGATGTTCGGGATGATGGAGGATCCGCTCGACCGTGCCGCGCTCGACCACCTCGCCGTTGCGCATCACCAGGATGTGGGTGGCGACCTGGACCACCTGGGCGATATCGTGGCCAACCAGGATGGCGGCGGTCCCGCTGGCGTGAATCCCCGTGTCCAGGGCCTTCAACACCTCAACCTGAGTGGTGGCGTCAAGGGCGCTGGTCGGTTCGTCACAGACCAGAATCTCGGGCATTTCATGCAGGCCCATGGCGATCATGAACCGCTGCAGTTGCCCGCCGGAAACCTCATGCGGGAATCGATTGTAAAAGGCTTCGCCGGTGGGCAGGTCAAGAGTCCGATAGACCTCCCGTGCCCGGGCGTGGGCCGCGTCGGGGGACATGGTGTGATGGATGCGGCTGCTTTCCGTGACTTGGCGGTCCAGCCGGATGCGCGGGTTGAAGGAGACCGCGGCGCTCTGGGCGATGTAGGCCAGCTTGCGGCCACGCAGGCGCGCCAGTGCCCGCCGGCTCATCCGCAGCAGATCCTGGCCTCGGAAGAGCACCTGTCCGGAGACGTGGCGGACGCCCGGCCGCATGTGCCCCAGGGCGGTCAGCGCCAGGGTCGTTTTCCCGGACCCGGATGCCCCGATGAGCGCCAGGATCTGGCCATTTTCCAGGGTCAATGAGACGTCCCGCAGAATGGGTTTCCCGCTGTCCGCGGACAGGTTCAGATTCTGGATATGGAGAAGCGTCATGCCCCGCCTCCCTTCTTTTCACGTTCCTGTAGGCCGTCGACGAACAGGTTCAACAGGACGGAGACGACTGCGATGGAGAGAGCCGGATAGATCGGTGCCCAGGAACCGATCTGCAGGCCGTCCAGATTTTCGCGGACCAGTCCGCCCCAGTCCGCCATCGGCGGCTGCACGCCAAGACCGAGAAAGCTCAGGCCGCTCATGAAGAGGATCGCAAAGCTCAGGCGCAGGGCGAAATCGGCGGTCAATGGCATGACCACATGCGGCAGCATCTCGCCGAACAGAAGCCACCGATTGCCCTCGCCGCGGGCACGGGCCACGGTGATAAAGTCCTGAGCGATCAGATCTTGCCCAAGCGCACGGGAGATCCGGAACACACCGGCGGCATAGACCACGGCTGTCAGCACCACGATGGCGACGAGGGACGGGCCGGTCACGGCGAGCACGACGAGACCGGCAATGATCTTGGGAACGGACAGAACCACGTCGACGATACGGCTGACGACCGCATCGAACCATCCGCCGCGCAACGCCGCCAGCAAACCCAGCGTGTCGCCGATCAGGTGGGCGAGAATGGTGCTGAGCAAGGCCATGCCAAGGGTGACGCGGGCCGAGCCGAGCAGTCGTGCCAGCAGATCGCGGCCGAGGAAGTCGGTGCCCAACCAATACTCGTCGGACGGCGGAACGAAGCCGTCGCTGCTCAAAAAGGCGTCGGGGTCGTGCAGCGGCAACAGCGGTGCCGCCAGAACGACGAAGGCGACCAGCAGCAGGAGGGCGACGACGACCGACAGCAGCGTGGGCCGGAACAGGCTTTTGAACAGGGTGGGTGTCTGGTGCGGGATCATGAGGGAGCCCCCGGTTCCTTGCGGCTGTCGAACAGCTTGGCGATGATATCGGCGACCATGATCAGGCCGATGTAGGCGGCCGAGAAAATCATTGCGCAGGCTTGGACCACCGGCAGGTCGCGCGCCTGAACCGAATCCGCCATGAGCCGGGCGAGGCCGGGGAAAGCGAAGATGGTTTCGACGATCACGACGCCACTGATGAGGTAGGCGACATTCATCGCGATGATGTTGATCAGCGGGCCGACGGCGTTTCGCAGGGCGTGGACCATGATCACGCGGACCGATCCGGCGCCTTTCAGCCGGGCCGTCTCGACATAAGGCTGCGTTAGGATGTTGCCGACCACGGCGCGGGTCATCCGGGCGAGCTGCGCGGTGACGATGATGGTCATGGTGGCCAACGGCAACAGCATGGACTTGATCTGGGTCAGGACGCCCGTGCCGGGTGTCACGTAAGAGATCGCCGGTAGCCAACGCAGATGAATTGAGAAGACGAGCACACCCAGCGTGGCGACCAGGAATTCCGGCGTCGCGCACAGGCCGACGATGACGATGGTCCCGACCCGGTCCAGACGGGTGCCCTTGTGGACAGCCAGGACCATGCCGATCAGCAAGGCCAGAGGAACCGAGACCAACGTGGTCAGCCCGGCCAGCGTCAACGTGTTGGACAGGCGTTCGGACAACATCACGCTGACGGGTTGGCGGGAGGTCATCGAAACGCCCCAGTCGCCATGAAATATGCCCCACAGCCAAGCCAGGTAGCGAACCGGTGCGGGCTGATCCAATCCCAGTTCGGCCCGCAACGCCGCCACATTCTCGGGGCTGGCCGACTGTCCGAGCATGATTTGCGCCACATCGCCGGGCAACATCTCGCAGCCGACGAAAATGAGCAGGGAGATGACCAGCAGCAGGACGAAGCCTGCTGCCAGCCGCTTGACGATGAATCTGATCACGGCGAGTCCTGGTGCTTACGAAAGCCAGACCTGATCGGAGAACCGGAAGCCGGAGAAGTTTCCGATCTGATTGGGTGTAAGCCCCTGAACGCGGCTTGAAACACCGTCGAGATAGCTCAGGAAGACCGGCATCGTCACCGCACCGCAGTTGTGCAGGATCTCCTGGATCTCATGGTACATGGCGATCCGCTTGTCCACATCCAGAGTGGCCCGAACGCCGTCGATGAGAGAGTCCAGGCGCGGGTTGCCGTAGTGGGAGAAGTTCCACTGCGAGCCGCTCTTCCAGGTCACGTTGAGCAGCAGATGCGGCGTCGGACGAGGGAAGAAGTTGGTTGCGAAGAAGCGGCGCTTGCCGGCGACGGCGGTCCAGTAGCTTTCCGACGGCTCGCGCCGCAAGGTCAGGTTGAGGCCTGCCTGGGCGGCGGAGCGCTGCAGAAGCTGGGCGATCTCGACGCTGTAGACCACGCCGTCGCTGACCGAGAGTTCGAGCGGGGTCCGCCCGATTCCCGATTTCTTCAGGTAATGCTTGGCTTTGTCGAGGTCCAGTCCGCGCTGTGGCAGGTTGGCGTTGTAGTAGGGGCTCATCTTGCCGACCGGATGGTCATTGGCGACGGAGCCGTGGCCCTTGAGCACGGTTTCGACGATCTTCGAGCGGTCGAACATGTTGGCGATGGCCAACCCGAGGTTCGGGTCGAAGTTGGTCGCGGCGTCGAATTGATAGCCGGCGTAGCGGGTGCTCGGCGTCTCGAAGATCTTCGTGGACGGGTTCGCCGCGACTTGATCGATGCCCGCGCCTTTGATGTCCGCGGCCATGTCGACGTCGCCGGACAGCAAGGCGCTGACCCGTGCGTTGGCATCGGTAATCGAGATCATCTCGATCTCGTCCAGGTAAGGCTGACCGTCCTTCCAGAAATTGGTGTTGCGGGTCAGCACGGTGCGAATGCCGGGCTGGAACTCCGCCATGACGAAGGGGCCCGTGCCGATCGGCTTGGAAAAGTCCTCCGTGCCGTCCTTCACCACGCAGAACTGCAGCAGGCCGAGCAGAACGGGCAACTCGACGTCCGCCTCAGCCAGGCGTACCAGAATGGTATCGTCACCTTCCGTGGTCACCGCGGCGATGTTGGCCACCAGGGGCTTTGCCGACGAAGCCTTGGCTTCATTCTTGTGGCGCATGATGGAGAACGCTATGTCCTGAAGCGACAGGGGCCGGCCATCGCTGAATTCCACGCCCTTGCGGATCTTGAAGCGCCATTCGGTGGCCGACGGGTTGGCTTCCCAGGACAAGGCAAGTTCCGGTTGCGCCTGGCCGGAGCCATCGACGCGGGTCAGCGTGTTGAAGACAGCGGACCCGCGGATGTAGTCGTTGGCGTTGGTGAAACGCGCACTGTCGAAGGTGTCGTTGGTGCTCTGCTGGGCAAGGGCCAGCCGGACACGGCCGCCCTTCTTCGGCGCCATCGCGGAGGGGTTGTTCGCTGTCCCGGCCGCTTGGGCGATGAGGGGGATCCCCCCGAGCATGGCCGTTCCCAGAGTGGTCCCGAACAAGGTGTGGAAATCACGCCGGCTGATTTTTGAAAAAGTCATTCTCTGTTCTCCCTGTTACTTCCTCCGTATATGGAGCAGGACGACAGGCGTGGGAAGCGAGTTCACAACAGACTGATAATAAATGATTTGTTTGCTTTTGCGGGGTGCGGTATACCGTCTGCATGGGGGTAATCATAACCAGGGCGCATGATATGAAGCGGGTTTTGCCGCCAACGAACCTCTTTCTGGCTTTTGAGGCGGCTGCGCGGCACCGGAATTTTTCGCGCGCAGCGGAAGAATTGGGAATTACCCAGCCTGCTGTCAGCCGGGCGGTGGCATCCCTGGAGGAGGCCATCGGTGTGAAGCTGTTCTTGCGGTCAGGGCCTCGCGTGCGTCTGACCACGCGCGGTGCCGAGCTGAGCGGGTTGATGTCCAACAGCTTCGACGCCATCGAAAAACTGATCGCGTCGTGGAAGGACAAGGAAAGCGGGCGGGAGCCGGTGCTCTTGTCCATCTCTTCATCGATGGCGGCGCATTGGCTGATTCCGCGGCTGTTCGACTTCCGGCTGGCGTTCCCCGACGTGGACCTGCGCTTCGAGCTGATCGCCGGAGGTGTCGGGCAGAGTCCGGTTCGAGCTGATCTTGGCTTGCGCCGCTTTCCAGAAACGACCAAGGCTCCTCCAGAGAGCCATTTCCTGGATGAGATCATCCAGCCGGTGGCCGCGTTGGACTACATAAAGCGCATGGGAACGCTCGACCAACCCCGGCGCAACCGGACGCACACCTTGATCACCCTCAGCGATCACTGGTGCGACTGGAATACGTTCGCCCGCCTCGCTGGCATGGAACTGCCTCCGAACCACAAGACGATGGTTTTCTCCGATTATTCGGTGGCGCTTCAGTCGGCCTTGAACGGGCAGGGGATCGTCCTGGGATGGTTGTCGGTGACATCCCGATTGCTTCGCTACCGCTCGCTTCTGGCGGCATCGGACAGGGGTTTCAACACCCGCGCGACGTTCAATTTCATACTTGGTGATCAAGCGCCGGTGGGTGGTGTTGTGGGAGACGTGCGTGAATGGTTGTGCGCGGAGGTGGGGAAGGACGTGGCGAAGATCGGTAAAGGAGAACGGCTGCACTCCTTCGAGTGCCATGTTCTAGTCTCCTGAGGGCAGATCTATGCGGGAGATTGGACCGCGCCGGGTTTCCTGGAGGCCCCATCTTCTGAGAGAGTGGGGTCATTATGACGAAGCAGGCATCCTCCAAGTACGCCCCTGAAGTCCGCGAGCGCGCGGTTCGGATGGTGTTCGAGCACGAAGGCGAACAACCACCGGCGCCTCCTCGAGCCTATCGGCAACATTCCCCCCGCCGAGGCCGAGCGCGTGATTATGCTCAAACCGAGGACGTCGCCAGGGTGACGTGACTCAAAGCAAATGGCCTCCGAGAAACTCGGAGCGGTTCACACTTGCTCCCCTTTGTCCTGATGAAGCCGTTGGTTCGCTTCCGTCAGGCTGGATTTGACGACGGTTCCGCGGATTGGCCGCCTCTTGCGCCTGAAAAGCGATGCGCGTCGCTCGCAATTTGGGTTGAAAATCTAGAAATATTTTCTGTTCAATGCTCATTGATAGGTGATGATCACAACCATAATGCCGTGAGACTGATTGCGAATGCCTCGATGTTGTCGATTCATGCCATGGCCACGCACGATCGGGCTGCGGTGGCGGATGGCGTGTTGAATTGCGCCGTGCCGCCATCCCGATTGAGATCTTGAAGGCTGAAGCCCCTGCCGACGCCGGCTTTTCGCACCACCATCCAGGAGGCCCATCGGGTCCATCGGGTCGCGTCCCGGTGAGTGGTGTCCGAACGTGAGGCTGGCCCGCCGGAGCGCTCCCCCCTAGCTGGCGCAGGCGGGCCAGCCGTTCGGAAGCAGGCGGTCACCGTGTGTCTTCGGTAAGTTGAGGTTGCTTGACGACCATCAACTGTGACGGAGACCACGATGACCGAGGACAGGATCGCTCTTCAGGACCTGATTGGGAAGAGCGCCGACGCTGACTTCCTGCGCGAGATGGTCGGTTTCGCCGCCCAGCGGCTGATGGAACTGGAGGTCGAAACCTTGTGCGGCGCCGGTTACGGCGAGCGCACGGACGAGCGGCAGACCAAGCGCAACGGGTATCGCGAGCGGAGCTGGGAAACCCGCGCCGGGGCCATCGACCTTCGGATCCCCAAGCTTCGGCGCGGCTCCTACTTCCCGGCCTTCCTGGAGCCACGGCGCACGGCGGAGAAGGTGCTGGTCGCGGTGATCCAGGAGGCCTACGTGCAGGGCATCTCGACGCGCAACGTCGATGACTTGGTCAAGGCGATGGGCATGATCGGCATCTCGAAGAGCCAGGTCAGCCGCCTGTGCCAGGACATCGACGAGCGCGTCCAGGCGTTTTTGAACCGGCCGCTGGAGGGTGACTGGCCCTTTGTGTGGCTGGACGCCACCTATGTCAAAGTGCGCCAGGACGGCCGCATCGTCTCGGTTGCCGCCATACTCGCCATCGGCGTCACCACCGATGGCCGGCGCGAGGTGCTGGGGCTCGGTCTCGGGCTGTCGGAAGCCGAAATCTTCTGGAGCGAGTTCCTGCGCTCCTTGACGCGCCGGGGGCTGCGCGGAGTGAAACTGGTGATCGCCGATGCTCATCTCGGGCTGAAGGCCGCCGCTTCCAAGGTGCTGGGCGCGACACTCCAACGGTGTCGTGTTCATTGCATGAGGAACCTCCTGGCCTGCGTCGGCAAGGCGCACCAGACGATGGTCGCCGCCACCATCCGCACCGCCTTTGCCCAGGAGACCGCCCAGGCCGCCCACGAGCAGTGGCGACACGTCGCCGACAGCCTGCGGCCGCGCTTCTCCAAACTGGCCGCCTTGATGGACGAGGCCGAGTTCGACGTGCTGGCCTACATGGCCTATCCCAAGGACCTGCGCACCAAGCTGCACTCCACCAACCCCTTGGAACGCCTGAACGGCGAGATCAAGCGGCGCACCAATGTCGTCGGCATCTTCCCATGCGAAGCCGCCGTCACCCGACTGGTCGGCGCCCTGCTGCTGGAGCAACACGACGAGTGGGCTGTATGCCGACGCTACATGACCATGGAAAGCTTGGCCGTGCTGTGCAACCCTGCGGGCGACCCGCTTGTCATCTCAGCGGAGTAAACCGGCAGCCTCAGCGCGCCGAGGAACACGAAGCCTCCTCAGACACCACACCCCGGGGCACGATCGCCCATCGATGCTTCGGTTCCTGACGTTCCTCGCCGCGGCCGTTGCAGGCCTTGGCGCACCGGCGGCCATGGCGGGTCTTATTACCCTTGCGGAACCCAGCATCGTTGTCGGCCCTGAAAAGCCGGACATGGCGATCATTGCGGCGACCCTGCCCGGCGGCCACGCTTTCGATCAGGTGCCTGGGCAAAGGACCGGGAATGGACCGCTCGCCCCAGCCCTGGCCGCTGCGTTCACGGCGAGGAACTGCACGGTGGCGACTCTGTTCGACAGAGTGAGCGACACCGTCCGAAAGGCCACGCAGGAACGGCAGATTCCTTGGCTGGCCGCATCGGGCGCCACCGACATGCCCTGTGCGGCGGGCGGCAATGGCCGATCCGTGGCGATGGTGGTCGCCAACGCGGCCTACAGGAGCCAAGGGGTTTCCCCTCTTGTGAACAGTGTTGCCGACGGGCGCCTTGTCGGTTCGGCCTTGAAGGCGGCCGGATACGACGTGGTGGAGGTTTATGACGCCGACCGGTCTGTCTTGGAGTCCTCCTTCCGTGCCTTCACCGAACGGGCTCGTGGCGCGGTGTCCGCGGTGTTCTACTACTCAGGCTATGGCGTTGGCATCGGCGGTGCAGGTCCGCTGCCATCCCTTTCCTTGCTCGCGGTGGATCAGAACGCCGGCGTCATCGAGAGCTCGTTTTCCGTGAACACGCTGCTGCGGGGCTTCGCCGAAAGCGCCCCGGCGCGAACCATCGTCATCCTCGATACCGATTTCTCAACAATTCAGGCAGTTTCCCGGTGATCGTCGACGAGGCGTTCGGCAGAACCCGGCAAGCCGGCTCGTTCCCGTGAACGGTGCGGTTGCGTGTCGATGAAGGCGATCATTTCCCGAGCGGGCGGCCGAACTCGGCTTGCGGCAGGATCCAGGCCCCCCGCTTTCCAGCATGAATGGACAGAGTCCCGCCGAGACACCCTGAACAAACGCAGCGAAACAATAATTCCTCTGACGCGATATTGAATTTCGCGGACACCATGACGTGCACGGCCCATCAACCAACCACTTATTCGAATGAATATCTCTCAGGCACCGCAACTTTGCAAACAAGATGGGGAGAATCACATCCTGCATTAAATATTTGTTTAGCCATTGCAGGACCATGATGCCCTGTTCATTTTACGCCATCAGGAGTTACAAATGTTGTCGTTCCGCAAGCCGCAGGACAATCAGGCGGTCGAGGAGTTGGCTCTGCTGGGCCACCATGCGGGCGTCGGGCTTTGGGACGCGCTGATCCACAACGGCGATCCGATGCACGCGCAAAGCCGCTGGCATTGGTCGCCGGAGTTCCGCCGCCTTGTCGGTTTCGACCGCGACGACACCGTCGGCTTTCCCGAGGGCGTCAACTCCTGGGCCGACCGGCTGCACCCCGACGACGCCAAGCCGACCTTCGACGCCTTCATGGCCTGCCTGAACGACCGCAGCGGACGCACCGGCTATGATGTGAATTACCGGCTCAAGGTGAAGGATGGCAGCTACCGCTGGTTCCGCGCCATCGGCGGCGTCGCCCGCGACAGCCGTGGCCTGGCGTTGCGCGCCTGCGGATCGCTGATCGACATCGACGCCGAGCGCAACGAGTTGGAGCGGGCCAAACTGCTCGACCGTCATGCGGGCGTCGGGCTTTGGGACGCGGTCTTCCACAACGGCGATCCGATGCACGCGCAAAGCCGCTGGCATTGGTCGCCGGAGTTCCGCCGCCTTGCCGGTTTCGACCGCGACGACACCATTGGCTTTCCCGAGGGCGTCAACTCCTGGGCCGACCGGCTGCACCCCGACGACGCCAAGCCGACCTTCGACGCCTTCATGGCCTGCCTGAACGACCGCAGCGGACGCACCGGCTATGATGTGGACTACCGGCTGAAGGTGAGGGACGGCAGCTACCGCTGGTTCCGCGCCATCGGCGGCGTCGCCCGCGACAACAACGGCCTGGCGTTGCGCGCCTGCGGATCGCTGATCGACATCGATGCCCAGAAGTTGGCGGAACTGCGGCAGGCGGAGATGGACGGCGAGCGACGCCGCACCGTCGTTGAACTTGCCGAATCCCTGGACAACGGGGTCGGTGCCGCCGCCGACCGTGCCACCGCCAACGCACAGACCGTCGCCGCCGCGACGGAAGAACTGTCGGCCTCCATCTCCGACATCAGCAACCGTGCCAACGAGGCGTCGGGCGCCTCGCTCAAGGCGTCGGAAGAGGCGACGCGCACCAACACGGCGGTCGAAGCCCTCGTCACCTCCGCCGAGCGCATCGGCGCGATCACCAAGCTGATCAACAACATCGCGTCGCAGACCAATCTGCTCGCCCTGAACGCGACCATCGAGGCCGCCCGCGCCGGCGAGGCGGGCCGGGGCTTCGCCGTTGTGGCGAACGAGGTAAAGTCTCTGGCCCAGCAGAGCGGCAACGCCGCCGACGACATCGCCTCCCAGATTGCCTCCGTCCAGCAGGAGGCGCTTCATGCGGTTGGCGCGATCCGCCGGATCGGTTCGATCGTCTCCGATGTTCAGCAGATCTCCACCACCATCGCCGCCGCGGTGTCGCAGCAGGAATCGGCAACCAGGGAGATCGCGCACAGCGTCACTCGCGTGGTTCGCGACATTGAGGCGGTGTCGCAGAACATCGCAAGCGCAACGGAGCGACTGCGGGCCTGACATGGAAGCGGCAAGGGGGGCCAACACCGCGCCCCCCTTTGCCTGACGCCAAGCCGGGCTTCATTGGTTCGAGTTCCGCGCCTCCAATGAACTCGTCGTGCCCGCCATGTTGGGGGCGTCCATGCCGAGGAAGGACAGCGCGGATTCGATCAGAATCGTCGTCGCCACCAGAACCGAGGTGGTGACGATCACCGGCGGCTGATGCGCAGCCCGTTGAGCTGGGCCGGCGTGGAGAGCGTGCCCTTCTTCGCCAGGAACCGCTGCCGTCGCCGCCGTTCGGCCCGCGCGATCCGTGCGCGAAGCGGGTGGGATTGCGAAGACATCGGCCAGTCCGGCTTGGAAAACGGCCGAGGATCGTTTCCAGGGACGCGATGGATGGGCTGGTTTTGTCTTGCTCGATCAAGGAGATCAGCGCGTTGCCGATGCCCGGTCGCCCTGCCGGGGGGCTGTGACGGCCGCTGCGCTTCCCGCGGGCTCCGCGATCTCTTTCCCGGTTCGGACATGGCGTGATCCCGTTCGGGGCGTTTCAGCGGTCGCTTTCACCGTGTGACAGCACGAGATAGAGCAGCGCGTCCCCGTCGCCGACGTTGCGGACGGCATGGGGGACGTCGGCGTCGAACAGGATGGCGTCGCGCCGCTCCAGCCGGTGGCGCGCGCCGCCCACGGTGACCTCGACGCGTCCCATCGCCACGACAAGGTGTTCGACGGTGCCGGCGGGGTGGGGCGTGCGGTCCTCGGTGGCTTGCGGATGCAGCAGCATTTCGCGGAACTCGACGCGGCGGTCGCCGTCGCCGGGAAACAGCGGGCGCGTCAGCACAAGGCCGTCGGCGGTGGACAGGATCTTCGCCTGGGCCTGCCGCAGCACGACCACGCTGTCCTGCGCGCTGGTGCTGGTGCTGGTGCTGGTCAGGGCCGCGATGGAGACATCGAGCGCGCGGGCGATCTTCCACAGCAGCGTGATCGTCGGCGCGCTGCGGCCCAGTTCGATCTGGCCCAGCATGGCCCGGCTGACCCCCGACACCCGCGCCAGACGTTCGAGCGACAGCCCCTGGCGGGTCCGCAGCCGCCGCAGATTGCGGTCGAGGATCAGCGGGATGGCCTCGTCGTCGGCCGGTTCGAGATCGTTGGCCACGGTCAAGGGGGCCGCTTCCTTTCTGGAGGAACGGAGATGGAAACGGCGGCGCGGGCCCATCCCACAAACCCGCGCCGGTCCCGAGGCCGGACGTTGCGAGCGCCATTGGCCGCGACGGTTGGACGTTCCCCGCGAAGAACCCGCTTTCACCGTCGTTCCCGTAAGATTGATCATATAAATCTATTTGTAAAGTAGGTTTATATATTCGTTTCGTTGAATGCTTAATAAGAACGAAATAATTTTGTTTATTATGCAACCCGCGCGTCGTTCCTTGAGCGCCCCGCAGCACGCAGCCGTTTTGTAAGTCTTTGTAAAAACTGGGAAATAGGCCTTGAATCGGGGTTTTGCCCAATGGAACGGTCATCCATCCGCTATATTGGAGCAAAGCGATTTTCGCCATCGGTATAGGACTTGAGGCCGATTGCAAGGGCGGGCATCTTCGGGCCGTCACGACGCGGTGCCCCGGCCATCCCCACCGCCGGCGCCGCCGCCTTTTCGAACCACGAAGCCGCCGCAACGGTGAATCGCCCGATTCACCGCGTGGACGCCCTTGCCCGGCGGCTTCGCCGGTCCGCCGATTCCTGTAAAGGAGCCGATCCCATGTCCGAAGACACCGAGGCGCGTCGAACATTGAACGAGCAGGCGGCCCGTCAGCTTGCCAACGCCACGAAGACGCGGGCGCAATGGTCGGGCATCACGCCCCGCTGGCTGGTGTCTTTCTGCCCTGGATTCCGGTCGAGGCCGGCATCTACCGCCTGAACCGGGTGATCGATCCCAAGGGGGAGATCCGCGCCGAGGTGGAGTGCAGCCCGCGCAACGACGCCGACCTGCCGGAGACCTTCGTGCCTTACGACGAGGCGCCGCGCGAGTATTCGCTGAACGCGGCGACCACCGTGCTCGACGTGCAGACCCGCGTCTCCGACCTTTACAGCCATCCGATCGACCAGATCCAGGAGCAGCTCCGCCTGCTGATCGAGAAGGTCAAGGAGCGGCAGGAGAGCGAGTTGATCAACAACGCCGAATACGGCCTGCCGCGCATCCCGGTGACGCGGGTGGAGAATTTCTGCGCCAGCGGCACCGAGGCGCTACGCGGCGCCGTCTACGCCGTGGCGGCCGGGGCCTGCGACGTGGCGCTGGCGCTGGGGGTGGAGACGCTGGCCGACCACCTGCTGCCGGGCCCTGCGCCCGTCGCTGGTGCCGCTCGACCGCGTGTCGGACGTCTTCTCCTGGGACCCGGTCTGGGAGCCTGTCCGAGAAGACGTCGAATTGAATGAATCGGTCGTGATTCAACGTCGCCTCCATGACGGGGGCCAGGATATGGACAGCGGAGAACCGAGCCCGCCACGATCGCCGCAGGCTGCGCCATCCGAGTGACCTGAGCGGTGAGGAATGGCGGTTGGGAGGGAACGCTGGTTTGTGCACAGCCGGAGCGTTCGCGCGGCGGAAAAGGGTGGGGCGCGGCAGACCCGGCCGGCTGCGTCGCGGGCAAGACAATCAGGAGCGTCAAGTACCACATCCTCGTGACACCCTCGGACTGCTCTTGACCTTGCGGTTGGTTCCGCCGCTGGACCCTCTGTTTCGGTGATGGAGCCGCAAAGAAAATTGCGGCTCCGGCCTCACTTGAGCCTGCTTCGGCCGGGGCGGCCATGTGCGACTCCTCCTCATCGCCATCGTCGCTGGGGTGGAACCTGATGTCCCGACGAAGCTGCCGGCGGCAGCTCCGCCACGTTCGGGCGCGGAAAGGGGGGCTCCTTTCGGTTCTGCTTTACAGAGAGGCGAGCACGGATCGATGAAGCCGAAGCCGTTAACGCTGGTCGCCGGGTCGAGAAGACGGTACGATGGTCCGACTGACCGACGCTGCCCAATCCGTTGCCTGGGCCGATGCCGAGGTTTGGTGCCAGAAGGACGCATCCTTGACCGAACACAACCCAATGGTCTTCGAAAAAGTCGAGGTTCAGCCGGCCTATCAGTTGGTGGCTTCGAACATCGAAAAATGCATCATGCAAGGCGTTTACAAGGTTGGGCAGCAGTTGCCCTCCGAATTGGATCTCGCCAGGCAGCTTGGGGTCAACCGCTCCACCGTGCGCGAAGCGATCCGCGTGCTGGAGCAGAGCGGGCTCGTGTTCCGCAAGAGTGCCCGTCGTCTGGTCATCAGCCTGCCGCGGGAGCAGGATCTGGCGTCCCGCGTCAGCCAAGCCATGATCCTGCACGAGATCACCTTCCTGGAACTGTGGGAGACCATGCTGCCGCTGGAGGTCCGTGCGGCCGAACTGGCGGCGACGCGCGCAACCGAGGAGGAGATCGAACGGCTCGAGATGAATCTTCGGGAAACTGCCGACTGCCTGGAGCATGAACAGAAGCTCGTCGCCCTGGACATCGAATTCCATCTCCTCGTCGCCAAGGCGTCACGCAACCGGGCGCTGCTGTTGGCGCGGGAGCCGATCGGCCTGCTGTTCTACCCCGCCTTCTATCAGGTGATGTCGCGGCTGAACGCCAAGGACCGCCTGCTCTCGGCCCACCGCGAGGTCGTGAACGGAATCCGCAACCGCGACCCCAAGCACGCGGCGCAGTGGATGGAAAAGCATATCAAGGATTTCCGGCGGGGCTACGAACTGGCTGACCTCGACATGAATCAGCCGGTCGACAACAGCAGCTATTTCGAATGACCGGGGGTGCCGTCAGGTGCGGTGGCGGCTGCGAGCCACCCGCTCCATCGACGTCGCGTGAAGGTCCGCCTTCGCGGTGTCATAGGCGGTCATGTTCATGGTGCGGACCAGCGGTCGCCAGCCGCCGCCGGACGCGTCGGGTTCCAGGTCGATGATGGTGAGGCCGGCGTAATCCTGCTCCAGCGCGGCCATGGCGCCCAGCCCGCACCCAAGGGCATGGCACAGGATGGCGCGGTTCACGCCGTCATGCGCGACCAGCAGCAGCGACCGCCAGTCCGGGGCGGTGGCCAGCCGGTGGAAGGCCGCCCTCACCCGTTCGGCGAAGACGGCGAAGAGGTCTCCGTCAAGGAACCGCCCGCCCTCCCCGCCGCAGGGCGCGTACGCACGGGACAGCCGCTCCTCGATGCCGTCCGCCGGCAGGTCCCGCAGCCGACCACCGCGGATTTCCCGGAAGCCGTCATTTTCCTCCAGCGGCAGCCCGCGCCCGGCGATGAGGATCCCGGCGGTTTCCCGCGTGCGGGGCAGGCCGGAGCACACCGCCCGGTCGATGGGGACCGTGGCGAGATGGCGGGCGAGCGCCTCCACCTGTTTCAGCCCGGCCGGCGTCAGCGGGACGTCGCGCGGGTTGTGCGGCCGCCCCGATCGGTCGAAATACGCTACCTCGCCATGCCGCACCAGATGGATCCGGCGCCGGATCGTCCCTTGCCCCGTCATCGCGGCCGCCTCACTTCGGTTGCATGCGCAGCGCGGCGTCGAGCCTTATGACCGACCCGTTCACCATCGGGTTCCCGACGATGGACAGGACCATGCGGGCGTACTCCTCCGGTTTGCCGAAGCGATGGGGGAAGGGAATGTTGGCGACCACGGCGTCCTGGACCTCCCGCGGCATGGCGGTGACCATTGGCGTTGCGAACAGGCCGGGCGCGATCGCGGCCACCCGCACCCCGTGGCGGGCCAGTTCTCGGGCGGCCGGGAGGGTCAAGGAGGCGACGCCCCCTTTCGACGCGGCGTAGGCGGCCTGTCCGATCTGCCCCTCATAGGCGGCGACCGACGCGGTGTTGACGATCACGCCGCGTTCCCCGTCCTCCAGCGGTTCGAGTTTCGTCATGGCCGCTGCGGCGAGCCGCATCAGGTTGAAGGTGCCGATCAGGTTGACCGACACGACCCGCGCGAATTCGTCGAGCGGCTGCGGCCCGTCGCGGCCGACGATGCGGCCGGCCGGGGCGATGCCGGCGCAGTTGACCAGGACGCGCGCCGGCCCGTGCGCCTCGGCCGCCAAGGCCACCGCGCGTTCGGCCGAGGCGGCGTCGGTGACGTCGCAGGGGATGGCGAGGCCGCCGGTCTCCCCGGCGACCGGGGCCAGGCGCTCGGCGGACAGGTCGAGCAGCGCGACCCTGGATCCGGCGGCGGCGAAGGCCCGCGCGGTGGCGGCGCCCAGGCCGGAGGCGGCGCCGGTGACGATGACGGGATGGGTGGACGGATTCATGTCCGATGTCCTCGATGTGGGGAAGCGGAAGGGGGAGCGTCAGAAACCGACGAAGCGCGCGAAGCCGTCCACCGGCTCGCGGTCGGTGTCGAAGCGGTTCTCGGGGGCGGCCGGGTCGGCGTGGCCGAGCGCCATGCCGCTGACCAGAATCTCGTCGTCCGGGATGCCGAGGTGGCGGCGGATGACGCGGTGGTAGTTGCAGAAGGCCTGTTGCGGGCAGGTGTCGAGCCCGGCGCCACGGGCGACGATCATGACGTTCTGCATGAACATGCCGAGATCGAGCCAACCGCCCCGTTCCATGACGCGGTCCAGCGTGAAGAACAGCCCGACCGGGGCGCCGAAGAAGTCGTAGTTGCGGGCGTGCTGGCGCGCCATGCGCTCCCGCTCGCCCTTGGCGATGCCGAGTGCGCCGTACAAGCTCCAGCCGACCTTGCGGCGGCGCCCCAGATAGGGTTCACGCCACGTCGCCGGGTAATAGGAATATTCCGGGTCGGGCGGCACCCCGGCCTCATGCAGGACCATCAGCTCCGTCGTCAGAGCCGCTCGCGCGGCTCCGGCAACGGCATGGACCTTCCAGGGCTGGATGTTGGAACCGCTCGGCGCGCGGGCGGCGGCGTCGAGGATGTCGGCCAGCAGCGCGCGTGGAACCGGCCGGTCGAGGAAGGCGCGGACGCTGCGCCGGCCGCGCACCGCTTCGGTCGCCGACAGGCTGGAAACCGGCAAGGCCGTCATGGGGTGGCGCCATGGGCCGCGAACTCGCGCGCCTTCAGCTCGCGGCGCAGGATCTTGCCGCTGGCGTTCTTCGGCAGCTCGTCGACGAACTCGATGCGGCGCGGATACTTGTAGGGGGCGGTCAGGCCCTTCACGAAGTCCTGAAGCTCCTTCACCAGCTCGGGCGAGCCGGTCAGGCCGGCGCGCAGCACGACGAAGGCCTTGACGACCTCGCCGCGCTCCTCGTCCGGGCTGGGCACGACGGCGACCTCCTGCACGGCCGCGTGCTCGATCAGGGCGTTCTCGACCTCCAGCGGGCCGATCCGGTAGCCGGCCGAGTTGATCAGGTCGTCGTTGCGGCCGAGATAGTGGAAATAGCCGGCGGCATCCAGCGTCGCCCGGTCGCCGGTGAGGAACCAGGTGCCGTCCGGTCCCTCCAGCCGGCAGTCGGCGGTGCGCTCCGGGTCCTTCCAGTAGCCGAGCATCACCTGCGGGTTGGGCAGCTTGACCGCCAGCAGGCCGGGCCTGTCGGGAGGCAGCCGGCGGCCCGCCTCGTCGATCACCGCGATGTCGGTGCCGGGCGAGGCGCGGCCCATCGAGCCCGGACGCGGCTCGTCCGCCGCCATGGTCAGCACGGTCATCAGCGTCTCGGTCTGGCCGTAGGCCTCGCGCAGCGGCACCCCGGTCAGCGCGGTCCAGCGCTTGACCACCGCCGGGTTCACCGACTCGCCGGCGGAGATCGCCTGACGCAGCGCCGACAGGTCGAAGCCCGACACATCCTCCTGCACCAGCCGGCGGAACTCGGTGGCGGCGGCGCAGAAGACGTTCACGCGCTGGCGCGCCATCCGCTCGAAGCGGGCGCGCGGGTCGAAGGGGCCGTCGTGGAAGACCACCGCCGCCCCCCGGCTCCAGGGGCCGAACAGGATGCTGGTGCCGGCCTTGCTCCAGCCGGTGTCGGCGGTGCACCACATCACGTCGCCGCGCCGCAGCCCGTGCCAATGCTCGGCCGAGACCCGCCAGGCGTAGAGCGCGCGGGCCGCGTGGGTGACGCCCTTGGGATGGCCGGTCGAGCCGGAGGTGTAGAAGAGGATCGCCGGATCCTCGGCCCCGACCACCGCCGGGGTGAAGTCGTCCGACGCCTCCGCCATCATCGACGCCCAGCCGGTCCAGCCGGCCGGCGGGTCGCCCACGGCGATGCGCAGGGCCGGCGTCTCGGCGATGGCGGCGAATTTCGGCGCCGAGGCCGCCGTCGCCACCACCGCCCGCGCCTCCGAATGGGCGAGGCGGTAGGCGACGTCCCGCCCGGTCAGCATCTCGATGCAGGGGATCGGCACGGCGCCCAGCTTCAGGCAGCCGACCAGGGCGATCTGCCATTGGGGAATGCGCGGCAGCATGACCAGCACCCGGTCGCCCTTGACGACGCCGCGCGCCGCCAGCGCGTTGGCGAAGCGGTTGGTCAGCCGCGCCATGTCGGCGTAGCTGTAGCGTTCCTCGCGGCCGGTCGCGTCCGACCAGAGCAGGGCGGTCAGCGCCGGATCGGTGGCGTGGCGGTCGACGACGTCGGCCCCGAAGTTGAAAGTCTCCGGAACGTCCCAGGCGAAGGGCCGGCCGGGTGTGGCGGTGGTGAGCATGCTGTGTCCTCCCCTTGAGCGTTCCTGTGCGCGTCTTGGTTCCGGCCCGCGATCAAAGAACCTTGTCCGCGCGCAGCCGGGCGATGCCGTCGCCGTCATAGCCGAGCGTGGCCAGGATCTCCTCGGTGTGCTCGCCCAGCAGCGGCGGCGGTGTGCGCAGCCGGCCCGGCGTGCCGGAGAACTTGATCGGGAATCCGAGCTGCGGGATGCGCCCCTCCACCGGATGGTGCATGTGCAGCAGCATCTCCCGGTGCTTGAGCTGGGGATGCTCGAACGCCTCGCTCATGCTGTTGACCGGGGCGACCGGCAGATCGGCGGGGCCGAGCAGATCCATCCATTCGGCGCAGCTCCGGCTCGCCATCAGGTCGCCGACCCGCGCCATCTGGGCGGCGGCCTCGGCCCCTTCCGGCCATTGCCGGTCCTTCAGATCCTCCAGCCCGGCCAGATCGCAGAAGCGGTGCCAGAAGTTTTCCTCGATGCAGCCGAGCGTGATGCAGCGGCCGTCGGCGCAGCGGAAGACGTTGTAGCAGGGCGCTTGCCCCAGGAAGCGGCGCTCCCCGCCCTTGGGCTCGATGCCGGCGAAGAAGCGGTCGGCGGCGTGGTAGGCCAGCCAGGCCACCACCCCGTCGGTCATCGAGACATCGACGAACTGCCCGCGCCCGCTGTGCCGCCGGCCGAGCACCGCAGCCAGGATGCCGAAGGCCGCCATCAGCGAGCCGCCGCCCTGGTCGGCGATCGACAGGCCGGGCACGATGGGATCCTCCCCGGCCTTGCCGAACAGCGGCAGGGCGCCGGCGATCGCCATGTAGTTGAGGTCGTGGCCGGGCGCCCTGGCGAAGGGGCCGTCCTGCCCGAAGCCGGAGATCGCGCAGTAGATCAGGCGTGGGTTGTCGGGGGCCAGCGCCGCGTAGCCGACGCCCAGCCGGTCCATCACGCCCGGACGGAAGCCCTCGACCAGCACGTCCGCCTGTCCGGCGAGCCGCTTGAGGATCGCCTTGCCCTCGTCGGTCTTCAGGTTCAGCGTGACGCTCTTCTTGTTGCGGTTCAGCAGCAGGAAGGAACCGGATTCCGCGACGTTCAGCGGTTCGAAGGCGCGGTTGTAGTCGCCGCGTCCGGGCTCCTCGATCTTGACGACCGTGGCCCCGAGATCGGCGAGGAGCTGGGTGCAGAAGGCGCCCGGCAGCAGGCGGGTCAGGTCGAGCACGACCAGCCCGTCCAGCGCCCCGGCGGCGGGGGAATCGGAAGCGGGGATGTTGGGTGAGGTTGTCATTGAGCGGTCCACCCGCCATCGACCAGGATGCTCTGCCCGGTGACGTAGGCCGAGGCGGCGGACGCCAGGAACACGGCGGCGCCGATCAGCTCGTCCGGCCTGCAGAAGCGGCCCATCGGCGTCTGGCCGAGCAGGCGGCGGGAGATCTGCTCGTGCTCGCGCATGCCGGCGGTCAGGTCGGTCTCGACGAAGCCGGGGGCGATGCTGTTGACCCGCACGCCGGAAGGCGCCCAGTCGATGGCCAGCGACTTGGTCATCAGCTCCAACCCGCCCTTGGCGGCGCAGTAGGGCAGCGTCTTGCGCAGGCCGACATGGCCGCCGACCGAGCTGATGTTGATGATGCTGCCCGCCTTGCGCTCCACCATCGCGGCGCCGAAATGGCGGCAGCAGTGGAAGACGCCGCCCAGGTTGACGTCGATGATCGGCTGCCAGTCCTCGCGGGTCAGCGTCTCCGCCGATTTGTAGACCGGGTTGATGCCGGCGTTGTTGACCAGCACGTCGGCGCGGCCATGCCGCTCCAGCACGGCGGCGAGCAGGGCCGCCACCTCCTCCTCGCGCGCCACGTCGGCGGCCTGCCACCAGACCTTGGCGCCCTGTGCGGTCATTTCCTCGGCGGCGGCGGCGAGGACGGCGGCGTTGCGGCCGCTCAGCACCACCTCCGCCCCGAAGCCGGCCAGCCCCTCGGCGATCGAGCGGCCGATGCCGCGCCCGCCGCCGGTGACCACCGCCACCGTCCCGGTGAGGTCGAACAGGCCGGCCATGCGCTGTTGCAGGGTGGGTGTCGTCGCGCTGTTCATCGCGGGGGCGCTCATTGCGTGCCCTCCCGCGCCAGCTTGCGGGCGATGCTCCAGCGGTGGACCTCGGATGGGCCGTCATAGATGCGGAAGGGCCGCACCTCGCGGAAGATGCGCTCGACCACCGTGTCGCGGGTGGTGCCGAGCCCGCCCAGAACCTGGAGGCTGCGGTCGACCACGCGCCAGATGGCTTCCGAGCAGATCACCTTGGCGACGCTCGATTCATGTTGGCCCTTGCCGCCCTGGTCGAGCACCCAGGCGGCGTGCGCCACGACCAGCCCGCAGCTGTGGAGGTCCATCTCGTTGTCGGCGAGCTGGAAGCCGATCCCCTCATGGTCGATCAGCGCCTTGCCGAAGGCGCGGCGTTCGCGGGCGTAGGCGGTGGCGACGTCGTGGGCGCGGCGCGCGGCGCCCAGCCAGCGCATGCAGTGGGTCAGCCGGGCCGGCGCCAGCCGGACCTGGGCGTAGCGGAAGCCCTCGCCCTCGCGGCCCAGCACATCCTCCTCCGGAACCACCAGATCCTGGAAGGTCACCACGCAATGGCCGCCGGGGAAGCTCTGGTCCAGCGTGTCGAGCGTGCGCTCGATCACGATGCCGGGGCGGTCCATGTCGGCGAGGAACAGGGTGGCGCGCGGCGCGCCGTCGGGGGAATCCTCGTCGCGCGCCATGATGATGCAGACGCCGGCCCCCTCGGCCCCGCTGATCAGCCATTTGGTGCCGTTGATGACATAGCCGCCGGACGTCCGGCGGTAGCTGGTCAGCAGCAGCGACGGGTCGGAGCCGGCGCCCGGATGCGGCTCGGTCATCGCGAAGCAGGAGCGGATCTCGCCGGACGCCATGGGGGCGAGCCAGCGGCGCTTCTGCCGCTCGTCGGCCACCTGCTCCAGCAGATGCTGGTTGCCCTCGTCGGGGGCGGCGATGTTGAGCGCCAGCGGCCCGAGCAGCCCGTAGCCGGCCGCCTCGAACACCACCGCCTTGCCGCGGTGGTCGAGCCCCAGCCCGCCCCACTCGGCCGGCATGTGCGGGGCGAGCAGCCCGGCCTCGCGGGCCAGCGCGTTCAACTCGCGGCGGAACTCGTCGGACGGCCCGTGCGGGCCCTGGCGGGGGTCGTTCTCCAGCGGGATGAGGGCGTCGCGCACGAAGGCGCGGGTGCGGTCCCTCAGCGCGATCAGGTCGGGCGGCAGCGAGAAATCCATCGGTGGTTCCTGTCCCTGGAATGGTTTTCGTGGAATGGGACGCTTCAGAAGCCGCGCCCCTGGGCGATGTCGTGGGTGAAGTCGAAGAGGCCGCGCGCGATGGCGCCGAAGCCGGCGTAGCGCGGGTCGCTGGTGGTGCCGCTGCGGTAGCGGCTATGGAGCTGCTGGAAGACCACCGCCAGCTTGAACAGGGCGAGCACGCGGTGGAAGCGGAAGTCCGACAGGTCGCGGCCGGTGCGGGCGGCGTAGCGCTCCGCCGCCTCCCGCCGGCTCGGGAAGCCGAAGCGGGCGGTCGGCATCTGCGCCAGATCGTGCATCACCGGCGGGTCGCCGGCCTCCGTCCAGTAGCTGAGCAGGGTGGCGAGGTCGAACAGCGGGTCGCCGCGCGTGCCCTGGTCCCAGTCGAGGATGGCGACCGGCTCCAGCCGCTCGGGGTCGAGGATCAGGTTGTCGAGCTTGAAGTCGTTGTGCAGCAGGGTCGGCGGGCCGGGCCGGACGCGGGTCAGCCGGTCGGCCAGCCAGCCTGCCAGCGCGACGGCCGGCGCCGGGGGACCGTCCGGGCCGGCGGAGAGATGGGCGCGCTTGCTCCAGCCGGCGACCGCGCGGTCGAGGAAGCCGTCCGGCCGCCCGAACTCGCCGAGCCCGACGGCGGCCGGATCGACGGCGTGGATGTCGGCCAGGACATCGACCAGCAGCGGTCCCAGCCGCGCGCCGACGTCCGGGTGCCGCTCCAGCAATGGCGGCGCGGCGCCGGCCAGCGTCACGCCCGGCCGGTGTTCCAGCAGGATGAAGGGGTGGCCGGCGACACCGGAATCCTCGCACAGATGCAGGCTCCTCGGCGCCAGCGGCAGGGCGCGCCACAGACGGCTGAGGATGCGGTGCTCCCGCGCCATGTCGTTGGCGCCCGGCGGCAGCGGTCCCGGCGGCGGCGAGCGCAGGACGGCCGGCGTCCCGTCGACCGACACCAGGAAATTCAGGTTGGCGAGCCCGCCGCTGAACTGGCGGGGCGGGGTTTCGCGGTCGAACCGCAGCCCGTGCGCCGCCAGATGATCGGCGATCGCCGCCCAGTCCAGCGGGGCGGTGTCTTCGGCAGCGCGGAACATCGAATCCTCAAGCGGCATGGTCGGTCCGGGGAAGAGGCGGGAATGGGGGGTGGCGCGGCGGCTTTGTCGCCATGCGGGACTGATTTATAGTCCGACTATCGGATCGTATGTTCAAAATCAGCCGCCCGTCAATAGGCTCTGGAACCGTCATTCATGCCGAAAATTACGAAAAATCACGCTGCACTGCAAAAAAACATCACGCCTGGAAAGCGACGACCGACGCGTGAAAGGCCATTGACAGCACCGGTTCGACGAATCAATAGTTCGATTGTCAGACTATAAATTTGGGGCGACCGCGACAAAGTGGTCGCTGGATTGTCCTTCCGCTCCGGCGCGGCCCCGGAGCGCCCCCGCGCTCGCCGCCCGCCCCTCTCCCCGATACGAAGGTCAGACCATGCTGGGACACATCATCGGTTGGGCACACACCCGCTTCGGCAGGCTGGACGACGAAACGCTGGAATCGCTGGTGGTGCGCGTCGCTGCCGAGGCGATCGCCGACGCCGGGCTGGCCCCCGCCGACATCGACGAGATCGTCGTCGGCCACTTCAACCAGGGCCTCGACCCGCAGGGCTTCCCCGCCTCGCTCGCCCTCCAGGCGTCCGACGCGCTGCGCTTCAAGCCGGCGACCCGCGTCGAGAACGCCTGCGCCACCGGCTCCGCCGCGATCCGCCAGGCGGCGCTGGCCATCGGCGCCGGGCGGGCGCGGACCGTGCTGGTCGTCGGGGTGGAGAAGATGACCGCCGCCCCGGCCGCGCAGGTGCAGGCGTCGCTGGCCTCGGCCAGCTATCTGGCGGAGGAGGACGGCGGCGGCGACCTGTCCTTCGCCGGGATCTTCGGCCGCATCGCGCAGCTCTATTTCCAGCGCCACGGCGACCGGTCGGACGCGCTGGCGATGATCGCCGCCAAGAACCACCGGAACGGCGCCGCCAACCCGCTCGCCCACATGCAAAAGGATCTGGGGTTCGAGTTCTGCCGGACGGTGTCCGACCGTAACCCGCTGGTCGCCGGCCCGCTGCGCCGCACCGACTGCTCGATGGTGTCCGACGGGGCGGCGGCGCTGGTGCTGGTCCATGGCGACGTCGCGGTCGGGGCCGCCAAGTCGGTCGGGCTGCGGGCGCAGGCGCAGGTCAACGATTTCCTGCCGATGGGCCGGCGCGACATGACCCGCTTCGAGGGCTGTTCGGTCGCCTGGGGCAAGGCGCTGGAGCAGGCCGGGCTGACGCTCGACGACCTCGACTTCGTCGAGACGCACGACTGCTTCACCATCGCCGAGCTGATCGAGTACGAGGCGATGGGCCTGACCCCGCCGGGCGAGGGGCACCGCGCCCTGCTGGAGGGCTGGACCGAGGTCGGCGGGCGGCTGCCCGTCAACCCGTCGGGCGGGCTCAAGGCCAAGGGGCACCCGATCGGCGCCACCGGCGTGTCGATGCATGTGATGACCGCCATGCAGCTCATGGGGACGGCCAGCGGCATCCAGATTCCGGGGGCGACCAAGGGCGGCGTCTTCAACATGGGCGGCGCCGCGGTCGCCAACTACGTCAGCGTGCTGGAGCACGTGCGCTGAGGCGGCGGCAGGGCCCGCCGCGGGATTCCGAATGATTTTCAAGAACAACGGTCTGGGAGGACAGGACATGCGCGTTGCGTTCATCACCGCCCTGGCGGCCGGCATCGCCCTGGGCGGTCCGGCGGCGGCACAGATTTCCGACGGCACCGTCAAGATCGGCGTGCTGAACGACCGCTCGGGGCTCTACGCCGATCTCGGCGGCGAGGGGTCGGTCGTCGCCGCCAGGATGGCGGTGGAGGAGTTCGGCGGCACGGTCGCCGGCAAGCCGGTCGTCGTCGTCAGCGCCGACCACCAGAACAAGCCCGATGTCGGGTCGGCCATCGCGCGGGAATGGATCGACCGCGACGGGGTGGACGCCATCGTCGACGTGCCGCACTCCGCCACCGCCTTCGGCGTGCTGAGCGTGACGCGCGAGAAGAACCGGATGCTGATGCTGTCGGGCCCGGCCTCGACCGACTTCACCGGCAAATCCTGCGCGCCGACCACGATCCACTGGACCTACGACAGCTACGCCATGGCCAACAGCACCGTGCGCGGGCTGGTCAAGCAGGGCGCCGACACCTGGTTCTTCCTGACCGGCGACAACGCCGGCAGCCACTCGCAGGAGCGCGACGGCATCGCCTTCGTCCAGAAGGCCGGCGGCAAGGTCGCGGGAACCGTCCGCCACCCGCTGAACACGCTCGACTTCTCCTCCTACCTGCTCCAGGCGCAGGCGTCCAAGAGCAAGATCATCGGGCTCGCCAACGCCGGCGGCGACACGGTGAACGCGATCAAGCAGGCCGCCGAGTTCGGCATCGTCCAGGGCGGGCAGAGGCTGGTCGGGCTGCTCATCTTCATCACCGACGTCCATTCGATCGGGCTGAAGGACGCGCAGGGGCTGGTGTTCACGGAATCCTTCTACTGGGACAAGGACGAGAAGACCCGCGCCTGGTCGCGCAAGTTCATGGAGCGGTTCGGCGGCCGCGCCCCGACGGCGGCGCAGGCCGGCGTCTACGGTTCCGTGCTGCATTACCTGAAGGCGGTCGAGAAGGCCGGGACCGACGATTCGCTGACGGTGTCGAAGACGATGAAGGAGCTTCCGGTCAACGACATGTTCAGCGACAATTTCAAGATCCGGGCCGACGGGCGCGTCGTCCGCGACATGTATCTGTTCCAGGTCAAGAGTCCGGAGGACTCCAAGGGCCCCTGGGACTATTACAAGGTCCTGGGGAGCGTGCCGGGCGACGAGGCCTACCGCCCGATGTCCGAAGGCGGTTGCCCGCTGGTCGGGCCGTAAGAGCGGTCGCGGCGGCGGCGGGGGCAACGAACGGGGGGAGTGGCGATGCAGACGGGCGTGTACGAGTTCCTGGCGCAGGACCGTGTCATCTACGGCCGGCCGGCGGCCGGGGCGGTGGCGGAGACCGTCGCGACGCTGGGCAAGCGGCGCCCGCTGATCGTGGCGAGCAGGACGCTGAGCCGGTCCACCGGCGTCGTCGCCGCCATCCGCGACGCGCTGGGCGACGCCTGCGCCGGGGTGTTCGACGACTGCGTCGAGCATGTGCCGCGCGCCTCCGTCCTCGCCCTGGCCGATGAGGTGCGGCGGCTGCAACCGGACCTGATCGTCACCGTCGGCGGCGGCACGCCGGTCGACACGGTGAAGGTGGCGCTGGTGGCGCTGGCCGAGGGCATCGCCGACACCGCCGGCTTCGACGCCGTCCGCATCCGCGTCGCCGGGGACGGGACCCGCGTCGTCCCGGCGGTGAAGGACCCGCCGCTGCGCCAGATCATCGTGCCGACCACCCTGTCGGGGGCCGAATTCTCCAGCCTGGGCGGCGCCACCGACCCGGAGCGCCGGGTCAAGGATCTCTACACCGGGCGCCACATCGGCGGGCAGGTGGTCATCCTCGACCCCGCCGTGACCGTCCACACGCCGGAGCGGCTGTGGCTGTCCACCGGCATCCGCGCCATCGACCACGCGGTGGAGACGGTCTGCTCGCGCGGGCCGCAGCCCTTCACCGACGCGACCGGATTGCACGGGCTGGCGATGCTGGGGCGCTCCCTGCGGGCCAACCGCGAGCGGCCGGACGATCTCGGCGCCCGGCTGGAGAGCCAGCTCGGCGTCTGGCTGGCTACGACCGGGCTCGGCCGGGTGGACTGGGGCGCCAGCCATGGCATCGGCCACCAGCTCGGCGCGGTCGCCGGCGTGCCGCACGGCCATTGCTCCTGCGTCATGCTGCCCGCCGTGCTGCGCTGGAACCGGCCGGTGAACGCCGACCGCCAGGCGCTGGTGGCCCGCGCGCTGGGGCGGGAGGACGGCGACGCGGCGGTGGCGGTCGCCGATCTGGTGCGCGACCTTGGGCAGCCGGGCAGCCTGCGGGCGGTCGGGGTGACGCCCGACCAGTTCGCCGCCATAGCGGCCGGCGCCATGCAGAACATGATGGTGCGCAGCAACCCGCGCGCGATCACCAGGGAGGATGATGTTCGGGAAATCCTCGAACTGGCGTGGTGAGCGCCTGGATATGGCACGATCGGATGCGACCCGTCGACGGCCGGCGCGGTCGACCTGATCTCCCCGCAGGCGCTCCTGGCGCCTGCTGGGGGATGCATCCAGCCCATGGGCGGAAGGAGCGTGGTTCGATGGTGAGTCCGACCGGGATTCCGTTTTTCCCCGGTTTTCCTGCCCGGATTCCATGAAAGCCGCGGTTGTTGTGAGGACTGGCCTTGCGCCGGCCGCGGAATCGGGAGGATACGGGGTTCATGAGCAAGCGTAACGGCACGGAGTTCCTGGCAGCCGATGTCCACGCGCGGCTCCGCTCCAGGTGGTACACGCCTTCGCCCTGCCGATCCAGGAATCGGCGTTGCGGCGAGTCCCGCTCGCCCGGATCGCACAGCTGGAATCCCATCTTCGGAGGCGGTCGTGGCGGTGGCCGGGCGGCGCCCCTTCAACCGTCATAGCGCGCCTCCAGCAAGTCGAGTTCGCGGACGATCTTCCGCGCCATCTCGCCGCTGAGTTCGCGCCGCCGGACCATTTGGAAGAGCGCCTTGCGCTCGGCCTTGAGGGCGGCGACATGGATCGTCCGCCCGATGGCGTCGGTGTGCCGCGTGGTGTCGGCCGCAGCCCCCTCCTGGGACAGCGCCTCGATGCGGGTGCGGTAGACGTCCATGACCTGGGCGGCCGCGGCGACGTAGAGGTCGGCGTCGTCGCGCCCCGCCGCCATGTCGTGCTCGACGCGCTCGATCTCGGCGATGGCCGCCTTGGCCGCCGCGATGCGCGCCCGGTCCTCCTCGGCCTGGTGGGAGGGTTCCGGCGGCATCTCCAGCCCCTTCAGCAGCATGGGCAGGCCGATGCTGGCGGCGATGAGGGAAACGATGATCACCCCCATCGCCAGCAGGATGGCCAGATCCCTGGCGGGAAAGGGCGCGCCGCTGTCGAGCGCGACCGGCAGCGTCAGGATGCCGGCCAGCGTGATGGTTCCCCGCGCGCCCGCCAGCGAGGTGGCGGCGACGAGGCGCCAGCTGGGCCTGTTCATGGCGCGGCCCCGCAGGTTGGCGCGGAACAGCGTGAGGCTGAGGGAGACCCAGACCCAGGCGAAGCGGAGCGCCGCCAGCGCGAGGTTGATGGCGACCACGTAGATCACCAGCCATCCGGGATCGTGGTGTCCGGTCACGCGGACCGTCTCGACCGCGCCCGCCAGGATGGTGGGCAGCTGTTCGCCCAGCAGCACGAAGATGATGCCGTTCAGCGCGAACTGGATCATGTCCCAGACGGTGTTGCGGCGGATGCGGGTCACCGCCAGGGTCTGGCCCGTCACCTCGGCGACGCTCATCGTCACCCCCGCCGCGACGGCCGCGAGGATGCCCGAGCAATGCAGGTGCTCGGCCACCAGATAGGAAGCGAAGGGAATGAGCAGGCTGATCAGGATCTGCGAGCCGCTCTCCTCGCCGTAGCGCCGGGCGATCCATTCCTTGGCCCGCGTGATGCACCAGGTGACGAGGACGCCGACGGCGATACCGCCCAGCGCCACCCACAGGAAGCTCAAGGTGGCGTCGTAGAGCGAGAAGGCGCCGGTGAGGGTGGCCGCGATGGCGAAGCGGAGGCAGACGAGGCCCGAGGCGTCGTTGAGGAGGGATTCCCCTTCGAGGATGTGCATCAGCCGCTTCGGGATGGGCACCCTGGCGGCGATGGCCGACACCGCGATGGGATCCGTCGGCGACAGCACGGCGGCCAGCGCGAAGGCGACCGGCAGCGGCATGGCCGGGATCATCCAGTTGATGAAGAAGCCCACGCCGATGACCGTGAACAGGACCAGCCCGAGGGCCAGTTCGAGGACCGTCTTGGCGTCCTTCAGCAACTCCTCCTTCGGGATCCGCCAGCCATCCAGAAAGAGCAGGGGCGGCAGGAAGAGCAGGAAGAAGATGTCAGGGTCGAGCTGCACGCGAAGGTCCGCCGCAAGCCCGATCACGCCGCCAAGGCAAATCTGGAGGAGGGGACGTGGAATCGCCCATGGCAGTGCCCGCGCGATAAATCCGCTCAAGACGACGGCGAGCAGAAGAATGAGTGCGATCGTGATGACGCCCAATGATCGATTTCTCCCTGTGTGCCGTGGAGGGGCGAGTATCTTGGATGCGGGGATCGTTGGAAACCTCTTTGTGCGTCAGGGACGCCCGATCTTCCTGAGGCCGGGCGGGGCGGAGAATCCCGCGCGTCCGGGAGCTGCGGATCGGGAACTCCCGCATCGGCCAGCTCGTCGGCGGCGTGCTCCGCCTGGCCGACGGAGCGGGGGCGGGATCGTCGCGTGGCGGTCGGCCCCGAACCATCCGGACCGCGCCGAGCGGCGGCAGCGCTGGCATGTTCCGGAAGGCGTTGGGGAGGGGCTGGCGCGCCGCCGCCAGTCCTGCCGCCGCCAGTCCCGCCGACGACATGCCCACCCAGGCGACCCCAGGCGGCGGCCGTCGCCCGCCGGCAAACATTCGCAGCGCAACTTTGAAGATTGTGCCGTCCGGGACTTGAAAGACGGGGGATTCACCTCATATAGGTTCGGCGTCCAGATGGACGCTTTTCCGTCCAGCTTCCTTCCCAGACGCCGAACGGCTCGAACGCGCCACCCGAAAGGAGGGCGTGGACGCCTCCGGCTCCGGGTCTTGCCGTCCGATCCCTGCGAGGACCGGGGCAAGGGCCGGGCATCAGCCACCCGTGTCCGGGATGTGTCTTCGCCATTGTCCTCATCACCAAGCGATTGTCATCAAATCGTTGTCATCAGATCGTTGTCGCCAGGACCTTTCGCGGTCCCGCTTTCCCCAGTTTTCCGGATCGGCGCCGCTGAACGCAGCGCGCCTTCCTCCCCGGCCGAGCTTGTCTGGCCGCCGCGATGCCGCCCCGGCATCGTGGCGCCGCGGCGTGGCCGGGGAGACCCTTTGCGCATCGACGAGCGATGCACGCCCTCCGGCAGCGTCGAATGCCGGCTTCGAAAGACCAGAACAGAATGACGTTTGATCCCAAGCGGCGCCGTAAGGCGTCGGGCGACCATCCACGCCCGCAGCGCGGGTGGTCGTCCGGACAGGCCCCCCACGGGTCTGGCGGGCGCCGCCAGCCGATGACGGGGCCGGTGCCCGGCACCGATGAGGTGCTGTTCCTGCCGTTGGGCGGCTGCTCGCGCATCGGCATGAACATGGCGCTCTACGGCCACGCCGGGAAATGGCTGATCGTCGACGCCGGCGTCGCCTTCATGGGCGACGACGCGCCGGGCATCGACTCCCTGATGGCCGATCCGGCCTTCATCGAGGAGCGGATGCAGGACGTCGTCGGGCTGGTCGTGACCCACGCTCACGAGGACCACATCGGCGCCATCCACCATCTGTGGCCGCGCCTGACCTGCCCGATCCATGCCAGCCCGTTCGCCGCCCATGTGATCCGCGAGCGCATGAAGGAGGCCGGCACCCTGCGTCAGGTCCGCATCCGCGAGTTCGCCATCGGCGACACGCTGGCGCTCGGCCCCTTCGAGGTGAAGACCATCGCGGTCACCCACTCGATCCCGGAGCCGATGGCCCTGGCCATCCGCACGCCGGCGGGCACGGTGCTGCACACCGGTGACTGGAAATTCGACCCCGATCCGCTGGTCGGCCGGCCAACGGACCTCGACGCCTTGCAGCGCCTCGGCGACGACGGCGTTCTGGCGATGCTGTGCGACAGCACCAACGCCGACGTGGAGGGCTCCACCGGTTCCGAGGCCGACGCCCGTGCCGGCCTGATGGATGCCTTCGCCGGGTGCGGGGGGGCGATCGCCGTGACCGGCTTCGCGTCCAACGTGGCGCGGATGAAGGCGGTGGCCGAGGCCGCCGCGGCCAACGACCGCAAGGTCGTGCTGGTCGGCCGCTCCATGCTGCGCATGGAGAAGGCGGCGCGCGCCTGCGGCTATCTGGACAGCGTGCCGGCCTTCATGAGCCCTCTTGAAGCCTCCTGGACGGATCGCCGGAACCTCGTCTTCCTGTGCACCGGCAGCCAGGGAGAGGAGCGGGCGGCGCTCAGCCGGCTGGCCCGCAACGAACACCGCGACCTCTGGCTGGAGCGCGGCGACACCGCCATCTTCTCCGCCCGCGCCATCCCCGGCAACGAGGAGGCGCTCGCCTGCGTGAAGGATCATCTGCGGGCCACCGGGGTGGCGGTGCTGACCCCGGCGGATGCGCCGGTCCACGTCTCGGGGCACCCGAAGCGCGACGACCTCCGGCGCATGTACGGTCTGGTCCGCCCGCGCTTCGCGGTGCCGGTGCACGGCACGCTGGAGCATCTGGAGGCCCACGCCCGGCTGGCCCGCGCGTGCGGTGTGGAACGGGCGTTGATCCCGCAGGATGGTGACATTCTGCGCCTGGCCCGCGAGGGCACGGCGGTGGTCGGCCGCATCGAACCTTGGCGTCTCGCCAACAACGGGCGGGAGCTGGTGGCATGGACGGAGCCGGCCTGTGCGGACGAGGAGAGCGGGACCGCCTGCCTCGCGGCCTGACCAGGGTTCTCGACCGGGGCCGGGCGCGTCTTGCCGGAGGTCCGGCATCCCGACCGGCCGCGTGACGCGGCCGGCCCGAACGGGACCTGTTCCCATCACGCGACGGAGTGCAGCATGGCAGGACGTTCCGAGAACCGGCCGCGCTTTCCCGACCTGCTCGAGCCGGTTCTCACCGCCCTCGATGGTGATGAGGTTGGCCTCGACCGGGCCATCAACGCGGTGGCCGAGGCGCTCGCCGACTGCGAAACCCTGATGGTCGACGGCTTGGGCCGGCCGGCCCAGGGCATGAGCGACGAGCAGGCCGTCCTGAACGCGCTCGACACCTATGTTCGTGTGCTGCTGCATTCGGGCGAGGTCGAGGGTGCCGCCGCCGTGGGCGACCTCATGGAGCGCATCGACCGCTTCAGCCGCCGCCGCAAGCGCCGTGGTTTTCGGACCGCCTGAACGCAGGCCGCTCCATCCCGGCGCGCCCGCTCCGCCTCGGCCCGCGCCTTCCGGCGTGGGCCCGGCGGTGAAACCGCCCCTCAGTTTTTCAGCCTGTAGCCCGTGCGGAAGATCCACCACACCACGGCGAGGCAGATCACCAGCAACAGCGCGGTCATCGCGAGGCTCAGCGCGACGGGCACGTCGGCGGTGCCGTAGAAGCTCCAGCGGAAGCCGCTGACCAGATAGACGACCGGGTTGAACAGGGCGACCTTCTGCCAGAACGGCGGCAGCATGGTGATCGAATAGAAGCTCCCGCCCAGGAAGGCCAGCGGCGTCACGATCAGCATCGGCACGATCTGCAATTTTTCCCATCCGTTGGCCCAGATGCCCAGGATGAAGCCGAGCAGGCTGAAGGTCACCGAGGTCAGCACGAGAAAAGCGATCATCCAGAACGGGTGGACGATGGAGAACTCCACGAACAGCCGCGCCGTCAGCAGGATCAGCGTGCCGAGAATGATGGACTTGGTCGCCGCCGCCCCGACGTAGCCGACCACCGTCTCGAAGGCGGAGATCGGGGCCGACAGCACCTCGTAGATCGTGCCGGAGTAGCGCGGCATGTAGATGCCGAAGGATGCGTTCGACACGCTCTCCGTCAGAACCGACATCATGACGAGGCCGGGCACGAGGAAGGCGCCGTAGCTGACGCCCTCCACCGACGCGAAGCGTCCGCCGATGGCCGCCCCGAAGACGATGAAGTACAGCGACGTGGAGATCACCGGGCCGGCGATGCTCTGGAACAGCGTGCGCCAGGTGCGGGCCAGCTCGAAGACATAGATGGCCCTGATCGCATGAAAGTTCATGCCCGCTCCTTCACCAGGCTGACGAAGATCTCCTCCAGGGAGCTTTCCTCGGTGCGCAGGTTCGTGAAATCGATGCCGTGATCGCCCAGCTTGCGCAGCAGCCCGGCGATGCCCGTGTGCTCGTGCTGCGCGTCGAACCGGTAGACGAGCTCCCGCCCGTCGTCCGACAGGGTCAGGGGATAGCCGGCGAGTTCGGCCGGGATGGCGTCCAGCGGGTTCTGCAAGCTCAGGGTCAGCAGCCGCTTGCCCAGCTTTTCCATCAGCGCCGCCTTTCCCTCCACCAGGATGATCCGCCCGCCGGAGATCACCCCGATGCTGTCGGCCATCTCCTCGGCCTCCTCGATGTAGTGGGTGGTCAGGATGATGGTGACGCCGCTGTCGCGCAGCCGCCCGATCATCTCCCACATGCCGCGGCGAAGCTCCACGTCGACGCCGGCGGTCGGCTCGTCCAGGAACAGGATGCGCGGCTCGTGCGACAGCGCCTTGGCGATCAGCACGCGCCGCTTCATGCCGCCGGACAGCGCCATGACCTTGGTGTCCCTCTTGTCCCACAGGGACAGGTCCTTCAGGATCCGCTCGATCACCGCCGGGTCGGGAGGCTTGCCGAACAGGCCCCGGCTGAAGCTGACGGTCGCCCGGACGCTCTCGAACGCCTCGGTCGTCAGCTCCTGCGGGACGAGGCCGATCAGCGCGCGCGCGGCGCGCCAGTCGCGCACGATGTCGTGGCCATCCACCGTCACGCTGCCGGCCGTCGCCCGGACGAGGCCGCAGACGATGCTGATCAGCGTCGTCTTGCCGGCGCCGTTCGGGCCGAGCAGCGCGAGGATCTCTCCACGGCGGATGTCGAGATCGACCCCCTTCAGGGCCTGGAAGCCGGACGCGTAGGTCTTTTCCAACCCACGGATCTCAATGATAGGCTGCATGTCCTCCCCTCGGCTTGCCGGTCCACCCGCTGCGGGCGCCACGGGAGCCGGGCCACCATAGCGTCTGGCGGTCCCCGACGGAACGCGAAGATCGGCGGCGCTGGCCGGTGCCGTCCGGCGGGGGCTCCGCGCCGGGTCCGGCGCGTCAGCCATTCGCTCCACCGGAGGGGGCCGGGGCAAGGGAACCCCGTCCTCGCGGCCACGTTGAAGCATGTGGTGTCCCCGCGACAGGCCGACGCTCCCCTGGACGGGCGGTTCGGATCGCTTGATAACCGGAGGCTTCGGAACCAGCATGTCCGCCGATGCGACCGCTTCCAACGGCATCGACCCGGCTTTTGCCGTCGGCCTGGCACGGGCTTTCGCCGGTGCCCTGATCTTCGCCCTGCCCATGCTGATGACGATGGAGATGTGGCAGATCGGCTTTTCCATAAACCCGTGGCGGCTGGTCCTTCTGCTGGTGGTGCAGATTCCGCTGCTCGTCGGGCTGTCCCGCTTCGTCGGCTTCGAGCGGACGAGGAGCGTGGGCGAGGACGTCACCGACGCCTTCGTCGCGGTCGCCGTCGCGGTGCTGATGGCGGCGGCGGTGCTGTTCCTCTTCAAGGTTATCGACACCGGGATGACCAGGCAGGAGGTCATCGGCAAGATCGCGTTGCAGAGCTTTCCCGGCAGCATCGGCGCCATGCTGGCCCGCGGCCAGCTCGGCCAGCAGCGTCGCGACGCCGACGAGGACCGCCAGGACCCCAGCTACCCCGGCGAATTGTTCCTGATGGGCGTCGGCGCCCTGTTCCTCGGCCTCAACGTCGCGCCGACCGAAGAGATGATCCAACTGTCCTACATGATGGACCCCTGGCGGGAGTTGGCGCTGATCCTTCTGTCGCTGGTGATCATGCACGCCTTCGTCTACAGCATCGATTTCCCCGGCGGGTCGGAGTTTCCGGAGGGCGTCGGCTTCTGGACGCTGTTCGTACGCTTCACCGTGGTCGGCTACGTCATCGTCCTGCTGATCTGCCTCTACCTGCTCTGGACGTTCGGACGGACCGACGGAACCGGCATCGGGGACGTGCTGAGCGCCGCCGTCGTGCTCGGCTTTCCCTCGTCCGTCGGCGCGGCGGCGGCACGCCTCATCCTGTAGGTCCCCATGCCGAACCAAGGAGAACCGATGTGGCGAAGGCGCGGAACGGAAAACCGGAATCCCCGCGGGAGGCGGATGCGGACCGGACACGCGCCGGCTCCGCGCGGATGTGGGAACAGCTGGTCGCCGCGCTCGGCGTCGTCATCACCGTCGCGATGATCGGGTTCATGGTGTCTGTCGCGCTGACCCCCGAGCGCGGCAATCCCACCATCACGATCCAAACCGAGCCGCCGAAGCCAGCCGGGGAGAGCCACGTCGTCCGGTTCCGGGCGATGAACGCGGCGGGCGCCACCGCCGCGGCGCTGCATATCCGTGGCGAATTGCGGCAGGGTGGTGCCGTCGTGGAGGCGAGCGAGGCAACGCTCGACTTCCTTCCCGGCAATTCGGAACGTTCTGGCGGTCTGTTCTTCCGGAACGACCCGGCCCGTTACGAGCTGCGTGTCTTTCCGGTCGGCTACAATGAACCATGACACCGCTCCCGCCGCCGTGTCGTAGCGCGGCATCGAAAGCCACGGGACGGGTGTCGTTCGTCAAATGATATGTTATATCGTAACATATCATTTGACGGATGGAGGCGGGCGTGAAGGAAGCCGAGGGGAAATCCGCTGAGTTGGCGGATGCCTTGACCCTGGTGCGAAGCCTGTGGGCGCAGGGGGAGGTGCCCGAGCGCGCCGTGGCCTGGGCGATGATGATCGAGGCGGTGGACCGCCTCGCGGCCCTGCATGGTCCGACGCGCACGGGACGCCTGCTCGAACGGCTTGCCCGCGACCTGCGGGACTGGCCGGCCTCGCGGGTGCTTCAATGAGCGGGGCGACCAACAACCGCATCCGGGGGGCGCGGTCCTGGCGCCAGGCCAGGCCGGTGCTGCTGCACCCGAAATTCTTCCAGGGTTTCACCGATTTCCGGCTCGGCCGTCCGTTCGACTACCGGATGCTGGACGCGTGGCCGATGCTCGACCAGCACCGTTACGAGAACGGCCGTGAACTGGCGGCCGAATGCCGTCTGGCCGGTCTTTCGGTGGTCTGGATCGAGCGGACCCGCGTCCCGCCTTCCCTGAAGGGCGTGGTGGTGGAGCGCGCCCGGGCACGCCGTTCCGCCGGATAGGTTGCCGGGTGGTCGGCCCGGAGCCGTGCCCCGGACCATCACGAATCCCGCCCGCAATCCAGCCGGAACGGGCCGAAGGCGGTCGCGACGTCCCGGCTCTCCACCCGGGCGAAGCCGGCGGCGGACAGCGCCGCCGCGATGGCGCCCCGGTCGAAGGAGCGGTCCTGCCCGCGCAGGGCCGCCACCAGCCGCCCGACGACGTGGGTTTCCGGCCGGCTGCGCTCCGCCGTCAACCCCTCGTGCAGGCTGACGAAGACGCCGCCCGGCGCCAGCGCCCGCCGGGCCTTGGCCAGCAGCGCCACGAGGTCACGGGCGTAGTAGAGCGTCAGCGACGCCCAGATCACGTCGTACCCGCCGCCCTTCTCCGGATCGCCGAACGCCACGTCGTTGAAGTCGCCGGCGATCACCGCGACGCGGCGGCCCGCCGGTCCGGCCGCCGCCAGCCGTCCGGCGATCCGGTCGGCCATCGGCGGCAGATCGACCAGCGCGGAGGTCATGTCCGGCCGCCGCTGCGCGACCGCCAGCGCCAGCGTCTCCGATCCGGCGCCGACATCGAGGAAGCGCCGGGCCGAAGGCCATTCCGGCAGGCTTTCCAGAACGGCGACCATCGCCGCCGCTCCCATGCCGCGATGGAAGGCGCGCAGGCTGAAGGCCGAGCGGTCCCAGAATTCCGGCGCCGCCATGTCGAGCGGCGCGCCGCCGGCCTCGCCGCGCAGCAGCGCCGCGACGTCGCCGTGCCGCAGCCGGGGCAGGGTGGTGAGCAGATCGCGCAGGGACCGCTCGCCGTCGGCGCGCAGATAGGGCGCCGCCGCCTCCGCAAGGCGGTAGCGGCCGTCGCTCTTGACCAGAAGCTCCATGGCGGCCAGCGCGTCGAGCGCATGGCCGAGGCGCCCGGCGTCGAGCGACAGGTCGGCCGCCAGATCGGCCGCCGTCGCGGGCGCGGCCAACCGGTCGAACAGGCCGAATTCCAGCCCGGCCGCGAGCAGCTGCCAGCGCAGCGGCGCCTGGATCAGGTCGAACAGCCGGGCGGGCAGCGCGACGTCGCCGGGAAGGGTGGCGGGGGATTGTTCAGGGGATTGCCTGCTCATGGCCGTCACCACGCCGCCCTGACGCGCAACCCGACCTCGCGCGCGGCCCCGTCCTCGGCCAGCACGCCGAGCGGCGCCCGGACGGCGCGGGCGTGGACGTTCCGGTCGAACAGGTTGCCGGCCCACAGCGCGAGCTCCACCGCGGCGAAGCGGTAGCCGATCTCGGCGTCGACCAGCGCAAAGGCTGATTGCCGCAGCGTGTTCTCCGAATCGAAGAAATAGGGGCCGGAGCCGTTCACCCCCAGCTGCCCGAACCACCCCCGCTCGCCTTCGTCGTAGTGGACGCTCAGCGCGTAGGTGGCGTGCGCCGCCATCGGCAGGCGGTTGCCCGACAGGTCGGCCGGCACCAGCACGCCGTTGCGGCTGACGGTGACGGCGTAGGCGGTCGCCTTGGCCCGTTGCAGGCCGCCGCTGCCGAACAGCGTCCAGCGCTCGCTCAACCGCCCGGTCAGCGACAGCTCGGCGCCGAGGATTTCGGCCTCGGCGGCGTTGCTGACCTTCTGGGTGCCGCCGGGCACCAGATCGAGGATCTGCTTGTCGGTCGTGCGCGTGTGGAAGACCGCCAGTCCGGCCTCGCCGCGCCCGCCGGCGAAGCGGCCCTTGACGCCGGCCTCGGCGGTCCAGCTGTGCTCGGGCGCGTAGGCCAGCGTGTCGCGGCTCACCGCCGTGCCGTAATTGTAGCCGCCCGGCAGATAGCCGCGCGCGTAGGAGGCGTAGAGGGTGGCGCCCGGCCCGGCCTCGTAGGACAGGCTGACGCGCGGCAGCAGCGTGGTGTGGCGGAGATCCTGCCCGTAGACGGCGTGCCCGGCCGCGCCGGAGAGGGTCTGCCGGCCGCTCTGGCCGATCCATTCGAGCCGGCCGCCCAGCCCGAGCCGCAGGGCGTCGGTCAGGCCGGCTTCCACCTGCCCGAAGCCGGCCAGCCCGGTCTGGTCGATGGCGGTCTCACGGCGGACGCGCGGGGTGCCGATGCGGAAATCCAGCCTTGTCCATTCCCGGTGGGCGTAGAGCCCGGCCAGCCAGCGCAGCCGCGCCCGCGGATCGGCGGAGGTCAGGCGGATCTCCTGCGACAGCGCGTCGTCGCGGTGGGCCGACAGGGTCGGCAGGGTGGGAAGCGGCGTGCCGTCGAGATCCATCTGGAAATCGCGCCGGTAGTGGGTCCAGCCGGTGACGCTGGTCAGGTCGAACCCGTCGCCGCGCCGGTCGATGCGCAGGGACTGCACCGCGCTGGTGGAATCGTCCCAGGAGGGGGTGTCGTAGCTGGTGATGAAGCGGCCGGTGGCGTGGGGGCCCGACAAATAGCGCAGGCGCGCCTTGCCCAGTTCCGCCCGCTCGACGATGCTCTTCAGGCGGATGTCGGTGTCGTCGTCGGGCCGGGCCTCCAGGCCGCCGGACAAGGTCCATCGGCCGGTCTCGGCGCCGTTCCTCGACCCGTCGAAGCGGTTGAGCCCGGTTCCCTTGGCGTCCTCCGCGCGGAAGGCCAGCGAGCCGGCCACGCTGTCGCCGCCCAGCGGACCCGACACCCGCCCGGTCGCCGTGACGGTGGGACGCCAGCCGTCGGGACCGTCCTGGAAGCCGGTGGACAGGCTGGCCCAGCCGGACGGCGTCCAGGTCGGATCGGCGGAGGCGGCCTTGACGGCGCCGGCCTCGGTGTTGCGGCCGTAGAGGCTGCCTTGCGGCCCCTTGAGGATTTCCAGGGCGGCGGGGTCGGGCAGCCGGGGCGCCTGGGTGGCGCCGTGGGGCAGGGCGACGTCGTTCACGAAGAAGCCCAGCGGATCCTGCAAGGTGGTGTCGGCGCCGGTCATGCCGCGCACGACGATCCGCGTCTGCACCGACGACTGCTCGATCCGGACGTTCGGCGAGCGCTTGGCGACCACCGCCAGTCCGCCCGACAGCGGGCTGTCCTGTTCCTGCGGAGTCAGGACCTCGACCGATCCGGGGGTGCGCCGGACGTCCTCCTTCCACTGCCGGGCCTCGACCGTCACCGGGGCCAGCTCGACGGCGGCTGGGGCATCCGGCGGGTCGGCGGCCAGCGCCTGGCCGGTGATCGCCGGAAAAAGCGGGGCCAGACAGAGCAGAGCCGATGAGAGCGGGAGGGCACGCGGCGTGCCGAGCGGTGGGTGCGTCATCGAAACGGTTATCCTCGCTGAAGTCCGGGGGCGAGGCTAGGCGAAGCGCCGGGGGCGGGCGCCCAAACGCCGAACGTTTCCCGTCATCCGGCGAACGCGTCATTCGGCGAAGGGGCCGGCCGGCGAACGGGCCGGCCGGCGCCCACGGAACGCCAGCGCGCACACCGTGCACAGGATCGCGACGCCCGCCCAATAGGGCATCGCCGGCGAGATCTGGTGCAGCGCCGCCCCCAGCAGCGGGCCGGCGGCCATGCCGATCCCCTGCCCGACGCCGTTGAGGCCGGCGGTCCGCGCCTGCGCGTCCGGGGGTGTCCGCAGGCTGAGCGTGGCAAGGTTGCCCGGCAACAGCAGGCCCAGCCCGCCGCCCAGCCCGGCCATCGCCGCCGTCAGCAGGGCGGGCGAGGGCGCCAGCGCCGCCGCCAACAGGGCGAGCGTCGCGGTGACGGCCCCGGCCCGCAGCAGGCGGACGGGCGGCCAGCCCAGCCAGCGCACCGCCAGCCCCTGTGTCGCCACCATGACCGTCATGGTGAGCGCCAGGATGGCGCCGCCGCGCCGCACCGAGTCCACCGGAGTCAGACCGAAGGCGTCCTGGAGGCGCAGCGCCGTGACCTGCTGCAACAGGCTGTAGGCCATCAGTCCGCACAGCGTGATCGCCAGGAAGGGGCGGATGTCCGCCAGACGGACCCGTCCCCGAGGCCATCCTCCTGGCGGGACCGCCGCCGCGCCGTCTTTCCGCGCCGGTTCGTCGATGCGGAGCCAGACCGCCAGCGTCCCGGCGGCGATCAGCGCGGCGATGGCCAGCAGGGCCGCGGCGGGATCCGTCCCACCCATCCGCCAGGCGAGAGCGCCGCCGAGGATGGCGCCAAGCCCGAAGGCGGCTCCCATCATCCCCATGCCGCCGGCCCGCCGGTCGGCGCTGGTCACGTCGGCGAGGAAGGCCTGGGCCGCCGGCATGATTCCGGCCGACAGGGCCGACTGGACCAGCCGGGCGGCCAGCAGCAGGGCGAAGGCCGCGTCGCTCGACAGGACCCCCCCGGCGTGGCCGGCGAGGATCGCCGCCATCGCCGCGGGAAACAGGGCGGCGGCGGCCAGCCCGGCCACCAGCACGCGGCGCCGGCCCCAGCGGTCGCAGACATGCCCCCAGGCCGGCCCGGCCACCACCAGCAGCAGGGCGGAGAGGCTGAGCAGCATCCCGGTCCGCACATCCCCGAAGCCAAGGCTCCGCCCCAGCGGCGGCAGCACGATCAGCAGGAAGGAATGGCCGGCGCCGTTCGCCAGCAGCCCGCCGAACAGGGCGGCGGCGGCGGGTGTCTTCCGGTCACCCGGCTCGGTGTGGGGCGCGGTGGGTGGTGTGGCGGTCGTCGCGGTGGTCATGATGGTTCCGGAGCCGAGTGGGGGCCGACGACCCTACGCGCGCCGCGCCGCCGCCGCCGTCATCGGCGGAACGGGATGGGACAGACGCCGAACGGCCGGTGTCGCTATCGCCGGTCCCGGCGGCGCTGGCGGAATTCGGCCGGGCTGCACCCATGCCGCTCGCGGAAGGCGGCGGCGAAATGGCTGGAGCTGCTGAAGCCGCAGAGGAAGGCGATCTCGGTGACGCTCTGTCCGCCCTCCCTCAGGCAATGTTCGGCGCGCTCCAGCCGGTGGTCGCGCAGCCAGGCGAAGACGGTCCGGCCGTAGGCCTTGCGGAAGCAGCGGTTCAGCCGCGCGTGGCTCATCCCCGCCGCCTCGGCCAGCCGCTCCAGCGAGGGCGGGTGGCAGAGGTCGGACAGCAGCAGGTCCGCCACCCGCGCCAGACCGTGCCGCTCCCCGTCGCCCAGCGCGCCGCCGTCCGCCGCGCCGCTGTTTGCCGTGCCGCCGGCCGTGGAGCGGGCCGCCGCTAGCGGCGCCAGCCAATGCGCCAGCATGCCGAGCGCCGCGCTCTCCGCCATCAGCCGGTCGAGCGGCGAGGCGAGGCCGTTGTCCAGCAGCAGGCGCAACCGGCCGGCGCCGGACTCCGACCGGCCCAGCCGGACCGCGCGGGTTCCGCCCGGCATCCGGTTCAGGCCGGCGCCGTCCAGCGCCTCGCCGACGCGGTCCAGGTCGAACTTGACCGCCAGCATCCCGGCCCGCTCCTGCGCCGGGGTCAGCCGGGTGATGGGCGCGTCGTCCAGACGGAACAGCCAGACGTCCCCGGCGCGCACCGTGTGGCGCGGCGCCGTGTCGCCGCAGCCGAACAGGCTGGTGCCAGACAGGCCGAAGGCCAGCACCCCGACCGCCCCGCCATGGTCGATCCGCGACCGGTAGTCGCCGCGCAGGCGGCAGTCGCTGCTGGTCAGGCTGATGCCCGGCCCGATCCGTCCGGTGCGGAAGCGCACGGCGCCGTCGTCGCGCGGCAGCGCGTGGTCGCGCCAGCCGGACTCCGGACCGGCGAGACGGGCCAGCAGTTGCGGGCCGACCTGGAACACGTCCGGTCCGGTCTTGCGGAGACTGTCCATGGCGGGCGGTCCTCTTGCCGTGGGATCGGAACGCGGGCCGGTCCGGTCGCGCTCCCGCTTCACCGGCCCCCGATTCCCTTGCCGGCGCCCGGACCATAGCATCAGTTGCGAGCGATTCGCAAATGGAGCGCGCGGCGGCTGCCCAGCCCTGCGCCCGCCGCCCGCGCCGCCCGGCGGATCACGCCGTCGGGCGCGCCGCCCGCCGCATCGCCTGGGGCGGTTGGCCGAAGGCGCGCAAAAAGGCGCGCCGCATGCGCTCCGGATCGGCGAAGCCGCTCTCCCGCGCGATGATCTCGACCGGATGCCGGGTCTGCTCCAGCATCAGCCGCGCGGCCTCCAGCCGCAATTGCTCCACCGCCTTGGCCGGGGATTGCCCGGTCTCCGCGCGGAAGGCGCGGCTGAACTGGCGGGGGCTCAAGGCTGCGGCGCCCGCCAGCTCCTCCACCGAAAGCTGGCTCGTCAGGTTCCGGCGCGCGTAGCTCAGCGCCGCTTCGATGCGGTCGGACTTGGCCGTCATCTCCAGCAGCTCCGAATGCTGCGTCTGGCCGCCGCCGCGGCGATGATACATCACCAGCTTGCGGGCAACCGACCGGGCGAGGTCGCTGCCGAGATCCTTCTCCACCATCGCCAGGGCCAGATCGACCCCCGCCGTCATGCCGGCCGAACTCCAGACCGGCCCGTCGATGATGAAGATGCGGTCCTCCTCCACCTGGACGGCTGGAAACCGCTCCCCCAGCTCGCGCGCCACCAGCCAGTGGGTGGTGGCGCGGCGCCCGTCCAGAAGCCCGGCTTCGGCGAGCACGAACGCGCCGGTGCAGATCGCGCCGAGACGACGCACGCCGGGCAGACGGCCGGCGATCCAGGCGCGCAGCCCGTCGCTCGGCCTCGGCACCTCCACCCCGCCGCCCACCAGCACCGTGTCGAACGTCTCGCCGGCGAAGGGGATGCTGTCCACCGCCATGCCGGTGGAGCTGCGCACCGCCCCCCCGTGCTCCGACAGGGTGGTCAGCTCATAGAACGGTTCGCCCGCGCAGAGGTTGGCGAACTCGAACACCGAGCCGGCGGCCAGGCTCATCATCTGGAAGCCTGGAAAGATCACGAAGCCGATGCGCATGGCGAAAACCCCTGATGTCCTGAAACGAGGGATATACGACATTCAAGACAGCTGCCAGACGTTTTAAACCTGTCCTCACACCGGGCGTCACCGACGCAGGCCACGAAGACAGGATGAAAGACCCAATGAGCCTCTCCCCTCTCGGCACCGCGCTCGTCACCGGCGCCTCCTCCGGCATCGGCGCGCTCTATGCCGACCGCCTGGCCGCCCGCGGCCACGACCTGATCCTGGTGGCCCGCAACCGCGGCAAGCTCGCCGGCCTCGCCGCGCGGATCGCCGACCGCACCGGCCGCTCCGTCGAGGTCGTCGCCGCCGATCTGGGCGACAAGGCCGACCGGAGCGCGGTGGAGCAGGTGCTGGCGACCGACGCCAGCCTCACCATGCTGGTCAACAACGCCGGTGTCGGCGCGACCGCCCCGCTGCTGGCGGCCGATGTCGACGCCATGGAACGGATGATCGACCTCGACGTGACGGCGCTGATGCGGCTGACCTACGCGGCCGCCCCCGCCTTCGCGGCGCGCGGGCGCGGCACCATCGTCAACATCGCCTCCATCGTCGCCATCGGGCCCGAAATCCTCAACGGCGTCTATGGCGGGGCCAAGGCTTTCGTCCTGGCGCTGACCCGGTCACTGCATCACGAACTGGCGGGCCAGGGGCTGCGGGTGCAGGCGGTGCTGCCCGGCGCCACGGCCACCGATTTCTGGAGCGCCGCCGGCACGCCGGTGGAGCATCTGCCGGGTGAGATCGTCATGCCCGCCTCCGCCATGGTCGACGCGGCGCTGGCCGGGCTCGACGCCGGCGAACTGGTGACCATCCCGGCCCTGCCGGACGCCGCCCAGTGGCAGGCCTACGAGGCCGCCCGCCAGGCGATGCTGCCCAACCTGTCCCGCAGCGAACCCGCCGCGCGCTACCGCGCCGCGCCGCCCGCCGCCTGAACCCCCAGCGCCACGCCAAAGGACGACCGATCATGCAGCTCACCGGCAACACCATCTTCATCACGGGCGCCACCTCCGGCATCGGCCGCGCGCTGGCCGAGGCGTTCCACCGTCTGGGCTTGCGGCGGACTGTTGGTGGTCGCGGCGGTTGCAGCCCTATATAAGCGGTGTGGGTTCACCGAGGGCTGTGAGTCGGGATGCGTGATGGTGGCCGGGGCGGGAAAGGGGTGTTCGATCGGCCGGGCATGGCCGCGGCCATCATGCGCGATCTCGACTGGTCGCGCACGCCGGTCGGTCCGGTGGACGGCTGGCCGCAGAGCCTGAGGGCCACGGTCCGGACGCTCCTGGCCTCCCGCTACCCGATGATCCTGACTTGGGGGCCCCACTTCATCCAGTTCTACAACGACGCCTACGCGGAACTGATCGGCGACAAGCACCCCGAAGCGCTCGGCATCGACATCCGGATCACGCTCGCCAAGGCGTGGGACACGCTGGGGCCCATGATCGGCGAGGTGATGCGCACGGGGATCGCCAACTGGACACCGGCGCTGCTCCTGTTGCTGGAACGCGCCGGCTACCCCGAGGAAGCCTATTTCAGCGTGTCCCACGCCCCGGCGGAGGACGACGACGGGCGGATCGTCGGCATGCTGGCGGTGTGCAGCGAGGTGACGCCCCAGATCGTCGGCGAGCGGCGGATCGGGCTGCTGCGCGATCTGGCCGCGAAAGCCGGAGAGGCGCGGAGCGTGGAGGCGGCCTGCCGGGACTCGATGGCGATCGTGGCGCAGCATCCCCTGGATCTGCCCTTCCTGCTGCTCTACCTTACCAATCCCGAGGGGACGGAGCTCGCGCTTCAGGGCGCCGTCGGCTTGTCCGCGGCCGATCTCGGCGTTCCGGAAAAACTGTCGCTGCACGGCGGCGGGCCCGATCCCTGGGGGCTGCGCGGCGCGGCGGCGGGCGGGACGGTGGTGACCGGAGCCGTCGACCGGCGCGTCACGAAGCCGGCCGGCCCCTGGGGCGACCCGGTGCGTGTCGCCGTGAGCCAGCCGATCGGCCGCTCCGGGCACGGGGCTCCCATCGGCGTTCTGATCGCCGGCACCAGCCCGAACCGCGCGCTGGACGAGGGATACCGATCCTTCCTGGACCTCCTGGCCGGGCAGATGGCCGTCATCCTGGGCAACGCGCTGGCCTACGAGGCCGAGCGGCGGCGGGCCGACGTGCTGGCGGAGCTGGACCGCGCCAAGACGCTTTTCTTTTCCAACGTCAGCCACGAATTCCGCACGCCGCTGACCCTCCTGCTCGGGCCGCTGGAGGAGCTTCTGCCCAAGGCCGCGGCCTGGGACGCCGCCGACCGCGAGCGGCTGCGCACGATCCATCGCAACGGGCTGCGCCTGCTGAAGCTGGTCAACGCGCTGCTCGACTTCGCGCGCATCGAGGCGGGGCGGACGCGGATCCGGTTCGAGGCGACCGATCTCGCGGCCTTCACCGCCGACATCGCCGGTTCCTTCCGCTCGGCTGTCGAGACGGCCGGCCTGCGCTTCGAGGTGGCGTGCGGGCCGCTGTCCCGGACGGTCGCGATCGACCGCGACATGTGGGAGAAGATCATCCTGAATCTGCTGTCCAACGCGCTGAAGCACACGCTGACCGGCGGCATCGCCGTGCGCCTGACGGCATCGCCGGAGGGGGTCGCGCTGGCGGTGAGCGACACCGGGACCGGCGTTGCCGCCGAGGACCAGGAGCGGATCTTCGAGCGGTTCCACCGGATCGCGTCGGCTCGGGCACGGACCCACGAGGGGACCGGCATCGGCCTCGCGCTGGTGCGTGAACTGGCGCGCCTGCACGGGGGCGACGTGACCCTGGCCAGCGCCGTCGATGCGGGCTCCACCTTCACGGTGACCCTTCCCTGGGAGCCGGACGCCGTATGCTCGGCGGAGGATGGGCAGGCGGCGGACCTTTCACCGACGCCCTTGCGGGCCGACGCCTTCCTCGCCGAGGCCGGCCGCTGGGGCGAGCGGCGGGAGGACGGCCGGCCGGCCGCGCCCGCGCGGACGGCGGAGGACGGGACGCGCGCCCGCGTCCTGATCGTGGACGACAACGCCGACATGCGCGACTACGTTGTCCGGCTTCTTGCCCCCGATTTCGCCGTCGCCATCGCCGAGGACGGGGTGGAGGCGCTGGAGGCGGTCCGCGCCGAGAAACCCGATCTGGTGCTCAGCGACGTGATGATGCCCCGGCTGGACGGGTTCGGGCTGCTGGCGGCGCTGCGGTCCGATCCGGCGACCCGCGACGTTCCGGTCGTGCTGCTGTCCGCTCGGGCCGGCGAGGAGGCCAGCGTCGAGGGGCTCGACGCGGGCGCCGACGATTATCTCGTGAAACCCTTTTCGTCCCGCGAACTCGTTGCACGGGTCCGGGCCAACCTGACCATGGCACGGCTGCGGCGCGAGGCGGCCGATGCGCACCACGACGCCGAACGCATGCGGGCGCTGGGCCAACTCACCTCGGGCGTGGCCCATGACTTCAACAACCTTCTCATGGTGCTGCGCGGAGCGGTCCATCTCGTCGGGCGCCGCACCAGCGAACCCGGCATCCGCGGCGTCCTTGATCAGGCGACGGAGGCGATCGAACGGGGCGCACTGATGACCCGGCAACTCCTGTCCTTCGCCCGGCGCCAGCGGCTGGAGCCGCAGCCCCTCGATGTCAACGAGCTTCTGACGGGCCTTGCGGCGGTGCTCGGCCGTGTGTTCCCCGAGAGCATCCGGATGGAGCTCGCGCTGGGCGAGGTGCCGGCGATCCTGGCCGACCGTGCGGAGCTGGAGGCGGCGCTGCTGAACCTCGCGGTCAATGCCCGCGATGCCATGCCGCAGGGCGGCACGCTGCGTTTCGAGACCAGATGGCCGACCGACGCGCGGATCGACGGCAAGCCGGCGCCGAATCGGTTCGTTGGCATCCGGGTGATCGACAGCGGAACCGGCATGGCCCCGGACATTGCCCGGCGAGCCTTCGAGCCGTTCTTCACCACCAAGCCACCGGGCAGGGGGACGGGGCTGGGACTCAGCCAGGTCCATGGGTTCGCCACCCAGTCGGGCGGCCGTGCCACCGTCGCGAGCGAACCTGGCAACGGAACGACGATCACCCTCCATTTGCCGGCAGCGGAGTGACTTCATGCGGAACGAACAACAAGCCTCCACCCTTCCGCCGACCGTGCTCGTGGTCGAGGACGAGCCTTTGGTCCGCATGATGACCGTCACTTTCATCGAGGACATGGGCTACCGCGTGATCGAGGCCGGCTCGGCGGAGGAGGCGCTGGAGCATGTCCGGAGCGAGCCGGCCATTGATCTGCTGTTCACCGACATCCGCATGCCGGGGCTCGACGGGTTTGCCCTTGCCGAACGCGCGCGCACGCTCCGTCCGGCCATCAAGGTGATCTACGCGACGGGCTATGCCGAGCTGGAGCGCACGGCGGCGCCGAACGCGCTGGGGCCGCTGCTGAGCAAACCTTACGCGCCGGACAGGCTCGACGAGGAGATCCGGAAAAGTTTGGAGGGGTAGCGCCAGGGTGCGCGGGGGCGGCCGGCCCTCGACGTAGCCGGGTGGACCGCCGCCCGCTCGCTTTCTGGAGCCTCCCGCTTCCGGAACCGGAGGTCAGCGGCCGGCAGTCTCGTCGGCCGATTTGAGGGCCAGATACTTCAAGGTGATGGTCGGCACGTTCTGGAGGATCCAGGCCGCCATCGCCTCCTCCTCCCCGAGCGATTTCTGAAGCAGGGGAACGGCGAAGGAGAAGGCTCCCGCATCGGCCACCGCGAGCAGCGAACGGTAGCTCGCCACCTCGAAATTCTCGAAGGCGAAGTTCGCGAAGGAGTTCTTGAGAATCTCGTCCTCGGCGAAGGTGTGGCCGAGCGCCGCGAGGTTCCCCATCATCGACATGGCCGTGTCCTTGAGGCTGGAGTGGCTTTCCTTGAGCGCCTCCAGGATTTCCTCCAGCCGCGCGATCTGCCCTTCGGTTTCGGCGCGGTGCATCCGCAGATGGTCGGCGACCTCCGGATAGCTGACCACCCGGTCGAGCTGGCGGTCGATCAGGGAAAGGGCCTGGTTCTCGACGGCGTGGGCGTTGCGAAGCCCGGTGATGAACAGGTCGCGCGTGAGGCGTGCCGAATAGATGGCCATGGGTGTCTCCCAAAGTTCAGGACGATCACTCCGGACAACAGCGGGTGCTTGCGCCCGCTCCCTGCGCAGAAGGTCATGAGCGTCGGGTGGGTCGCCGCGCGTCCGCGCCGCCAATGCGTCCGCGCCGTTGCCGCGACGGACCCCCACCATCCGGGTTGCCGACGGCCGGCGCTCCACCTTTTCGGGAACTGACCATCCGATTGGCGGGACGGTGGGGGAAACGGCCTGTTGTCTCCGTGTCGGTGACATGTGGCCTCCCGAACTCCGGGCCGCCTGAGAAGGCGGCCCCTTCTTTGCCGGCGTGGTCTGTCTCGGTGGGCTCGCCTCGGTGGGCTCAGGGGGTGCCGGTGCCGGCCAGCAGGCTTTGCACGTTCCAGGCGAGCGTGTCGGGCGCGAACGGCTTGCGCAGGAGCACCAACCGGTTCGCCTCCTCCCTGGGAAGACCGTCGCTGTAGCCGGTCATGACGACGATCGGCAGGGTGGAACGGCGGCGACGGATCATCCGGATGAGGGTGGCGCCATCCATCTCCGGCATCCGCATGTCCGTGACCAGCACGTCCGCCGGATCCGCTTCATCCATTTGGAGCGCCTCCAGCCCGTTGTGCGTCACCGTGACCCGGCAGCCCGCGTCCTCCAGGGCGATGGACAGGCTCATGGCCACCAGATCTTCGTCCTCGGCCAGGATGACGTGCGGAACCTTGTTCATGACCAATCCGGAAGGCCGAAAGGAATTGCCAATTGCCCCGCCCGCGCCGCCAGTGTCCGGCGAGGAGCGGGAAGCGTAAGGTGAGGAAAATGACGGGTTGGTCAAGAGCATATGACCCTGGCTTCAGGGTGAAGCGGGGCTTCGGGGTGGACCGGGGTTCCGCCATCGCCGGCCCGTCATCCGCCGGCCAGCCGATGGACCTTCAGTCCTGCAACAACGCCGTCAGGCAGGCGGAGAGCTGCTTCCGCGAGAACGGCTTGTGCAGGATCCGGATGCTCGGGTCCGGTTTGCGCATCTCCGCGTACCCTGTGACGACCAGTGCCGGCAAGCCGGGGAGGAGGCGGCGCGCCTCGCGGATCAGGTCCGCTCCGTTCATGTCCGGCATGGCGAAATCCGTCACCAGCGCATCGACCGGCCGGCCGCTTCGCAGGATCGCCAGCGCCTCCGCGCCGCCGCCGGCCTCCACCACCCGGTAGCCGAGTTCCTCGATGAGCGCCACCGTGCCCAGCCGCACCAGCGGGTCGTCCTCCACGACCAGGATGGTCTGTTCGGCGCCGCCGTCCGGTTCCGCCGGCTCGTCGGCACCGGCGCCACGGGGCAGGGGAACCGCCGGCAGGTAGAGCGTGATCGTCGTGCCGCCGCCGACCGTGCTGGCGATGTGGACCCCGCCGCCGGACTGGGTCGCCATCCCCTGCACCATCGAGAGCCCGAGGCCCGATCCCTTGCCCAGCTCCTTGGTGGTGAAGAAGGGCTCGAACACGCGGGCCAGCGTCGCCTCGTCCATGCCGGTGCCGGTGTCCTCGACCCGCACCGCGACATGGACGCCGGGCGGGATGGCCGGCGGTTCGCCGGAATCCGGGAGCCATGCGTCCGAGGTGGCGCCGAAGGCGCTCAACGTGAGCTGCCCGCCCGACGGCATGGCGTCGCGGGCGTTGATCACGAGGTTCAGGATCGCCGATTCGAGCTGGGCCCGGTCGACCAGCGCCGCCGGCGTGTCGGGCGACACCAGGATGACGACCCGGATCAGTCCGCCCAGCGAGCGCTCCAGCAACGGGCGCATGCCGTCGAGCAGGTCGTGCAGGTCGGTCGCCTGCGGCATCAGGGTCTGGCGCCGCGCGAAGGCCAGCAGCGACTGCGTCAGATGCGCGCCCCGCTGGATCGACCGGCTGGCCGCCTCGAACAGGGCGCGCGGGGCTCCGTCGGGCACATGCCGGTCCAGGACCGCCAGACAGCCGGCGATGCCCTGAAGCACGTTGTTGAAGTCGTGCGCCATGCCCCCGGTGAGCTGGCCGATCGCCTCCATCTTCTGCGCCTGGTGCAGGGCCTCCTGCGCGCGCCGGCGTTCCGCCATCTCCGTGACGAGGGCCTGGGACCGTTCGGCGACGCGCTGCTCCAGCACCTCGGCCGATCGCGCGATGTCCTCCAGGTGCATCCGCGAGCGGTACTGCCGCATCCGGCTGCGCTGGGCGGACCGGGCGGCACTCCGCAGCGCCTCGGCTTGAAGGGGGCGGTCCAGCAGGGTGACGTTGCCGAGGCGCTGGAACAGGTCCCACCGCCCCTTCCCGGCGGGCTGCTGCCCGCGCGCGGTCAGGACCAGCACCGGAAGATCCGACCAGGACGGCTGGCCGGCCAGCCACCCGGCCAGCCGCTCCAGCCCTCCGTCCATCAGGGCGGCCTCGGCGAGAACCAGGGCCGCCGCCGCCTCCGTCGGGGTGGCGCACACCGCCGCGACGTCGGCGCAGCGGCGCACGGCGAGGCCGGCCTCGCCCAGCACGAGTCCGATCACCTCTGCGTCCCGGCCGTAGGGGGCCAGGATCAGGATCGAGCCGTCCGCCGCCACGGGGTCAGGCGCTTTCCTTGCCGTCGCGCAGCAAGGGCTCCAGCGACCCGTCATACTCCGGCGTCCCGGTCAGGATGCCCTGGAAGTCCATCAGCCGCGGGCCGACCTGCATGCCGTCGGGGAACAGGCGGAACTCGCGGATCGACAGCTCGTGGATGCCGGTCCGCTTCTTGACCACCGAGATCGCCTTGCGCACCTCGCCGCCCGCCTCGAAGAAGCGCAGCAGGACGACCGTGTCGCTCATGAAGGACAGGTCGACCGGATTCTGGATGTCGCCGATGATCCCCTGCTGGGCGAGGATCAGGATGGTCACCACGCCCTGGTTGTTCAGATAGGTCAGCAGCTCGTGCATCTGAAGGATGAGCGCCTGTTCCTCCGGCATGGTGCTGAGGTAGGAGTTCAGGCTGTCGATCACGACGATGCGGGCGCCCTCGTCCTCGACCTCGCGGCGGACCTGCCAGACGAACTGGCCGGGCGACAGCCGCGACGGGTTCGCCCGCGTCCAGCCGAGGCGGCCGTCGCGCACGGCCTGCGCGGTGTCCATCCTGAGGGCGCTGCTGCGCTGCTGGAGCGTGTGGAAGCCCTCGTCGAAGGAGAAGTAGGCGGCCCGCTCGCCGCGCCGCACCGCGGCCATCACATATTGCAGGGCGATCGAGGATTTGCCGACGCCGGACGGGCCGAGCAGCATGGTGGTGCTGCCGTGCGACAGCCCGCCCCCCAGCAGCGTGTCGAGCCCGCCGAGGCCGCTCGTCATCAGGGCCACCGCGAACTCGGCCTCGTGGTCCTCGGCGATCAGGCTGGGGAAGACCAGCACGTTGCGCGTGGTGATCATGAAGTCGTGCCAGCCGCTCTGGTAGTCCGCGCCGCGCATCTTCACGATCCGCAGGCGCCGCCGCGCCGCGCCGTAGGATCGCTCAATCTGCTCCAGATGGATCACGCTGTGCATCAGGCTGTGGAGATCCGTGCTGTCCTCGCGGTGGCTCAGGTCGTCGAGCACCAGCGTGGTGCAGGAGCGCCCTTGCAGGAACTGCTTCAGGGCCAGAAGCTGCCGGCGGTAGCGCAGCTGGTCCTGCGCCAGCAGGCGCAGTTCCGACAGGCTGTCGATCACCACCAGCTCCGGATCGTCGCTCTCGATGCGGTCGGTGATCAGGCGCATGGTTTCGCCCAGCTCGACCTCGGACGTGTAGAGGACGCTCTGCTGGCGGTCGAGCTGGGCCTCCAGCGGGACGAGGTTGACGATCCCGATGCCGTCCAGCGACCAGCCATGGCTGGCGGCGGCGGACACCAGCTCCTGCGTGCTTTCGGACAGGGTGACGTACAGGCACCGCTTCCCGTCCTTCCGGCCCTGCAACAGGAATTGCATCGCGATGGTGGTCTTTCCGGTGCCCGGCGCCCCTTCCAGCAGATGGAGCCGTTCGCGCGGCAGGCCGCCGCGCAGGATCGTGTCGAATTCCGGAATTCCGGTCTGGAGCTTCGCGATCGGCAACGGATCAGGCACGCGGGCATCCCCTATCGGTGGTTCAAGCCGATCCCCTGCGGTTCTGATCGGCGTCAATGGACAAAGAACATGGTCGGCGACAAATGGTTTCATCCTGCCAAAGACAAAGGAAAGCGGAAGGAGGAATCCGCTTGTTCCCTTCTCCGAAAATGGTGATAGGACCAGGCGAAGCACCGAGCCTTGTGGGGGCGCCGGCCTGCCGTTCGCTTGCACGGCCGGCCTTCGGTTCGCTTGGACTTCTTGTTGCCCTTCATTTCATTGCCAGCGTGCCGCGCGGCCGGTCGGCTCCGGCCGCACCCCAGGACCGGCTTGACAGCAGGCCGGCGAATGGTCCGATATGCCTTTCCGATCGGCCGCAGGGATCCAGGCCATTTGTTCAAGCATTCCCAACTGGAATCGGTCCAGGCGTGGATCGCCCACCCCGCGCACGCGGCGATGCCGCTCCACGCGCGGATCCAGCGGGCCATCCGGCAGTTGATCGTCGACGGCGCGCTTGCGCCGGGCAAGCCGCTGCCTGCCTCGCGCGCGCTTGCCGGATCGCTGGGGGTGTCGCGCGACACGATCGAGGCAGCCTATGGCCAGCTCCACGCCGAGGGCTTCATCGAGCGGCGCGTGGGAAGCGGCAGCTTCGTGGCGGAGATGACGGCGCTCGCGCCCCTCCGCCGCCCCTCCCGGCGGGACAGGTTGCCGCGCGACGAGACCCCGGCCCTCGGCAGGCGCGGAACCGCCATCTTCCAGGGCGGCGGCGTGCGCGAGATGCTGGCGCCGCGCCCCTTCGCCCCCGGCGTGCCGGAAACCCGCAGCTTTCCGCTTGCGCTCTGGGAGCGCCTGGAACGGCAGGTGCGCAGGGAGGCGGGCGCGCAGACCCTGCTGCACGGCGACCCGCAGGGGGCCGAGCCGCTTCGCCGCGCCATCGCCGACTACGTGAACCTCGAACGCGGGGCGCGCGCCACGGCCGACCGCGTGCTGGTGCTGACCAGCTCGCAGCAGGCGATGTCGCTGTGCGCGGCCATGCTGTTCGATCCCGGCGACCGGATCTTCATCGAAGACCCCGCCTATTACGGCGCGCGCAAGGCGTTCGACGCGGCGGGGCTGGACTGCGTTCCGGTTCCCGTCGACCGGCAGGGCATGCGCGTCGATCCCATCATGGCCGACCCGCAAGGGGCCAGGGCGGTGTCCCTGACGCCATCCCACCAGTTCCCGACCGGGGCGACACTGGCGCTCGACCGCCGGCTGGCCTTGATCGACTGGGCGGCCCGGCACCGGGCGTGGATCATCGAGGACGACTACGACAGCGAGTTCCACTATGCCGGCAAGCCGACGGCCTGCGTGCAGGGGCTCGATCCGCACGACCGCACCCTCTACATCGGCACCTTCACCAAATCGCTCTTTCCCGGCCTGCGGATCGGTTATGTGGTGCTGCCGCCCCAACTCGTGGAGCCCATGACGGTCGGGCGCACGCTGCTGGACGGCCACACGGCGACCATGGCGCAGCTGACGCTGGCCCGCTTCATGGAGGGCGGGCATTTCGGCGCGCATGTCCGCAGCATGCGGGGTGTCTATGCCCAGCGGCTCGACGCGCTGGCCGGCCTCGTCGCCAGGCACCTGTCGGATTTCGTCGAGCCGCGCGTTCCCGTCGGCGGGCTGCAAATGCCCTGCGTGCTGACGCGCGACCTCCCGGAGCGCGTCGCCATCGACGCGGCGCGGCGCGCCGGGATCGAGCTTCTCGGTCTGTCGGGGCTGCACGCCGGCGGCGGCGAGGCCGGCTTCCTGATGGGCTTCGCCGCCTACACGCCCCTTGAGATCGAGGCGGCGGTCCGGAGGCTGGAGGCGGCGCTCCGCGCGGCGGCGAAGCCGTAGGGCGAGTCCCGTCGGCCGGCGCGTGCCGCCCGCAAGGCCGGACGCCGCCCTCCGCGCCCGGCTAACGCACCAGCGCGACGCCCAGTTCCGCCTCGAAGCGGTCGAGCAGCCCGGCCGCCGTGGCGTCGGCATCCCGCAGATCCTCGCCCCGGATCTGGTAGCGCGCCAGGATGTCGAGGCGCTTCACCGCTTCGTTGGGCCGCAGGATGTAGGGGTCGAAATGGATCAGGTTCGGGACGTCCCTCACCCAGTCCAGCGCGATCCGGTCGGCGAGCCGCCCGTCGGCCTGGACCATGATCTTGCGCGACGAGATGAAGCCGCCGGCCCCCCGCGCCGGCGCCGGGACGTCCAGGCCCAGATGGATGTCCAGCAGATGGTCGAAGATGTTGTCGCCGGTCAGGTTGTTGTAGAGGCCGGGCATCACGCCGCCCATCAGGCGCGGATTCACCTCGACCAGGACGGGGCCGTCCCTGGTGACGATCAGCTCGATGTGCAAGATGCCGAGATCGAGGCCGAGCGCCCGCGCCACGTCCTCGGCGTAGGCGAAGCAGCGCTCGCGCTCCGTCTCGGGCAGGTCGGCCGGCATGATGGCGCCCAGTTCGATGCACTCGTTCTCCGCCGCCCGCGTGCGGCCCGAGATCATGAAGCGGTGGAAGCGGCCCCGCGCGACCCCGATCTCGGCCGACACCAGCGGACCCTGCAACAGCTCCTCCACCAGGATGCCCCGGCGGAGCTGCGGGCGGATCTGCGCCGGCACGCGGTCGATGCCGTCGAGCAGCCGCGCCGCCGCCGTCTCGGCTTCCTCCGGCGTCGAGGCCGGGCAGGCGAACAGGCTGTCGTAGCCCGTCTGCGGCTTGACGATCACCGGCACGCCCAGGTCGCGCATCGCGGTGGCGGCCTCCGCCGGGCTGTGGACCACCCGGAAGCGGGCCGAGCGCAGGCCGGCCTCCTGGATGACCTCGCGTGCCCTGGCCTTGTCGCGGGCCCGCTCGACGGCGCCCGCGTCGGTGAAGGGAAGCCCCAGCTCGGCGCAGATCCGCGCGACCACGTCGACACAGATCTCCAACTGCGTGATGACGCCGTCGATGGGGCGGTGGCGCTGCACCGTTTCGATCGCGTGGCGCACCTCGGCGATGTCGGTGGGGTCCTCGATGGTCAGGACGGTGTCGATGTCGTAGATGGCCTTGCGGATGGCCTCCGTCTCCGAATACAGCCGGTATTTGGAGCGGATGAAGGAGACGTGGTAGCCGCGCTGCTTGGCGCGCCGCATCGTCTCGAAGCCCGGCAGGTTGGAATCGATGATCAGAACATGCTTGGACATGCCGACGTCTCTTTTCGAAGTCCCTTATGGAACCGATGGGTGATGGAAAGGGGCGGTCAGGCCGCGCGGTACACGACCCGGCCGAAGAAGAAGTAGCCGGCCAGCGCGACGTTCAGCGCCGCGCACAGGACCAGGAGGAACAGCAACCCGCCATAGCCGAAGGGCTGGATCGCCTGCGCGGCGAAATAGGGGAACAGGTAGCGGGCCAGCAGGTAGGACATGCTGACCGTGATCAGCACCTGCGAGCGCAGTGCGTCCGGCGCGTGGGCGGTCGCCTGGGCCTGGATCATCGGGACGATCAGGCCGTAGCTGAGGCCGAACAGCACGGCCGCCGCCGCGTAGAAGACGGCGGACAGCGCGGCCCCGTACAGGCAGGCCATAGCCGCCAGCATGACCGCGACCAGCGCCGGCATGGAGCGCCGGGGCGGGATGTCGGAGAGCAGCCGGCCCAGCGAGAAGCGCGCCAGGATGATCGAGGAGGTGAAGAACAGGAAGAACAGCTTGTAGTCCAGCCCCATCGCCCCGGCGAAGCTGGTCTGGAAATTCGTCATGCTGGTGTAGAGGCAGCCGCACAGCAGCATCATCGCGAAGAAATAGACGCTGGGCAGCGTGAAGACCTGGAGGATGGCGTTGCGGTCGGTGTTGACCGAGACCTCGCGGCTCACCGCCGCGTAGGACTCGTTTCCGCGCGCCGCCGTCCAGGAGCAGAACCAGCCGCCGAGGTTGGCGACGCAGGCCAGCACGAAGAGGTCGAGAAAGCTCGCGTGCAGGTGCGTCATCGCCAGGCTGCTGACGATCGGGGCGACGCCGATGCCCAGCGTGTTGAAGGCCCCGTAGAGGGCGAAGAAGCGGGGCCGCTCCTTGGCCTCGACCATCGACGAGACGCAGATCGGGCCGATCGGCAGGAACAGGCCCCAGCCGACCCCCTGCAACAGCGAGGCGGCGTAGAACAGCGCGTCGCCGTCGGCGAAGCGCTGCGCCGCCAGGGCGTAGACCACGCTTCCCAACCCGAAGGCCAGGCTGCCCCAGGGGGCGACCCGGTTCAGCCCGAAGCGGCGCAGCAGCCAATGCACGGCGACGACGCAGGTGAGCGCGCCCACCGCACCCACCGCGAAGACCTGGCCGAAGAAGATTTCCGTCCGCCCCTGCTGCTGAAGGTAGGTGGGCAGGGTCAGGAAAATCCCGACCGCGAAGGTGATCAGGAAATTCTCGGCGTACAGAAGCCGTTTCGCGGCGGACGTGCTGGCAGACGTGCTCATCGACGATTCCATGCATGAATGACAGAGGGCGGTCGGAAACCGGCGAGGCCCTCATGACGGGCCGTGCCGCCCGCCATGGATAATCCGTTCCTGAAATCAGTGCGGCAGGTTTGCCGCGTCATGATCCGACAAGATTTGCGAGAGACTCGTAATCAACGCCGCCGTCCATATTGACGACATGGACAGAATTCACCAGATCGGAGTCAAGTTCAATGCCGTTGTCCGCCAGCCACATATCCGAGTATATAGTGTCGAGATATTTCTCGCCGCTGTCGGGAAGCACGCACAGGACATTGCGGTGTGGCCCCTCCAACTGGTGGCGCGCCGCGTGCAGCACGGCGCCGGCCGACCCGCCGAGCAGCAGCCCCTCCTTCTGGGCCATGCGCCGGCACATGGAGAAGGCGTCGCGGTCACCGACCTTCACGGCTCCGTCGACGTGGGTGCGGTCGAGATTCTTCGGGATGAAATAGTTTCCCGGTCCCTGTTGCAGGTAGGGCCCCTTGGTGCCGCCGAACAGCGTCGATCCGACCGGCTCGACGCCGATGACGCGGATGGCCGGGTCGTGGGCCTTGATCCGCCGCGACACGCCGGTGATGGTCCCGCCGGTGCCGACGCTGACCAGCACGGCGTCCAGGGCCACGCCGTGCGTCTCGATCCAGTCGACGATCTCCTGGCCGGTGCCCCGGTAATGGGCGTCGGGCGCGTCGGGATTCTCGTACTGGTTCGGGACGAAGACGCCGTCGATCCGCCGCCGCAGCTCCTCGATCAGGCGGATGCGCGACTGGGTCAGGTCGGCGCCCTTGTCGTGCTCGCTGCGCACCATCAGGATGGTGGCGCCCAGCGCCTGGAGGATCTTCAGCTTCTCGACCGGGCAGTTCTGGTCGACGACGACGATGTTCCGGTAGCCCTTCACCCGGCAGGCGATGCTGAGCCCGATGCCGGTGTTGCCGGACGAGGATTCGATGATCAGCGGGTCGCGGGCCAGCTCGCCCCGCTCCTCCGCCCGCTCGATGATGTTCCGCGCGATGCGGTCCTTGACGCTGCGGCCGGGGTTGAAGAACTCCAGCTTGGCGAAGACGTTGCGCTCGGGGGGCTGCGACAGGGTGGCGACGCGGACGACGGGGGTGTCGCCGACCGTCGCGAGAAGGTTTTCGTGGATCACGGTGCGGTGTTTCCAGTCGGGGGCGGCACGGGGCAGGGAGCGGAGGCGCTCACCAGCGCGCCGTGTCGGGGAAGAAGTCGTCGATGCGGCGGGTGTGCCCGCCCGCGACCGCGCGGGCGAGCAGGTGGCGGCCGACCGCGATGTCGAGCACGCCGAGCCCGAAGGGCGAGAAGACGATGGGCTTGTCGCGGTCCGGAACCAGCGTCCCGTCCATCACCTCGGCCAGGGTGCCGGCGACGAAGTCCCGTCCGCCGGTCAGCTGCTCCGCCAGATGCGGGGAGGTCGCGGCCTTCAGGCAATGCTCGACGTCGTCGAAGACGTTGCAGGCCGTCAGCAGCAGCTCGGGCGCCAGATCGCGCAGCGACACGTTCAGGATCACCTGCCCGGCGTGCAGCAGGGTCGCGTCGTCGATGTACGGGGTGGCGGCGGTGGTGGCGAGGACGACGTGCGACGCTCCGCGGACCGCTTCCTCCAGCGAGGCCGCGACCCAGCGCTCCCCGGCGAGGGACGGAGCGAAGCCACGGAGCCGTTCCGCGTCGGCTTCGTTCAGGTCGTGCACGGCGAGGGAGTCGAACCGCCAGCCCTGGGCGCGGAAGTAGTCGAGGATGGTGCGCGCGATGACGCCGGCGCCGACCACCGCCAGCCGCCCGCCCCGCCGCTCCCCCGGCCGCCCGCCGCCCAGGAGGTCGGCGGCCAGCACCGCCGAGGCCGCCGTCCGGACCGCGCTGATCTGCGAGGCTTCCAGGCAGGCGACCGGGTAGCCGGTCTCGTAGTCGTTCAGCAGCAGGGTGGCCGAGGCGCGTTGCAGATTGGAGCGGATGTTGTCGGGGTAGCTGGCGATCCACTTGATGCCGGACACCGGGGAGTCCCCGCGGACCGCCGCCGGCAGCGCGATGATGCGCGCGTTGGGCTTGTCGTCGAAACGCAGGAAATAGCTGTCCGGGTTGTTGGTCTCGCGGCGCCCGTGCATCCGGTAGGTGTCGCGCACGACGTTCACGACCTCGTCATGGCCGGTTGCCAGCAGCGAGGCGATGACCTGGCCGGAGAGCACGTGGAAACTGGGGGCGGAGGTCATGCCGGTTCCTTCGCAAGCTGTTCGGTGCCCGTCACGGGGCCGGGGAGAGGGCAGGGGAGAAGAGCGGGCAGAAGGCCGGGGAAATGGTGCTCGACCCACTCGTCGTTGTAGATCGTGTCGAGGTAGCGCTCCCCCAGGTCGGGGGAGATGGCGACGACGCAGGATCCCGGCGGGATCGCCGCGGCGAAGGACCTCACCCCCGCCAGCACCGTGCCCGAGGAGCCGCCCAGCAGCACCCCGTCGCGGGCCAGCCGGCGGCACATGGCGATGGTGTCGGCCTCCGGCACCATCAGCAACTCGTCGAAGCTTGACAGCCGGCTGATCGGCGGCTTGCGGCTGGTTCCCAGACCGGGAATGTGGCGCTTGCCGGCCGGCCGGCCGAAGGTCACCGACCCTGCGGAATCGACGGCGACGATGCGCGTCGACGGGGACCATTCCCTCAGGGCGGCCGAGACGCCGCCCAGCGTTCCGGTGGTGCCGGCACCGACGAACACGTAGTCGGGCCGGGGAAAACGGGCCAGCAGCTCCGGCCCGGTGGTCAGCTGGTGCGCCCGGACATTTTCCAGATTCTCGTACTGGTTGATCCAGACGAGCCGGGGGTCGCGGTCGAGCATCGCCTTGATCAGGTCGATGCGGGTGCCGAGATAGCCGCCGCTGGGGTCGCGGTCGCGCACGATGACCAGCTCGGCGCCATAGGCGCGGATGGCGCGGGCGGTGAGCGGCGCGATGTTCGGATCGCTGACGCAGGTGAAGGCGTAGCCCTTGGCCGCGCAGATCATGCTCAGCGCCAGCCCCAGGTTGCCGGACGAGCTTTCGATCAGCCGCGCCCCCGGCCCGAGCCGGCCGGCGGCCTCCAGCTGCCGCACCATGTGGACGGCCGGCTTGACCTTGATGGAACCGCTGACCGAAAAGCCTTCCAGCTTCACGTTGACGGCGATGTGGGGGGCGATCGACCGCAGGGACAGATAGCACCCGCCGTGGATCAGCTCGGTCGGGCAGCACGCGACCATGCCCGCCTCACCGCACATGGAAGCGCCCCGTGCAGACCTGCTCGGCCGGGCCGGTCATGAACACGCGGCCATCCGCGTGCCGCTCGACCGTCAGCTCGCCCAGCTCCAGCTCGACCGTGACGCGGGGGCCGGTCAGCCCGCGCAGGCCAGCGACCACCGCCGCGGCGCAGGCCCCGCTGGCGCAGGCCAGCGTGGCGCCGGCGCCGCGCTCCCAGCTCCGCACGCGCAGTCGGTCGCGCGCCAGCGGCTGGACGAAGTTGACGTTGACCCCCTCGGGAAACAGCGGGTCGCGCTCGACCCGCGGTCCGGCGTTGCGGACCAGCGTGCCGTCCAGGGCGTCCACGAAGGTCACCGCGTGCGGCACCCCCAGCCCGACGGCGTGGAAGCGCAGCGGCGGCTCGTTGGACCCGTTCCCGCCGGCCAGAAGCGCCGCCGGATCCGCGCCGGCGCGGACCGGGATGCCGGCGGCGTCGAACCGCGGCAACCCCATGTCGATGCGCAGGCCGGTGACCGTGTCGCCGTCCCGCTCGACCGCGACCGTCATCAGGCCGGCGCGGGTCCGCACCGCCAGGACGGGGCGCCGCAGGATGGCGCGGTCGTGGACGTAGCGGGCGACGCAGCGGATCCCGTTGCCGCACATGCTGGATTCGCTGCCGTCCGGGTTGAGGACCCGCATGCCGACCGTGTGGTCCGCGTCCGGTCCGACGAGCAGCAGCAGGCCGTCGGCGCCGACCCCGGTCTGGCGGTGGCAGATCCGGCGGGCGAGCGCCCCCGGCTCCAGCCCGTCCAGCCCGTCCAGCGCCCGCTCCTCGACGACGATGAAGTCGTTGCCGAGGCCGTGCATCTTGGTGAATTCGATGTCGATGGACATGATGCGGCGCCCCTGGCTCAGACCGGGAACTTGCGGCGCAGATACACGCGCTGCAACCAGCGCCGGTCGCCCTCCGCAAGCCCGATCCGCGGAATCGGCGCCCGGCCGTGGCACGTCTTGCGGTTGTCGAACAGCAGCGCGTCGCCCGGTTCCAGCACCACGCTGACGCAGTTCCGCGACACGCCCTCCGGCGTCACGCAGAAGGCGAAGAGCTTGTCGAGAAGCCGTTGCGCCTCCTCGTCCTTGCCCTTCATCGAGGTCAGGTCAAGGCGGAGCTTCAGGTCGCCGAACTCGTTGCGGCTGAGCACCGGATGCTCGAACCAGCTCCGCTCGCCCCAACTCTCGCCCATCTCGACGAGGAAGCGCGGCTGGAACAGGAGGTCCATCTCGCGTTCGTCGAGCTGGGAGAGAAGAACCTCCATCGGCCACAGGGTCGTCGGGCCGCGTTCGGTGTTCTTGAGGCAGACCAGCATCACCAGATCGGGCGGGTCGGGCAGGTGCGGCGCCTCCATGTGCGCCTCGAACAGGTTCGTGCCCTCGTTGCTGCGGCTGTCCTCGCGGCCATGGACCGGGATCACCTGATGGATGTATTCGCCCTTCTTCTCGCCGGGATAGCCGAGAATGTCGCAATCCAGGGCGGCCGACAGGCGGATGGTCGCCCACTCGACGCCCCATTCCTCGCGCGCCGGCCGGTCCCCCGTGGGGCCGGTGGGCGGCAGATTGCCGACATGCTCGCGCAAGAGGCCGCGCGCGATTCCATAATCGCTCAAACCGGAAATCACGTCGGTCAGTTCGTTTGGCAAATGATCGAACTGTTTTCCCATAATCGGCGGAATAATACCTTTGCGCCGATTGATCCAGTCATAGGCGTTCACGCCATGAAGCTGATTCATAGCTCTGTCCGTGCTTCGTTATTTTAGAGAGAAAACGAAAATTCTTGGGAATAGCCGTCCGATTCAACCGAAACGGGCTATTTATCGAAATTATTCACCAGAATACGAGATGTCCAGAAAATTTATCGACTATTAGGAGATGAATATTCATTTCATTCAATCGTATGATGGAAGAGCAGGCAGCGCCTGGACTTGGTTTGTTGGTGGTTGTGTCGTTTCCCAATTTAATCCGCTGATCCGAAACAATTTTCAGCGGGAAGTAACAAGGAGGTTTGGAATTAAAATCATTGTAAAGTAAAGCGCCGACGAGGAAACGACGTCTGCCGCCGGCCGGTTCGGGGGGACTCGGCGCAAAACCAGCCTCCTTTCCGAAGGTGCGGCGGGAGTTGGCGGGATCGACGCCGACCGGCGGGCACCGCCTCCGTGCCGGCCGCAACTCCGGAACTTCGGACCTGGAATTGCACAGTGCATCCAAAGTACGATGGTCAATCCCGTTCCTTTGGCGTATGATCCGGGCCACCACGACCGCGACGCCATGACCGCGAAGCCGTCACCGGGTTTCCGCCGCCGAACGACCGCGAGCGTACCGTATGAAGAGCGCCACCATTCCCGATCCGACGCCGGACACCGCCGACAGGACGGCCTCGCTGCAAGAACGGGCCTACCGGCTCCTGAAAGCGATGCTCGAAGACGGCCGGATCGCTCCCGGCGAAAGGTTGCTGGAGGCCCAGGTCGCCAAAGCGTTCGGGATCAGCCGCTCTCCGGCGCGCCACGCCCTGCGGTCGCTCTGCGCGCAGGGGCTGCTCGACGAGCATGACGGCAAGGGCTATGTCGCCGCCGGCCAGGGCGGGCCAAGCCCCGACGGCCCGCTGGCGACGCTCGACGCGATCCGCATCCAGGCCACGCCGCAATGGGAACGCATCTACAAGGAGGTCGAGCAGGAGCTGTTCATCCGGGTCCTGTTCGATGCGGTGCGCATCAACGAAAAGCAGCTGGCGCTCCATTTCGACGTCAGCCGCACGGTGACGCGCGACCTGCTCGCCCGCATGCACGGCATGGGGCTGATCGTGAAGGACGACACCGGGCATTGGCTGGCCCGGCGGATCACGCCCGAGCACATCCGCGACCTCTACGAGATGCGTGGCCTTCTCGAACCCCAGGCGCTGCTGAAATCGCTTCCCCTCGTTCCGGACGCCCAGCTGCGGGCGGTGCGCGACAATCTGGCTCTTGCCCTCGAAGGTCCGGTTCCGGACAGCGCCGCCTTCGATCAGGTCGAGCGGGACCTCCACATCGGCATCCTGTCCTTCTGCCCCAACAAGGAGATCCTGCGGGCGCTGGAACGGACCCACATGGTGTTCGGCCCGACGCGCTACCTGTTCCACCCCTTCCTGGGCGTTCCCGTCGAGATGATCCAGGCGGCCCTGACGGAGCATCTGGACATCGTCGACCGCCTGCTCCGCCGCGACGGCGGCGGGGCAGCGCAGGCGCTGCACGAGCATCTGAAGGTGGCGGACGATCGGTGGCTGAAGCGCTTCGAGATCATCGCGCGGACGACCCGGTTGCAGTTTCCCCCCTACCTCGCGCCCGCCGCCCCCGACCGTTCCTGAGCGGCTTATTCCGGCGCGCGGACCACCCGCTGCCGCTGCCGCCCAAGCGATTCGACGCCGAGCGTCACCGTGTCGCCGGGCTTGAGCCAGATGGGTTCCGGGCGCTTGCCCATGCCGACGCCGGGTGGCGTGCCGGTGGCGATGACGTCGCCGGGAAGCAGCGTCATGTAGGCGCTGCAATAGGACACCAGCTCCGCCACGCCGAAGATCATGGTGCGCGTGTTGCCGGTCTGCATGCGCTCGCCGTTCACGTCGAGCCACAGGTCGAGATTCTGCGGGTCGGGAACCTCGTCGGCGGTGACCAGCCAGGGGCCGAGGGGGGCGAAGCTGTCGCAGCCCTTGCCCTTGTCCCATTGCGACGACTGCATCTGGAACGCGCGCTCCGACACGTCGTTCACGACGCAGTAGCCGGCCACATGGTCGAGGGCCCGCTCCTCCGGCACGCGCCGCGCTTTGCGGCCGATGACGACGCCCAGTTCGACCTCCCAATCCAGCCGGGTCGAGTGGGGCGGCTGGATGGTGTCGTCGTTCGGCCCGCAGATCGCCGTCGTCGGTTTCAGGAAGATGATCGGCTCGGTGGGAACCGGCAGCCCGGTCTCCGCCGCGTGGTCGGAATAGTTCAGGCCGATGCAGACGATCTTGGAGGTGCCGTGGAACGGCACCCCGATGCGGGGATTGCCGGACACGAAGGGAAGACGCTCGGGGGCGATGGCGGCCAGCCGGGCCAGCCCCTCGGGCGACAGGTCTTCGGGCCGGAAGGGGCCCCGCAGGCCGGACAGGTCGCGCAGCCGGCCCTCGCGGTCGACGAGGCCGGGCTTCTCGCTGTTCAGATCGCCGAATTGGCACAGTTTCATCGTGGTCGGGTCCTGTTGGGTCGCCATGCCGGAATCCGGTTCCGGCGCGAAGGATGGAGAACGGGTTGCGGAGGATGGGGACGGGAGATCAGGCGACCGTCGCGCCGTCGTCCACGGTCCAGGCGGCGCCGTTGACGTGGGCGGCCTGGTCCGACAGCAGGAAGGCGATGACGCCGGCGACGTCTCCCGGCTGGCCGTAGGCGGTGCCTCCGGCGCGCCGGATGCCGCCCGAACGTTGCGCCTGCTCGTCGAGCGAGCGGATCATCCGGGTCTCGACCGGGCCGGGCAGCACGGCGTTGACCCGCACCCCCGTGCCCGCCACGTCGAGCGCCGCGACGCGGGTCAGCCCGAGCACCGCGTGCTTGGTGGCGACGTAGCCGGCCAGCCCCGCCCGGCCGCGGATGGCCGAGGTCGAGGCGGTGTTGACGATGGCGCCCGTCCCGCGCGGGATCATGCGGGCGAGGACATGCTTCAGGCCGAGGAAGACGCCCTTCGCGTTGACCTGGAACAGCCGGTCGAAAACCTCGTCCGGGTAGAGGTGGATCGGCGCGACGACGCCCTCGATCCCGGCGTTGTTGGCGAAGGCGGTGATCGGGCCGAGCCGCCGTTCCACCGCATCCACGCAGGCGGCGACCTGCGCGCCGTCCGAGACGTCGGCGCGGACGAACAGAGCCCGGCGACCGGCGGCCTCGACGAGGCGCGCGGTTTCGTTCCCCAGCCCCTCATCGACATCCGCCACGGCGACGTCGGCGCCGCCCTCGGCGAGCCGGACGGCGGTCGCCCGGCCGATGCCGCCGCCTCCGCCGGTCACCAGGGCGACGCTCACGACTTCACCAGCGGGCAGCCGCCCTCCGCCAGCGGCCGCCACACCTGATCGGCGGGGATGACCTTGCGGACATGGTAGTAGTCCCAGGGATACTTGGATTCGTCGGGCTTCTTGACCTCGAACAGGTACATGTCGTGCAGCTTGCGGCCGTCGACGCGGATCGAGCCCTTGCCGAAGAGTGGGTCGTCGGTGGGGGTGGCCTTCATCTTGTCGACGACGGCCTTGCCGTCGGCGGACCCGCCCGCCGCCTCGGCGGCGCGCAGATAATGCAGCACCGAGGCGTAGGCGCCGGCCTGGAGCGCGCTGGGGTGGCGACCGCCGTTGCGTTCGGCGAAGCGCTTGCTCCAGGCGCGGGTCTGCTCGTTCAGATCCCAGTAGAAGGCTTCGGTGAATTGCAGCCCCTGCACCACCGGCAGCCCGAGCGCGTGGACGTCGTTGATGTACAGCACGGTGGCGACGAGCCGCTGGCCGCCGCCGGTGACGCCGAACTCGACCGCCTGCTTGATCGAGTTGATGGTGTCGCCGCCGGCGTTGATCAGCCCGATGACCTGCGCCTTCGACGCCTGGGCCTGGAGCAGGAAGGAGGCGAAATCCTGCGTGTTGAGCGGCGTCCGCACGCCGCCCAGCACCTGCCCGCCGCTCTTGGCGACGACGTTCTTGACGTCCTGCTCCATCGCGTGACCAAAGGCGTAATCGGCGGTCAGGGTGAACCAGGTCTTCCCGCCCGACCCGACGACGGCGGTCGCCGTGCCGGTGGCCAGCGAGTAGGTGTCGTAGGTCCAATGGATGGTGTTGGGCGAGCAGCTCTTGCCGGTGAGGTCGGAGGAGGATGGGCCCGACGCCAGCATCACCTTGTTCTTGTCGCGGACGATGTTGCCGACGGCCAGCGCCACCGCGGAGTTGGGCACGTCGACGATGACGTCGACGCCGTTGCGGTCGATCCACTCCCGCGCGGTCGACGCCGCGATGTCGGCCTTGTTCAGATGGTCGGCGCTGATCACCTCGATGGGCCGGGTCTTGCGGCCGGCGGTGAAATCCTCGATCGCCATCTGCACCGCGCTGATCGATCCGTTGCCCGTCACGTCGGCGTAGAGGCTGGACATGTCGGTCAGCACGCCGATCCTCAGCGGCCCCGTTTGCTGCGGCGCCGTCTGTTGCGCCTGCGCGCCGAAGGCGGCGAGGCAGGCCGCGCCGAAGGCGGAGGCCAGGATGGTCCGGCGCGGCATCGTCATGCGTCCTGTCAGGCGTTTCCTGGTCATTGTCGACCTCCCGATGGTGCGGCGCCGCGTTGGAACCGAGCGCCGCGAGCGTTGATTCTGGGTGGGCGGGCGCGGCGGCTCAGGGAATGAGGCGCTTGAGCAGGCGCCGGTCCTCGACGGCGAAGCCGCCGCCGTAGACGTCCGACACCATGAAATGCGCGCCGAGGATCTCCGGTTCGAGCGCGGCGATGGGATCGAACTCCGAGGGGTGGAGCGTCATCGACACCCGCCCCGGCCGTGGCGCGGAATATTCCAGCGGCGTGCGGCGGTAGACGACGTCGGCGTAGACCGGCTCCGGCCGTTCGGGATGGGGAACGCGGCGGACGTGGATCTCGCCGGCCGGCTGCTCGTCCCCGTCGACCAGCCGGACGAGCGGGGCGCCGTCGTCGGGGGTGAAGCGGAAATCGGCCAGCGGGGTGCCGCGCCGCCGGACCCAGCCCTCGACCGAGCCGTCGGCGCCCTCCTCGAAGCGGTGGGTGGCGTCCTTCTTGGTGTAGCCGAAGATCTCGCGGCCCGCCGCGATGCCCATGGGGTCGGTGCAGTACATGAAGATGTGGGTCTGGGTGAACAGACCCTCGCAGCGGACCGGCACCGTGACCATCAGGTCGAACATGGCGCCGGCGTGCAGCGCCAGCGTGTGGCCCGGCGACAGCATGAAGCGGAAGGCGACGCGGTCGTTGACCAGCTCGAACGGCGTGTCGGCAAGCAGCGCCTCCACCTTCGACCGCTCCACCCGCGTCACCACCTCCAGCGTGCGCAGCGGGCATTCCCACTCCAGCGGGTAGGCCGGGGCGTAGGGCGGGTTGACCCCGCTGTTCGGGTGCATCTTGTACTTGCCAAACATCTCGCTTCCTTCCTTCGGGCCCCCCTTGGCGGGGCAGCCGTGACGTATGTGATGAAGTGATCGGGCTCAGGCCGCCGGCCGGTCGCGGCGCATCAGGATGGCGCCGTCGACGGCCTGGATGTCGGTGACGCCGCACAGCCCCATGGTGAGGTCGAGCTCGCGGTGGAGGATCTCCAGGCAGCGGGTCACGCCGGCCTCGCCCATGGCGCCAAGCCCGTACAGGAACGAGCGACCGATCAGCACGCCCTTCGCCCCGAGGGCCACCGCCTTGAGGACGTCCTGGCCGGAGCGGACGCCGCTGTCGAACAGCACCTCGACGCGCCGGCCGACCGCCTCGGCGATGTCGGGCAGGACGGCGATGGTCGAGGGCGCGCCGTCGAGCTGCCGGCCGCCGTGGTTGGACACCACCACGGCGTCGGCGCCGCTTTCGACGGCCGCCCGCGCGTCGTCGGAATCCATGATGCCTTTCACGATCAGCTTTCCCGTCCAGATCGTCCGCAGCCAGCGCACGTCCTCCCAGCTCAGCGTCGGGTCGAATTGCTGGCTGACCCAGCCGGCGAGCGAGGAGACGTCGGTGACCCCGTCGACATGGCCGACGATGTTGCCGAAGCTGCGCCGCTTGGTCCGCAACATGCCCAGGCACCAGCGGGGCTTGGTCGCCAGATCGAGGAGGTTGCGCAGGGTCGGCTTGGGCGGCGTCGACAGCCCGTTCTTCAAATCCTTGTGCCGCTGCCCCTGGATCTGGAGGTCGAGGGTGAGCACCAGCGCCGAGCATCCCGCGTCCCGTGCGCGGGCGACGAGACGCTCGATGAAGGCGCGGTCCTTCATCACGTAGAGCTGGAACCAGAAGGGCCGGCTCGTGTGCGCCGCCACGTCCTCGATCGAGCAGATGCTCATGGTCGACAGGGTGAAGGGCACGCCGAAGCGCTCGGCCGCCCGCGCTGCCAGGATCTCGCCGTCGGCGTGCTGCATGCCGGTCAGCCCGGTGGGGGCGATGGCGACCGGCATCGACACCGGCTCGCCCAGCATCCGGCTGGCCAGGGACCGTCCGGAGATGGGGACGCCGACGCGCTGGCGCAGCGGGATTTCGGACAGCGCCTCGCTGTTGGCGCGGTAGGTGCGCTCGGTCCAGGACCCGCAATCCACATAGTCGTAGAACATGCGGGGCACCCGTCGCCGCGCCAGAAGGCGCAGGTCCTCGATGCATGTGATGACCGGTTCGGATGACGCCATGTCCTCATCCTGCAAGTTGCGCGAAGCCACGCGCCGAGGGCGGTGCCGGACACCGGCGACGGCGGCCGTGGAGGTTCGGTCGTTGGATCGGGCCGTCGTTTCGCGAGGCGGCGCGCTCGTGCGTACATTGCATCCAAAGTACGTTTCTAAAATGCAGCGTCCTTCCGCCGCTGTCAATCGATTCCGTTGGGATAGCGGACGATGCGGCGTGCCGCCTTTACAGGCCCGGCCCGATGGCCTTATCTGCGGGGCATGGACCGCCGCCGGCTTCAGTCTTCCAGGACGCTCCGCGAGGAGCCGCCCTTCCACCGCGCCGAGCGGTGCCGCGGATGGCTGCGCGGGGTTGCGGCCGTTGCGGCGGCGCTGCTGCTGTCCGCTCCGCCAGCCCTCGGCCAGGAGGGGCCCGCTGCGGTCACGGTGCTCACCTCCTATCCGGCCAGCTTCTACGAGCCGGTGCGCAAGGCGTTCGAGCAGGCGCATCCCGACCGTCGCCTGCGCGTCGTCAACACCAAGACCACGGCGGCCATCACCCAGTTGCAGGACCGCGCGGGCGAGGAGGTCGACGTCTTCTGGGCGTCCGCTCCCGACGCCTTCGAGGTGCTGAAGGCGGCGGGGCTGCTGGCGACCGTCGCGCCGCGTCCGACCGGCGCGCCGGCGACCGTCGGCAACCAGCCGATCGACGATCCGGACGGCACCTATCTCGGCTTCGCGCTGTCGGGCTACGGGCTGGTCTGGGATCAACCCTATCTCGACCGGCACGGGATCGCCGCCCCGCGCGGCTGGGAGGACCTGCGGCGGTCCGGCTACGCCCGCCATCTCGGCATCACGGCGCCCTCGCGGTCCGGCACCATGCATCTGATGGTGGAGACGGTGCTGCAACTCCATGGCTGGGAGCGTGGATGGGCGACGTGGCTGGAGATCGCCGGCAACCTCGCCACGGTGACGGCGCGCAGCTACGGCGTGGTGGAGGGGGTCGCCAGGGGCCGCTTCGGCATCGGGTTGGCCATCGACTTCCTGGGTCAGGGGACGGGCCAGGGGACGGAGCCGGGGGAGGCGGCGGCCGGCGGCGGCCTGCGCTTCGCCTATCCGGCCGACAGCGTGTTCCTGCCCGCCAACGTGGCGGTCCTGCGTGGCGCCCCCAACCCGGACGGAGCCGGCGCCTTCATCGATTTCCTGCTGTCGCCGGCCGGGCAGGCGCTGATGCTGCGCCCCGACATCGGGCGCCTGCCGGTGAGCCCCGCCGCCTACGCCGCCGCGCCGGCGGGCTACCCCAACCCCTACGCGCGGGAGACCGGCGACGACCTCTTCCTCTTCGACCGCGCCTTGTCCAGCCGCCGCTACGAACTGGTCAACCGGCTGTTCGACGAGCTGATCACCTTCCGGGTGAGGACGCTCAACCGGGTCTGGCAACTGATCCACGAGGGCGAGAGCCGGCTGTCCACCGACCCCGACCCGGTGGCGCGTGACCTGCTGCGCGCGGCCCGCGCGGCGGCCACCGCGGTTCCGGTCAGCGCCGCGCAGGCCGTCGATCCGGCCTTCTCCGCGCCGTTGCGCCGGCCGTCGCGCGGGGTGCCCGTTTCGGCCCGCCAGGGCGAGTTGGAGGCCGAATGGCGGGCCTTCTCCAAGACCCGGCTGGACACGGCGCTGTCGGCCGCCGAACGCGCGCTGGTGATCCTGCGCGTGGCGGCCGGCGAGGGGGGCTGGCCGTGAGCGTCCCGGCGGCTGCGCCGGCGGCTGCGTCGGGGCCTGATGGCGGGGTGGTGCCGGTGCGTTTCGGCATCCGGGTCCGCCTGTTCCTGGCCTTCGTCGCGGTGGCGGTGCTGTCGGTGGCGGCCTGCGCGCTCGGCTGGCTGTCCTACGACCGGCTGGGCGGCACGCTGGACGAGTTCGCGGAAAGCCATCTGCCGGCGCTGGGCCTCGCGGCGAGGCTGGCGGAGGAGGGCGGCGCCATCATCGCCACCGCTCCCATCCTGGCCGGCAGCCGGACCGAGGCCGAGATGGACGCGATCCGCGACGCGCTCGGCCGCAGGCTGACCACGCTGCGGGCGTTGACGGACGCCATCGAGGGCGGGGTGCCCGGCCTGCGCCCGGTGGTGGATGCGCTCGGCCGCAACCTGTCGGCGCTGGACGGCACGGTGCGGCACCGGCTGGCGCTCGCCCGCCGCAACCAGGAGGCCGTCGAACGGCTGCGCTGGCTGCACGCCGACTTCCTCGACGAGATCGAGCCACTGGTGGCCGACGCTCGCTTCAACATCCAGAGCGCGCTGGCGACGGTCGCAAGCGGGAAGCCCTCCGACGTCGCGGTCCGCACGCTCCGCGAGGAGAACCGGCGCAGCGAGGCGGTCCTCCAGATCGGCGCCAACGGCAACCTCGCGGTCGGGCTGATCGCGCGGGCGGCGACGCTCGCCACCGCCGAGACGCTGGACGACAACGCCGGCTTCCTCGACGAGACCGCCGACCGGCTTCAGCGCGACCTCGCGGCGCTGGCCGACTGGGCGGACGGGGTGACGCTGGGGCAGCTGGTGGCGCAGCTTCTCGACCTCGCGCGCGGGGCCGACGGCGGCGTGCCGGCGCTGCGCCGGGAGGAACTGGAAACCGCCGCGCGCGGGCAGTCCCTGCTGGCCGAGAACCGGGACATCGTGGCGCAACTGAACGGGCTGATCGCCCGGCAGGTCCAGGCGGTGGAGAGCGATTCCCGCGCCGCCGCCGCGCGCTCCGCCCAGGCCATCGCCTTTGGCCGCTCCGCCCTGCTGGCCAGCGCCGTGGTCAGCCTGCTGGTGGCGGTGCTGGTGGCGTGGCTCTACGTCAACCGCAACCTGATCTCGCGCCTGACCCGGCTGGGCGACGCCGCCCGCGCCATCGCCGCCGGGGATCTGAAGGCCGACATCCCGCTGGGCGGCCGCGACGAACTGTCGGAGATGGCGGCGGCCCTGCTGGTCTTCCGTGACACCGCCGTCGCGGTGGAGGAGGCGAACGCCCAGGCGATCATCGACAACGCCCAGGCCGGGCTGGCGATCACCGACGGGGAGGGCGTCATCGAGTTCGTCAACCCGCTCGCCGCCGCCCTGATCGCGCCGCCGCCCGGCGCCCGGAACGGGGAGGGCGGAGGCACCGCCCGCCTTGCCGACCAGCTGGACGCGGAGGGGGCGGCCCGCGTCGCGGCCTTCTTCGCCGCCCAGGCGTCCCTCCAGGCCTCCGCCGGTTCCGAGGGGGTGGCGCCCGCCCTGTCCATCCTGGCCAGCGGGCGGCGTCCGGACGGCGGGGCGGTGCCGGTGCAGGTCGGCGTCCGCCCCTTCTGGCGCCGCCAGCGGCAGCGCTTCATCGTCACGCTGACCGACATGACCGAACGGTTGGAGGCCGAGCACATCCTGGAACGCACGGTGCGGGAGCGCACCACCGACCTCCAGGCCACCAACGACCGGCTGGAGCGCGCCATCGCCGAGCACCAGCGCACCGAGCGCGAACTGCGCGAGGCGCAGGCGGAGCTGGTGCAGGCTGGCAAGCTGGCGGCGCTCGGCCAGCTCGCCGCCGGGGTCGGGCACGAGCTGAACCAGCCGCTCGCCGCCATCCGCTCCTACGCCCACAACGGGCGCAAGCTGATCGGGCTGGGCCGGGTGGAGGAGGCCGACGGCAATCTCGGCAAGATCGCCGACCTGACGGCCCGCATGGCGAATATCACCAACCACCTGAAGCGCTTCGCCCGCCGCCCCGACAGCCGGCTGGGCGCGGTGGAGCTGGAGCCGGTGATCCGGGGCGCCCTGTCGCTGTTCGGCAACCGGCTGCGCGAGGAGGCGGTCGGCTTCGAGTTGGCTCTGCCCGACCCGGAATCCGGCGCCCCCCTGCGGGTCCGCGCCGAGGAGGTGCGGCTGGAGCAGGTGCTGGTCAATCTGCTGAGCAACGCGCTCGACGCCGTGGCCGGCGCGCCGGTCCGCCGCATCCTGGTCCGCGCCGAGGCGGTGGAGGACGGGGAGGAGGGCGGCGCCGTCCGCATCGAGGTGCGCGACAGCGGCCCCGGCATCGCCGCCGATCCGGTCGGGCAGATCTTCGATCCCTTCTTCACCACCAAGCCGGTGGGGACGGGGCTGGGGCTCGGCCTGTCGATCTCGTACAACATCGTCCGCGACTTCGGCGGCGTGCTGTCGGTGGCCGAGAGCGGCCCCGATGGAACCGCCTTCGTCCTCACCCTGACCCGCGTGTGAAAGCCTCTGCCATGACCGTCCTGCTGATCGACGACGATCCCGAAGTGCTCGATTCCAGCCGCCAGACGCTGGAGCTGGAGGGCTTCGCGGTGCAGGCGGTGACGGAGCCGGAGGCGGGGCTGGCCCGGCTCGGCGCCTCCTGGCCCGGCGTGGTGGTGACCGACGTGCGCATGCCGGGGATGGACGGCTTCGCCCTGCTGGAGCGGGTGCGCGCGGCGGATGCCGAGGTGCCGGTGGTGCTGGTCACCGGGCATGGCGACATCGCCATGGCGATGCGCGCGGTCCGCGAGGGCGCCTACGACTTCATCGAGAAGCCGGCCGAGCCCGACCATCTGGTGGAGGTGGTGCGGCGCGCGCTCGCCCACCGCGGGCTGGTGCTGGAGAACCGGCGCCTGCGGGCGCAGCTGGCGGAGGGCGGGCCGGAGGGACGGATCATCGGCCGTTCGCCGGCCATCGAACGCCTGCGCGCCGCCGTGGCGAACCTCGCCGACGCCGAGGTCGACGTGCTGCTGTTCGGCGAGACCGGCACCGGCAAGGAGCTGGTCGCGCGCAGCCTGCACGAGGCCGGGCGGCGGCGGGCCGGCAATTTCGTGGCGCTGAACTGCGGCGCCATGCCCGACACCATCATCGAGAGCGAGCTGTTCGGCCACGAGCCGGGCGCCTTCACCGGCGCGCAGGGCCGGCGCATCGGCAAGCTGGAATACGCGGCCGGCGGCACTCTGTTCCTCGACGAGATCGAGAGCATGCCGATGCATCTCCAGGTCAAGCTGCTGCGCGTGTTGCAGGAGCGAGTGATCGAGCGCATCGGCGCCAACCGGACGATCCCGCTCGATCTGCGGGTGGTGGCGGCGACCAAGGTGGACCTGCTGCGGCTGGCGGCGGAGGGGAGGTTCCGCGAGGATCTCTACTACCGCCTCAACGTCGTCACCGTGCCGCTGCCCCCCTTGCGGGAGCGGCGCGAGGACGTGCCGCTGCTGTTCCGCCATTTCCTCGACGCCGCCGTCGCCCGCTCGCGCCGGACGGCCCCGCCGCTGGATGCCGGGACTCTCGCCCGCCTCGCCGCCCATGGCTGGCCCGGCAACGTCCGCGAGCTGCGCAACGTCGCCGAGCGGGTGGCGCTCGGTCTGGGCGACGGCCTCGCCCCAGCCGCCACTGGAGGGGCGACGGCGGAGATCGAACCGCTGGCCGACCAGCTCGACCGCGTCGAGAAGCAGCTGATCGAGGACGCGCTGGCCCGCTGCGGCGGCCGGGTCGGCGAGACGGCGGAGCGGCTGGGGATCACCCGCAAGACCCTGTACCTGAAGATGCGCCACCACGGCCTGAACCGCGACGACTTCACGGAGGAGTGAGAAGACCGGGCGCGGGGATGTTCCCCGCGTTACCCAGCCGCCCCCGCCGATGTTCCCGTCCTGACCCATCGACGCCGCCCGAAGCCCGTCTGCGCAAGGGGTGATCGTCTGGCATGCCGATTGCTGAATGGGCGAGCATAAGACATCGAGGGGAGGACAACACCCATGCTTCGCACCACGCGCGCCCTGCGCAACGCCACCGCCGCCCTGGCCGTCCTGCTGCTGTCCGGTACCGCCGCCTTCGCTGAAGATCCCAGCGGCAAGCTGGTCATCGTCACTTCCTTTCCCAAGGACATGACGACCGCCTTCCAGCAGGCCTACCAGAAGGCCAACCCCAAGGTCACCGTCGAGATCCTGAACCGCAACACCAACGCGGGCGTGAAGTATCTCCAGGAAACCGCGTCGAACAACGGCGTCGATCTGTTCTGGGCGTCCGCCCCCGACGCCTTCGAGGTGCTGAAGGGCGCCGGGCTGCTCCAGCCCTACAAGCCGCAGGTGAAGGGCATTCCGGACATCGTCGGCACCTATCCGGTCAACGATCCCGACGGCATGTACGCCGGCTTCGCCGCCTCGGGCTACGGCATCATGTGGAACAGCCGCTATATGAAGGCCAACGACCTGCCGGTTCCCAAGGAATGGGCCGACCTGACCAAGGCGGTCTATTACGACCATGTCGCGATCTCCGCCCCGTCGCGCTCCGGCACGACGCACCTGACCATCGAGACGATCCTCCAGGGCGAGGGCTGGGAGAAGGGCTGGCGCACCAACAAGGAGATGGCCGGCAACTACCGCACCATCACCGAGCGCAGCTTCGGCGTGCCCGACGGCGTGAATTCCGGCGCCTTCGGCATCGGCATCGTCATCGACTTCTTCGCGCTGTCGTCGCAGGCCTCGGGCTTCCCGGTGGAGTTCGCCTACCCCACCATCACCACCATCGTCCCGGCCAACGTCGGCGTCGTGAAGAACGCCCCCAACAAGGCCGCCGCCGAGGGCTTCGTCGATTTCCTGCTGTCGCCCAAGGGGCAGGAGGTCCTGCTGGAACCGGCGATCCGCCGCCTGCCGGTCAACCCGGTCACCTACGAGAAGGCGCCGGCCGGCTACCCCAACCCGTTCAAGGACACCTCGCTCGGCGCCCAGGTGAACTTCGACGTCAACATGTCGCAGGCCCGCTACAACGTGGTGGACGCGCTGTTCGACCAGCTCGTCACCTTCCAGCTCGACGACCTCAAGGCAGCGACCCAGGCCATCCACAAGGCCGAGGCGGCGCTCGCCAAGAAGCCGAACGACAAGGCCAAGGCCCTGCTGGCCGAGGCCCGCAACCTCGTCGCCGCCATGCCGGTGACGGCGGAGCAGGCCGCCGACCCGCAGCTGGCTGGCGCCTTCACGGTCGAGCGCAAGTCGGCCAAGGACGCGGTGCCGGAACGCCAGGCGCAGGTCGAGCAGAAGTGGGCCGCCTTCGCCAAGGAGAACTACGCCAGCGCCCGCAAGAAGGCCGACGAGGCCCTGGCCCTGGCGCGCTGACCTGTTGCGCTGACGCCAATGCGCTGACGCTGGTGCGTCGAGCCTCGGGGGGCGTCCTTCGGGCGTCCCCTCCTTTCTCCCCAGCCCACGGGCACACTCCATGACGTCACTTGCGCTCACGCGCGACCGCATCGCGCGCGTGCGGCCGGGGCCGGCGCTCGCCGCGCTGCTGATCGCCGCCTTCCTGCTGCTGTTCCTGGTCGTTCCGGTGGTCCAGGTCATCTTCGTCGCCTTCCAGGACAAGACGACGGGGGCCTTCACCCTGGTGAACTTCGCCGACTTCTTCCAGAACGACCTGTTCATGCGGTCGTTCGGCAACTCCTTCTACGTCTCGGCGATGTCGGTGGTGGTGGCGAGCCTGCTGGCGCTGCCGCTCGCCTACCTGACCACGCGCTTCGAGTTCCGCGGCGCGGTATTGATCCAGAGCCTGGGCATCATCCCGCTGATCATGCCGCCCTTCATCGGCGCGGTGGCGATGCAGCTGCTGTTCGGGCGCAACGGGTCGGTCAACCTGCTGCTGCGCGACCATTTCGGCTTCTCGATCCCCTTCATGGAGGGGCTGAACGGCGTCATCTTCGTCCAGAGCATCCATTATTTCCCCTTCATCCTGATCAACCTGTCGGCCAGCCTGAGGAACATCGACCGGGCGATGGAGGAATCCGCGCAGAATCTCGGCTGCCACGGCTTCCGCCTGTTCCGCCGCATCGTCTTCCCGCTGGCGATGCCGGGCTACGTCGCCGGCGCCTCGCTGGTCTTCATCAAGGTGTTCGACGATCTCGGCACGCCGCTGCTGCTGAACGTCAACGACATGCTGGCGCCGCAGGCCTACCTGCGCATCTCCTCGATCGGCATCGCCGACCCGATGGGCTACGTCATCTCCGTCGTGCTGATCGCCTGCTCGCTGCTGGCGCTGTGGGTGTCGGCGCTGGCGATGCGCGGCAAGGACTACGCCACCGTGCAGCGCGGCGGCGGCGGCCTGGCCAAGCGGCGCCTGAAGCCGCTGGAGATGGTGGCGGCCTACGGCATCGTGCTGCTGATCCTGGTGCTGGTGCTGGCGCCGCATGTCGGGCTCGGCCTGCTGTCCTTCGCGACCATCTGGTCCTTCAGCCCGGTTCCCGACGCCTTCACGCTGAAGCACTACCAGACCGTCTTCACCGAGAGCGGGCAGTACATCACCAACACGCTGCTGTACGCCTCGCTGGCGGCGCTGCTCGACGTGGTGATCGGCACCGCCATCGCCTATCTGGTCCTGCGCACCAAGCTGCCGGGCCGGCAATGGCTCGACTACATCGCGATGGCGGCGCTGGCGGTGCCGGGCGTCGTGCTGGGCATCGGCTACCTGCGCAGCTTCTACGACGTGCCGATGCCCTTCACCGGCCAGCCGCTGTCGAACTTCTGGCTGATCCTGGTCTTCGCGCTGGCGATCCGCCGGCTGCCCTACGCGCTGCGCGCCTGCACCGCCGCCTTGCAGCAGGTCAGCTCCTCGCTGGAGGAGGCGGCCGAGAATCTCGGCGCCACCAAGCTGCGCACGGTCGGCCGCATTGTCGTGCCGCTGATGTCGGGCGGCATCCTGGCCGGCTTCGTCACCAGCTTCGCCACCGCGGCGGTGGAGCTGTCGGCGACCATCATGCTGGTGCATTCGCAGAGCGACGCGCCGCTGGCCTATGGCCTCTACGTCTACATGCAGTCGGCGGCCGGGCGCGGTCCGGGGGCGGCGCTGGGCATCTTCGCCGTCATCATCGTCGGGCTCGGCACCTACCTGTCGCATGTCGTCATCGAGCGCGGCCGCCGCGAACGCGGCCAGGACCACTGAGGGAAACCATCATCATGAACCACCAGTTTTCCCCGGCCGCGCTCGCCGCCCAAATCCAGAGCGTCGGCGTCGACATCGAGGGCGTCAACCTGTCCTACGGCAGCAACCATGTGCTGAAGGACGTCAACCTCGCCATCAAGCCGGGCGAGTTCTTCGCCTTCCTCGGCCCGTCGGGCTGCGGCAAGACCACGCTGCTGCGGCTGATCGCCGGCTTCAACACCGCCCAGCGCGGCGAGGTCCGCATCGGCGGGCGCGACATCTCGACCCTGCCGCCGCACCGGCGCGACGTCGGCATGGTGTTCCAGAGCTACGCCCTGTGGCCGCACATGACCGTGCGCCGCAACGTCGCCTTCGGGCTGGAGGAGCGCCGCGTCCCCCGTGCCGAGATCGAGCGGCGGGTGGACGCCGCCCTCGATCTGGTCGGGCTCAGGCATCTGGCCGACCGCCGGCCGTCGCAGCTCTCGGGCGGCCAGCAACAGCGCGTGGCGCTGGCCCGCACCATCGTGATCGAGCCGAAGGTGCTGCTGCTCGACGAGCCGCTGTCGAACCTCGACGCCAAGCTGCGCGTGCAGATGCGCCAGGAGCTGCTGAGCCTCCAGCGCAAGCTCGGCCTGACCACCATCTTCGTCACCCACGACCAGGAGGAGGCCAACACCATCTGCGACCGCATCGCGGTGATGGAGGACGGCAAGGTCCAGCAGGTCGGCACCCCGCAGGATCTCTACGACCATCCGGCGAACCTGTTCGTCGCCGGCTTCCTCGGCACCGCCAACGTGCTGGACGGCGCGATCCGGAGCGATGGCGCCGGGAACAGCGTCTTCGTCGGCGCCGGCGTCACGCCGGTGGCGCTGCCGCCGTCGGTCGGGGCGGGTGGGGCCGGGGCGGGCGGCAAGCTGATGTTCCGCCCGCAGAACCTGATCATCCGCGCCGACGGCGGGCCGCCGGCCCCCGGCCACGCCCGGCTGACCGGAACCATCCGCCACCGGGAGTTCCTCGGCGCCTCCATCCGCTACGCGGTGGACGTCGGCGGGCAGCTGGTGCAGGTGGACGCGCCGCACCAGGCGGGCGATGCCCTGCTCGCCCCGGATGCCCCGATCGTCCTCGACCTCGCGGCCGACAAGGCCCGCCTCCTTCGCCAATAAGGTGCCGTGACCGTGACCGATCCCGTGAACCGCCGCCCCATCCGCGCCGTCGCCTTCGACCTCGACGGCACGCTGGTGGACAGCGCCGCCGACCTGATGCACGCCTCCAACGCCCTGCTCGCCGAGCTGGGCCGTCCGCCGGTCGATCTGCCGGCGGTGCGCTCCTTCATCGGCGACGGCGCGCCCAAGCTGGTGAAGCGCGTGCTGGCCGCCACCGGCGGCCGGCCGGCCCCGGCGGAGGAGGCCCGCTGCCTCCAGCGCTTCCTGGCGATCTACGAGGCCGACCCCAGCGCCCACAGCGCGCTCTACCCCGGCGTCGCCGACACGCTGGAGGCGTTGGCGGGCGCCGGGCTGCGGCTCGGCGTCTGCACCAACAAGCCGATGGGGGCGACGGTGCGGCTGCTCGACGATCTGGGCATCGCCGGCCGCTTCGCCGCCGTGGTCGGCGGCGACAGCTACCCGACCCGCAAGCCCTCGCCGGAGCCGGTGCTGGGGCTGCTGGAGCGGCTGGGCGTCGCCCCGGCGGAGGCCGTCTTCGTCGGCGACAACGAGCACGATGTGGCGGCGGCCCGCGCGGCCGGGGTGGCGCGGGTGCTGCTGGTGCCCTACGGCTACGCCCGCGTGCCGCTGGATGGCCTGCCGCACGACGGCATCCTCGACGGTTTCGCCGATCTGGCGGGACGGCTGTCATGCTGACGTCGGTGATCTTCTGCCGGCATGGCGAGACGGAGAGCAACCTCGGCGGCTGGCTCGCCGGCTCGCGCGACGTGTCGCTGACCGAACGGGGCCGGGCGCAGGCGCGCGAGGCCGCCGCGACGCTGGTCGCCATGGGTCGCCAAGAGGGGCGCTCGGTGCCGGTCATCCACAGCAGCCCGCAGCGCCGGGCGCTGGAGACGGCCGGCATCCTGGCCGAGGCGCTCGGCGTCGCGGTCGTCCCGGTTCCCGGGCTGGAGGAGCGGCGCTGGGGCGATCTGGAAGGCGGCGCCATCCCGGCCGACCTGCTGCGCGAGGAGGTGCCGAACGGGGAAAGCCTGACGGCCTTCCGCGCCCGCGTCACGGCGGCGCTCGACGGGCTGTTTGGCGGGCTGCCGGTGCCCGTGGACGGCCGGCCGCCGCTGATCGTCGCGCACGCCGGGACATGGCCGGTGCTCTGCCGCTGGATGGGCGTGGAGTCCGCGCTGCTGTGGCCGCCCAACGCGGCGCCGGTCACCCTGACGCGGGAGGCCGCCGCCGCCCGGTGAGGCGGCGTGGGTGGTGGCCGGCGCCGCGCCGGGCGGGGATTCACGGCAGCGCGGCGGCGAAGCTGGCGACGTTCGCCTCCAGATGGGCGACCTTGCCGGTTCCGGTGAGGACGATGCCGTCGGCGAGATGCCGGCCGATGAAGGCGAAGGCGGCGCGGGCGGCGTCCCCCTCCGCCGCCCCCTCCGTCGCCGAGCCGACCAGCGAGCCGACCAGCGAGCCCATGGCGAAGGGCCGGTTGACGATCGCCCGCAGCCCCGCCCGCGCCATCGGGGGCAACAGCGGCAGCATCCGGTCGTCGGTGCTGTTGAGGGGGAATTGCAGGAAGGAGTAGAGCCCCGTTTCGATCGCCCTTTCCCCGGCCTCGACCGTGGCGACGCTGGCCCCGAAGCGCGTCACGCCCGCCGCCCTGGCGTGCTCGATCGCCGCGACGACGTCGGGGCTGTCCACCAGATCGGCCGTCGCCTTGTGGATTTGCAGCACGTCGATGCCGTGCAGGAGCGTCAGGCTGCGGTCGATGCTGCGCCGCAGGGCGTCCCGGCCGTGATCGACGAAGGTCGTGGCGCCGTCCGCGTCCCAATGCTCGCCCGCCTTGGTCATCACCGTCAGGGCCGAGCGTCGCGGGCCGTCGAGCCCGGCGAGGAAGCGGCCCAGCACGGCCTCGCTGCCTCCATAGGCCGGGGCGGTGTCGAGGCTGCGGATGCCGAGGTCGAGCGCGCGGCGGAGCAGGGCGCGCGCCTCCTCCTCGGCCGGCACCTCGGTCGGGCGCACGCCCCAGCTCCGGCCGATGGACAGCAGGCCGAGGCCCAGTTCAAGCCGCCGATCGGTGGCCCGTGTTTCAACAGTCGTCATCGCGTCACGCCCGTGGTTTCGGGTGGAAGAAGGATTGCGGGCGCAGGGGGGCCTCGCCGAACAGGCCGAAGGCCTGGATCACCATGCCGGTCGGCACGGTGAGGCCGCGGGCGACGCCGCCGCCCTTGAGGACGCCGCCGCGCCGGTCCGGGTCCGGCTCGCGGTGGCTGCCGCCGCCCTGGAGCCGGCAGCTCTGCATCCGGATCGGGCCGAGCACCTGCGCGCCGTCGCCGATGTGGTTGCCGAGGGCGAGCGACCCGCCGCCGAGCAGCCGCGCGTGGCTGCCGATCTCGATCACATGGTCGGGATGGTCGGCCCTGATGGTGAAGCCGCCCTCCTCGCCGATCTCGGTGTCGGCGCCGATGCCGACCCGCCCGCCGGCGGCGACGATGCGCGTGCCGGGAAAGAGCCGGGTGCCGCCGCCGACGCTCACCGCGCCGCCCTCCGTCGCCTGGACGGTGGTGCCGGGCCACAGCGTGACGCCGGCCGCCAGGGCGACGCCCGGCGAAACCAGCGTCGAGAACGGGTCGAGGACCAGAACCCCGCCGTCGGCGAGCGCCGCCACGGCCTCGACGGACAGGAAACCGGCGCGTTCGCGCGCCCGGTTGGCGGCGCCGACGAGCGCCTCAACGGCGAGCGCCTCAACCATGATCGGGGCCCCCCGCGCGCGGTGCGCCGGACGGCGCCGGACGGCTTCCGTTAACAGTGTTTCGTTGCTTTCCCCTCATGGTGACATCCGCCATTCATTCGTTCCTTGTATGAACAATCGGAAAGAAAGACGCCGGGAAACGATGCCGCGCGGACGAACGAAGGGAGGAAGAAGGAAAATGGAAGTCGTTCTTGCACTCCCTTCATCCTTGATACCGATTTTTCTCCAAAATGCAAAGCGTCTTGGATGAATTGGTATCGTCATAGGAAACAAAAACGGAAATTTGACCGGAGGATTCTTCCCATGGTTTGTGCGGTTACCAAGATGAAGTCTGTCGGTGCCGGCATCGGCGCGCTGGTTGCGCTTGCCGTGAGCCCGGCCCATGCGCAGGGAAGCGTCACCGTCATGTGCGGCGTGCAGGAGGAATGGTGCAAGGTCATGGCCGTCGCCTTCGAGAAGAAGACCGGCATCGGCGTCGCCATGACCCGCAAGAGCGCCGGCGAGGCGCTGGCCCAGATCCGCGCCGAGGCGGCCAACCCGAAGATCGACATCTGGTGGGGCAGCTCGGGCGACCCGCACCTCCAGGCCGCCGAGGAGGGCTTGAGCGTCGCCTACGAGAGCGCGCAGCTCAAGGATCTGCATGGCTGGGCGCAGAGCCAGTACAAGCAGTCGCAGGGGCGCAGCGTCGGCATCTACGCCGGGGCGCTCGGCTTCGTCTACAACACCGAGATGCTCGCCAAGCGGGGCATCCAGCCGCCGAAATGCTGGGCCGACCTGCTGCGTCCGGAGTTCAAGGGCGAGGTGCAGATGCCCAACCCGAACTCGTCCGGGGCGGCCTACACGGCGCTGGCGACCCTGGTGCAGATCTTCGGCGAGGACGCCGGCTTCGACTATCTGAAGAAGCTGAACGAGAGCGTCAACCAGTACACCAAGTCCGGCGCGGCGCCGGCGGCGGCCGTGGCGCGCGGCGAGACGCTGGTCGGCATCTCCTGGGTCAACGACAGCGTCATCCAGAAGGTGAACAAGTTCCCGGTCGACATCTCGACCCCCTGCGAGGGAACCGGCTACGAGATCGGCTCGATGAGCATCCTCAAGGGCGCCAAGAATCTCGAATCGGCCAAGAAATTCTACGACTTCGCCCTGACGCCGGAGGCGCAGGACTATGGCGCGCTCAACATGCAGATGACGCCGTCCAACAAGCAGTCGGTGTCGCCGCCCGACGCGCCGAAGTTCGAGGACGTCCGGCTGATCGACTACAATTTCCAGAAATACGGCATGGTCGAGGAGCGCAAGCGGCTGCTGGGCCGCTGGGATTCGGAGATCAAGTCCGTCGCCAACTGACGGGCGGCCTTGAGGCGGCGGCCCCGCACCCGCACGGGCCGCGCCGGGGACGGCGGGCGGTTTGGAACGTTTGAAACAGCGTGGAACGCTTTTCCCGTCCCGTTCCATGGTTCGTTCCGGCGCAAGGCGGCTCATCGGTGGCTTGGCGGCGGCTTGGCGGCGGCTTGGCGGCGGCTCATCCGCCGTGCCCGCCGCCGCGCCGCCCGCAGGGCCCCTTGCCGCGCCGCTCCTCCGCCGAGCCGAGGCTGGGGTAGGCGTCGTCGGGGTTGAGGGTCCAGGGATAGACGCCCTTGGGGCCGTCCGCTTCCGGCTGCGCCAGGATGGCGGCGGTGATGGAGGGATCGGGCAGGGTCCGTTCGCGGAAGGCGCCGGGAACCGCGTCGTCGTCGTCGAAGGCGGTCGGCGGGGCCGCCGCCGCACCGAAACCTTCTTCCGGGGCGGGAGAGGGAGCCAAATGCTCGGCGCCGGATTGGAGGGGAAGCCCGGCGTCCGGTGCGCCGAACAGGCCGAGCCGGTCGGCGGCCCAGCGCACCGTTGCCGGATCGCCCATCGCCACCAGCCGTTCCACCTGCTGCGCCACCAGATCGCGCAGCGACGACAGCCGCAGTTCCGCCTCGCGGTTCAGCGCCTGACGCTCCCACCAGACACGGGCGCGCAGGGCCTGCGAGCCGTAATAGGCCCGCCACAGCGTGGTGCGGCTGCACCCCATGGCGCGCGCGACGTGCAGGAAGGACGCCCCGCGCGCCAGCATGGCGGCGGCCATCACCCATTGCTCCTCGGCGAAGCGCGATCCGGGAACCAGGGAGCCGTCGGGCGCCGCCGGAGGGTCCTCGGCCCAGCGGGGGAGGGTGGCGGCAGGGTAGACGGCGGGGGTGGCGGGTGCGTCGAGGGGCATGGCGGGGCTCCAGGGATGGGGGACGGAGCGCCAGGATATAGGTAAATTTTCCTTTTCTGGAGGGCTTTTGGGAAAAAGCGGTTTTCGGGAGGTCCGCCCCATGCCAACGGCTTCGACCTTCGACCGCTCTGCCCGCCATCCCCGCAACGGCACTGCGGCCTGCGCGCACACGCATATCTCGCATTTGCGAGAAAAAACGCCTTTCTGTTGAAAGAAGCCCCTCTCCCCTTGCGGGAGAGGGGGCGCACGCTTTCTTCCGCCTGTGGCGGAATCCCCCTCATCCCAACCCTTCTCCCACAAGGGGAGAAGGGCTATTCGCTGCTGAAAGTTGAATGTTCTTCGCCAACGCGAGATCTGTGCAAACCGCAGCCATGGCTGGGGGAGAGGGGGATTCCACGGTGCTTCGAGAGATCGGCGCCGGCCGCCGTTTCAGAGGCGTTCCGGCAGGGCCGACGGTTCCGGCCGGCCGCGCGCCGGGCCGGGCTGGGCGCCGCTTCCGCCGCCGAGGGCGATGCGGATCTGCGCGGCGAGCGCCGGCTTCTGGTAGGGCTTCTGGATGAAGTGGAGGTCGAGCGGCAGGCTGGCGCTCTCCACCAGGAAATCCCGCGCGTAGCCCGAGCAGAACAGAACCTGCAAGGCCGGCTGGCGGGCCTTGGCGACGGCGGCCAGGGCCGGGCCGTTCATGCCGCCCGTCAAAATGACGTCGGTGAACAGCAGGTCGAAGGCCGCCCCCTCCAGCAGCGCCAGCGCCTCCTCCGCCGAGGCCGCCGGCACCGCCCGGTAGCCCAGCGCCGTCAGCATGTCGACCGCCGTCAGGCGGACGGCGGGGTCGTCCTCCACCACCAGGACGCGCTCCCGCCCGCCCTCGACCGGGCCGGCGTCGCGCGGCAGGGCCAGCGTCTCCGGCAGCATGCGGGCGCGCGGGAAGGCCATCGCCACCAGCGTGCCGATTCCGGGCTCGCTGCGGATGTCGACCTTGCCGCCCGACTGGCGGACGAAGCCGTAGACCATCGACAGGCCGAGCCCGCTGCCCCGCCCGAAACGCTTGGTGGTGAAGAAGGGCTCGAAGACGCGCGACAGCACGGCGGGCGGCATGCCGCCGCCGTCGTCGCGCACCGACAGGACGATGGCGTCGCCGTCCTCCGGCGCCGCGGCCTCCGTGGCGATGACGATGGTGCCGCCGTCGTCCAGCGCGTCGCGGGCGTTGACGACGAGGTTGAGCAGGGCGTTCTCCAACTGGCCGGGATCGACCAGCGCGGGGGCCAGCCCCGGCGTCAGCGCCGTCGTCAGGACGATGCCGTTGCCCAGCCCGTAGGCCAGCAGGTCGAGCATCCCCTCGACCAGCTCGTTGAGGTCGACGGCCTGCGGCTGCAACGCCTGCTGCCGCGAGAAGGCGAGCAGGCGCTGGATCGTCGTCGCCCCCCGCTCGGCGGCGTCGAGCGCGCGCAGCGCCTTGCCGCGCACCGGATCCTGCTCGGCCGTCTCGTCGTGGATCATCTGGAGGTTGCCCATGATCGCGGCAAGCAGGTTGTTGAAGTCGTGGGCGATGCCGCCGGTCAGCTGGCCGACCGCCTCCATCTTCTGGGCGTGGCGCAGCTGCTTCTCGATGTCCTTGCGTTCGGTCAGGTCGGAGTAGGTGGTGATGAAGCCGCCGGACGGCATCGGGCTGCTGTGCAGCTCGACCACCCGGCCGTCGGGGAAATGGTGCTCGCAGCGGACCGCCTGCTCGGCGCGCCGCCGGGTCAGCGCGTCGAGATCGACGCTGCTGCCGTCGAGCATGCGGATGCCGACCCCGCGCCGCAGCAGGTTGCGCTGAAGCTCCGCCAGATCGCGCCCGGCGACGTCGGCCGGGGTGAAGCCGTTGAGCTCAAGGAAGCGCGGATTCCAGGTGACCAGCCGGCCGTTCTCGTCGAACACCGACAGCCCGTCGTTCATGTTGTCGAAGACGGCCTCCAGCATGCGGGAGTTCTCGCCCAGCTTGCGGGCCAGCGCGTCGCGTTCGGCGACATTCTCCTTGAAGACGCTGAAGGCGCGGGCGAGGTCGCCGATCTCGTCCGGGCGGCCGGTGGCCGGGACGCTGACCAGCCGGTCGCCGCCGGCCAGCGCCGACATCGCCCGCGTCACCGCCCGCAAATTGCCGGCGACGTCGCGCATGACGTAGACCGCCGCCGCGATGGCCGCCAGCGCGCACAGCGCGCCCAGCGCCAGGATGCCGGCCTTGCCCGAGGACAAAGCGGAGAAGGTGGCGTCGCCCCGGCTGCGCGCCGCCGTCTGCATCGCGCTGGTGACGCTCTCGACCTCGCGGTTCAACTGAACCGACAGGGTGTTGGCGGCGGCGACCAGGAAGCGGCTGCGCTGCTCGATGCCGAGCTGGCGGTTGCGGATGTCGAAGACCGCCCCTTGCGCGTCGAGCACGGCCAGGAGCTGGTCGAGGGAGGGGGCCAGGAGCGCCAGCGCCGGGGCGGCGGTGTCGATCGCCCGCAGATCCCGCCGGTCGGCGTCGAAGCCACCGCGCCAGCGGGCGAGGTCGGCCGGGCTGGTCGTGGTCAGGGCGGCTGAGACGGTGTCGCGCGTGCGGTCGGCCAGCCGCAGGACCGAGAAGGGCAGGGGCGGGGTTCCGGCGGCCGCCCCCTCCAGGCCGGGAAATCCCGGATGCTCGAAGGTCCGCGCCGCCGCCCCGGCCAGCGTCTCGCCGAGGATGCGCTGGCGCTCCAGCCCGAGGCGGATCGCCGCCGCCTCCGCCCGCACCGCGATGGCCTCGCCGGTGACGTCCATCAGGTTGCGCAGCGTGCCGTCGAGCCGGCCGGCGAGCCGGACCAGCGACGGCACGTCGGACGGGACGTGCGGCGAGGCGCGCTCCAGCCCCGGCAGCCGGTTGACCAGGACCGTCAGGTCGGCGAGCTTGAGTTCGAGCTGGCCGCGCTCCTCGTCGAGGCCGGGCGTCGCCTCGATGGCGGCGATGAAGGGGGCGCGGGCGGCCAGCCCGGTGCTCAGCTCCGCCATCCGCATCGCCAGCGCGATGTTGCCGAGCCCCTCGCGCTGGAGGGACAGCAGGGCGCGCTCCGTCTCCCCCAGCCCGAACCAGCCGACCCCGCCGACCGCCGTCGTCAGGACCACCATGGCTCCGAAGGCGGCGAGCAGCCGGCCGCGAACGCTAACGGGGGACAGCATGCGTCTGACCATCGGGTTGGAGGCTACCGCCGGCCGCCCCGCCGGCGCCAGCGGGAAACGCGCCGATTGGCGCGCGATGGGGCGGGGCGTGGCGGGTCAGCGCGCGACGGCGGCGATGCCGTCGCCGGTGAAGGTCGCCAGCGCGCTGGCGCCCGCCGGCACCGGGTTGGCGACGTTGGGATCGACCACGAACAGGTCGCCGAACTCGCTGACCAGCCCGTACTCCATGTGCGAGCCGAGATAGGTCGCCTTGCGGACGGTGACGGGGATGCCGTCGCCGCTCTCGTCGATACCCCCGCCCGCGCCCACCGGCCGCAGGCGGATCGCGTTCGGCCGGACGGCGAGCAGGATCTCCCCGGCCGGCAGGCCCGGATCGGGCACCGACAGCGTCAGCCGGCCGAGCGCCACCGTCGCCGTCCCGCCGCCGCGCGCGACCAGCTCGCCGTCGATCAGATTGGCGCCGCCGATGAAGTCGGCGACGAAGCGGCTGTTCGGCCGGCGGTACAGCTCGTCCGGCGTGCCGGTCTGGGCGATCACCGACCGGTTCATCACGATGATGCGGTCGGAGACGGCCAGCGCCTCCTCCTGGTCGTGGGTGACGTAGACGGAGGTCAGGCCGAGCTTCTGCTGAAGCTCGCGGATGTCGTCGCGCATCTTGCGGCGCAGCTTGGCGTCGAGGTTGGACAGCGGCTCGTCGAACAGCAGCACCTCCGGTTCCAGCACCAGGGCGCGGGCGACGGCGACGCGCTGCTGCTGGCCGCCCGACAGCTCGCTCGGCAGGCGCTGGCCGTAGCCGCCGAGCCCGACCAGCTCCAGCCCCTCGGCCGCGCGGGCGGCGGCGTCGCGCTTGCGCACGCCGCTGACCACCAGCCCGTAGGCGACGTTGTCGGCCACGCTCATGTGCGGGAACAGCGCGTAGGACTGGAACACCATGGTGACGTTGCGGTCGGTGGCCGGCAGCCGGGTGACGTCCTTGCCGCCGATCAGGATCGTCCCGCTGCTCGCCATCTCCAGCCCGGCGATCATGCGCAGCGTGGTGGTCTTGCCGCAGCCCGAGGGCCCGAGCAGTGTGACCAGCGTGCCCGCCTCGATGCTGAAGCTGACGTCGTCGACGGCGGCGGTGTTGCCGTAGCGGCGGCTGACGTTGCGGAACTCGACGCCCGCGGCCTTGCTGGCGATGCTCATACCGGCTTCTCCTGAAGCGTGACGGGGGTGGCGGTGCGGCGGCCGATGCGGCGCTCGCCGACGGCGAACTGGATCAGCGCGATGACGACCGACATCAGGACGATCAGCGCCGAGCTGTAGGCGATGGCGAGGCCGAAATCGCCCTGCTCGACGCGGCCGACGATGTAGGCGGTCGCCAGCTCGTATTTCGGGCTGACCAGGAAGATCACCGCGCTGATCGAGGTGATGGCGCGCACGAAGCTGTAGACCAGCGAGGCGACGATGGCCGGGCGCAGCAGCGGCAGGATGACCCGGCGGATCGTCTGCACGCTGCCCGCCCCCAGCGTCAGCGAGCATTCGTCGAGGCTGCGGTCGATCTGCGACATGGCGGCGACGCCGGCCCGGATGCTGACCGGCATGTTGCGGAAGACGAAGCAGACGATGAGGATGGTGACGGTGCCGGTCAGCTCGATCGGCGGCTGGTTGAAGGCGAGGATGTAGCTGATGCCGATCACCGTGCCGGGGATGGCGAAGCTCAGCATCGTCAGGAACTCGAAGGCGCCGCGGCCCTTGAAGCTCTGGCGCACCAGCAGGTAGGCGGTCAGCAGGCCGACGGCGGCGGTCAGCGGCGCCGACAAAGCGGCGACCTCGATCGTCGTGAACAGCGAGCCCCAGGCGCGGCCCGACCAGATCAGCCCGCCCGGCCCCCAGCTGAGGTCGAAGGCCGCCAGGTAATGGCGCAGGGTCAGGCTGTTGTTGCGGCCCCAGTTCTCGGTGAAGCCGCCGAACAGGATCAGGCCGTACAGCACGAAGGTGAAGGCGGCCCAGGGCAGGGCGGTGGCGTAGGCGGCGATCTTGACGCCGCGCGGAAGCTGCGAGGGGATGCCGTTGTCGCCCTTGCCGCCGACCGTCGCGTAGGATTTCTTGCCGAGCCACTGCCGCTGCACCCAGAAGGCGCCCAGGCACAGGCAGAGCAGGATGATGCCGAGCGCCGCCGCCCGGCCGGGGTCGTTCTGGGCGCCGACGACGGCGAAGTAGATCTTGGTCGACAGCACCTCGTAATTGCCGCCGAGGATCAGCGGGTTGCCGAAATCGGCGAGGCTCTCGATGAAGCTGATGAGGAAGGCGTTGGCGACGCCGGGGCGCATCAAGGGCCAGGTGACGGTGCGGAAGGTGACCCAGCGGCTGGCCCGCAGCGTCTGCGCGGCCTCCTCCAGCGACGGGCCGATGCCCTGCACGACGCCGATCATCACCAGGAAGGAGATCGGGGTGAAGGCCAGCGTCTGGGTCAGCAGCACGCCGGGCAGCCCGTAGATCCAGCGCGAGACCGGGATGCCGAACCAGTCGGCCATCGCGAGCGTGACGGTGCCGTTGCGCCCGAACAGCAGGATGACCGCGAGGCTGATGACGAAGGGCGGCGTGATGATCGGCAGCACGGTCAGCACGCGCAGCAGCTTCTTCGCGCGGAAGCCGGTGCGCACGGCGACCAGCGCGAAGGCCAGCCCGAGCAGGGTGGTGGCGATGCCGGTCATCACCGCCAGGAAGACGCTGTTCCAGACGACGCCGCAGGACTTCGCCTCGGTCAGGCAGGACAGGCGCCAGACGTCGGGGGCGGCGAGGCGGGTCCACAGCGCCGCCGCCGAGAAGCCGCCGGTTCCGGTGTCGCCGGCCCCGCTCAGCACATAGCCGACCGGCAGGAAGACGAAGGCGGCGATGGCCGCCAGCACCAGCCCGATGGCGCCGGCCGTGAAGCGGTCGCCCTTCATGAAGCCCAAGCCGGCGAAGCCGTTGGTCATCAGGAACAGGAAGGACAGCGCGGTCAGCGCCGCCCCGGCGCCGAAGCCGCCCTGGCCGAGCGGCAGCGGCCCGAAGAGGGCGCCGAGCCAGCCCCAGGCCCAGCCGTCGAGGCCGATGGCGAAGCCCTGCGCCGCGACCCAGGCCAGCCCGAAGGCGCCGCCGGCCAGCAGCGCCGCCGGCTGGCGGGCGCGCAGGCTTGGCAGCGCCGTGACGGCCAGCGCCAGCAGCAGCGGCAGGGCGACGGGCAGGAGCCACCAGCGCCCGCTGGTCAGCCCGTCGATCAGGGCGGAGCCGGCCGGACCGGGGGCGGGCGGCGCGAGTGTGGGTTGGGTGCCGCTGCCGGCGAACCAGGGCAGCAGGGCGAAGCCCACCCACCCCAGCGCCAGCCATATTGCCGAGCGTGGACGCATCACATCACCTGCGGATTTTGACGGACCGGGCGCGGCCGGTCCCTTTCTGTGGGCGGGGCGATCGCCTTATGGCTCCCTCTCCCACCCCGGGAGAGGGCATGGAGCCGACGGCCGCAGGCCGGACGATCGCCGAAGGCGATCGTAGGCGGAATGCGGTCGCGAGACTTGCGAGCGACCTCGGGGCCCATGCGAGAGCATGGGAAGGGTGAGGGGCTATCGGGCGTGGAACGAAATCCATGTTCCGCCAGCCCCTCACCCTCCCCGCTTCGCGGGTCCCCTCCCTCTCCCGGGACGGGAGAGGGCTTCGGCCGCCGGATACGATTGCCCTGCCCGGAGGAGAAGGGCCGGAAAGCCGTTACTTGGCGACGGCCTTGATGTCGGCGTCCCAGCGCGACAGCAGGCGCTTGCGCTCCTCGGCGGTGCCGTATTTCTGGAAGTTGTAGTCGATCATCCGGATCGCCTCCAGCTTCGGCGCCTCCGGCGGAATCGCCGCCTTGCGGTTGGACGGCATCTGGAACTGCTTGGTCTCGGCGCCGGTGGCCTGCCCTTCCGGCGACAGGGCGAACTCGTAGAAGGCCTTGGCGGCGTCGGGGTTCTTCGTGCCCTTGAGGATGCTCATCGAGCCGATCTCGTAGCCGGTGCCCTCGCAGGGGGCGGCGACGTCCACCGGGAAGCCGTTGATCTTCTGGTTGATGCCGTCATGCATGAAGACGATGCCGACCAGCGTTTCGCTGCGCGCGGCGGCGGCGGCCGGCGCGCTGCCCGACTTGGTGTACTGGTTGACGTTGTCGTTCAGCTTCCTCAGGTAATCGAACGCCCCATCCTCCCCCAGGATCTGCACCAGGGTGGCGAGCGCGGTGTAGGCGGTGCCCGACGCGTTGGGGTTCGCCATCTGGATCTCGTCCTTGAACTCCGGACGCAGCAGGTCGGCCCAGCATTTCGGCGCGCCGATCTTGCGCTTGCCCAGAAGCTCGGTGTTGTAGACGAAGCCGAGCGCCCCGGCGTAGACGCCGACGCTGCGCCCCTGCGACTGCTTGTACTGGCTCTGCGCCCAGGGCTGGAGGTCCGCCTGCTGCGGGCTCTCGTAGGCGAGGGTCAGCCCTTCCTCGGCGGCCTGGAGATGCGGGTCGCCGGGGCCGCCCCACCAGACGTCGGTCTTCGGGTTGGCGGATTCGGCGCGGATCTGGGCCAGCGCCTCGCCGGCGCTCTTGCGGCTCATGGCGACGGCGGTGCCGGTCTTCTTCTCGAAGGCGACGGCGATCGCCTTGCACCATTCCTCCTGCACGCCGCACAGGACGGTGAGCGCGCCCTGGGCCTGGGCCGGCTGCGCGGCAAGCGCGACCAGCGCGCCAAGGCCGAGACCGGCGGATTTGACCCAGTTGGACTTGATCCAGTTGGACTTGATCCAGTTGTCTGCGGATGTCACGGGAACACTCCTCCCTGGAGTTCGACTTGGCTTCTTGCGGACGCGCCTGTTCGTCCGGCCAGTGTAAGCGGCCAGGGTGAACGGCGGATGTCACGCTTTCAGGGAGCGGCTGTAATCCTGTTAACGGAACGCCCGCCAACGAACGGGGATGCGCCCGGCGCCGGTCAGTGGCCGAACGCCTCGATGTCGCAGTCGAAGACGTAGCCGAGCCCGCGCTCGGTGCGGATCAGCCAGGGCTGCTGCGGGTTGCGCTCGATCTTGCGGCGCAGCCGCAGGATCAGCACGTCGATGGTCCGGTCGAACACGTCGTCGCGGTCGTGGTGGGTCAGGTCGAGGATCTGGTTGCGGCTGAGCACCCGCCCGTGGGCGCGGACCAGCGCCACCAGCAGGTCGAACTCGGCCACCGTCAGGGCCACCGGCTTGCCGGCCGGGTCGAACAGCCGCCGCCCGTCCTCGTCCAGCGTGAAGCCGGCGAAGCGGTAGCCGCGCTTGCAGGGCGCCGGGACCGGAACGCTCTCGCGGGCGGTGCGGCGCAGCACCGCCTTCACCCGCGCGATGAACTCCCGGTTGTTGAACGGCTTGACGATGTAGTCGTCGGCGCCGACCTCCAGCCCCATGATGCGGTCGATGTCGTCGCCGCGCCCGGTCAGCATGATGATCGGCACGTCCATCGTGCCCCGAAGCTGGGCGGCGATGGAGATGCCGTCGCGGTCCGGCAGGCGCAGGTCGAGCACGATCAGGTCGAGCCGGCCGGACGCCAGCACCGCCATCAGCGACGCCGCGTCGGGGCAGAGCGCCGTCCCGTAGCCTTCGCCGGCCAGCAGGTCGGCGACCATCCGGAGCACCGCCGGATCATCGTCGACGACCCCGATCGTCAGGCGCTTGCCGCCATTCGGTGACGCGTTCGATGACATCCTGCCCGCCCGGTGATGAGGGCGCAGGATCGCATTCCTTCCCGCCGGGATCAACAGATCTGGCCGGGACCGGCGGAGCGGTGTTCGGATCGGTCGCGGTTTACGGCGTTGCGGCGCCGGCACGCCTCCATCGCAAGCGGAGCAGCGGGTAGGGCCGGCCGTCGTCGTCGGTCTCCGAGCGGCCGACTACCGCAAAGCCGAGGCGTTCGTAGAAGCCCCGGCCGGACGGGTTCTGTTCGTTCACGTCCACGGTGACGGTGTCCCGGTCCCGGCGGACATGCTCGACCAGCTTGCGGCCGAACCCGACGCCCCGGCTGTCGGCGTGGACGAAGAGCGCGTCGATGTGGCCGCCGGACGCTCCCAGGAAGGCCTGCGGGACATCCTGCCCGTCCACGGCGACCAGAAGCCCGGCGGCCGGCAGATAGGCGGTCCGCACCAGATCGGCGATCTCGGCGAAATGCTCCGGCGTCAGGAAATGGTGCGTCGCCAGGACGGAGGTCCGCCAAATCTCGACGTTGCGGGCGAGGTCGTCGGCGCGCGCGGCGCGGATGTCGGTCATCGGACGGTCCCGCCGTCCTTGAAGAGATGCAGGGCGGCGTGTTGCAGCAGCATGATGGTCTTGCCGTCGCGGATGCGGCCGTCCGCGATCATCCGCAGCGCCTCGTCGATCGTCGGCTCCAGGCGCTCGATGTCCTCGCCCTCGTCGGCGTTGCCGCCGCCGTCGGACACCCGGTCGGCCGCCGAATAGGCGCCGACGAAGAAGTGAAGGCGCTCCGTCACCGACCCCGGACTCATGAAGGCGTCGAAGATCGGGCGGACGTCGGTGACGCGGTAGCCGGTTTCCTCCTCGACCTCGGCCTTGATGCGCTCCTCGGGGCTGGCGTTGTCCAGCAGGCCCGCCGGGGCTTCGATCAGCAGGTCGTCATGGCCGTTGACGAAGGCCGGGTAGCGGAACTGCCGGGTCAGCAGCACCGTGCGCCGGTCCGGGTCGTACAGAAGGATGGTGGCGCCGTTGCCACGGTCGTAGGTCTCCCGGCTCTGCCGCTGCCAGGAACCGTCCCCCCTCAGGAAGCTGAAGGTCGTCTTCTTCAGGACGTACCAGTCGTCCGACAGGGTGGTCACGTCCTCGACCCGAACCCGGCTGGATATCGCCATGCCCGCCTCCCGATGCGCAAGTCTGCACGATGTTGCATGATTTCTGGGAAACGTGCAATATGCCGCGAAGACCGGAGCGGGGCCCCTCATGCTGACGACCGAACGGAAGGCGCTCATCCTCGACACGCTGGCTCGGGAGGGCCGCGTGGTGGCGAAAGGCCTCAGCCGGGCGCTCGGGCTGTCGGAGGACACGATCCGCCGCGATCTGCGCGAGCTGGCGGCCGAGGGCCTGCTTCAGCGCGTCCATGGCGGGGCGCTTCCCGCTTCGAAGGCGCTCGCCGACCTTCCCACCCGCCGAAAGGTCTCGGTCGAGGGCAAGGCGGCGATCGCCAGGGCCGCGGCCGGGATGGTCAGGAACGGCCAGATCGTGTTTCTCGACGGCGGCACCAGCGCCGTGGCGCTCGCCCGTGCCCTGCCCCTGGATTTGCGGGCGACGGTGGCGACCCACAGCCCGGATGTCGCGGTGGCGCTGCTCGACCATCCGGGCGTCGAGGTCGAACTCATCGGCGGCCGCGTCTACAAGCATTCGAACGTCGCCGTGGGGGCGGTGGCGATCGAAGGCATCTCCCGCATCCGCGCCGACGTCTATTTCATGGGCGTCGCCGGCATCCATCCGGAGCATGGGCTGACGACCGGCGACCGGGAGGAGGCGGCGATCAAGCGCGCGATCAGCCGGCGGTCGGCCGAGACCATCGTGCTGGCCTCGCGGGAGAAGCTCGGCGCGGTGTCCGCCTGCGATGTCGTCGGCCTGGACGAGATCGACGGGCTGATCGTGGAAAGGGGCTGCCCGGCCGATGTCCTGGACGCCTATGAAGGGCGTGGAATCCCGATCGTCCGCGCCTCCGCCTGAAGGGCCGTGACCGACGGGGGCCGCTGGCGCGATCCGGGCCGGCCGGCGGCGGAGGACGCCCCCGACCCGGATGGGGCGGGGGCGTGCGCGCTCATGCGAAAAGCTGCTCTTCCGTCAACGCCATCACGCTGGAGGAGCCGGCGACGATCGTCGCGCGCAGCGCGTCGACGCGGGGAAGGAAATGCTCGGCGAAGAAACGGGCCGTCAGCGGCTTGGCCGACAGGAAGGCCGTGTCGGGATCGCCCGCCTCCAGCCGCGCCGACGCCACGCGGGCGGCGCGGGCCAATTGCCAGCCGCCGGCCACCAGCCCCAGCAGTTCCAGGAGATTGACCGAGGCCGCCGAAGGGGCGCGGGCGTCGCCGGCGCCGGCGGTCAGCAGCCACGCCACCGCCTCGCCGGCCTGGGCGCAGCTTTCCGCCAGGGCCGCGCCGGTGACGCGCAGGGAATCGTCGGGGCTGCCGGCCAGCTCGCGGCCGAGGGCGGCGATCTCCTCCAGCAGGGCGCGCAGGGACGCCCCGCCGTCGCGCAGGATCTTGCGGCCGATCAGGTCGTTGGCCTGGATCGCCGTGGTCCCCTCGTAGATCGTGGTGATGCGGGCGTCGCGCAGATGCTGGGCGGCGCCGGTCTCCTCGATGAAGCCCATGCCGCCATGCACCTGCACCCCGTGCGAGGCGATCTCCTGCCCCGTCTCGGTGCACCAGCCCTTGGCGATGGGGGTCAGCAGATCGACCAGCAGCCCGGCCCGCTGCCGCGTCCCGGCGTCGGCGTGGTGGTGGGCGGTGTCCACGGCGGCGGCGGCGGTGTAGAGCAGGCCGCGCATCGCCTCGATCCGGCTCTTCATGCCCATCAGCAGGCGGCGCACGTCGGGGTGGTGGAGGATGCCGGCGCTCCCCTGGCCGCCGGTCCAGCCCACCGGCCTGCCTTGCACGCGCTCGCGGGCGTAGGCCAGGGCCTGCTGGTAGGCCCGCTCGGCGATCGACAGCCCTTGCAGGGCGACGGCCAGCCGGGCGTGGTTCATCATGGTGAACATGTATTCCAGGCCACGGTTCGGCTCGCCGACCAGCCAGCCGGTGGCGCCGCCCTCGTCGCCGAAGGACAGCACGGCGGTCGGGCTGCCGTGGATGCCCAGCTTGTGCTCCAGCGACACGCAGTTCACCTGGTTGCGGGCGCCGGGGTTGCCGTCGGCGTCGGGCAGGAACTTCGGCACGACGAACAGGCTGATGCCCTTCACGCCGGCCGGGGCGTCGGGCAGCCGGGCCAGCACCAGATGGACGATGTTCTCCGTCAGGTCGTGGTCGCCGTAGGTGATGAAGATCTTCTGCCCGGTGACGCGGTGGGTCCCGTCGCCGGCCGGCACCGCGCGCGAGCGGGTCGCGGCGAGGTCGGATCCCGCCTGCGGCTCGGTGATGTTCATGGTCCCGGTCCATTCGCCCGAAACCATCCTCGGCAGATAGAGCGCCTTCAGCGCGTCGGAGCCGTAGAGCCGCACCGCGTTGACCGCGCCCTGCGTCAGCATCGGGCACAGCGCGAAGGCCATGTTGGCGGAATGCCACATCTCCTGCACGGCGGTGTTCAGCAGGTTCGGCAGCCCCATGCCGCCATGCTCCGGCTCGAAGGGCAGGCCGTTCCAGCCGCCCTCCACCAGCGTCCGCCACGCGGCGTTCCAGCCCTCCGTGGTGCGGGCGGTTCCGCTTTCGTCGAGCCTGGCGCCCTGGGTGTCGCCGGCGCGGTTCAGGGGGGCCAGCGTGTTCCCGGCGATCCTGGCGGCCTCGTCCAGGATGCTGTCCACCAGATCGGGCGTGGCGTCGCCGAAGCCCGGCAGGGCCGCCACCTCGGCCATGCCGGCGAGATGGTCGAGGACGAAGCGGATCTCTTTCAGCGGGGGGGCGTAGCCGGTCATCGGGGCGCCTTTCGGACAAGGGGGAGTGGGGGAGGGGCGCGCCTTACAGCGAGGCGGAGAGGTCGGGCACCGCCTTGAAGAGGTCGGCGACGAGGCCGTAATCGGCGACCTGGAAGATGGGCGCCTCCTCGTCCTTGTTGATGGCGACGATGACCTTGCTGTCCTTCATGCCGGCGAGGTGCTGGATGGCGCCGGAAATGCCGACGGCGATGTACAGCTCGGGCGCCACGATCTTGCCGGTCTGGCCGACCTGGTAGTCGTTGGGCACGAAGCCGGCGTCCACGGCGGCGCGCGAGGCGCCGACGGCGGCGCCCAGCTTGTCGGCGATGGCCTCCAGCAGGGCGAAATTCTCGCCCGACTGCATGCCGCGACCGCCGGAGACGATGACGCGGGCCGAGGTCAGCTCCGGACGCTCGGACTTGGACAGCTCGGCCGAGACGAAGCGCGACAGGCCGGGGTTGCCGGCGGCGGCGATCGTCTCGACGGCGGCCGAACCGCCTTCGCCCGCCGCCTCGAAGGCGGTGGTCCGCACGGTGACGACCTTGATCGGGTCCTTCGACTGGACGGTGGCGACGGCGTTGCCGGCGTAGATCGGCCGCTCGAAAATGTCGGCCGAGACGACGCCGGTGATGTCCGAGATCGCGGCGACGTCGAGCAGCGCGGCGACGCGCGGCAGCAGATTCTTGCCGACCGAGGTCGCCGGGGCGAGGATGTGGCCGTAGCCACGGCCGATCCCGACCAGCAGCGCCGCCAGCGGCTCGGCCAGCGCGTGCTCGTAAGCCGAATCGTCGGCCAGCAGGACCTTCGACACGCCGGCGACCTTGGAGGCGGCCTCGGCGACAGCCTGGGCGCCCTTGCCGGCGACCAGGAGATGGACGTCGCCGCCAATTTGGGCGGCGGCGGTGACGGCGTTCAGCGTGGCGGGCTTGAGCGTCGCGTTGTCGTGCTCGGCGACGACGAGAATGTTGGCCATGGTCAGTTCATCCCCTCTCAGATCACCCGCGCTTCGGTCTTCAGCTTGTCGACCAGGGTCGCCACGTCGGCCACCTTGACGCCGGCCTTGCGCTTGGCCGGCTCGACCACCTTCAGCGTCGTCAGGCGCGGGGCGACATCGACGCCCAGGCTGTCCGGGGTGACGGTCTCCAGCGGCTTCTTCTTCGCCTTCATGATGTTGGGCAGCGAGGCGTAGCGCGGCTCGTTGAGGCGCAGGTCGGCGGTCACGATGGCGGGAAGCGTCAACTCCACCGTCTCCAGCCCGCCGTCGATCTCGCGGGCCACGGTGATGGAGCCCTCGCCCGCCACGACCTTCGAGGCGAAGGTGCCCTGGCCCCAGCCGAGCAATGCTGCGAGCATCTGGCCGGTCTGGTTGCAATCGTCGTCGATGGCCTGCTTGCCGAGGATGACCAGCGTCGGGCCTTCCTTGTCCACCAGCGCCTTCAGCACCTTGGCGACGGCCAGCGGCTGGGTCTCGGCGTCGGTCTGCACCAGGATGGCGCGGTCGGCCCCCATGGCGAGCGCGGTGCGCAGCGTCTCCTGCGCCTGGGCCGGGCCGACCGACACGGCGACGATCTCGCTCGCCTTGCCGGCCTCCTTGAGGCGAACCGCTTCCTCGACGGCGATCTCGTCGAAGGGGTTCATCGAGAATTTGATGTTGGCCGTCTCGACGCCGGTGTTGTCGGTCTTCACCCGGATCTTGACGTTGTAGTCCACGACGCGCTTCACGGCGCAGAGGATTTTCATGGTGCGAGTCCTCGGGAGCGATGCGGGAGCGATGGTGTTTGGGCGTCGCGCGTCACCGCCCCTCCCCGCGCGCCCACGGGCGGGGAGGGGCGGTGACGCGCGGCTTACAGCGCCTCGGTCTGCTTGCGCAGGACGAACTTCTGAATCTTTCCGGTGGAGGTCTTTGGCAGGGGGCCGAAGACGACGGTGCGCGGGCACTTGAAATGGGCCATGTGGGCGCGGCAGAAGGCGATGATGTCGGCCTCCGTCGCCGCCGCGCCGTCCTTGAGGGTGACGAAGGCGCAGGGCGTCTCGCCCCATTTCTCGTCGTGGCGGGCGACCACGGCGGCCTCCAGCACCTCGGGGTGCCGGTAGAGCACGTCCTCCACCTCGATCGACGAGATGTTCTCGCCGCCCGAGATGATGATGTCCTTCGAGCGGTCCTTGATCTCGACATAGCCGTCGGCGTGCCACACCGCCAGGTCGCCGGTGTGGAACCAGCCGCCGGAGAACGCCTCCGCCGTCGCCTTCGGGTTCTTCAGGTAGCCCTTCATCACGTTGTTGCCGCGCATCAGGATCTCGCCCATCGAGCGGCCGTCCTTCGGCATCGGCTCCAGCGTGCCGGGATCGGCGACGATCACCTCCTCCAGCATCGGGCCGCGCACCCCCTGGCGGGCCTTGATCGCCGCCTTGTCGTCGAGCGGCAGATCGTTCCAGCGGTCGTGCCAGACGTTGACCACCGTCGGGCCGTAGCATTCGGTCAGGCCGTAGACGTGCGTCACCTCCCAGCCCATGCGCTCCATCCCGGCGATGACGGCGGCCGGCGGCGCGGCGCCGGCGGTCATCGCCTTGACCGGCTGCGTGATGCCGCCTTTCAGCTCGGCCGGGGCGTTGTTCAGCATGTTCAGCACGATCGGCGCGCCGCAGAAATGCGTCACCTTCTCCTCGCGGATCAGGCGCAGCACGGCGTCGGGGCGGACCTGGCGCAGGCAGACGCTGGTGCCGGCGGTCACCGCGATGGTCCAGGGGAAGCACCAGCCGTTGCAGTGGAACATCGGCAGCGTCCACAGATAGACCGGCGCGTCGCCCATGTTCCAGGACAGCGCGTTCGACACCGCGTTCAGGTAGGCGCCGCGGTGGTGGTAGACGACGCCCTTGGGGTTGCCGGTGGTGCCCGAGGTGTAGTTCAGCGCGATGGCCTGCCACTCGTCGGCCGGCAGGACCCAGGGATGCTCGGTGCCGACGTCGGTGAGGAAGGATTCGTAGTCGCGGTCGCCGATCAGCTCGCCGCCGCCGTAGGCCGGGTCGTCGATGTCGATGACCGGGATCGGCGCGTCGAGGCTGGCGAGCGCCTTTTTGGCGACGGCGGAGAACTCGCGATCGACGATGAGGAGCTTCGCCTCGCCGTGCTTGAGGATGAAGGCGATGGCGTCGGCGTCGAGGCGGGTGTTGATGGCGTTCAGCACGGCGCCGGCGAGCGGCACGCCGAAATGCGCCTCGAACAGTTCCGGGGTGTTGGCGGCGAGCATGGCGACGGTGTCGCCCGTGCCGATGCCGGCGTTCGCCAACGCGGCGGCCAGCCGGCGGACGCGGACGAAGGTCTCCGCCCAACTGCGGCGGATCGCGCCGTGGACGACGGCGGTGCGCTCGGGCCAGACGGCGGCGGCGCGCTCCAGATAGGTCAGCGGCGTCAGCGCCACGAAGTTCGCGGCGGTGCGCTCGAGATCGCGTTCGTACACGTTCGGCTGGGCGCAGGCTTCACTCATCGGACCGTTCTCCCTCAATGATTCTTGTCGGCTTCTTGGACCGACGCTGTAGCAGGCCAGCGTTGCCCAACTTTCTCAGGATTATGACCAATTGTTACCCGGCGCGTCGCCAGCGGCGGCCGAGGCGCATCCGCCCGGCGCGCGGGAGCCGGCGGCGAGACTGATTCGGTGAACGACGCATCCGCCGCCGGACGTGGCGCAGGGGTTGAGAATGTGATCGTTCGCTTACCGATTATAAAGAAATTGCCCGGACAGTGATCCTCGTTCCACGAATTCGGGGAAGGGCTGGTCGATGTCGGGGAAAGCCTCGCGGATCATTCAAGGGAAGTTCGCCGCCAGCCATGGTTTCGGCCGGCCGGCGGGGCCGGCGGCGCGCAACGGCGGTCCGCGCGTCACGGCGGTCCCGCCCAACCGGCTTTTCCTCCCGGCCACCCCCGGAAAGCCGCTGCCCGAGGCGTTGCAGCGCAAGATGGGGGCGGCTCTGGGGGGCGACTTCTCCAACGTCCGCGTCCATGTCGGGCCGCAGGCATCGTCCATCGGCGCCCTCGCCTTCACCACGGGCTCCGACATCTATTTCGCGCCCGGCCAATACCGGCCCGACACCCCGCAGGGCCAGCAGTTGCTCGGCCATGAACTCGCCCATGTGTTGCAGCAGAAGGCCGGCCGGGTGCGGGTGGCGGTTCCGGACGGCCTGTCGATCGTTCAGGATGACGCGCTGGAGGCCGAAGCCGACCGGCTCGGCCAGCGGGCCGCCGCCGCCATGGCCTCGCCGGCCCCGCAGGCGACCCCGTTTTCCGCACACCCATTTTCCGGCCCCCCGTTTTCCGGCCGGCCCTTCGGGGTCGCGGAAGCGAACCGCGGCGCGTTGCAGCGCAAGGCGGCGCCGATGCCCCGCCCGAACCCGCCGCCGGTGCCGGCGGGGGGGCCGATGGGAAGGGCGGGCGCGCCGTCCTTCCGGCCGCCGGCGCGCGTCCTCCAGCGCATGCAGCAGGTGACCCTGGCGAACAAGACGATAACCGCGCCGAAGAATTCGACGGACTACAAGAACTCGAACACCTTCTTCACCGAGTTCCAGAATTCGACCCAGCAAGCCTACAATTTCATCCTCAGCGCCCCGCAGCTCGGCCCCTACAAGGACCTCGACGGGCACACGAAGAAATGGGTCAGCGACTGGAACGACTACAACAGCGGCAAGGTCGTCAAAACCCTTGCCACCTCCTTCGGCTATGCGATCGAAAGCCTGGCGACCAGCACGGACTCACAATTCTATCCGACCAACCTGCCCAAGCAGACGACGGTGTACGAACAGCTTCCCGTCGGCTCGACACGGCCGGATCTGGTTCTCAGCAACACGAAGACGGGCAATTTCATCGCCTTCGGCGATCTGACAGCTTCGAAAAGCGCGGACCATATCTTCCTCAAGGACAACTGGAAGGCCAAGGTGGCCAACTTCACCGAGATCGTCTATCCGTCCTTGGAACCCGCCAATTACATGACGATGTCCGCCAACCACAACAACACGGGCATGTTGAGCACAACAAAAATCATCAAGAAACTGAATGCGGCGAGGAAGAAATATGAAAAGCAGCGTGCAAGATGGAAGGCGGCTGGCAAGAGATTCTGGTTTTCGATCCTCAGGGACGAGGTGCGGCAGGAGGTTGGCGACCTGTCGTTGAACGATGACAAGATTCGGGATTTCATAAGAAGAAGGCTTCAGCAGTATTTCGATGCAAAAGGAAGGGGCGTCGTCGTGCCGGACAAGCTCGTTCCGAGCATTTTGAAGGCCATGGGCGTTCCCTCCACGCCATGGCGATACACGCTGGGTTACGGCGAGAGCCTGAAGGCCGGGGAAAAGTTCCTGATGAACAATTTCTAGGCTCCGCCGACGGCCGGGCGAGGCCGGGGCGTTCCCGAGCGCCTTACCCGCCGAGGTTGATCTTCCCCGTCCACTCCCCCGCTTGCCATTGACCCGCGGAACGTCTGTGGCGGTTCGTTTCGATGGTAACCGCATGTCGTCGGACTGAGGCGTTCTACTCTGGGCGGAAGTGGAGCGCCGGTCGAAGGGAGCCCGTCACGAAACGGGAGCAATCGCACCGGCAATAGCTCAGCCGAGTCTCAGTCACCCCGTCTTGTGACGGACGCATCACCCTCGGACCGCACTCCTGAAGGCGGCCGAAAGTGCCGCGAGCGCCTCGCGCGGTCTTCCGTCCTTGACCCTCGTGTGCAAGAGCACGGGTAGGCGCGGCAGGGCTGGAAGCCCGAGCCTTGGGCCGACGTCGACAGTGCCGAACGGCACCATGCGCGGAGACAATGCCGCGACGCCGAGCCCGGCCATGACGGCCGCCGCCACCGCAGTCACGCCGCCGCCAACGAAAATCTCTGTCCACGGCACGCCTGCCGCGTCGAGAATCTGCCCGGCCAACGCCCGCACCCCACAGGGCTCGGCCATGGTGGCGATTGGCAAAGGTTCGTCCGCCCGATGTTGCCAGCTTGGCGCCGCGAACCAGCCAAACTGTTCTTCAGTGAGGAGTTCGCCGTCTTTACGCCCCGCGTGCAAGCGGACGATCACCGTGTCGAGTTCCCGTCGGTCGAAGCTCTGAAGCAGATCACCCGACGATCCGATCCGGATTTCGATCACCAGCTGCGGGTCCTGTGCGTTCATCCGTGCGATCAGGGCGGGAAGCTCCGGTCCCGCCACATGGTCGCTGATGCCGATGGCGATGCGCTGGCGCCCCCGCGCAAGCGAGGCGAGCGTGCGATCATGCACCTCCAACAATTCGCGGGCGTGATCGAGGAAGGCGGCGCCGCGTGCCGATAATTGCACATACCGCGGCGTTCGCTCGAAGAGGCGGCACCCGAGCCTCTCTTCGAGACGCTTCAGCTTCAGGCTGACCGCAGCTTGCGTCGTCCGCATGGCCTCGGCCGCGCGCGTGAAGCTCTCGAGTTCGGCGATCCGCACGAAGGCTCGAACCGAATCGAGGTCGAGAGGTTGGTCTATCATTTCCGATCGTTATCTTAGATATCCAGTTCCATACCATATGAAAATGACGAACCCCCGTTTATTGTCAAGGAGGACGTAATGGAAAGGACCTACGATGCCACTTGTTCATATCTCGCTGCGCGCTGGAAAGCCGGAAATGTACCGGCAGGCCATCTTCGATGGCCTATACCGCGCGATGCACGAAACGTTCAACGTGCCCGAAGACGATCAGTTCATGATCATCACCGAGTATGATGCTGCAAACTTCCGCTACAGTGCGTCTTATCTTGGAATCGATCGGGGCGACGACCTCGTGTACATCCAGATTACCGCAAACAACACCCGCACCGTAGAGCAGAAGAAGATGCTGTTCCGGCGGATTGTGGAACTGCTCGGCGAAACCCCTGGCATCCGGCCACAGGATGTGTTCGTGAACATCGTCGAGGTGGCGAAGGAGAACTGGTCCCTCGGCAATGGCCTTGCGCAATACGCTTGAGGAAAAGAGCCTGTTGCTGAAATGTTTTTACTAACCGGGGAAAACTCATGAGGAGTGGCGGGTGTAGCGGCATCCGGCCGCACACCGAAATCCTGTTGCGCGCCGATGGCCATTACGCCTGCCCGGAGGTGCTGGACTGGTGTGAGGCCAACGGCCTCGACTACGTACAGGGCCTACCGACCAGCCGCACGCCACGCCGTCCCGTCACCACGCTGGAGGCCAGCACCGCGGCGCGTTTCCAGGCCGCGCCCGGAGCCGACGAGGTGCGCCGCTTCAAGGAGTTCTACGACGGCGCCGGCACCTCCTGCACGAAGGCGATGCCCCGGCCCGGTGAACAAAGGCGGCTAGCGCAGCCAGTCCACCTCGCCCGCGAACAGGTAGCCGGCGCCGTAGACCGTCTTGATGAGGCGGGGGCTGCGCGGGTCGTCCTCGATCTTCTTGCGGATGCGCGACACGCGGACGTCGATGCTGCGGTCGTAGGGGTAGTCGTCGCGGTCGAGGTCGGGGCCTTGCAGATGCTCGCGCGACAGCACGCGCCTGGGCGCCTTCAGCAGGGTCAGCAGCAGGGCGGCCTCCGCCGCCGTCAGGCTGTCCTGGCGGCCGTCGTCGGCGGTCAGCGTCAGGTCGCCGAGGTCGAAGACCCAGCCGGCGAAGCGCGCCCGCCCGCCGTCCGCCGTGGTGGCGGCGGCCGTCAGCTGCTCGCGCCGCCGGATGGCGCTGTTGACGCGGGCGACCAGCTCGCGCGGCTCGAAGGGCTTCACCACGTAATCGTCGGCGCCCAGCTCCAGCCCCAGCACGCGGTCCGAGGTGCCGCCGCGCCCGGACAGGATGATGACGCCGAAGCGCACGTCCTCCCACAGCTCGCGCACCAGGGTCAGCCCGTCCATGTCGGGCAGCCCGAGATCGACGATGCAGAGGTCCGGCGCCTGCCGCTGGATCGCCTGCCGGGCCTCCCGCCCGCTGGGCCAGGACGACACCGCGTAGCCGTAGCCCTCCAGCACGCCGGTCACCAGGCTGCGGATGTCGGCCTCGTCCTCGACCAGATAGATGCGCTTCTTGTGTGCCACGCGCGTTTCCCCCGTGCCGTGCCCTTACGCGGGTGCGGGTGCAGGTGCGGCTTCGGCGCTGCGGCCGATGGCCGCCACCAGGTCCCGCTTGTCCCACGGCTTGCGCAGTATGACCGCGTCGGCGGCCAGCTCGCCATACTCGACTGAGAAACCGCTGACAAGAATCACCCGCATGGCGGGCCGCAGGGCGCGGGTGCGCCGCGCCAGCTCGATTCCCGACAGGCCGGGCATCACGATGTCGGACACCAGCAGGGTCAGCCCGTCGATCCGCTCGACCAGCTCCGCCGCCTCGTCGCCGCCGGACGCCTCGACGACCGAGAAGCCGAGTTCGACCAGCTGCTGCCGCATCACCTGGCGGACGTCGTCGTTGTCCTCCGCCACCAGGGCGAGCTGCCCGTGCCAGCCGCCGTCGGGCCGGTCGGACGGCGGGGCGGCGGCGGCCGGCACGGGCAGGGGGGCGACCGGCTCGGCGCGGGGCAGCAGCAGGGTGACGCTGGTGCCCGCGCCGGGGGCGCTGTCGATCTGGAAATAGCCGCGCGACTGCTTCACGAAGCCGTAGACCATCGACAGGCCGAGCCCCGACCCCAGCGCCTTGGTGGTGAAGAAGGGCTCCACCGCGCGGGCCAGCGCCTCGGCCGTGAAGCCGGTGCCGCCGTCGGTCACGCGGATTTCGAGATAGTCGTCGGGCCGCACCGGCTCGTCGAAGGCGAGCGGCTCGCTCACGCGGCGGACGTCGACCGCGATGTCCAGCCGGCCGCCGCCGGGCATGGCGTCGCGGGCGTTGAGCGCCAGATTGACCAGCGCGTTCTCCAGCTGCGTCTGGTCGGCGATGGTCCAGCATTCGCGCCCCTCCTCCGGCACGCCGATGGCGATGGAGCTGGGGAAGGAGCGCCGCAGCAGCACCGCCATGTCGCGCAGCAGCCCGCACAGCTCGATGGGCCGCGGCTTCAGCGGCTGCTGGCGCGAGAAGGCGAGCAGCCGCGCGGTGATGTCGGCGCCGCGCCGCCCGGCGCGCTGGGCCGGCTCCAGATAGGCATCCAGCCCGGCCACCCCGGCGTAGCGGTCGCGCGCCGCCGACAAATTGCCGATGATGATCGACAGCAGGTTGTTGAAGTCGTGCGCCAGCCCGCCGGAGAGCTGGCCGACCGCCTTCAGCCGCTGCGCCTCGATCAGCTGGCGCTCGGTCTGCTTCTCGTCGGTGACGTCGAGCGTCAGCACGAACAGGCCGGACACGGAGCCATCCCCGCCGCCATTCTCGCCGCCGCGATGCGGGATCAGCGTCGTCTTGGTGACCAGCGTGCCGCCGCCGCGCGGCAGGCTGTACTCGAAGGTCACCGGCTCGCCGGCCCGGCAGCGGTCGAGATGCGGGGCCAGCGCCTCGCGCGCGCGGCGGCCGACGACGGCGACCAGCTCGCGGCCGATCACCTCCTCCTTCGACCGCCCGACCAGCTCGGCCCAGCGGCGGTTGGCGAAGGTCAGCCGTTCGTCGCGGTCCAGCCCGGCGATGCAGGCCGGGATGGCGTCGAGGATGACGCGCTGGCGCTCCTCCGCCTCGGCCAGGGCGCGGCGGGCGGCGTCCTGGCTGGCCATGGCGTCGCGCAGGCGGGCGTTGGCGTCCTCCAGGGCGGCGGTGCGGTCGCGCACGCGGCTGTCCAGCGTCGCGATGTCGTCGCGCACCCGGCCGACCATGCCGTCGAAGGCGGTGGCGAGCAGGCCGATCTCGTCGTCGCGCCGGATGCCGCTGGCGGCGTCGAGGTCGCCGGCCCGCACCTGCGCCGCCGTCTCGGCCAGACGGTGCAGCGGGCGGACCAGCCGCCGCACCGCGACGTAGCCGAGCAGCCCGCCGGCCAGCATCAGCGTCACCGCGATGGCCAGGATGCGGTTGCCGAGCACCACCGACGAGCGCCGCAGCTCCTCGACATAGACCGACGAGGCGATGTACCAGTCGAAGCCGTCGAAATGGCGGACCCAGCTGATCTTCTCGTAGGCGTAGTTGCCGGGGTCGTCGGGCTTGTCCCACAGGTAGGTCAGCGGCTCCCCCCGCGCCGACGCGGCCTTCAGCTCCTCGGCGATGCCGTTGCCGGTCGCCGCGTTGGGCAGGTCGCCGAAGGGGGTGCCCTCGATGTTGGCGTTGGGGTGGATGATCATCCGGTTCGCCGAATCGAAGATGTAGAGATAGCCGGTGCGGGCGATGCGCAGCTTGCGCAGGGCCTGGCGCAGATCCTCGATGGCCTCGGCCTTGCGGCGCTCGACCTCGGCGTCGACGTCCTCCAGATAGGCGCCGGTGCCGACGACGATGCCGCGCTCCGGCAGGTCGCGGAAATAGCTGAGCTTGGGCGCCCGCTCGTCGCCGTTGGGGCGCCACCAGGGGTAGGTGTGGAACCCCTCGCCCGACCGGCGCGCGGTGGCGATGATGGTGGGCAGGATGTTGCGGCCCATGTTGTCCTGCAACATCGAGGCGTTGCGGCCGAGATAGTCGGGCGACGGGTGCGAGACGATCACGGAATCGTAGTCGGTCGCCCAGATGTAGCCCTCGTTGCCGTAGCGCAGGGCCTGCAACCCCTCGGCCACCAGCCGTTTCGCCTCCTCCCGCGTGATCTCGCCCCGGTCGGCGCGGGCGTGGACGTGGTCGATGAAGCCGACGGCGGCCGTCACCATGTCGCGCAGGCGGGTCTTGTAGGACTCCACCGTGATCGCCCGCTGCTCCTCCAGCCCGGCGCGGATGCGGCTGACCAGCTCGAACACGTTGTCGAGGATGGTCCGGCTGGCGTCGCGCTCGATCTCGTAGGCCTTCTCCTCGATCAGCGGGACCGAGAAGACGTAGACCGCCGTCGAGAACAGCCCCAGCGTCAGCAGGATCGCCGAGAACAGCCGGAGGAACAGGCGCGAGCGGACCATGGAACGCGGAATCTTCGGAAAAGAGCGGAAAGGCCGCCAGTGTTCCAGCTTCCGGCCCGCCGCTCAATCGCAAAGCGGAGGAAAGTTGCCGAAATCGACCGGCAACAATTCGTCATAGTTCCGGGAAATTTGGGCAAAACTGTGCTGCTAGCCGATGCCTCCAGAGCCCCGAGAGGGGTCAACGACAAGAGACGGCCACCGTCTGGAGGAAACATGTCGAACCCCGTGTACGAACGGGTCCGCCGGAACCCGAAATTCCATGAACTGGTCCGCAAGCGCAGCCGGCTGGCGCTCGGGCTGTCGGCCATCGTGCTGGTGGCCTACTACGCCTTCATGATGGTGGTCGCCTTCGCGCCGCAGACGCTGCACGCCCCGCTGGGCGAGGGATCGGCCCTGAGCGTCGGCTTCCCCATCGGGGCGGCGATCATCGTGGTGTCCTGGCTGCTGACCGGCGTCTACTCGCACTTCGCCAACGGCGAGTTCGAGGATCTCAACCAGGACATCACGCGGGAGACCCTGCGATGAGAGGGGCGACGATCGCGCGCGCCGCGGGGGCGGCGGCGCTGCTCGCCGCCTGCGCCCTTCCGGCGCTGGCCGCTCCCGGCGACCTCGGGCCGGTGGACAAGCAGCCGGTCAACCTGTCGGCCATCGGCATGTTCCTGGCCTTCGTGCTGCTGACGCTGGGCATCACGTACTGGGCGGCGAACCGCACCAAATCCACGTCGGACTTCTACACGGCCGGCGGCGGCATCAGCGGCTTCCAGAACGGGCTGGCCATCGCCGGCGACTACATGTCGGCGGCGACCCTGCTGGGCTTGTCCAGCATGGTGTTCGCCAAGGGCTACGACGGCTTCGTCTACACCATCAGCTTCTTCGTCGGCTGGCCGATCATCCTGTTCCTGCTGGCCGAGCGGCTGCGCAACCTCGGCCACTTCACCTTCGCCGACATCGCCTCCTACCGGCTGGACCAGGGCAAGATCCGCACCTTCGCGGCCATCGGCTCGCTGACGGTGGTGTGCTTCTACCTGATCGTCCAGATGGTCGGGGCGGGGCAGCTCATCAAGCTGCTGTTCGGGCTGGACTACAACGTCGCCGTGGTGGTGGTCGGCGTGCTGATGGTGGTCTACGTCACCTTCGGCGGCATGATCGCGACGACCTGGGTGCAGATCATCAAGGCGGTGCTGCTGCTGGGCGGCGGCACGGCGCTGACCCTGCTCGCCCTGTCGCATTTCGGCTTCAGCCTGGAGGCCATCGCCAGGAGCGCCGTCGCCTCGCACAAGGACGGCGTCAGGATCATGGGGCCGGGCACGCTGCTGGCCGACCCGGTGTCGGCGGTGTCGCTGTCGCTCGGCCTGCTGTTCGGCACGGCGGCGCTGCCGCACATCATGATGCGCTTCTTCACCGTCCCCAACGCCAAGGAGGCGCGCAAGAGCGTGTTCGTGGCCTCGGGCTTCATCGGCTTCTTCTTCCTGCTGGTCTGCATCCTCGGCATGGCGGCGATCACCATCGTCGGCACCGACCCGCAGTTCTTCGAGGGCGGCGTGGTCGGCGGCAAGCTGATCGGCGGCGGCAACATGCCGGTGATGCATCTGGCCAAGGCGCTGGGCGGCGACCTGTTCCTGGGCTTCCTGTCGGCGGTGGCCTTCGCCACCATCCTGGCGGTGGTGTCGGGGCTGGCGCTGGCCGGGGCCTCGGCCATCGCCCACGACCTCTACGCCCGCGTCATCCGCAAGGGCGAGGCGACCGAGCGCGAGGAGATGCGCGTGTCCAAGCTCGCCTCGCTGGTGCTGGGCGTGCTGGCCGTGGTGCTGGGCATCGCCTTCGAGAAGCAGAACGTCGCCTTCCTGGTCGGGCTGACCTTCGGCATCGCCGCCTCGGTCAACTTCCCGGTGCTGATCCTGTCGATGTACTGGAAGGGGCTGACCACGCGCGGCGCGCTGGCCGGCGGCCTCGCCGGCCTGGTGTCGGCGGTGGCGATGGTGGTGCTGTCCAACGCCGTCTGGGTGGTGGTGCTGAACAACCCGGCGCCCATCTTCCCCTACGAGCATCCGGCGCTGTTCTCGATGACGCTGGCCTTCCTGGTGACCATCGTCGTGTCGAAGCTCGACCGCAGCGCCTCGGCGGCGGCGGAGCGCGACGCCTACGACGACCAGTTCGTGCGCTCGCAGACCGGCATCGGCGCGGCGGCGGCGTCGAACCACTGACGGCGCGGCGGCGGGGCCGGAGGGACGCTCCCCCGGCCCCGCCCCGTCGACCTCTCCGCCGCCCGGCCCGCCCTCATCCGATCCGGTGCGGGACGAAGCGGCTGGTGTTTCCGGTGATCAGGGCGCGGTCCTCGCGGATGCCGAGGCCGCAGGGGGTGCCGCCGGCCATCCAGACGCCGAGGACGGCGTGGTTGCCGTCCGCCTCGGCCAGCGGCGTGAAGGCCTGGTAGACCCAGCCCTCGTCCACGTAGGGGCCCTCCGTCTGGGCGAGCGGCCGGCCGGCCGGCAGCCCGTCGGCGCCCAGGGTGGCGATGCTGACATTGCTGCCCTCGCGGCCGAGCAGCGGCTTGGCCACCACCGTGCTGCCGGCGGGAAACGCGTTGCGGTCGAGCGTGGTCGGCAGCAGGTTCGGGTGGCCGGGGTTCAGCTCCCACAGCAGGGCGAACAGCCCCTTCGAGGCCATCACCATCTTCCAGGCCGGCTCGATCACCCGGATCCGCGTTTCCGCGGCGGCGGCCACCAGCTCGCGGCCGGTCGTCTCCCGGATCATCCAGTCCCAGGGGTAGAGCTTCATCAGGTGCCGGATCGGCAGGCCGGAATCGTCCAGGAAGCGCTGGGTGGAATCGTCGTAGCGGATCGCCTGGATCGGCATCGCCTTGGTGGTCATGCCCGCCCGCAGAGCCAGGGTCTGGAGATAGGCGATGGTCGCCTCGTCCTCCGGGTGCGGCGTCAGGCAGGCGAAATGGACGGCCTCCCCCTGCGACGCGAGACCCGGAAAGGCCCGCATCCGCGCCCGCCAGCGCTCGACCAGCGCCTCCTCCAGGCTGTTGAACTGGTCGTCGTCGGGGTGGGTGTCCTGGAGCCAGCACCATTGCGCGACCGCCGTCTCGTAGAGCGAGGTCGGCGTCTCGGCGTTCAGCTCCAGCGCCTTGGGCGGTCCGCCCCGGCCGTCCCAGGCGAAGTCGAAGCGGGCGTAGAGCGCCATGTCCAGCGTGTCGCGTCCGGCCCAGCTCGCCTCGATCGCCGGGGCGGCCCAGCGGGGCAGGCCGACCGCCTCGTACAGCCCGTGCGTCACCACATGACCGACCGCCGCCTCGCACAGCCGGTAGACCTCCTCGGCGGCGGTTTCGAGCGTTTCGATTTCGGCGAGGGAGAAGCGCCAATGGGCGCTCTCGTCCCAATAGGGCGTGCCGTCGGCCTCGGTGTGGAAGGGGAAGCCGATCTCGTCGAGCCTGGCCTGCCAGTGCGGGCGGGGCGTGGTGCGGATGCGCTCCATGGCCTCAGCTTCCCGAGAAGCCGCGCGACGAGCCGGTCGAGCCGAACCCGGCGCTGCGTCCGGGCGCGGGGACCGTGAAGGACCGGCCGGCGTTGCCGGCGCCGGGCCGGTAGTAGGAGCCGGAGCTGGAGGCCACGCCGCCGGCCGGCGCCGTGCCCTGGGGTGGCGCGCCCTGGGGCGGCCGGACCGGCGCCTGCCCGATCTGGGTCCGGCCGCTGCGGGCGTAGCCCTGGCGGTCGAAATAGACCGGCTGCGCGAAGCTGCCCGACAGGCTGCGGCCGACCATGAAGCCGACCAGCGCCGGGACGAAGACGTTGCCCATGCCGCTGCCCTGGCCGCCGCCTTGGCCGCCGCCGCCGCCCTGGGCCTCGGCCTCCGGGGTGCAGGCGCCGTCGCCCATCTCCGCCTCGCAGGCCTCGCGGCTGGCGAAGCGGGGGGCGCTGGCCTGATGCTCGCTGCGGGCGGCGGTGAAGGCGGCCACGCAGTCATCCGCCGGCATGTCGGCGGCACAGGCCTCGATGGACGGGTAGACGGTCGCCGTGTCGGGCTGGTCCTCGCCGCAGGCGACCAGGATCGGGCTGATGCCGCCCATCAGCAGGGCGGCCACGGTGCGGGAGCGTTTCATCGGAGCCTCCTCTCGGAATCGGCGGGCGGGATCAGTAGGTCAGCGAGCCGTAGTTCAGCAGGCCGACGGCGATCGACAGGCTGCCGAGAAGAACGCCGTAGGCGGTGCGGTCGGCCTCGACGCCCGCGCGGAAATCGGGCAGCAGCACCCGCGAGCCGATCAGGTAGGCGACGATCTGCGACACCAGCGCGATCACCCCCCAGACCGCCAGATCGACGAGGCTGGAGGTGTGGGAGGCGACGCTCATCAGCGGCAGGGCGAAGCCGATCATCGCGCCGCCCAGCGTCAGCGCGGCGGTGGTGTTGCCCTGGCGGACCAGCGCCAGGTCGCGGTACGGCGTGACGGCGGTGTAGGCCGCGATGAACAGCATCAGGAAGCCCAGCATCACCGCCGCGAACAGCAGATAGGACGGCAGGGTTTGCAGGGATTGGAAAACGGACCCCATGGGATCATCCGACGTTGCTTTGCCCGCCCGCAGCCTTGCACCTTTTGCGGGTGGGCGGCAAGGGCTGATCGGAATGGTCGTGGGGGGTGCCCCGGTCGGCCTATGATCCCGGCGCGGGCCCGGCGCCGGGCCGCTCCGGGATCGTTCGTCACGGCCGTTCCGGCAGCCCCGGCAGATGGCCGAGGATCGAGCTGGCGTAGCCGCCGTCGACGGTGATGTTCTCGCCGGTGACGTGGGCGGCGTCCGGCCCGGCGAGGAAGCCGACCACCCCGGCGACGTCCTCCGGCCGCGCCACCCGGCCGAGCGGCACCAGCGAATCGCGCCGCGCGGCGACCCCGGCGTCGGCGTAGATCCGCGCGGTCAGCGGCGTGCGGGTCATGCCGGGCGACACCGCGTTGGCGCGGATGCCTTGCGGCCCCCACTCCTGGGCGATCTGGCGGACCAGCATGATCAGCGCCGCCTTGCTCGCCGAATAGGCGCCGCCGCCGGCGTGGGGCTGCACCCCCGACATCGAGGCGACGGCGACCAGCGAGCCCCGGCTTTCGGCCAGCGCGTCGCGCGCCGCCTTCGCCAGCAGCCAGGTCGCCCGCGTGTTGACGGCGAACAGCCGGTCCCAGCCCTCCACCGTCAGGCCGGTCAGCGGCGCGACGCCCATCATCCCGGCGTTGGACACCACGGCGTCGAGCCCGCCGCACAGATCCAGGGCGTGGTCGACGAGGCGCCCCGGCGTCTCGGGGTCGGCCAGATCGCCGTACGCGATCCCGGCGCGGACGCCCTGGCCGCGCAGCTCGGCGGCCAGCGCCTCGACCTCCGGGCGCGGGTTGCGGACGGTCAGCAGGATCGCCGCCTCCTCGCCGCGCCGGATGGCGTCGGCCGCCAGCTTGCGGCAGACCGCCCCGCCGATTCCCTCGCTGGCTCCGGTCACAAGGGCGCGCATGTTTCCATCTCCTTCACGGTGCGTGGGCGGTGGGCGTGGGCCGCGTGGCGGGCGGCGAGGTAGGCGAAGGCGAGGCCGGGGCCGACCGTGATGCCCGGCGCCGGATAGACCCCGCCCATGATCGAGTTCATGTCGTTGCCGCAGGCGTAGAGACCCTGGATCGGCCGGTCGTCGGGGCCGAGCACGCGGGCGTCGGTGTCGGTGACGAAGCCGGTCGCCGCCCCGATGTCGCCGGGGTAGAGCTTCACCGCGTAGAAGGGCGCCGTGCCGATCGGGCCGAGATTCGGGTTGGGCGTCTGGTTGGGGTCGCCGTTCGCCCGGTTGTAGGCGGTGGTGCCGCGCCCGAACTCCGGATCGACGCCGGTCCAGGCGTATTCGTTCATCCTCGCCACCGTCTCGCGCAGCCCGATGGCGTCGATGTCGAGCTTGCCGGCCAGCTCGTCCAGCGTCGCGCCCATGGTGAGGTAGCCGTCCCTGAGGAAGGGCTCCAGCTTCTTGCCGCCGGGATGCACCATGCCCAGGCCGTATTTGCGCAAACCCTCGGAATCGGTGATCAGGAAGGCCGGGATGGTCGGCACCGTCTTGTGGGATTCGAACATCGCCCGGCCGAACAGATGGTAGGAGGTGGATTCGTCGACGAAGCGCTTGCCCGCCTTGTTGACCGTCACCATGCCCGGCTTGCAGCGGTCGAGGATGAAGTGCGGGAACACCGCCGTCGAGCGGTCGGGCCGGCGGCGCACCGACACCGGCGCCCAGAAGGCGTTGTCGAGGTTGCCGGTGCCGTAGCGCGCCCCGGCCGCCAGGGCGAGGTCGTGCATCGCGCCGGTGTTGCCGGGGGCGATCGGGCTGTGCTCCGGGGTGGGCTGGTGCAGCATGGCGGCGCGCAGCGTCCCGTGCCGGCTGAAGCCGCCGGACGCCAGGACGACGCCGCGCCGCGCCGCGATGCGGCGGCTGTCGCCGGCCTGGGAGGCGACGACGCCGGTGATGGCGCCGCCGTCGGCGCCGCCGTCGCGGACCAGCTCCCCGACCGTGGTGTCCACCAGGATGTCGACGCCGCGCTGGAGCAGCGAATGCAGCAGCCGGCCGATCAGCGCGTTGCCCATCACCAGCCGGGTGCCGCGCGGGTGGCGGGCGCGGTCCATGGCGTGGCGCAGGACCAGCTTCAGCCCGTGCTTGAAGGAGGGCCAGGATTTGGTCAGCTTCAGCAGGTGGCCGATGTCGTCGCGGTCGATCATCATGCCGCCGAGCACGGTGAATTCCGGGATCGGCGGGCGGATCAGCGCGAAGTGCCGGCCCAGCTTGCGACCGTCGAAGGGCAGCGGCTCCAGCGCCCGGCCGCAGAGCGTCGACCCCTCAAGCTCGGAGATGTAGTCGGGGTGGAAGGGACGGGCGCGGAACTTGACCTCGGACTGCGCCTCGATGGTCTCGACCGCCTTGGGGCCGGCCTCCAGGAAGGCGCGGCGCAGCGCGGCGGAGGACCGGTCGCCGACCGCGAGGTCGAGGTAGCGGGCAGCGGTCTCCGGGCTGTCCGGCGCGCCGGTGGCGGCGCGGTGGTGGGAGTTGGGGATCCAGGTCGTCGCGGCGGAGAAAGCGGTGGTGCCGCCGACATGCGCGGTGCGCTCGATCAGCAGGACGCTCTGGCCCTCGATGGCGGCGAACAGGGCGGCGGCCATTCCGGCGCCGCCGGCCCCGACGACGATGACGTCGTAGGCGGGCTTGTCCGGCATCCGGCGGAGGTCGATGGTCATGGCGGGGATTCCGGTGTCTTTGTGACGGGTTGGGTGTTGCTGCGCCGTGCCTCTCAGCGTTTCCCGGCCAGCAGGAAATCCACCATCAGCCCCAGCAGGTTGGCGAACATGCCGCCGCCGACCTGGGTGCGGCAGCCGAGGCCGCGCGCCGCCACCACCAGCGGCGAGGCGGCCGGCGCGGTGATGACGCAGCCGACGAAGGTGGTGCGCTCAAGCCGCTCGACCGGGACCGGCAGCGGGTCGCCCGGCCGCATCCCGGCCGGGGTGGCGTTGGCGACGAGGTCGTAGCCGGCCGGGTCCGGCTCGCCCGCCCGCACCGCGCCGCCGAAGCGTTCGCGCAGGCGGCCGACCAGCGTGTCGCGCCGCGCCGTGTCCTCGTCGTGGATGGCGAGGTCGCGGACGCCGGCCTCCAGCAGCGACAGGGCGATGGCGGTGCCCGCACCCCCGGCGCCGACCAGCAGGGCGCTCTTGCCCTCCGGCTCGAACCCCTCGGCGCGGATGCCGCCGACGAAGCCCAGCCCGTCCACCATGTCGCCGGCCCAGCCGTCCGCCGTGCGGCGCATGACGTTGACCGCGCCGAGGAAGCGCGCCCGGTCGGTGACCTCGGTGCAGTGGCGGAAGCAGGCGAACTTGTGTGGCACGGTGACGATGATGCCGTCGACGTTGCGCGCCCTGGCGATGCCGGCCAGGAAAGCGTCGAGGTCGGCCGGCGTGACGTGGGCGGGCACCAGGATGGCGTTCTCGCCGCGCTCGGCGAAGGCCCGCGTGACGTGGGCCGGCGACTGCACCTGGGCGATGGGGTCGCCGACGATGGCGAAGACGCGGGTGGCGCCGTTCAGCATGGGCTGCATGGATTGGAAACTCCAGGATCGGGAATGCCGGGTTCAGGAATGGTCGGCGGCGATGGCCGCCGCCTCGGTCTCGCTGGGGTGGACGACGCCGAGCAGGCGGTGCTGGAGGGCGGTGTCGCGCTCCAGATCCTCGGCCTTGCCCTCGTAGGCGACCTTGCCGTTGACCAGCACATAGGCGCGGTCGACCAGCGACAGCACGGTTTCGGCGTGGTGCTCGACGATCACCAGGGCGACGCGGCCGCGCAGCTTGGCCACCGCCTCCATCACCTCCTTGACGACGGCGGGGGCGAGGCCCTCGAAGGGCTCGTCGAGCAGGATGACGCGGCTCGGCACCATCAGGGCGCGGGCGATGGCGACCATCTGGCGCTCGCCGCCCGACAGGTTCTCCGCCTTGGCGCGCTGGCGGGTGTGCAGGCGGGGGAACAGCGCGAAGACCTCCTCCACCGACAGGCCGCCGGGCCGCGCGGCGAGCCGCAGATTCTCCACCACCGTCAGGTTGGGGAACAGCCGCCGCCCCTCGGGCACCAGGGAGACGCCCTTGCGGTTGATCTCGTAGGGCTTGGCCCCCGTCAGGTCGGCGCCGTCCAGCGTGATCCGCCCGGCGCTGAGCGGGCAGCCGCCCATGATGGTGCGCAGCGTGGTGGTCTTGCCGACGCCGTTGCGCCCGAGCAGGGCCACCGCCTCGCCCTCGCGCACCACGAGGTCGAGCCCGTCGAGGATGCGGCTGCCGGCGTAGCCCGACGACACCCCCTCCAGCCGCAGCAGCGGCTTGCCGATGGCGGTGGTGGTGGCGGCGCGCGCCGGGGCGGTGAACCCGGTTTCCCCGTCCTTGGCGGCGCCGAGATAGGCGGCGATCACGTCGGGGTGGGCGGCGACGTCGGCCGGCTTGCCGTCGGCGATCAGCCGGCCCTGGTGCAGCACGGTGACGCGGTCGGACAGGCTCAGCACGCGGTCGATGTCGTGCTCGATCAGCAGCACCGCGTGGCGGGTGGCGAGCTGGCGGATCAGCGCGGCGACGACCTGCCGGTCGGCCTCGCCCAGCCCGGCCAGCGGCTCGTCGAGCAGCAGCAGCTTGGCCTCGGTCGCCAGTGTGATGGCGATCTCCAGCAGCCGCTGCTCGCCGTGCGACAGGTTGGTGCAGGGCTCCGCCGCGCGCTCGACCAGCCCGACCGAGGCGAGCAGCGACCAGGTGCGGGCGTTGACGGAATCGATGGAATGGGCGTCGCGCCACAGGCCGAAGCGCAGCGGGCTGCGCGCCTGGACGGCGATGCGGACATTCTCGAAGACCGTCAGGTTGCGGAAGACGCTGAGGATCTGGAAGGACCGCCCGATGCCGAGCCGGATGCGCTGGTGCATGGCCAGCCGGGTGATGTCGGTGCCGTCGAAGACGATGGTCCCGCGGTCGCTCGGCAGCACGCCGGTCAGCATGTTGAAGAAGGTCGTCTTGCCGGCGCCGTTGGGGCCGATGAAGCTGTGGAGCCGGTGCGGGTGGACCTCCAGGTCGATGTTGCTGGCGGTGACCAGCGAGCCGAAGCTCTTGCTCAGCCCCTTGACGGTCAGGATCGGCGTGCCGGCGTCGGCGTCCAGTTCGGTGCTGCGGTAGGGGGCGATGACGTCGGGGCGGCGCGGGATGCCGGCGCGGGTCAGGGTCCAGCGCTCCCGCCGCAGCACGCGCTGGGCGAGGCCGTGGATGCCCTCCGGCGACAGCAGCGCGAAGGCCATGATGATCGGGGCGAAGATCAGCCACCAATGCTCGGTCAGGCCGCTGAGCTTGTCCTCCAGCAGGATGAAGGCGATGGCGCCCCACAGCGGCCCGAGGAAATGATGCACGCCGCCCAGCACCGTCATCAGCAGGCTGTCGCCGGCGTGCTGCCAGCTCAGGTTGTTGGCGTAGGCGCCCTGCAGCAGGAAGGCCAGCAGCCCGCCGGCGTAGCCGATCAGCGCCGCCGAGATGACGAAGGCCGCCAGCTTCACCCGGTAGGTGTCGTAGCCCAGGCTCGCCACCCGCTGCTCGTTGTCGCGCAGCGCCTGGAGCACCCGGCCGAACGGTGCGTGGGCCAGCCGCCACAGGAACCACATGGCGGCGGTGACGGTGACGAGCGCGAAGACATGGAAGGACAGGAAGGAGGGGAACAGCCCGCGCGGCACGTTCTGCAACCCGTTCTCGCCGCCGGTCAGGTCGGTCCACTTGAAGGCGATCTCGAAGGCGATCTGCGAGCAGGCCAGCGTCAGCAGCGAGAAGTACAGGCCGCGCCGCTTCAGCACCACCGCCCCCAGCAGCGCCGCCAGCACCACCGAGACGGCGACGGTGACGGCCAGCCCGACGATCTCGTTGCCGACCAGATGCAGGGCGGCGAGCGCCGCCGCGTAGCTGGCCGTCCCGAAGAAGACCGAGGCGCCGAAGGGCACCAGCCCGGTGTAGCCGAGCAGCAGGTTCACCCCGGCGCCATAGAGCACGTAGATGGCGATCTGGGTGACGCGGCTGAGCGGCGTCCCGGTCATCTGCACGGCGACCGACAGGGCAACCAGGACGAGGACCAGCAGGACCAGCGGGTTCGACGCGAGGGTGGGGATCGAGGTGCGGCGGCTCATTCGAAGCGCTCCCAGCGTTCGCCGAACAGCCCGCGCGGCCGGACCAGCAGGATGGCGGCCATCAGCACGTACATCGCGGCGGCGGACGCCTCCGGCATGAATTGAATGGTCAGGGCGGTGACGACGCCGACCAGCAGGCCGGCGACGATGGCGCCCAGGTAGGAGCCCAGCCCGCCGATGGTGACGATGACGAAGGCCGGCATGATGGCGCCGGCCGCCATCGACGGCGTGACGGTCCACAGCGGCGCCGCCAGCACCCCGGCGATCCCGGCCAGCAGGCAGCCCAGCCCGAACACCCCGGTCAGCACGCGCGGCAGGTTGATGCCCAGCATCCCGACCATCTCGGCGTCGCGGCTGCCGGCGCGCAGGATGCGGCCGAAGGGCGTGAAGTTCAGGAAGGCCCACAGCCCGGCCAGGATCGCGACGGTCGCCGCCAGCACGGCCAGACGGTATTTGGTGATCAGCAGCGGGCCGTACTCGACGATGCCGGCCAGGAAGGGCGGCGGGCTGAAGGGATGGCCGCCGGCCCCCCAGGCCAGCCGGACCAGCGCCTCGATCAGCAGGCCGAGCGCGAAGGTCAGGATCAGCCCGATCAGCGGCTCCTTGCCGTAGAGCCGGCGGATCAGCAGCAGCTCGACCGCCATGCCGAGCAGCCCGACCAGCAGCGGCGCCAGCGGCACCGCCCACCAGCCGAACCATTTGTACAGCGTCAGCGCGAAATAGGCGCCGAGCGCGAAGAAGGCGCCGTGGGCGAAGTTCACGACTCCGAGAAGACCGAAGATGATGGAAAGCCCGACCGCTATGAGGACATAGAGAAAGCCGAGAACCAGTCCATTCACGATCTGAGGGATGAGCGTCTCGATCATGATGTGCGTCCTTGATGCATGCGAGGCAGGGGCGCGTGTGTTTCCCTCTCCCGTCCCGGAGGGCGGGAGAGGGCCTTGCGGTTACGCCCTGTTCATGGCGCAGGCGATCTCCTCGCGGGTGCCGAACTGCTTGTCCAGGTCCAGCGGGTTCTCCGGCGTGACCTTCACCACGTCCAGCCAGTCCCACTTGTCGGTGATCCTGTCCTTCACCTTCAGCACCAGCGACCGCCGCAGCATCTGGTGGTCCCAGTCGCGGTAATAGGCGGGGATGGCGCCGTCCTCGAAGCGGGCGGTCTCCAGCCCGCGCAGCAGGGCGGCGGCCTCCACCGACCCGGCCTGCTCGATGCCGCCCAGCAGGCTGCGCATGCTGAACCAGCCGAGCCACGCCTTGTCGGCCGGCGGCTTGCCGTATTTGCCCTGGTAGGCGGCGATGAACTCCATGTCGGCGGCGGTGTTGTTGGGGTCGCTGAAATGCCAGGGCTTGCCGTAGATGCCGGTCGCCGCCTCCGGCCCGATCGACCACAGGTCGGAATCGCCGATGATCGGGCAGGCCACCGGGATCCTGCCCTTCATCCCCATGTCGGCGAACTGCTTGAGGAAGGCCGACAAATCGCCGCCCGGCAGGCCGGCGACGATCACGTCGGGCTTGGCCTGCCGGATCTTCAGCAGGAAGGAGCTGAAATCCGTGGTGCCGAGCGGCGTCTTGTCGAAGCCGGCCTCGGTGCCGCCGAACTCGTCGAGCTGCTTCCTCATCTCGGCGTAGACGTCCATGCCGTAGGCGTAGGACGCGCAGATGAAATACCATTTCTTGCCGATGGCGGCGAGCTGCGGCCCGATCGCCCGGCTGGCGACCGGCGTCGTCGTCAGGACGCGGAAGGTGTAGGGGTTGCACTCCTTCCCGGTGATCTCGCGCGCCGCCGCGTTGGGCGTGATGAAGGGCACCTTCGCCCGTTTGGCGGCGGCGCTCATGGCCAGCGCGGTGCCGCTGTTGGTGCCGCCCAGGATGGCGGCGACCTTCTCCTCCTCCGCCAGCTTCTGGAAATTCTGCTGGGCCGCCTGCGGGCTCGGCTCGTCGTACCAGACCAGCTGGACGGGACGGCCGAGCGCCTGCGATTTGGCCTGTTCCAGCGCGATGGTGGCGCCGTTCACCAGCAGCTCGCCCTGCTCGGTCCAGGTGCCCTGCTTGGCGAAGACGAGGCCGACCTTCAGCGGCACCTCGCCGCGCGCCGACAGGATGAAGGGGCCGCCGGCGGCCAGCGCGGCGCCGCCGATCACGGCGCGCCCGGCGCCGGTCAGCAGGCCGCGCCGGCTGACGCCCCGCGCGGTTCCCGGCGCGGTCCCCGGCGTGTTGGTGAACTTCATGTCCGTCATCTGCGCTCCCTCCATGTGTGCGGCCCCGTGTCCGGCCGCGTGGACGGCCGGTGCTTGGCTTCGGCGATTGTTGGTGGGGCGGTTATAGCTTGAAACCGGAACTCTATTCCAGTATGAATTTCAGAAATTGGAATTGTGTCCCATTATAGCGATGCAAACCGGAACAGAATGGAAAGCGGCCGACGATGCCAGCCATGGCTCACCCAGACCTTCACGCCCCGGCGACGCGCGCGGCTTCGGCCCTCGCCACGGGCGGTTCCGCTTCCCATGAATTCCGGTCCGGCCACGGCGCGGTGGAATCGGGTTCCGGCAAGGGCGTACACTCGCCGCCCTCCGGCACTCCCCCACCCGACGACAGGACACGGACGATGGCGCGCACGCCCTCCACCACTCCGGCTTCCGAACAGGCACTCTCCGAGCAGGCGGTCTCCGGCCAGCCGGCGGCCCGCGACCGCACCGGCATCCTCGACCGGGTGCTGGCGATCCTGGAGCTGCTGGCGGTCCACACCGAGGGGCTGCCGCTGCACGAGATCGCCGCGCGGCTCGACATTCCGCGCAGCGCCTCGCACCGGCTGCTGACCGACCTGATCGGCCATGGCTATGTCCGGCAGGACGGCGAGCGCGGCGGCTACATGCTGACCGCCAAGCTGGTGTCGCTGGGATTCACCTATCTGTCGGGCAGCGGCGTCGTCGACCTCGCCCAGCCGGTGCTCGACCGGCTGGCGCTGCGGACCGGGGAACTGGTGCGCCTGTCGGTCGTCGACACCGACCGGCTGACCTGGGTCGCCAAGGCGCAGGGCGCGCGCACCGGCCTGCGCTACGACCCCGACATGGGCATGGAGGCGCCGCTCGCCTGCACCTCGGCCGGCTTCGCCTGGCTGTCCTGCCTGGGCGACGACGAGGCGCTGGCGCTGATCGCCAGGCAGCGCGCCCGCATGCCGGAGCAGCCGCTGGGCCCGCGGGGGCCGCGCGGCGACGAGGAGATCCTGGAGCACATCCACCTCGCCCGCCGCCGTGGCTACAGCATCGCCATCGAGACCTTCACCGCCGGCATGGCCGCCATCGCCGCCCCGATCCGCACCCGCGAGGGGCGGCCGGTCAAGGGCTGCGTCAGCGTCGCCGGCCCCTATGTGCGCGTGACCGAGCCGCGCCTGCACGAGATGGCGCAGGATCTGCTCGCCGCCGCCGCCGAACTCGCCGCCACCGGCCTGGGTTCGCCGGCCTTCCACCGGCTCCGCCGCGACCGCGACGGGGACATCTTCAGCGGTTCGGGACCATGACGGACATTGTTCAGGGAACATCGGCTCGGGAAGCACCGGCTTCGCGAGCACCGGCTTCGGACGCATCGGCCAGAACGGCGCCCGTCTGCGACGTCCTGGTGGTCGGGTCGGGGGCCGGCGGCCTGTCGGTCGCCGTGACGGCGGCGTGGCACGGGCTGGACGTGCTGGTCGCCGAGAAGGCGCCGCAACTGGGCGGCACCACGGCGTGGTCGGGCGGCTGGCTGTGGATCCCGCGCAACCCGCTGGCCGAGGCCGCCGGCATCCGCGAGGACGCCGAGGAGCCCCGGCGCTATCTGCGCGCCATCCTCGGCAACCAGTACGACGCCGGGCGGATCGACGCCTTCCTGGAAAACGGGCCGCGCATGGTGTCCTTCTTCGAGGAGCACACCGCCGTTCGTTTCGTCGCCGGCAACGCGGTGCCCGATTTCGACGGCGACGCGCCGGGGGCGGCCACCGGCGGCCGGTCGGTCTGCGGCGCGCCCTATGACGGGCGGGAGCTGGGGGAGGCGGTGGCGCTGCTGCGCCGCCCCCCGGCCGAGATGACCCTGCTGGGCATGGGCATCGCGTCGGGCGCCGACCTCTGGCATTTCCTCAACGCGCGGCGCTCGCTGCGCTCGGCCCTGCACGCCGGGCGGCGGCTGGCCCGCCACGCCGTCGATCTGGTCCGCCACGGCCGCGCCATGCAGCTCGTCAACGGCGAGGCGCTGGCCGGCCGGCTGCTGAAATCGGCGCTGGATCTGAAGGTGCGCTTCCGCACCGGCTCCCCCGTCCTGCGGCTGATCGTCGAGGAGGGCGCCGTGCGCGGCGCCGTGCTGCGCACGCCCGACGGCGAGGTCGCGGTGCGCGCCCGGCGCGGCGTCGTGCTGGCGGCCGGCGGCTTTCCCCACGACCCGGAGCGCCGCAGGGAGCTGTTCGGCCACGCGCCGACCGGGGCGGAGCATTGGTCCGCCGCCCCACCGGACAACAGCGGCGACGGGCTGCGTCTGGGCGAATCGGCGGGGGCGGAGGTCGAGCGCGGCCTGCGCGACGCCGGGGCCTGGGCGCCGGTGTCGCGGCTGGTCCAGCGCGACGGCTCGGTGCTGCATTTCCCGCACCTGATCGACCGCGGCAAGCCCGGACTCATCGCCGTCACCGCCGCCGGCCGGCGCTTCGCCAACGAGGCGAACTCCTACCACGCCTTCATGCGCGACCTCCTGGCCGCCGTGGGGCCGGGGGAGGAGGCCGCCGCCTGGCTGGTCTGCGACCATCGCTTCCAGCGCCGCTACGGGCTGGGCGCGTCGAAGCCCTTCCCGGTGCCGCTGGGGCGCTACCGGCGCAACGGTTATCTGGTCAGCGCGCCGACCCTGGAGGAGCTGGCGCGGCGCTGCGGCATCGACCCGGCCGGGCTGGCGGCGACGGTCGAGGCCTTCAACCGCGACGCCCGCGCCGGCCGCGACCCGGCCTTCGGGCGCGGCGGCACACCCTACAACCGGGTGTCGGGCGATCCCGGCCACGGCCCCAACCCGACGCTCGGCCCCATCGAGCGCGCCCCCTTCCACGCGGTGAGGATCGTGCCGGGCAGCCTGGGCACCTTCGCCGGCCTGAAGACCGACGCGGCGGCCCGCGTGCTCGGCCGCGACGGCCGGCCGATCGCCGGGCTCTACGCCACCGGCAACGACATGGCCAGCGTGATGGGCGGCCATTACCCCAGCGGCGGCATCACGCTCGGCCCCGCGATGACCTTCGGCTATCTGGCCGGACTCGATCTGGCGCGAAAGGCGGCCGGCTGACCGGCTCATTCTTCTTCACGACTCATTCCGGAGACCATTATGGAACGCTACGAACTGGCGACGCTGTCCACCACGATGGGGGCGGCGGCGAAGCTGGGCGCGCGCCTGCGCGACTTCTGCGCGGCGGACGGCGCGCGCGGCCGTCTTCTCGGCGCCTGGGCGTCGGACATCGGCCCGTTGAACCGCGTCCTCGTGCTGCGCGGCTTCGACAGCGCCGCCGACGCGGCGGCCGAGCGCGCGCGCACGCTGGCCAGCGCCGACCCCTTCGGCGCCGGGGAGGTCCTGACCGGCCTGTCGCTCGACACGCTGGCGCCCTTTCCCGGACTGCCTCCGGTCGAGCCCGGCGCCTTCGGGCCGATCTACGAGATCCGCTCCTACGTGCTGAAGACCGGCGGGCTGGCCCCGACGCTGGAGGGCTGGGCGGAGGCGCTGCCCGGCCGCACCAAGCTGTCGAAGCTGCTGCTGGCGACCCACGCCGTGGACGGCCCGCCGCGCATCGTCCACATCTGGCCCTACGCCAGCCTGGAGGAACGGTCGCGCCTGCGCGCGGAATCGGTGCGCGTCGGGGTCTGGCCGCCCAGGAGCGCGGTCTGGCTGACCCCCGCCATGGAGTCGACCATCGGCCTGCCGCTCGACGTCTCGCCGCTGACCTGAGCCCGTTTCCACCTTCGAGGATCCCATGACCATGGGCCACAGCTTCTCACTCGCCCATCTCACGGTGCTGGACGTGGCGCCGCCGGAGATGGTGGCGCTGGCCGCCCGCGCCGGCTACGACCGCATCGGCGTCCGCCTGCTGCCGGCCACCCCCGGCGGGCCGGCCTATCTGATGGACGACCCGCCCATGCTGCGGGACACGCTGGCCGCCATCGCCGACACCGGCGTCACCGTCTTCGACCTGGAGATCATCCGGCTGGAGCCGCACACCGACCTCGCCGCCTTCACGCCCTTCCTGGAGGTCGGGCAGGCGCTGGGCGCCAGGGCGATCCTGGTCGCCGGCAACGACCCCGACGAGGCCCGCCTGACCGCGCGCTTCGCCGGGCTGTGCGAGGCGGCGGCCCCCTACGGCCTGACGGCGGATCTGGAGTTCATGCCGTGGACCGACGTGCCCGACCTGTCCAAGGCGGCGCGCGTCGTCCGCGCCGCCGCCCAGCCCAACGGCGGCGTGCTGGTGGACGCGCTGCATTTCGACCGGTCCGGCAGCCGCATCGCGGAGCTGGCCGCCCTGCCGCGCGAGTGGCTGCACTACGTCCAGCTCTGCGACGCCCCGGCCGAGCGGCCGGCCACCACCGAGGGGCTGATCCACGCCGCCCGCGCCGAGCGGCTGTTTCCCGGCGAGGGCGGCATCGACCTGCTCTCCATCCTGCGGCCGCTGCCGCGCGACGTGCCGCTGAGCCTGGAAATCCCGACCGACAGGCTGGCCCGCAGCGTCGGTCCCGAGGAGCGCGCCCGCCGCGCGCTGGCCGCCGCCAAGGCCGTGCTCGCCCGTTTGGATGAGGCCGGGGAGGGGCAGGGGGAAGGACAGGGGGAGGGGCGTCCGCTCGCGGGCGTCGCGCGCTGAGCGTCCGGCGGCGCGTCACCCCGCCGGAGTCGCGTCCCGCGCCGCCAGCCCGGCCAGCAGGGCCTCCATCTGGTCGGGCGGCAGCGGGCGGCTGAACAGGTAGCCCTGGTAGCTCTCGCAGGCGAGGTCGCGCAGAAGCTGCAACTGGGCCTCGTTCTCGACCCCCTCGGCGATCACCGACAGGCCGAGGCTGCGGCCCAGACCGACGATGGCGCGCGGCACCGAGGCGTCGCTCGCCCCGCTCGACAGATCCTGGATGAAGGAGCGGTCGATCTTCACCTTGTCGATCGGCAGCCGGTGCAGGTAGCTGAGCGAGGAATAGCCGGTGCCGAAATCGTCCAGCGCGATCAGCACGCCGCGTTCCTTCAGCCCGGCCAGCGTCGCGGCGGCGGTGTCGATGTCCTCGATCAGGGTGCTTTCGGTGACCTCGATCTCCAGCTCCGGCCCGGCCAGCCCGTTGGCGTCGAGCGCCTGGGCGACCTTGACCGGCAGCAGCCCGTCGCGGAACTGGGCGCCGGACAGGTTGACGGCCACCGGCACCGACAGGCCGAAGCGGTCGCGCCAGCGGCGGATCTGCGCGCAGGCCTCCGTCAGCACCCAATCGCCCATGGCGATGATCAGGCCGGTTTCCTCGGCCACCGGCAGGAAGCGGCCGGGCATGACCAGCCCGTCCTGCGGGTGGCGCCAGCGGACCAGCGCCTCCAGCCCGACGATGCGGCCGTCGGCGGTGGCGACCTGCGGCTGGTAGACCAGGAACAGCTCGCCGTCGCGGATCGCCCGGCGCAGGCTGGCCTCCAGATCCATGCGCTCGCGCGACTTGGCGCCCATCTCGCGGGTGACGAAGCGGTAGGCGTTCCGGCCGGTCTCCTTGGCGTTGTACATGGCGATGTCGGCGCAGCGGATCAGCCCCTCGACGTCGTCGGCGTCGTCGGGGTAGAGGCTGATGCCGACGCTGGGGGTGACGACGAAGCTCTGCCCGCCGACCTGGAAGGGGCTGGCGAGCTGGGCCACCACCGTTTCGGCGACCGCCGCCGCGTCGGCGGGGTCGGCCACCTGGCGGACGACGATCAGGAACTCGTCGCCGCCCAGCCGGCCGACCGTGCCGGTGTCGCGCAGCCCCGCCTGGAGCCGCCGGGCGACCGAGCGCAGCACCTCGTCGCCGAAGGAATGGCCCAGGCTGTCGTTGATCACCTTGAAACGGTCGAGGTCGATGAACAGCACGCCGACCTTGCCGCCGTCGCGCCTGGCCTCGTGCAGCGCCTGGGCGATGCGGTCGAACAGCAGCACCCGGTTGGGCAGCCCCGTCAGCGCGTCGAAATGGGCGAGATACTGGATGTGCTGCTCGGCCCGCCGCTTCTCGCCGATGTCCTCGGCGAAGGCCAGCACGAACATCAGCTCTCCGTCCGCCGTCACCGGCTGGAAATGCAGGCTGAAATGGCTGCGCCGCCCGCCGGTCAGCAGCGGCTGGTCGGTTTCCAGCTTGCCGCTCTCGCCCTGGAGGGCGGCGTCGAGCGCGAAGACGACCGCCGGGTCGCCGGCGCGCAGCCGCAGATCGACCCCGACCACCGCGTCGCGCCCGCGCCCGGCGGCCCGCGCGAAGGCCGGATTGCACTCGACGACCAGCCCGTCGCCGCCGATCACCGCGATGCCGAGCGGCGCCTGGGTGAAGAGCTGGGTGCGTTCCGCCTCCTGGCGGCGCAGCGAGGCGGTCATCCGTTCCGCCAGCACCAGCGCGCGGGCGCGGGTGGCGGTCATCGTCCGCAGCAGCAGGAACAGCGCGGCGCTCAGCGTCAGCCCGCCGGCCAGGACCGCCGGCGGCCCCCATTCCTCGACGCCGATCCCGCCGGCGGGCTGGCTTTCGTAGCGCACCGTCCAGACCCGCCCGCCCAGCGGCAGCTCGCGGACCACCGAGATCGGCGCCGGCGCGGCGGGCAGGAGGGAGGGCGGCAGGAGGGCGAAGGGCAGCAGGGGCGGCGGCGCCGTCGTCGGGCCGCCGTTCCGGTAGAGCGGGAAGTCGGCCTCGCCGGCCGGCGTGTCGAAGACCTCGACCAGCACGTCGTGGCGGCCGCTGCCGAACAGCCCGTCGATCAGCGGCATGACCCGGACCGGGGTCAGCACCACCCCGGTGAAGGAGGCGCGCCGCGCCTCGGGCGTGGGCGGCGGCGGGTCGTCGCGGTAGGTGGCCTGGAACAGGATGAAGGCCGGCTGCGCGCCGCCGGCCTCGTCGACCTTCAGGGTGATGGCGCGCGTCGCCGTCGGCTGGCCGCTGTCGCGCGCGCGCTCGATGGCGTCGCGGCGGATGCCCTCCGACAGCAGGTCGAAGCCGAGCGCGCGGATGCTGGTCTCGTTGGCCGGGGCGGAGAAGATGTTGATCGCCCGCTCGGCCCCGCCGCGCTCGGGCCAGACGCGGAAGCCGGGGGCGTCGTCGGCGCGCATCGCGGCGGCGAGGTCGTCGGCCCGCCCGGCGCCGACGGCGCGGGCGTAGGCCACCGCCAGGATGCCGGGATAGCGTTCGGGAATGCGCAGCGCCTCGACGAAGCGGTTCCATTCGGCGCGGCGGAGCTGGGGAAAGGCGGTGACGACCGACGCGGCGCTGCGCGCCACCTGCTCGTACACCCGCAGACGGTCGCCGAGCTGGCTGTGCAGCTCCTCCACCCGGATGGAGAAGCGGTGCTGCGCCTGCTCGTGCAGGGAGAGCGCCGAGCGGTCCCAGGCCAGCACCGACAGCAGGATCCCGCCGGCCAGCACCAGCCACGGAACGCCGCGGACGGCGGGCGGGCGCGGCGGATCGGAGGGCGGCGGATCGGGCCGGCCGGCGTCCGGTTCCGGGACCGGCTCCATCAGAATTCCTTCAGAATCTTCGGGCTGTTCACCAGAAGCCGTTCGATCATGCCCAGGATGTGCTCGATCTTGGTGCGGGTGGCGTCCAGCTCGTCGGCGGTCTTGTCGTCGATGCCGGCCTCCATCAGCATGGTGTCGAAGCTGTGCAGGGTCTCGTTGAAGGCCTTCTGTTCGGCCTCCAGCACGTCGAAGGCGCCGAGCGAGCTGGTCAGCGCCAGCGGCGGGTCGCTGATGAAGGCGTGGCTGATGTCGGTGAAGATGGCGATGGCGGTCAGCTTCTGCCGGATCACCCATTGCGGGAAGTTGGCGGGCAGCTCCTTCCCGGCCTCCGCCAGCCGCTCCTGGATGGAGAAGACCAGCCCCTGGATGTCGAGGTAGGCGTTGCGGATTTCGCGGAAGCGCGGAAAGGTCTTGGGCTTTCCCGCCGCGCGCAGCCGGCCCAGCGCCACGACATCCTCCGACAGCTTGCGGGCCATCCGGAGAACGACGTCCGTCACCTTCGCCACAGTCCGCCTCCGCTCACGCCCGCCGCTCCGATCGCCGATGGATTCGCGGCAGAGCCTACACCAAACCGGACGGAATCGTTAGCGTCGCGAAACCCCGAGGCGGTGTTGCGGCGTTCTGCATCAGGTCCTTGGCGCCGGGCCGGGCGGCGCCGGCCGTGGTTGGCTTTCGGCGCCGGCCGTGGTTGGCTTTCGGCGTCAGCCGCCGTCGGTCTCGAAGCCGCGGATGGCCTCGGCGATCAGCCCGGCGAGCGGCAGCGCGTTGGTCGGGTGGGGCACCCCGTCGCAGGACAGCGGCAGCCCCAGCCCCTCCGCCTGGAAGCGGGCGGCGACGGCCTCGCCGAACAGGGCGTGGACGCCGAACACCCGCAGCGACGCCGCCCCCAGGCCGCGCGCGGCGCGCGCGCAGGAGAAGATCGTCTCGCCGGAGCTGATCACGTCGTCGACGATCACCGCCGGGCGGCCGGCGAGCGGGGCGTCGGCCGGCAGGACGACCGTCACGTCGCGGTCGCCGCGCCGTTCCTTGCGCCCGACGACGCCGGCGAGGCCGAGCGGGCCGGCCACCGCCTCGACCAGCGGGGCGGCCTCCTCGTCGGGGCCGACGATCACGGCGTCGGCGGGAACGCCCTCGGCGCGCAGCCGCTCGGCGATCGGGCCGGCGCCGGTCAGCGCGCGGGACGGGCAGCCGACGAAGACCTCGTCGAGCGTGTGGGTGCGGTGGAGGTGCGGCTCGACGCAGACGAAGCGGTCGAAGCAGCGCCCCAGCCAATCGCCGATCACCGTCTGGCTGACCGGCTCGCCCGGCCTGAAGATGGCGTCCTGGCGCATGTAGGCCATGTAGGGCGCCACCAGGCACAGCTCCGTGGCGCCCTGGCGGCGCAGCACCGAGGCGGCGAGCGTCAGCTCGACCAGCTTGTCGTTCGGCTGGTCGAGCGAGCGGTAGACGATGGCGCGCTCCACCGGCTGCGGCAGCCGGACGAGGCTTTCCCCGTCGGGGAAGCGGTGCAGTTCGGCGATGTGGCAGGGGATGCCGAGCGCCTCGCCCAACTCCCGCGCCGCCTGCGCCGATTCCGGAAACCCGTAAACGCCCGTATAGCGGGCCATGCCCCGTCTCCCCGTCACCCTGTTCCGGTCAAGGTGGGGTAGCTTGGCCCAGGAGGTTGCGGGCGGTCAACCGTCACCAATGGACGAGAACGGGCGGCCGAGAACGGGCGGACGAGAACCGGCGGCCGCGTCGCGACGCCGCCGGTTCGGACTATCACCAGTTGGCTTTCAGGGTGAACAGCACGTTGCGCGGCTCGCCGTAGAAGCCGTTGCTCTGGATGCTGGTCAGGTACTTCTTGTCGAACAGGTTGTTGAGGTTGACCGCCGCCGACACCTTCTCGGTGATCTGGTAGCGCGCCATCAGGTCGACCACCGCGTAGCCGTCCTGGTCGTAGCGGCTGCGGCCGGTGCCGTTGTAAATTCCGCCCTGCCATTTGACGTTGCCGCCGACGGTCAGGCGGTCCCAGGCGCCCGGCAGCCGGTAGGTGGTGAACAGCTTGAAGCTGTCCTTGGGGACGTAGGTCATCAGCTGCTGGCCGCCGGCGTCCTTGATACTGGTGTGGCTGTAGCCGCCGCCGACCTGCCAGCCCTCCAGCACCTCGCCGGACAGCTCCAGCTCGAAGCCCTTGCTCTTGGCGCCCTTGGCCGCCTTGTAGGCCTGCCCGCCGTCGGGGGTGAAGCGGCCGGAATCGACGACCGCCAGATTGTCCTGCTGGATCAGGAACACCGCCGCGCTGGCGTTGAGCCGGCCGCCGAGGAACTCGGCCTTGACGCCGGCCTCGTAGGCGTCGCCTTCCAGAGGGTCGAGGGTCTGGCCGGCGGCGTCCTTGCTGTCCTGCGGCTTGAAGATGCTGGTGTAGCTGCCATAGACCGACCAGATGTCGGTCAGGTCGTAGACGATGCCGGCGTAGGGTGTGAAGACGCCGTTCTCCGACCGCTTGCCGTAGGTGCCCGCCGCGCCGTTCGGGTGGCCTTCCTCGCTCTGCTCCCAGCGGCTGAGCCGGCTGCCGAGGATGACCGACAGATCGTCGGTCGGCCGCAGCCGGGTCGCGGCGTAGACGGCCGTCTGCCGCTCGTTGGTCTGCGACCAGCCGGTCGGGGTCAGCGTCGGCTGGGCGATGTTGCCGTTCCAGGTGAAGTAGTTGGGGATGTCGGTGTTGTAGCCGTTGATGTACCAGAGCGGGTAGCTGAGGCCGCTGCGCTTGGCGTAATAGCCGCTGATGCCGGCCATCAGCTCGTGGCGCCGTCCGAACAGCTCGAACGGGCCGCTGACGTCGGCGTTGACCGAGGTCTGCTGGAGGTTGGATTGCCAGCGGCCCGGCCAGACGCCCATGCCGGTGCCGTCGCGGTTCAGGCTGCCGCGCACGCCATAGCCGAGCAGCCCGTCATAGCTGCGGTTGTTGTGCTCGACGTTCAGCGTCGCGGTCCAGCCGTCGGCGAAACGGTGCTTCACCTCGCTGAAGACCGTCAGGTTGTCGTGCATGAAGTACGCCCAGTTGGCGCCGCTGTTGTAGGAGCGGGAAAAGTCGGTTCTCGTCCCGTCGGCGTAGAACAGCGGAAAGCCGGCGCGCGACGCGTTGTCGGACTTGTGCTTCTGGTACTCGACCCCGACGGTCCAGGTCGTGTCCTCGGTGACGTCGGCCTCCAGGACGCCGTAGAGCACCCTCTTGCGCTCGTGCAGGCGGTCGATGAAGGTGTCGTTGTCCTGGTAGGCGCCGACGACGCGGCCGCGCAGCCGGCCGTTCCCGACCAGCGGGCCGGACAGGTCGGCCTCGCCCCGGTAGCGGTCCCAGGAGCCGACCTGCCCCTGGAGATAGCCCTGGACGGTGGCGGTCGGCCGCTTGCGGACCAGATTGACCGCCGCCGACGGGTCGCCGACGCCGTTCAGCAGGCCGGTCGCCCCGCGCACCACCTCGACGCGGTCGAAGATCGCCATGTCGGAGATGGAATCGTCGAAGCCGTAGACGGTCGAGCGCGGGATGCCGTCGACCTGGAAGTTCTTCACGGCGAAGCCGCGCGCGAAGATCTCGGAGCCGTCGCTTCCCAGCGACGCGTTCTGCATGCGCGTCACGCCGACCGTCTGGTCGAGCACCTCGCGGATTTCGGTCCGCCCCTGGTCCTCGATGCGCTGGCGGGTGATGACGCTGACCGACTGCGGCGTCTCGCGCGGCGACAGCGGCAGCTTGGTGGCGGTGGCGGTCGAGCCGGTGGCGTAGGAGCCGGTCCCCTCGGTGCGGCCCCGGTCGGTCAGGCTGGCGCCCTGCACCGTCACCGGGTCGAGCACCATCGCCCCGCCGGCGCCGGCGGCGGCCTTCTCCAGCGTCACCGTCTCGGCATCGACGAAGCGCGCGGTCAGGCCGGTGCCCGACAGCAGGCGGATCAGCGCCTCGCGCGGCGACAGGCTGCCCGACACGCCGGGCGAGGAGAGCCCTTGCGCGATCCCGGTCGGGTACAGAAGCTGGAAGCCGGTGGCCTGACCGTAGGCGGCCAGCGCGCCCGGCAGCGGGCCGGCGGCGATGGCGAAGGTCACGGTCCGGCCCTGCTGGGCCACCTGAGGCGCGGCCGCCGCCCCAGCCGCCCCACCAGCCGCCGCCCCAGCCGCCGCGATGGTCGCCGGGCCGGTCGCGGCCAGGGCGCCGTGCAGGGCGGTCGTGGCCAGCAGCATCCCCATCGCCGCCGGCTTCCAGCCGATCCGCGCCCTGTTCTCCCGCGCCGAGCGCGCCCCAGATCCGATCATCGCCAAGACCCCCGTCATTATGCGAATGAGTTGCATTTACCTTTTGGCGAGTCAGGACGCTGGCCGAAGGGGGGATCCTCACCTCGTTTCGAAGAAAAATTCGGACGAACCGGCTAGGCGGAACGAATGATCACCAATCCGGGAACGGGATGCAGCGTGCGCACGGGCAGGATGCGGGTGATGGCGTTCAGCGCGGCGTCCGGCCGGGTGACGTCGACGCTGCCGTCGACCCGCAGCTCGGCGAGCGGACGGTCCCACAGCAGGATGCGGGCGGGGTGGTAGCGGTTGAGGTCGGCGATCACCGCGTCGAGCGGCTGCCCCTGGAAGACCAGCCGGCCCTGCCGCCACGCGGTCTCGGCCGCGACCCCGTCCGGCATCAGCGGGCCGGGGCCGCCGGGGCCGCCGAGGCCGCCAAGGCCGCCAAGGCCGTAGGAGCGGCAGTGCCCGGCGAGAAGCTGGACCGGCGGCGCCGTGCCGACGGTCAGGACGGCCGTGCCCTCCTCGACCGCCGCGACGGCGGACTCCGGCTGGCGGTGCAGGATCAGGGTGGCGCCCGACGTCGCCAGTTCGCCGCCGGCGCAGGCGACGACGAATGGGCGGCCGGGATCCGGGGCGGCGACGAAGCGCGCCCGCCCGTCGATCAGGCGGACCCGGCGCTCCGCCGGAGAGAAGTCCACGGCCAGCGCGCTGCCGGCGTCGAGGTTGACCACCGATCCGTCGTCGAGCGTCGCCGTCCGGCGCTCGCCGGTCGCGGTGCGGATGTCGCCGGCCCAGGCGGTCATCGCGACGGTGCCGCCCAGCCCGGCGGCGCAGGCCGCCGCCCCGCCGGCCATGCCGTAGGCGAGGAAGCGGCGGCGGGTCGGCGCGGCGCGCGGCGCGCGCGTGATCCGGCGCGGCCCCTGGCGCGGCTCCCGGCGCGGCCCCTGGCGTGGGTCGGGCACCCGGTCGAGGTCGTCCCACACCCCGGCCAGCCGGTCGTATTCGCGCCGGTGGGCGGGGTCGCGCGCCAGCCAGTCGGCGAAGGCCCGGCGGTCGGCCGGATCGGCGTCGCCGGATTCCAGGCGCACGAACCATGCCAGGGCGTCCTCGCGCGGGTCGCCGGTTAACGCCGGCCGCTCGCCGTTCCCCTCCATCACAGAGCCAGCCGGTCGCGGCAGTGGGCCAGAGCCTTCATCACGTGCTTCTCCACCATGCTGCGCGAGATGCCCAGGCGCGCGGCGATCTCGGCATGGCTCAAACCGTCGAATTTGTGAAGCAGAAACACCTCGCGGCAGCGCGGCGGCAGCTCGTCGAGCGCCTGGCTCAGCCGCTCGAAGCGCTGCTTGTGCTCCAGGGCGGCCTCGGCGTCCGGCTCCTCCAGCGGGCGGTCGAGCCCGAGTTCGGCCGGGGCGAAGCGCCGCCCCCGGCGGGTTTCCGCCCGCATCCGGTCGAGCGCGATGTTGTCGGCCATGCGGAACAGGTAGGAGCGCGGGTTGTCGATCTCCGGCAGGGCGGTCAGGCTGCGCAGGCGCAGGTAGGTGTCCTGCACGACGTCCTCCGCCAGGCACAGCGAGCCGAGGCGCCGGGCCAGATGGCCCGTCATCTCCTCGTAATGCACGAGCAGCAGGCCCAGCAGGGAAGACCGGTCTCTTTCAGCCATGACCTCGGCGACATCCGTTCAACGATCCATCATGAGCCAGTCCTAAACCATGAATGCGAATCATTCGCAATCTATGGATCGGCCGTCGGGAAAATTTTTGCGGAACCGGGGTGAGGGGGTGGGCGGCGCCGGTCGTCCTCGTGTCAGGCCGGTTTTGCGCCCGCCGCCGGACGCGTGCCGGATTCGCTTTTCCGGTGAGGCTGCGGCCTCCGTCAAACGTCCTTGGTGAGAACGATCCGCATTCTCGCGCTCCGTCGCCCTTCCCGTCGCCACCAGGGACTTCGACCGCCGCCATGACCAGACCATCCCCGCCCGCCCGCCGCCGGTACCGGGTCGTCCTCGCCATCGGGGTGGTTCTCGCCGGATTCGCCTCGGCCGCGCTGCTGGGGCGGAGCGATCCCGCCCAATCCGCCGACCAGACGGCGATCGGGCGCGGCACGGTCGAGGACACGGTGACGGCGCTCGGCAAGATCCAGCCGCGCGCCTACGTCGACGTCGGCGCCCAGGTGTCGGGCCAGCTCATGCGGCTGCATGTGAAGGTCGGGCAGATGGTGCGCGAGGGCGACCTGCTGGCCGAGATCGATCCGGCCCTGCAACAGGCCAAGGTCGAGGCCGGCCGCGCCGAGCGCGCCCGCCTGACCGCCCTGCTCGACGAGCTGCGGGCGCGCGCCGACTTCGCCCAGGCCCAGCTCGCCCGCCAGACGGCGCTGCGCCGGGTCGAGGCCGGGCGCGGCGAGGCCTACGACCAGGCGCGGATGGAGGCGCGCACCGCCGCCGCCCAGGTCGACGCCACGCTGGCCCAGATCCGCCAGACCGATTCCACCCTCCAGGCCGACGAGGCGCAGCTCGGCTACACCCGCATCTACGCGCCGATGAGCGGCACGCTGATCGCGGTGGATGCCCGCCAGGGCCAGACCATCAACTCGACCTACGAGGCGCCGGTGCTGATGCGCATCGCCGATTTGTCGGCGATGACCGTGTGGACCCAGGTGTCGGAGGCCGACGTCACCCGCCTGACCGACGGGATGCCGCTCTACTTCACCACGCTCGGCCATCCCGGCCGGCGCTGGACGGCGCGGTTGCAGCAGATCCTGCCGGCCCCGCCGAAGCCGGCGACCAGCGGCGGTTCCAACGGCGGCGCGTCGTCCGGCGGCGGGACCGGGGCCAGCACCGTCGTGCTCTACACCGCGCTGTTCGAGGTCGCCAACGAGCGCGGCGAGCTGCGCCCGGAGATGACCGCCCAGGTCTTCTTCGTCGCCGCCGAGGCGCGGGACGCGCTCACCGTCCCGGTCGCCGCCCTGACCGCGAAGGACGAGGCCGCCGGGCTGCACACCGTCGCGATGATCGGACCGGACGGCGCCGTCGAGACGCGCGAGGTGCGCGTCGGCGTGCGCGACCGCTTCAACGCCCAGGTCCTGCACGGGCTGGCCGAGGGCGAGCGGATCGTCACCGGCTGGCGGACCGACGACGGCCGCCCGCCCCGCGTCGGGTTCCGGCTGTGACCGGGGTGGCCGTGGGCGCGCCGCTTCTCGTCCTGGAGGACATCCGCAAGACCTACGCCAGCGGCGGCGGCGTCGCGGTGGAGGTGCTGCGCGGCGTCTCGCTGACCGTCGAGGCGGGGGAGTTCGTCGCCATCGTCGGCAGCTCCGGCTCGGGCAAATCGACGCTGATGAACATCCTCGGCGGGCTCGACCGCCCGACCTCTGGCAGCTACCGGGTCGGCGGGCGCGACGTGTCGGAGCTGGAGGGCGACGAGCGGGCGGCGCTGCGGCGCGACGGCTTCGGCTTCGTCTTCCAGCACTACCACCTGATCCCCGGCACCTCGGCGCAGGAGAATGTCGAGATGCCGGGCCGCTACGCCGGGCTGCCCGCCGCGCTGCGGGAAAGCCGCGCCGCCGCGCTGCTCGGACGGCTCGGGCTGGGGGAGCGGCGCCACCACCGGCCGAACCAGCTCTCCGGCGGCCAGCAGCAGCGCGTCTCGATCGCGCGGGCGCTGATGAACGGCGCCCCGGTCATCCTCGCCGACGAGCCGACCGGCGCGCTCGACAGCGCCAGCGGCGCCGAGGTGGTCGCCCTGCTGCGCGAGCTGGCGGCCGAGGGCCGCACCATCATCCTGATCACCCACGACCGCAAGGTGGCCGAGGCCGCCGACCGGGTGGTCGAGATGCGCGACGGCCGCATCGTCGCCGACAGCGGCCGGCGGTCCATTCCCGTTTCCGCTCCCGCCGGGGGACCGAAGGCCGGGCCGGCGGAGCCCCACGCCGCCGCCTCCGTCCGGACCAGCGCCGGGGAGGCGTTCTCGGCGGCGCTGCGCTCGCTGGGGGCGAACGGCTTCCGCACGGCGCTGACGCTGCTCGGCATCGTCATCGGGGTGGCGTCGGTGATCGCGCTGCTCGCCATCGGCGAGGGCGCCAAGCGGTCGGTGATGGCGCGGGTCGGCGCGCTGGGGGTGAACCTGATCTACGTGCTGGCCGGCAGCGGCGATCCCCGCCTGCCGACCACGCCGCTGACCGAGGCGGACGGGGAGGCCGTCCTGCGGCTGCCCAACGTCGAGAGCGTCATGCCCTACCTCGACATGCCGGTGATGGTGCGTTACGGCAACATCGACCACCGGACCAGCGGGCTGGCGACCTCGGCGTCGCTGCCGCTGACCCACCGCTGGCCGGTCGCGCAGGGCGCCTTCTTCACCACCGCCGACGAGCGGGCCGGGGCGGCGGTCGCCGTGCTCGGCCACAACGTCGCGAGGAAGCTGTTTCCCAACGGGGAATCGCCGCTCGGCCGGCATGTGCAGGTCAACAACATTCCCTTCCAGATCATTGGCGTGATGGGGAAGAAGGGCGACCTCACCGGCAGCCAGGACACCGACGACTGGGTGTTCGTGCCGCTGTCAACCGGCGTGCAGCGGCTGGTCGGCAAGCCCGACCTCCAGCTCATCCTGGTGTCGGTCCACGACGTCGGGCGCATCGCCCGGACCCGCGACGCGATCAGCAAGCTGCTGGGCGAACGCCACGGGCAGGAGGATTTCCAGATCCGCGACGTCACCGCGCGGATCAAGGCGGCGACCGAGACGCAGGACACCATGACGCTGCTGCTGGGCAGCGCCGCCGTGGTGACGCTGCTGGTCGGCGGCATCGGGGTGATGAACATCATGCTGGTCAGCGTGACCGAGCGGACCCGCGAGATCGGCATCCGCATGGCCGCCGGGGCGCGGGCCGGCGACATCGAGCGGCAGTTCCTGATGGAGGCGGCGCTGGTCGCCGGTCTGGGCGGGCTGGTCGGGGTGGCGCTGGGTCTGGCGAGCGGGGCGCTGGTCGGGCTGTTCGTGATGCCGGTGCTGTTCACGGCGACCGCCATCGCCGGGGCGGTGACATCGGCCGTGGTGACGGGGCTGGTGTTCGGCCTGATCCCCGCCCGCCGCGCCGCCCGTCTCGACCCGGTGGCGGCCCTGTCGAGCGAGTAGGGCGCGGCCCTTCCGCGTGGGTGGTGGATGACCCCACGGCGGGGGCGATTAAAGCCCGTTAATGAACCGCGGCTTGTCAATGATAATGAGTATCATGATCATTTGGGGGAGTTCACGCCGGCCCCCCGCGGCACCCGGCCGGCCCCGATCCACACGCCAAGGATTCCCCCGATGCCCGATACCCGTCCGACGCCCGCCCCTTCCGCAACGGATTACGTCCGCCTCGCCGTCGACTGGAGCGAGGCGCTGCCGCGCCTGGAGGCGCTGGGGCCGGTCCGCGTGGTCACCACCAACGCCGCCATGGTCCACGAGAAGCAGGGGACGTTCGGCAACGTGTCGGTCATGGGTCACGCGATCATCGTGCTGAACCGCGACATCGATCTGCGCGTCTTCCCCAGGCATTGGGAACAGACCGTCCACGACGTCGCCGCCGACGCGATCCGCGTCCATGACCGGCTGGGCCGCCCGGTTCACGCCATCCACCGCACCGCCGGGACCGACGCCGACGCCTGGAACGCCTTCCTGGCGGAGCATCGCGCGGCGGAGCAGGGCCCGCTGGCCACCGGCGGCGAGCCGGCGGCGGTTCCCGCCTCCGGGGCCGCCCCCGAGGTTGCCCCCGAGGTTGCCTCCGGGGCGACCGACGACGCGGCGATCGACGTGCCCGGCCTGCGCTCGGCCTGGGCGGCGATGACCGACGTCCACGAGTTCCACGGCATGCTCAAGCGCTTCGGCGCCGGCCGCCTCCAGGCGATGCGGCTGGCCGGGGGCGAGTTCGCCCGCGAGCTGCCGCTGACGGCGGTGGCGGAGTTGCTGGACGCCGCGCGCGACCGGAAGCTCGACATCATGGTCTTCGCCGGCAACGCCGGCTGCATCCAGATCCACACCGGCACGGTCGCCAATCTGGTGGGTGAAGGGAACGAGCTGCGCATCGAGGATCCGAACTTCCGCCTGCGCTGCGACCTGACGCGGCTGGCGAGCGCCTGGGTCGTCCACAAGCCGACCGACAAGGGCGGCATCACCACGGTCGAGCTGTACGACGACCGGGGCGACAACGCCGCCATCCTGTGCGGGCAGCGCGACGAGGACAAGCCGGAGCGGGCCGAGTGGCGGGCGCTGGCGCGTTCGCTGCCCGCCGTCGCGGCGGCGGCCTGACGGGCCGGCCGTCATGACGGTGACGACAGGGCTCCTTCGCCCCTTGGGCCGCCTCGTCCTCCTGACCGCCGTCGCCGGGGGGCTTCTCCCCGGCGCGGCGGCGGCGGAGGCGATGCGGCTGATCACCATCGGCGCGCCGGTGACCGAACTGGCCTTCGCGCTCGGCGCCGGCGATTCGGTGGTCGGGCGGGACACGGTCAGCCGCTACCCGGCCGAGGCCGCCGCCCGGCCCGACGCCGGATACATGCGCACCCTGTCGGCGGAGGGGATGATCTCCCTGTCGCCGACCCATGTGGTGGCGGTCGAGGGGGCCGGGCCGCAGACCGCCTTCGACCAGCTCCGCGCGATGGGCGTGACGGTGACGATGATCCCGGAGGCGGCCGACCGCGCCGGCCTGTCCGGCAAGATCGCCGCCGTCGCCCGCGCGCTCGGCCGCGAGGCGGAGGGCGCGCGGCTGGCGGCGGCGGTCGAGGCGCGGCTCTCCGCCCTCGCCGCCGCCGTCGAGACGGCGCGCGCGCAGCGGAAGGGCGCTCCCCCCGCGCGCGTGCTGTGCCTGGTCGGCGGCGGGCCGGGCGGCATGCTGGCGGCCGGGCGCGGCACCGTGCCCGACACGCTGATCGCCATGGCCGGCGCCGGCAACGCGATGGCGGGCGAGCGCGACTATGTTCCCCTGTCGGCCGAGGGCGCCCTGGCGGCGGAACCCGACGTGCTGCTGGTCAGCCGCTCGCTGATCGACCGGTCGGGCGGGGTGGACGGCCTGCTCGGCCTGCCGCAGCTCGCCCTGACTCCGGTGGCGAGGACGCGCCGGGTGGTGGTGGTGGATGGCACGATCCTGGTCGGGCTCGGTCCCCGCACCGGCGACGCGGTGGCCGCGCTGGTCGGCGAGCAGGGGGTGAAATGAGCCTGAGCCTGCCGGCCGGCGCCGCCCTGGGGCCGGGACGGCGCGCGCTGATGCCCGCCCTCGCCCTGCTGGCGGTCGCGGCGGCCGTCGCGACGCTGGTGGCGCTGTCCACCGGCAGCGTCGCGCTGCCGCTCGACCGCACGCTGTCGCACCTCGCCCAGGCCGTCGGCCTGCCGGGCACGCCGCTGCCGGCCCGCGACGTGGCGGTGCTGACCACGCTGCGCCTGCCGCGCGTCCTGCTGGCGGCGGCGGTCGGCGTGACGCTCGCCGTGGCGGGGGCCTCGCTCCAGGCGATCTTCCGCAACCCGCTGGCCGATCCGGGGCTGGTCGGGGTGTCGAGCGGCGCCGCCTGCGCCGGCTCGGCGACGATGATCCTCGGGGTGTCGGGCCTCGGCCTCGCCGCCACCGGGCTGTCGCTCGCCGCCCTGCTGCCGGCGATGGCCTTTCTCGGCGCGCTGGTGGCGACCCTGCTGATCCTCGGGCTGGCGCGGAGCGACGGGCGCTGCTCGGCCACCGGCATGCTGCTGGCCGGCATCGCCGTCAACGCGCTGGGCGCCACCGGCATCGGGCTGTGCAGCTATCTCGGCGACGACCAGGCGCTGCGCCAGATGACCTTCTGGATGATGGGCGGCTTCGGCGGCGCCGCCTGGGGCCAGATCGGGCCGGCGCTGGTCCTGATGGCCGGGGCGACGGCGGCGCTGATGGCCAACGCCCGGCGGCTCGACCTCTACGCGCTGGGCGAGCGCGACGCCTTCCTGCTCGGGCTGGATCCCCACCGCTTCGCCACGCGCACGGTGCTGCTGGTGGCGCTGGGCGTCGGGGCGGCGGTCGCCGTCTCCGGCCTGATCGGCTTCGTCGGTCTGGTGGTGCCGCACATGGTCCGGCTGTGGCTGGGGCCGGTCCACCGCCGGCTGCTGCCGGCCGTGGCGCTGGCCGGGGCGACCCTGCTGATCCTGGCCGACACCGCCGCGCGCAGCATCGCCGCCCCGGCCGAGGTGCCGGTCGGGCTGCTGCTGGGGGCCGTCGGCGCCCCGGTCTTCCTGTGGCTGCTGCGGTCGCGGGCCGGTCGGGCGATCCTATGAGGGAATCGGACATGCTGCACGCCGAGGAGGTTTCCGTCACCGCCGGACGCGCCCGCCTGGTCGAGGGGCTGTCGGTCGCGCTGCGGCCGGGCCGGATGCTGGCGATCCTCGGCCCCAACGGCGCCGGCAAATCGACGCTGCTGTCCCTGCTGTCGGGCGAGCGGCGGCCGACCCTCGGCCGGGTCCGGCTGGACGGGCGCGACCTGCACGCGCTGCCGCCCGGCCGGCTCGCCCGCCGCCGGGCGCTGGTGACGCAGCACCCGGCCGCCGGTTTCGCCTTCTCCGTCGATGAGGCGATGGCGCTGGCCACCGAGATCGTTCCGGCGAGCGCGGCGGAGCGGCGGCGGCTGATCGACGAGAGCCTGCGGGCGGCCGACGCCGAGGGACTGCGCGACCGCCTGCTGCCCCAGCTTTCGGGCGGCGAGCGCCAGCGCGTCGCCTTCGCCCGCGCGCTCGCCCAGCTCGCCGCCGGACGGCGGACCGTCGAGGTCGGCGGCGCGCCCTACCTGCTGCTCGACGAGCCGACCGCCAGCCTCGACCCGGCGCACCAGCATCACCTGCTGGGCGCGGCGCGGTCCTGGGTGGAGCGGGTGGGGGGCGGCTGCGCCGTCGTGCTGCACGACCTGTCGCTGGCCGCCCGCTACTGCGACGACGGCCTGCTGCTGGCCGGCGGACGCGAGGCCTGGAGCGGCGCCATGGCCGATCTGCCCGTGCCGGTGCTGGAGCGGGTGTTCGGCACGCGCTTCGTCCGGCTGCCGCTGCCGGACGCGGGCGGCTGGATCTTCGCCGCCACCGGGCAGGGGGTGGGGGGCTGACCCGGCAAGGGTCCGGCGCCGGCAAGGGTCCGGTGCCTCGCGCCAGCCGAGCGGACTGGACGGCAGACATGCGATTAATTATCAATAGCGATTGATTTCCCAAGGCAAGGAGAAGCGCGTTGCGCGTTCTGGTCGTCGAGGACGATGCGGCCGTCAGTTACTGGATCGGGGCGAAGCTCAACGGGTCCGGCCACGCCTGCCGCTTCGCCGGGGACGGCGAGGGCGCCCTGCGCCTGCTGGCCGAGGAGGCCTTCGACGTCGTGGTGCTCGACCGCATGCTGCCGAAGCTGGACGGCATGGAGGTGCTGAAGCGCCTCCACGGCACCCGCCACCCGCCGGTGCTGGTGCTGTCGGCGCTCGACGAGACGTCCGACCGGGTGGCCGGGCTGCGCGCCGGGGCCGACGATTACCTGGGCAAGCCCTTCGACTTCGCCGAGCTGCTGGTTCGGCTGGAGCATCTGGCCCGCCGCCACGGCCGCGCGGCGGCCCCCGGCGACGTGCTGACGGTGAGCGATCTGGTGATGGATGTGCCCGAGCGGCGCGTGACCCGGCGCGGCGTGCCGATCGAGCTGACCGACAAGGAGTTCAAGCTGCTCCACATCCTGATGAGCAATCCGGGGCAGACCGTCACCCGCAACATGCTGCTGGAGAAGGCCTGGGGCTACGGATTCAACCCGCAGACCAATCTGGTCGAGGTGCATGTCTTCAAGCTGCGCGGCAAGATCGACAAGGATTTCGACCCGCCGCTGCTGCGCACGATCCGGGCCATCGGCTATGCGCTGGGGTAGGGGGCCGGTCGGCGACGGGCCGGTCGGCAACGGGCCGGTCGGCAATCGGCCGGGCAGGCGGCGGCGCTGGCGGACGCGGGTCCGCACCCTGCTCGACACCCGCAGCTTCCGCCAGACGATGACGGTCGGCGCGGTGTTCGTCGTCGTCACCGCCGGGGCGGTGCTGTGGAGCCGCACCCTGCTGGTCGATCTGGTCAAGGACCACGTCACCGAGCTGCTCCAGCGCGACGTCGAGACCCAGCGCCAGTTCGGCGGCCTCGCCGCCGCCCCCGCGCTGGCCGATCAGGTCCGCTACCGCGAGCGGCTCGAACCGGAGACGCCGCGCAAGCGGCTGGTCCTCGACGGCCAGGGCCGCCTGCTGCACGGCGAGGCGGCGGAGGCGGCACGGCTGCTGACCGCCTTGTCCTGCGACCCGGCCCGCCTGCCCGCCTGCGCGACCGGCCGGATCGACCGGCGGGGCGACGGCGGGACGCTCCAGGCGCTGGTGGTGCCGCTGGGCGACGGCGGGCGCTTCGTCAGCGCCTACGACATCCAGCCCATGCTGGAGCAGATGAAGGCCGTGCCGCTGGTGGCCGGCGTCGGCGTGCTGGTGTTCCTGCTGACCAGCGTGTCGTTCGGCGTCCATTTCAGCTCCGGCACGCTGCGGCGGGTGGACGCCATCGCCGAGGCGCTGGCCTCCTACGCCGGCGGCGACCGCAACCGGCGCATCGTCATCGGCCCGGCCGACGACGAGTTCGCCAGCCTGGGCCGCGAGATCAACCGCACGCTGGACCGCGTGAACCGGCTGGTCGAGGAGGTGTCGAGCGTGTCGAGCAGCATCGCGCACGAGCTGCGCACGCCGCTGACCCACCTGCACAACCGGCTGGCGACCATCGCCGAGGGCTGCGCCGACGAGCCCTTGCGCCGCGAGCTGGAGGAGGGGATCGAGGAGACGCGCCGCATCCAGCACCTCTTCCGCGCCATCATGCGGCTCGGCGAGATCGAGACGGCCCGCTGCTCGATGAGCATGGAGCCGCTGGACGCGGCGGCGCTGCTCGACGAGATCCGCGAATCCTACCTGCCGCTGGCGGAGGAGGGCGGGGTCGTTCTGACCGTCGCCGCGCACCCGCTCCCGCGCCTGCGCGGCGACCGCACCCTGCTGTTCCAGGCCGTCGCCAATCTGGTGGACAACGCCCTGAAATACGCGGCCGACGGCGGGGCGGTCACGCTGAGCGCCCGGATCCGCGACGGGTGGGAGGAGCTGTGCGTCGCCGACCGGGGGCGGGGCCTGTCGCCGGGGCAGCGGGCGCTGGCCGTCCAGCGCTTCTTCCGGTTCGACCCGTCCGGCACGGTGCCGGGGCATGGGCTGGGCCTCGCCATCGTGCGCGCCATCGCCACGCTGCACGGCGGCGGGCTGCTGCTGGAGGACAACGGGCCGGGCCTGCTCGCGGTGATCCGGCTGGGGCGCCACGCCGACCGTCCGCCGCCGCCGCTTCATGACGCAAAATTAAGCGGCCTTAAGGGAAGCGGCGTTGAAGTCAAACGCGATTGCGACTTAATCTCATAAAAGCCATGGGTGAGCCGGCCGCTCCCCTTCGCCTCTCCCTTCCCATTCCGGATCCTTCCATGACCGACGCCCAGACCGACGCCGTTGCCGCCGCCGCCGTGACCGACGACGGGGGAGGCGACAGCCTCGCCGCCCTGCGCGCCCGCCTCGCCGCCGAGCCCGGCGGCGTGCTGGAGGCCGTGGCGGCGGACAGCGGCGTCAGCCTGCGCACCGTGGTCGAGTGCCTGCCCGAGGATTTCCGCGCCTTCGCCCCCGGCTCGCAAGCCGAGGCGGCGATGACCGACATCGCCGACTGGGGCGTCGTCACCGTGCTGGTCCACAGCGCCGATCTGGTGCTGGAGTGCAAGGGGCCGCTGCCGCGCGGCAGCTTCGGGCGCGGCTTCTACAATCTGGCCGGCGGCAGCCCGATCGGCGGCCACATCCGGCTCGACCGCTGCGCCGCCGTCGCCTTCGTCCGCCGCCCCTTCATGGGCAGCGGCGACAGCTGCGCCGTGATCTTCTTCAACGGCGACGGCGAGGCGATGTTCAAGATCTTCGTCGGCCGCGACGGGAAGCGGCAATTGCTGGCCGATCAGGTGGAGCGCTTCGCCGCGCTGAAGACCCGGCTGTGCGCGCCCGCCGCCTGAGGCGGTCCGGGGCTGGACGATATGCCGGAGAGGCACGCCGTCGCGGCGTGCCTCTCCGGTCCTGAGTTGCGAATAATAATCAATATCGACATTGGCGCCGTCGTGCCGACGGTCTTCCAACGCTCGGCACGACCCAGAAAAAAAAGGCGAAGGAGAGACCATGACGACCGAATCCCTCATTCCCCCGCGCCGCCACGCCCAGGCGTCGGCGTCGGCGCGGGCCGGTTCCGGCTGGCCGCGCCGGGCGCTGTGGCTGTCGGCGTCGGCGCTGACGCTGGCGGCGCCGCAGGCGATGGCCCAGAGCGCGCCCGTTCAGAGCGCGCCCGTCCAGGCGGCTCCCGTGCAGACCGCCCAGAAGCCGGCGCCGGTGACGATCCTCGACGCGGTGACCGTCTACAGCGACCGTGGCGAGCGGCGGGTCGACGAGTCCACGGCGACGATCTCCGTCATCGGGGAGGAGGAGATCGAGAGGCGCGGCCTGCACCGTCTCCAGGATCTGCCGCGCTACGAGCCGGGCGTCACGGTCAGCAACTCCCCGGTCCGCGCCGGCGCCGGCGGCTTCGCCATCCGCGGCATCACCAACAACCGCATCCTGATGCAGGTCGATGGCACGCGCCTGCCCGAAAGCCCGGCGTCGGCCGGGCCGTCGGCGGGCTACAACCGCGACATCGTCGATTTCGACGCGCTCAAGCAGGTCGAGATCGTGCGCGGCCCGTCCTCGGCGCTGCACGGCTCCGACGCGCTGGGCGGCGTCGTCAGCTACGTCACCAAGGATCCGGCCGACTATCTGCGTCCCGGCAAGGATTACTTCGCCTCGCTGAAGGGCGCCTACGACAGCGTCGACTCGTCCTTCTCCGAGACGGGGACGGCGGCGATGCGGTCGGGCGACTTCTCGATCCTCGGCGTCTTCACCCGGCGCGACGGCAAGGAGTACAAGTCCAAGGACAGCGGCTTCCGCAACCCGCAGGACTATGAGGGCAACAACGCGCTTGCCAAGCTGGTCTGGGACCACGGCCCCGACAAGATCACGATCACCGGCGAGTATTTCCAGCGCGACACCGACACCACCCTGCGCAACGACGTGGGCGGCGCGGCCAGCTACATCTTCTCAATGGCCCCGCCGCGCATCACGCGCGGGACCATCGCGGGATCCAGCAGCGACGACGAGGCGCGGCGCTGGCGCATCAGCCTCGACCATTCCCACGACGCGCCCGTCGGCTTCATCGACCACATCGACTGGCGCGCCTACGCCACCGGCTTCGACCGCCGGGAGAACCGCACCCGCAACAGCGCCGTGGCGACCTCGACCAACACGCTGTTCCCGGCCCGCTCGACCCTGCGCGAGGAGACGCGCAACGAATCCGAGCAGGTCATCCTCGGCGCCGCCGTCAATTTCCGGTCGGACGCGACGCTGTTCGGGCTGCCGAACCGCGTCTCCTACGGGCTGAGCACCGACTACATCCAGACCGAGCGCCTGCGCGACGTCACGCTGACCAACGGCGCGACCGGCGCCACCGCCAAGAGCTACAACGGCGACAGCTACCCCAGCCGCACCTTCCCCAACACCGGCACGCTGATGGTCGGCGGCTATGTCCAGGACGAGATCACCATCGACCGGCTGCGTCTGGTGCCGGCCCTGCGGCTCGACTATTACCGGATGAACCCGGAGGTGGACGCCGCCTATCTGGCCGCCAACAGCTCGTCCGCCCCGGCCAAGCTCGACAAGCTGGCGCTGTCGCCCAAGTTCGGCGTCACCTACGAGCTGACCGGCGAATATGCGCTGTTCGGCCAGTACGCCCACGGCTTCCGCGCGCCGCCCTACGACGACGCCAACCTCGGCTTCTCCAACCCGACCTACGGCTACGAGGTGCTGCCCAACCCCAACCTCCAGCCGGAAACCAGCAACGGCGTCGAGGCGGGCCTGCGCGGCAAGTTCGCCGACCAATCGAGCTTCCAGGTCTCGGGCTACTACAACCGCTACAAGAACTTCATCGCGCAGCGGTCGGTCGGCACCAGCGGCGGCGGCCTGCTGCGCTACCAGTCGCAGAACGTCGCCAACGTCGAGATCTTCGGCGTCGAGGGCAAGGGCGAGTGGCGCTTCCAGCCGGGCTGGGCGCTGTTCGGCGCGGCGGCCTTCGCGCGCGGCTTCGACATCGACGGCGGCACCGCGATCGACGAGGTGGCGCCGCTCACCGTCAACGCCGGCCTGTCCTACAGCGCGCCGGAGGATCTGTGGGGCGCCCGGATCGTCGCCACCCACGCGATGGCGAAGAAGGACGACGACGTCAGCAGCTCGACCTACCTGAAGGCGCCCTCCGCCACCACGGTCGATCTGGCGGCCTACGTCAACCCGACCGAGCACCTGTCGCTCGGCGCCTCGGTCAACAACCTGTTCGACAAGGAATATTACAATTACATCAACGTCGTCGGCGTGTCGCAGACCGCCGCCGACCGCCGCCGCTACCTGGAGGCCGGGCGCTCCTTCCTGGTCCACGCCACCGTGAAGTGGTGAGGACCCCGGCCACTGCGTCAGGCCGGGGATGAAGGGAAGTCCCGCCCGCCACGCGCTTCCGGGGCGCGCGGGACTTCCCTGCCGGTCAGGCCACCACGGAGGCGGCGACGGCGGTGCCGGTCATCGGCTCCTGGCCGGTGAAGGTGACGCGGGCCTGCTGGCCGATGGCGATGGCGTGCACGCCGCTCAGCGCGCCGGTCGACACCCATTGCCCGGCCTTCAGCGGACGGCCGAGCCGGGCCGCCATGCCGAGCGCGAAGGCGACCGCCGAGGCGACGCCGCCGGGAATGTTGGCGGCGCTGCCGACGCCGACGCTCTGGCCGTCGATCACGACCTCCGAGCGCAGGGCGTCGAGCCCGTCGACGCCGCCCGGAAGCTCGGGACCGACGACGAGGCCGAGGTTGTTGCCGAAGGTCGAGGCGGCGGCGGTCGGCCCCAGCCTGGTGACGGTCGACAGCGGGCTGCCGGCCACCTCGATCCCGGCGTGGACGGCGGCGATGAAGGCGCCGGCCTCGGTCGCCGTGTAGTCCAGCTTGTCGGCCGGGGCGTCGGCGGCGACGCGGACGACGAACTCGGCCTCGACCGCGCCGAAGCCGCCGGGGATCAGCGCGAAGGACAGCTCGCCCTCGCCGGCGCGGGCGACCGTGCCGGCGAAGACCGGGCCGATGAAGCGGCGGGCGCCCAGCGTCTCCTCCAGCGCCGGCGGCACGAGGGCGACCTTCCAGCCGGCCAGCCGGTCGTTCCAGGCGGCGGTGGCCGCCATCTGGATGGCGTAGGCGGACGACAGATCCTCCGGCAGCGGGCCGGGGAAATCGTCGAATCCGACCGCCGAGCGGCGTCCGGCGACGAAACGGGCGGCGGCGTCGGCGATGGCCGACGCGTCGAGCGCCGGACGGTCGAGTCCGGCGGGATGCGTCACGGTCATCTTCTGTGCTCCAGGAATGAGGGTCGGAGAATCATGATCGGCGGACTGTAGCGGCGCCGGCCGCCGGGCGGAAGCCTTCGCCGCCCTCCCATGACCGGAAGGATGGAGTCACCGAAAGGTTGGACTGGCCGGAAGGCTGGACGCGCGGGCGGGGAGGGTGGACACTTGGCGGGACCGATCGTTTGGGAGACGTCATGCCGCCCCGTACCCCTTCCGCCAGCACCGACGCCCTGTTCCGCCGCATCGAGGACCGCCGCGACGATCTGGTGGCGCTGACCCGCGACCTCATCCGCGTGCCCACCATCAACCCGCCGGGCGACGTCTACACCGACTGCGCCGAGCTGATCGGCCGGCGGCTCGCCGCGCGCGGATTCGCGGTGGAGTATGTGCGGGCGGTGGGTGCCGCCGGCGACAGCGACCGCTACCCGCGCACCAACGTCGTCGCCCGCATCGAGGGCGGGCGGCCCGGGCCCTGCGTGCATTTCAACGGCCACATCGACGTGGTGCCGCCCGGCCAGGGCTGGACGGTCGATCCCTTCGAGGGGGTGGTGCGCGACGGCCGGGTCTACGGGCGCGGCGCCTGCGACATGAAGGGCGGCATCGCCGCCTCCATCGTCGCGGTCGAGGCGCTGCTCGACGAGGGGCTGCTGCCGGCGGGAGCCATCGAGATCTCCGGGACGGTGGACGAGGAGTCCGGCGGCTTCGGCGGGGTCGGGCATCTGGCGACGCTCGGCTATTTCTCCAAGCCGCGCGTCGACCACGTCATCATCCCGGAGCCGCTGAACGTCGACCGCGTCTGCGTCGGCCATCGCGGCGTCTGGTGGGCGGAGATCGAGACCAGGGGACGCGTCGCCCACGGCTCCATGCCCTTCCTCGGCAACTGCGCGGTGCGCCACATGGGCGCCGTCCTGCACCGCATCGAGGAGGAGCTGATCCCCCGCCTCGCCGGCCGGCAGACCGCCATGCCGGTGGTGCCGGAGGGGGCGCGGCGATCGACCATCAACATCAACGCCATCCATGGCGGCCAGCGCGACGACCATGACGGGCTGCCGAGCCCGATGGTGCCCGACCGCTGCCGCATGGTGATCGACCGCCGCTATCTGATCGAGGAGGATCCCGACGCGGTGCGCGGCGAGATCGTCGCCATCCTGGAGGATCTGCGCGCCCGCCGTCCTGGCTTCGACTACGGCCTGCGCGAGGTGCTGGCCTTCCTGCCGACGATGACCGACGCCGACGCGCCGGTGGTGCGGGCGGTGGCCGGCGCCATCGAGACGGTGCTCGGCCGCCCGGCCGAACGGGTGGTGTCGCCCGGCACCTACGACCAGAAGCACGTCGTGCGGATCGGCCACCTGAAGGACTGCATCGCCTACGGCCCCGGCATCCTCGACCTTGCGCACCAGCCCGACGAGTATGTCGGCATCGACGACATGGAGCGCTCGGCCAAGGTGATGGCGCTGGCGACGCTGGAGCTGCTGCGCGGGTAGGGGCGGGATCCGTTGGAGCGGCCGGCCGGCGCTCTCAGTCCGGCGCGCGCAGGCGGTAGCCGACCCCGGTCTCGGTCAGGATGTGGTGGGGGCGCTCCGGATCGGGCTCGATCTTCTGGCGGAGCTGGCGGATGTAGATGCGCAGATACTGGACGTCGGTGTCGGCGCCCCAGACCTCCTTGAGGATGAAGCGGTGGGTCAGCACCTTGCCGGCGTGCGCCACCAGGAGGCGCAGCAGGTCGTACTCGCGCGGCGACAGCTTCACCTCCGCCCCTTGCACCGTCACGATCCGCCGCACCAGATCGACCGCCAGGGCGCCGCCGCGGAACAGCGGCCGCTCGCCCTGCCGTTGCAGCCGGTGGCGCAGGGCGGCGCGGATGCGCGCCAGCAGCTCGTCCATCCCGAAGGGCTTGGTCACGTAGTCGTCGGCGCCGAGGTCGAGCGCCTCGACCTTGCCGGCCTCGTCCGCCCGGCTCGACAGCACGATGACCGGCAGGGAGGCGCCGCCGTCGCGCAGCCGCCGGATCACCTCCAGCCCGTCGAGGCCGGGCAGCCCGAGGTCGAGGACCAGCACGTCGGGGGGCCTCCGCCGCACCTCCTCCAGCGCCGCGCCGCCGTCCGCGGCCTCGGCGACCTCGTAGCCCTGGGCGGTCAGGCTGGTGCGCAGGAAGCGCCGGATCGGCGGCTCGTCGTCGACGACCAGGACACGCAGCGGCATGCTTTCCGACCTCACGGCTCGATCTCCCCCTCCAGGCCCGACTCCAGCCCCGGCATCGCGGCGGCTTCGGGAAGGAGCAGCGTGAAGACGGCGCCCGCGCGGTCCGCGCGGTTGCCGGCGGTGACGCGTCCCCCCATCGCCTCGACGAAGCCCCGGCAGATCGACAGGCCGAGCCCGGTGCCGGCCCGCTGCCGGTCCTGGGCGTGGACACGGTAGAACTTGTCGAAGATGCGGTCGAGATCCTGTTCGGGAATCCCGTTCCCCGCGTCGAGCACCTCGATGCGCACGCGCCCCTCCCCCTCCCGCCGCGCCCGTACCGTGATCAGCGACCCGGCCGGGGCGTATTTGCCGGCGTTGTCCAGCAGGTTGAACAGCGCCTGCTCGAACAGCACGGCGTCGACCTCGACCATCGGCAGATCGGCGGCGAGATCGAGCGCCACCCGATGCCCGGCCAGGATGCGCCGCGCCCGCTCCAGCGCGCTGCCGACCAGCTCGGCGAGGTCGACCGCGCCGGTGCGCGGCCGGACCGCGCCGGATTCCAGCCGGGTCATGTCCAGCAGGTTGGCGATGAAGCGGTTCAGCCGCTCCGCCTCCTCCTGGATCGTCGCGGTCAGCTCCGCGCGGGCGGCCTCGTCCAGCATCGGGCCGTAGCTGTTGAGGCTGGTGGCCGAGCCGAGGATGGAGGCGAGCGGAGTCCGCAGATCGTGCGAGATCGAGGTCAGCAGCGCCGAGCGCAGCCGCTCGGTCTCCGCCGCCAGTTTCGCCCGGTCGACGGCCTCGGCCAGCGTCACCCGCTCGATCGCCAGGGCGGCCTGGTCGATCAGCGCGTCGAGCAGGCGGCGCTGGTCGGGGGTCAGGAGACCGCCGCCCTTCCCGCCGCCCTTTCCGCCCCCGGTGTCGATGCCGACGACGGCGACCGGGCCGCGCCCGGTGCGCATCGGCAGGAACAGCCATTGGGCGCCGGGCAGCGTGTCGGCGCCGCGCCCGGTCGCCCGGTTGTTCTCCCAGGCCCAGACCGCCGCCCCCAGATCGGCCTCCGCGAGGACGTCCTCCGGCGGGTAGCCGGCGCGCACCGCCAGACCGCCGCCCTCCTCCGGCAGCAGCAGCACGACATGCACCTTCAGCATCGCGGCGATCTGATAGGCGGTGGCCCACAGCAGATCGTCCATGGTGACGACGCCGGCCAGCTTGCGGCTGAACAGGTAGAGATCCTCCGTCGTCCTGGCGCGCGCCCGCGCCGTCACCGCCTGGGCGCGCACGCGGGCGGTCAGGTTGCTGGCGATGGCCGCCACCACCGCGAAGAAGAACAGCGCGACGATGTTCTCCGGATCGGAGACGTCGAGGGTGTAGAGCGGCGGCAGGAAGAAATAGTTGAAGGCCAGCACGCTGACGACGCTGGCGTAGAGCGACGGCCCCAGCCCGCCGGTGACGGCGCTCGCCAGCACGGCGGTGAGGAAGACCAGCGCCATGTTGTTCAGCGCCATCGCCCGTTGCAGCAGCTCGCCGGCCCCCAGCGCCGCCGCCACGTAGCCGGTGCTGGCGGCGTAGGGCCACCACGCGAAGGGGCGCCGCCGCGCCTCGGCGGTCCGGACGGTCCTGGGCGGAATCGGCCCGGCGGCGTCGCCGGCGATGACGTGGACGCTGATGTCGCCGGCCTTGCGGATCAGGCTGTGCGCCACCGACCCGCGCAGCCGCTCCGACCAGCGCGGGCGCTCCGATCTGGCGATGACGATGTGGGTGACGTTGTTGGCGAGCGCGTGCTCGATGACGGTGTCGGCGACGTCGCGTCCCGGCACCGTCACCGCCTCGCCGCCCAGCCGCTCGACCAGCCGCAGCGTGTCGGCGATGCGGTCGCGCTCGGCCTCGGTCAGGCGCAGCGCGCGGCTCGTCTCGACATGGATGGCGCCCCAGCGGGCGCGCAGCCGCTCGGCCTGCCGGCGGGCGTAGCGGACCAGCGCTGCGCCGGCGGCGTCCTCGTTGACGCAGACCAGCAGCCGTTCGCCGGCGGCCCAGGGGCCGGCGATGGCGTGCGCCTGCATGTGGGTGAGCAGCTGCTCGTCGACGCGCTCGGCGGTGCGGCGCAGGGCGAGTTCGCGCAGCGCCGTCAGGTTGCCGGGGGAGAAGTAATGGCGGATCGCCCGTTCCGCCGTGCGCGGGACGTAGATCTTGCCCTGTTGCAGGCGCTGGATCAGGTCGTCGGGGGCGATGTCGACGACCTCGATGTCGTCGGCGCGGTCGAGGATCGAATCGGGCACCGTCTCGCGCACGCGGACGCGGGTGATCTTGGCGACGACGTCGTTCAGGCTTTCGACATGCTGGATGTTCAGCGTGCTGTAGACGTCGATGCCGGCGGCCAGCAGCTCCTCGACGTCGAGGTAGCGCTTGGCGTGCCGGCTGCCGGGGGCGTTGGTGTGGGCCAGCTCGTCCACCAGGACGACCGCCGGCCGGCGGGCGAGGATGGCGTCGAGATCCATCTCGTCCAGCGCGTGGCCCTTGTGCTCGACGCGGCGGCGCGGGACGACCTCCAGCCCGGCGAGCAGCGCCCCGGTCTCGCGGCGCCCGTGGGTCTCGACCACGCCGACGACGATGTCGATGCCCTCGGCGGCCTTGGCGCGGGCGGTTTGCAGCATCTCGAAGGTCTTGCCGACGCCGGGGGCGGCGCCGAGGAAGATCTTGAGCCGGCCGCGCTCCTCCCGCGCCGCCTGACGCAGCAGGGCGTCCGGCGACGGCCGGCCGCCGCGCCGGTCGGGCCGGGGGACTGGGCGAGGGGCTGGGCGATCCTCGGTCATCGCGTCCTTCTCATCCGGTCCCTTCCATCGGTGCCGACATCGGACCTTTCCAATCCGGGACGCCGCCCCCTCTCCCCAGGGAGAGGGGGAGCCTCCCGTTGCCCTGCTACCGCCCCGGCGCGGCCTTGTCGAGCGCAAGGTTGAGCGCCAGGACGTTGACCGTCGGCTCGCCCAGGAAGCCCAGCGCGCGGGGCGCCGTGTTGGCGGCGACCAGGGCGCGCACCGCCGCCTCGGTCATGCCGCGCGCCCGCGCGACGCGCGGCACCTGGAAGTCGGCGGCGGCCGGCGACAGATCGGGATCCAGCCCGCTGGCCGAGGCCGTCACCAGCTCGACCGGCACCGGAACGCCGGGATTCTCCGCCCTCAGCCGTTCGGCCTCGGCCTGGACCCGCTCGGCCAGCGCCCTGGAGGTGGGGCCGAGGTTGGAGCCGCCGGAATTCGCGGCGTTGTAGGGCTGCGGCACGGTCCTCGACGGATCCGCCGGGTCGGGGCCGCCGGTCGCCGACGGGCGCGGCCGGAAGTAGCGCTCGCCCGTGAAGGGCTGGCCGATCAGTTCCGACCCGACCACGGCGCCGCCGCGCTCGATCAGGCTGCCCTTCGCCTGATGGGGGAAGACGGCTTGCGCGACGCCGGTGACGGCCAGCGGGTAGGCGAGGCCGGTGAGGACCGTCAGGGCGGCGGTCATGACCAGGGCCGGACGCAGTTCCTTCAGCATGATGATGCTTTCCCTCACACGAGACCGACGGCGGTGACGAGCAGGTCGATCGCCTTGATGCCGGCGAACGGCACCACCAGACCGCCCAGCCCGTAGATCAGCAGGTTGCGGCGCAGCAGGGACGCCGCCCCGACCGCGCGGTAGCGCACGCCGCGCAGCGCCAGCGGAATCAGCGCGACGATGACCAGCGCGTTGAAGATGATCGCCGACAGGATGGCGCTCTCCGGGCTCGCCAGCCCCATGACGTTCAGCGCGCCGAGCTGCGGGTAGAAGGCGAGGAACATCGCCGGGATGATGGCGAAATACTTCGCCACGTCGTTGGCGATGGAGAAGGTGGTCAGGGCGCCGCGCGTCATCAGCAGCTGCTTGCCGATCTCGACGATCTCGATCAGCTTGGTCGGGTCGCTGTCGAGGTCCACCATGTTGCCGGCCTCGCGCGCCGCCATGGTGCCGCTGTTCATCGCCACCCCGACGTCGGCCTGGGCGAGCGCGGGGGCGTCGTTGGTGCCGTCGCCGCACATGGCGACCAGCTTGCCACGGGCCTGCTCGTCGCGGATGAGCTGGAGCTTGGCCTCCGGCGTCGCCTGCGCCAGGAAATCGTCGACCCCGGCCTCGGCGGCGATGGCGGCGGCGGTCATCGGGTTGTCGCCGGTGATCATCACCGTGCGGATGCCCATCTGGCGCAGCGCCGCGAAGCGCTCGCGGATGCCGCCCTTCACGATGTCCTTCAGGTGGATGACGCCGAGAAGCCGGCCGTCCTGGGCGACCGCCAGCGGCGTGCCGCCGGCCTTGGCGACCCGCTCGGCGATGGCGAGCAGCTCGCGCTCGGCCGGGTCGGCGGCGGTCGCCGTCCGCGCCGCCGTCCCCCAGCCGGCGACGGCCAGCCGGCCGGTCTCCTGGCTTTGCGCCCGCACATGGGCCAGCACCGCGTCCACCGCGCCCTTGCGGATCACCGTCCCGTCGGTGTCGATGCCGCTGAGCCGGGTCTGGGCGGTGAAGGGGACGAAGCGCGCGTGCATCTCGGCCATGTCGCGGGCGCGGATGCCGTAGGTCTCCTTGGCCAGCACAACGATGGAGCGGCCCTCCGGCGTCTCGTCGGCCAGCGAGGCGAGCTGGGCGGAATCGGCGAGGTCGCGCTCGGTGACGCCGGCCAGCGGCAGGAACTCGGTCGCCTGACGGTTGCCGAGCGTGATGGTGCCGGTCTTGTCGAGCAGCAGCGTGTCGACGTCGCCCGCCGCCTCCACCGCGCGGCCCGACATGGCCAGCACGTTGAAGCGGACCAGCCGGTCCATGCCGGCGATGCCGATCGCCGACAGCAGCGCGCCGATGGTGGTCGGGATCAGCGTGACGAACAGCGCCACCAGCACCAGCACCCCGACCGAGCCGCCGGCGTAGGCCGCGAAGCTGGGGATGGTCGCCACCGCGATGACGAAGATGATCGTCATGCCGGCCAGCAGGATGTTCAGCGCGATCTCGTTCGGCGTCTTCTGGCGCCGGGCGCCCTCGACCAGGGAAATCATGCGGTCGAGGAAGGTCGAGCCGGGGGCCGCCGTGATCCGCACCTTGATGCGGTCGGAGATCACCTGGGTGCCGCCGGTGACGGCCGAGCGGTCGCCGCCGCTCTCGCGGATGACGGGCGCGGATTCGCCGGTGATGGCGGCCTCGTTGACCGAGGCGACGCCCTCCACCACCTCGCCGTCGGACGGGATGAGGTCGCCGGCCTCGACCAGCACCACGTCGCCCGGTTTCAGGCGGGTGGCGGGAACGAACTGGGCCACCGCGCCGTCGGGGCCGAGCAGGCGGGCGTTGGTCTCGGTCCTGCTCTTGCGCAGGCTGGCGGCCTGGGCCTTGCCGCGCCCCTCGGCCACCGCCTCGGCGAAGTTGGCGAACAGCAGGGTGAACCACAGCCACAGGACGATCTGCGCGCCGAAGCCGACGCTGCCGGCCCCGGTCGCCACGTCGCGCAGCAGCAGCAGGGTGGTCAGGGCGGCGACCGCCTCGACGCAGAACATCACCGGGTTGCGCGCCATCAGGCGCGGGTCGAGCTTGCGGAAGGACTGGCCCACCGCCGGGCCGAGGATGGCCGGGTCGAGCAGCGTGCCCGCCTGCGCCCGGCCGGCTTTCCCGGTTCCGGTTTTCTTAGCAATGGCTTCCATGGGAATGGTCCCGATCAGAAGAGGGTGCCGGCGGTCATCGCGAGATGCTCGACGATGGGGCCGAGGGCGAGCGCCGGGAAGAAGGTGAGGCCGCCGACGATCAGGATGACGCCGACCAGCAGCCCGACGAACAGCCCGTCGTGGGTGGGGAAGGTGCCGGCCGAGGCGGGGGCCCGCGTCTTGGCCGCCAGCGATCCGGCGATGGCCAGCATCGGCACGATCACCAGGAAGCGCCCGACCAGCATCCCGACGGCCAGCGTCAGGTTGTACCAGAGCGTGTTGGCGCTCAGCCCCGCGAAGGCGCTGCCGTTGTTGGCGGCGGCCGAGACGTAGGCGTAGAGCGCCTCCGAATAGCCGTGCGGTCCGGCGTTGGCCATCGAGGCGGCGCCGGTGTCGGTCGCGACCGCGACGGCGGTGAAGCCCAGCATCATCGCCGGCAGGCAGAGCACGGCGAGCATGGTCATCTTGACCTCCTTCGCCTCCAGCTTCTTGCCGAGATACTCGGGCGTGCGGCCGACCATCAGCCCGGCGACGAAGAGCGCTATGATGGCGAACAGCAGCATCCCGTAGAGGCCGGCGCCGACGCCGCCGACGATGATCTCGCCCAGCATCATGTTGACCATCGGCACCATGCCGCCCAGCGGCATGAAGCTGTCGTGCATGGCGTTGACCGCGCCGCAGGAGGCCGCCGTGGTCACCACCGCGAACAGCGCCGAGGCGGCGACGCCGAAGCGGGTTTCCTTGCCCTCCATGTTGCCGGCGGCGGTGTCGACGCCGAAGGCGGCCAGGGCGGGGTTGCCCTGGGCCTCGGCCCAGTAGCAGACGGCGATGCCGGTGGCGAACAGCAGGCCCATCGCGGCGAGGATCGCCCAGCCCTGGCGCTCGTCGCCGACCATGCGGCCGAAGACGTTGGTCAGGCCGGCGCCGATGGCGAAGATCGCCAGCGTCTGCACGAGGTTGGTCAGCGCGTTCGGATTCTCGAAGGGATGCGCCGAGTTGGCGTTGAAGAAGCCGCCGCCGTTGGTGCCCAGCATCTTGATCGCCTCCTGCGAGGCGACGGGACCGAGGGCGATGGTCTGCCGCGCCCCTTCCAGCGTGGTGGCGTCCACGGCGCCGGCCAGCGTCTGCGGCACGCCCTGCCAGACCAGGAACAGCGCGATCGGGAGCGCCAGCGGCAGCAGGACGTGGAGGGTGGCGCGGGTCAGGTCGACCCAGAAATTGCCGACCGTGCGGGCGGACGCGCGGGCGAAGCCGCGCACCAGCGCCATGGCGAGCGCGATGCCGGTGGCGGCGGAGACGAAGTTCTGCACCGTCAGCCCGGCCATCTGCACGAGATGGCCCATCGTGCTCTCGCCGCCGTAGCTCTGCCAGTTGGTGTTGGTGGCGAAGCTGGCGGCGGTGTTGAAGGCGAGGTCGGCGGGCACCGCCGCCATGCCCTGCGGGTTCAGCGGCAGCACCGCCTGGACCCGTTGCAGGGCGTAGAGCAGCAGCATCCCGGCCGCGCTGAACAGCAGCATGGAGACGGCGTAGGTCGTCCAATGCTGCTCGGCCCTGGCGTCGACGCCGGCCAGACGGTAGAGGCCGCGCTCGACCGGGCCGAGCAGGGGCGAGAGGAACGTGCGCTCGCCGTTGAAGGTCTTGGTCATGAAGCCGCCGAGCGGGCGCGCCATGGCGGCCACCAGCGCGATGAAGACGAGGATCTGAATCCAGCCGTTGACGGTCATCGGGGTCCCTCCTCAGAACCGTTCGGGGCGGATCAGGGCGTAGACCAGATAGGCCAGCAGGCCGGCGGTCACGAGACCGGCCAGCGCGTAGTCGAGGATCATGGCCGTCTCCTCACAGCCGGTCGCAGGCGTGGACATAGGCGATCGACCCGGCGAAGAAGCCGGCGGTCAGCGCCAGGACGAGGATGTCGAGCATGGTTCGTCTCCGGTATGCGCGTTCCCACGCGGTCGCGCGCGGAATCGCGAGGCAGGCCGGACCGGCCCCCGCGCCCCGTGGTCACGGAGCGGGAGATCGGTCCGGCCCGCCGACGATGCGCCGGAGGTGCGTATAGATTCGAGGAGGGGCGGAAGGCCGCCAGCGTATAAATGTCATATACGCGGCGGGTGGAAGGCTTTGGGGATCAAGGGTTTGTCCGGGGCCGTCCGGAGAGGTCCGAAGCGGCCCCTCCGGCGGTCCCGGACGGGAGGCGCCCGGCGGTCACTTCACGAGGGGGCAGCCGCTGTCCTTGGGGGCGATGTAGGCCTGGTCGCCGGGGACCGTCTTGAGGATCTTGAAATAGTCCCAGGCGCTCCTGGTTTCCGCGGGCGTCTTCACCTGCGCCAGATACATGTTGTTGAAGACCCGGCCGTTGCCGGCGATCCGGACGTCCTTCATCATCATGTCGTTGACGGGCGTGGCGCGCATCCTGGCGGCCACCGTGTCGGCGGCGTCGGTGCCGGCCTCCTGCACGGCCTTGAGGTAATGCTTGACCGACGAATAGACGCCGGCCTGGTTCATCGACGGCTTGCGGCCGGTCCGTTCCTCGAACCTCTTCGCCCAGGCGCGGGTGTCGTCGGTCATGTCCCAGTAGAAGGAGTTCGCCAGCATCAGCCCCTGCGCGGTTTCCAGGCCGAGCGCGTGGACGTCGTTGATGTTCAGCAGCAGCCCCGCCAGCGTCTGGCCGCCCTGCGGAATGCCGAATTCGGCGGCCTGCTTGACGGCGTTGATGGTGTCGCCGCCCGCGTTGGCGAAGGCGACGACCTCGGCCCCCGACGCCTGCGCCTGCAACAGGTAGGACGAGAAGTCGGACGCGCCCAGCGGATGGCGCACGCTGCCCTTGATGGTGCCGCCGAGCTGCTTGACGGTGTTGGCCGCCTCGGCTTCCAGCGAATGGCCGAAGGCGTAGTCGGCGGTGACGAAGAACCAGCTCTTCCGCCCCTGCTCGACCAGCGCGCGGGCGGTGGCGGAGGCCACGGCGTGGTTGTCCCAGGTCCAGTGGAAGCCGTAGGGGCTGCACTCCTTGCCGGTCAGGTCGGTCGAGCCGGGGCCGGACATCAGGAAGAGGCGCTTCTTGTCGCGGGTGATGACCTGGACGGCGAGCGCCGCGGCCGAGTTCGGCACGTCGGCGACGACGTCGACCTTCTCGGTGTCGATCCACTGGCGCGCCAGATTGGCGGCGACGTCCGCCTTGTTCTGGTGGTCGCCGACGATGATCTCGATCTTCGTGCCGTTGATGGCGTTGCCGAACTCCTCGGCGGCCATCCGCGCGGCGATGGCCGAGCCCTCGCCGTTGATGTCGGCGTAGATGCCGGAACGGTCGGACAGCATGCCGATCTTGACGACGCCGTCCGACATCTGCGCCTGGGCGGCCAGCGGGGACAGGGCGGCGATCGACAGGGCGGCGGTGCCGGCGAGCAGAAGATTGCGCATGGTTTCACTCCCTGGGGATGTTGGTTCTTGATGCCTGAAAGGCCGCCGTTGCGGCCGGCGCGTCAATGCGTGGTGTAGCCGCCGTCCACGGGCAGGGCGGTGCCGGTGACCGAGGCGGCGGCGTCGGAGCACAGGAAGGCGATGGCGGCGGCGACCTCGTCGGGCGGGATCAGCCGGCCGGTCGGCATCTTGCCGAGGAACACCGCCTTGAGCACCTGGTCTTCCGGCAGGCCGGTGACCTGGGCCTGCTGGGCGATCTGCTTCTCGATGATCGGGGTCAGCACCGTGCCGGGGCACACCGCGTTGCAGGTGATGCCGTGCTCGGCCACCTCCAGCGCCACCGCCTTGGTCAGGCCGATGATGCCGTGCTTGGCCGCGACGTAGGCCGGCTTGTGCGGGGCGCCGACCATGCCCAGCACCGAGGCGGTGTTGACGATGCGGCCCCAGCGCCGCTCGCGCATCGCCGGAAGCGCCGCCTTGATGGCGTGGAAGGCGGCGCTGAGGTTGACCGCCAGCAGCAGATCCCACTTGTCCTCGGGAAACTCGTGCAGCGCCGCGACGTGCTGGACCCCGGCGTTGTTCACCAGGATGTCGATCGGCCCCAGCGCCTCGGCCGCCCGCGCCATCATGGCGCGCACCGCGTCGGGCCGGCTGAGGTCGGCGTCCGAATAGACGATGGTCGTGCCGCTGCGCGCCGCGATCCCGGCGCAGGTCGCCTCGATCTCCGCGCGGTCGCCGAAGCCGTTCAGCATCACATGGCAGCCGCGTTCCGCCAGCGCGCGGGCGGTCGCCAGACCGATGCCGCTGGTCGAGCCGGTGACGACGGCGTTTCTGTTCCGCATCTCTTTTTGTCCCTCGAAGGTTTTTGAAAGCCCGTGTCCGCCGCGCGGCTCAGAACCCGACCTGATCGGCGCCCTTGAGGGCGAGCATGGCGCGCGCCTCGGCCGGGGTGGCGACCTCCAGCGACAGCTCCTCCAGGATGCGGCGGATCTTCGCCACCTGCTCGGCGCTGTTCCTGGCGAGCCGGCCACGGGCGAGATACAGGCTGTCCTCCAACCCGACCCGGACGTTGCCGCCCATGACGGCGGCCATGGTGGTGAAGGGGATCTGGTGGCGGCCGGCGGCCAGCACCGACCAGGCGTAGTCGCCGCCGAACAGGCGGTCGGCGGTCTCGCGCATGAAGGCGAGGTTGCGCTCCTCCGCGCCGATGCCGCCGAGGATCCCGAAGATGGTCTGGACGAACAGCGGCGGCTTCACCAGCCCGCGGTCGAGGAAATGCGCGAGGTTGTAGAGGTGCCCGACGTCGTAGCACTCGAACTCGAACCGGGTGCCGCAGCCCTGGCCCAGATGCTCCAGGATGTAGGCGATGTCGCGGAAGGTGTTGCGGAAGATGAAATCGTCGGTGCCGCGCAGATAGGGCTCCTCCCAGTCGTGCTTCCAGTCCTTGTAGCGGTCGGCCAGCGGGAAGATGCCGAAATTCATCGAGCCCATGTTGAGCGAGCACATCTCCGGCCTGGCCAGGAGGGGGGCGGCGAGGCGCTCCCGCACCGTCATGTCGAGCGAGCCGCCGGTGGTGATGTTGAGCACCGCGTCGGTGGACTGCTTGAGGCGGGGCAGGAACTCCATGAAGACCGCCGGGTCGGGGGTCGGCTGCCCGGTGCGGGGATCGCGGGCGTGCAGGTGCAGGATCGCAGCCCCGGCCTCGGCGGCGCCGAGCCCCTGCTCGACGATCTCGTCCGGCGTGACCGGCAGCGCGTCGGACATGGTCGGGGTGTGGATCGATCCGGTCAGCGCGCAGCTGATGATGACTTTCTTCGCGGGTGCGGCCATGCGAGGCCCTCCTGTGTGTCCGGCGCGAGAGGCCGTGGAAGAGTGGGGATGCGGGCGCGGTCGTGGCGTTCAGCCGTGCCCGGTCGCGTCGAAGCGTTGAAGATGGGCGGCCAGCCGGCTGTGGACCTCGGCCCGCTGCGCCTCGGTCCAGTTCCGGAACCCGCCGCCGGCCTTCATGCCGAGCCGTCCCGACGCGACCAGCTCGCGCAGCAGGGGCGAGGGGCCGGGCCGGCGGTCGAGATCCGGCAGGACATGCTCATGCACGGCCAGCGTCAGGTCGGTGCCGACGAGGTCGGCGTTCTCCAGCGGCCCGAGCACGGCGAGGCGGCGGCCGAAGCTGGCCTTGACCACGGCGTCGACCGTCGCGGCGTCGCAGACGCCGGTCTCGACCAGCGCGATCGCCTCGCGCCACAGCGCGTGCTGAAGGCGGTTGCCGATGAAGCCGGGGACGTCCTTGCGGACATGCACCGGCGTCTTGCCGATGGCGGTCAGCAGGCCGATCATCGCGGCCACCGCCGCGTCGGCGGTGTCCGCCGTCTGGATGACCTCGACGAGCGGGATCAGGTGGGGCGGATTCCACCAATGGGCGCCCAGCGCGCGGGACTTGTCGCGCAGCGGCTCCATGATCCGGGTTATCGGGATCACCGAGGTGTTGCTGGCGAGCAGCGCGTGGGGCGGGGCGGCGGCCTCGACCGCCGCGAAGATCCGTTGCTTGAGCGCCAGATCCTCCGGCACCGCCTCGATGACGACGTCGGCCTGCCCGACGGCCTCCTCCAGCGCCGCGCAGGGCCGGATGCGGTCGGCGGCGGCGGCGTCCTGGCCAAGCTCCCGCAGGTTGCGGCGGACATGGTCGAGGATTTCGGCCCGGCGGGCGGGATCGGGTTCCTGGATGTCGACGCGGTGGCCGGCGGCGGCGAAGGCCTGGGCGATCCCGTGCCCCATCAGCCCGGCGCCGATGATGCCGATGCGCTGCTGTGTCATGCCCGGCGCGTTTCCTTCCCTCTGGTGGAGCGGACGGCGGATCAAGGGCCGTTTGGCTGACCGTCCGTCTCGCAAGTCTTCCGGGGAACGGATTAGCAAGAGCCGCGCCACATTTCGGATGCGTGCGTTTTCAACGGATTGTGCGGAGAGCGGAAAATCGGCGCTGGCGGTCTGTGCCGGATTTTGACAGTATATGTTCAGAATATTGACAAGAATGACCGGGAGAGGGGGAAACGGCCATGCCGACGGGTCCGGACGAGCGGTTCGCCGCCGCGCGCGCGCTGATGGTGATGATAGACGAAATGATCGAGGGCGCCATCCTGGTCGACCGGGAGGCCCGCATCGTCTGGTCCAACGACAAGCATGTCTGGTTCGACAGCCGGCTGATGGCGTCGCTGGGGCTGCGGTCGGTGGCGGACATGGTGGGCCAGCCGGTCGAGCGGGTCATCCCGCACAGCCGGATGCGCGAGGTGGTGGACAGCGGCCGCTCCCTGCCGCTCGACATCATGCGCTACGGGGAGCACACGCTGCTGGTCAGCCGCCTGCCCCTGCGCGACGAGCGGGGCGAGGTCATCGGCGCCCTGGCCTTCGCGCTGAAGAACAGCCTGACCTACCTGCGGCCGATCGCCGACCGCTTCAACAAGCTGCAATCGCGCCTCGCCCGCGTCGAGCAGGAGCTTGCCGCCAGCCGGGCGTCGAAGCACACCGTCGAGAGCCTGATCGGCTTCAGCCCCCCGATGCTGGAGGTGAAGCGGCTGGTGCGCCGGGCGGGCCAGATCGGCTCGACGGTGCTGCTGCTGGGCGAGACGGGCACCGGCAAGGAGCTGGTGGCGCACGCGATCCACGCGGCGTCGGACCGGGTGGACCGTCCCTTCGTCGGCGTCAACGTCGCGGCCATCCCGGAAAATCTGCTGGAGGCGGAGTTCTTCGGCGTCGCCCCCGGCGCCTACACCGGCGCCGGCCGCCAGCCGCGCCCCGGCAAGTTCGAGCTGGCGGACGGCGGCACGCTGTTCCTGGACGAGATCGGCGACATGCCGCTGCCCTTGCAGGCCAAGCTGCTGCGCGCGTTGCAGGAGCGCGAGGTCGAGCCGCTGGGATCCAACCGCATCGTCAGGGTCGATGTCCGCATCATCGCCGCGACCAGCCGGGCGCTGCCGGAGATGGTGCGGGCCGGCGCCTTCCGGCCCGACCTCTACTACCGGCTGAACGTCTTTCCAATCCAGCTTCCGGCGCTGCGCGACCGCAAGGAGGATCTGGAGATCCTCGCCTCCCTGTTTTCGGAGAGGACGGCGGTCAGCCTCGACCAGCCGATGCGCGACCTGACGCCCCCGGCGCTCGACCGGCTGCGCGGGTACGACTGGCCCGGCAACGTGCGCGAACTCGCCAACATCCTCGAACAGCTCTATGTGCGGACCGAGGGGGACCGCATCACGGCCGAGGATCTCGCGGGCATCCTGCCCGGAGCCGCCGCTCCCAGCGCCGTCCTTCCGGGCGCCATCCTTCCGGGCGGCGTGCCGTCTTCCCCCGCCTGGCTCCCTTCCGCCCCGCCCCCTCCCGCCTCGCCGGACCGCAAGCGCCCGCTCGCCGAGGCGGTCGACGAGCTGGAGCGTTCCCTCATCCTCGCCGCGCTCGACGAGGCGCGGGGCAACAAGCTGGAGGCGGCGCGGAACCTCGGCCTGTCGCGGACCAACCTCTACGCGAAGCTGCGCAAGCACGGGCTCATGCCGGACGCGGAGGGCTGACGCCGCCGGCCGTCAGGTGAACCAGTAGCGGGTGAGGTGGAAGAACAGCGGCGCCGAGAAGACCACGGAATCGAGGCGGTCGAGGATCCCGCCATGCCCCTCGATCATGGTGCCCCAATCCTTGACGCCGAGGTCGCGCTTCATCGCCGACAGGACGAAGCCGCCGAAGAAGCCGGCCGTCACGATGGCCAGCGACATCCCCGCCGCCTGAAGCGGCGAGAAGGGCGTGATGACGTGCAGCCCGGTGCCGACGGCGACGGCGGTCAGCCCGCCGCCCAGCAGCCCCTCCACCGTCTTGGACGGGCTGATGCCGGGCGACAGGCGGGTGCGCCCCCACAGCTTGCCGAAGACGTACTGGAAGACGTCGCTCAGTTGCGCCACCGTCATCAGGTACAGCAGCAGCAGGGCCGCGGGCAGTTCGTAACCGGGGATGTCCAGCCACAGCAGGGCCGGCGCGTGGCTGAGGCAGTAGACCGCCACCATCACCCCCCATTGCGCCTTGGCGGTGCGGGTGAGGAAGTCGGACGGATCGGCGCCCAGCACCGCCAGCGAGGGCAGCGCCATGAACACGTAGACCGGGATGAAGATCGAGAACAGCCCGTACCAGCCGAAGCCGATCAGCCAGTATTGCAGCGGCACGACCACGAAGAAGGACAGGAACAGCCCGAGATGGTCGCCGCGCCGCGTCGGCGTCAGGGTGATGAACTCGCGCAGCGCCAGATAGGAGAGCAGGGCGAACAGCACCAGCGTCACCGTGCCGCCCAGCAGCATGGCCGCCGCGAACAGCGCCACCATCACCCACCAGGACCGGATGCGGGCGTTCAGGTTGCGCACCGTGTCCCGCCCGGCCGGGCTTCGCACCCGGTGGGCCAGGACGGCGCCGATCAGCGTGGCGACGGTCAGCAGCCCCAGGGCCGCGCCCGCCAGCCAGAGAAAGAGCGGTTGGAACAGCGGTTCGGCGGTCATTGGGCGGTCCGTTGGCTGGAGTCGTGTCGGGACGGGGACGGGGAGGGAGAGGGGTGCGACAGGGCGACCAGCGCGTCGCGCGCCCGCTCCAGGAAGGCGGCCTTGCCCTCGCCGTCGAGGGGTGGCGGCAGCGGCGCGCCGAAGCGCATGGTGCAGATCAGCGGCACCGGCAGCGGCATCCCCTTGGGCATCACGCGGTTCAGGTTCTCGATGAAGACGGGCACCAGCTCGGCCCCCGGCACCCGGCGGGCGAGGTGGTAGAGGCCGCTCTTGAACGGCTGCACGGCGCCGTCGCCGCGCGTCCCCTCGGGGAAGAGGATCAGCGAGCGCCCGTCCTCCAGCACTCCCGCCATGGCGTCCATCACCTCGGCCGTCGCCTTGCCGGTGCGGTCGACCAGCAGCGCGTTCAGGCAGCCGACCGCCACGCTCCGCCGCAGGGCGGACCCGCCCCAGTAATCGAGCGCCGCCACCGGGTGCGTCCGCGCCCGCAGCTCGCGCGGCAGCGCCGCCATCATCACCAGCGTGTCGAGGTGGCTGCTGTGGTTGGCGAAGTAGATGCGCGGCACGTCGGCGGGGGCGCAGCCCTCCCAGCTCGCGCGGGCGCCGACCAGCAGGCGGGTGAGGCCCAGCAGGGCCGGACGGAGAAGGGGGATCATCATGACCGGGCCTCCAGCCCCTGATTGTCCAGACCTTGATTGTCCAAGCGGCGGGCGATGCCGGCGGTGCGGGTCGCGGCGGTCAGCAGGCTTCCGGCCAGGATGACCCAGCCGGCGGCGAGCAGGCTGAAGCGGGTTCCCCACAGGGCGTGCTCGGCCGCCTGGGCCAGCAGGGCCACGGTGAGGGCGGCCATGCGGCGCTGCTTGGCCATCACCCCGCCGAAATCCTGCGCCAGCCCCAGCGCCCCGCCGAAGACCCGGACATAGGCGGTCAGCATCGCCGCCAGCGCCGCCGCCCAGCCGAGCCAGGGGAGGCCGACGGCGTAGCCCAGCGGCACCAGGAAGGCGGTGTCGGCGAAGCGGTCGGGGATCTCGTTGTAGAGCGCGCCGACGCGCGACCCCTTGCCGCCCTCCACCGCGACCATGCCGTCGAGCAGGTTGCAGATCAGGCGAAGCTGGACGCAGAGCGCGGCGCCGATCCAGGCGGCGATCCCGCCATGCAGCAGCAGCGCCCCGCCGATCGCGGCCCAGACGACGGAGACCACGGAGATCTGGTTGGGCGTCACCGGCGTCGTGCTCAGCCACGCCGCCAGCCGCCGCGCCCAGCGGGCCTGGCGGGTGGCGATGGGGCGGCGGTCGGCGGCCGGGGCGGCGGCGGATGCGTCGGGTGCGGCGGGTGTGGCGGGTGTGGCGGGGTCCATCATGGGCTCTCCCATCATGCGGTTTCCCATCATGCGGTTTCCTTGGCGGCCTCGGCGGCGAAGCGCGCGACGGCCGGATAATCGGTCTTGCCGGTGCCCAGCAGCGGGATGGCGTCGAGGCGCAGGACGTCGCGCGGGACGGCGATCTCCGGCGCGCCCTTGCCGCGCGCGGCGGCGGCCAGCGCGTCGCGGGTCAGCGCGGCGCTGGTCGTCACCAGGATGATCCGCTCGCCGCGCCGGGCGTCGGGCAGGGCGACGGCGGCGTGGCTGGCGCCGGCGTCGGCGAGGCCGGCGATCTCCTCGACCACGCCCAGCGCGATCATCTCGCCGGCCACCTTGGCGAAGCGCTTGACCCGGCCGACGATGCGGATGAAGCCCTCGGCGTCGATGGTCACGATGTCGCCGGTGTCGTGCCAGCCGCCCTCGGGCGGCTGGATCACGCCGGGGCGGTCGGCGTGCAGGTAGCCCTTCATCACGTTCGGCCCGCGCACGCGCAGCCGTCCGCCGGCCTCCACGCCCGGCACCGGCACCAGCTCGGTCTCGATGCCGGGCAGGGCCTGCCCGACGGTTCCGGGGCGGAAGCGGGCCGGCGTGTTGACGGCGATCACCGGCGCGGTCTCGGTGGTGCCGTAGCCCTCCAGCAGATGGACGCGCAGGCGTTCGGTGTAGACGCGCCGCGTCTCGTCCTGGAGCCGCTCGGCCCCGGCGAAGACGAGGCGCAGCGAGCGGTAGTCGTACGGGTCGGCCGTCCGCGCCCAGGCGTTCAGGAAGAAGTCGGTGCCGAACAGCACGGTGGCGTTGGTCTGGTAGACCAGCTCCGGGATCAGCCGGACATGGCGCGGGTTGGGGTAGAGCACCGTCTTCACGCCGTTGAGGATCGGCAGCAGCATCCCCCCCGTCAGCCCGAAGGAATGGAAGACGGGCAGGCAGTTGAACACCACGTCCCGCCGGGTGAAATCGACCACGGAGGCCACCTGCGTCAGGTTGGCGAGCAGGTTGCCGTGGCTGAGCGCCACGCCCTTGGGCGGCCCCTCCGACCCGGAGGTGAAGAGGATGGCGGCCACGTCGTCCGGCGTTCCCTGTTCCGGCAGCAGCCGGTCGGGCATGACCAGCGCCGCCAGGGCGCGCAGCCTTTCGCCGAGCGTGAGTCCGCGCTTCACGTCCTCCAGCTGGATGATCGCGTGGTCGGCGGCGAGCGCCTCGACCAGCGCGCCCAGCCGGGCCTTCTCGATGAACCGGGCCGAGGTGACGATGCGGCGCACCCCGGCGGCGCGGCAGGCGGCCTTGACCGAGTCCGGCCCGGCGGTGAAGTTCAGCATGGCGGCGGGACGGCCATGGGCGGCGAGGCCGAAGAACACCGCCGCCGTCGGCGACGCGGTGGGCAGCAGCACGCCGACCGCCTCGCCGGGCTCCGTCCCGCGCGCCAGGATGCGGCCGAGCACCAGGGCGCGCGCCGCCAGCGCCCGGTAGGACACGGTCGAGAAGTCGCCGTCCTGCACCGCCGCCTCCCGCGCGCCGGTCTTGCGGCGGGCGTCGAGCAGGGCCAGCATCAGCGTGTCGGGCTGGCTGCGGGCGGCGCAGACGGTCTCCGTCATCACGCGCGACAGCCAGGACTTCAGCGCGGCGCGGCGCGTCTTGCCGACCAGACCGCCGACGTCCGGGGTCATGACCGGCGGCATGACGGTGATGGTGATGCGCGGGAACAGGCCCAGCCGCAGCCGTCCCCGCATCCGCGACAGGATCGAGCGCTGCGCCCCCTCGATGCAGACCGGCACCACCGGGCAGCGCGCCTTGTCGGCCAGCATGCCGGGGCCGCCGTTGATCTTCATCAGCGAGCCGGTGACGGTGATCCGCCCCTCGGGGAAGACGCAGACCTTGTCGCCGTCGGCCAGCGCGCGGGCCAGCGCGCGGGTGCCCAGCGGGTTGGTCGGGTCGATGGTGACGTGGTCGGCCATCGCCAGGAAGGGCCTGACCAGGGCCAGCCGGGCGATGTGGGTGTCGACCGCGAAGCGCATCCCCGGCAGGAAGGCGGCCAGCAGGGCGCCGTCCAGGAAGGACTGGTGGTTCGGCGTCACCACGGCGGCGCCCTCCAGCCCGGTCAGATGCTCCGCCCCGCGGACCTCGACGCGGAAGGCCAGCCGGAAGACGGCGCGGAAGATCGCCCGCAGCAGCCCCCGCCCATCGACGGCCAGCGCCATGACGACGGCGGCCAGCATGCTCGCCCCGCCCCAGGCGGCGACGGCCAGCGGCGACAGGCCGAGCGCCAGCATCCCCGCCGCGACGGCCGAACCGGCGACCATGTAGAGCGCGTTGACCACGTTGGCGGCGGCGATGACGCGGGCGCGGACCGAGGCTGCGGCCCGGTGCTGGATCAGCGCGTAGAGCGGCACGGCGAAGGCGCCGCCCGCCGCCGCGATCACGAACAGGTCGGCCAGCAGCGGCAGCGCCCAGGGCTGGGCCAGCAGCGCCATCGGCGACAGCGGCTCGGCCGGGGGAACCGCCGGGGTCAGCAGCGGCAGGGCGGCGCCGGCCGCTGCCGCGACCAGCCCGGCCAGCGCCGCCTTGCCGGCGTCGGCGGTGGATGGCGTATGGTGGCTCAGACCCGCCAGGATCGAGCCGGCGGCGACGCCGATGGCGAAGACGGCGAGCAGCAGCGTGGCGCCGTTGGCGTCCGCGCCCAGCGTCTCGCGGGCGATGGAGGGGAACTGCGCCATCACCACCGCGCCGACTCCCCAGAACACCGAGATTCCATGGATCGCCCGCATCGACGGCCTGTCCCCGGCGACCGAGCGCAGCACCCGCGCCGTCACCGACAGCGGGTTCAGCCCGACGCGCACCGCCGGGTCGGCGTTGCCGGCGCGCGGGATGAACAGCGAGGCGGCCAGCCCCAGCACCGCCGAGGCGCCGAGCAGCCCCGGAACCGCCCAGGGATGCACCAGCGCCAGCGAGCCGCCGGCGATGGTGCCGAGCAGGATGGCGACGAAGGTCCCGGCCTCTACCAGCCCGTTGGCGGCGGTCAGCTCCGACGGGGCCAGCAGGTCGGGCAGCAGCCCGTACTTGACCGGCCCGAACAGGGTCGAATGCGCGCCCATGCCGACCAGCGCGATGATCAGCACGGGCAGGTCGGCGGCGACGATGCCCCAGGAGGCGACGCCCATCAGCCCGATCTCCGCCAGCTTGACGGCGCGGGCGACCAGCGTGCGGTCGTGGCGGTCGGCGAGCTGCCCGGCGGTGGCCGACAGCAGCAGGAAGGGCAGGGTGAAGGCGCCGGCCGCCAGCGTCGAGATCATCGCCCCGTTCAACATTCCATCCGGGGGGCCGCCGGCGGCGAGGCCGTAGACCGCGATCACCGCGATGGCGCCGCGCAGCACGTTGTCGCCGAAGGCGCCGAGGAACTGGGTCAGGAACAGCGGCAGGAAGCGGCGGGAGGCGAGCAGGGCGGGGGCGCTCATGGCTTGGCTCCGGAAACGGCGATGCCGGACGTGGCGATGCCATCGAGGATCGCGTCGGCGATGGTGCCGGCCAGCGTGGAGAGCGCGGCGGTCTGCCGGCCGTAGACGTGCGACTGCACGTTCAGGACGATGGCGCCGATGACGATGTGGGCCAGCGCGTCCGTGTCGGCCCGGACGACGCTGCCCTCCGCGATGCCGTCGGCGACGATGCCGCAGATCACGTCCACCGGCGTCTCCTGCCCCTGCGGCACCAGCGGCAGCGAATCATGCTGCGACAGCAGCAGGAAGCGGGCGCGGTCGGGGGCCGCCTCGGCGAGGTCGAAGGCGTGGTGGATGACCCGCCGCAGCCGCTCGGGCGCCGGGCCGTCGCCGGCCGCCTCCCGCAGGGTCCGCGACATGGCGGTGTATTCCGTCGCGAACAGCTCGGCCGCCAGCTCCTCCTTGCTCGGCCAGTGGCGGTAGAGCGCCCCCTCCGACACCCTGGCGGCGCGGGCGATGTTCTTGACCGTCGTCGCCCTCACCCCCTTCTGGGCGAACAGCGCAATGGCGGCGTCGCGGACCTTGTGGCGGACATCGGGGGGGCGGCTGTCGGGCGGGCGGCTGTCGGGGGGACGGGCGGCGGACACGGCGCACCTGTGCGTGAGTGAATGTTCACTCGCATGGTGGCGAAGCCATTCGCGACGCGCAACGGGATTTACCGGCCTACCTCTTCCGGATAGGGCGGGCGCCCCGGCCTCCGGATGGTCGCCGGGCGGCTGGGAAAAACGGCCCGCCCACGCGCGGCGGGTTGAAATCGGGCGGCGAACGGGGAACATACAGTGCATGAGAACCTCGTCCCCCCGCACCCAGTATGCCGCCTTGCCGTACCGGCTCTCCGGGACGATTCCCCAGGTGCTGCTCGTCACGTCGCGCGAGACGCGGCGTTGGATCATCCCGAAGGGCTGGGCGGAGAAGGGCATCAAGCCGCGCGCGATGGCGGCCCGCGAGGCCTTCGAGGAAGCCGGGGTGACGGGCAAGGTCAGGAAGCGTCCCTACGGCTCCTACCGCTACGAGAAACGCCTGGCGGCCGGCCGCTCGGTCGAATGCGAGGTCACCGTCTTTCTGCTGGAGGTGCGCGAGGAACTCGACGAGTGGCCCGAACGGCACGAGCGGGACCGCCGCTGGCTGAGCCCCGGACAGGCCGCCATGGCCATCAGCGACAGCGGGCTGGTCGCCATGCTGCTGGGGCTGGCAACGCCGTCGAATTGAGCGTCTCCCCGGCCCGCCGGGCGCCTCACCGGACCGGGCCGGCCTTCCGCCGGGAGGCTTTGCCGAGAGCCTCCGCCGAGACCTCGCGCGCGACATCGCCGGCCGGGGACCGCAGCCGGCGATGGGCCGGAGCCCGCCAGATCCGCCGCCTGCCGTCCGTTCCCATTCCGCGTTCCCCCTCTTCCGCGAAGGACAAGACAATGGCACTGAAGGACATCCTGCCCGGCCGCCTCGGCTTCGGCACCGCGCCGCTCGGCAACATGTTCCGCGCGATCCCCGAGGAGGAGGCGCGGGCCACCGTGGACGCCGCCTGGAACGACGGCATCCGGTACTTCGACAACGCGCCCTTCTACGGCGCCGGCCTCGCGGAGATCCGCATGGGCGAGGCGCTGGCCGGGCGGCCGCGCGGCGATTACGTCGTCAGCACCAAGGTCGGCCGCGTGATCCTCGACGAGGTCGAGGACGTCGCCGCCCGCGACCAGGGCGAGAAGGGCGACGTCTTCAGGCATGGCCGCCCCAACCGGGTCGTGAACGACTATTCGGCGGACGCGACGCTGCGCTCGATCGAGGACAGCCTGAAGCGGCTGAAGACCGACCATGTCGAGATCGTCTGGGTGCACGACGTGGCGCAGGATTTCTACGGCGACGACTGGCTCGGCGTGTTCGAGAGCGCGCGCAAGGGCGCCTTCAAGACGCTCGACCGCCTGCGCGACGAGGGCGTGATCAAGGCCTGGGGCCTGGGCGTCAACCGGGTGGAGCCGATCGAGCTGCTGCTCGGGCTGGAGGGCAACCGGCCCGACGGCTTCCTGCTCGCCGGCCGCTACACCCTGCTGGACCATGGGCGCGCGTTGCAGCGGGTGATGCCGATGGTGGCGGAGCGCGGCCTGGGCATCGTCGTGGGCGGCCCCTACAGCTCGGGCGCGCTGGTCGGCGGGCCGAACTTCGAGTACGCGCCCGCCACGCCGGCGATCCTCGACAAGGTGGCGCGGATCAAGGGAATCGCCGACCGCCACGGCGTCGGGATGAAGGCCGCCGGCCTGCAATTCGCGCTGGCCAATCCGGCCGTCGCGGCGGTGATCCCCGGCGCGAGCCGGCCGGACCGCATCGCCGAGGACCGCGCCGCCCTGGAGGAGACGGTCCCGGCCGATTTCTGGCGCGAGCTGCGCGCCGCCGGTCTGGTCGATCCGGCGGCCCCGCTGCCCGACGCCGGCTGAGCGGTCCAGGGAAGGCGGTCCGGGCTGAGCGGTCCAGGGAGGGCGCCCGCTCAGCGCAGGCCGGCCTCCACCTGTTCGGCGATCCGCGCCAGCGCGGCGTCGATGGCGGCGGGCGGGCCGCTTTCCAGGCTGTCCAGCACGACCAGGCGGGCGCCGCCGTCGGCGACGGCCCTGGCGATCTCCGGGGCCGGCTGGCGGTGGTGCAGCACCGCCGGGATGCGCTCGGCCTTCAGGAAGGCGGTCAGTTCGGCCAGGCGCTCCGGCGTCCAGTCGCGGTCGTCGTGGGTCCACACCCGGCGCAGGTCGAGCCCGAAATCGGCGGCGAGCATGGCGAAGCGGTCGGACAGCGCCGCCACCGACGGGTCGGGCAGCGCGGCGAAGCTCCGCGCCGTCTGCGCGGACAGCGCCAGCAGCCCGCGCTTGACCGTGGCGAGGTTGGCGTCGATGGCGGGGGCGGAGGCCGGGTAGAGGCGCCGCAGGTCGGCCGCCAGGATGTCGGCCATCCGCCCGGCGTTGGCGACGCCGAGCCAGGGGAAGGCGGCGCCCTCGCGCAGCGCGATGCCGGGCAGGGCGCCGTCCACCGGCCGGGCGGCGTCGATCTCGACCAGCCGGATGTTGGCGCGCCGCGCCAGCGGGTAGAGCGGGTCGTCGGTCCAGACCGAGCGCAGCGTCAGCACCGCGTCGGCCTTGCGCGCCGCCTCGGCGAATTTGGCCTCGCCGCGCCCGCCGAGGAAGGAGAGCTGGCGGCCCATCGGGATGGCGGGCGGCACTACCGCCTCGACCGCGACGCCGGTGCCCTGGGTCAGCGCCTGGGCCAGCCCGGCGGTGACGGGGTGGCCGGCCAGCACCGTCTCGGCGAGGGCGCCCCGTGCCGTCAGCGGAGCGGCCGGGGCCGTCGCCAGCAACAGAAGCGCCGTGAGCGTGACGCGCTTCATCCCTCTTCCCCTCTCGTCATGAAACGCGCCAGCAGCGCCCCCAGGAACAGCAGCCCGGCCGCCAGGATGATGGCGCCGCCCGACGGCACCGGCAGGGCGAACTGCACCGGCAGCAGGATCCCGGCCACCGCCGCCACGCTGGCGAAGGCGACGGACAGCAGGAAGAATCCCCGCAGCGACGTGGCGACGACGCGGGCGGCGGCGGCCGGGATCACCAGCAGGGCGCCGACCAGGATGGCGCCGATGATCTTGACCGAGGCGACCGTGACGACCGTCACCAGCACGATGAACAGATAGTCGAGCCCCTTCACCGGCACGCCGCGCACCCGCGCCAGCGCCGGGTTGAAGCTGGCCAGCAGCAGCCGGTTGAACAGCGGCAGCATCAGCAACGTGACGCCCAGCGCGACGACCAGCAGCACCGTCAGGTCGCGGTCGTCCACCGTCAGAACCGAGCCGAACAGCACATTCTCCAGGATGTGGATGTTGACCCGGCTGGCCAGGATCAGCAGCAGGCTGGCGCCGAGCGCCAGCGACACCGACAGGAAGACGCCGATCAGCGTGTCGGAGGTCAGGTTGCTGCGGTTGCGCGTGTAGTTGACCAGCAGCGCGAACAGCAGGCAGTAGCCGAACAGGCTGGCGTAGGGGCCGGTGTAGGGCTCCCCCACCAGGATGCCGATGGCGACGCCGGTCAGCGCCGCGTGGCCGACGGCTTCCGAGAAGAAGGCCAGCCGCTTGGTCACCACCAGCGTGCCGAGCCCGCCCAGCACCGGGCCGATGACCAGACCGGACAGCAGGGCGTTGACCAGGAAGCCGTGGGTCAGCCCGGCGGGCAGCAGCCCGGCTTCCGCCCAGCCCTGGATCAGGGCGCGCAGGGTTTCGAAGCTCATGACGCCATCCTCCGGGCGGCGGGCTGGCTTGCTTCCGCCTCCGCCTCCGCCTCCGCCTTGCGGCGGGGGACGGCGGAGAACAGGTCGAGCACCTGTTCGGGCGACAGCATGTCCGCCGGCGGGCCGTCGAACAGCACGCGCCGGTTCAGCCCCGACACCCGCGTGGCGAGGCGGCGCACCTGGGCGAGGTCGTGCTCGACCCACAGGATGGTGGTGCCGGCGGCGGTCAGCCCGGCCAGCAGCGATTCGAAGATGGCGACGCCGGCCTCGTCGAGCGCGGTCATCGGCTCGTCGAGGATGATCAGGTCGGGCGCCGGGATCAGCGCCTGGGCGAGCAGGACGCGCTGGCGCTCGCCGCCCGACAGGGCGCCGAAGCGGCGGCGGCCCTTGCCGGCCATGCCGACGCGGGCCAGCGCCTCGCCGTAGCCCATGGACCGGTCCGGCCCCAGGAAGGCCGGGCGGCGCTGGCACAGCACGGCCAGGAAATCCTCCACCGTCAGCGGCAGGCCGCGGTCGAACTCGACCGCCTGCGGGACATAGGCGACGGTGCCGGGGCCGTCGCCCGGCCAGTCGAGCCGGATGGTGCCCCGGTGCGGCGCCTGCCCCAGCAGGGCGCGGATCAGCGACGACTTGCCGCCGCCGTTGGGGCCGACCACCGCGTGCACGGCGCCCGGCGCGACCGACAGCGACACCTGCTCCAGGATCGCGGTGCGGCCGAGCGTCAGGTCCACCCGGTCGAACAGGATGCCGGGGCCGTTCCCGTTGCGGGCGCTCACGGCCTGGCCTCCAGCATCGCCTGGACCAGCGTGTCCATGTTGCGGGTCATCTCGCGCTCGAACAGGTCGGCGGCGTAGTCGCCGTGCGAGATGTGGGAGAAGGCGTGGAGGCGGATGCCGGTCTCGCGGCGGATCGTCTCGACATAGGCGCTGGGGAAGTTCAGCTCCGAGAAGATCACCTGGACGTCGAGCTTGCGCATCGTCGCGATGGTCTCGGCGAGCTGCGCCGGGCTCGGCTCGATGCCGTGCGCCGGCTCGACGACGGCGGAGACCTCCAGCCCGAACTCGCGCAGCAGATAGTCGTAGGCGCCGTGGATGGTGGCGACGCGCAGCCGGGTGTCGCCGGCGCCCGCCAGCCTGGCGAGCGCGTCGGCGCGGAGCTGGCGCAGCCTGCGGGAATAGGCCCGCGCGTTGGCGGTGTAGGCCTCGGCGTTGGCCGGGTCGAGCTTTCCCAGCTCGCGGGCGATGGTGGCGACCTGGAGCACCGAGCCGGTGATCGACAGGAAGCTGTGCGGGTTGACCACCTTGCCCGACGCCCGCGCCGCCGACCCGGCGGCGGGCAGCAGCGGCACGTCGGCGTTGGCCTCGACCGCCGGCAGCTTGGGCCTGGACGAGGCGGCGATCATCCGCCCGGCGAAATCGTCGTGGCCGATGCCGTTCAGCACGATGGCGTCGAGGCCGCCGATGCGCTGGATGTCCTCCGGGCGCGGCTCGTAGGCGTGCGGGTTGAAGCCGGCGGGGATGATCGGCACCACCTCGGCCCGGTCGCCGACGATGTTGGCGACGTAGGAATAATAGGGGTGCAGGGTGACGCCGAAGCGCTTGCGATCGGCGGTGGGGGCGGCGGCGGGGGCGGCGGCACGGGCGATGCCTGCGGGCAGGACGCCGGCCGCCAGCGTGGCGGCGAGGAACCGGCGGCGGTTCGGGAAAAAGTTCATCGGGTCACACCGGCGGTGAAGGTGGAGGTGATCCGCTTCCAGCCGGCGGCGGCCAGCGACGCCTCGTCGAGGCGGGCGGGCGGCGCCTCGGCGGCGCGCTTCAGCCAGATCTCGGGGGCATGGTCGCCCTCATGGCCGTCGCCATGCCCGTCCAGCAGCAGGACCAGCGAGCCGGCCGTCTCGGGCGCGGCGGACAGGCCGGCGTAGGCGGCGTTGCCCCCGCCTTCCGTCAGGGTCCAGGCATGGCCGCCGCGCGCCGTGGCGCTGGCGTCGGCGGCGAAGGGCGGCAGGGCCTGGGCGGCCAGATCGGCCGGGGCCGGCGCCCGGCCGTCGGCCTTGCGCAGGGCGGCGATCTCGTCGGCCGCCACCTTGAGGTCGGCGTGCAGCCCCTGTTCGGCGGCGGTCAGGCCGGTGCGGGAGTCGATCTGGTGGGCGGCGGGCGGCGCGTCGGCCTCCGGCGCCGGCCGCAGCCCGACCGCCGCGCCGGCGGTGGCGAGGATCAGGCCGGCGGCGAGCAGGACCCACAGGGTCTCGCGCTCGGCCCCCGCGCGGCGGACGATCTGCTGATGCATGGGGTGGAGGACCCTACTTGATGGCGGTGTGCTCGATCTCGACCGTGTGGCCGGGGCCGGCGTCGAACAGGACGTAGAAATCCTGGGCCGGGCGCGCGAAGGACAGGGTGGAATCCTCGCCCAGCTTGCCCTTGACCAGCACCTGCTCGTCGTAGGCGATGACGTCGAGCACCACGCCCGGCGCCTTCGACCCGTCGGAGAAGCCGCCGGTGCAAACCACCGTCCGGCCGTCCGTCATCCTGCATTCGCAGATCGGGTAGTGGGCCTGGGCCGTGGAGGCCGCGCACAGGGCGGCCAGGGCGGCCAGGGCGGCCAGGGCAGCGGCGGCGGCGGCCGGAACGGAAAAGCGTGCGGTCATCATGTCCCTCCCAAGAAGCCGGCCAGCGGCGTCGATGCCTGATGGACCTGCCCGTTCCAGTCCTCGACCGTCACCCACAGCTCCTCGGTCCCGGTCGGATCGGCCGGCACCGTGACCTCGGCCTCGCGCTCGTACGGGTTGCCGAAACCGAGCGCCCCGGCGGCGCGCAGGCTGCGCGGCTTGCCGACGCGCAGGAAGACCCCGCGCACCTTGTCGATGTCGGCCGGGCGGAGGTGGATGTGGTACTCCTTCAGCCGCTCCCCCGTGACGCCCCGGTGCGGCGCCTCGTCGTGGGTGACCAGCGTGATCGGGAAGGGGCCGGCGCTGACGTCGCGCCGGATCTCGGGCGGCGCGAAGATCGGCTTCGGGCTGAAATAGTTGGGCAGGAAGGGAAGCGGCACCAGCATCATCAGCGCGCTGAGATGGAACTTGCCGCGCTGCCAGAGCTTACGCATTGGAGGAGGCCCTCGCCGTCTTGACCGCGCGGACCACCTCCATGGTGGCGCGCGCCGTCCGCTTCATCCAGATCAGCATGCCGCTGAAGATCAGGGTGCTCATCAGCGCGCCGAAGGCGAACCAGATCAGCTTGATCGGCAGGCCGCCGAAATCGCCGGTGTGGAGCGCCCGCATGATGGTGCGGGTCAGCTCGATGCCGGACGCGCCGTCCAGCCCGCCCTCGACGACGATCACCGAGGCGTCGAAGGGGTTGATGCGGATGAAGTCGGGCAGCAGCGGCACCTGCCCGCTGGTGCCGATCACCGTCGCCGGGTCGTAGGCGGTCCCCGGCAGCCCCAGGAAGCGCAGCCGCATGTCGGGCAGGGTGGCCATGGCGGTGGCGAGGATGGCGTCGGCGTCGGGCTTGGGGCTGGCCGCCGCCACCGGGATCTGGTCGCGCGCCAGCATCACCGGCGGCTTGCTGCCGCCCAGCCCCATGCCGAGATGGATCAGCGCCATGTAGATCAGGAACCACAGGCTGGTGACGGCGATGACGGCGATGAACCAGATCGACCAGGTGCCGGCGACGCGGTGCAGGTCGCCCCACATCACGCGCGGCGCCTGTTTCCAGCGGATGCGCGGCTGGTAGAAGGATTTCCAGAATTTCTTGTAGACCACCAGCCCGGTGACCAGCGACCCGACCAGCGGGACCGCCATCGCCGACACCAGATACCAGCCGACCGGGAAGGTCATCAGCCAGCCGTGCAGCGCGCGGAAGAACTGGCGGAACGAGTTGCCGGTGGACAGGCCCTGGACGACCCCGCTGACCGGGTTGATCCAGGCGGTGGTGAAGGTGCCGTCGGGCATCGCCATGCGGGCGCCCACCGCCATGTGGGATCCGCCCCAGCTCAGCGAGGTGACCCGGCCGTCCGGCGCCGCCTTCTCGGCGGCGGCGATCAGCGCGCTGGGCGGCAGCGGCTCGCCCTCGCCCGACGCCCGCATGGAGGGATCGACCAGCCACATGAGCTCGGTGCTGACCACGGCGACGGTGCCGGTCACGCAAATGAAGAACAGAAAGGCCCAGATCGGCATCGCCAGCCAGGAATGCCACAGGAACCACAGCCGCGTGCGCGACTTGCCAGCGCTCATCTCATACTCTCCGCAGGACCCACCCCGACAGGAAGCACCGCCCCCGCCCCAAAGACGAACGGGAGGCCCGCTTCCCTCACCGAAAAATGCGAGGGCTTCTCATTTTCATTTGGGGGAGGCGCGTCGCGTTGCCGGGGCCGGCACGGGAGAGCGACGAAAAAGCCCCCTTCCGGCGTGGAAGGGGGCGGCGTGGAAGGGGAGCGGGGCGGGGACGCCGGAGGCCGAAGCCGCCGCCCTCAGGCGGTGGCCGGATTCGTCACCATCTCGCGGATGGTGCTCTTCAGCAGCTTGCCGGTCGCGGTATGGGGCAGGGCCTCGACGAAGCGGACGTCGTCGGGGATGCACCATTTGGCGACCTTGCCCTCGAACACCGCCAGCAGCTCCTCGCGGGTCAGGCTGGCGCCCTCCTTCACCACGACGACCAGCATCGGGCGCTCGCCCCATTTCTCGTCGGGGATGGCGACGGCGGCGGCCTCCTGCACGGCGGGATGGCCGACGGCGATGTTCTCCAGGTCGATGGAGCTGATCCACTCGCCGCCCGACTTGATGACGTCCTTGGTGCGGTCGACGATCTGGACATAGCCGTCGCCGTCCATCGTCACCACGTCGCCGGTCTCGAACCAGCCGGGCTCGGTCTCGTGGGCCGGGCTGGAGTCCAGGCCGAAATAGCCGGAGCAGACGGTGGGGCCGCGCACCAGCAGCCGGCCGAAGCTGCGGCCGTCGCGCGGCACGTCGGCGCCGGACTCGTCGACGACGCGGAACTGCACGCCGAAGATCGGCCGCCCCTGCTTGGAGGCCAGCGCCAGCGCCTCGTCGGCGTCGAGCCCCCTGTGCTTGCTCTTGGGCGTGTTGGCGAGGCCGAGCGGGCTGGTCTCGGTCATGCCCCAGGCGTGCAGGACCTCGATCCCCATCTCCTTGAAGCGCTGGATCATCACCGGCGGGCAGGAGGAGCCGCCGATGGCGATGCGGCGCATGGTGGTCAGGGTCTTGCCGTTGGCGTGCAGCCAGTTCAGCAGGGCGAGCCAGACCGTGGGCACGCCGGCGGTGTTGGTGACGCCCTCCGCCTCGAACAGCTCGTGCAGGCTGGCGCCGTCCAGCTTGGCGCCGGGGAAGACCAGCTTGGCGCCGACCATCGGCGCCGCGTAGGGCACGCCCCAGGCGTTGACGTGGAACATCGGCACCACCGGCAGCACCACGTCGGAGGCCGACAGGCCGAAGACGTCGGGCAGGCAGGCCGCCATGGCGTGCAGCACCGACGAGCGGTGGCTGTAGAGGACGCCCTTCGGGTTGCCGGTGGTGCCCGAGGTGTAGCACATGCCGCAGGCGGTGTTCTCGTCGAGGTCCGGCCAGGCGAACTCCGCCGGCTGTTCGGCCAGCAGATCCTCGTAGCACAGCAGGTTGGGCAGGCTGGACCGCGGCATGTTGGCGGCGTCGGTCATCACCACGATGGCCTTCACGCCGGTCAGATGGTCGGCGATGCCCTCCAGCAGCGGGATGAAGGTCAGGTCGGTGAACAGCACGCGGTCCTCGGCGTGGTTCACGATGTAGGCGATCTGCTCGGGGAACAGGCGCGGGTTGATGGTGTGGCAGACCATGCCGGAGCCGCCGATGCCGTAATAGCATTCCAGATGGCGGTAGCCGTTCCAGGCCAGCGTGCCGACCCGGTCGCCGGGCTGAAGGCCGAGCGCCGCCAGGGCGTTGGCCAGCCGCTGCGACCGCGCCCAGGCGTCGGCGTAGGTGTAGCGGTGGATCGGCCCCTCGGTGGTGCGCGACACGATCTCGGTGTCGGCGTGGTACCGCGCCGCGTGGCGCAGCACCGACGTGACCAGCAGGGGGACCCCCATCATCATTCCGCGCAACATTGGTGTCACTCCCGGTTCTTTGGTTTTTGGGTGGTGGGGTTTTTCTGGTGATTGTTTCGGGGCGGGCGTCATTCGGCGGCCGCCGCCTCGCAGGCGGCGAGCCGCCGTTCGGCGTCCCGCTCCATCAGCTTCAGGTCGCTCACGATGTCGGCGATCTCCGCCTGCATCCGCTCCAGCGCCGACAGCCGGCCGCGGATCTTGGCCAGCCCGTCGCGGTACTGGCAGGCGCTGGGCCGGCCGGAGCGGTAATGGGCGAGATATTCGGCGATCTGGTCGAGCGAGAAGCCGACGCGGCGGAATTTCAGGATCAGGATCAGGCGCGCCCGGTCGCGGTAGGTGAAGACCCGCCGTCCGGCGGCGCGCTGCGGCGACAGCAGCCCCTTCTCCTCGTAGAAGCGCAGGGCCTGCGGCGTCAGGTCGAACTCCGCCGCCAGCTCCGTCACGCCATAGATCCGGCTTCTGTCGGCCATGAAATGTCTCCCTTGCCGGCGATTTCGACAGGAACCGCCGGCAAAGTCAACGGCCAAGCATAAAGTGTGCTTTAGGTCCTCCGGGTGGACGGGTGGACGGGTGGGCGGGCCGGGCGCCGTCGCGGCGGCGGGGGCTCAGCCCTTCAGGCAGGCGCTCATGAAGGCCTTGCGGTCGTCGCCGGTCTTGCCGGTCGCGTCCGCGTTGCACTTCTTCATCCGCTCCTGCTGCGGGGTCATCGTCTTGGCCGTGGCGGCGGCGGCCGGCTTGTTGGACAGGCAGGAACTCATGAAGCTCTTGCGCTCGTCGCCCTTCAGGCCCTTGCCGGTCGCGTCGGCGTTGCAGGCCTGCATCTTTTCCTGCTGCGGGGTGGCGGCCATGGCCGGCGTCCCGATGGCGGGCGCTCCGACGGCGAGGGCCAGGACGAGGGCGGATGCGGCGATGCCAAAAGTCTTCATGGTGCGTTCCTCCCGGCCGTGAAAACCGCCGTCGTCCCGGTGCGGGGCGCGTCCATCGCGGGGTGGCCTGACGATCCGAGAATCGCACGGTCGGCAAGGAACGCCAAGGGAGCGCTTGGAGGGGGGACGAGTCTTCATGCCGGGGGGAAAGGAAGACGACGCCATGAACTCCGCTGCGCCAGGGCGATGGGTTTTTGATCGATCGTTCAAAATAAACAGAAGGCGGAAAGTCGCCGGACTCGGCCGCCAAGAAGAATGGGAGATCATCTTGCGATTCCGGCCGGTTCCTCCTTCCGTGTCACTTTCATTGCGGCGGGAAGCCGGTTATGGTGCGGCCGCGCCGGCCTGGCGGCTCGTCGGCCGCGACTCTCGGGACGCTGGAATGGGAGAGCAGAGGACATGGACGCCGATTCGATCCGCGCCGCCTACCGCCGCTACGCCGGCTTCTACGACCGGGTGTTCGGCGTGCTGCTGGCGTCGGGCCGCCACGCCGCGGTCGCCTGGCTGAACCGCCGGGGCGGCCGGCGCATCCTGGAGGTCGGCGTCGGCACCGGGCTGTCGCTGTCGGACTACCGCAAGGACAACCGCGTCGTCGGCATCGACCTGTCCACCGACATGCTGAAGGTGGCGCAGGAGCGGGTGGCGCGCGAGGGGCTCGACCATGTCGAGGGGCTGCTGGAGATGGACGCCGGCAAGCTGGCCTTCGCCGACGACAGCTTCGACGTGGTGGTCGCCATGTATGTGATGACGGTGGTCCCCGACCCGCAGGGCACCATGGCCGAGCTGGAGCGCGTCTGCAAGCCGGGCGGCGACATCGTGATCGTCAACCATTTCGCCGCCCCGCGCCCCGGCATCCGCCGCGCGGTCGAGGGCTGGCTGGCGCCCCTGTCGAAGAAGCTCGGCTGGCGCCCCGACTTCACCATGGAGTCGCTGATGCAGGGCTCGCGGCTGGCGGTGGAGAGCGTGCGGACCGTGCCGCCCTTCGGCCTGTTCAGCCTGCTGCACTGCCGCCGCCAGAACGTGTGACGGACTACCCCTTGCCGGGATGGGGGTGACGGGGGCGGGTGGCGCCTGCTAGGCTCGGCGGGATGAAACTTGGCAAGCGCGGGGACGGCATGGGCGGCGATCTGGCGGGGCGGCGGATTCTGGTGCCGGAAAGCCGGGACCTCGACCTGTTCGCCGGCATGATGGAGCAGCACGGCGCGGAGACGATCCGCTGCCCGATGGTGAAGATCCTCGACCTCGACGACCCCGCCCCGGCGCGGGGCTGGCTCGACCGGCTGGTGGCCGGCGGATTCCACGACGTCGTGCTGCTCACCGGCGAGGGGCTGCGCCGCCTGATGACGGTCGCCCGCGCCGACGGGCGGGAGGCGGAGGTCGTCGCCGCCCTCGGCCGCACCCGGATCTTCGTGCGCGGGCCGAAGCCGGTCAAGGCGCTGCGCGAGATCGGCCTCGGGCCGTACAAGCTGGCCCCGGCCCCGACGACGGACGGCGTCATCCAGGCGCTGGCCGACGAGGATCTGTCGGGGCGGACGGTCGGCGTCCAGCTCTACCCCGACAACCCCAACGCGGTCCTGCTCGACGCGGTGCGGGCGCGCGGCGGCGAGCCGGTGGCGGTGACGCCCTACCGCTACGCCTCCGATTCCGAAACCGGCGCCGTGGAAACGGCGATCCGCGAGATGGCGGCCGGGCGCATCGATTTCGTCGCCTTCACCGCCTCGCCCCAGGTGCGCCGCCTGCACGAGGTGGCGGAGGCCTGTGGCCTGTCCGACGCCTTCCGCGCGGCCTTCCGCAACACCCGCATCGCCGCCGTCGGCCCGGTGGTGGCCGAGGCGGTGGAGGCGGCCGGCGGCACCGTCGCCGTGTCGCCCGAATCGACCTTCCACATGAAGCCGCTGGTCAACGCCATCCGCGACCTGCTCGCCAGGGAGTAGGGCGGCGGCCGGGAAAAGGGGCGGGCGGCAATCTGCCTCACCCGGCTGCGAGCGATTCTCATGCTTGGTTAAGCCGGAACGCTCATAGTGGCGCCGGTCCGCGGGCTTTGCGGGCCGGTTTCCGGAGTGTCGTCATGCCGATCTTCACCTCGTCCCGTTTCCGCCGCGCCGTCCTGCCCGCCGCTCTGCTGCTGGCCTTCGCGGCGCCCCCCGCCGCGGCCGGGGATCCGCCGACCAGGGAGACGCTGGGCGAGGCGTTGTTCTCCGACACCGCCCTCTCCTTCAACCGCACGCAATCCTGCGCCGACTGCCACAACCCGATGGCCGGCTTCGCCGACCCGCGCGACGGCGGCGTCGGCGGCGCCGCGTCGATCGGGGCCGACGGCAGGTCGATCGGCGACCGCAACGCGCCGAGCGCCGCCTACGCGAAGTTCAGCCCGGCCTTCTCCTTCAACGCCAAGGGCCGCGCGGTCGGCGGGCAGTTCCACGACGGCCGGGCGGCGACGCTGAAGGAGCAGGCGGGCGGCCCGCCGCTGAATCCCGGCGAGATGGGCATGGCCTCCAAGGAGCAGGTGCGGCAGCGGCTGGCCGAGAATCCGTCCTACGCCCGCGCCTTCGTCGCGCTGTACGGCACCGGGGTGCTGGACGACGCCGGCCGCGCCTTCGACGCGATGAGCGACGCGATCGCCCGCTTCGAGGAAACCGACGCCTTCGCCCCCTTCGATTCGAAGTACGACCGCTACCTGCGCGGCGAGTACAGGATGTCGCCGGAGGAGGATCTGGGAATGACCCTGTTCTTCTCGACCCAGTTCACCAACTGCAACCTGTGCCACCAGTTGAAGCGGATCCCGGCCTCGCCGGGCGAGACCTTCACCAACTACGAGCACCACAACATCGGCGTGCCGGTCAACGCGGCGCTGCGCGCGGCCAACGGCAAGGGGCCGAAGCATGTCGATCACGGCCTGCGCGAGAATCCGGCGGCCGCCAGCGCGGCGCAGGACGGCAAGTTCAAGACCCCGACGCTGCGCAACGTCGCCGTCACCGGCCCTTACATGCACAACGGGGTGTTCCAGGAACTCGAAACGGTGGTCCGCTTCTACAACAGCTACAACAGCCGCACCGCCAAGGGGGCGACCAACCCGGAGACGGGCAAGCCCTGGGGCAAGCCGGAGGTGGCGGGCACCCTGTCGATGACGGAGCTGGAAACCGGCCCGGCGCTGGACGACCGCCGCATCCGGGCGCTGGTCGCCTTCCTGAAGACGCTGACCGACGCCCGTTACGAGCATCTGGTCAAGTAGGTCGGGCTGGCCGGACGGAGCCGGCGTCAGCCGTGCCCCGCGTCAGCCGTGCCCCGCGTCAGCCGTGGAGGTCGTTGCGGAACAGTTCCAGGTCCAGCAGCTCCATCCGCATGCGGCGGCCCAGCGGCTTGCGGATGAAGGGGCGGTTGCGCAGGGGACGGCTGAGAACGGCGCGGGCGCGCCCGATCAGGGAGGTGCAGCGGTCGGCGAGGTTCGTGCGCATGTCCGGCTGGTCCTTGGATGGGGCCCGGTGATGGGCCTGCGGGGAGGCGGATGATCGCGGGTGTGACGCTCCATGTCCGATGACCACAGAATGCCCGTGGTCTGTGACAGTTTCCATCGCCCAAAGGTCCAACAGGAAGGTCGGGCTGGGCCGGGGGCCGGTCAGAACAGCACGCCGGTCTGCCGCTTCAGGGCGTCGCGCGCCGCCGGGTCGAGCACCGGCACGCCGGCCCGCGCCTCGAGCATGTAGGCGCCGGGATCGGACAGGGTGCGCAGGGCGAAGCCGACCACGGCCGGCGGTTCGCCGCGCAGCGGCGTGTCGTCGTAGACCGGGGTGAAGCTGCAACCGGACAGCAGGGCGCGCACCATCAGCGCCTCGTCCGACGAGGCGCCGGCCGCCGGGCTGTTGATGCCGAACAGCAGCCGCTCGGCCTCGGCCTCGTTGACCAGCCCGCGCTCCTGCATGATGTCGACCATGGTGGAGCTGGTCATCACCGGCGCCGCCTTGCCCTTCCAGCAGAAGCGGCCGTCGTCCCAGCCGACGTCGAGGCAGCGGAAGACCATGTGCGGCTCCACCGCGCCGGGGGCCGAGGACACGATGTAGTTGACCCGCAGCAGCCCGTTCCACACCCCCGCCGGGGCGACGATGCAGGACAGGCCGTTGCGCGTCAGGCGCAGGTAGGTGTCGTTGATGCCCGAGGGCTCGAAATCGAAGAGCATGGCTGCCTCACCTCGTTCCGGGACGTGCATCCCTCGTTCGATGAGTCAGGTGAGGCGTGCGGCGCGCTCCGCACACTGTCCATGCGTGGGGTTCTCGTTCGGGACGGGGCGAAAAGGCGGTAGGCCGAAGCGGAGGGGCCTCCACCTTTTCGCGGTCGCCTTCGGAGGGGGAACCCCCCTGGCGCTTGCGCCAGAGCCCTCTCCCGCGAGGGGAGAAGGGCTGCGCGGGCCGTGCCCCCGTGTCAGTTTCCTGTCGCCGGCCCCAGGAACACGCTGGCGTGGCTGTCCTTGTCCTTGCTGCCGGTGTCGGTCAGTTGGAAGGTCAGCGGGGTGGAGGCCGCCTTCACGTTCGCCTTGGGGGCGGTGACGTAGACGCGGTAGGTCGCGACGCTGTCCGGCGAGGCGGAGATGGTCGCGCCGTGGGTCTCGGCCGATTCGTCCTCGCCGACCACCTTGACCTCGGCCCCGGTCAGGCCGCTGACGGTCAGGGCGTAGGAGCGCGGCTGCCGGGTCTTGTTGGCGACCTTGAAGGTGTAGGCGTTGCGCAGGCCGCCGTCCGACAGGGCGACGAACAGCGGGGCGCGGTCGCGCAGCACCGTGATGTCAAGCCGGGGGCGCAGCGCGAAGCTCCAGGCCATGGCGCCGCCGATGACCAGCATCAGCAGGGCGTAGATGATGCTGCGCGGGCGGAAGAAGCGCCAGGAATAGGTCTTGCCCTGCGCCCGCGTTTCCTGGGCGGCCAGCGAATCGAAGGCGATCAGCTTGGTCGGCAGGCCCTGGGCGACCATGATGCTGTCGCAGGCGTCGACGCACAGGCCGCAGTTGATGCAGTCGGCCTGCTCGCCGGTCCGCACGTCGATGCCGACCGGGCAGACCTGCACGCACTGGCCGCAGTCGATGCAGTCGCCGAAGCCCTGCGCCCGCCGCTCGTCCCAGCTCTGCGACTTGCGCTTGGGCGCGCGGTTGTCGCCACGGTCGGCCCGGTAGGTGACGACCAGGCTGTGCTCGTCCAGCATCGCGGTCTGGATGCGCGGCCACGGGCACATGTACATGCACATCTGCTCGCGGGTCCAGCCGGCCATCAGGTAGGTCATGCCGGCGAACAGCGCGAAGAAGCTGTAGGATTCGTAGGAGGCCTGGAACGTCACGAGGTCGCGCGCCAGGGCCGGCGCGTCGGTGAAATAGGCGACGAAGCCGAAGCCGGTGACGAGGCTGAGCGCGATCCAGCCGGCGTGCTTGCCGGTCTTGCGCAGCAGCTTGCGCGCGGTCCAGGGCGCCTTGTCGCCGCGGATGCGCTCGGCCCGGTCGCCCTCGAAGACGCGCTCGATCCACACGAACAGGTCGGTCCACACGGTGTGCGGGCAGGCGAAGCCGCACCAGACGCGCCCGGCCAGCGCGGTGGCCAGGAACAGCCCGAGCGCCGCGACGATCAGGATGCCGGTCAGGTAATAGATCTCCTGCGGCCAGATCTCGATCCAGAAGATGAAGAAGCGGGGCGTCGTCAGGTCGAACAGCACCGCCTGGGCCGGCGCGTCGCCGCCGCGCTCCCAGCGGATCCAGGGCGCGATGAAGAACAGCGCCAGCAGGACCGCGAAGGTCAGGGTCTTGAGACGGCGGTAAACACCCTTGACCGCCTTCGGGTGAACTTTCTTGTGGCTTTCGAACAGCGTGAGCGGGGCCTTCTCCGGCTGAACGATGCTTCCGTCTGGCATGTCGAGGGGCCTGGGTTCCGGGACTGAATGCGGAACGGACCATAGACGCCCGCCGTCCCACGGCCATTGACCTCGGTCAACCGGACATGGAATTTTAAAAAGCCTTTATTTTATTACGGCTTTCCGGTGGTGCGTCAATCCGGCTTCCGGGCTCCGGTGATACTGCGCGCGGGGCTCCGGCTCAAGCGTCTTCTTGTGTCAAAACAGGACGTTAGGCGGATGGTGTCATATTGCCGCAATCAGCGCGACGTAGCGTCCGGCCTTGCCCAGCGTGACCAGGAGCAGGAACAGGCGGAAATCGACGCGCAGGATTCCGGCGACCAGGGTCAGCGGATCGCCGATCACCGGAACCCAGGCCAGCAGCAGCGACCAGACGCCGAAGCGGCGGTACCAGCGGGTCGCCCGCTCCACCAGCGCCGGCGACGCCGGAAACCAGCGGCGGTCCTGGAAATGCATCAGGTAGCGGCCGAGCGCCCAGTTGACCGCCGATCCGGCGACGTTGCCGACGGTCGCCACCAGAATCAGCGTCAGGGTGTCGTAGCGTCCCGACGCGTGCAGGCTGGCCAGGAGCAGTTCGGACTGGGCGGGGAAAATTGTCGCGGCGATCAGGGCGACGAAAAAAAGTCCGGCGTAGGCCGCGACGTCGGACATCGGTAAAATCCTTCCCGGCCAGCGGTTTGGGGGATGGCGAAGGGCGCGCAGCGGACCATAAGAGGGTGGGGGTCGGCGATTTCAAGCGGAAAGCGATGGCCGGATGCACGCCTTCCCGCTTGCCCGGCAACCCCGGAGAGACAAGAATGGGCGGAGGGGACGCCATGCGTGTTCACTGCCGGCAAATGCCACTCTGTCGGGAATCGCCGGCAATCTCTGGACTCTGGTCCCCGCGAAGGAGGAACGAGCGCGCATGACCGAAACCGGCTTCGCCCGTCTTGACGCCGACGGGCGGTTGATCTGGTCGAACGCGGCCTTCGCCGCGCTGTTCGCGACCCAGCCGGGGGCGGCGCTCGACGCCTTCCTCGGGCCGGTGGCGGCGGCCGCCCTGCGCGCCGGGGAGACGGTGGCGCACCGGCGGCCCGGCCGGCCGGCGGCCGACCTGTCGCTGGGACGCGGCGAGGGCGGCGGATGGCTGCTGTCGGCCGCGCGGCCGGCGGGGTGGGAGGCGTCGGTGGCGCTCTCCGACCGGGGGGAGGGGCCGTGGGCGCGGACCAGCCTGATCCTGGACTGCCTCAGCCAGGGCGTCATGGCCTTCGACCGCAATCTGCGGCTGGTCGCCTGGAACCAGCGGGTGCTGGAGCTTCTGTGCATCGACCCGGCCTTTCCGCGCTACGAGCAGCCCTACGAGGAGGTCGTCCGCCACATCGCCGAGCGCGGCGGCTACGGCGACGGGGTGGTGACCGATCTGGTGGCGCAGCGGCTCGACCACATCCGCAACGCCTCCTGGCCCTTCTACAACGAGCGCGTGCGGCCCGACGGGGTGATCATCGAAACGGTGACGCTGGCGCTTCCCGACGGCGGCTTCGTCACCACCTACACCGACATCACCGGGCGCAAGCGGACCGAGCGCGAGCTGGCCGCCAGCCGCGAGCTGTTCGAGCTGGCGGTCCGCGCCGCGCACGAGGGCGTCTCGCAATGGAATCCGCAGGCCGGGGAGGTCTGGTTCTCGCCGCAATGGTGGGGCCTGCTCGGCTATGACGAGACGGAGATGGACAACCGCCGCGAGCGCTGGGAGGAGCTGATCCACCCCGACGACGCCGCCGACACCCTGCGGGTGATCGGCCAGATGGCGGACGGGCTGCTGACGGAAAGCCACCTGCTCCAGCGCTACCAGCACAAGGAGGGGCACCGGGTCTATCTCGACACCCGCTCCATCGCCGTGCCGGAGCCCGACGGGCGGGGCTTCCGCGTCGTCGGCTCCCACGCCGACGTGACCGAGGCCGTGCGCTCGGCCGAGGCGGTGCGCGCCGCCAAGGAGGAGGCGGAGCGCGCGCTCTACGACCTGAAGGAGGCGCAGGTCCATCTGATCCAGGCGGAGAAGATGGCGGTGCTGGGGTCGCTGGTGGCCGGGGTGACGCACGAGGTGAACACGCCGATCGGCATCGCCCTGACCGGCGCCTCGCTGCTGGCGGAGAAGACGCGGGGCCTGCGCGGGCTGTTCGAGGCCGGCACCATGCGGCGGGCCGATTTCGCCGATTACATCGACACCGCCGACGAGGCGGCGCAGCTGATGCTGCTCAACATCGAGCGCGCCGTCCGCCTGATCCAGAGCTTCAAGCAGATCGCCGTCGACCAGGCGAGCGAGGAGCGCCGGGTCTTCGAGCTGAGCCATTACATCCAGGAGGTTCTGCGCAGCCTGGGCGTGCGCATCCGCCGTTCCGGCCACGCGGTGACGGTGCTCTGTCCGGAGGAGCTGACGCTGGACAGCTACCCCGGCGCCTTCGGCCAGATCCTGACCAATCTGGTGATGAACTCGATCACCCACGGCTACGAGGCGGGGCAGCGCGGCGCGCTGCGCATCGACGTGACCGAAAGCGCCGACGAGGTGACGCTGGTCTACGCCGACGACGGCCGGGGCATTCCGTCGGATTTGCAGGGCAAGGTGTTCGAGCCCTTCTTCACGACCTGCCGCGACAACGGCGGCAGCGGGCTCGGCCTGAACATCGTCTACACGCTGGTGACCCGGACCCTGCGCGGCCACATCCGGCTCGACAGCCGGCCGGGCGAGGGCGTGACCTTCACCCTGCGCTTTCCGCGCGTGGCCCCGCAACCCATTCTGGCCGAGGCCGCGCGGGCCTGAGCGTGCCGGGCCTGGGCGTGCAGGCAGCCGCCGGCTGGGCGATGGCCGGGCGGGAATTGAAAGCCGGTAGAAAAAGACCCCGAACCGCACAAGCGGAACGGGGTCTTTTAAAGAAACGGGCGACAAATCCGCCCGTTTTGATTTTGAACGCGACGCCTTTACTGCGTGCGGCGCGAGGCGCGGTGGGCCGGAATGGGGATCGGGCGGATCGCCTGTTCCTCGCGCCGGCTGGCCGACATGTCGATCTCGATGCGGGCGAGCGCCTTGCGAAGCTCGTGCACCGTGTCCGACAGGGATTGGATGGTCCCCTCGTTGGGCTGCTGACGCCAGCCGCGGTAGGCCGTGATGCAGGCCTTGGCGGTGTCGCGCAGGCGTCCCTCCACCGCGTCCACCGGCGGGGTCGGCTGGCCGCCGGCCGTGCGCGGCGCGGTGTCCGCCGGAGCGCCGGCAGCGGCTGCCGCCGGTGCGGCGGCCGGCTGCGGAGCGGGCTGCGGCGCCGGCTGGGGGGCCGGTTCCGGACGGTTGAGACGCAGGGTTTCCGTGGACGCCGGGGCGGAGGGCGCGGCCGGAGCCGGCGCCTCGGCCGGCTGGGGCTCCGCCGCCGCTTCCGTGCGCGGCGCACGGGTCAGCGTGGCGCGGCCGGCGCGGGCGGCCGGACGCGGACGGGCCTCGGCGGTGGCTGGAGCCGGGGCGGCCGGCGTCTCGGCGGCGGCACTCACCGCGGGTTCGGCGGCGGCCGGCGCGTCGGCGGCGGCCGGAGCGGAAAGGGCCGGAGCGGAAACATCCGAAGCGGCGGCGGGCGTTTCGGCAGCGGGGGTTTCGGCGGCGTCGCCGCCGGCGGGCTCGCCATCGACCGGCAGTTCACCCTGGCCGGCGGCCTCGGCCTTCTTGATGATGTAGGAGATCGCGCTCGGCGTGCATTCGAACTCGCGCGCGATCGCCGACAGGGTTGCGCCGCCGTGGTAGCGCTCAAGGATTTGAGGCCACGCCGATTGCGGAATGCGCCCGCGCTTCTTGGGAGACTCCGGTTCGCTCCCGGTTTCTGCGTTCATTATATCGCTCGGTTGCCAAAGTGAATTTTGAGTCATTCGTCAGCATGTTGGGCCGGATCGCACGCTTCCGACGCAGAACCACGCGGGCGCGTGCATCGGCATCATCAGGCTTCACGCTGGCGGGCGATGTTTTCGGTACGGATGACTATCGGAAACTCCTCTCGAAAATACCAGCATAACTTTGCAAGGAATCACGAATTTGTGGCCGCGCTGCCGCTCGCGGCAATGGCGCCGCCGCTCGCGGTAATCGTGATGATCCGCGCGATCCGGTTCCGGATTTTTAAAACCCCTTAAAGGCGGGTGGGGCGTGTGGGCAATTTCAAAAGGCGGAGGGACCCGAACGGCGCTCTGGCGTGTTTGGCAGGGTGAACGGGTCCCTGCCGGGCCCCGAAGTCCGTCAGGCGGAGACCGTCCATGCCGCATTCGTCCGTTCTCTTCCGGCGCCTGCCGGCGCTGGCGCTCTCCACCGCGCTGGCCGGCGCGGTCGCCGTGCCGCTGTTCGCGTTTCCGGCCGCCGCCCAGGACGCGGCCCCGGCCCAAAGCCCAGCCCTGGCCCCGGCGCAATCCCCCCTGGTTCCCGCTCCGGGCGCCAGCCAGACCTACGCGCCGCCCTCCTTCGCGGCGCTCGCCCGCAGCCAGGTCGACACGGTCGTCAACATCTCGACCACCCAGGGCGCGCCGGCGGGGGCGGAGGCCCGGCCGGACGTGCCGCCCGGCTCGCCGCTGGAGGAGTTCTTCCGCGAGTTCCGCAACCGGCAGCGCGGCGGTGGCGGCGGCGGCGGTGGCGACGGCGGCCCGCCGTCGGGCCCGCAGGGGATGGCGCTCGGCTCCGGCTTCATCATCGATCCGTCGGGCCTGATCGTCACCAACCACCATGTGGTGGCCGAGGCGGCGGAGATTTCCGTCACCCTGCACGACGGCACCAAACTGGCCGCCAAGCTGGTCGGCAGCGACGCGCCGACCGACCTCGCGCTGCTGAAGGTCGAAAGCTCCAAGCCGCTGACCGCCGCCCGCTGGGGCGACAGCGACGCGGTGCAGGTCGGCGACTGGGTGGTCGCCATCGGCAACCCGTTCGGGCTGGGCGGATCGGTCACCGCCGGCATCCTGTCGGCCCGCGCCCGCGACATCCAGCAGGGCCCCTACGACGACTATCTCCAGACCGACGCCTCGATCAACCGGGGCAATTCCGGCGGGCCGCTCTACGGCACCGACGGCGGCGTCATCGGCATCAACACCGCCATCTATTCGCCGACCGGCGGGTCGGTGGGAATCGGCTTCGCGATTCCCTCGTCGATCGCCAAGCCGGTCATCGACCAGCTGAAGGACGGCGGCAAGGTGCGGCGCGGCTGGCTCGGCGTGCAGGTCCAGCGGGTGACGCCGGACATCGCCGAGAGCCTGGGCATGGCCGACACCAACGGCGCGCTGGTCACCAGCGTCGCCCCCGACGGCCCGGCGGCGGCGGCCGGCATCCGCCAGGGCGACGTCATCACCCGTTTCGGCGACAAGCCGGTCGAGCAGATGCGCCAGCTTCCGCGCGTCGTCGCCTCGGCCGCGATCGGCAGCACGGTGCCGCTGGGGATCGTGCGCGGCGGCAGCCCGAACTCGGTGCCGGTGACGGTCGGCGAACTGCGCAACGAGCCGCAGCAGCTGGCGCTCGCCGGGTCGAGCGGTCCGCCGCGCTCCGCCCAGCCGGACGGGGGCAGGACCGTGCTGGGGCTGAAGCTGGCGCCGCTGACGCCCGGCCTGCGCGAGACCTTCTCCATCGCCGCCGACGTCGAGGGGCTGGTGGTGACCGAGGTCGGCGACAACAGCCCGGCGTCGGAGCGCGGCCTCGACCTCGGCGACGTCATCGTCGAGGCCGGGCAGGAGCCGGTCAACAGCCCGGCCGATCTCGACGCCCGCATCGACCAGGCGCGCAGCCAGGGCCGCAAGACCCTGCTGATGCTGGTCAGCCGGGGCGGCGACCTGCGCTACGTTCCGCTGCCGCTGGAGGAGAAGAAGGGCTGATTCCGCTCCGCCGCCTTCGCGTCGGATGAGCTTGCGGACGGAGCGGGGCAGGACCCCGCCCCGTCCCATCCTTTTCGCTACCGTTCCCAGGACGGCGGGAGTATTTTGCCGCCCGTTCGATGAATGGCCCCTTCGGGGCGTGGGATGGCAGCAGTGAGCAATCTTCCGGAGAGCCGGCAGCCGGTGCGGCTTTCGGTCGTGGTTCCGGTTTTCAACGAGGCCGACAACGTGCTTCCGCTGCTCGACGAGATCGAGCGGGCGCTGGCCCCGTCGGGGGCCTCCGGGACGGGCGGCTTCGAAATCATCTTCGTCGACGACCAGTCCGACGACGACACCCAGGCGCGCCTCGCCCCGGCGGTCCGGGCCGGCCGTCTGCGCGTGCTGCGCCATCGCCGCCGCTCCGGCCAGAGCGCCGCCGTGCGCAGCGGCGTCAAGGCCGCCCGTGGCGAGTGGGTGGTGACGCTCGACGGCGACGGCCAGAACGACCCGGCCGACATCCCCGCCCTGTTCGCCCTGGTGGCGAAGGGCGAGGCCGGTTCGCCGGTCCTCGTCGGTGGCCTGCGCAGGAAGCGCCAGGACACGCTGTCGAAGCGCTGGGCCTCGAAGATCGCCAACGCCGTGCGCCAGTCCTTCCTCCAGGACGGCTGCGCCGACAGCGGCTGCGGGCTGAAGCTGTTCCGCCGCGACGCCTTCCTCGATCTTCCCTTCTTCGGCGCCATGCACCGCTTCCTGCCGGCGCTGTTCCGCGCCCACGGCCACGCCGTGGCCTACGTGCCGGTCAACCACCGCCCGCGCGGGCGCGGCGTGTCGAAATACACCAACTGGCGGCGCGGCCTGATCGGCGTCGTCGATCTGCTGGGCGTCTATTGGCTGAAGCGGCGGACCAACCTGTCGCCCGTCACCGAAGATCTGTGAACCACGCCGGCCCCGGAATCCTCTCCCATGCTCGAACACGTCATCGCCTGGTTCCATGACCAGAGCACGACCGACCTGATCTGGATCGGCCTCGGCTTCTTCGCCCAGTTCCTGTTCATGATGCGCTTCGTCGTCCAGTGGATCGCCAGCGAGCGCGCCAAGCGCAGCGTCATGCCGGAGCTTTTCTGGTACTTCTCGATCGGCGGCGGCACGCTGCTGTTCGCCTATTCGATCTACCGGGTCGATCCCGTCTACATGTTCGGGCAGGGGCTGGGCCTGCTCATCTACATGCGCAACATGTATTTCGTCTGGAACAACAAGCAGACCGGCGGGGCGGCGTGACCGGCCGGCTGCCGCTCTACGGCTACGCGCTGCTGGCGCTGCTGAGCGCGGCGCTGTTCCTGCCGGGCTTCCAGGGCCTGCCGCCCTTCGACCGCGACGAGGCGCGCTTCGCGCAGGCCTCGTCGCAGATGCTCGACAGCGGCAACTACGTCGACATCCGCTTCCAGGACGAGACCCGCTACAAGAAGCCGGTCGGCATCTACTGGCTTCAGAGCGCGGCGACCGCGCTGGCGACCGACCTCACCGGAACGCCCAAGGCGATCTGGACCTACCGGATTCCCTCCTTCCTCGGCGCCATCCTGGCCGTGCTGGCCAGCGCCTGGACCGGGGCGCGGCTGTTCGGCGGCGCCGCCGGCTTCCTGGCCGGGCTGATGATGGCGTCCTGCGTCGTGCTCGGCGTCGAGGCGCGCATGGCCAAGACCGACGCCGTGCTGCTCGCCACCGTGGTGCTCGGGCAGGCGGCGCTGGCGCATCTCTACCTGACGCGCGACCGCGAGGCGCCGGCCGGCCGCGCCGCCTGGACGGCGCCGCTGGTCTTCTGGATCGCCGCCGGGATCGGGATCCTGGTCAAGGGGCCGATCGTCCTGCTGGTGTCGGGCACCACGGCGCTGGCGCTCGCCCTGTGGGACCGCAGGGCCGGCTGGCTGAGGCGGCTGAAGCCGCTGCCGGGCCTCGCCATCGTCGCCGCCATCGCCGCGCCCTGGCTGATCGCCATCGCCATCAAGACCAAGGGCGCCTTCTTCGCCGAATCGGTCGGCCATGACATGATGGGCAAGGTCGCCGGCGGGCAGGAGGGCAAGGGCCTGCCGCCCGGCTACTACCTCGGCAGCTTCTGGGTCACCTTCGCCCCCTGGTCCTTCCTGGCCCTGCTGGCGGTTCCCTGGGCGTGGGCGCGGCGCCGGATCGACGCCGTGCGCTTCTGCGTCGCCTGGATCGTCCCGAGCTGGCTGGTGTTCGAGGCGGTGCCGACCAAGCTGCTGCACTACACCCTGCCGGTCTTCCCGGCCATCGCCGCGCTGGCGGCGGCGGCCCTGCTGGAGAATTTCGGCCGCACCCACGAGCGTCCGCGCCGCCTCCTGACCGCCGTCGCGGTGGCGCTGGGCTGCCTCGGCTTCGGGGCGCTGACGCTGGCGGTGGCGCTGACCCCCTATCTGGTCGACCGGCGGATCGATCCGGTCGGGCTGGCGCTGGTGCCGGCGGTGGCCGGAATCTTCGCCGTGTTCGTCCGGCTGATCCTGCAAGGCCACCACCGCTCCGGCATGGCGGCCGGCGTGGCGGCGGCGGCGATCCTCTACGCCGGGACCTACGGCGCCGTTCTGCCGGCCATCGAGGGCGTCTGGGTCAGCCGGCAGGTCGCCCGCGCCGTCGCCGCGACGCGCCCCTGTCCGGACAGCGTCGTCGCCTCGGCCGGCTATTCGGAGCCGAGCCTCGTCTTCCTGGTGGGAACCCCGACCAGGCTGGTCCATGGCGCGGCGGCGGCCGAGCATCTCGCCGGCGGCGGGGCCTGCGCGCTGGCTCTGGTCGACGACCGCGAGGAGGCCGCCTTCCAGGCCGCCGCCGGTTCCGCGACGCCGGTCCGGCTGGCCGAGGTGTCGGGCTTCAACTACAACACCGGCAAGCGCATCCACCTGACGCTCTACGGCCGCCCGGCCTCCTGAGTCTTCCGTGGCGGCGCGCGCGAACGGCCTCCCCCAGGCTGGGTAACGCGCCTCCGCCCTGGACGCCGGGCCGCCTCTGCGGCGCAATGTCCGTCCCGACCCGCCATGCGCCGGACCCGCCCTCCTGGGCGTCGTTCCGGCCGTGGCGCCCGGATCACACCGGGATCACAACGGACGAAAGGCGCCCGTTCGATGCAACGCACCCTCGCCGCAACCTTTCTGGCCCCGGCCCTGCTGACGCTGTCGGTGCTCGCCGCCGGCCCCGCCCACGCGCAAAAGCAGGAATACCAGCCCTGGACCTACGACGAGATGGTCCCGACCGGCCCCTACATGCGCAACATGGAGCAGGCCCAGCCGGTGCCCGGCGCGCGTCCCTCGCATTGGGGCTCGATGAAGCAGCAGCCCGGACAGGGCCGCGCCGGCATGACCCGCTACGGCACCGACGTGAAGTCGACGACCCGCTCCTATTCGGCGACCCAGTCGCTGACGCCGCCCAGGGTCGACCCGAGCCGGCCGATCCTCGCCGCACCGCCGCGCAGCGCCGATCCGCCGGCGACCCCGCGCACGGCGCGGCGCGACTAGAGTGGATCGCGTAAAACCGGAATCGGTTTGGAGCGTGAATCCGCTCGTCATCAAAAGGCTAAAGTTTCGTGCGTTTCTTATTGAACGCACGAAACTTTAGGCCCCGTCTCCAGCCGCGACGGTCAAGCCGCCGCCATCAGCCGGCGTCCGGATGCTCGTCCGGACGCCACAGCCACGCTGCCCCGCGCACGCCGCTGGAATCACCGTGCAGGGCGCGGCGCACCGGCGTGTCCAGCCGGTCGGTGAAGGCCCAGCGGGCGATGGCCTCCGGCAGCCGGACGTAGAGCAGTTCCGCGTTGGACAGCCCGCCGCCCAGCACGATCACGTCGGGGTCGAGCAGGTTGACCACCCCGGCCAGCCCGCGTCCCAGCCGGCCGACCAGACGCTCGACGGTGGCGGCGCAGGCCGTGTCGCCGGCGGCGGCGCGCGCGACGATGGTGTCGGCGGGCAGGGTCTCGCCGGTCGCGGCGGCGTGGTCGCGGGTCACGCCCGGACCCGAGACGAAGCTCTCCAGGCAGCCGTGCTTCCCGCAATAGCAGGCGGGTCCCGGCCGTTCCTCGTCGGCCGGCCAGGGCAGGGGGTTGTGCCCCCACTCGCCGCCGATGGCGTTGCGGCCGGCCAGCGGGCGCCCATGCACGACGATCCCGGCGCCGCAGCCGGTGCCGAGGATGGCGGCGAAGACCACGCCGCAGCCGGCCCCGGCACCGTCCGCCGCCTCCGACACCGCGAGGCAGTTGGCGTCGTTCTCGACCCGCACCGGCCGGCCGAGGGCCTGGGCGAGGTCGCGGTCGAACGGGCGGCCGATCATCCAGGTGGAGTTGGCGTTCTTCACCAGCCCGGTGGCCGGGGAGATCGCTCCCGGAATCCCGATGCCGACGCTGCATCGCCGGCCGGTCTCGCTTTCGAGCGCCGCGACCAGGCCTGCGATGGTGGCGAGCGTGCCGGCGTAATCGTCGCGGGCCGACGGCACCCGGCGCCGGGCGAGCGTGTTGCCCTGCCGGTCGAGGACGATGCCCTCGGTCTTGGTGCCGCCGAGATCGATGCCGATGCGTGTCATGGGTGCAGCAATAGCCCCGAACCGCCCGACACTCAAGATGGCCGGCCCGCCCGGCCCCCCGCAACGGCCCCCCGCCGACGCCGGCCGCCCCTGGACAGGCCGCCCAAACGGACGGACCTATGGCAGTCCGGCATCGGTCTGGGACAAAGAGCGACGGGCCGGCCAAATCCGGTTGACCGGTTCCGGCGTTCCAGTAGAAAGACCGGACGGCCGGGGGAAGCCCATTCGTCCCCCCACCTCGATTTCAAACGAACCGCGCCACCGGAGCACATGATGAGTCGCCAGCGCGCCGCCCTTCGCCCCTCGTCCCGCGTTTTTGGCCGCGTTTTTGGCCGCGCCGCCCTGCTGGGCGCGCTGCTGGCCGCGCCGCTCGCCCTGTCGGCCCCGGCCGGCGCCGCGACGGCCAAGGCGACGGACGCCGCCAAGCCGGCAGCGTCCAAGCCGGCCGCCGCCAAGCCCGCGGCCGCCAAGGCGTCCGTGTCCAAGCCCGGCGCCTGCTACAGCCGCAGCGAGCACGCGGCCGAGCAGCTCATGCGCATGCACACCGAGATGATGGTGGTCGGGCTGACCTGCAAATCGGTCGTGCCGGAAAAGAACCCCTTCGGCACCTACCAGGATTTCTCGGTCAAGAACCGCGCGCTGCTGTCGAACTCGGAAGCCACGCTGATCAACCACTACAAGAAGACCGGCGGCAACGGCACCGCGAAGTTCGACACCTTCCGCACCGAGCTGGCCAACGAGATCAGCCGGCGCGCCGCGACCATCGGCATCCCGCAGTATTGCCAGACCTTCGTCGACCGCTCGAAGGCGGCGCAGGATCTGAACGCCGACGATCTGCGCACCCTGACCTCCGACGAGAAGAACGCCGGCCTGATGCACCTCGCCAGCAAGCCGCTGTGCGACGTGCAGGTGGTCAGCGGCCCCGACAGCGGCTACGCCGTCGCCCAGGCGGCGCCCAGCCGCGCGCCGGCCAAGGCGGCCCCCGCCAAGGCCAAGGCGAAGGCCCCGGCCAAGGCTCCGGCAAAGCCCAAGGTCGCCGCCGCCCCGGCCAAGCAGACCGTCGCCGCCCGCTGACGCGCACGCCTCCGGCGCCGTGAACGAGGAAGGCCCCATCCGCTCCGGCGGGTGGGGCCTTCGGCGTTTCCGGACCGGGGATCCGGGGGGGATCCGGGGGGGCGACCATCCCGGACACATGCGAACAACACAAATCTGTCTTGCAAAAATCCACGGGGCTGATACTACCGGAACAGCCGGCCTTGCCGGGCCCCCACGCCGCCGGAACGGGGTGGGGTCGCCTTCCGGCATCTCAAAAAATGTTGGTCCATCAATCCGATAGATGGGCCGGGTCAGATCAGGGGGCTGCTGTTGCGTGATCGGTGTGCCGTGTGTGCCCGCGTCGCCGCGCCCCGCCTCGCGACACGCTGAAGGTGGGGTGACGCCATGGACTATTTTGTACAGCAATTGATCAACGGCTTGTCGCTTGGTGCGATCTACGGGCTGATCGCGATCGGCTACACGATGGTGTACGGCATCATCGGGATGATCAACTTCGCGCACGGCGAGATCTACATGATCGGTGCGTTCGTGGCGCTGATCACGTTCCTGGCGATCGGCGCGCTGGGGATCACCTGGGTGCCCTTGGCGCTGCTGCTGATGCTGGCGGCCTCGATGCTGTTCACCAGCGTCTATGGCTGGACGGTCGAGCGCATCGCCTACCGGCCGCTGCGCTCCAGCCCGCGGCTGGCGCCGCTGATCTCGGCCATCGGCATGTCGATCTTCCTGCAGAACTACATGCAGATCCTCCAGGGCGCGCGCTCCAAGCCGTTGCAGCCGATCCTGCCCGGCAACCTCACCCTGATGGACGGCGCCGTCTCGGTCAGCTACGTGCGGCTCGCCACCATCGTGCTCACCCTGCTGCTGATGGTCGGCTTCACCATCCTGATCAACCGCACCTCGCTGGGCCGCGCCCAGCGCGCCTGCGAGCAGGACAAGAAGATGGCCGGCCTGCTCGGCGTCAACGTCGACCGCATCATCTCGCTGACCTTCGTCATGGGCGCCGCCCTGGCCGCCGTCGCCGGCATGATGGTGCTGCTGATCTACGGCGTCATCGACTTCTACATCGGCTTCCTCGCCGGGGTGAAGAGCTTCACCGCCGCCGTGCTCGGCGGCGTCGGCTCGCTGCCCGGCGCCATGCTCGGCGGCGTCGTCATCGGGCTGATCGAGGCCTTCTGGTCGGGCTATGTCGGTTCCGAGTGGAAGGACGTCGCCACCTTCACCCTGCTCGTCCTCGTGCTGATCTTCCGCCCCACCGGCCTGCTCGGCCGGCCCGAGATCGAGAAGGTGTGAGCGCCATGACCATGCCGTCCCACACCGCCGCCGCCGCCGTCCCCGCCACTCGCGCCGTCGACTGGCCGGGCACCCTGCGCGACGCCGGGCTCGCCGCCTTCGTGGCGCTGCTGCTCACCCTGCCGCTGGTCGGCCTGCGCACCATCGACCGCCCGACCGGACTGGGCATCGAGGCGCGGCCCGACGAGGTCATCGCCTCCATCGTCCTGGTGTTCCTGGGCCGCCTCGGGCTCGGGCTGATCCGCCAGAACCTCGCCCTGCCGGTGCTCGTCCTGGCGCTGGTCTGCGCCGGGGTCGGGCTGGTGCTGCCGATGCCGACCCAGGTGCTGCGCCTGGTGCTGGTCGCCGGCGGCGGCATCATCGCCCTGCGCGCCGCCATCACGCTGACCACCGGGCGCTCCAAGCTGTCCCAGGCCGAGCGCGACCGCCGCATGGACCGCGTCGCCGTCCAGGTCCAGCACGCCACCAAATACATCGCGCCGGTCGCCATCATCGGCGCCGCCCTCCTGCCGCTGACGCCGATCGCCGACCGCCAGATCCTCGACATCGGCATCCTGCTGCTGACCTACATCATGCTCGGCTGGGGGCTGAACATCGTGGTCGGGCTGGCCGGATTGCTCGACCTCGGCTACGTCGCCTTCTACGCGGTCGGCGCCTACAGCTACGCGCTGCTGGCGCATTACTTCGGGCTCAGCTTCTGGGTCTGCCTGCCGCTGGCAGGATTGCTGGCCGCGCTGTCGGGGGTGCTGCTCGGCTTCCCGGTGCTGCGGCTGCGCGGCGACTATTTCGCCATCGTGACGCTGGGCTTCGGCGAGATCATCCGCATCATCCTGGTCAACTGGTACCAGTTCACCGGCGGCCCCAACGGCATCTCCGGCATCCCGCGCCCGAGCTTCTTCGGCATCGCCGACTTCACCCGCACGCCGACCGAGGGCATGGCCGCCTTCCACGAGCTGTTCGGGCTGGAGTTCTCCTCGCTGCACCGCATCGTCTTCCTGTACTACCTGATCCTGGCGCTGGCGCTGGTGGTCAACCTGTTCACGCTCAGGGTCCGCAAGCTGCCGCTGGGCCGCGCCTGGGAGGCGCTGCGCGAGGACGAGATCGCCAGCGCGTCGCTCGGCATCAACCGCACCAACATGAAGCTGGCGGCCTTCGCCATCGCCGCGATGTTCGGCGGCTTCGCCGGCTCCTTCTTCGCCACCCGCCAGGGCTTCATCAGCCCGGAGAGCTTCACCTTCATCGAATCGGCGATCATCCTGGCGATCGTCGTGCTCGGCGGCATGGGCTCGCAGATCGGCGTGGTGGTGGCGACGCTGCTGGTGATCGGGCTGCCGGAAGCCTTCCGCGAGCTGGCCGACTACCGCATGCTGGCCTTCGGCATGGGCATGGTGGTGATCATGCTGTGGCGGCCGCGCGGCCTGCTGGCCCACCGCGACCCGACCATCCTGCTGCATGGCGGCCGCAAACCCCAGGCCCAGAACGCCGGAGCCGCCCGATGAGCGCCGTGATGACCGACAAGCCGCTGCTGACGGTGGAACACCTGACCATGCGCTTCGGCGGCCTGGTCGCCAACAACGACGTCTCCTTCGAGGCGCGGGCCGGCGAGATCACCGCGCTGATCGGGCCGAACGGGGCGGGCAAGACGACGCTGTTCAACTGCGTCACCGGCTTCTACACGCCGACCGTCGGGCGGCTGACGCTGCGCCACGCCGACGGGCGGGAGTTCCTGCTGGAGCGCATGGCCGGCTACCGCATCGCCCAGCAGGCCGGGGTGGCGCGCACCTTCCAGAACATCCGCCTGTTCGGCGGCATGAGCGTTCTGGAGAACCTGATCGTCGCCCAGCACAACAAGCTGATGGACGCGTCGGGCTTCGCGATCGCCGGGCTGCTCGGGCTGCCCGGCTACCGGGCGGCGGAGCGCGAGGCGCTGGATCTCGCGAAATACTGGCTGGAGCGGGTGCGGCTGACCGAGTTCGCCGACTGGGAGGCGGGCAATCTGCCCTACGGGGCGCAGCGCCGCCTGGAGATCGCGCGGGCGATGTGCACCGAGCCGGTGCTCTTGTGCCTGGACGAGCCGGCGGCGGGGCTGAACCCGCGCGAGTCGGCGGAGCTGGCGGAAATCCTCACCTTCATCCGCGACACCCGGACGCCGGGCGGGCACCGGATGGGGGTGCTGCTGATCGAGCATGACATGAGCGTGGTGATGCGCATCTCCGACCATGTGGTGGTGCTGGACTATGGGCGGAAGATCGCCGACGGCGATCCGGCGTCGGTGAGGAACGACCCGGCGGTGATCCGCGCCTATCTGGGCGAGGACGAGGATTCCGAGCTGCCGCCGGAGGTGGCGGCGGACCTGCCGGCCGCGGCGGTCGATCCGGCGGCTCCCGTTCAGAAGGGGGCGTGAGGCGATGAGCATGCTGAAAGTGTCGGGGGTGCACACCTTCTACGGCGCCATCGAGGCGCTGAAGGGCATCGACCTGGAGATCGGCTCGGGCGAGATCGTCTCGCTGATCGGGGCGAACGGGGCGGGCAAGTCGACGCTGCTGATGACGCTGTGCGGCAGCCCGCGGGCGCGCCAGGGGCGGGTGGTGTTCGAGGGCGAGGACATCACCGACCTGCCGACCCACGAGATCGTGCGGCGCGGCATCGCGCAGTCGCCCGAAGGGAGACGGATCTTCCCGCGGATGAGCGTGCTGGAGAATCTCCAGATGGGCTCGATCGTGGCGAAGCCGGGCAGCTTCGAGACCGAGCTGGAGCGGGTGCTGACGCTGTTCCCGCGGCTGAAGGAGCGCATCCACCAGCGGGCCGGCACGATGTCGGGGGGCGAGCAGCAGATGCTGGCGATCGGCCGGGCGCTGATGAGCCAGCCGCGGCTGCTGCTGCTCGACGAGCCGTCGCTGGGTCTGGCGCCGCTGATCGTCAAGCAGATCTTCCAGGTGATCAAGGCGATCAACGAAGAGCAGAAGATGACGGTGTTCATGGTGGAGCAGAACGCGTTCCACGCGCTGAAGCTGGCGCACCGGGGCTATGTGATGGTGAACGGGCGGATCACGATGACGGGGTCGGGGGCGCAGCTTCTGGCCGACCCGGAGGTGCGGGCGGCCTATCTGGAAGGGGGGCACTGAGATGGAGCATCTGCTTGGCGCGTCGCTTCCGGTGTTCCTCGGGCTGACGGTGGTGGTGTTCGGCGGCTTCGGGGTGCTGACCGGGCAGACCCTGGCGGAGGGCTGGAAGCCGGCCTCGGTGGCGGTGGCCTATTCGCTGCTGCTCGGGCTGGGCGACCGCTTCCTCGCCTGGGGCCTGTTCGGCGAGCCGCTGCTGTCGCTCTGGGGCTTCCTGGTCCACACGGCCGTCATCGGCGCCATCACGCTGACCGCCCACCGCATCGCCATCGCGCGCCGCATGGTCAACCAGTACCCCTGGCTCTACGAGCGCGCAGGGCCCTTCGCCTGGCGCGAGCGGGCCGGCGGGGATCTGGGGGAATAGGGGGAAATAGGATAGGCCGAACGGCCGGGGGTGCGAACGAAACTGTCGCATCGGCCCCCGGCCGGAGTATGGTAAAATGAACACCGCCGGAGGGGACCCGGCGGCCGTCCCCGAACCGGAGCGCCAAGCCGAGCGCCACGCTCCGACGGGCCGGGGGAAAATGACTCAACAGGGATCACTCTTCGAACAGGGAGTAAGAATACCCATGAAACTCAAGCTGTCCCTTCTCGCCGCCGTCGCGGCGACCGCGCTCTCCGCCACGGCGGCCAAGGCCGACATCGCGGTGGCCACCGCCGGTCCGATCACCGGCCAGTACGCCACCTTCGGCGAGCAGATGAAGAAGGGCATAGAGCAGGCCGTCGCGGACATCAACGCCGCCGGCGGTGTTCTGGGTCAGAAGCTGAAGCTGGAAGTCGGCGACGACGCCTGCGATCCGAAGCAGGCCGTGGCCGTCGCCAACCAGCTCGCCAAGGCCGGCGTGAAGTTCGTGGCCGGTCACTTCTGCTCGGGCTCCTCGATCCCGGCCAGCCAGGTCTACGCCGAAGAGGGCATCCTCCAGATCTCCCCGGCCTCGACCAACCCGAAGCTGACCGAGCAGAACCTGAAGAACGTCTTCCGCGTCTGCGGCCGCGACGACCAGCAGGGCCTGATCGCCGGCAAGTATCTGCTGGAGCAGTACAAGGGCAAGAACATCGCCATCCTGCACGACAAGTCGGCCTACGGTAAGGGCCTGGCCGACGAGACGCAGAAGGCGCTGAACGCCGGCGGCCAGAAGGAAACCATCTACGAAGCCTACACGGCCGGCGAGAAGGACTATTCCGCCCTGGTGTCGAAGCTGAAGCAGGCGGCCGTCGAGGCCATCTACATCGGCGGCTACCACACCGAGGCGGGCCTGATCGCCCGTCAGATGAAGGACCAGGGCCTGAACGCCGTCATCATCTCCGGCGACGCGCTGGTGACGAACGAGTACTGGGCCATCACCGGCGCCGCCGGCGAGAACACCATGATGACCTTCGGCCCGGATCCGCGCGAGAAGCCGGACGCCAAGGCGGTCGTCGAGACGTTCCGCAAGGCCGGCTACGAGCCGGAAGGCTACACGCTGTACACCTACGCCGCGCTCCAGATCTGGGCCGACGCGGTGAAGACGGCCAACTCGACCGACGCGGCCAAGGTCGCCGAGGTGCTGCGCAAGGGCAACTACGACACCGTCATCGGCAAGATTGGCTTCGATGCCAAGGGCGACGTCACCTCGCCGGCCTATGTCTGGTACAAGTGGAGCAACGGCCAGTACGCCGAGGTCAAGTGATCGCCATCCGGCGAATCCGGTAAGGGAAAGGGTCCGGCAAGCGATTGCCGGACCCTTTTTCTGTCGGGCTGGATTTTCTGTCGGGCTGGGTTTTCTGTCAGGTTGGGATTCGACGGACGGATCCGTCAGGGAATGGGCCGGTCGACCCGCACGGCGCCGGTCTGAGCCGCCGCCAGTGCGGCCGGCATTCGGCCGCCGCATCGTTCGCTCAGCAACTGTTCGGCCGTGCGCATCACGTCGCGCCAGAAGGCGGCGGCGTGGGTGTGGTTGGCGGCCGTGAGTTCGACAAGGCGAACCCGGCTGATTCGGACCGCGGCCTCGCCCAGTTCATCCACCAGGCGGGTCGCGAAGACAAGCACGTCGAGGTCGGTCTTCATAACCTCCATGAACCCACGCCGACGGATTTTGTTCCAGCCTTGAGACGGGGTGCGACATCGGGTCATCGGGGGTGCCCCGGCCGATGCTGCGCTGCGGCATGATCCGCCGCCGGACCGGCCACACTGTCACCGAACGGACACTCGCCACGCCGGGGGTGTTTTGTGCTTCAATGGCGGCCAGGGAGCGGCGGCCCGGAAACGCCCGTGCCGGACGCTCCCTGATTTTTTTATGGCCCCTGGAATGGCCCGGGGGTCGGTTGGGGAGAGGTGGATATGCGCAGGAAGCGCGAGGTCGTCGAAGGTCAGGTCTACCGCAAGCTGGGACCCAGCGGCGGTTTCTGGGAGGTGATCGCCATCCGCAAGGACGGCATGGGCACGCAGCACGCCCAGTTGAAGCGGTCGGACGATCCCAAGACGCTGAAGACGCTGTCGGTTTCCGCCCTGCTCGACGCCCAGCAGTTCGAGATCGTCACCGAATCGTGACCTCGCCTCAGCGCCGGCGGTAGAGGTCGATCCCGTCCGGGCCGGCCTCCCGCGCCAGTTCGCCGCGCCGGATCAGGTGGTTCAGGTGGGCGATCGCCTCGCCGATCGCGAAGACCATCTGGTGCGGGTCGAGCGGGCGGTCGAACAGCCGCCGGGTCACCGCCGCCGCCGTTCGCGGCGCGGCACAGAACTCCAGGATTTCCTCGAGTCGCGTCTGATGGTGGCCGGCCAGTTCGGCCGCCCGCGCGTGCAGGCCCCGGAAGGGCAGCCCGTGCGAGGGCAGCACCAGCGTGTCGGCGGGCAGCGCCGACCATGCCTCCAGGCTGGTGAGATAGTCGGCCAGCGGGTCGGCGTCGGGCTCGGTCGGCCAGACGCTGATGTTCGGGCTGATGCGCGGCAGGATCTGGTCGCCGGAAATCAGCAGCCCGCCCGCCTCGTCATGAAGGCTGACCGGCTCGGCGGTGTGACCGCCGCCGCCGATCACCGTCCAGCGGGTGGAGCCCACCGCCAGCCGGTCGCCGGCCCGCAGCCGGGTCAGCACCGCTGGCACGCCGGGCACGCCGCGCGCGTAGGCGCCCTGGCGGCCCAGCACGGCGGCCAGCGGGTCGGCGTCGAGCCCGCTGCGGCGGTAGAAGCGCTCGGCCGCCGCGTCGAAGGCCGGACTGGGGCCGGCCGCCAGCATCTGGGCGATCAGCCATTCGGTCAGGGAGGCGGCGAACTCCGCCCCGGTGTGCCGCACCAGCCAGTCGGCCGCTCCGATGTGGTCGGGGTGGAAATGGGTGACGACCACGCGCCGCACCGGCTTGCCCGCCAGGACCGTCGTCAGCAGCCTTTCCCAGCTTTCGCGGGTGCGCCGGTCGCCCAGCCCGGTGTCGACCAGGGTCCAGCCGGCCTCGCCGCCGTCCAGCGCCCACAGATTGATGTGGTCGAGCTGGAAGGGCAGGGAAAGGCGGATCCACAGGACCCCCGGTGCCACGGCAAGGGCTTCGCCCGGTTCCGGGGCGGAGCAGAAGGGGTGGGTGACGTCACCGTTCGGGGTAGAGGGCATGGGAGTGCGCTTCCAGTCGATTGTTTTTCATGGAGAATTCCGGAACGTCGAGGTGTTGCGGATATGCGACAGGATCCTTGGCGTTGCCGGGCGGGGGATTGAGGGGGCAGGGGTGGTCTTTATCTCCGGTGCAGGACAGCCGGCATCCGTGACCTCCGCCGCGCTGGATTACGCTTACGTCATCCGTCCAAGCGTTCAAGTGTTCCGTTTCGCGAACGCCGTCAACCATGGGAAGAAGAAAATGAAGATGCGTGGAGCTCTGTTGGGCGCGGCCTTCGCCCTTGCCCTGCCGACCGCGGCCATGGCCCAGACCGAAGGCTTCTATGTCGGTGCCGGCGCCGGCGTGAACTGGACCCGCGACGCCGATGTGCGCGACTACCCGACCACCAACTTCGGTCTGAAGGAATCCTTCGACCTCGGCGGCGTCGGCAGCGTCTCCGCCGGCTATGCCAGCGATTTCGGCATGCGCGCCGAGCTGGAATTCGCCTGGCGCTGGCGCAACGCGGTCGACGGCACGGAAAGCGCCACCCCGGCCTTGCAGGGGCTGAGCGGCAAGACCAGCTCGATCGCCTTCATGGGCAACGCGCTGTACGACGTGAAGACCGGCACGCCCTTCACCCCCTACATCGGTCTCGGCGCCGGCGTGGCGCAGGTGCGCCAGAAGCTGAACGGGGTGAGCGACAAGGACTGGGTGTTCGCCTACCAGGGCATCGTCGGCGCCTCCTACGCCGTCACCGACAATCTGGCGGTGACACTGGACTACCGCTACTTCGCCACGCTCGATCCGGAGTTCGACCTGGGGCCGGTGACCTCGAAGGGCGAGTACCGCAACCACACCATCCTCGCGGGCCTGCGCTACAGCTTCGGCGGTCCGGCCCGGCCGACCCCGGCGGTGGCCACGGCCCCGGCCGCCCCGATGGTCCAGCAGCAGCCGCAGACCGAGTATCAGGTGTTCTTCGACTGGGACAAGGCGACCATCACCCCGGTGTCCGACAAGATCATCGGCGACGCGGCGGCCGCCGCCGGCCGGGTGCGGGCGGTCAGCATCCACGTCGTCGGCCACACCGACAGCTCGGGCTCGCCGGCCTACAACCAGCGGCTCTCGCTGCGCCGGGCCGAGGCGGTGCAGCGCGCCCTGGTCGCCAAGGGCACGCCGGCCAACCTGATCTCGATCGAGGGCAAGGGCGAGCAGCAGCTCATGGTCTCGACCGGCCCCAACGTGCGCGAGCCGTCCAACCGCCGCGCGCAGATCATGATCCGCGTGCAGTGATCCGGCGGGTGCAAGCCTTCGGTGGAAGGGGCGTCGCCATGCGGCGCCCCTTTTTCCGCCCCGCCGCCCCGCCACCGCGCCAATGAGGTAGCGCGGACCGTTGCGTCAGCGTATGACAGTACGGGGAATCACTCGCATTTTCGGTCCGGGACGTTTCATGCAGGTTCTGATCGCCGACGATCATTCCATCGTCCGCAGCGGCTTGACCCATCTGGTGGGGGAGTTGGATGAACAGGCCACGGTGGTCGCCGCCACCAGCTTCGGCCAGTTGATCGGGATTCTCGACCAGGGAAGCGTCTTCGACCTGATCGTGATGGATCTGCGGATGCCCGGCCTGGGCGGACTCGACGAGGTCGAGGCGCTGGTCCGCCGGGTGGCGCCGGTGCCGGTGGCGATCTTCTCGATGATCGAATCGCCGGACGAGATGCGCGCGGTGCTGTCGCGCGGCGTGCGCGCCTTCATCCCGAAATCGACCGACGACGTGCTGGTGGTCAACATCCTGCGGCTGGTGATGGCCGGCGGCTCCTACGTGCCGCCGGTGCTCGGCATGCCGGGGACCGGACCGGCCCTGCCGGCCGGCGGGCGCGCCGCGCCGCCCAGCCTGTTCGACGGGCTGACCCGCCGCCAGCTGGAGGTTCTGGATCTGCTGGCGCAGGGCCTGTCGAACCAGGACATCGGCGAGCGGCTGGGCCTGAACCTGTCGACCGTAAAGACCCATGTGACCGGCGTGCTGAAGGCGCTGGGCGTCGGCAGCCGGACACAGGCGGTGCTGCTGGTCAAGGAATCCGGGCGCGACCGGCTGGTGTGAGGGGCGCCGGAGCCGCCCGGTCCTTGGATGGGGGCGTGTTCTGTCCGTCATGCCCGGCACAAGGCCGCCGGGCATGACGTTCCTGGCAGAGGAGCTTCAGGCCGCGCGGTCGCCGGTGTGCATGATGTCGCCCAGCTTCGCCAGCAGGAAGTCGAGATCCTCGGGCGCCAGATCCTCGTACTGGGTCAGGATGCGCTCGATCAGCCGGCGGCGGTGGCGCTCGCGGTCGCCCGGCTCGCCGTCGTAGGGGGTTTCCTTCAGGACGTCGATGGCGATGCGGCAGGCCGGCAGCAGGGCCGGCGGCAGCTTCGCCTTGTCGTAGAGCGACTTCAGCCCCAACCGCCCGGCGTCGTGGATCAGCAGGCGCGTGTTGGTCATCGGCACGTTGGCCAGCAGCGACATCGCCGTCTCGAAGAAGGCGATGTCGCCGGTGCACAGCGCGCGCAGCAGCAGCGACGGGGTCAGGCGCCCGGTGCGGGACAGCTGGGCCACCAGCCGTTCCAGGGCGCCCTCGTCGCTCTCGCCGCTGAACAGGGCGACGGTCGCCCGCTCGCGGCTTTGCAGGATCACCTCCGAGGCGATCTTGGCCGGCAACTCGTGATGGGCGACGAGATGCTGGCGCAGCTTCTCCGACACCACGGCGACCAGCCGCTCGGCGATGGTGATCGGCAGCCTGGAGCGGTGGACCAGGGGATCCTGCACCGCCTCGCTGGCGCCGAAACGGTCGATGACGCGGTCCAGGCTCCCTTCGCCGAGTTCGGCCCCCTCGTTGGCGACCAGGGCGGCGACGGCGTTCTCGGACGCGGTTTCGATCAGCGCGTCGGCGACGTCGGCCGGCACGCTGGGCCGCCGGGCGATGGCGGCGTGCTTGGCGTCGGTGCCCGAGCGCACGATCTCCACCAGATCGGCGCTGGTCAGCACGGTGGAGACGCTGAGCACGGGGATGGCCACCGCCTCGACGTCGCGGGCGAGGCTGAGCGCCACGTCGCGCGGCAGCGACGGGCTGGATTTCAGGTTCTCGGCCAGGGTCTGGCGCACGCGCACGACGGTGTCGGTGACCATCACGCGGATGATGTCCTCGGCCAGCTTGCGCTCGGTGGCGGACAGGGCGGGGCTGTCGAACTGGTGCGCGATCTTCGCGGCGAGATCGGTCCGGCTGCTCGGCGACGGGTCCGACAGAAGCCGGGCGACGTCGTCTTTCGTCAAATGGTCGGTCATGGGTCCCGGACCCTTCCTTCCCTGGTCTGCCCCTTATCAGATGGGGGCATTTCCTCAAGGATTCAGCATGGAATGAAACGGTTTAACCTTCATTAACGGCCGGGGGGCCTCCTCTCCAGCGCGATTCCGCACAGGCCGCCGGCGCCGTCAGCACATCGACACCCGCACCGAGACGCCCGTGGGAACCGGCGCGTCGACGTCCGCCCGGTCGAGCGATTCCAGGTGCCGGTCGATCAGCCGGTCGAGACGCTCGCGGGCCGACCAGTCGGTCAGGCTGTGGTCGGCGCGCTCCAGATACTCGACCCGGATGCCGGGCAGACCGTTCAGGCAGCGGCCGGCGAGGCCGAGATGCAGCTCGAACTCGGCGTAGGTCATGTCGCCGACGCTGTAGACCAGCAGCACCCGCCGCCCTTCCGCCGACAGGCGGCGGAAGACCCGCAGCACGCGGCTGTCCAGCCCCGACTTGATCAGCGCCTTGCGGGCCAGCCGCGCCGCCAGCCGCCGCCCCAGCCCGCCGATCCGCCCCCGGTTGCGCAGCAGCGCGCGCAGCTTGGCCGGCTTGAAGGCCTCGCGCAGGTAGCCGCCGGTCGAGCGATGGGCGACCGAGCGCAGGACCTCGGTGACGGGGATGCCCTTCCCCAGCTCGAACCGTCCCGGATTGAGCAGGATCTGCCCGGCGACGCGCTCGTCGCCCAGCCCGGCCAGCAGGGCGGGGGCGCCGCCGGCGCACAGGCCGACGATGACGCAGCGCTCGTGGCCCTGCTCCTCCAGCCAGTCGAGCGCGGCGCGGACGTCGGTCATGACGTCGCGGTTGTAGAGCAGGTTGTCCGGCTGGCCGGGCCGCGCCGGGCTGTCGCCGAGGCCGGCCGCGTCGATGCGCAGCGAGGCGTGGCCGAGCGCCGCCAGCCGCCGCGCCTGGAGGACGGTGGCCCGGCCGGAGCCGACATGGTGCGTCGCCCCGCTGTTGAGGAACAGGATCGCCGGCCGGCGGCTCGACGGATCGGCCAGCACCGGCGCGCAGTGGACGCCGAACAGCGGCGGGGAGCCGTCCAGCACCACCGGCCGCTCCACCGCGTTGGGCATCATCAGCCCGGCCGGGCGCTCCGGCGGGGCGGAGGCGCCGCGGCGGACGCCGCCCGCCGTCAGCCACGCCGTCAGCGGCGCGAAGGCGGCGGCGGCCTCCAGCCGTTGCGGCTGCTGGACCAGTTCGGGGGTGCCGGCGAACACCGCACGTTCCACCGCCACGCCCAGCCCGCCCAGGGTCGCGGCGAGCTGGGCCGCCACCCGCGAGTCCGCCTTGTCGAGCAGCAGGGCGTGCCGCGCCGGCACGCGCCCGGCCGGCCGGGCGTCGAGCGCCGCCAGCTCCAGCGCGGTTTCCGGGGTCAGGGCGAAGCCGACCACGTTCACCTGCCCGGCGCGGTCGGGCAGCGCCGGTTCCGGTCCCGGCAGGGCGACGATCCGCGACAGCGCCTGCATCTCGCGCACCGCCATGCGGCCGCTGGCGGTCGGCGCCACCAGCGCCAGGAGATCGACGCCGACCGTCTCTCCCCCTGCCTCCCCCACCATCTCTCCCGCCATCTCCTCCGCCGCGACCAGGGCGAGCAGCCCGCCCAGCCGGTAGCCGACCAGAGCCACCTCGGTGACGCCGGTGTCCTCGCGCAGGCGGCGCACCGCCGCCCGCACGCTGTCCAGCCACGCCCGCACCCGGCCGGGGTCGCTGTCCTCGCCCGCCGAATCGCCCAGCCCGTGATAGTCGAATCGCAGCGTCGGCAGGCCGGCCGCCGCCAGCGTCTGGGCGAGGCCCATCCAGGCGCGGTGGACGCACAGCTCCTCGTGCCCGTGCGGGCCGCACAGCACCACGCCGCGCCGCCCGTCCGCCGGATGCAGCCAGCCGAAACAGCCCTCGAACACCACCGGCGTCGGCGTCATGCGGTTCCCCTGTAGCGGACCGGGGCCAGCGCGTTCAGCGCGTGGACCTCGCCGTCCGGTGCTTTCGTCATCGTGGCGGGCGTCATCGTGGCGGGCGTCGTCGTCGCGGAGCGGGGAAGCAGGCGGATCGTCCGCTCGACGCCGGGTGGAAGATGGAACCACGCGTCCTCGGCGCGGTAGCCGTCATCCTCCACATGCACCGAGCAGGCGAAGCGTCCAGTGGCGAGGGTCAGCCCCCACCCGTCGCCCAGCCGCGCGGTCCGGGCGGTCAGGCCCAGCTCCGCGCGCGGCAGGGCGCGTCCCTTGGGGAAATGAAAGGACTGGGCGATTGGTTCCGCGGCGCCGATTGTTTCCTCCGAACGTGTCAGCGTCGCCACCACCACGTCGTGCGCCGCCGGCCCGAAGCGGTAGGCGTGGTTCAGGTCGAAGAAGCGGTCGGCGAGTTCGGCCGCCGGAATCTCCCGCGCCGAGCGCGGCGGCAGGGTGAGGGCGCGCTCGGCCCGGAAGACCGGCAGGGCGCCGTCGCGCAGCGCCGTCAGGGTTACGGTCGCCGGGACGGCGGTGGCGGTCTCGTTGATCAGATGGACGGCCAGCCCGTTCACGCCCTCGTCGCTCAGCAGGATCTGGACCGGGCGGAAGGCGCGCCGCATCGCGTGCCACGCCGCCTTCGGCGTGCCGTCGGCGGCGACCACGCCCCAGCCGGCGCCCGGCCACGGGTCGCGCCACAGCCAGACCAGTCCGCCGGCGCAGGTCGAGGCGCCGCGCCGCCACTCGCCGAACACCGCCTCGATCACCTCGCCGGTCACGGCGCGGGACAGGCGCAGGTAGCGGTCGGGATCCTCGTAGCGCAGCCGGCGCGGATCGACGGCGTGGAGCCGTTCCAGATAATGGTCGCGGACGTCCTCGAAGTCCCAGGAGGCGCCGCTGTCGCGCGGCACCCGCTCCTTCCAACGCGGGTGGTGGACGGCGGGAACGCCGAGCGCGCCGTCGGGGACGTGGGAGAAGGCGAGGCATTCGGAAGCGAAGCGCACATTGGCCCGGCGGGCGTCCTCCAGCGGGCGCTGGTAGGCGCCGACGCCGTAATAGTGCGACACGCCGCTGTCGGCGGCGAAGGGCAGCGGCCCGCCGGTCGGGGAGTTCGGCACGAAGGCCACGTCGGGGCGGCGGGCGGCCAGCTCGGCCCGGAGGGTTTCGGTCAGGGCCGGCTGGCTCCAGGCGGCGCGCGGCAGGCCGAGCATCGCGGCCTGCTGCTCCATCTCGCTGCCGCCGCACAGAACCGCCAGCGCCGGGGACGCCTGGCTGCGGTCGAGGAGCTGGGCGATCTCGGCGCGGACGGATTCGAGGAAGGCGGCGTCGGCCGGGTAGTCGAAATTGGCCAGCATGGCATCCTGCCAGATCAGGATGCCCAGCTCGTCGCACAGGTCGAAGAAGGCGTCGGCCTCGTACAGCATCGTGCCGCCGACACGGACCATGTTGGCGCCGGCGTCGCGCAGCAGGGTCAGGCCCGGTTCGTAGGCGCTGCGGTCGCCGGGCAGGGCGACGACATCGGGCGGGGTCCAGCAGGCGCCCCGGCAGAAGATCCGCTCGCCGTTGACCAGCAGGGCGAAGCCCCGGCCGTCGGCGCCGCGATCCACCGCGAGGGAGCGGAAGCCGGTGCGGCCGAGATCGACGCGGGTGTCGCCGATGCGGGCGGTGACGGCGTGCAGGTTGGGGGTGCCGTGGGTGTGCGGCCACCAGGGTTCGACGCCGGGGATGGTCAGGTCGGCGCGCAGCGTGGCGGCGCCGGTGCCGGCGTCGGTCCAGGCCAGCGGGGCGGCGTGTCCGGCGACCTCGACCGTGGCGGCGGGGCGGAAGCCGTCCGGCGCCTCGACCGTCAGGGTCAGCGTCAGCCGGCCGTCGCGGCCGTCATGGGCGGTGCGCAGGTCGGCGGAGCGGACGCGCAGCGGCCCGGTCTCGGCGACCAGTTCGACCGGGCGGTAGGGGCCGACCGCGTGGACCGGCGGGCACCAGCCGGGCATGTGGCCGAGCGGGGTGGTGCGGACGAAGCGCAGGTTGGCCGGCTCGATCAGGCGGGGGCGCCAGCGGGCGCGGCCCTTGCGCGTCGCCAGATGCGGGTGCAGGGCGTGGAAACGGATGGTCAGGACGGCCTCGCCCGCCAGCGTGACGGGGACCTCGTGGGCCAGCACCATGCTGTCGGAGATCAGGATGCGCTCGTCGTCGAGCCAGACCTCGGCCAGCGTGGCGAGCCCGTGGAAACGCAGGGTGCGGGGGCCATGCCCGGCGATGCGGGTGCGGTAGAGGACGTCGCGGTCGTGCAGCGGCGCCGGCGCGTCGAGCGACCACAGCCCGGCGTCGCGCAGGGCTTGGGCGGCGGTGCCGGGGACGGGAGCGGGAATGAGTGTCCCTCTCCCGTCCCGGGAGAGGGAAGGGGCCCACGGCGAATGCCGTGGGAAGGGTGAGGGGCTAACGGGGGTGTGGCTTGAACCATGTTCCGATAGCCCCTCACCCTCCCCGCGCTGCGCGCGGGTCCCCTCCCTCTCCCGGGGCGGGAGAGGGACGAGTCCGTCAATCGTCAGCTCCCACCCGTCGGTGACGGGCGTCACCGTCCGGCCGGTGACGGAATGGACGCGCGCCACCGCCGCTCACCCGTACCGGCGGACCAGCGCGCCGAGCGCCGTGTCGTAGGCCCGTTCCAGCCGGTCGAAACTCTCGCCCAGTTCCACCGGCTTCCGGCGCGCCACCGCGCGGGCGAGCTGGAACTGCATCGCCTTGGCGCCCTCGGCGATGACGCCGCAGGCCTCCGCCGCCTCGGCCGGGCCGTCGAGCCAGCGGACGTGGGCGCCGAGCAGCTCGAAATTCGCGCCGAGCTGCCGCAGCACGTTGAAGGCGTTGAGGTGGAAGTAGGCCATCGGCCGTGCCAGCAGCGCGTCGAGATGCCGGGGAAAGGCGGCGCGGTAGGCGGCCACCGGGTTGCCGGCCGGCCGCCGCGCCAGATGCCGGCGCAGCAGCTCCAGCGAGGCCGTCACCAGCGCCCCGCCCGCCAGGGCCGGGCCGCCCGGCTTGACGAACTCGACGTAGGGGAACAGCGGCCCCGCCGCCGCCGCGAACAGGGCGTCGTAGTCGGCGCCGTCGAGCGTGAAGAAGCCGGCGTTGTGGAAATACTCCATGCGCCGCGCCGCCGGGTCGAGCCGGGTGATCCCCACCGTCGTCTTGACGTGGGTGACGCCGTAGGAGGTGCCGCGCGTGTCCGGCAGGTGGAAGCCGTCCACCTCGACCAGCACCAGCCCGCCCTCCGGCCCATCCCCCGGCCGGCGCGCGAGCTGTTCGACGACATGCGCCTCGACGCTGTCGTAGATCGCCAGCTCCTGAACCCGCAGGCCGTAGAGCGTTTCCAGATCCTCCAGCGGCGGCTTGAAGAAGGTGAACTGGTCGCCCTCGAAATCCTGGGTGACGGTGAATCCCAGCAGCGCCAGCGGCTCCAGCCCGCGGGCGTGCAGCGCGCCGATCCACAGGTCGACGTAGCAGTTGGTCTCCGGCCACACCCGTTCGCCCGCGTGCAGCGGGTGCGGGCGGTGGGTGGCCGGATCGGGGGGATGCGCCGTCACGCCGCTCACCCCCAGAGGACCGCGCGCACCGGCGCCGGCCAGCGCGCCGTGTCGAAGCCGTGGTGGCGGAACAGCGCCAGCGCCACCCGCTCCATGCCGAAGCCGACGCAGGCGGTGTGGGCGACGCCGCCGTCGGCGGTCCGGATGTCCCACAGATGGCCGAAATGATCCTGGTGGTAGTTGAAGCTGAGGCAGGCGGTCGGCTTGCTCTCGCTGGTGATCGGGATCAGCAGCTCGAACTTCAGCTTCTGCTCGCGCTGGCTGTTGGACAGCACGGCGCCGCCGCGCCCGAAGAAGGGGTCGTTGGCGACGTCGATCTCCAGCGGCACGCCGAGCGAGGCCATCATCTCGCGCCCGCGCCGCAGCCAGACCTCGCGGAACTCCATCACCTGCTCCGGCGTGCCGACGCGGATGTACTCGCGCATCCGGAACATCTGCATCCGCGCCGGGTCGAGCGACGGTTCGTGCCGGAAGCAGTAGGAGAAGACGTCGATCAGCCGCCCGTCCGCCGGCAGTACCCCGCGCGCCGCGACGGTCGGGTAGACCGGGTAGCAGGCGGCCGGGGTCATCACCACGTCGGTCACGGCCTGCTCCTCGGTCCAGTCCTGGCCCTCCTCCAGCCGGCGCAGCAGCGTGCGGTGGGCGCGCTCGTCGCCCTTGAAGCTGTGGATGGTGCCGGCGAGGTGCGGGAAGCTCTTCAGATACTCGCTCTCCTCGAAATATTTCCGGTTGAGCGCCGGGGGAAAGCGCATCACCTCCGCCCCGTCGGTGCCGCCCCAGACGGTGACGAGCGCGTCGAAGCGCTCCACCACGTCCTCGAACACGCCGCCGCGGCCGTAGAGCCCGTCGACCCCGGTGGGGATCAGCAGCCCGGCCGCGACCAGCTCGTCGCGGTAGGCGGCCTGTGAATCGGTTTGGGGGGCGTCGGCCTGGGTGCCGGCGCTGTCGGTCATGCTCATTCGAACGGCCCCGATCCGTCGCGCTGGACGAGAAGCTGGTTGGCGGTGTGCGCCATGATGCGGTCGTTGCCGATCATCAGCGCGGCGGACTGGGCGTCGCGCAGGTGGCGGCCCAGGCTGTAGGGGGTGTCGTTGCGGTAGCCGGCCAGCCCGCAGGCGCGCATCGCCCGGTCGACCACCTCCATCACCAGTTCGGAGGTCGTGACCTTCAGCGTTCCCATCGCGGTGGCGAAGGACAGCGAGCCGAGCAGCTCGGGCGTCTCGCGCGCCAGCTCGTACTGGCGGATCGCCGTCAGCACGCAGGCCTTCATCTGCTGGAGCTTCGCCGTCGCCTCCGCCAGCCGCGGGGCGCTGGGCGGGGTGGTGCCGGGCTTGCGCTTGGCCTCGGCGCGGACGTAGGCGCGGGCGCGGCCGACCGCGTCGGCGGCGATGCCGAGCCACACGCTGCTCCACAATATGTGGGTGACCGGCAGCATGGTCCGCGCCGACAGGTCGGCGTAGGGCAGCGGCATGACCTGCCCCAATTCCCCAGCCGCCTCCAGCCGGTAGCCGTCGCTGCATGTCCCCCGCATGCCGAGCGCGTCCCAACGGCTTGTCTTGTCGAGGCGGTAGTCCTCCCGGCGGAGGACGACCAGCGCCTGATCGGAGGAGGGCGAGTCCGGCGTCCGCCGCGCCGTCACCAGGATGGCGTCGGACTGGTCGCCGTAGGAGATCACCGAGGCGTTCTTCGCGAGCGTGAAGCGGTCGCCGTCGGCCCGCACGGCGCAGACGCTGTTGCGGATGTCGCCACCGGTCTCGGCCTCCGTCGTCGCCGAGCCGAGCAGAAGCTGCTCGTCGGCGAGGCGGGCCAGGAAGGCGCGGTGCCACGCGCCGTCGCGCCCGTGATGGACCAGGCAGGCGACCTGGATCTGGTGCATGGCGAAGATCATGCCGGTCGAGCCGCAATGGCGGGCCAGCGCGTGGCAGGCCGCCGCCACCTCGAACAGCGAGGCGCCCGCCCCGCCGAACTCGGCGGGGACGTAGGCGCTCAGCAGGCGCTGTTCCCTCAGGGCCGCGACGGCCTCGGCGGGGAAGCGCGCGTCGCGGTCCACGCCGTCGGCGTGGGCGGCGGCGACCCCGGCACCGACGGCGCGGGCCTGGGCCGAGGGGCCGCTCACGCGGCGGACCTGACGAGCAGGCCGCGCACGGCGTCGCGGATCGCCGCGATGCTCTCGAAGGTCCGGCGGTTCAGCAGGGTTTCGGGAAATTCCACCTCGAAGCGCTCCTCCAGCCCCAGCATCAGCCCGACGCAGCCGTGCGAGGTCAGCCCGGCGGCGTAGAGGTCGTCCTCGGGAGCGAGGCGTCCGGGATCCACCGCCAGCCCGCCGCACTCGGCCAGAACGGCGCGGATGTCCTCGGCCAGGGACTCGTCCGAAGGAAGGGGGATGGTCATCGCCAGCCCTGCGTTGGTCGTCCCGGCGTCCGTCGGCCAAACATCGCGCTGCATGGTCATGCCTTTTGAAAAGTCCGATGCTGTGAAATTAATCATGGTCTTTGCCTCAATCCAGGCGGCATCGGTATTGCCGCATCCTTACACTTGCGATGATCTGTTCGCGCCGGACGTGTTACCCACAAGGATGGGGTGTTCGTTTCCACCAACGGTACGGGACGGGAACGGAAGCTTCGGCGTGGCGGTGCTCCCTTTCGCCTTCCCCTCAATAACCAATCGCTGCGCTGTGATTTGCGCAGTGGGAATTCCCGGCCGAACACGGTATGACTGGCCGCTTGCCAAGCCCCCGGATCACTCCATCATCGTCGTCAATGGACCGCCTCATGCACGCAGCGCCCAACCTGTTCGCCCACCGTCCCGATCGGAGCCGGCGCGCCAAGCCGGCGCCGTTCCTGCCGATGTCGCGCGCGGAGATGGACCGGCTGGGCTGGGACCAGTGCGACGTCATCGTGGTGACCGGCGACGCCTACATCGACCATCCCAGCTTCGGCATGGCGATCATCGGCCGGCTGCTGGAATCGCAGGGGCTGCGCGTCGGCATCATCGCCCAGCCCGACTGGACCAGCGCCGAGGCGTTCAAGGTGCTGGGGCCGCCGCGCCTGTTCTGGGGCGTGACCGGCGGCAACATGGACAGCATGGTCAACCACTACACGGCCGACCGCCGGCTGCGCCACAACGACAGCTACACCCCCAACGACGAGGGCGGCAAGCGGCCCGACCGCGCGGTGACCGTCTACGCCCAGCGCTGCCGCGAGGCGTTCAAGGGCATCCCGGTCGTGCTCGGCGGCATCGAGGCGAGCCTGCGCCGCATCGCCCAGTACGACCATTGGAGCGAGAAGATCCGCCGCTCCGTGCTGGTCGATTCCAAGGCCGACATGCTGGTCTACGGCAACGCCGAGCGCGCCATCGTCGAGATCGCCCAGCGGGCGCTGGCCGGCGAATCGCCGCGCGCGATGACCGACATCCGCGGCACCGCGATCATGCGCTCCAGCATCCCCGAGGGCTGGACCGTCATCGACAGCAGTTCCATCGACGACCCTTCGGCCACCGTGTCGCCGCGCGCCGCCGGTGCCGACCGCATGGCGGTGCGCCTGCCCTCCTACGAGCAGGTGAGCGAGGACAAGGTGCTCTACGCCCACGCCAGCCGCGTGCTGCACCAGGAGAGCAACCCCGGCAACGCCCGCGCGCTGGTGCAGCGCCACGGCGACCGCGACGTCTGGCTGAACCCGCCGCCGATCCCGCTGGAGACGCCGGAGATGGACGGGGTGTTCGACCTCGCCTACGCCCGCGCGCCCCATCCCTCCTACGGCGACGCGCGCATCCCGGCCTGGGACATGATCCGCTTCTCGGTCAACATCATGCGCGGCTGCTTCGGCGGCTGCTCCTTCTGCTCGATCACCGAGCATGAGGGGCGCATCATCCAGAGCCGGTCGGAGGGCTCGATCCTGCGCGAGATCGAGCAGATCCGCGACAAGACCAAGGGCTTCACCGGCACCATCTCCGACATGGGCGGGCCGACCGCCAACATGTACCGGCTGGCCTGCAAGGACAAGGAGACGGAATCGGTCTGCCGCCGCCCGTCCTGCGTCTTCCCCGACATCTGCAAGAACCTGAACACCGACCATTCCTCGCTGGTGCAGCTCTACCGCAAGGCCCGCGCGGTGCCCGGCGTGAAGAAGATCCACATCGCGTCGGGCCTGCGCTACGACCTCGCCGTGCGCAACCCGGAGTATGTGAAGGAGCTGGTCACCCACCATGTCGGCGGCTATCTGAAGATCGCGCCCGAGCACACCGAGCCGGGGCCGCTCGCCAAGATGATGAAGCCCGGCATGGGGGCCTACGACGAGTTCAAGCGGATGTTCGACAAGGCGGCGAAGGAGGCGGGGAAGAAGCTCTACCTGATCCCCTACTTCATCGCGGCGCATCCCGGCACCACGGACGAGGACATGATGAACCTCGCCTTGTGGCTGAAGCGGAACGGCTTCAAGGCCGACCAGGTGCAGACCTTCCTGCCCTCGCCGATGTCGCTGGCGACCGCCATGTACCACAGCGAGCGCAACCCCCTGCGCCCGATCCGCCGCGTCGGCGCCGAGGTGGTGTCGTCGGCCAAGGGGCTGCGCCAGCGCCGCCTGCACAAGGCGTTCCTGCGCTACCACGACCCGGAGAACTGGCCGATCCTGCGCGAATCGCTGAAGGCGATGGGCCGCGCCGACCTGATCGGGCCGGGCGAGGAGCAGCTGATTCCGGCGTGGCAGCCGGTCGGCGCCACCGCCAACCCGCGTGAGAAGGGGCCGCGCGAGAAGGGGCCGGGGGGGAACTGCACGTCGAAGGGGCCGAAGGGCCAGACCTTCCTGACCCAGCAGAGCGGCAAGGGCCGGCGGATGCTGCCGGGTGGCAAGGCGGGCGCCAAGCCGGGGCCGGGCCGCCGGGCGGGGTGAAGTCCGAAAAGCCCCTCTCCCCTCGTGGGAGAGGGGTTGGGGTGAGGGGGCGGGAATTTTTCCGCCTACGGCGGAATACCCCTCATCCCAACCCTTCTCCCACAAGGGGAGAAGGGCTTCATCATAGTCCCGTTCAGCCCAGCAGTTCGGCCAGAACCCGCGCCACGACCAGCGTCGCCTTGCGCAGGTCCTCCAGCACCAGCTTCTCGTCGGCGCGGTGGCCGTTGGCCTCCAGCAGGTCGCGCGGGCCGGCGCCGTAGAGCACGGTCGGGATGCCGGCCTCCGAATAGTGCCGGGCGTCGGTGTAGAGCGGGATGCCGGTCCGCGCCACCGGCACGCCCAGCACCGCCTCGGCGTGGCGGGCGAACAGGGCGGCCAGACGCGGCGCGTCGCCGACCGAGGTGAAGGGGCGGGCCAGCAGGATGCGGCGCACCGTCACAGCGATGCCGGGGTAGGCGCCGGCCGCCGTCCCGATCAGGGCGCGCAGTTCCGCCTCGACCTCGGCCGGGTTCTCCTCCGGGATCATGCGGCGGTCGAGCCGGAAGGTCACGCGGTCGGGCACCACGTTGGTGTTGATGCCGCCCTGGATCAGCCCGACCGTCAGCGACGGGTGGGTGATGCCGGGAACCTCGGACCGCCGCTCGGCCAGCTCCGGCCGGTGGGCGTAGAGCGCCGACAGAACGCCGTTGGCCGCCTCCAGAGCGTCGAAGCCGGTGTCGGGGCGGGCGGCGTGGGCCGACTTGCCGTCGATCCGCACCTCCAGATGCAGGCAGCCGTTGTGCGCCGTCACCACCGAATAGGCGAAGCTGGCCGACACCGCGTAGTCGGGCTTGGAGATGCCCTGGTCGAGCAGCCATTTCGGCCCGATCTCGCCGCCGGCCTCCTCGTCGTAGGTCAGGTGCAGTTCCACCGTGCCCCTCAGCGGGGCGCCCGTGGCCGTCAGCGCCTTCAGCGCGAAGGCGTAGGTGGCGAAGTCGGACTTCGACACCGCGACGCCGCGGCCGTACATCACCCCGTCGCGGATCTCGGCGCCGTAGGGATCGGCCGACCAGCCCTCGCCGGGCGGCACCACGTCGCCGTGGGCGTTCAGCGCCACCACCGGTCCCTCGCCGGAACGGTCGCCGCCGAAGCGCTGGCGGATCACGAGGTTGGTGGCGCTGACCATGCCGTTGGCCCGCGCCAGCCCGGCCGGGACCGGGTGGCGCTCGACCGTGAAGCCCAGCGCCTCCAGCAGCTCCGCCGCGCGGGCGGCGTGCGGCGCGCAGTCGCCGGGCGGGTTGTCGGACGGCACCTTAACCAGCTCCGCCAGGAAGCGGGTCTCGGCGTCGAAGGCTTCGTCGACGGCGGCGGCCAGGGCGTGGTCAAGCGCGGAGAAAGGCTCGGTCATGGGGCGCGGTCCGATGCGGGCTGGAAATGGTCGACGAAACGGGCGAGCACGCGGGCGCCGGCCTCGGCGTCGGCGGCGGTGATGCTCTCGGCCGGGTTGTGCGAGATGCCGCGCTCGCAGCGCACGAACAGCATGGCGATGTCGGTCAGCGCGGCGACCGCCATGGCGTCGTGGCCGGCGCCGCTCGGCAGCTCCGGCGCGTCGAGCCCGAGCGAGGCGGCGGCGGCGGTGAGCTGCGTCATCAGATCGGGGTGGCAGGCGACCGCCGGGCTTTCGTGCAGGGTCTCGAAGGCGATGCCGACCTCGCGACGGTCGGCGATCTCCTCCAGCCGGGCGCGCACGGCGGCGACGCGCTCCAGCCGCAGGGGGTCGCGGTCGGCCCGCAGGTCGATGGTGAAGCGGACCCGGCCGGGGATGACGTTGGTGGCGCCGGGCGCCGCCTCGACGCGGCCGACCGTGCCGACCAGCCGGTCCTGGCCGGAGCACAGGCTCTCCACCGCCAGGATCATCTCGGCCGCCGCCGCCAGCGCGTCGCGGCGCAGCGTCATCGGCACCGTCCCGGCATGGCCGGCGAAGCCCTCCACCGTCACGGCGAGCCGGGTCGCTCCGGCGATGGCGGTGACGATTCCGACCGCGCGGCCCAGCGCCTCCAGCACCGGCCCCTGCTCGATGTGGAGTTCGGCGTAGGCGAGCACGTCGGCGGGGCGGTGGGCGGCGGTCGCCCAGGCGGCGGGGTCGAGGCCGAAGGCCGCCATGGCGTCGCCGAGCCGGACGCCGCCGGCGTCGCGCTTGTCGAGCACCGACGGGTCGAAGGTCCCGGCGACGGCGCGGCTGCCGATCAGGGTGGATTGGAAGCGGGTGCCCTCCTCGTCGCCGAAGCCGATGACCTCGATGGCGAAGGGCATGCGGCGGCCCTGCGCGTGCAATTCGGCGACGACGGCGATGCCGGACAGCACGCCCAGCATGCCGTCATACTTGCCGGCGTCGCGCACGGTGTCGAGGTGCGAGCCGATCAGCAGCGCCGGCAGGCCCGGCCGGTCGCCCTCGTAGCGGCCGACGATGTTGCCGACGGCATCCTCGCGCGCGCTCATGCCGGCCTCGCGCATCCAGCCGGCCACGAGGTCGTTGGCGCGGCGGTGCTCCGGCGTCAGGTAGAGGCGCGACAGGGCTCCCGTGTCGGCGCTGATCGCCGCCAGCGCCTCGATGCGCGCGAGAAGGGCCGGGCCGGAAAGCGGGGAGTCGGGCATGGGCGGGCTCTCGTGGACGGAGTCTGGGCGGACGGACTCTGGGCGGACGGGCGGACCAACAGGCCGCCGATCATAGGCGCGGCGGCGGCGGCGGCCCTAGCCCCCGTTGCGTGAAGACAGTTTCAAAGAATCCCGAAGCCTCGCGCGCCGTCCTCCGGCGCGGGCGGGAGGACGGCGCGCGATCCGTCAGCGCCTCGGCGTGCGCGCGGCGGCCCTTGCGCGCAGGATGAGCGCGCCGAGCACGACGCCGGCGGCCAGGCTCGTGTGGCCGCTGAACATCACGAGGCCGAGGCCCCAGCCTTTCCACGCGACCAGGGCGCCGAGCGCCAGCAGCAGGGCGGCGGCGCCGGCGATGCGCAGGGCGCGGGTGACGGACGGCGGCAGCGGCCGTCCGAGCAGGTCGTGCTGCTGGCGGTCCGTCGCGAAGGCCAGCGCCGTGAAGCCCGCCAGGGCCAGCAGGAGGGGCGGCAGATGGCTCATGCTTCCCCCTTGCGCAACGCGGCGCCGGCCATGGGATCCCGGTCGGGCTTGCGCGCGGGCCGGAGACGGGGTTGGTGTCTGGCCGTGCGGATCGCCAGGACCGCGTGGAGCCCGGCCAGCCCCCAGCACAGGAGCTCGGTGCCGGCGAAGATCCAGTCGCCCTCGGCGAGGCTGTGCCACAGCGGCCGCCGGGTGGTGGCCGCGTTCAGCACGGGCAGCAGCGCCAGCAGCGCGGCCGCCGTCCAGAGCTGCTCGATCCACGCGGTCCTGGCCGGACGCAGCGCGGCGTGCGCCAGCGTCAGCGCCCAGACGATGAAGAAGCCGTGGATTTCCCAGCCGGCGCGGTCGGCCATCCCCTGCGGCAGCAGACGGTTGGCCCACAGGAACGCCGCCATGGCGATCGACAGGCCGGCGATGCCCGCGATGTTCAGCCGCTCCACGAGCCGGAAACCGAAATAGGGCCGCTCCGGATCGGCCAGCTTCTGCCGCCGCTTCACGGTCCACATCACCAGCCCCGTGCCGACCATCGCCGTGCCGGCGAGGCTGACGAGGAAATACAGCCAGCGCGTCACGCTGTCGCTGAAGCGCCCGAGATGCAGCGCGTAGAGGACGCCGCGCGTCTCGGCCGCGGCGCCCACGCCCTCGTGGACCGCCAGCAGCCTGCCGGTCGGGCCCTCGAATTCCATGTATTGCGGGCTCATGGAGACTCGGCCGGCCTCGCCGCGCGCCACCGCCACCCGCGCCGCCACGTCGCCGGCATGGGTGACGGTGACGCGGCCGACGTTGTCGCGGCCCCAGCGCTCCTGCGCGTGGCGCACCATGTCCTCGATGGACGCCAGCGGCGCCGTCTCCCCGCTGGGCTTGCCCGGCTGGATGAAGGCGCTGAGTTCGGCGGTGAGCTGCTGGCGCTCGGCCGGCGTCCGGATGGCGGCCTGCTCGCCCCAGGGCATGTAGAGCGCCATCAGCGTGACCAGCCCGCTGTAGGTGATCATGGCGTGGAACGGCAGCCCGAACACCGACAGCGCGTTGTGCGCGTCGAGCCAGGAGCGCTGTCCCTTGCCCCAGCGGAAGGTGAAGAAATCGACGAAGATCTTCTTGTGCGTGATGACGCCGCTGACGATGGCGACCAGCATGAACATGGCGGCCACGCCGGCGATCCAGCGCCCCCAGATCACCGGCATGTAGTGGAACTGGAAGTGGAAGCGGTAGAAGAAGTCGCCGCCCATCGTTTCGCGCGACGTCACCTTCCGGCCGGTGGCGGGGTCGAAGCTGGCCTCGCCGAAGCCGCGCTGGCCGGGCGTGCCGGCGGCCGTGCGCCAGAAGGCGTAGACGCTGTTGTTGCGCGCGTCGGGCAGGCGCATGCTCCATTGCGGGCTGCCGGGCGCGATGGCGACGAGTGCGTCGGCGACGCGCTGGGCGACCAGGGCCTGGTCGGGGACCTCGGTCTGGTGCGGCAGCTCGGGCCGCATCCATTGCGACAGCTCGTCCTTGAAATAGGCCACCGTCCCGGTGAGGAACATGGCGTAGAGGACCCAGCCGAGCAGCAGCCCGACCCATGTGTGCAGGCCGGACATGCTCTGGCGGATGCCCGGAGTGGCGGGGCGAGCGGCGGGGCGGCCGGCGGGCGGCGGCTTCCGGTCGGTTTTCACGCGGGGGTTCCCCATCACCAGACGGACCACGCCGCCAGAAGCAGCGGCGCGGCGACCACGAGAAGGCCCGTCCAGGCCCGCGGGGCGCTGCGCGCCGCGAAGACCCAGATCACGGCGCCGGCGTAGACCGCGAAGCTCGCCAGCATCCCGGTGAGCACGGCCTGCGGCTTGCTCATGGGAAGGGCGAGCACGGCGACGCTGGCGAGCGCGGCCAGCGCATAGCCGCCGAACAGGGCGGCGACGATGCGCGAGACGAGCGGGCCGATGCCGCGGATCCAGCCGGCCACGGCGGTCACTTGCCGGGCGCCGCCGCCGGTCCGGCGGGGATCGGCGCAAGGCCGTCGGCGTGGACGTAGGTCACCGTGGTGACGTAGCTGACGCCGTCGTACTTCTCCGCGCCGCCGGCGCCCGGACGCTCGCCGGGGCTGCGCTCGTTGAGGCTGACCTCGGCGACGTAGGTGCCCTTCCAGGGCAGGTCGAATTCGACGAGCCCCTGCTCGTCGGTGTGGCCCTCCTTGGCCCAGCCCGACTGGGTGACCAGCGCCACCTTGGTCTTGGGTTTGGGCTGGCCCTTGAAGAACAGCTTGAACTGGCCTGGCTTGCCGGCCGGCACCAGATCCAGCGCCAGCTTGGGCGGCTGCTCGGCGAAGCCGGTGATCAGGCGGGCGGCGGGGTGGAACCAGTTGACGGTTTCCTTGTCCGCCTGCTTCCAGCTGTAGAGCGGGTACTGCGCGTCCTCGGCGACGATGCTGTCGCCGGCCGCCGCCGCGAAGGGCAGGGTGAAGCCGTCCGCCGTCCTGGCGGCGTCGGCCTTCCGCTCGCCCTTGGCGGAAACCAGCGTGCCGGCCGGCTTGACGAACTTGTCGAGCAGGCCGGGCGACGCCTCGCGGAGATTCTCGCCGAACTCACCGAAACGGATCGTCGCGTTGCCGCCGTCGGGCTGCTCGATCCAGATCTGGTGGGCCTGCGCGGGCAGGGCGAAGCCCAGGGCGGCGAGGAGGGCGATGGAAAGCTTGGTCATGGCGAATCCGTCGGCAGGAGCATGGAGGATCAGAAATCGACCGTGGCGGACAGCACCACCGTGCGCGGCGCGCCGACGGTCACGTAGGTGCCGGTCGTCAGCCAGTAGTTCTTGTCGAACAGGTTCTCGACGTTGGCGCGCAGGGTGACGGGCTTGCCCCCGATGTCGGCGCTGTAGCGGGCGCCGACGTCGACGCGGGTCCAGCCGTCGAAGCGCAGGGTGTTGGCGGCGGTCAGGTAGGAGCCCGAGGTGTGGATGACGCGCCCGTTCAGCGACAGCTCGGGCACCCAAGGGGTGGTCCAGTCGAGGCTGCCGGAGAAGGTCTTGTCCGGCACGCCGGCGGCGTCGTTGCCCTGCTCGGCGGCGACGGCGGTGCGGGTCAGCTCCGGCTTCAGGAAGGTCGCGCTGGCCATGGCGCGCAGGCCGGGCAGGATCTCGCCGTAGGCGGAGAGCTCCAGGCCGCGGTTGCGCTGCTCGCCGTCGTAGGCGAGGTCGTTCGAGGCGGTGCGGATCGAGTTCGGCTTGGAGATCTGGAAGACCGCCGCCGTCGTGGTGACGGTGCCCCAGTCGACCTTGACGCCGGCCTCGTACTGCTTGGACTTGAACGGGGCGAGCACCGCGCCGGTGTTGGCGTAGCCGGCGCCGACGATGGTGCCGCGGCTCAGCCCCTCGGCGTAGTTGGCGTAGAGCGAGAGGTTCTCCAGCGGCTTGACGACCAGGCCGGCCAGCGGCGTCGTCGCGCTGGCGTCGTACTTGCTGGTCATCGCGCCGGTGGCGGTGCTGTAGCTCTTCAAGGTGACCTGCTGGTCGCGCACGCCCAGCGTCAGCAGCAGGCGGTCGTCCAGGAAGGACATCGTGTCGGCCACCGCGACGCTGGTCAGCGTCGTCTCGGACGCCTTCGTCGGGTCGGTGCGCGCGGCCGTGATGGCGGGAAGCCGCGAGGGCCGGTAGATGTTCGTCGCGACCGAGCCGGCCGACTGGATGTAGGCGTTGCCGGCCTCCTGCTGGAAGCCGGTGAAGCCGACGTTGATGGCGTGGCGGACGGGCCCCGTGTCGAAGCGCAGGCGCGTGCCGGCCATGCCGCTGGTCGTCCGGGTGTAGGAGTCGTAGTAGGAGTTGCGGACCGTGAAGTTGCCGAGCGCGTTGACGGCCGGGCTGGAGGACGGGAAGACCTGATCGTTCGAGCCGTCGCGGTAGCCGAGGCCGGCGTACACGGTCAGCCAGTCGGTCAGGTCGAACTCGATGTTCGAGGCGACCGTCGTGTCCTTCTGGACCAGCGTCGTGCCGGGATACCAGTTGCCGCGCGCGTCCGGCGGCGCCGGGATGGCGGTCGTGGTCGACAGGATGCTGACCTGCGGGCGGAAATTGTCCGTGCTGTCGCGCTGCACGATGCCGTCGAGCGACCAGCGCAGCCGCTCGCCCGGTAATCCACCGCCAGCGTGCCGAGGCCGGTCCGCGCGTCGCCGCCGTCGACCGAGCCCTCGCCGCCGCGCAGCAGGCCGTTGAAGCGGACGCCCCACTCCTTGTTCGCCCCGAAGCGGCGGCCGACGTCGGCGCTCAGGCCGAAGTTGGCGTCGCTCTGGTAGGTGGTGGTCAGGCGGGTCAGCGGCTCGTCGCCGGCGCGCTTGCTGACGATGTTGATGCCGGCCGCCGATGCTGTTGCCGGGGCGATGCCGTTGGCGAGCGCGCCGGGGCCCTTCAGCAGCTCGATGCGCTCGATGATCTGCGCCGGCACGCGGTTCTGCGACACCAGGCCGTACATGCCGTTGAAGCCGACGTCGGTGGCGGACACGGCGAAGCCGCGAATCTGGAAGGTGTCGTCGAAGCCGTTGCTGCCGGTGGTGGTGCGCACCGACGAATCGTTGATCAGCGTGTCGGCCGCCGTGCGCGCCTGCTGGTCCTCGATGAGCTGGGAGGTGTAGTTGGTCACGCTGAACGGCGTGTCCATGACGTTGCGGGAGCCGAGCAGGCCCAGCGATCCGCCCTGCGCCACCTGTCCGCCGGCGTAGGGCCGCTGGAGCTCGCCGGGAAGCGGAGCGGAGTTGGCCGTGACCTGGAGGGCCGGCAGCACCGTGCCGCCCGCCGCAGCCGTGCCGGCCGCCGGGGCGGCGCCCTGCGCGACCAGCCTGTAGCCCGACGGGCCGCGTCCGATCTGGTAGCTGCTCCCCGCCAGCAGCCGCGGCGGAAGCCGTCCTCCACCGTCGTCGTGCCGTTCAGCGCCGGAGCGGTCCTGCCCCGGACCTGCTCCGCGTCCACCGCGATGGAGACGCCCGCCTGCGCCGCGAAGCGGTTCAGCGAATCGGCAAGCGGACCGGCGGGCACGCTGGCGTTGACCGTGCCGGCCGTGGCTGCCGTCTGGGTGGCTGCCGTCTGGGCATGGGCGGCCGGCGCGAGGGAAAGCCCGCCCGCCAGCACGGCGCCGGCCAGCTGGACGGCCATGGCGACCGGGCGCAGGCCCGGAGCGGAGGCGTCGGGCGCAACGGACGGGCGGTTGCGAGGGGGAACGGTTTGGCGCGGAGCAGCCTTGCCGCGGACACGATTCATGGGGCCGATTCCTCTACCAGGCGGCGGTCTCTGTGACGCAACTTCAGCGGCCGGCACGGCGTCCTCCCGGTGGAGGCGAACGTCGGTGCGGATCGGCAAAAATGCGAATGATTATCATTGTATTCAGCGGGCGGCGGCTCTGGCAAGAATTGTGTGACTACCTACGATTTTGCTGACGCGCCGCCGCTGGTGTGTTGCCGATCTGCCACGGCTGGGGCGGTCGCGGCCTCCGTGCCCCGGCTGGGCCTCTGCCTTCGTCCACGCCTGAGGCACGCTGCGGATCATCCGCATTGTCCCGTGCCCGGATCGGCGTCTAGATCGGCTCCATGCCGAGCCACTCCCTCCCCATCATCGCCGCCGTAGCCCTGACATTCCTGCTCGCCGGTGGCGTGAAGGGGATGATCGGGCTGGGTCTTCCCACCGTCGCCATGGGGCTGCTGGGTCTCGTCATGCCGCCGGCGGAGGCGGCCTCGCTGCTGATCGTGCCTTCGCTCGTGACGAATGTCTGGCAGTTGGCGAGCGGCCCCCGATTCGGCCCTCTTCTGGAAAGGCTGTGGCCGATGATGGCGGGTGTGTGCCTGGGAACCTGGGTGGGCGCCGGCTTCCTGGCCAGCGACGCGTCGGGGGTCGCGACCATGGCGCTGGGGATCGCCCTGGTGCTGTACGCGATCCTCGGCCTGTCCGGCGCGCTGCGCGTGCCGGCCGGGAGCGAGCGGTGGATGGGGCCGCTGGTCGGGCTGGCGACCGGGCTGGTGACCGCCGCCACCGGCGTCTTCGTGATCCCGGCCGTCCCCTACCTCCAGGCCCTCGCCCTGGAGAGGGAGGAGCTGGTGCAGGCCCTGGGGCTGTCCTTCACCGTCTCCACGGTGGCGCTGGCCGCCGGTCTGGCCCAGCACGGCGTGTTTCGCCGGCGCGCTGGTGGGGATGTCCCTGCTGGCCCTGCTTCCGTCCCTGGCCGGCATGCTGCTCGGCCAATGGCTGCGCCTTCGCGTGCGTCAGGACACCTTCCGGCGCTGCTTCTTCCTGGGCCTGCTGGCGCTGGGCGCCCATCTCGCCCTGCGGCCCCTGTTCTGAGCGGGCCGGCGGCGAGCCGCGCGGCGCGGCGGGCTGCCGCGGAAGAAACCGTCTCCTGCGTCAGTCCTGGCGTTCGGACCGCCGGAGGGCCCGTGTATTTCTCAGAAATTTCATGAAGCCCGCCTGAAACATTCCAGGTCATCACTCCTAAATTCCTGTCGACATCATCGGCCTATATCGGCGTCCGGCTTCATGCGCGCTTTCCAGGAACCGGCGCTCATTCGACGAAGACCTCGCGGCGGCCGCGCTTGACGGCCGCAGCAGCGTGGCGGCCAGAAGGAGGAGGCGAGCAGCAGCAGGCCCAGGCTGACCGGCTCGCGCAGGAAGACTCCGGCGTCGCCGCGCGACATGGTCATGGCCCGGCGCAGATTCTCCTCCATCAGCGGGCCGAGGATGAATCCCAGCAGCAGCGGCGCCGGCTCGAAGGCGGCCTTGACCAGGATGTAGCCGAGCAGCCCGAAGGCGGCGGCGAGGCCGACGTCGAAGGCGCTGTTGCCGACGCTGTAGATGCCGATGCAGGCGAACAGCAGGATGGCCGGGTAGAGCAGCCGTAGGGAATGCGCAGCAGCCGCACCCACAGCCCGATCATCGGCATGTTGAGCAGCACCAGCATCAAATTGCCGATCCACATGCTGGCGATCATGCCCCAGAACAGGTCGGGCCGGGCGGTCATGATCTGCGGCCCCGGCGTGATGCCGTGGATCATCATGGCGCCGACCATCAGCGCCATCACCGCGTTGGACGGCAGCCCCAGCGTCAGCAGCGGGATGAAGGAGGTCTGCGCCGCCGCGCGTTGTTGGCCGATTCCGGGGCGGCGACCCCCTCGATGGCGCCCTTGCCGAAGCGTCCGGGCGTGGGCGACAGCTTCTTCTCCAGCGCGTAGGCGGCGAAGGAGGCGAGCGCGGTGCCGCCGCCCCGGCAGCAGCCCCAGCAGCGAGCCCAGCGCGGTGCCGCGCAGCACCGGCTTCCAGGAGCGGCGGGTGTCGTCCAGGCTGGGCCAGACCCGGCCGTGCGGGATGACGGTCCCCTCCTCGTCCTTGCGGCGTTCCAGCGTGACGATGATCTCGCCGATGCCGAACAGACCCATCGCCAGCACGACGAAGTTGATGCCGTCGGCCAGCTCCGGCAGGCCGAAGTCGAAGCGCGACACCGCCGAGTTGACGTCCGTCCCGACCAGCCCGAGCAGAAGGCCGAGCACGATCATCGCCACCGCCTTCAGAAGCGAGCCCTGCGCCAGCACCACCGCCCCGACCAGCCCGACGACCATCAGCGAGAAATAGTCGGCCGGCCCGAAGCGCACGGCGATGGCGCCCAGCAGCGGCGAGAACAGCGCGATCAGCAGGGTGGCGACGCAGCCGGCGAAGAAGGAGCCGAGCGCCGACACCGCCAGCGCCGGCCCGGCGCGGCCCTGGCGGGCCATGGCGTGGCCGTCGAGGCAGGTCACCACCGACGAGGTTTCAGGATCGAGGTGGTCGAGCCGCCATTGGAATTGCAGCATGGTGCGCGCCCGGCCGCCATGGTCATCCCGGCAGCCCCCGCCGGCAGCGAGAGACCGAGCCTCAGGTTAGCACTTTCGGTCAGAGAGAATCGAGCAGGCGTAGCATCGAGTTTCCCGCTCAGAGGAGATCTTGAGGTCCCGTAGACGAACGACCGAGCGAGAAGGCGCTGCCAGCCCTCCAGTGGCCAGGCCAGCAAGAGCGCCAGCTCAGCAGCAGCAGGGCGAAGGACAAGACCCCGCCCGAGCACCAGCAGGACCGGCCGCCACGCGAGGCCGCCCATCCGGTTGCCCTCGTCGATCCACAGCGCCCGCAGGCTGATGGCGGCGCCGAGCAGGGCCAGCAGGCCGCCGAGCAGCACCGGGAAATAGCCCGGCCCCATGCGGAAGGCGGTGCCCATGGCGTAGCGGCGGCGAGGATCGCGGGCCGCGCGTGGACACGAACCAATGCTCATGCGGGGGTCTCCGCGGGGTGTCGAGGTGGCGGTCGAAGAGGGCGACGGCGTCGTCGGTGCCGGCGGGAAGCCGTCCGTTCGCGGCGGCGGCCAGCCCCCGTTCGCCGGCGGCGGCGGCGCAGCGTGTTGGCGATGTGCTGTGCGTGCACGGCGTGGGTGCGGATCAGGAAGTCGAAGACCGCGCGGCTTTGCGGCCCGAACAGCCCGACGAGGCTGTCCAGCACCGCGTGGTCGAGGCCGTGGCGGCGGGCCGCCGTCAGGCTTTCGACCAGCAGGCATTCCAGCCCCTTGGTCACCACGCTGCGCAGGATCTTGACGCCGGCCGCGTCGCGGGCCGGGCACCGGCCACCCGGATGCGCATGCCGGCCCGGCCGCCCAGTTCGGCGAAGCGTTGCGCCGCCTCGCCCGAGGCCAGCACCGGAACGCGGTGGAGGTCGTTGATCGGCATCCCCATGATCGCCGCGTCGACGAAGGTCCGGCCCAGCGCGGCGACCCGTTCGGCCACGGCGATCTTGTCGGGCGGCCCCAGCGAGTTGACGTCGACGTAGAGGGCGTCGGGCGCGATGGCCCCGGCGCAGCGTTCGGCCGCCGCCATTGCCTGATCCTGCGGAACGCAGCAGACGACGAGATCGCGGTCGGCGAGTCCCGCCGGGTCGTCGAGCAGGGGGACCCCCAGCTCGACGGAGCGCCGGCGGGCGAGATCGCGCTGGGCATCGCTCCGTGGTTCGTCGTAGGCGACGAGTCCGGTCAGGCCGTCGGCGAGGAAGCCGCGGGCGAAACTCGACCCGACCTCGCCGAAGCCGATCAGGCCGATGCGCAAGGAGGCTGGCATGGGGGCTTTCCTCACCATTTCTCGGGCAGCACGGCCATGCTGTCGCGCGGGGCGTCGCCGCGCCGGACGCTGTCGATCAGCGCCTTTTCACCGGCCGTCGCCGCCTGGGCGCGCCGCAGCACCTCCTCCGCGAGGTCGGCGGGCACGGCGATCAAGGCCGT
>NZ_JAIFZR010000003.1:0-214469 GCF_020005195.1 Azospirillum agricola
CCCGGAACCGGATGCGTCCCGCCAGCCCCAGCCGGACGGCTTGCGCTTCCAGGTCGGCGCGCCACTCGCCGTCACCGACCAGATCCAGTTCGGCCCGCTCCAATCCGGGCCGGGCAAGCGCGTTGAACAGCAGATCGAAACCCTTCTGCCCAACCAGCCGACCGACCGCCAGAAGCCGGACCGGGCCATTGGAGGCGGAAGAGGGAGGGCAGGAAGCGGGGTGGAAAAGGGTGGAATCGACGCCGTTGGGGATGACCGGGACCGCCAGATCCGGCATGAAGGCACGGGCAAGATCGGCCAACCCCTGGCTGTTGGCGGTGACCGCCGCCGCCTGCCCCCAGATCCGGCGGGTCGCCGGGGCCAGGAGACGGTGGAAACCATCCACACCCTCGCAGCGGAAGCCCGGCACGTCGCCGCCACGCAGGCAGACCACGTAGGGGATGCCGGTCAACCCCTTCAGGCTCCAGGCGACCGGGCCACTGGGGATGCCGATGAAGGCGAGCGCCGCGTCCGGCTTCCAGCGGGCCGCCAGAACAGGCGCAAACAGGGAGGCGCCGGCCATGTAGAGCGCCATCTCGCCGATCCGGCCACGGTCGCGGCGGCGGCGGAGGACCGGCAGGCGGTGAATGACGGCGCCATCCTGTTCCTCGCGCCAGGGAAGGCCGGGGAAGTGGCTCGTCACGACCCGGACCTCGACCCCCATGGCGGCCCATTCGCGGATCAGATGGCGGCTGGCCGTCGCCGCTCCGCCGCCCAGCGGAGGGAATTCATAGTTCAGAAGCAGCAGGCGCATCGGCCAGTCACACCCGCTCGATTTCGGCAGCGGCCTTCGTGGCGGGGCGCGACCGCCCCGGCTCGCCCCGGCCCAGCCGTTCGCCGATCAGATAGAGCGGCCGGCGCTTGACCTCGCCGTAGATGCGGCCGATGTACTCCCCCATGACGCCGAAGCAGAAGAGCTGGAGGCCGGTGAAGACCAGACCGATCAGGAAGACCGACAGCGGTTCCGGCAGCCAGCGGCCGGTCGAGGCCCACCAGACGAAGGCGGCGAACACGGCGAGGATGGAGGACAGGAAGGTTGCCAGCCCGACGATCGACACCAGCCGCAGCGGCACCGCCGAGGAGGACACCAGCCCGTCCAAGGCCAACCGCACCATCTTGCGCAACGGGTATTTGGTGACTCCGGCGTGACGGCGGTCGCGACGGTAAGGAACGACGTCCTGGCGGTAGCCCAGCCAGCTGATCATCGCGCGCAGCAGCCGGTGCTGCTCCGGCATGGCGCGCAGCGCATCGACGACGACACGGTCCATCAGCCGGAAGTCGCCGACGTTGGAGGGAATGTGAACGTCGGACACCCGGTTGATCAGCCAATAGAAGGCGTGGGCGGTGGCCAGCTTGAAACGCGTCTCCCCCTCGCGGGAGGAGCGCTGGGCGTAGACGACCTGCACGCCGGACCGCCATTTGTCGACCAGGGCATGGATGACCTCGGGCGGATCCTGAAGGTCGGAATCGATGATGACGACGGCGTCGCCCTTGGCGTGGTCGATGCCGGCGGTCAGCGCCATCTGGTGACCGAAGCAGCGCGACAGCCGCAGCACCGTCACGTTGGGCTGGCGGTCGCAGATCTCCTTGAGGATCAGCGGCGTGCGGTCGGTGCTGCCGTCGTCGACGTAGAGGATCTGGCAATCCTCCTCCAGCCCCTCCATCGCCGCGCAAAGCCGGCGGTGGAATTCGGCGATCACCTCCTCCTCGTTGTGGCAAGGAGCGATGATGGAGATGGTGCGCGTGCTCATGCTCGAAGAACTCCCCGCCCCACGCTGACCCGGCCGAGGGCGATGCCCCTTCGTAGCGGCTGGCCTTGCGTTGTCAACCGCATTCACCGACACCGCCACGCTTGTCACCCACCCTCGCGCCCACCCTTGCGGTTGACAGCCCTCCGCCGGCTCGGGCATCACTCGGGCCTGATCCTGGAGCACCCGACACGATGCTCGCCGCGAACGACCTCCTTCCGCCCAGCCGCCCCCCCGGCAGCGTTGTGGCGCCGTTCGCTGCCAAACTCCTGATCGGCGCCGGCTTCACCCCCACCATCACGGATCCTGCTCCATGAACCCGCCCAGCACGCCCTTCGTCCCGGTGGACCCGGCTTTCCTGCGGCGGATCGCATCGGGCAGCACCGACACGCCCAGCCTCTATCACCACCCCAACCCGATCCTGCGCACCGCCTTCTGGACCCGGCTGCGCGCCATCAACGCGCTGATGGACCGGGTCGGCGTGAAGGCCGACGGCCGCTGCCTGGATTTCGGCGGCGGTGGCGGCGTGTTCCTGCCGACCCTGTCCGGGCGCTTCCGCGAGGTGGTCTGCATCGACCGAGACGCCCGCGACGCCCGCCGGGTGGTGGCGGAACACCGGCTGGCCAATGTCCGGCTCGACGAGACCGACATCCTGACCACCAGCTACCCGCAGCCCTTCGACGCGGTCGTCGCCGCCGACGTGCTGGAGCATTTCCCCGATCTCGCCCCTCCGGTGGAACGGATCGCCGCCTGGCTGGCGCCGGGCGGTCATCTCTTCACCTCGCTGCCGACGGAAAGCGGCCTGTATGCGCTTGCCCGTCAGGCCTTCGGCGTCACCAAGCCGGCCGACCATTACCACACCGCCGCCGAGGTCGAGGCCTTCCTGGAGAACCGGGGCTTCCGTCCCCGCCACCGCACCCACCGGCCACTGCCCGGACCGCGTTTCACGGCGATGTTCTCGATCACCGCCTGGACGAGGGAGGCGCCATGAGCGCGCACCCCGGCATCCCTCCCCACAGGATCGCGGTCGTCATTCCCTGCTACCGCGTGCGCGCCCATGTGCTGGATGTCATCGCCGCGATCGGGCCGGAGGTGGCGGCGATCTACGTGGTCGACGACGCCTGCCCGGACGGGACGGGCGAACTCGTGCGGTGCGAGGCCCGCGACCCGCGGGTCACCGTGCTGACCCATGCCGTCAACCAGGGGGTCGGCGGCGCGACGCTGACCGGCATGCGGCGGGCGGCGGAGGACGGCGCCACCATCCTGGTGAAGATCGACGGTGACGGCCAGATGGATCCGGCGCTGCTGCCCCGCATCGTCCGCCCGATCCTGGAGGGTGAAGCCGACTACGCCAAGGGCAACCGCTTCCACGACCTCGACCAGCTCCGCGAGATGCCGGCGGTGCGGCTGGTCGGCAACGCCGCCCTGTCCTTCTTCTCGAAGCTGTCGAGCGGCTACTGGAACGTTTTCGATCCGACCAACGGCTACGTCGCCATCCACGGCGATGTGCTGATGGAGCTGCCCCGCGACAAGATAGCGCATCGCTACTTCTTCGAATCCGACATGCTGTTCCGCCTCAACCTCGCCCGTGCGGTGGTGGCGGACGTGCCGATGGCGGCGCGCTACCGCGACGAGACGAGCAACCTGAAGATCGGCGCGGAGATTCCACGCTTCCTGGCGGCGCATCTGCGCAACTTCGCCAAGCGGTTGTTCTACAGCTACGTGCTGCGCGACGTGTCGATCGCCTCGATCTATCTTCTGCTGGCGCTGCTGCTGCTGCCGACGGGCATCCTTCTGGGCGCCGCGGGATGGAGCTGGAACGCCGCCCACGGGGTTCCGGCGACGGCCGGCACCGTGATGCTGGCCGGTCTGCCCGTGATCCTGGGCATGCAATTCCTCGTCGCCTTCCTCGCCTACGACACCGGAGCGGTGCCACGCCGGCCCATCCACAAGCGGCTCCGCCCGTTTTCCCTGCCGGATGCGCGCCCGCCCGCTGCTCCCGCGACCGCCGACGGCATGGCCGACCTCCCGCTTTCCCGTTGACGCCTCCCACACCCAGCGCCAAAGCGGCATGGAGAAACGCCCAGTCCAGGGACCGGGTTGCGGTAGTTCATTCTTGTCGTGGCGCTTGAGACGGTGACACGGTACATGCTTGAGAGAGCAGTCCCTTTCCCAGCATGCGAACTCACCGCCATGGCCCGCTCCCCTTCCCCGCAGATCCATCCCGTCATCCTGTCCGGCGGTTCGGGCACCCGGCTGTGGCCGATGTCACGCGAGCATTACCCGAAACAGCTGCTGCCGCTCTGCTCCGACCAGTCGATGCTACAGGACACCGCGGCCCGGGTTCATGGAACCGGGCGCTTCGCCGCTCCGCTGCTGATCTGCAACCAGGAGCACCGCTTCATCATCGCGGAGCAGGTGCGCCAGATCGGGCTGGCGCCCCAGGCGATCATTCTGGAACCGGTGGCGCGCAACACCGCGGCCGCCGCCGCAGTGGCCGCGTTGACTCTGGCGGAGACGGATCCCGAGGCCCTGCTGCTGCTGCTGCCGGCCGATCACCTGATCCGCAACCAGGACGCCTTCCTGGCCACCGTCGATGCCGCCGCCGCCGTGGCCGCCGCCGGCCAGCTGGTGACCTTCGGCATCGTGCCGCACGCGCCGGAAACCGGATACGGCTACATCCGGCGTGGCTCCCCTATCGCCGGCCATGAGGGCTCCTTCAGCGTCGCCACCTTCGTCGAGAAGCCGACCCTCAAGGTCGCCGAGGGTTTCCTGGCAAGCGGTGACTATCTTTGGAACAGCGGCATGTTCCTTTTCCCAGCCGGCCTGTTCCTGTCCGAGCTGGAACGCTTCGAGCCCCAGGTGCTGGCGGCGGCCAAGGCGGCGCTCGCCGCCGGCAACCGCGACCTGGACTTCTTCCGGCTCGACAAGGATGCCTTTGCGGCCTCCCCCGGCACCTCGATCGACTACGCGGTGATGGAACGGACCAGCGTCGCCGCGGTGGTGGCCGCCGACATGGGCTGGACCGACGTCGGTGCCTGGTCGGCCCTGTGGGAGGTCGGACAGCGCGACGCCGACGGCAATGTCCGGCATGGTGACGTGCTGATGCATGACACCCGGAATTCCTACGTCCGCAGCGAAAGCGACGCTCTGGTGGCGCTGGTCGGGCTGGAGGACACGGTCGTCGTCGCGACCGACGACGCCATCCTGGTCGCTTCCCGCGACCGGGTGCAGGACGTCAAGATTCTGGTCGAGCAGCTCAAGCGCGATGGCCGCACCGAGCCGCTGACCCACCGCAAGGTCCACCGTCCCTGGGGCTTCTACCAATCGGTGCACGAAGGCGACCGCTTCCAGGTCAAGCGGTTGACCGTCGCTCCCGGTGCTCGGCTCTCCTTGCAGAAGCACTACCACCGGGCGGAGCATTGGGTGGTGGTCAACGGCACCGCTCTGGTCACCCGCGACGACGAACAGATCCTCCTGCGCGAGAACGAGTCCGTTTACATTCCCCTGGGCGCCGTCCATCGGTTGGAGAATCCCGGCAAGGTGCCGCTGAACCTGATCGAGGTTCAGTCCGGCGCCTATCTCGGCGAAGACGACATCGTGCGTATCGACGACACGTACGGCCGCGCCTGATCCGCTGCGCAGCCAGTTCCCACTTTGGAGTCTTGTCGCGCCCCTCCCGGTTCCCCGGAGAGGGGCGTTCGAGACTCCGGAACCGCGAATCGGGCAAGAACAAATACGCGACTCGGATCTCGCGACGATTCGCCAACATCCCGATTCGTTTTACCGGTCAAAGTTGTGCGCTGGAGTCTTGTCGCGGGCCGAAAGTTATCCACAGCCTGTGGACATGATCCCCTGGAGTCTTGTCTTCCTGCTTTTGGAGTCTTGTCGCGCGACTCGTGATTCTCCACTGGAGTCTTGTCGCGCAAACTAATAGGAGATCTCAAATAATCTTCAAATAGCTTGAGCGACAAGACTCCAAGTTGCCTCTCCAAACGGCGAGGGATATATCGGGATGATCGCTGCAAGAAACGAGGTCGATCCACCATGGGGACGATTCACCAGCTCGTCACCGCCGTGGGACGGGAACAGGCCAAGGCTCTTCAAGCCACACCCGAACGTCGCGCACTGGTCGACATCGCTGCCGCCGTTCTGGAGGAAGAGCGGCAGGATCTTGGCATTACCTACTCCGGTTTTGCCCTGACGGCGCTTCCACATCGCCGCCTCCCTGACGATGTTCCCTGGGAGCGCCGTGGCTACCGGATTCGTCTTCTGATCGAGCCCGGTCGTCTGCCGGTCCGTGGTGGAGGATTTCGCCTTTACGGCGTTCCCTACGGCAGCCGCGCCCGCATGATCCTCCTCTATCTGCAAACCCGGGCGATCCAGACCGACAGCCGCGAGGTCGAACTCGGCCGCAGCATGCACGAGTGGCTGGACCGCATGGGTCTGTCAATCGGTGGCCAGACCTACCGGGACATCCGGGAACAGTCCTGCCGCATCGCTGCCTGCAACCTCACCTTTGCTTGGGACGACGCCAACGGGGTCGGCTTCTCGAAGGACACCATCGTGAAGGGCGGCATTCACCTTTCCACGGCGAACGAGCCCCAGCAAGGCAGCTTCTGGGAGGATCGCGTGCTGTTGTCGGACGCCTTCTTCAATGAACTCAAGGCCCATCCGGTTCCGATCTGGGAGCCGGCCCTGCGTCACATCCAGAACAACAGCGCCAGCATCGACATCTACATCTGGCTTGCCTACCGGCTGCACAGCCTGAGCAAACCGACGACGGTCACCTGGGCCGCCGTTTTCGAACAGTTTGGAGCCGGCTACAGCCGGCTGCGCGACTTCCGCAAACGCTTCATCGAATCCCTCCAGCTGGCGCTCGCGGTCTATCCGGAAGCGAAGGTGGAGGTCGATGAGACCGGCGTCCTCCTGCACCCCTCGGCCCCACCAATCCCGGAACGGAAAATCGCCCAGCTCTACCGCTGAGGTCGTTTTCAAACCGGATCCACAGGAAGGACCGCTTCGGCGGTCCTTCTTTGTTTTTGGAGTTTAGGCGCGCCCGGCCAGCCAGCGGGGGCGCGACAAGACTCCAAAGCAAGCGCCTCTGCTTCAAACGGAGGATTGGCCCAGAGGTCGGATGACGCGTGCCGGATTGCCAGCAACCAGCATTCCAGGCGGAACATCCGCCGCCACCACGGATCCGGCCGCGACATAGGCACCACGGCCGATCCGCACGCCGGGCAGCAGGATGGAACCGGCGCCGATGAAGGCGCCCTCCTCGATGACGAGACCGGCCACCGTTTCCTCCATGCCGTGGGCACGCCGCTGCAAGGCGCTGCAATAGGAATGGGTCAGCAGGATGCAGCCGGCGGTGATCCAGACATCAGCACCGATCTCCAGCAGCTCCGGGTGGCGGTTGTCGATGACGACACCACGCCCCAGAAACACACTGGCTCGATCGTGAAAGCGAGCCCCCCGCCACTGATAGAGGCGCTTGGCCAAGCCTGGAGCCCACCACAGCGAGGCGGCAACGTTGCCACAAATCCCATTCAGCAGCTGACGCCACGAAACACCGGTTCCCTTGGGAAGAGCCGTCAGAACCATGGGTCAGGAGCCCGCCTTACGCAGGATATGGACCGTGGCGCCCAGCACATCACGCTTTTCCACGGCCACTCTGTCCAGATAGGCGTAGTAGGGGGCTGCCCAGTTCCGAACCCGCGATAGCTCGGTTCCGTTCATCGCCCAATCGAAGGTAATGACCAGCGGTGGGCGCGCCGCTTCCGTCAGGGCGATGGTGCGTTCAATCCAGCCCGGATCGGTAACCAGCAGGGAATCGTCCACGTAATGCTCACGCAGCAGCATCCGCCGCTCGGCCAGGAAAGCGATGCCGGGACAGAAGGGCAGGCAGACGATGCGGTCACCCGGTTGGGAATGGGAGAGGATCACTTCGCGCAACCCGCTCAACAGAGCGTGCTCCCCGGCGGTGACGCGGACATGGACGCCGTTGGCTGAGCTGAAGGGTATGGTCCGGCCGGCAGCCAGGGCTGGGGAGCCGGTGCCGGGATTGCTCGATCCCGTCCACAGATAGACCAGCGGCAGAGCCAACAGGAGCAACAGGCCGGGCAGAGAAGCTCCCCCCCACCGGCTGCCGGTGGTGGTGGCCTCCCACCAGCGGGCTGCAAACAGCGCGCTCAGCAACAGGAAGCCTGGCATGAAGTTGGCGATGTGCGGCAGATCGGGCCGGTAAAGGAAATAATGCGGCAGGCTGGCGCAGGCCCCCAGGGCCACGACTCCGGCGACCCCGATGCGGCCCGCCCGTGTTCCTTTCGATGAGCGGGCGACCGCCACCATCTCGAAGAGAGCGAAACCAGCGATCACCAGCGGGCAACCGTAGGTCAGAAGGGCAAGCGCCGCCTGATCGGGCGGCCCGGCCCAAAGCGCGGTCAGCGGCACGCGCGGCAGCAGCGTGCCGGCGCCGGAGGCGGCGGCCGGTTCCAGATGCAGCAAGCGCAGAAGGATCAGGGTGATGGCCTTTGGGTAACGCAGATACTCGCCCACCATGAGATCGAGGTAGCCGCCCCGGATTGCCAGGACAGCCAATGGGAGCTGACCCAGGATGAAAACCCCGAGCGCCGTGGCCGCCAGTCCGGCAAACCGCCGAAACCGCCGCTCCCGGGCGGCCAAGCCGGCGTGCAGCACCATCGCGGCGAGCGGCAGGCTGAAGACGTAACCGAAATCCGCGCGGATCTGGAAGGTGAAGGACAGGATGAGCGCCGGCAGCACAAGGTCGCGTGCACGCAGAGCCGCGCCCTGCCGCGCCGCCGGCACCTGCGCCGCGACGTTCAGCAAGGTGCAGAAGCCGTAGAAGGCGGTGGCGGGGTAGGCTGGGACCAGCAGGGCGATGGCAGCGGCGACAGCGGCCATCGGAGCTTCGATCCCGAGGAACCGCGCGGACAGCCAGACCAGAACCGTGGTTGCACCGGCCACCATGAAGAAAAGCGCGCGCACGGCGGCGTAGCTGGGGCCGGTCACGCGAAACATCCAGTCGCCGGCCTTGTGCCACAGAAGCCCATAGCCGAAGCGGATGGCGTGTGGATCGGTGCCCAGGCGGAATTCGTAGGCGGTCTGCGCATAGTGCCCGTCGTCGGCGTAATTGTAGCCAACGTCGATGTAGGCGCCATAGAAGGCAAAGGCGACCAGCACCAGCACCAGCGCTCCGATCCAGGTGACCAGGGCGGGTGAAAGCGCCGCGGGGGATGCGCTGGTGCTTGCCAAAGAGGAGCTGGCCAGGGGCATGAAGGATGCTCGCGAAGGTTGGCTGAACGGGTGCAGAGCCATGCCAACCCTGTTGGGCACCCGCGCGTCAAGCTGGAAATAAGGGAGGGGGCTTGGAGTTTTGTCGCGCTGTTCCCAGCCTCCTGTGACCTGGAGGGCGGGTGGGCAAAATCCTTTTCCGGGAGGCTGCGCGCCTGTAGGGTCCGCGCGTTCCGGTGGCGCCTCCGCCACCCCGCGCCAAGACTCCAAACGCACGTTCCGGAAAGCTGCCCGTCACCATGGCCTACGCCGTCAAGCTCCTGATCAGCGGAGCGCTCGTCGCCTTCCTGATCGTTCGATTCGACGTCGGTGACGCCATGCGCCAGCTTGCTCTGGTGGAGCCGTGGCACGCCCTGGTGGCGGCCCTGCTCTATGGGACGTTCCATGTCATCAACGCGGCAAAACTCCAAATCCTGATCCCCGGGCGGCGGGTCCGCTCGATCCTCGCTTTCGTGCTGGTGGCGCAGGCCTACTCGCTCCTGCTGCCTGGCCAGTTGGCGGGTGAGGCGGTGAAGGCCTACCGATTGGCGCGCGGCACCGGCGAGAGCGGGCGGGTGGTGTCCTCCGTCGCCTTCGACAAGATGACCTCGCTGGCGGCCCTTCTGCTGACCACATTGGGTGGACTCCTGGTCGAGACCCACCGCTTCGGCAACACGCTTCTGCTGGCGTTGGTCGGCGGATTGACGCTGATCGCCACCGCTTCGAGCCTGCTGGCCTTGGAGCGCGTCCGTGGCCTTGCCCGCATGGTCTTGGTCGGGGACGGATGGCGGGGCCGGTTCAGCGGCCCGGTCGGTCTGTTTCTCGACACCTGGACCTTCCATGCGGCGCAGCCGCGGACGCTTGTTCTGTCCTTGGCCTACGGCGTCGCGGCGCAGCTGGTCCAGGCCTTCGCTACCCAGTTGCTGGGGGCCGGGTTGGGGATTGAGCTGTCCTTCGCCCTGTGGTGTGTGATCATCGGCGCGCTGACGGTGTTGCTGCTGGCTCCCGTGACCATCGGCGGGCTTGGCTTGCGCGAGGCCTCGCTGGTCGGCATGCTGGGCCTGTTCGCGGTGGCGCCCGATCGTGCGCTCGCCGTCGCCTTTGCCATCCTGGCCTTCCAGATGCTGATCACGCTGGTCGGACTGCTGGTCGATCTGCTGATATTGCGCGACCGCTGAGCCTGCGGTCTTCCCGTAAGCCTTGACAGGGCCGGGGGGCTGTCTTTACCACCGAAGCGGTTCCCTTTCCGGACACCCACACACGGACCAGTCGAATGTCGGCCAGCCAGTTGCACGAGAATCTATCGCGCGACACCGACGAGGTGCAGGGCAGCAGCGACCGTGGCTTCGGCTTCGTCTTCGCCGGATTCTTCGGAGTGATCGGCGCCCTGAAGCTGTGGCGTGGCAGCAGCGGGGCCGAGTGGTGGCTGGGGGGCGCCCTGGCTGTGCTGCTGCTGGCCCTTGCCGCACCGGCGCTGCTGGGGCCGTTCAACCGGCTGTGGACGCGGTTCGGGCTTCTGTTGCACCGGGTCACCAGCCCCTTGATCATGGGGTTGATGTTTTACGTCGGCGTGGCGCCGATCGGGCTTCTCATGCGGGCGCTGGGCAAACGGCCTCTGAAGCTGGCCTTCGATTCCCAGGCGGACAGCTATTGGATCGTCCGCCGTCCGCCCGGCCCGGCTCCCGACAGCATCCGCCGCCAATTCTGATCCCAGACGCCGATCCCGAGGCTCCATCGATGAGTTTTTTCCGTGAATTCTGGTATTTCATGCGCGAGCGCAAGAAGTTCTGGCTGCTCCCCATCCTGATCATGATGACGGTGCTGGGTGGTCTGGTCGTGCTGACCAAGGGCAGCGCCATCGCCCCCTTCATCTACACCGTGTTCTGACGGAGGCCTCTCCTTGCGCATTCTCGGCATTTCCGGCCTGTACCACGACAGCGCGGCCGCGCTGGTGGTGGACGGCGCCATCGTCGCGGCCGCGCAGGAGGAACGCTTCACTCGCAAGAAGCATGACTCCGCCTTTCCCCGCCGGGCCATCGCCTATGTGCTGGAGGAGGCTGGGATCGGGCTGAGCGACGTCGACCATGTCGTCTTCTACGACAAGCCTTTTTTGAAGTTCGAACGGCTGCTGGAGACCTATCTGGCCTTCGCGCCGCGCGGATACCGGTCCTTCGCCATGGCGATCCCGGTGTGGCTGCGCGAGAAGCTGTTCCAGAAATCGCTGCTGGTGACGGAACTCCGCCGCTTCGACCCCGCTTTCGACGGTGAGGCGAAGCTGCTGTTCAGCGAGCATCATCAGGCCCACGCTGCCTCGGCCTTCTTTCCGTCTCCCTTCGAGGAGGCCGTGGTCCTGACGATCGACGGGGTCGGCGAATGGGCGACCACGACGGTCGGCATCGGGCGTGGCAAGAATTTGGAGATCGTCAAGGAAATCCATTTCCCCCATTCGCTTGGACTTCTCTATTCGGCGTTGACTTATTATTTGGGTTTCAAGGTCAATTCTGGAGAATACAAGGTAATGGGCCTCGCGCCCTACGGTGAGCCGCGTCACACCGACTTGTTCTACGGCCACTTGATCGATTTGAAGCCGGATGGAAGCTTCCGGCTCGACCAGAAATATTTTGACTACTGCACCGGCTTGACGATGACCAACGCCCGGTTCGACGCGCTGTTCGGTGGTCCGCCGCGCAAGGCCGATGAGCCGTTGACCCAGCGTCACATGGATCTGGCGGCCTCGCTCCAGGCGGTGACGGAGGAGGTGGTGCTGCGGATCACCCGCGGCCTTGCCGCCGAGTACGGCATATCGAACCTTTGCATGGCCGGAGGCGTGGCGCTGAACTGTGTCGCCAACGGCAAGATCCTGCGCGACGGGGCCTTCAAGCGGCTGTGGGTGCAGCCGGCGGCCGGTGATGCGGGCGGTGCGCTGGGGGCGGCGCTTGCCGCCTATCACGGCATCGCGGGCAAGCCGCGCAGCGTGCGAGCGAGTGACGCGATGCGCGGCTCCTATCTGGGGCCGGCCTTTGCGCAGGAGGAGATCGAGCGGCGGCTGACGGCGGCTGGTGCCCGCTTCACCGTGCTGGACGACGCGGCGCTGACGGCAGCGGTGGTGGATGGGTTGGTGGAGGAGAAGGCGGTCGGCTGGTTTCAGGGCCGCATGGAGTTCGGACCCCGCGCCCTGGGAGGCCGCTCGATCCTCGGGGATCCGCGATCGCCCGCCATGCAGAAGACGCTGAACCTGAAGGTGAAGTACCGGGAGAGCTTCCGGCCCTTCGCACCGTCGGTGCTGCGCGAGGATGTGGCTGACTGGTTCGACATCGACACCGACAGCCCTTACATGCTGCTGGTCGCCGATGTGGCGGAGCGTCATCGCATCGAGATGACGGTGGAGCAGAGGGGGCTGTTCGGCATCGAAAAGCTCAATGTGCCCCGCTCCTCGGTGCCGGCGGTGACGCATGTCGATTATTCGGCCCGCATCCAGACGGTGCACGCCGATACGAACCCGCGCTACCACGCGCTGATATCGGCGTTCAAAGCGCGCACGGGGTGTCCAGTTCTGGTGAACACCAGCTTCAATGTCCGGGGTGAACCGATCGTCGGCGCTCCGGAGGACGCCTTCCGCTGTTTCATGGGCTCGGAGATCGAGATGCTGGCGGTCGGCAACTGCCTGCTGCGCAAGGAGGACCAGGACCCCGCCTTGGCCCTGGATTATAAGAACGCCTTCGAACTTGATTAGAGTTCATCGGAATCGATACGAAGCCGGATTGGAATATTCATGCGGGCCACGCTGATCGTCTCCCTGGTTTCGCTGGTCCTGTCGCTGCTGGTGGGAGAGGCCTATCTGCGCATGGCCGGCTTTGCGCCAAAGGCCGCCTGGGTCAACGCCAACTTCGATGGCTCCAACTGGGGCATGGAGGATCCGGTCCTGGGGTGGGTCAACCGGCCGGGTGTTTTCGCCTCGCTGGAGAAGGGCGGGGCCGACATGAGCTTCCAGCCCGACCACAGCCGGACCAGCCGGCCGGTCAAGGACATGGGACGGCCGGCGGATGTGCTGGTGGTCGGCTGCAGCTTCACCCAGGGCTACAGCGTGGCCGATGCGGAGACTTATGCGTGGCGGTTGGGAGAGCGCTTCCCATCCATGGTTGTCGATAATTTCGGTACCGGTGGTTACAGCACTTACCAAGCCTTGTTGCGTGTCCGGAAGGAGTTGGAGGCGCGCAAGGATCCGGCCAAGCTGGTGATCCTCGGCTTCATCGCCCACCAGATGGTGCGGACGGTGGCGCCTCCGGACTGGGTCAAGTTCCTGACCGACCGCAACGGGGCCATGGTGATCCCCCCCCACGCCACGGTGACCGCGACCGAACAAGGCGACCGCTTGGTCGAGCACCCGCTGGAGACGGTGCAGCCCTGGCCGCTGGAGCATCGCTCGGCCCTTGTGACGGAACTGCACGCCGGCTTTCTGCGGTTGTGGCTGGGCGACCGGATGGCGCAACGGGTGCCGGCGACCGCGGCGGTCATCCGGTCCATGCGCGATGCGGTCGAAGCGCGTGGAGGCCGGTTGCTGGTGGCTCTTCTGGACGATGCCAGCCTGCCGGGCGGCAAGGCCGACTACGACGCGCTGGTCGCGTCGCTGGGGGGAGCCGGGATCTCGTACGCCGACTGTGTGGATCCGGAATACGACGCCAACCCCTCGGCGCTTCAGGTGGGGGGCGCCGGGCATCCCAACGGCACGGTGCACCGCCGCTGGGCCGACTGTGTCGGCCGCTGGGTCGAGGCGAACATGCCCGGCGTGAAGACGGCGGCACCCTGACGGCAAGAAGCCATCCTGGGCCGGAGCCGATCTGTCACTGGGCGGGAGCCGGAACCTTGATGCCCGCCGCGATGCCGAGATCCTTCTTCAACTGGTCGATCCGCTCGCGGGCGGCCTGCCACTGGCGCTGGTTCTCCTCCGCACCCGGCCCCTGGTAGGACTGGACCGTGTTGGAGCCGTCGACGCGCCAGTAATAAGTCCCGACATAGCGCTCCAGCCCCTCGAAGTCGGCCGGGTATTTGGCGCAGGTGCGCAGCAGGAAGTCGTAATCCTCCAGGCGGGTCATCGTCTCGTCGAACCGCAAATCCTCCTCCGCGATCTTGGTGCGGTCGAGAACGAAGCTGTGGATCGGGCAGAAATTGTCGCGGAACAGGTCGTTCAGCCCGTTGCCGTTGAAGGTGTTGCGCGTCGTCGACAGCACGAATTCATAGTGGGTCAGCGGATAGACGTGCTTGACCGCGATCCGGCCGAAGGCGATGGCGGCGTTCGACGCCTCCAGCCGGCTGACCAGATGTTCGTAGGCATGGCCATAGACCACATCGTCGTAATCGAGGATGGCGATGTAACGGCCCTGCCCGGCACGGAACCCTTCGTTGATCAGGCGCGACCGGTGATCGCCCTTCGCCGCCGGAATATAGTTGTGGACGATGGGCCGCCGCCGCCGCTCGTTCCAGGCGAGGCGGTCGACCAGCCGTTCCATCGCCTCCACCTTTTCGGGCGGAAAATCCTGAAGCATCAGCAGCGGCTGCACCGCACCGTAGGTCTGGCCGTACAGGCAGAACAGGGCGCGCAGCAGCGTGTCGCTCTTGCTCGCGTCGTGGAAGCGGATGATGACGTCGATGGTGCGGTTGTCGTTCGGCATGGTCCGGTCGCTTACCAGCGGGTTGGGGCGAAGCTGAAGGCGTGCTCGAAGTCCGGGATGCTTCCCGGCGCCTCGATCACCGGAAGGGTCTCCAGATCCGGCAGATCGCCGAGGTCGGCGACGATGGTGTTGGTCAGCAGAAGCTGTTCGGCATGGGCGCGGAAGGCCGGGTTTCCCCATTTGCGCGCGAGGTAGCGTCCGGCGATGAGCATCTCCTTGAATCGCCAGGGCTCATGGCCCCGGTCGGAGACGTCGTGGAGGAAGATGGCGGCCGGGCAGATGCGGGTGCGGAAGCCGGCGAGGCGGACACGCCAGGAGAGGTCGACGTCCTCGCAATAGAGGAACATGTGCTCGTCGAAGCCCTGGGTGGCGCGGAAGACGGCGCGCGGCATGAGGAAGCAGGCGCCGGAGACCCAGGGGGTGTCGAAGGTCCGGGGGTCGTACCATTTCGGGTGCTCCTCCGGGAACTGGATGGCTTCCAGCAGGCTGCCGGGCCCGCCGGCGGCCATCTCGGCCTGGGCCATGCGCAGCAGGTTGGCCAGGCAGTCGGGGTGGAGGCGGCCGTCGGGGTTGACGCCGAGGTAGAAGTCGGCGCCGCCCTCGAAGGCTTGGCGCATCAGGCGGTTGTGGCCCTTGCCGAAGCCGAGGTTGGCGCCGGCGTGCTCGTAGCGGGCCTCGGCGTCGGCGGGCAGGGCGTCGGGGGAGAAGGGAGTGCCGCCGTTGTCGAGCAGGCCGACCTCGACGGTGATGCCCTCGGGCAGGGTGGCGGCGGCCAGCCGGATCGAGCGGACCAGCTCGACGATGTCGTCCGCCGCGTTGTTGTACAGCACCACCCCCGTAACGATCCGTAGAGGGCCGGTCACCGTGCGGCTGGCTCCGAGCTCCGCTTCGACTTCGTCGACGGCGCAGGGCAGGCGGAACAGGGTGTTGTTCGCTCCGGAGGCCAGATGGTGGAGCAGCGGGTTGGTCAGGGGATCCGCTGCGGCACCGGGGTTGAGCTGGGCGTACAGCTTCATGTCGAAGCGGCGGCTGGGATTGCGCAGTTCCGCCCCGCCATACTCGACGAAATGGATCAGTGGGTTGAGGCCGGCGGACGCCACGTCCGGGTTGTTGGACAGATAGTAGGCGTTGTCGAACAGCGGATGCGGATCACGTCCGGATCCGGTCGCGTGCTTCAGGTAATGCTCAAGCGGCGTCATCCCGGTGTCGGGAAGGAGTGACGGGTCGAGGCCTGCCAGATAATAGGCGGTGTCGAACAGGGGGTGGGGGTCGCGATTCTCCCAGGCGCCATGCATGATGTAATGGACCAGCGGATTGACGCCAGCGGACGCCACGTCCGGGTTGCTGCGCAGGTAATGCGCGCTGTCGAACAGCGGGTGAGGCTTGCGTCCCTCCCATGCCCCGCGGGTCAGGTAATGCACCATCGGGTTGGTGCGGCTGGTGGCCACGTCGGGGTTGCTGTTCAGGTAATAGACGGTGTCGAACAGCGGGTGGGGGTTGCGGCCTTCCCAGGCACCGGTGCTCAGATAGTGTGCCAGCGGATCGGCGCCGGAGGCGGCGACGTCGGGATTGGTCCGGCGGTAGTGGATGGTGTCGAACAGCGGGTGGAGCCGTCCGCCCTGCTGCCCGCCATGGCGCATGTACCAGAGAAAGGCCAGCGGATCGCAGCGCATCATCTCGGCGCCGCCAAGCAGCCGCAGGCCCAGCGCCTCCTTGCCGCGCCGCCGCAGCCGGACGGCGGCGGCGTTCAGAAACCGGGCGCCGGTGGCGTTCCAGCGCGGACGGGGCGGTGGCGGCAGAGCCGCCAGAGTGTGGCGGGATGATGCGGCGGGCAGATGGGAGGGCTGTGCCCCGGTCGCATCCGTCACGGAGGAGTGCGGGGGGGCTGATGGCACGCCACGGATGGCGAGCGCGCGGATCAGCCGCTCGATTTCGCGGTTGGCCTCGGCCTGGGCTTGGTTGAGCTGGCTCATGGAACTGCTCAGAGCCGCTATGGTGCTGTCGCGCTCCTGCATGGTGGCGCTCAGGCTGCCGATGTCGGTCTCGCGTGAGGCGATCACGCCGTTGAGGGTGGCGATGTCGGTCTCGCGCGAGGCGATCACGCCGTTGAGGATGTCAACGTCGCCGTTGCGGCCGGTCAGCGCCTGGGTCAGGGTGGCGATGTCGCTATCCCGCTGTTGAAGCGTGCGGGTCAGTTCCTCTGCCTGGAGGGTCAGGCGGCGCAGCAGAAGCCGGTCGGCCATCGGTGCGCCCAGACGGGTGAAGAGTTGGCGGACATTCTCCAACCCCTCCGGTTCGACGGTGGCGGCGAGCAGGTTGCGGAAATTGTCCGGCAGGTCGCGGCCGACGCCCAGCACGCCCAGGCCGTTGGAATGCAGGAACAGGAAGCCGGGATAGCGTTGGATCAACTCGTCCCACAGCTGCCAGACGCCGAAGCCGCGTTCGCGCACGTTGGTGTCGTGGAACAGCACGACGCCGCGCTCGCTCATCTTGGGCAGCCAAGTTTCGAAATCGTGGCGCACCGCCTCGTAGGTGTGCAGCCCGTCGATGTGCAGCAGATCGACGCTGCCGTCGGCGAACTGGTCCACCGCCTCGTCGAACAGGCAGCGGACGAGGCGGGAGAAGCGGCCGTAGCGCGGTTCGTGATAGGTGGATAGCTCGCGGTAGATGGTATCGGCGTAGAAGCCGGCGTGCTCGTCGCCCTGCCAAGTGTCCACCGCGTAGCAGCTGGTCTGCGTTCCCAGTCGCTCCACCGCCTGGCAGAAGGCTAGGTAGGAGTTTCCGGTGTGGGTCCCCAGTTCCACGAGGATGCGCGGGCGCAGCGCATCGATGGTCCAGAAGGCGAAGGGGATGTGGCCGACCCAGGAATCCGGGTCGCTCAACCGTTCGGGCAGCCAGCTACAGGTTGGCGTCAGAAGACCGTCGAAGGGAGCGTTGCGGCCCGAAGACGCGGGGGTGTCAGGCATGCTTGGGGAACCCTGGCTTGATGGATCCGGGCTGGGAGGCGTGATGGACGGCGATCTCGATGCCATGCATCGGAACACCGACAAGCCCGCGCGACAGGTGGGTGGAGACGACTTTGAGGAACAGCGCCTCGTCCATCCACTGGTGCTGGATGTGGTCCTGCTGCGTGCCCGCGGCGATGGCGATGGTGACGGCGTAATCGCCGGCCGGCAGGTAGGGGAACTGGAACAGGAAGCTGGCGGAGAAGGCGTCACCGGCCGGGACGTGCACGGGGGCGGTCTGGTAGGTGATGAAGGTGTTGTCGCCGAACAGCGGCTGGCCCAGCCGGTCCTTCACGATGAAGCCGATGATCGGGCTGTCGATGTCCGTGTGGGCACGGGCGTCGACCCGCAGGATGACCTCCTCGCCGCCATACAGGCTTTCCAGCGTGCCGCCGGAGGGGTCCTGTAGCCGGACTCCCTCGATGGTGGCGCCGCGCTGTCCGAACCAGGGGGCGTCGGGGTTGAAGTCGAAGATGGCGATCTCGTTGCGCAGGGTCGACTCGCGCAGCATCTCGTGGCGGACGTCGGGCTTGGCCTTGACCAGCCCCGGTGGCGGACGGCGCACGCCGCCGATGCGGAAGGAGCCGCCCTCCTCCTCCTGCTCGCTGTAGAGCGAGGCGAGGTAGCTGTGGCAGACGTCCTTGGCCGGCCCGGTCTCGCGCAGGAAGCCGCGGTCGATCCACACCGCGCGGTCGCACAGATTCATCACGCTGGCGGCGTCGTGCGAGACGAACAGCAGCGTGCCGCTCTCCTTGAACTGCCGGATGAAACGCATGCATTTCTGGGTGAAGGCGGCGTCGCCCACCGCCAGGATCTCGTCGACGATCAGAATGTCAGCGTCGACATGGGCCGCCACCGCGAAGGCGAGGCGGGCGTACATGCCACTGGAGTAGAGCTTCACCGGCTGCTCGATGAAGTCGCCGATCCCGGCGAAGGCGGCGATGGAGTCGTAGCGCTGGTTGATCTGGGCGTGATCGAGGCCCAGCACCGAGGCGGCGAGGTAGACGTTCTCGCGCCCGGAGAATTCCGGGTTGAAGCCGGCACCCAGCTCCAGAAGTGCCGCGATCCGGCCATGGACGGCGACCGTGCCGGTGGTCGGCGTCAAAGTGCCACAGACCATCTGTAGGAAGGTCGATTTGCCCGAACCGTTGCGACCGATGATGCCGACGGTCTCGCCGCGCCGAATCTCCAGGTCCACCCCCTGGAGCGCCCAATACTCGTCGTAGAACTTGCGGCGGTTGCGCCACAGCATCTGTTTGATGCGGTCCTCGGGCTTCTTGTAGATCGTGTACGCCTTGCCCAGGCCTTTCACGCCGATGGCAATCTCAGACGTCATGGGAAGGTCCATTCACGGCGTGGCGCTGGTCTGCGGTCGGATGTGGTCGGGTCATGATCCCCGCAGATGTAGCGGAGACCGTCCGTCGGATCCACGAGATTAGCCGGTTATTGCGCAGCGCCGGCGATTGCCGCGGTGGTCGCCGCTCCGGCATCGCCGCCGCTGGTCCGCACGGACGCCTTGGCCACGCCGGGGCTCGGTAGGGGAGCGGCCATGGAGATGGCCATGGAGATGGCCATGGCCGGCACCGGCTCCGGGGACACCACGTCCTTGCGCCGCGCTGCCGGCTTCAGCCGCAGCATGGGACGTTCGATCAGGAACCAGGACAGGGCCGCCAGCGGGAAGGTCAGCAGCGCCGTCAGCATCATCGACAGGACCGGACCCATCGCCGTGCCGAAGAGATGGACGACGAGTTGCTGGGCTGGGAAGGCGTAGATGTAGGCGCCGTAGGAGAGGTCCCCGGTGTGCGAGACCTTGCGCAGGAGCGCGTTGTCCTCGAATGCAATGCAGAAGACCAGATAAGGCAGGGCGAAGTAGCTAACGATGAGCACCATCGGCGTTCCCATGCTGGCGACGAACAGGAGCAGCAGGGCGAACAGCCGCGACGGCAGGCGGGGAATGGCGGCGTCGAACTTGTAGAGGGAGGCGCCGGCGAAGAAATAGGCGCCGCAGTCGAGGATGGTGTGAATGTCCATCCAGAGCCAGAAGATTGGCTGGGGATGGAGCTTCTGTAGGACGACGTGGGCGGTGGCGAAGCCGAGGAACAGGATCACCGGGGTGCAGCGCCACCGCAGCAGCCCCAGCGAGCCGAGGATGGCGACGCCGGCGTACATGGTCACTTCCACTGCCAGGGTCCACAGGGAGCCATTGACCACGCCGGCGATTGGCAGGTTGGTGAAGACCCCCGGCAGCCCATACTGAAGCGGGAAGATCAGAATATTGTTCAGGTAGCCGAGCGTCTGGGGCGAGGCGAAATATTCGTCCCGGCTCAGGCTCGTCACCAACGGACCCAGCACGAAGGCGCACAGCAGCGTCAGCACGACCAAGCCGGGGATGATGCGCAGGATCCGGCGCATCGCGAAACGGAAAGGGTTGGGATCGCCGTCCCAACTCCGGGTCACGAGCAGGCCGCTGACCGTGAAGAAGGCCCCGACCCCGACCCCGCTCAAGGTGCCGTGCACGGCCCAGGCGGAGTAGGGATCATAGTTCGAGCCGTTCAGGGCGAAAGCGTGGCTGATGATGACGAAAGTCGCGGCGCACAGTCGGATGAAATCGAAGTTGTTCACCCGGTAGTTCACGCCGTTTGCCGTCGCCATCATTTTCAAACCCGATTTGGCGGAAAAGTGGCAAGCCCTATACCATGTGCTGGAAAAGCGGCGCAATCGATAGGCGAGGACACACCGACATCGTCACAAGGGTGTGTTATCGGCGCACGGTCACCAACGGGTGAGCGCGAAGCTGAAGGCGTGCTCGAAGTCGGGGATGGCTCCAGGTTTCTCGATCACCGGCATCCTGTCCAACGGCGGCAGATCGGTGAGGCTGGACACCATCTTGTGGCTGAGAAGCAGCTTTTCAGTCTGGTCGCGGAAGGCCGGGTTTCCCCACTTGTGCGCGAGGTAGCGTCCGGCGATGAGCATTTCCTTGAATCGCCAGGGCTCATGGCCCCGGTCGGAGACGTCGTGGAGGAAGATGGCGGCCGGGCAGATGCGGGTGCGGAAGCCGGCGAGGCGGACACGCCAGGAGAGGTCGACGTCCTCGCAATAGAGGAACATGTGCTCGTCGAAGCCCTGGGTGGCGCGGAAGACGGCGCGCGGCATGAGGAAGCAGGCGCCGGAGACCCAGGGGGTGTCGAAGGTCCGGGGGTCGTACCATTTCGGGTGCTCCTCCGGGAACTGGATGGCTTCCAGCAGGCTGCTGGGCCCGCCGGCGGCCATCTCGGCCTGGGCCATGCGCAGCAGGTTGGCCAGGCAGTCGGGGTGGAGGCGGCCGTCGGGGTTGATGCCGAGGTAGAAGTCGGCGCCGCCCTCGAAGGCTTGGCGCATCAGGCGGTTGTGGCCCTTGCCGAAGCCGAGGTTGGCGCCGGCGTGCTCGTAGCGGGCCTCGGCGTCGGCGGGCAGGGCGTCGGGGGAGAAGGGAGTGCCGCCGTTGTCGAGCAGGCCGACCTCGACGGTGATGCCCTCGGGCAGGGTGGCGGCGGCCAGCCGGATCGAGCGGACCAGCTCGACGATGTCGTCCGCCGCGTTGTTGTACAGCACCACCCCCGTAACGATCCGTAGAGGGCCGGCAACAGGAGACTCGACGCCCAGCACCGTGGCCACCGTTGCCGGGGCCGTTTCACGCAGGAGCATCTCGGTCTGGACACGGGTCTGCTCCTGCTCCGTCAACTCGCGGTGCAGCGGCGTCAGGCGGACCAGCAGCGGGCAGCGGGTCAGCACGAAATCGCGGATCCGCTGTCGCATTCTCAGGGACAGCGGCAGCTTCCGGTACAATGAAAACAGGAAATGTCCAGTCATGCACCGTCCGCCCTAGCGCCGGACACGGAGAGAAGGAGCGTGGGAAACATCGACCCGGAACCGGACCGTGTGGGCGAGGAAAAAACGAAAAGGCATCGGTACAGCGATCATCGGCACTTGGCGGGTCTCGCGGGGGACCATGCCGCACCGCTTCCGCCTGAGCAAGAGGCAAGCGCGCAGGAGGCAAGCGGTCAGCAACCGTCTGTGACGGCGTGGCCGGTTGTCCGTGAGCGGTAGCTGTCGCGTCCGCGTGTCAATTCCACGGTGCCGCGGTAGGATCCGACCACCCAGGCCTCGCCGGGACGGGCGGCCGTAGCCTGGACGAAGATCTGGGCACGGTCGCGGTCGGCGGTGACGGTCCGGTTCAGCACCGGGCGCCCGTCCGGCCCCTCCACCGTCAAGGCGATGCGGTCGCCGGCCTTGATGCCGATGATCTCGCTCCAGAACACCATCCTGGGTGCGCACAGCCGGATCCGGCCTTCGGTGAAGGTGCCTTCGCGGGCGGTGCGGACGTCGGTCTCCTCCTCGGCGAAACCGGCTAGCCGCAGCACCGCCGGACGGTAGGGCGTCAGGCGCGACAGGGCTTCGGGCGTCCACAGTGGGTGTGGCCCGACGCCGCAGGCGGCCGTCCGGTCGGTGCCGGCGAAGGGATCGACGACGTCCCGGCCATGGTTGACCTGGAAATGCAGGTGCGGCAATTCGCTCAGGCCGGACATGCCGACCTGGGCGATGGGATCGCCGGTGCGGACGTTCTGGCCCGGCGTGACGGCGACACTGCCCCGGCGCAGGTGGCAGTAGACGCTCTGCCAGCCGTCGTCATGGCCGATCACCACGGCGTTGCCGCAGCCCCGCGCGTTCAACTCCTCGCGGGTTTCGGGGCCATGGATGCCGGTGTCCTCCATCTCGTCGCGGGTGCGCAGCACGGTGCCGGCGGCGGCGGCGCGCACGGTAACGCCCTCGCGCATGGCGCGCTGGTCGCGGATGGCGATGTCGGTGCCGCTGTGCCCGTTCTCCCCGCCCAGCAGGCTGCCGCAATTGTAGTCCTTTAGCCCCGGGCCGGGATCGAGATCCGTCAGCTTGACAACGTCGCAGGCGTTGCCGGTCGGGCAATCGAGCGGCAGGGCGAAGCGCGGTGGCTCTGCCGCCTGACCGCTCCCGGCGGTCAGGCCGAGCAGCGCCGCGGCCAAAGCGGTGGCGACCCTGCTCATGCCGGTCGCACGCCGTCGGCCATCGCGCGCAGGGCGTCGGCGACGCGGGCAATGACGGGCTCCCAGTCGCGTGGGCGCTCCTGTCGGAACAGCCGCATGGTCGGGTACCAGGGTGAGGCATCGGTCCCGTGCAGCCACCGCCAGTCCGGGAAGAAAGGCAGCAGCACCCACACCGGGCGCCCGAGCGCGCCGGCCAGATGCGCGACCGAGGTGTCGACGGTCACCAGCAGATCGAGGTGCTGAAGGATGGCGGCCGTGTCGGCGAAATTGCCGATCTCCGGCCCGAGATCGACCAGCTCCATTCCGGGCGGTGGGTTGGCTGCCTGCCCGGCGCCGGCGCCTTTCTGTAGCGAGACGAAGCGCGCGTTCGCCACCCCGGCCAGCGGAGCCAGCCGGGCCAGGGCGAGCGAGCGGTTGCGGTCGTTCTTGTGCTCGGGTGAACCGGCCCAGACCAGACCGACGCGCAGGCCCGTTCCCGAGGCTGGAAGGGCGGCGAGCCGCTCGCCCCAGTGGGAGACCAGCCCCGGCTCGGTCCGTAGGTAGGGGACCTCGGCCGGGATGGTGTCGAGCGAAATCCCGAGCTCCTGCGGCAGGCTGAGCAGCGGGACATGGGCGTCGTGCGGCGGGAGCGGCGAGGTCCGGCCGATCACCCGATCGACGCCCGGCATCCCGTCGAGCAGCCGGGTGAGCTGGGTGTTGCACTCCACGATCACACGGGCGCCGCGCGCCTGGGCGATCTGGGCGAAGCGGACGAACTGCATGGTGTCGCCGACCCCCTGCTCGTCGTGCACCAGCAGGGTCAGGCCGGGGCGGAAGACGCCGTCCCAGCGCGGTGCCGTGAAGTCGCGGCGCGGCGACGGGAAATCCGCCATGCGCGAGCGCCAGTCATACTCGCGGAATCCCTCCTCCAGCTGCCCGTCGAGCAGCAGCAGCTCGCCCAGCCCGGCGTGGGCCTCGGGCAGGTCGGGGCAAAGCCGGACGCCCTCGCGCATCGCCGGAACGGCCTCGGCCAACCGCATCTGGCTGCGGTAGGCCAGCCCCAGATTCAGGTGGGCCTCGCCGAAGTCCGGCTTGTGCCCGATGGCCGTGCGGAAGAGAGCGATGGCGTCGTCGGTCCGCTCCAGCTCCATCAGCAGCGTGCCATAGTTGCTGAGCATACCGGCGTCGTCGGGGGCGATCTCCAGCGCCCGGCGGTAGGCCGCCTCCGCCTCCTCGTTGCGTTTCAGCTTGCGCAGGCAGACGCCGAGGTTGTTCAGCGCCGGGGCGTTGCGCCCATCGATTCTGAGCAGAGCGTTGAGCGCGTCGACGGCGTCCGCCGGTCGGCCTGCCTTCATCAGCGTGTTGGCCAGCAGCAGCCGCTGCTCCACCGCCTGCGGGCGCAGGGCGACCAGCCGGGTCAGCGCGTCGGCCGCCTCGCCGTAGAGCTGGCGGTCCGTCAGCGCGTTGGCGAGGTTGTTGAAGCCGTCAGCGAGGCTGCGGTCGAGCCGGGTCGCCTCGCGGCAGGCGGCGATCGAATCGTCGATCCGTCCCAGCCGGCGCAGCGCGCTGCCCAGGTTGGAGAAATAGATCGCGCTTCCCGGATTGCCCCGGATCGCCTGGGCGATCAGATCCGCCGCCACCGCCGGCTTGTTCACCTGCAGCGCCAGAACACCCATCAGATGCAGGGCGTCGGGGTGCTGGGAGTCGGCCGCGAGGATCTGGCGGTAGGCCTGCTCCGCCTCGGCCAGGCGGCCGGCCGAATGATGGGCCATCCCGCTCGCCAGAAGCCCCGGAATCAGGGCCTTGGCGTCGACCGGAGGGGCGGAGGACGGACTGTGGTGCCTCATGATCGCATCCATAAGAATATTCCGGTCACCTGCCGTCAGGCATTGGGCCGGCCCCAGAACTGGTGGAGTTCACCGAAGCCGTGGGGGAACCCCTCCTCGAAACGGTCCCAGAGGGTAAGATCGGTCATGGCCGGATCCCCCGCCGGTTGGCGGGGGCGTAGCAGGACGAGCACCAAAGCACGTTGCGCCGCCGCCCATGCGACATCGCATGGGTTCGTCCGTCGGCGGTGTCGCGGCTTTCGGTGTCGCGGTGGAGGGCGAGCCGGATCGCCTTGGAGGCTGCCGTAACAGCCTTTTCCCAATGCCCGTGCTCGTGTGCTTCAAGCGCTTGGCGCTGGAGGACGCGGGCGTTGTCGGGGGTGTCTGGGGGAGGAACGGGCATCGGGATGCTGTCCTGATGGAACTGGCCGTTGGGAGCGGGCGTCAATAGGGCTGGTAGGATTTCTCCTCGACCAGATCGGAGCCCAGAAGGTCGTTCAGGTCGCGCTTGAAGGCGGCCCGCTTGTCGTTGGTGTGGTAGACGGCGCGTGCCAGCTCGACGAAGCGGGGGCCGAAATCCTTGGCGCGCTCGCAGTCGCGGATCTCGTCCTCGATGTCCCACAGCGCCTCGTTCATGCCGCGCAACCGGTCGATGATCGGCCGGGCCGCTTCCGGCAGGCTGCCCGCGTCGGACACGACGGTGTTCAGCGCGCCCAGTTCGCGTTCCACGTTCTCCCGCTTGGCGGTGTCGGCGATGCGCTCGGCCTTGATTTCGAGGATCGTGATCTTGTCGAGCAATTCACCCCAGGAAACGGGAACCAGAAGTGGCATTGGGTGGAATCCTGTTGTTTTCGAGGCAGCCGAACCTGCGGACCGGACGGTGTCGTCAGATATCATGGACGGCGATCATGTGCAGCAGGCATCGGTGAGGCTGCACTTCATACACCCTCACCGATTCGCATGATCAGGGTGAGGGGAGAGAAGGTGGGGCGCTATGGATGAGTGCATCAGTTAAAGCAAGATCCGCTTCATGGGCATCGTTCCAGGCGTTCTTTGCCATGGATTTTACCCTCCCTTCTGCGATCGTGGTTGCACCCGGAGCACACACGCTTTTCCCGCGTATTCGCCCTCTGTTTTTGCGTTGCCGTGGCTAACCCCATCGGATAGATAGGAGGATGGACGGGGAGAGATCTGTCTTCACGCCCGAACCAAAAAGCCTATCCACGGATCTGCAACGACTCAGGGGTGTATTGAGCGATGGCGACGTTGAATTCTGGCAATATCACCGGCGGTGTACTGTCAGGTACATCCGGGGATACAAACGATAGTTATACGTTCGAGACGACGGGCCAGACTCTTACCGTTACCTTGGTCGAGACGCTGACCGGTGCGGCCGGCACGGACGTCGTGACGCTGGGTACGGTTGGCAACACTCTTCTGGTGTCGTTGCTTGAGACGATCACGGGTGGCGTCGGCACGGACGTCATCACGCTGGAGTCGATCGGCAACACGCTGCAGGTTTCGCTGCTTGAGACGCTGACGGGCGGCGCCGGCACGGACGTCGTGACGCTGGGCTCGGTCGGCAACACGCTGCGGGTTTCGCTGCTTGAGACGCTGACGGGCGGCGCCGGCACGGACGTCGTGACGCTGGGCTCGGTCGGCAACACGCTGCAGGTTTCGCTGCTTGAGACGGTGACGGGCGGCGCCGGCACGGACGTTGTCACCCTGACCACCTCCGGCAACACGCTGCTGATCTCGCTGATCGAGACGGTGACGGGTGCGGCCGGCACGGACGTCGTCACGCTGGGTTCGGCCGGCAACACGCTGACGATCTCGCTGACGGGCGTCGAATCCTTCGTCGGCGGCGCCGGCACGGACGTCGTGACGCTGAGCAACACCGCCGGCAACACTCTGGCCGTGACGCTGCTCGAGACGATCACCGGCGCGGCCGGCACGGACGTCATCACGCTGAGCAGCACGTCGGGCAACACGCTCCTCGTGTCCTCGATCGAGGCCGTGGTCGGCAACACCGGAACCGACCGGATCATCCTCAGCTCGTCGGGCAACACGCTGACCGCATCGCTGATCGAGACGATCACCGGCGGTGCTGGCAACGACTTCGTCACGCTGGGTTCGTCGGGCAACACGCTGTCGGTGTCGCTGCTCGAGACGATCACCGGCACGGGCGGCACGGACGTCGTCACGCTGGGTTCGGCCGGCAACACGCTGCTGGTCTCGCTGTTCGGCACCCTGAACGGCAACAGCGGCACGGACGTCGTCACGCTGGGCACGTCGGGCAGCACGCTGCAGATCTCGCTGATCGAGTCGATCACCGGCACGGCTGGGACGGATGTCGTCACTCTGGGCAGCACGTCCGGCAACGTTCTCTTCGTCTCGCAGATCGACACCCTGACCGGCAACACGGGGGTTGACGCTGTTACCCTCGGGTCGCTGGGCAACACGCTGTCGGTGTCGCTGCTCGAGACGATCACGGGCGGCGCCGGTACGGACGCCATCACGCTGGGCACGTCGGGCAACACGCTGCGCGTGTCGCTGCTCGAGACGATCACCGGTGCGGCTGGCACGGACGTCGTCACGCTGGGTTCGGCCGGCAACACGGTGTCGATCTCGCTGTCGCTGGTCGAAAGCCTCGGCGGCGGCGTCGGTGTGGATGCGGTGACGCTGACCAACACCGCCGGCAACACGCTGTCGGTGTCGCTGCTCGAGACGATCACGGGTGCGGCTGGCACGGACGTCATCACCCTCGGCACGGGCAACAACACGGTCCTGCTGTCGCAGGTCGAGACGCTGTTCGGCAACACCCAGGTTGATACGGTTACCCTTGGCTCGCTGGGCAACACGCTGCAGGTGTCGCTGATCGAGTCGATCACGGGCGGCGCCGGCACGGACGTCGTCACCCTGAGCACCTCCGGCAACACGCTGCGCGTGGCGCTGGTCGAGAGCGTCGTCGGTGCCGCCGGCACGGACGTCATCACCCTGGGCGGCACGTCGGGCAACACGGTCCAGGTGCAGTCCATCGAGACCGTGACCGGCAATTCCGGCCAGGACACGGTTTCCTTCGGCACCTCCGGCAACACGCTGTCGGTCTCGCTGCTTGAGACCCTGATCGGCGGTGCGGGCACCGACGTCGTCACGCTGAGCGCCTCGGGCAACACGCTGTTCGTCACCGGCTTCAGCGGTGCCGACGCGCTGGTCGGCGGTTCTGGCGTTGACGCCATCGCCCTCGGCTCGTCGGGCAACACGCTGACGGTGTCTCTGCTCGAGACGCTGACGGGTGCGGCCGGCACGGACGTGGTGACGTTGGGCTCGGCCGGTCAGACGATCCTGATCTCGGCCTTCGAGACGATCACCGGCGGTGCTGGCACCGACCTGATCGTTCTGGGTTCGGGTGGTTCGACCCTGCGTGCCGATCTTACCGAGTTCATCATCGGCGGCGTGGGCACCGAGGTCGTGACGCTGGGTTCGGCCGGCAGCACGGTCACGATCCGCGGCATCGAGACCCTGACCGGTGGTACGGACACCGACATCGTGACGCTGGGTGAGGGTGGCAACAGCCTCCTGATCACGGGCGGTGTCGAAATCGTGCGCGGTGGTTCGGGCATCGACGCGGTCTCGCTGGGCTCGGTCGGCAACACCCTGACGGTGTCGCTGCTTGAGACCCTGACCGGCGGCGCTGGCACCGATGTCATCACCCTGGGTTCGGCTGGCCAGACGCTGTTCGTCACCGGCTTCTCCGGCCTCACCGATACGCTCACTGGTGGTGCTGGCACCGACCTGATCGTTCTGGGCTCGGGCGGTAACCTGCTGGGGGTTAGCGCCGTTGAGTTCATCATCGGCGGCTCGGGTGTTGACACCGTGTCCCTGGTGGGTTCGGCTGGCAACACGGTGGTTGTCCGTGACATCGAGACCCTGGGTGGCAGCACCGGCACCGACGTTGTCACCTTGGGCAACGGTGGCAACACCCTGCTGACCGGGTTCATTGAGACCCTGACCGGTGGTACGGGTACGGATGTTGTCTTCCTGGGCACCTCCGGCAACACGCTGACGGTGTCTCTGCTTGAGACGCTGACGGGTGCGGCCGGCACTGACATCATCACGCTGGGCTCCAGCGGCAACACGATGCTGCTCAGCAGCATCGAAGGCATCGCGGGTGGTTCGGGCATCGACGCAATCCGCGTTGGTTCGTCGGGCAACACGCTGACGGTGTCTCTGCTCGAGACGCTGACGGGTGCGGCCGGCACGGACGTGGTGACGCTGGGTTCGGCGGGCCAGACGATCCTGGTCTCGGCCTTCGAGACGATCACCGGCGGTGCTGGCACCGACCTGATCGTTCTGGGCTCGGGCGGTTCGACCCTGCAGGCTGATATTCTTGAGTACATCATCGGTGGCGTGGGCACCGAGGTCGTGACGCTGGGTTCGGCCGGCAGCACGGTCACGATCCGCGGCATCGAGACCCTGACCGGCGGTGTGGGCACCGACGTGGCGACCCTGGGTGACGGCGGCAACAGCCTCCTGATCACGGGCGGCATCGAGACCCTGCGCGGTGGTGCGGGCATCGACGCGGTCACGCTGGGCACGTCGGGCAACACGCTGACGGTGTCGCTGCTCGAGACCCTGACGGGCTCGGCCGGCACGGACGTTGTGACGCTGGGTTCGGCGGGCCAGACGATCCTGGTCTCGGCCTTCGAGACGATCACCGGCGGTGCTGGCACCGACCTGATCGTTCTGGGCTCGGGCGGTCAGACGCTGCAGGTCAACCTCGCCGAGTTCATCATCGGCGGCGTTGGCACCGACGTGGTGACGCTGGGTTCGGCCGGCAGCACGGTCACCGTGCGCGGCATCGAGACCCTGACCGGCACCGCGTCCGGCACGGACGTTGTCACGCTGGGCGACGGCGGCAACACCGTCCTGCTCTCGCTGATCGAGACCCTGGTCGGCGGTGCGAGCACCGACGCCATCACCCTGGACTCCATCGGCAACACCTTGACGGTGTCGCTGCTCGAGACGCTGACCGGCGGTGCTGGCACCGACGTCGTCACCCTGGGAGCCCTGGGCAACACCGTCCTGATCTCCGGTCTGGAGACCCTGGCGGGTGGTTCGGGCATCGACGCAATCCGCGTTGGTTCGTCGGGCAACACGCTGACGGTGTCTCTGCTCGAGACGCTGACGGGTGCGGCCGGCACGGACGTGGTGACGCTGGGTTCGGCGGGCCAGACGATCCTGGTCTCGGCCTTCGAGACGATCACCGGCGGTGCTGGCACCGACCTGATCGTTCTGGGCTCGGGCGGTTCGACCCTGCAGGCTGATATTCTTGAGTACATCATCGGTGGCGTGGGCACCGAGGTCGTGACGCTGGGTTCGGCCGGCAGCACGGTCACGATCCGCGGCATCGAGACCCTGACCGGCGGTGTGGGCACCGACGTGGCGACCCTGGGTGACGGCGGCAACAGCCTCCTGATCACGGGTGGCATCGAGACCCTGCGCGGTGGTGCGGGCATCGACGCGGTCACGCTGGGCACGTCGGGCAACACGCTGACGGTGTCGCTGCTCGAGACCCTGACGGGCTCGGCCGGCACGGACGTTGTGACGCTGGGTTCGGCGGGCCAGACGATCCTGGTCTCGGCCTTCGAGACGATCACCGGCGGTGCTGGCACCGACCTGATCGTTCTGGGCTCGGGCGGTCAGACGCTGCAGGTCAACCTCGCCGAGTTCATCATCGGCGGCGTTGGCACCGACGTGGTGACGCTGGGTTCGGCCGGCAGCACGGTCACCGTGCGCGGCATCGAGACCCTGACCGGCACCGCGTCCGGCACGGACGTTGTCACGCTGGGCGACGGCGGCAACACCGTCCTGCTCTCGCTGATCGAGACCCTGGTCGGCGGTGCGAGCACCGACGCCATCACCCTGGACTCCATCGGCAACACCTTGACGGTGTCGCTGCTCGAGACGCTGACCGGCGGTGCTGGCACCGACGTCGTCACCCTGGGTGCTCTGGGCAACACCGTCCTGGTGGCCGGCATCGAGACCCTGACGGGTGGTTCGGGCATCGACGCGATCCGTCTCGGTTCGTCGGGCAACACGCTGACCGCGTCGCTGCTTGAGACGCTGACCGGCGGTGCGGGCACCGACTTCGTCACGCTGGGTTCGGCGGGTCAGACGGTCCTGGTCTCGGCCTTCGAGACGATCACCGGCGGTGCTGGCACCGACCTGATCGTTCTGGGCTCGGGCGGTTCGACCCTGCTGGCCGACATCGTCGAGTTCATCATCGGCGGCGTGGGCACGGATGTCGTGACGCTGGGTTCGGCCGGCAGCACGGTCACGATCCGCGCGATCGAGACCCTGACCGGCGGTGCGGGCACCGACGTGGCGACCCTGGGTGACGGCGGCAACAGCCTCCTGATCACGGGCGGCATCGAGACCCTGCGCGGCGGCGCGGGTGTCGACACCATCACGCTGGGCTCGGCCGGCAACACCCTGGCGGTGTCGCTGGTGGAGACCGTGACGGGTGGTGCGGGCACCGACGTCATCACGCTGGGTTCGGCCGGTAACTTCGTCACCGTCTCCGGCATCGAGACCCTGCGCGGCGGTGCGGGCACCGACATCGTCGTCCTCGGCTCCGCCGGGAACACGATCGAGGCTAGCCTGCTGGAGTTCCTGATCGGCGGCACCGCCACCGACGTGGTGACCCTGGGTTCGGGTGGCAGCACCATCACCGTTCGCGCCATCGAGACGCTGATCGGTGGCACGGGCACCGACCTCGTGGTTCTGGGTGACGGCGGCAACACGCTGCTTGCTCAGAGCGCCCTGGAGTTCATCATCGGCGGTGCTGGCACCGACCTGGTGACCCTGGGTACGGCGGGCAACACGGTCACGATCCGCGCGGTCGAGACCCTGATTGGCGATGCCGGTACCGATGTCGTCACGCTCGGCAACTCGGCCAACTTCCTGACGGTCAGCGGGATCGAAGCCCTGACGGGCGGCACCAACACCGACATCGTCGTGCTCGGCAGCGCCGGTTCGACCCTGTTGGTGAACGCTGTCGAGTATGTGATCGGCGGTGCTGGCACCGACCTTGTCACGCTCGGCTCGACTGGTGGTCTGGTGACGGTCCGCGGGATCGAGACCCTGACCGGTGGTACGGGCACCGACATCGTGGTTCTGGGTGACGGCGGCAACACGCTGCTTGCTCAGAGCGCCCTGGAGTTCATCATCGGCGGTGCTGGCACCGACCTGGTGACCCTGGGTTCGGCGGGCAACACGGTCACGATCCGCGGGATCGAGACCCTGACCGGCGGCTCGGGCACGGACGCGATCACGCTGGGCAACTCGTTCAACTTCGTCACGGTAGGCGACATCGAGACGCTGACGGGCGGCACGGGGGTTGACGTCGTGCAGACCGCCAGCGGCGGTGCGACCCTCACGGTGGCCTCGACCGAGTATGTGGTCGGCGGCGCCGGTGTGGACGTGGTCACGCTGGCGAACGGCGGCTCGACCGTCATCGTCCGCGGGGTCGAGACGCTGCTCGGCGGCTCGGGCACCGACATCGTGATCTTCGGCGACAGCGGCAACACGACCCTGGTCTCGGGCGTCGAAATCTTCGTCGGCGGTTCGGGCACGGACGTGATCAGCCTCGGCTCGGCCGGGAACACGGTCACGCTGCGTGGTGTCGAGACTCTGATCGGCGGTGCGGGCACCGACGTGGTGAGCCTCACCGATCTGGCCAGCACGGTCTCCGTGTCGGGTGTCGAAACCCTGCTCGGCGGCGCTCTGGCCGACACGGTCGTGGTGTCGAGCGGGACGATCCGCTTCCAGGGTGGCCTGGGTGCGGACAACCTGACCCTGGCGAACAACTCCGCGCAGGATCAGGTGGTCTACTCGACCATCAGCGACGGCGGTGCGGCGGGTGCCAACACCGGCTTCGATCAGGTCACCGGCTTCGAAACCGGCGTCGACAAGATCGTGCTGACTGGCGCGCTCCGCACGCTGGTCGACCGCAACGGTGACGGTTCGCTGGCGGGTGCCTCGCGCGCCCAGGGTGCCATCGACGTGGCGAGCGACGAGGTGGTCCGCCTGACCACCGCGGCGACGAGCCTGACCGACACCGATTTCGGTGCGGTTCGCACGGCCATCGGCTCGCTGACCAACAGCGCGGCCGGCGCGAGCGTGGTGGTGCTTGCCAACAACGGCACCAACACGGGCGCCTACCTCGTCACCGACACCAACGGCGATGGCCAGGTGGCGGCGACGGAAATCCGTCTGCTGGGTCTCTACAACAGCAACTCCACGCTCACCGTCACCGACATCAGCCTCGGCTGATCGGTTCAAGGGAAGCGAGGACAAGGGTAAGGGGCGCTCTCCGGAGCGCCCCGGCTTCCAGGGGGCGCTCCGCAAGGAGCGTCCCCTTTTTCTTTCCCGCTTCGTGGAATTGCGGCTATAGGGGAGACCTTGTCCGCCTGTTCACCGAAGCCGAGACCGTTCGAAATGCCGGCTCCTCTAGATCATGTTCTTCAACATTTTCATGCGGGCCGTTTCACTGAAGCAGTGGACGCCTGCCGGGAGAGCCTTGCCGCGTGGCCGGACGACCTCGGACTCCTGACCATCCTGGGGATCGCCCTGCACCGTTCGGGGCGGAGCGAAGAGGCGGTCGCGGTGTTCCGGGACGCGGTGCTGCGGCACCCTGCCGAGCCCGACGTTCTGGCTAATCTGGCCATCCTGCTCCAGACCGCCGGCCGGCTGGTCGAGGCCGAGCGCTGCCTGCACAGGCTGAGGGCGGTGCAACCGCACTCGGTCGTCGCGATGCAGCGTCTGGGGGTGATCGAGCAGTCCAAGGGCGATGTCGACCTCTCGGCCTGTCATCTGGATCGGGCAGCCCGGCTCTCTCCGCTTTCTGCCGAAGCCCTATTCAATCTTGGGGCGATCCGGTCGACCCTGGGTTTTCCCGATCAAGCGGCGGCGGCCTTCTCCGCCTTGATCGCGGCGGAGCCGGGCAACGCTGTGGGCTATGTCCAGCAAGGAGCCACTCTGCTGGCGCTCGGGGCGCTCGACCGGGCGGTTTGCCTTTTCGATCGTGCCCGGCGGATCGATCCGTCCAATTCCGAGGCCCGTGACGGTGCCGCTCGCTGCCTGCGCTATCGGGTCGCGGTGGCCGCCTCCCATCATTCCGGTGTGCCGGAGGGGATTCTCATCCGTGGGCCCTATCAGGGAATCAGCGGCTACGCCCACATGACCAACCGCTTGGTCGGGGCGATGGCCGCGGATGGCGTTCGGGTCCACACGCTCGGTTTGCTCGGGAACGAGCCGTGGGCGGAACCGCTGGATCGGGTGGTCCGGGCACGGTCGATCGTGAGTTGCCAGACCCCGCCCACGGTGGAAATCGTTCCGGGGTTGATGACGGTCAACTTGACGATGTTCGAGGGAACGCGCATTCCGGTGCCGTGGCGTCGCCTCGGCGAGCGGCACGACCTGATCATCGTTCCGACCGAATCCTCGCGGATCGCCTGGGTTGAGCAAGGCTTTCCGGAGGACCGGCTGCGCGTTTGTCCGCTTGGGGTCGACGCGGAGGCGGCGGCCGGTCCGGCTGTCTCCCTGACGCTGCCGGACGGCCGTCCGGTCCTGGGTTTCCGTCACCGCTTCCTGAACATCTCCGACTTCATTCCGCGCAAGAATCTGGACGGGGTTCTTCGGGTCTGGCTGACGGCGACGACGGCGGCGGACGACGCTGTGCTGGTTCTGAAACTTGGCAAGGGCGGTTCGGGGACCTCTGCCGCCGTGGAGGCTCTGTTCCGTCAGACCGAGGCGATCGTCGGCCGGCGGCGCGAGGAGGCCGCGCCCATCCTGGTGGTGGTCGGTGCTCTGGACGAGGCCTCGATGACCGGACTGTTCCGCACCGCCACTCACTACTGGAGCCTCTCACATGGCGAGGGCTGGGATCTGCCGATGTCAAAGGCGGGTGCCATGGGTTTGCAGTTGGTGGCGCCGGCCCACAGCTCCTACGTTGATTACCTGGACGGTCGCGTGGCGCGCATGATCCCCTCGATTACCGGCCCCGCCCATCTGCCCAACAGTCGCGACCCTTGGCCGACCTTCCATGGGCTGGACTGGTGGGAGCCCGACGAGGGCGCCGCCTGCCAGATCATCAGTGGCATCGTCCGCGACGAAGACGTCGTCCGGCTCGACGCCCGTGGCCATCTGCTGGCGCGTTTCACCTGGGCCCAAGCCAGCGAGAAACTGCAGGGCATTCTGCGGGAGACCGGCGCGTTCTGACGCGGGGTGTCATGGCGAAGGCGCTTGCCAGCGGCGCGCGCCGGTTGCTATCGACGGGAACTCTCGGCGGGGTGGCTTCGGCGGTTGTTCGGTTTCTGGGGTTCCGATGAAAAAGCAGTTCCATAAACCGCTCCGCAAGGGGGGACGGACCAGCGCCGCGCCGAGTGGTTCGGCGTCTCCGACCGCCACCCGCTTTGCCACAGCTCTCGCGGCCCACCAGGCCGGCCGTACCGACGAGGCCGAGGCCGGCTACCGCGCCGTTCTGGACCGGGAGCCGGCGCATCCGCACGCGAACAACAATCTGGGAATTCTGCTGCGCATGGCCGGCCGCATCGCGGAGGCCATCCAGCGTTACCGGAGCGCGGTCGCCGCGATTCCAGAGGATCCGGGGGTGCGGAGCAACCTTGCCGTTCTGATGTCCGACCGTGGGCAGGGGCGGGAGGCGGCGGCGCTTCTGCGCACCGCCCTGGCCTTGCGTCCGGACTATGCCGAGGGCTTCTTCAATTTCAGCAACGTGCTGCGCGGCCTTGGCAGGGTGGCGGAAGGGCGCGCCGCCTGTGCGCGGGCTCTCACGATCCGTCCCGATTTCGCCGAAGCCCATGCCAACATGGGCGATTTCCTGCGTGGGGCCGGCGATCTCAGCGCCGCCGTGGCAAGCTTCCAAACAGCGCTTCGCCTGCGGCCTGCCATGGTCGAGGCCTTCAACAACCTCGGCGAAACGTTGAAGGAGCAGGGCCGCGTCGAGGAGGCGATCCAAACCTTCCAGACGGCGCTCGGCCATCATCCGGGTCACCCGCTGATCCATTCCAACCTGCTGTTCGCGTTGCATTACACACCCAGCCGGCCGCCCGAGGCGATCCATGCGGCCCATGTGGCGTGGGGGGAGCGGCATGCCCGCCCCCTGTTGCCGGCGGATCGCCGCTTCCGCAACGACCGTTCGCCCGACCGCCGGCTGCGGATCGGCTACGTGTCGCCCGACTTCTGCACCCACTCCTGCGCCTTCTTCAGCGAACCGCTGCTGCGCGCCCACGATCGCAGTGCGGTCGAGGTGGTCTGCTACCCGATCTCACGCCGCGAGGACGTCACCACCGCCCGTTTCAAGACCCTGGCCGACCGCTGGGTGCCGCTGACCGGTATGGGGGATGCGGAGGCCGCTGCCGTGATCGAGCGGGATGGCATCGACATCCTGGTCGATCTGGCCGGCCACACCGGCGACAGCCGCCTGCTGGTCTTCGCCCGCCGGCCGGCACCGGTGCAGGCGACGTGGCTGGGCTATCCCGATACCAGCGGCTTGCCGATGATGGATTTCCGCATCACCGACGGCATCGCCGACCCGATGAACGTCACCGACGGCTGGCACACCGAACGGCTGGCCCGCCTGCCCAGCGGTTTCCTGGCCTTCCAGCCGGCGCTTCCGGCCGAGCCGAATCCGGAGCCACCCTCGGTTGCGGCGGGACACGTCACCTTCGGTTCCTTCAACAACCTGTCCAAGGTCACCCCCGACGTCGTCGCCGTGTGGGCCGCGATCTTGAAACGGGTGCCGGGATCGCGGTTGATCGTGAAGAGCAAGCCGCTCGGCGACGGCCCGACACGCGAGGCCTACGCCCGTCTGTTCGAGGCTCATGGCGTGGAGCGCGATCGGATCGATCTGCTCACGCGCATCGATCCGGCGTCGAATCATTTTCGCGCCTACGACCGGCTCGACATCGCGCTCGACCCCTTCCCCTACAACGGCACCACCACCACCTGCGAGGCGCTGTGGATGGGGGTGCCGGTGGTGACCCTGCTGGGCACCCACCATGTTGCCCGTGTCGGCGCCAGCCTGCTCGCCCAGTGCGGACTGGTCGACCTCATCGCCGGCGATCCGGCGGACTATGTCCGGCGAGCGGTGGATCTGGCCGGCGACCCGGCCCGGCTGGCCGATCTGCGCGCCGGGATGACGGCGCGGCTGCGCGCTTCCTCCCTGACCGACTACGCCGGCTTCGCCCGCAAGATGGAAGCGGCCTACCGGGCGATGTGGCGTGATTGGCTGGCGCGTGGCGCCCCATGACGGTCGTTTCCGTCTTTCCCTGGCTATTTCCCCAACGCCATCGCCGACGCGCCAAGAGGACAGGATGACGGTCCAGGATTTCACCGATGGCTGGCCGGACGGGCTGCCCGAACCGCGTGTCCTCTTCTGCGGCCGCTCCTCCCCCGACTATTACCGGAGCCCGCTCTTCTCCCGGCGCGAGGTCTTTGCCGGACCGGATTGCACCGACCTGATCGAGCAGGGCCGCGTCCGTTCGTTGAAGACACCGGCCGGCGAGTACGACATCGGCTCTCTGATCGCCCGGCTTCCCGCAGACCAGCGGCCGGAGCTGATCGTCGTCAAGGCCGATGCGACGCGCGGCAATTTCCCGCGCAACCTCGACCGTTTTCCCGGACCGAAGGTGCTGCTGGTCGGTGACACCCATCATCTCCAGGATCCGGTCCGTGCCCTGCTGCGCTACGCGGAGATGGAGCGTTTCGACCTGATCGTGATGGACCACACCCGCCATCACGGCCATTTCTTTCTGGAAGCCGGGTTCGAACGGGTCTGTTGGATCGCCGCCCTCGATTTCGCCCTGCACCGGCGCGCCATTCCCGAAAGCTTCGCCCATGAACTGACCTTCGTCGGCCAGTTGGGCGCTTTTCATCCCTACCGCCGCCATGTGATGGAAGGGGTGGTCCGTGCCGGCCTGCCGCTGAAGACCTTGCGGGCGACGCCGGCCGAGACCGCCGACATCTACGCGTCTTCCGCCATCACGCTGAACTGCAGCCTCAACGGCGACCTCAACTTGCGGGTTTTCGAGGCGCTGGGCAGCGGCGGCTTCCTGCTGACCGATGCGCTTCCCCCCGAATCCGGCCTGGAGCGGCTGTTCGAGCCGGGGCGGCATCTCGTGACCTACCGGAGCCCCGGTGAGCTGGTGGAGGCCATCCGCCATTACCGCTCCCATCCGGACGAGGCCCGCGCCATCCGCGCCGCCGGACAGGCGCATTTGTTGGCGACGCAGAGCCCGTGGGTGAAGCTGCGCCAGCTCTACGGCGCGGTGTATGACGGGCGCATCGATCCGGTCATCGCCATCGACGATGTCCGGACGCACGGCCTCCTGACGCGGGAGGTGCGGTCCGGCCGGGCCGAGGCCTACGGCGCCGTTCAACTCCTGCATCTGCGGGCGCGGAGCCTGACGCTGCTGGTCGATCCGGCGGACAGCCTGGGGGTGGCGGCCAACGTCCGTGACCTGCCCCGGGCGTCGGTGATGGCTCATGGAGAGTTGGACGCCCTTCCTGCAGCGGTTCCCGCCATTGGTGGCGCCGTCCGTGACGAGGCCGTGTTGGTCCTGCCCTGGCCGTCGTCCGGTGACACCGACGCCGGCGCGCTGCTGGCCCGTTTCGCGGGTGAGCATGTGGTGGCCGTCGGGCGCGACTGGCGTGCCCGGCTGGAAGCGGTGGCGGTGCTTGCCGGCTGGGGCTTCACCCCGTCCGAGCCGGGCGGCGTGGCCTTTCGCCGGACCGATCTGTTCCGCCATGCCGAAGCCGCGCTGGAGCGTCTGTCGGGTGATGCCGCACGCCGGATCGTCGCCGGGCTGCTGCCCTGGATCGATGGGGTGGACAAGGCGCTCCGCGCTGCCGAACTGGCGCGTACCATCGGCGCTGCGGAGCTGGAGGCGGCGGCTCTGGAGCGTGCGCTCGGGTTCGACCGTGGGCATGAGGGCGCCCTGATCGCCTTTGCCAAGCGGGCCGAAGCCGATGGACGGTTCGCCGACGCCTTCCTGGCGGTGGCCGAACTGGCGCGCCATCGTCCCCGGGGAGCGTTGGACGCCGTGCTGGACGAGTTGGAGCGGCGGGCCGGGGCTGACCCGCGCGTCGCGGAGCAGCGCGCCGTCCTGTCCCCGTTCCTCTCTCCGGCCGCTTCGCTGCCGCCAGCCGGTGTCGCGGGGGGACGCCGGGTTCTGGTGGTCACCAACCTGTTTCCGCCGCAGGAGTTCGGTGGCTATGGCCGTAAGCTCTGGGAGTTCTCGGCCGAGTTGAAGCGGCGCGGCCATGAGTTGCGGATCCTGGCCGCCGACGTGCCGGAGTTCGCCAAGCCGGGCATGACCGGCACCGACGATCTGGAACCCTTCGTCGAGCGGTCCCTGGAACTGTTCGGTGCTTGGCGCGACGGCCGGGCGGTGACCTTCACCGATCCGGACAGGATCAGGGCGGTGGTGCGGGCCAACGACCGGAAGATCCTGGATGTGGCGCGCCGGCATGGCAGCGAGGTCTGTCTGGCCGGCAACGTCGATCTGATGACGCCCGACCATCTGGTGCAGCTTCCCCAGATCGGCGTTCCGGTGATCCATTGCGTCGGCAACCGGCATCCGGGATTTCCGCCGGACGGCGCGCCTCCCTCGCCGCTCTACCGCATCGGGCCGGCCAGCGAGTGGGTCGGCCGCACCCTGCGGGAGGCGGGCTTCGCCTTCCCGGCGATGACCACCCTTTATCCCGGCGCGCGGATCGACCATTTCTACCGGCCCTTCCCCCCCGCCTTCGACCGGCTGCGCATCGTTTTCGCCAGCCTCTTCGTCAATTACAAGGGGCCGCACGTCCTGGCCAACGCGCTTGCCCTGCTCCACGCGCAAGGGGTGGACTTCACCTGCACCTTCGCCGGCGATGCGCCGGATCCGGGCCTGTTCGAGTCGGTGCGCGGCTACTGCGAGCGCCAGGGCTTCGGCGGGAAGGTCAGCTATCCGGGCTTTCTCGACCGGCAGGGGCTCGCCCGTCTGTTCGAGCGCAGCAACGTCCTGGTCTTCCCCAGCAGCTTCGAGGAGCCCTTCGGCATCTCCCAGGTCGAGGCGATGGCCGCCGGGTTGACCGTGGTGTCGAGCGGGACCGGGGGCAGTCGCGAAATCGTCCGCGATGGGGTGGACGGGCTGCTCTTCCCCGTCAACGACCATGAGAGGCTGGCCGCCGCCCTGAAGGGGTTGGCCGACGATCCGGCGCGCTGGGCGGCGCTGTCGCGGGCCGGGCAGGAACGGGCCTTCGGCTTCACGGTCGCGCGCAGCGTCGACCGCATCGAGGCGACCTTTACGGAGCTGCTGGCCCGGCGGCCGGGGTGATCCCGGCCGCGCGATCCGTCTGGACCGTCGAAGCGTCCTGGTGCTAGGTGTGTGCGGTCCTGGGGAAAAGGGGTTTGGAGACTGTGGCTATCGCTCCTTCGTTTTCGCTGGCCGGCAAGCGCGTCTGGGTGGCCGGCCATCGCGGCATGGCCGGCTCGGCCATTGTCCGGCGCCTGGAGCGCGAGGAGTGCGCGATCCTGACGGCCACGCGCCAGCAGGTCGATCTGCGCCGCCAGGCGGAGGTCGAGGAGTGGGTGGCCGAGGCCCGGCCCGACGTGGTCTTCCTGGCCGCGGCTACGGTCGGCGGCATCCACGCCAACAACACGCGGCCGGCCGATTTCCTCTACGACAACCTCGTCATCGAGACGAACATCATCCACGCCGCCCACCGCGTCGGCGTCCAGAAGCTGGTGTTCCTGGGGTCCTCCTGCATCTACCCGCGTCTGGCGCCGCAGCCGATGACCGAGGATTCGCTGCTGACCGGCCCGCTGGAGCCGACCAACGAGTGGTACGCCGTCGCCAAGATCGCCGGGATCAAGCTCTGCCAAGCCTACCGCCGGCAGCATGGGTGCGACTTCATCTCGGCGATGCCGACCAACCTGTTCGGCTTCGGCGACAATTTCGACCTTCAGCAGGGGCATGTCGCGGCGGCGCTGCTGGCCAAGATCCACGCGGCCAAGGTCGAGGGCGCGCCGGAGGTGGTGCTGTGGGGAACGGGCTCTCCCCGGCGCGAGTTCCTGTTCGTCGATGATCTGGCCGACGGACTGGTCTTCCTGGCCAAGAACTATTCCGACGAGCCGCACGTCAACGTCGGCACCGGCACCGAGGTGACCATCCGCGAACTGGCCGAGCTGATCGCCGGTGTCGTCGGCTACACCGGCACCTTCCGTCAGGACACCAGCAAGCCGGACGGCTCGCCCCGCAAGCTGATGGACGTCTCCCGCATGACCGCCATGGGATGGACCGCGCCGACCTCGCTGCGCGAAGGCTTTGCCCAGACCTACCGCTGGTACGTCGACGCGCTGGAAACCGCCGGCGCGCTGCGCGGCGTGAACTGACTGGCGCCTCATGACCCTGATCGAAGCCCTGCGCCTCGCCGTCCAGCACTATCAGGCCGGCCGGCTGAACGAGATGGTGCATGTCTGCCAAGCCATCCTGGCGGTGGCGCCCGAGCAACCGGAGACCCGGCAGCTGTTGGGGCTGGCCGCGCACGGCGGTGGCCGGTCGGCGGTGGCACGGGGCTTGATGGCGCAGGCGATCGCGCTGAAGCCGGAAATGAGCGACGCCTACTCCAACCTGGGCGTCATCCTGCAGGCGCTGGGCCGGACGGTCGACGCGATCGCTGCCCACAGCCATTCCCTGCGCCTCAACCCGCAGTCCCCGGAAACCTATCTGAACCGCGGCTCTGTCTATCAGGCTCAAGGCAACCGGGAAGCTGCGGCGGCGGATTATCTCCAGGCGCTCCGCCTGAAACCCGAAGATCCGCAGCCCCTGAACAGCCTGGGCATGGTCCGCCGCGAGCAGGGGCGTGCCCGGGAATCGGTTGACGCGCATTGCCGGGCCATCGTGTTGAACCCGGCTCTGCCGGAGGCCTACCGTGACCTCGGGCATATCCTGCGCGAAGCCGGGGCGTTGCCCAGGGCGCGCGACGCCTACGCCCGTGCCCACCGTCTGGCTCCGGCGCGCACCGAGACGCTGAGCTACCACCTGTTCGTCAAGCAGGCCATCTGCGACTGGGAGGGCTACGAGGAGCTGGTGCGGCAGACCGGCCGGATCATCGACGAGGACAGCGGGATCGCCCTGCCGCTGGCCACCTTGTCGGTGGACACCACGGCGGAACAGCAGCTGCGTTCGGCCCGGCGCTTCTATCACGACGCGGTGTGCCGGCAGCCGGCCCCGATGGCGGCGCTGCCGCGCCCGGCCGGCGACGGCCGGCTGCGCATCGCCTATTTCTCGGCCGACTTCCATGAACACGCCACCGCCTACTTGGCGGCCGAGCTGTTCGAACTGCACGACCGAGAGCGGTTCCAGGTCTTCGCCTATTCCTACGGCGAGGACGACGGCAGCCCGATGCGGGCCCGCCTTCGCCGTGCCTTCGACCATTTCCGCGACATCTGCGGGGTCGGGCGCGACCAGGTCGCGGCGATGGTCGCCGCCGACGGCATCGACATCCTGATCGACCTCAAGGGCTACACCAAGCAGAGCCGGCTGGATCTGCTGACGCAGCGCCTCGCCCCGGTGCAGGTGGCTTATCTGGGTTATCCGGGGACCGTCGGCTGCGCGTTGATGGACTACGTGATCGGTGACACGGTCGTGACCCCGCCGGAGCACCAGCCCTTCTATTCGGAACGGCTGGTGGCCTTGCCGGACGCCTACCAGATCAACGACCGCCACCGCCCCATCGCCGAGGCGACCCCCTCCCGTTCCGAGTGCGGCCTGCCGGAGGACGCCTTCGTCTTCTGCGCCTTCAACACGACCTATAAGGTCACCCCCTCGATCTTCGGGGCCTGGATGCGCCTGCTGGGACGCCTCCCCGCCTCGGTCCTCTGGCTGTTCGAGGCCAACGACACGGTCACCAGCAACCTGAGGCGGGAGGCGGCCGCCCGAGGGATCAACCCGGCCCGCCTGATCTTCGCGCCGAAGAAGCCGCTGTCCGAGCATCTCGCCCGCTACCGTGTGGCCGACCTGTTCGTCGACACCTTCCCCTACACCGGCCACACCACCACGTCGGATGCTTTGTGGGCCGGGCTGCCGGTGGTGACGCTGAAGGGCGAGACCTTCGCCTCGCGCGTCGCCGCCAGCCTGCTGACGGCGGCGGAAATGGCGGAACTGGTGACGGGATCGCTCGCCGAGTACGAGGAGCTGGCCTTCCGGCTGGCTGGCGATCCGGAACGGCTGGCCAGCCTGCGCCGACGCCTGAGCGACACCCGGATGACGATGCCGCTGTTCGACAGCCGCCGCTTCACCCGCCACATCGAACGGGCTTACGCGATGATGTGGGAAATCCATCAGGCCGGCCGGTCTCCGGAGCCGATCGTGGTGCCGCCGCTGCCTTCCGGCCTGTCGTGACGGCACCTGCCATGGGTCTGTCTGGCGCTGGAACATGGGATGTCCGCGGCCTCAAAGCGCTTGCTCCGGCCTGCATGCTTGGGCGATAGATAGCCCCTCTTCCGTGTCGTGGTTTGCCCGGCGTGTGTCGGGGCGAAGGCACGCTTTTGAAGGATCGGATTCCGTGCGCAAGGTTGCTTTGATTTCCGGTGTGACCGGACAGGACGGTGCCTATCTCTCCGAGCTGCTGCTGTCCAAGGGCTACGTGGTGCACGGGATCAAGCGCCGGTCCTCGTCCTTCAACACCGGCCGCGTCGAGCATCTCTACCGCGATCCGCATGAGGAGAACGTCGATTTCTTCATGCATTACGGCGACCTGACGGACAGCACCAACCTGATCCGTCTCGTCCAGCAGATCCAACCGCAGGAAATCTACAACCTCGCGGCCCAGAGTCACGTCCAGGTCAGCTTCGAGACGCCGGAATACACGGCCAACGCCGACGGCATCGGCACGCTGCGCTTCCTGGAGGCTATCCGCATCCTGGGCATGGAGAAGACCACGCGCTTCTACCAGGCCTCGACGTCGGAGCTGTACGGCAAGGTGCAGGAGACGCCGCAGCGGGAGACCACGCCCTTCTACCCGCGCAGCCCCTACGCCGCCGCCAAGCTGTACGCCTACTGGATCACGGTGAACTACCGCGAAGCCTATGGGATGCACGCCTCCAACGGCATCCTGTTCAACCACGAGAGCCCGATCCGCGGCGAGACCTTCGTCACCCGCAAGATCACCCGGGCGGTCGCCGCCATCGAGGCCGGCACCCAGGACTGCCTGTATCTCGGCAACCTTGACGCCAAGCGCGACTGGGGCCACGCCCGCGACTATGTCGAGGGCATGTGGCGCATGCTGCAGCAGGAGCAGCCCGACGACTATGTGCTGGCGACCGGTGAGACCCATTCGGTGCGCGAGTTCGTCGAGCTGGCCTTCGGCCACACCGGCCGCAAGATCGTCTGGACGGGTGAGGGCGTCGACGAGGTCGGCGTCGACGAGCGCAGCGGCAAGACCGTGGTCCGCATCGACCCGACCTATTTCCGCCCGACCGAGGTCGACCTGCTGCTGGGCGATCCGTCCAAGGCCAAGACCAAGCTTGGCTGGACCCACACCACCAGCTTCCGCGACCTGGTGCGTGAGATGATCGAGGCCGACCTGAAGCTGATCGCCGGTCAGTGACGGCATGAAGAGCCTTCCCAAGACCGCCCTGATCTTTGGGATTTCCGGACAGGACGGCTCCTGGCTCGCCCGGCTGCTGTTGGAGAAGGGCTACGCGGTGTACGGCACCTCGCGCGACCGCGAGGCGCCGGGGCACGGGAACTTGGCCCGGTTGGGGATTCGGGACAGGCTGCGGCTGCATTCGGCTGTCCTGAACGACTTCCGCAGCGTCGCCCAGGTCATCAGCGACGTCCGTCCGTCCGAAATCTACAATCTTGCCGGCCAATCCTCGGTGGGGCTTTCCTTCGAGCAGCCGGTCGAGACGTTGGACAGCGTGATCCACGGCACGGTGAACATCCTGGAGGCCATCCGCTTCCTGGGACTGGACACGCGCTTCTACAACGCATCGAGCAGCGAGTGTTTCGGCAACACGGGCGACGGGCCGGCGGACGAAACCCACCCCTTCCATCCGCGCAGTCCCTACGGTGTCGGCAAGGCGGCGGCCTACTGGGCCGTGGCGAACTACCGGGAATCCTACGACCTGTTCGCCTGCTCCGGCATCCTGTTCAATCATGAATCGCCACTGCGCCCGGCCCGCTACGTGACGCAGAAGATCGTGCGCGGCGCCACCGACATTGCCGAGGGCCGGGCGCAGCGGTTGACGCTCGGCAACCTGTCGGTCGCCCGCGACTGGGGATGGGCACCGGAATATGTCGACGCCATGTGGCGTATGCTGAACCATGATGCGCCCGAGGATTTCGTCATCGCCACCGGGCAGACGCACCGGTTGGAGGAGTTCGTGGCGCTCGCCTTCGCCCATTTCGGGCTGAACTGGCACGACCATGTCATCATCGACGACACGCTTTTGCGTCCCTCCGACATCTCGGTCAGCGTCGGCAACCCGGCCAAGGCCAAGCGTCTGCTCGGCTGGGAAGCGGAAACCCGCATGCCGGGCGTCGTCGCCAAGCTGCTGGAAGCCGAGGCCCGGATCCGGCAAAGCTCCACGCTCCAGGCCGTCTGACAAAATGGGAATCGACAGGATGGACTCCGACCGCGCTACCACGCCCGCCAATGGACAGGAGGCGCTGGTCGCCCAGGCCCGGCGCCTGTTCGAGGCGTCGATCGCCACCAAGCGCGCCGTGCTGGAGGGAGATCAGCTCGCGGCGCTCGCGGCGATGGCGACCCGCACCGCCGACGCCCTGGCCAAGGGCGGAACGCTGCTGCTGTGCGGCAATGGCGGCTCGGCCGCCGACGCTCAGCATCTTGCGGCCGAACTGCTGGTGCGCCTGCGCTCCTCGGTGAACCGGCAGGGGTTGCCGGCGATCGCGCTCGCCATGGACAGTTCCACCCTGACGGCCTGCGGCAACGATTACGGCTACGAGGTTCTCTTCGAGCGGATGGTGGGGACGCTGGGGCGCCCGGGCGACGTGCTGCTCGGCATCACCACCTCAGGCCGCTCGCCCAATGTGATCCGGGCCTTGAAAGCGGCGCGGCGGCGCGGCCTCGTCAGCCTGGGCTTTCTCGGGGGGGACGGAGGGCCGGCGCTGGAGGATTGCGACATGGCTTTCGTCGCGCCGTCGACCGACACCGCCCGGGTTCAGGAAACCCACATCACTGCCGGTCATGCCTTGATGGAGATGATCGAAGACCGGTTGCTGGCCACCGGTTATCTCACACGCAGCGATCCGGCGTGATGCCATTTCGTTAGGAGAGCGAAAACCATTTTCGCTCTCCTTTCTTCGGTATCAAAAGATCCATTTCTTTGTCTTCAGTTCATCAAAGTGTTTTTGGACAAAATCTGGGAAAGACGCGTTGATCGGAACGATCTTGAAACGCTCAAGCTCTCCTTGGAATTTTCCCTGATTGAAAGCCGTCCGAATGTTGAGATTGGCTTCATCCGTTTCCCGGTATTCGACGTGCGATGCTTCATGGAATTTCTTTAAATACATATCGACGCCGCCTATGGCGGAAAAATGCCAGCCGGCATCATACTTCACCGTGTATGGCATGACCCCTGGACGGACTGCCAATCCGCGAACGATGTTGGGGCTCAAGTTTTTCAGCAACCCATAGGGCAGAACGACCGGCCGCTCCCACATGAAAGGGCCCACCGCGTTCACAAAGAGTTGATGGTAGCGGACTGACAAAACCGTCAGATCGTCGTTCGACGGAACAGGCTCGCGGAACTCTGCCAGTATCGATGTTCGGGCTATCTCATCGCAATCTGACACGATGATCATATCATCATCGGCGCAGTTCTTGAGACCTTGCATGATCTGGTTTCGTTGAAAATCTTCCTGATCCCAACCAACGCCATAACAGAAATATTCCGAGATCACATGAATGATCTTATCTTGATATTTTCTAAAGCGATCTCGGTTGTTTTTAAAACTTAAAGGCTTTTCCTTTCCACGGAAATTCCATGGAGCTTCGACGAGCACAAAATAATCAACATGATCGTACAATTCCTCAAGTCGATATTCGAGAAGATCCAATTCATCATTGAATATGAAACAATCAAATATCCGGCGCCGCCTCTTTCCATACGACCGAATCTGGAGAGATGCCTTTGTGTAGGCCGACTCCGTTCGGGTCGCATTCATGATGCGCCAGAAATGATTGCTGACCAAGGGATCGTCAGCCGTATCGAGGCAGCGGAAATATGTTTCCGCTCTGAACTCCTCGGCAATCCGGTCGGCCTGCCGGGACCATGGAACGGACATGAGAGCTTCCACCAAGGCCTGATGGGCTTCGTTTGTTTTCCCTTGTGCTTTATCGTTCTGGAACGACTGGATCTTCTCCAATCCGAATGTGGAGTTGATTGAATATCCTGTGATATCCTGCTCTGAACGGAATGCGGAATTGTTGATGGTTTGACGACAGAATATGCCTTCGCTTGATGAGCATATTTCCTTCATCAAGGATATGGATGCTTCGAAATCTTGATGATCATAGGCAATACGGCCAAGGAAATACTGTGATTTCTGGAAAAACAGATTTTCTCTGCTTTCCCCCTCGGAGAATTTTTTATTTATCCGTGTGAATATTTCCCGGGCAGCCGTGACAGAGCCGATAACGTAGAGGCTGATTGCATACAGCATCTCCGGATAGTCCCGATTGGCGTTCAGACCATCGGATTTCAAACCGATCAATTGCTCGGCTGCGGCTGCCGCCTCGGCATAGCGCCGGTTCAAGAACTCGATCGATACGAGGTTGAACAGGGAAGCGCCATCTGCTGGCAGAAGAGTGATTGCCCGTCTCAGATTATCGACGCTTCCCCAGACTGACTTGTTTTTCTCGAAATAAGCCAAGCCAATGCTCGCATACAGGATTGGCAAGGCAGGATCGAGGCAGATTGCCGTCTGGTAACAGGCGATCGCTTCAGTATGGTTTCTTTCCTGTGTGGCCTTCCGCCCTTTCGTGAAGGCTTCCGCCACCAAAGAGCGTGCGTGGCTGTCGATCATCGGTGGCTTGTCTTGCAGTCGTGGAAAGGAGGATCAGATAAAGCCCCGAAAGTAGGGAATCGCTCGCGCCAATCCTTCTTCCAATGGAATGGTCGGCTGCCAGCCCAGAACATTCTTGGCCCTGGTAATGTCCGGGCGCCGTTGCCTGGGATCATCCTGGGGCAGCGGCAGATGGACGATCCGCGATGAGGAGCCGGTCAGGCGGATCACTTTCTCCGCCAGTTCCAGCATGGTGAACTCACCCGGGTTGCCGATGTTGATCGGGCCGGTGATGTCCGGCCCGGTCGCCATCAGGCGCAGCAGCCCTTCGACCAGATCGTCGACGTAGCAGAAGGAGCGGGTTTGGCTGCCGTCGCCGTAGATGGTGATCGGCTCGCCCTTCAGCGCCTGCATGATGAAGTTGGACACCACGCGCCCGTCGTTGGGGTGCATGCGCGGGCCGTAGGTGTTGAAGATGCGCGCCACCTTGATCTCCAGCTTGTGCTGGCGGTGGTAATCGAAGAACAGCGTCTCGGCGCAGCGCTTCCCCTCGTCGTAGCAGGCACGCGGGCCGATCGGGTTGACGTTGCCCCAATATTCCTCGGGCTGGGGGTGCACCGCCGGGTCGCCGTAGACCTCCGAGGTCGAGGCCTGGAGAACCTTCGCCTTCACCCGCTTGGCCAGCCCCAGCATGTTGATGGCGCCGTGCACGCTGACCTTGGTGGTCTGGACGGGGTCGAACTGGTAGTGCACCGGCGAGGCCGGGCAGGCGAGGTTGTAGATCTCGTCGATCTCGAGATAGAGCGGAAAGGTTACATCGTGCCGCATCAGTTCGAAATGGGGATTCTGCAACAACGGCAGCACGTTGTCACGCGTGCCGGTGAAGAAGTTGTCGACGCACAGCACGTCGTTTCCGGCGGCCAGCAGCCGCTCGCACAGGTGGGAGCCGATGAAGCCAGCCCCACCCGTCACCAGAACCCGTTTGCGCAACCCCGGCATGATCGTGTTCTCTTTCTTGTCAGACGGCACAGGCGGCCACGAAGGATTCGGCGAACTTGCGCCATGTCCGCTCACCCTGGATCAAGGCGAGCGCGCGATCGGCCCGCGCCTTGGCCTCGGCCCGGTCCCGGTGGATGGCCTCCAGATGTTCGACGACCTCCTCGACGGAGGATTCCATCCAGTCGGTGCGCTTGCCCTTGGGGTTGGACGTCGGCGCCTGCCGGGTGAGTGCCCAGCAATTGTCGGGAGTGGTCGGGTCGGGGCGGATCAGGTCGAGATGGCCGGTGTTGGCCGACAGGATCACCGGAACGCCACAGCCCATCGCCTCCATGGCGACGAGGTTCGTCGCCCCCTCGCAGCGGTTGGGGAAGACGGCGGCGTGGCAATCGGCCAGGATCGGCGCGATCTGCCCGCGCCCGAGGAAGCCCAGATCGACAAAGGCGTCCGCCGGGACACCATGGCGCAGCGCCCAGTCGGTGATCTTCAGCCGTCCGTCGCTGCCGATCTCCGGCGGGGCTTCGATCAACGGGGATTCCGCGATCCCCTGTGACAGGGCCGGCCAGGCGTTGTGCCAAGCGGTGACCAGCAGGGCCTCGGGGTGGCGCTGCTGAAAGATGCGGAAGGCGGTCAGGACGACGTCCTGCGCCTTGCGGAACTCCAGCTTGCCACCGGAAAAGACCACGAAGCGATCGCCAAAACGCCCGGAGCCTGGCATGGGCCCGATCTCGCTCGGATCGATGCCCTGAAGCGCCACCCCGACGTTGGTGATGCCTTGGTCGGCCAGGAGGCGCCGGTTGTAGTCGGAATGAACCACCAGCCGGTCGTAGCTGCGGGCCCGTTCCAGCACGGCCGCGTCGAACAGCGTGTCCTCATAGGCGATGACGCCGATGTTGGCGCGCCCGCGGAAGCGCTCCGAGGCGGGGCCGGCGACGAAGCCGTTGCCCAGCGCGTGCAGCAGATCGAATTCCTGGAGCAGCAGCGTCTTGCCCGGATGCTGCGCGGCCAAGGCGGTCACGCGCTGATACCCTCCCTCCAGCGTCTGGAGCCTTTGCCGGTTTTCCGGTCGAAGCGTGCCCATCGCCGGCTTTTCCAGCAACAGAGGGGTGCGTCCCTGGTCCATCAGAAAGAGCGCCGTATGGACACCGACCAACCCCCATCCGTGAATTTCCGTAAGCTGCCAAGTGAGGGCCAGATGCTGTGACACGGTTTCTTCCTAACGGCACGGGAACTGGAAGTGGAAAGGGCGACGAGGCGCACCCTATCGGGGTGCGTCGGCCGCTTCAACAGCTTCGCGTCCTCGGCAAACTCACAAGGCCGGGGGTGTGTAGGCAACCATCCGGGGGCGTCCGTCGGTGATCAGCGGCGGCCCGCTCCACGGCTCCGACAATTTGTCGCGGAGGACGCGCAGGCGACGGCGGATGTAGAGTTCGGTCGCCACCCAGCGGTCTCCCGCCAGCAACTGGCTCGGCCCGCCCTGTTCGGTGGCGGCCTTGCTCTTCAGGTAGACGTCCATCGCATTGCCCGGCCGGATCGTGTAGTGCACCGTCGGAACCGATGTGCGCGCGCAGATGAAGAAGCTTTCCAGGCAGCGGCTGTAGGCGACGTCGTCGGAGGTGTTGGGAAAGAACATTTCGGCCTCCGGGAAGCCGCCGACGAAGCGGTGGCATTCCAGCCGGACAGCCATGTTGCAGGGGTAGGTGTTTTCGGACTGCGTCCGGAACTCCACCGAGATGTCCGCGTCGATGCCCTGGAAGTGCTTTCCCGTCCGGACATAGCCGGCATAGGGATGGCGGTCGAGGGCGTCGACGCAAAGGTGGATGTGAGGCTCGAAATAGAAGTCGTCGGCATCCAGGAACCACAGGTACCGCCCGGTGGCGGTGGCGGCGCCCAGGTTGCGGGACCACCCGGCGCCGATGTTGCGCGGATTGGTCAGCAGGGTGACATCGACACCGGGCTCGTCCTGTCGCCGCGCCCAGGCCAGGGCGACAGCCGCCCCGCCATCCGTGGAATTGTCGTCGACGACAGCGATGCGGAACCGGCCTGCATCCCCGCTCCGGTCGCGATGAAAACGGATGGAGTGGACGATGCTGTCGAGCGACCGCTCGATGTAGTCCGCCATGTTGTGCATGGGGACCACGATGGTGCCGACGAAACCTTGATCGTCGCGGTCGTGCGCCTGGGCACGCAGGAAACGCGCCATGCCTCCGCGCTTCTCATCCGACACCTGGCCGGGGGCGATGCGGGACAAAGCCACTTCGGCTCCTTCCAGATCGCCCTCCACCCCAAGCGCGGTTGCCAGGGCCAGCCATGCCTGGGGTTGATCCGGACGGACGCGCAGGATGGCGCGGCACAGGGCGGCGGCCTCTGCGTAACGCTTCTCGTCCACCAGGTGGCCGATGGAACCGAGGGTTCCGCCGACGACGAAATCTAGATTCTGGATCAGGGCCGGTTCACCGGGCCGCAAGCGAAGAGCGCGCCCAATCTGCGCCAGGGCGGCGGCGAGCTCGTTCTTGCGGTACAGCGCGAGTCCCAGAAGCTGGAGCGCGTCGACATGGGCCGGGAAGGCGGACAGGATGGCATGATGGAGAGCGCAGGCCACATCGTGATGGCCGGCACGGTAATGGCCGATGGCTTCTGTCAGGGCGCGGTGTGCGGTCTCTTCATCCATGATGCCGCTCGAACTCCGGAAATCTGGGCCGGCAATCCGTATCACAGCGTGGGGTCGATGGTGAAGGACACCCCTCCCAGGCCGGCATCGCGCGGCACCGCGACCGCGTGCGCGGTGATGAGGCCGGAAGGCTTCGTGTCGTTGATCAGGACACGCTCACCCGGCGGCAACCCAAACAGCGCGGCGGAATGCCGCAACCCCCAGCGCTCCAGCGCGGCCAGGGTGGCGGCGCGCTCATGCTCCTTGCGGGCGGACACGACGATGATGGTGTCGTCATCGGGAATGCGCGCCCAGAACTCCCGCACCCCCGGCAGCAGGCTGTCGCCTTCGGGTCCGAGATGGCCGTTGTGCCGGACGATCACGCCATCCACATCGATGAACCAGGCCTTGGGCAGCGGGCTGAGGTGCAACGCCGGGACATCGTCCGCGCTCACGACAGAGCCTCTTCTAGCAACAGCAAGCCGCGATAAAAGGCTCCCAGGACCGAATCCACGTCGTCCGTGGCATAGCCGGTCAGCGACAGCCAGATCAGCGCGTGGATGATGCGCAGGTCGCGCCTGCGGTCACCCAGCGCCTCGTCGATCAGGCGGGTGTGCTTGCTCCACCCGCTGTCGACCAGGAACAGGTCGGCGTGGGCGCCGGCGACGCGCAGGGCGAATTTCTTGCGGTTGAAAGCGTCGTAATCACCGGCGACCGAATAATAAAGCTTGGCCCAGTCGTACATCGGATCGCCGTACAATTGGCTCGAACCGAAATATCCGCGCGGATCGATCAGCCAGACCTTGCCATCCGCCCCGACCAGCGTGTTGGAAAAGGTCGGGTCACCGTGGATCAACCGGAACTCCGCGCACCCGAGCCCGGCGACGATCCGCTCCAGCCCGTCCCGATGGTCGGGATGCAACCAGTTGCGGCAGCGCAGACCGTTGATGGTCAACTCCGGCTCGCCGAAATTGGGGATCAGGGGGGCGGTGCTGTCCACCCGCTCCACCGTTTTGGTCCAGTAATTCTCCCGCAGCGCTTCGGAGGCTGCCGGGGCGGAACCCAGCGCGTGCAGGTCCGACAGGGCGCCGACGATCCGCTCGAGCACGCCTTCACGACCGTCAAGGAGGGCATAGGGGTGGCGCCCGTCGATCCGCCGGATCGTGAAGGGGTCTTCCGACAGCAGATCCGGGCAATGGCGGTATCCCAGAGCCGAAACCGCCTTGTACCAGCGGGCTTCCTTGTCCAACAGATGGGCGTAGCGTGGATCGCGGGCGACCTTGGTGACCGTGTCCGATCCGATCCGGACCTCGTTGAAGAAGCGCGCCGTGCCTTGAGATTGGCGCAACTGTTCCAGGCTGGAGATCTCCCCCAGTTCCCAAACGTCGCCCAGCGTCGCCGTGTCGAAGGGCGCTCTGGTGCCGGCGAGCCAGCGGACGAACTCGCCGTTCCGCGGCACGTCCGCCAAGGCGGCGCTGTCGGGGAAGCGGAACAGGCCGATCACCCCGGTGTCCGCCGACGCCTCCTCGACCAGTCCGCGCTCACCCTGATGGGACCAGCGGCAACGGATGCGGTCGGACAACGCCACGACCGGAAGGGAGCTGTCCGGCAGTTCGGGGGCGGAAAAGAGGAACAGGTCGCTCCACACCAGCAGGAACGGATGGCCGGAGGGCACATGCTCCATCGCCTGGGCGATGCCGGCACAGGTGCCGGTGCCCTCCGCGCGAACCAGCGTCACCTCCACGGGAGGCGGCACGGTCGCCACATACCGCTCCAGGACGTCGAACAGATGATCGCCGATGACGATGAACTTCGTCGGCTTCATCAAATCGAACAGATGGTAGAGCAAAGGCCGCCCCAACACCGGAACCAGACATTTGGGTTTGTTCCATGTGTTGCTCTGCAGGCGCGATCCCTTCCCGCCGGCCTGGACGACGACATAATCGATGGTGGTCATGGGATCCATTGGGCGATCAGGAAATTCCGGCGCGTACGCTATCGTCCGTCTCCACACCCGTCAACCGGCAACCCCCTCACCGCTTCCGGCCATTTTCATCAAAGGAAAATGGCATCCTCGTCATCCGACGGCCGATCCTGTTCACAAGCCTGTGATGGAGAGACCGATCCTCCACGGCAAACCAGTCCCGATGAGCAAAATCAGCCTTCGGCGAGGGCGCTGAAGCCATGCTTGATCCGTGACAGCAATGCCGTGCGCACCGCTGTGATCACCGGAGCCCAATCGCCTTCCCTTTCCTGTCGGAACAAGGTGGCGGCGCTGTACCAGCGACTCTGGTTCCCCGCCTCGATCCAGCGCCAGTCACAATGTTGACGGAGCAGAATGAAAGTTTCCTTTCCCATCGCGCAGCTCAAATGCGCGACACCGCAGTCCGGCGTGATGACGAGATCGAGGGTCGATATGATCGCAGCGGTGTTTTCAATGTCATACACGCCGAAGTCGGCGAAATTGCCCGGCATTGGAACATCGAACATCTCGCTTTTTGCGGTGTTGCCCTGCAGACCGATGAAAACGGCACCCGGGACGTCGAAAAGCCCTGACATGGCTGCGAGCCCGACCGAACGCTTGTCGTTCTTGTCCAAGGCCGACCAAACGATGCCAACATGGGGAGCGTCTGTGCGGCGGACGACGGATCGCCACTCCCTGCTGCGCTGGGCATCCATGGGGATGTATTCGCCAAGCGGTTCAATATCCGCCGTCTTCAGGCCAAGAAGAATCGGCAGGTATAACAGATCATGGATTGCGTCGATATGGATCCCAGAGAAATCCTCGACCACCTGGATGCCCTTCAGGATGGTGCATTGACGGATGAGAGAGGAAAGTCGGCGTGGAACGCTCAGATGTATTTCTGCCGCGTAGGGTTTGGCCTTTTCGATGAACCTCAGGAACTGGAACAGGTCTCCCATGCCGTTGCTGTTGAAAATCCCGAGACGGAGAGGCGGGCTGCCGGGTGTCCATGGTTTGGGAGTGTCGGCAACGCGGTGCCGTATGCTCCAGGCCCGGTCATAGTCACCGGCGAAGAGGTGAGCAAGAACCAGTTGGTTGTATGTGTTGGAATTGGGCGTCAACGCCCATGCCATATCGGCGCTCGTGACAGCCAAATCCGGCAAGAACGCGTTGTGCATAAAATGATAGGCCGCATTGTGAAGAGCCCCGGCGATGCCAATCTTAATGTTTTCAGGAATATTTTCTCCAAAAATCTTGTGGATCATTAGGGAATATTGAAAAACATCATAATGATTTTCACCGGAAATTGCCGAATTGAGCTTCCCGATCAGATCATTCACGCTGGAAATATCCATTTTTCCCTACGCAGTGCGTTCGAATGAACGCCGGAACATTGGCTAGGGTCGCTATAAAGGGTTTTCTTAAGCCGGGACAAGGATCCTTCGCTGCCGGTCGAAACATGCGGGCAGGACAGGAAAACGGCTGCCCATTGCGCGCCGCGCATCAGGGGATTTATGGTCGGCCCGTCGACCATGCGAAAAACGGTTCCGCCAATGCCGGACAGACACCCACCTCCTGTCACCGTACAGGACTTCATGATGCTGGCCGACGCCGCCCAGACCGAAGGACGCGCGGACGCCACCATCGGGCTCTGCCGGAACGCCCTGGCGCTTGAACCGGCCTATCCAAACGCTTATGCCGGCATCGCCATGGCGGGCTTCCAACAGAACCGGGATCATGGTCAGGCCGCCACCATGCTCGACCGGGCTATTCGCCTGGCCGGCCCGCATCCCCGCCTGTTGGCCATGCTGAACGGGATGGTGTCGTCCGGCACGCTGGAAATTCCGGCCCTTGCCCGCACCGGGCGCCGGGTGGAGGCGAGGGCGCTGACCGACAGCCTGCTGCAGATCTCCTCTCCGCTCGACGAGGGCACCGCCAGGCTGGTCGACCAGTTTCTCGCCAGTCAGGCTCCGATGGAACGGTTCGTGGAAAGCCTGCGTGCTCAGATCGCGCAGGCCCGGCCGGATTTGGCCCTGAACCATCATCGGATCGTCATCCTGTATGGTGGCATCGGCGACCAGATCGCTGTCCTGGGTTTCCTGGCCCATCTCCACGCGCGCGATGGCATCCCGTTCCTCGTGGTTGGAACCCCGAACAACCTCGGGCTCGCCGCCATGTATCGGGGGCCGCACATCGGCGCCACCGCCCTCATGCACGACACGATCAATCCCTGGGGGTTTCCGCTGTTCATGCGGTTCGAGGCGGGGCATGCCTTCCTGCCTTGGATCCCCCTGCACTTCACCAGCGAGCAGTTCGCACAGGAGGGCGGCGGCAACAAGGTCGATTTCTACCGCCGCGTGCTTGGGGTCGGGATGGACACTCCCATTGCAGCTCCCATTCCCCATCCGGATTCCGTTGCCCGGGCGCGGGAGCGCTTCGCCGCGCTTGGCGTGCCGGCCGGGCGGACGGTCATACTGGGACCGCATGCCAACACCATCGGATCGCTGCCGGAATCCTGGTGGATCGAAGCGGCCCGCTGTCTGCGTGACGCCGGCTTTGCCGTTCTGGTGAACGGCGCCAACAACGCCCGAAGCTTCGACCACCACCGGAACCGGGCAAGCGGCACGGTGGCGGGCATCGATGGCATCGAGATCCACATTCCTCTCGACGAAATGCTGCCCTTCACCGCCCTGGCCGGCCATTTCCTGGGGGTGCGCAGCGGCCTGTGCGATCTTCTCGCCTTCGCGGCCGCGCGGCTCGTCATTCTCTATCCGGCGGAACGAAAGGACGGCGACCTGTCCCCGGCCTTCGGCGGCCCCGACGGTTTCGAGAGTGTGCGGCGCTGCTACCGACCAGCCGATTGCGTTGAACGGACGGTCGCCGTGGATCAGCCCTTTTCGCACGAAGTGCTGGGTGGCTGGCTTTAGCGGCTTTCGCCCGAAGATCGACCATTGCAAACAGCAGTGCCTGCTCTACAAGACGAACATCCTCTTTCTTTTTCCGGTGATTGGCGAGCCCCATGCCTGCAGACATCGACGGCCTTCTGCGCCAAGGCGCGTCTGCCCTCGGCGATGGCCGGCAGGACCGGGCCGAGGCGTTTCTGCGACGGGCCTGTGAGTTTGCTCCCCTGCGCTGGGATGCGTGGCGAGCGCTTGGTCTGACGCAGATCGCCGCCGGGAATGGGCGGGAGGCGTGTCGGGCATTGGTGCGGGCGCACCGTCTGCTGCCCGGTTCCATCGCTGATGATGTCACCGTATTCCAGAACTCCGGATTGCAGGCTCTGGCCGATGCTGTTCGGAGGAAGGCGTGGGACGACGCGGCGATGATCGTGGAAGCCTTCGCCATCCTGTTCGAAAATTCATCGGACCGGAGGGGCGCCGTGGAGCATGTGGCGGTGACCGCCGGTGCGCTTGGGGACATGATCGCGGCCAGCGGACAAGTCGAGGCAGTGGTCCGCGTCCATCGTGCCCATGCCGAACTTCGGCGAGGCGAGGCGAGGGCCGTGATGACATTGGCCCTGGCCCATCTCCAGGCCGGTCATCTGGTGGCCGCCGCGCATCTCATGGCCCAGGAGGCCGAACACGCCACGGGGGCGTGGCGGTTGACCGTTGCGAACACCGCGCGCCTTCGTTTTCCCGAGATGCTGGACGCTGCGCGGCGGGCACTCGCCGATGACCGGCGCGTGGCGATGGTGGCATATGAACGGCTCGCCGCCTTGGCCACGGCCATCGGAGAAGCGTCCGGACCATTGGCCATGTTCGCGACGGTGGCAGCCCAACTGGCAGCCGGGACCGCCGGTCATGATGCACTGATCCGATTGGAGGCGGCGGCAGCGGCCCATTCAGGGCATGTGTGGCTGGAACGTCGGGTGTTCGACCGCGCGGTCGATTGCCTGAACACGGCTTTCAATCTGCGCGCCGATCCGAACGACAGCGCCGCCTTGGCGGCCGCCCACCTGGGCATCGCGCAGGAACGGCTGATCGACTCGCTCCGGGCCTTGCTGAGCGCCGGACCGGGCCGCCTGCCGGATCCCGCACGGCTGGGCATGGCCGCCGGCCTTTCCGAACTGCTTGACCGCTCCCTGGCGCTTCCCCTGAACTCGGAGGTCAACCGGACGCAGCTCTGGGCCAGACTGTCCAGCCTGGAGTCCTGGCGCCGCTATGCTCTGGTCGCCGGCCGGCATCCCGACCATCCCCCGACATCGGACAACCCCGCCCTGCGCTTGCGCCCCGCGCCCATCGCACCGCGGCGTCGCGTTTACGACTGCTTTCCCTTCTTCAACGAATTGGACCTGCTGGAACTGCGCCTGACGGAACTGGACGCAGTCGTCGACCGCTTTGTCCTCGTCGAGGCCGACTTCACCTACACCGGGCATTCCAAACCCTTGTATTTCGCAGACAACCGGGAGCGTTTCGCCGCTTGGGCCGACAAGATCGTCCACGTCGTCGTCCGGGACGATCCCGGAGGCTTCACGTGGCGCCGGGAATCCCATCAGCGGGATGCGATCATGCGTGGCTTGGAAGGCTCCCGCCCCGAAGACATGGTCCTGGTCACGGATGTGGACGAAATCCCCCGGCCCGAAGTGCTTGAAATTCTGTGCGACGGCCATCAGGACTTCGATCAGCTCTTCACCCTCGAATTCGATCTTTATTATTATCGCCTTGATCTGAAAGCTTCGGAGAACTGGCGCGCCGCCGTCGCGACTCCCCGCCATCTCCTTGCTGGCATCGGCGCAAACGCGGCGCGTGCGCTTGCCCGCCAAGGGGGCGGGCACATCATTCCCCAGGCCGGCTGGCACTTCACCTGGATGGGGGGGGCAGCCCGCTTCATGGAGAAGATGCGTGCCTACTCCCACCAGGAGCAAGCCAGCCTGTTCGACCGGGGGGCAGGGGAGCATGCCGCCCGGCTCGAGAAGCTCTTCGCCTCGGGAGATTGGGAGCCCGCCGACATTCCTGGCCTGCGCACCGGGTTGCAGCGGGTTCCGATCGGAGACAGCCATCCTCGCCATGTTCGTGACCAGACCGGTCATTACCACCGGTTGGGATGGTTGGCGTCATGACACGGACGCTTCCCTCGCTTCGCCGACGTGTTCGCACCGCTTGACCACAGGATCCCATGCCGACCTTTGACGAAGCTGTCCAGATCGCTCTCGGGCATCACCGCGCCGGCCGGCTGGCCGAGGCCGAGGATGTCTACTCCCGGATTCTTCAGGCCGTTCCCGGGCATCCGGACGTGCTTTACAATCTGGGATTCTCCCAGCAGATGCAGGGCAAGCTGGTGGAGGCGGCGGCGAGCTACCGCGCGCTGCTGACCCGGAATCCAGCCGCCATCCAGGCGCACGCCCGGCTCGGCGACGTGATGTTCTGGGCCGGACGGCTCGGCACCGCGCTTGACCATTACGAGACGGCGGTCGGCCTCGCTCCCGCCGACGAGGGGTTGCGCCAGGGAATGGCGCAGATCGCCGGCATCCAGGCCCAGCATCGGATGCTGCGCGACCTCCTTCTTCGCGGTGAGAAGCTCGATCTGCGCGACGTCACCTTCATGATTCCCTGCCGGATCGAATCCCCGGACCGTCGCCGCAACCTGCGTGTCCTCGTCTCCTACCTGCGCAAGCACCTGCACACCAACATCCTGATCTGCGAGGACAACCCCCAACAACGGGATGTTCCCGGCATCATGGCGGAGTTGGGCTTCGCCGAGGCCGACTACGGCTACATCCACCTCGACGGCAACGACTCGTCCTTCACCCACAAGGCCAAGCAGATCAACGTCATGGCCGAGGTGGCAACCACCCCCATCCTGGTCGTCCAGGACACCGACGTCGTGGTGGAACCGACCCAGTATGTTTTTGCCCAGCATGCCGTGCGTGGCGGAGCCGCTCTCGCCTGCCCGTTCAACGGACTGTTCTTCGACATTGCAGCCGAGTACGTCGCCGGGGTCGAGCGTCACCTGTCGGTCGGTCAGGTGGACCTGTTCGACCCGCGCAACCCGATGCTCTACAAGAACTCCTATGGGGGTTCGGTCTTCTTCGCCCGTGACGTCTTCACCCGGTTGGGCGGTTTCAATGAGAATTTCATCTCCTGGGGCTGGGAGGATTTCGAGATCTACCGGCGCCTGGAGAAGCTGGGGGAACGGGTGGAGAGGATGTGGGGCCCCTTGCTGCACCTCAGCCACGCGCGAGCCACCAACTCGGTCAAGCAGAATCCCTGGTACGATCACAACACCGCCGAATACGAGCGCGTGGTGGGAATGACGAGGGACGGGATCCTGGCGGACATCGCCCGCGGCGCCTTCCGCCGCCGCCTGGTCAACCGGGCCAGCGTGCCGATCCCGGCGGGCGCAACGGAAGGAGGACGGGCATGATCATCGTCCGCCTGTCCGACGGGCTCGGCAACCAGATGTTCCAGTACGCCTTCGGCCGTGCCCTGTCGGTGCGCCGGGGCGTTCCGCTGCGCCTCGACCTGTCCGCCTACCAGCGGGAGCGCAAGCGGGTCTATGGGCTGAACCAGTTCCTGGTCGTGGAGGATTTCGTCACCGAGGAGGAACTGCTCCAAACCATCCCCCGCCCGCTTGATTCCGCTTTGCCCTGGTGGGACCAGCCGGTCGTCAAGCAAGCGCATTTCCATTACGACGCGGACGTCGAGCGTGTTCCATCGGCCGGCTACTTCGTCGGCTATTGGCAGTCGGAGCGCTACTTCGCCGACGCCGCCGACCTGATCCGGCTGGAATTCACCCCCCGGCAGCCGTTGAGCGGCCCCAATCTCGACGTTGCCCGGATGATGGCCATGCGCAACGCCGTCAGCCTGCATGTCCGGCGGGGCGATTACGTCAGCGACCAGACGGTCAACGCCCTGCATGGTGTCTGCTCGCTCGATTATTACCGCCGGGCCGTCGCCCATGTGATGGAGCGGGTGGAACGGCCGGAGTTCTTCATCTTCACCGACGATCCCGACTGGGTCCGCGCCAATCTGGCGCTCGGCGCACCGGCCTATCTGATCACCCACAACGGCAACGCGCCGGTGGAGGATCTGCGCCTGATGTCGTTGTGCCGCCACCACATCATCGCCAACAGCAGCTTCAGCTGGTGGGGAGCGTGGCTGGCCGGGCGCCCGGGGCAGATGGTGTGCGCGCCCCGGCGCTGGTTCACCGGCTACCCGCACGACACCCGTGATCTGACGCCCGACCGTTGGCTGCGGCTGGACGGATAGCCGGCCGGGTTCAGCCCGGTACCGCTCCGTGACCGGCATCGGGCAGAGCGTCCGTGCGCGGCCCGAAGACCTTCTCGATCAGCGTCTCCCGCGTCAGGTCGGGGCTGCGCTTGTGCCAATGCAGGCTGATGTAATCGGCCCGATCCGGCTGTATGCCTTCGAGGTCGACGACGTTGCCCCAGCGCAGCCGCTTGATGACGATTTCGTTGGGATGCCAGCGAAGGCAGAAATTGAAGTAGGTCTCGTATTCCGAGGCGCCGGACTCGCCACGGCTTCCGGGCGGAACGCAGTCGAGGAAGATTTTCCAGAACGGTCCCCGCTTGTGGGCGTTCTGAACCATTCCCATCAGTTCCAGCAGCCAGGAGCGGGTGAACATCATGCAATGCGTGATGCCGGAATGAATGAACCCTTTCTGGAGCGATGGGTGAAGGTTCGCCATGTGCTCGAAATAGGGTGGATGGAACTCGAAGCCGAAATTGAAGAGGACTCGGCCATCCTCGATGAAGTTGCACGGCCGCAGGAAGACCGTGTCGGCATCGATGACCAGGTAGCGTTCCGAACAGTCGGGATTCACGAACGGGAAATAGAATTTGACGAGCTGCTGGAAATACCAGCCGGCGCGATCGCCGATGCCCAACGTCTGCCGGATGTCGGCGATGCTGAAAGGCAGTTTAGCCTCGTCGAAGAAGCGCGTTCCCGGAACACCGGGATCCACTGCGGAAACGATATAAATATTCCGGGCTCCGGTCACGAATTGGCGGGCGGCCCGCGCGCAGATCTCCGCCAATTCACGATCGTTCGGTCCGACAGGAATAAGGATATCGACTGCGCCCTGCGTCACGGTCTTCTCCGGATCGGGTTGAAGGGGGGTGAAAGCTTTGCCGAGGGGGCCTTGCGCCTACCGCCGGATCAGCCGGCCAGAAGCTGGGACGCCCCGATCCCGGCCGCGCCGAAGAGGCCCAGCAACCGCACCTCTCCGGCGGCCAGCCACCCGTCGCCGTCGCCATCGGTGATCAGGTAGACACCGGTGTCGACACCGTCGCTGGCCACCGCAAGCGCGCTGATACCCGCCACTCCACCGGCCATCTTGCCGATTCCTGCACGCAGGTTCACGAACCCCTCGTCGGTCAGGCTCGCCAAGGCGACCGAGAGCAGGACGGCCTCGTCGGTGACGAGATTGATCTGGTTTGTGTTCCGCACCGCCGTTTGCAGCGCGCCGTTGGCGTTGCGGTCGACGAAACCAGCCATCTGGCCGGCCACCACCACCGCATCGCCCGTCCCGAAATTGGTGATCCTGTCGTAACCGACGGAAGCGCCGGGACCGCCGCCGTCCCCCACGCTCCGGAACACCACGCGGTCGCCGGCCTGTCCGGCCGCCAGCGTCACCGCGTCGGCGCCACCACCGCCCTCGAAGCGGATGGCGCCGGCGGCCACCGTGACCGTGTCGGCGCTGACGCCGCCAACCAATGTCTCGACGCCGGTCACCGTCAGCGTGTTGGTCGAATCGCCGAGAATGAGCGTGTCCATCCCGGCGCTGCCGGCAATGGTCTCCACCCCGCGCGTGACGAGGGTGCCGGCCGCCCCCAGCGTGACCACGTCCATGGCGCCGCCGCCGATCAGATACTCGATCCCGCTGGCAACCATCGTCGAGCCGGCGTCGTTCAGCACGACGATGTCGGTGCTGGTGCCGCCCGTCAGCGTCTCGATCCCGCCGATGGTCATGAAGTTGGCGGAGTTGCCGAGAATCAGCGAATCGGTGCCGATGCCGCCGGCCAGCGTCTCCAATCCGCGCACGATGACGGTGTTTCCGCCGTTCGCGAGCGCCACGATGTCGATGCCGGCACCGCCGATCAGATACTCCAGCCCGGTGGCGATCAGGGTCGATCCTCCGGCGGCGAGCACGACGATGTCGGTGCTGGTGCCGCCCGTCAGCGTCTCGGTCGCACCGACGGTGATGAAGTTGTAGGAATTTCCCAGGGTCACCGCGTCGATCCCGGCCCCCCCGATCAGCGTCTCCAGCCCGCGCACGGTGACGGTGCTGCCGCCCGCCCCCAGCAGGACCAGATCATTCGCGGCTCCGCCGACCAGATACTCGATGGCGGCAAAGGCGGTGAGGGTGTTGCCGCCGTCGCCAAGCATGATGACGTCCTGGCCGGCGCTGCCGACCAGCGTCTCGACCCCGCGCGTGATGAGGGTGTTGCCGGTGCCCGCCAGCATGGCGATGTCCTGGCCGGCGCCGCCGATCAGGTATTCGATGCCGGCGGTGATCAGGGTGGAGCCGCGCGCGCCGGTCAGGATGATGTCGGTGCCGGTGCCGCCGACGATCGTCTCCAGATCCTCGACCGTTGTCAGATTGCCGGAGTTGCCGAAGGTCACCACGTCGTTGCCGGCCCCGCCGGTCAGTGTCTCCAGCCCACGGACGATGATGGTGTTGCCGCCCGGGCCGAGCGTGACGGCGTCCACCCCGGCGCCGCCGATCAGGTACTCCAGCCCGGCAAAGGCCAGCATGGTGTTGCCGCCGTCGCCGAGCGTGACGATGTCCTGGCCGGTGCTGCCGACCAGCGTCTCGATCCCGCGCGTGATCAGGGTGCTGCCGGTGCCCGCCAGCATGGCGATGTCCTGGCCGGCGCCGCCGATCAGATACTCGATGCCGGTGGCGATCAGGGTCCCGCCGCCGTTCGCCAGCACGATGATGTCGGTGGCGGCGCCTCCGATGAGGGTCTCGATGCCGGCGATGATGCTGTAATTGGCGACGGTGCCCAGCGTCACCACGTCGTTGCCGCCGCTGCCGACCAGCGTGTCGATCGCCGACATGACGATGGTGTTGCCGACGTCGATCAGGATGACCCGGTCCTGCCCGGCGCCGCCGATGAAGTTCTCCAATCCGGTGGCGCGGACCACGGTGCCGATGGCGCCGATGGTGAGGGTATCGATCCCCGATCCGCCATCGACCGTGACGATGCCGCCGTTGACGATGATGCTGTCGGCACCGCCGCCGCCGCTGATGGTGTCGTTGCCGCCGCCGCCGTTCAGGACGTTGTCGATGGCGTTGCCGCTGATGGAATCGTCGCCCGATCCACCGTTGGCGTTCTCGATGGTGGTGCCGTAGGCGATGGAGAGGTTGGCGACCGCTCGACCGCCGCTGCCGTTGGGCCCGATGGAGCTGAAGCTGCCCGGGGCGAGGTTGATGACGACGCTGGCGGTCTGCCCGCTGGCGTCCAGCGTGTCGGTGCCGCCGGCGTCCCAGATCGATCCGCTGACCACGGTGGCGGCGCTGTTGTAGCTGTAGGTGGTGTTGCCGCTGCGGGTCGTGGTGTTGGCCCCGTACAGATACTGGATCGCCGCGATGTCGTAGAGCACCGGTCCCGTCAGCAGGCCGTTCAGGCCCAGGCTGGGGTGGTCGTTGTAGGACATGACGGTGTATTGGGTGCTGTCCTCGGCCGTCGGCAGGTAGGGCGCCTCGGTGCCCCCACCGCCGGCGTTGTAGTTGCCGGGGTGCTTCAGGCCGATGGCGTGGCCGATCTCATGGACGATCGTCTCGTAGCCGTAGGTGCCGGCGGTGGGGGAGGTGTTGCTGGACGCGTCCTTGGCGAGATAGACGTCGCCGCCCGCCGCCAGAGAGGCGTTGGGGTAATAGCCGTAGCCGGAACTGACGCCGCCCTGGCTGTTGGTGCCGAAGCGAAGCTGGCCGCCGGCCCCGCCGTCGGCCACTTCGGTGAAGGTGATGTTGGCGACCTCCGTCCAAGCGGCGAGGGCCTGACGCACGGCGGCCCTCTGGGTCGCGTTCATCGGCGCGAAACCAGCGGCATCACCGGCATCGGCGTAGGATGGCACGCTCTCCATGAAACTGAAGGTGACGGACGCGGCGTTGCCGGGCGTGGCGACGCCCCATTTCGGCGTGCCCACCGGCAGCAGCGCGGCGATGTAATAGGCCAAGTCCGCCGACGGAGTGGGCGCGGCGTTGGGGGCGAGTTCCGTGGCGTCCGTGCTCATGTCCGTCCGTGCAGCCTTTCCGCTGTGACCCAACGGCCGATCACTGCGGCGGCCGCCATCTTCCGTTTCTCCATCGCACGCCGCCCGCTGTTCCGCTAGAGCCGATGGGTTCCAGCAAGCATTGGGCCGAAACGGCATCCTCCGCAACGGCTCTGGGAAGAAAAGGCAGACGAATCAACTGTACGGATCGGTTCAAGAGCCCGCGCCGTCCTCAGCATCCCGGACAGTTCCCGGGACAACGGAACGGAGAAGGCCGGCCAGCCGGGGGGCAACCGCTTGCAGGGAGTAGGCGCGTTCGATCTTGGCCCGGCCCGCCGCTCCCATCCGGTGGCGCAAGGCCGGGTCGACGGCGAGCCGGCGCAGGGCGGTCTCCCAGCCGGCAGGACCGTCGGCGAGCAGGCCGGTGACGCCGTCCTCCACGATGGTCGGGTTGACCCCGACCGGCGAGGCGATGGCCGGCTTGGCGCAAGCCATGTACTGGATCAGCTTGTAACCGCACTTGCCCCGCTCCCACGGGCTGTCGAGCAGCGGCATCACCCCGGCGTCCAGCCCCTCCAGCGCCGCGACCTCGCCCGCCTCGCTCCAGGGAATCCGCTCGGCATCGAGACCCGGCAGGGCATCCCCGCCCGCACCGATCAGCACCGGGCGGACCAGCCCCTCGGCGCCCAGCCGGGCGAGCGGTTCGGCCAGAAGGTCGAGGTAGGGTGCCGTCACCGGGGAGCCGATCCAGCCGACGCGCAGCGGTCCGTTCCGCTGGGGCGCCGCACCGGACCGCACCGCCGGATAACGGTCGAGATCGACCACGGTCGGCAGGATCTCTACCCGGCGGGCGCCGGCCCGCCCGGCCCGCTCGGCGAGGTAGCCGTTTCCGGCGGTGACCAGCGCCGCCCCCCGCATCAGCCGGTCGAGCTTGCTGCCGAGCAGCCGGCGGACCAGCGGGCGGCGGTGCAGGTCGTAATGGTGGAACCAGGCGTCGTCGAAATCGACGACGTAGGGCGGTGCCGCCGCCAGCAGCAGGCGCTCGACCCCATAGGGCAGCCAGGGCAGCGTTTCCTTCTCGATCCACAGCAGGTCGTGGCGTCCGGCGCCCAGCAGGGTGGCGATCCGGGTGGCGTAGCGGCCAGCCACCTTCGCCAAGGGCCAGCGGCGCCCGGCGAAGAGCGCGTCGAGATAGGCGTCGGGGAAGAAGGGCGCGACCTCGACCTCGATCCCGTCCGCCGCCAGACGGGGCAGGAACTGGTCATGCCGCATCCGGCTGCTCGGCCCCTTCCGGCCGTAGCGCGACAGCAGCAGGACGCGCAAGGCGCCGGAGGAGGAGGGACGTCTGACCATGGCGCCTCTTCTAGCAGCCGGGTGGCCGCCGCCGCCAGCGGCAAGCATTGCCTTCGCCGCCACGCCCTGTCTATACCCAACGGGCCGCAGGAGCTCGCCCAATGAACGCCTTGTCCCCCGCCGTCCCCCCGGTCGCCGCCCGTTCCCGTCTCGTCATCAACGTCGAGATGGACGACCGCACCGTCCTGTTTCCCGACGGCAAGTTCCTGTCCCATGTCGGGGTGCACGAAACGGACGGCACGGACATCCGCCTGGAAGGGGTGTTCCATTTCAACGAGGAGCGGGCCGATCCGGTGCTGGCCACGCTGGACGTCGAGGAGGCCCGCGATTTCGGGCGCGCCATCCTGGACGCGGTGTTCCAGGGGCGCACCCAGCATGTCCTGTCCGAGACGTCCAGGATCGCGGTGATCTTCAACCCCAACGGTTTCGTCCTGAAATTCGGCGAGGAACGCATGCTGAAGGAGCTGTTCATCGCCTCGCCGGCCATCGTCCGGCTGTCCCAGGGCATCCTGCGCATGGTGGACCGCGTGTCCGCCCTGCCGCGCCACTGAGCGCCCGGCCATGGCGACCATCGCGGAAGCCCTGTCCGCCGCCGTCCAGTGCCTCGGGGCCGGACGCCTCGCCGACGTCACGGTCATCTGCCAGCGGATCCTGGCGGTGGACGGCGCCAACGCCGACGCCCTGCATCTGTGGGGGCTGGCGGCCCGCCAGGCGGGACAACTGGACGAGGCGATCGCCCTGCTCGGCCGGGCGGTGGAATCCCGGCCGCTCTTTCTCGCGACCCGCATCAACCTCGCCAACGCCCTGCGCGCCGCCGGCCGGCACGCGCAGGCCGGGCGGGCCTACCGCCTCGCCCTGGCCGCGAACCCGGAGGCCGGATCGGCTTGGCATGCGCTGGGCGGCTACCTGACCCGGGAAGGCGGATCCGCAGCCCGCGACGAGGCGATCCGCAGCCTGCGCCGGGCCGCTCTCCTCACGCCAAGCGACGGCGAGATCCTGCACGATCTCGGGTTGGCCCTGCGCTACGCCGAACGCGCCGAGGAGGGGATCGCCACCCTGCTCCAGGCGACCCGCGCCCGTCCGAACATGGCCGTCATCTGGATGAATCTCGGCACGTCCCTGGTGGAGAGCGGCGAGCATGCCCGGTCGCTGGCGAGCCTGCGCCGGGCCGTGGCCTTGTCCCCGGACCGGGCGGAGATCCACTACAACAACGGCAACGCCCGCCACGCCGCCGGCGACCTGGAGGAGGCGCTGCGCGCCTTCCGCCGGTCGGTGCTGCTCGGGTTGCCGGCGGCGCGGACGCGCGTGGCCATGGTCCTGCACGACCTCGGGCGCCGGCGCGACGCGGAGGAGATGTACCAGCGCGCGCTCGCCGAGGATGCCGACCCGCCGACCGCCATCGAGCAGCTCGCCCGGCTCTTCGTCGAGGGGAAACGGCTGGAGGAGGGACGTGTCCTGTTCGCCAGCCTGATCCGCGCCGAACCGCTCGGCCGGATCTACCGCGGGGAGCTGCTGACCGCGCTCGCCGACCTCGATCTCCACGATGGCCAGGTGGACCGCGCGGCGGCGTTGCTCGGCAGCGTCCGGGGCGATGGCGGACGCTTCTTCACCGTCAAGTCGATCGCCGCCCTCCGCCAGACCCTCGCCCGCCTGGGAGCGACGCTGGAGCGGCCATCCAGCCCCGATCCCGGCCGGCCGGCGGTCACCTCGTCGACCCTCGCCTCGCTCGGCCGCTTCGCCCACAACGCGCTCGAGTATGTGCTGGTGCGGCTCTACGCCGAGAAACACGGTTTCGCGCTGGAAACCCCGGAATGGGTCGGCGGCTATTATTTCGAGATCGACGATCCCCTGCCGTCGCGTCCCTACCGGCCGCTCTACTACCCGCGCCGTCCCCTGAACCGGCATCTGTCCGGCGCCGCGACGGAACCGCCGCCCGCGGGTGTCGATTTCCGTTCCCCCCTCTTCCTGCTGGAGCACAAGGCGGAATACCGCGAGCGGGTGCGGTCCTGGCTGCGGCCGCGCGCCGTCTGGTCTCCCTTTCTCGACCCGGCGCTCGACCGGCTCCGCGCCATGGGCGACACGGTGGTGGCGATCCACATCCGACGCGGCGACTTCGTCCAGTTCAACTATCCGATCACCGAAACCGCTTGGTACGCCGACTGGCTGCGCGCGCTGTGGCCGACGCTGAAGCGGCCGGTGCTCTACATCGCCAGCGACGATATCGACGGGGTACGGCGCGACTTCGCGGAGTTCGCGCCCGTGGTCCGTGCCGACGTCGCTCCCGACTGGCCGAACCTGGAATTCCTGCAGGATTTCCATGTGCTGATGCACGCCGACATGGTGGGAGTCAGCACGGCGAGCGGCTTCAGCCTGCTGGCCGCGCAGTTGAACAGCCGCGCCACCCTGTTCATGGAGCCGGATGTGGCGGGCCGGAGCGTGCGCGCTTTCGACCCCTGGACCGCCTGACCCCGTTCTCCGGCCTTTTGCGGGACATGAATGGGACAGGTCGGACGGAAGCCGCCTCCGGTCGAAGGCCCGTCCATTGATCCATGCCCGCGGCGCGGCTATGGTCGGGCCACCCGACCGCAAGCGCGAGAGTGCCGCCGATCATGGACGTCGTTTCCCTGGACATTCCTGCCGTCAAGATCATCCGTCCCCGGAAGTTCGGCGACCATCGCGGCTTCTTTTCCGAGACCTACAACCGGAAAGCCTTCGAGGCCGCCGGCATCGAGCTGGACTTCGTGCAGGACAACCAGTCGCTGTCGGCGGAGCCCGGAACCCTGCGCGGCCTGCATTTCCAGACCCCGCCCTTCGCCCAGGACAAACTGCTGCGGGTGGTGAAGGGAGCCGTCTTCGACGTGGCGGTGGATCTCCGCCGGGGCTCGCCGACCTACGGCCGGCACGTCAGCGCGGTGGTCAGCGCCGCCGACTGGAACCAGATCCTGGTGCCCGTCGGTTTCGCGCACGGGTTCTGCACGCTGGAACCGGACACCGAGGTCATCTACAAGGTGACCAACTACTACTCCCCCGCGCACGACAAGGGCTTGGCCTGGGATGATCCCGAGCTGGGGATCGCATGGCCGCTCCCGGCCGGCGGGCCGGTGCTGTCGGACAAGGACCGGCTGCACCCCCGGTTGGCCGATCTTCCCGCATATTTCTGACCGCGCCCCGCGCGTTGCGAAAGGTTTTCATGACATGAAGCGGATCCTCGTCACCGGCGGCGCCGGGTTCATCGGTTCGGCGGTGGTCCGCCAGCTGCTGGCGGAGACGGACGCCTTCGTCATCAATCTCGACAAGCTGACCTACGCGGCCAACCTCTCCTCCCTCCCGGGGGGGGCGGACCATCCGCGTTATGCCTTCGAGAAGGTCGATATCTGCGACGGCGCCGAGCTGGCCCGCGTCTTTCGCCAGCACCGGCCCGACGCGGTGATGCATCTGGCCGCCGAATCCCACGTCGACCGCTCGATCGACGGGCCGGGCCAGTTCATCCGGACCAACGTGGTCGGCACCTACGAACTGCTCCAGGCCGCCCGTGCTTATTGGCAGGATCGGCCGGCCGGCGAGCGCGAGGCGTTCCGCTTCCATCACATCTCCACCGACGAGGTGTTCGGCTCGCTGGGCGCCGACGGCTTCTTCACCGAGACGACGGCCTACAGCCCCAACTCGCCCTATTCGGCCAGCAAGGCGTCGAGCGACCATCTGGTGCGTGCTTGGCACGAGACCTATGGGCTGCCGGTGGTGCTGACCAACTGCTCCAACAATTACGGCCCCTACCATTTCCCGGAGAAGCTGATCCCGCTGATGATCCTCAAAGGGTTGTCCGGACAGCCGATGCCGGTCTACGGCAAGGGCGAGAACATCCGCGACTGGCTCTACGTCGAGGACCACGCCCGCGCCCTGCGCTTGGTGCTGGAGAAGGGCCGGATCGGTGAGAGCTACAACATCGGTGGTCACAACGAGCGCACCAACATGCAGGTGGTGACCACCCTCTGCGCGCTCCTGGACGAGATGCACCCGCAGGGCGCTCCCCACGCAAGGCTGATCACCCACGTCGCTGATCGGCCGGGCCATGACCTGCGCTACGCCATCGACGCCGGCAAGATCGAGCGTGAGCTCGGCTGGCGCCCGCTGGAGACCTTCGAGAGCGGGTTGCGACAGACCGTCGCGTGGTACCTCGCCAACCGGGACTGGTGGCAGGCAATCCTCGACGGCTCCTACCAGGGCGAGCGGCTGGGCCTGACGGATGCGGGAGCCCAGGCATGACCACCTCCCCCATGACGGTCCTGGTCCTCGGCAGCAACGGCCAGCTGGGCTTCGAGCTGATGCGCGCCGCCTGGGCGCCCGGCACCCGGGTCGTCGGGCTGCCCTATCCGGAGTTCGATGTGACGCGGCCGGGCGACGTGGAGGCGGCGGTCAGCACCCACGCTCCCGACCTGGTGATCAACGCCACCGCCCACACCGCGGTCGACAAGGCGGAAAGCGAATCGGACCTCGCCTTCGCCATCAACCGCGACGGTCCGGCGGCGATGGCGGCGGCCTGTGCCGCGCGCGGGCTTCCGCTGATCCATGTCTCGACCGACTATGTCTTCGACGGCACCAAGCCGGCGCCCTACGTCGAGGAGGACCCAATCAATCCGCTCGGCGTCTACGGCGCCAGCAAGGCGGCGGGCGAGGAGGCCGTGCGGACGGGCGTGGTGCGCCATCTGATCCTGCGCACCTCCTGGGTCTACAGCGCCTACGGCAACAATTTCGTGAAGACGATGCTGCGCTTTGGGCGCGAGCGCGACGAGATGCGGGTGGTCGCCGACCAGACTGGCGGCCCGACCGCGGCCGCCGATCTCGCCGCCGTCATCGTCCATGTCGCCGCCCGCATCGCCGCCGGCGAGGGCGGCGCCCTGTGGGGCACCTATCACCTGACCGGCGGCGGCGTCACCACGTGGCACGGCTTCGCCGACCGCATCTTCCAGCGCCTGGAGGAGCGCACCGGCCGCCGCCCACGCCTCGTCGCCATCGCGACCAGCGACTACCCGACCCCGGCGCGCCGCCCGGCCAACTCCCGGCTCGACTGCACGAAGGCGCGGGAACGCCTCGGCGTCGCGACGCCCCCCTGGGAAGAGAGCCTGGACCGCGTGCTCGACGAGCTTTTCACCAACCCGCCGCAAGCGTGAGGGACATCCGATGAAGGGCATCATTCTGGCCGGCGGTTCCGGCACGCGGCTCTACCCGGTGACCCGCGCGATCAGCAAGCAGCTGCTGCCGATCTACGACAAGCCGATGATCTATTTCCCGCTGACCACGCTGATGCTGGCCGGGATCCGCGACATTCTGATGATCACCACGCCGCATGACCAGCCCCTGTTCCAGGCCATGCTGGGCGATGGGGCGCAATGGGGGATCAACCTGACCTACGCGATCCAGCCCTCGCCGGACGGGTTGGCGCAGGCCTTCATCATCGGGCGGGAGTTCGTCGGCAACGACACCTGCGCGCTGGTGCTGGGCGACAACATCTTCTACGGCCACGGCCTGACCCAGCTTCTGAAGACGGCGGGGGAAAAGGCCAGCGGCGCCAGCGTCTTCGCCTACGCCGTGCGTGATCCGGAACGCTATGGCGTGGTCGAGTTCGACGCGGGGGGGCGTGCGGTCTCGATCGAGGAGAAGCCGGTCAAGCCGCGCTCCAAATGGGCGGTGACGGGGCTGTATTTCTACGACAACGACGTGCTGGAGATCGCCCGCTCGATCAAGCCGTCGCCGCGCGGCGAGCTGGAGATCACCGACGTCAACGCCGCCTATCTGGAGCGCGGCACGCTGGCGGTCGAGCAGATGGGGCGCGGCTACGGCTGGTTCGACACCGGCACCCACGACAGCCTGCTGGAAGCGGCGGAGTTCGTCCGCACCATCCAGAACCGCCAGGGCATGCAGATCGCCTGCCCGGAGGAAATCGCCTACCACGCAGGCTGGATCGACACCGCCCAGGTCGAGCGACTGGCGGCTCCGCTGAAGAAGAACGCATACGGCCGCTACCTGTTGGAGCTGATCGAGGGACAGCGGCTGGACACGTGACTGGAAAAGAGGTGTCGCCCTTCCAGTCGTGCTGAACAGAGCGAGGAAGCCTGTCTTCGTGACATGATCTTCCTCTGTCGATCCCAGGGGTGAGTATTCTGCAATGAAAACTTATGCAATTACAATCCCTGATGGGGTCAAAGTTGTCACCGCTGCTGATGTCGGTGGCATGACACCCTACATTCTTTTAGAGCTTGAGGATTGGTTCGAAGACGAGATCACATTTGTCCGGACGTGTGTCGAACCGGGCACCCAGGCCTTCGACATCGGGTCCAACCATGGTGTTTACGCGCTTGCCATCGCCGCGCGGTTGGGACAGTCCGGGCATGTCTGGGCCTTTGAACCAACCCGGAAGCCACTGGCGATGCTGCGTGCCTCGGTCGCCGAGAATGGCTTCGATCATCTCATGACCATCGTCGACTGTGCGCTGTCAGACTGAACCGCGCCGAATTTCCCGGAGGCCATTTGTGTTGAGTCACGCCGCGCTGGCGACGTCCTCGGTTTGAGCATAATAGCGCGCTTCGGCCTCGGCGGGAGGGATGTTGCCGATGGGTTCGAGGAGGCGCCGGTGGTTGAACCAGTCGACCCATTCCAGGGTGGCGAACTCGACGGCTTCCAGGGTGCGCCACGGCCCACGGCGCTGGATCACCTCGGTCTTGTAGAGGCCGTTGATCGTCTCGGCCAAGGCGTTGTCGTAGCTGTCGCCGACGCTGCCGACCGACGGCTCGACGCCGGCGTCGGTAAGACGCTCGGTGTAGCGGATAGCGACATATTGCGACCCACGGTCCGAGTGGTGAATGAGACCGCTGCCTTTGGCTGGTCGGCGATCATGGAGTGCCTGTTCCAAGGCATCCAGGACGAAGCCGGCGTGAGCGGTACGCGCTGTGCATCGGCCTGCAACACTGGGCCAGTTTCAGGGGTGATCGGCGTCCAATAACCAGCCACCCCTGATCTGGCAGACTACGACCCTGGGTTTGGACGACAGGGTGGCGGACAGGGATGTTGACGGTGGAGACGATCGCACGGATACGACGCGAGCACGCGAAGGGGAAAAGCATCCGGGCCATTGCCCGGTCGCTGAAGGTGTCGCGGGAGACGGTGACGAAATACCTGCGTTCGGGCGAGACGGCGCCGCGCTACGAACGCCAGCACCAGCCGCTTCCGAAGTTGGCCGGGTTCCAGGAGGAGCTGGAACGGCTGATCACGGAGAACGAGCGGCGGCCGGTGCGTGACCGGCTCGACTACCTGGGGCTCTTCGGACGGCTGAAGGATGCCGGGTTCCAGGGCGGCTACGACACGGTGCGGCGCTACATCAAGCGCTTCAAGCAGCGCCAGCCGCCGAGTGGGCCGGTGAACGCCTACGTTCCGCTCACCTTCGCCCCGGCCGAGGCGTACCAGTTCGACTGGGCGGAGGAGTGGATCATCCTGGACGGGGTGACAACCAAGGTGCAGGTGGCCCATGCCCGCCTGTGCCACAGCCGCATGCCGTTCGTGGCGGTCTACCCGCGCCAGACCCAGGAGATGGTGTTCGACGCCCACGCCCGTGCCGCGGCCTTCTACGGCGGCCTGTGCGAGCGCGGCATCTACGACAACATGAAGACGGCGGTGGACGCCGTATTTGTCGGCAAAGAGCGCCGCTTCAACCGCCGCTTCGCCCAGATGTGCTCGCATTACCTGGTCGAGCCGGTGGCCTGCACCCCGGCTTCGGGCTGGGAAAAGGGCCAGGTCGAGAACCAGGTCGGCACCTTGCGCCAGCGGCTGTTCACGCCGCGGCTGCGGGCCAAGACGCTGGAAGAGGTGAACGAACGCCTGCACGACGAGGTGATCGTCTGGGCCCAACAGACGTCGCATCCAGAGGATAAAAGCCGGACGGTGTGGGAGGTGTTCCAGGCGGAGCGGCCGGCGCTGATCACCGTGAGCGATCCTTTCGACGGCTTCCACGAGGCCACGCTCAGCGTCTCGAAAACCTGCCTGATCCACTTTGACCGCAACCGCTACAGCGTGGCCGCGGTCGCCGCCGGAAAGCCGGTGCAGGTCCGCGCCTACGCGACACGGATCGTGGTGTGGTTCAACGGGGCGATCGTCGCCGAGCACCCTCGAGCTTTCGGGCACGGCCACACGCGGTACAATCCGCTGCACTACCTTCCGGTTCTCGTCCGCAAGCCGGGGGCGCTGCGCAACGGGGCGCCGTTCCGGGACTGGGATTTGCCGCCAGCCCTGGCGACGGTGCGGACCCGCCTGGGCCGCGGCGACGACGCTGACCGGCAGTTCGTTGGCGTGCTCGCCGCCATCCTCACCGATGGCCTGGAGGCGGTGGAGGTCGCCTGCCGCGAGGCACTGGCGAGCGGTACGCACAGCCGGGACGTGATCCTGAACATCCTCGCCCGGCACCACGACGTCACACCGGCACCGGCCATGGCGGTGCCGACGGCGTTGACGCTGTCCATCGAGCCGGCCGCCGACTGCGGGCGCTACGACCGCCTGCGCGCGGTGCGGGAGGGCTGCCATGGAACGGCATGAGCTGATGGCGCTGATGGCCGAGCTCAGCTTGGCCGGCATGCGTGCCGCCTACGACGAGGTGATGGGCGACGGGCTGAAGCGGCAGCGCACCGTCCAGCAGATCCTGGGCGATCTGCTGGCCGCGGAGCGGGCGGAGAAGCAGGCGCGCTCGATCCGTTACCAGCTCGGCGCCGCCAAGCTGCCCCTGGCCAAGACGCTGGCCGAGTTCGACTTCACCGCCAGTCCCCTCAACGAGGGGCTGGTGCGCGACCTGCACGATGGCGGCTTTCTGGAAACCCAGCGCAACGCCGTGTTCATCGGGGGAACCGGGACCGGCAAGACGCACATGTGCATCGCCATCACGGCCAACTGCGTGCGCCGCGGCGCCCGTGCCCGGTTCTTCAACGTCATCGACCTGGTGAACCGGTTGGAGGCCGAAGCCCGAACCGGGCAGGCGGGCAAACTCGCTGACCAGTTGACCCGCGTTGATCTCGTGGTGCTGGACGAACTCGGCTACCTGCCGTTCTCACAGAGGGGCGGCCAACTGCTGTTCCACGCGCTCAGCCAGTTGTACTCGCGGACCTCGGTGTTGATCACCACCAACTTGAGCTTCGCTCAATGGCCGACGGTGTTCGCTGGCGACGCCAAGATGACCACCGCTTTGCTCGACCGGCTGACGCATCACTGCGACATCCTGGAAACCGGCAACGAGAGCTGGCGGTTCAAGAACCGCTCCTGATCCAAAGCCTTCCCTCCGTCCGTTGCCCAGGGGGCCCACAGGCCCCTCCCGTGGACTCCCTGGACAACAGGTTCTGCAACCGCAAGCGTGGCTGGAAATTGCAAGCCGATTGACACCCGAGGCAGCGATACGCATCGAAGACCATCCCGCAGTCCGCTTGAGCTATCTACGGGCTCTGCGCGCCACCGGAAGACGCGACGCGGTCATGCGCCACCTGCGCTCCATCACTGAAATCGGAACTCGGGCGCTCGCCACGGAATTGATCCGGCGCCCGTTCCTGCCTGCTTCAGCGTTGTGGGATCAAAGACCCGTCATCGGGGAATTCGAAGCTTGGTGCACAGCCATGCTGGCAGACACATTGGCCGATTGCTCGCACTATTCCACATACTTCAATCAGGAATGCATACAAGCCCTTTGGGATGTAAAGGGAAATCTAAACTGCACAATTGGCATGTATCGTAGATTGTTTTCGGTTTTCATTCGTTCAGGCCGCAAGATTCAATTTTCCGATTCAGGGAACGATATTTTTTCCATGCCCGCGCAGAGCATCGGAATGCAGATATATGGAGAGAGCTCCTGAACGGGTGACGCGAAATCGGAAGCGCCAAAATCCAGCGCCCACAAACAGCAAGCATGGATTTGGTGTCAGTGCCAGTTGAATACTCCCCAGAAGTGGCGGCTGAAAAATCCCCAGGCTGACGCAACGGCATGGCTCCGAGGCGTACGCCCCGGAGCCATGCGGCTGTCGCTCGCCCATGATCCCCTCCATCGACGGAGGGAGGGCGCGCGTGGTCAGACTTGGGGAACTCGTCATGATTCTCGATCTCGCCCGCCAGGGCATGTCGGTGTCGGCGATCGCGCGCCGCACCGGCCATGACCGCAAGACCATCCGCAAATACATCGCCAAGGGGCTCGAACCGCCGGCCTACAAGCCCCGGCCACCACGTCCGACGCTGGTCAGCCCCTTCGAGACCTACCTGCGCGAACGCCTGTAGGCTTACCCCGAACTCAGCACCAAACGGCTGCTGCGCGAGATCCGCGAGCGGGGCTATGAAGGCGGCTACACGATCCTGAAGGCGGCGGTGTGCACCATCCGCCCCAAACCCGCACCGGCCTTCGAGCGCCGCTTCGAAACCCCGCCCGGCAAGCAGGCCCAGGTCGACTTCGCCTTTTTCAAGACCACCTTCACCGACGAGCCCGAGGCGGAACGGGTCGTCTGGTTCTTCTCCATGGTGCTTGGCCACAGCCGCATGATGTGGGCCCGCTTCGTCGCCCGCCAGGACCTGCCGACCGTGCTCCGCTGCCACATCGCCGCCTTCGAGGGCTTCGGCGGCGTGCCCGGGCAGATCCTCTACGACCGCATGAAGACCGCCGTACTCGGCGAGGCCGAGGACCCGGACCAGCCGGGCCAGGGCATCGCCTACAACGCCAAGCTCCTCGACCTGGCCGCCCACTATGGCTTCCTGCCCAAGGCCTGCAAGCCCTACCGCGCCAAGACCAAGGGCAAGGTCGAGCGGCCCTTCCGCTACGTGCGCGAGGACTTCTTCCTGGCCCGCAGCTTCCGCAACCTCGACGACCTGAACGCCCAGTTCACCCAGTGGCTGGACCAAGTCGCCAACGTCCGCCTGCACGCCACCACCCAGCGCGTCGTCGTCGAGCATTTCGCCGAGGAGAAGGAACACCTCAAGCCCCTGCCGGCCGGCCCCTTCACCAGCGTGCTGGCCCTGGAGCGCCGGGTCACCCGCGACGGCATGGTCTCGGTGGGCGGTAACCTCTACTCCGTGCCGGACAGCACCCGCCGGCGGGCCGTGGAAGTGCAACTCACCGCCGACACGGTGACCATCCTGGAGGACGGCGCACCCATCGCCATCCACCCGGCGCTGGGCGGCCGCGGCCAGCGGCTCATCGCCGCCGGGCACCGCACCCAGCCCCCGCCGCCCAACAGCCAGACGCCCCGGGATGGCGCCGCCGCTGTGCCGCAGCCGCCGGGCGATACCGTCACACCCCGCTCGCTGGCCATCTGCGACGCCATCGGCCGCCGCCTCGCCGGCCAGCCGGAGCGCGTCCAATGACCGCCGCCACCCTGGACGCCGGCCCGGCCACCCTCGACCGCATCCGCCAGTATCTGGTTGGGCTGAAGATGCCGCGCGCGCTCGAGGCACTGGAGCACATCCTGCGCCGCCTGGAGCGCGGCGAGATCTCCGCCCTGGAGGCCATCGACGCCCTGCTCGGCGAGGAGCTGACCTTGCGCGAGGGCCGCCGCGTCAAGGCGGCGCTGAAGATCGGTCGGCTGACCACCATCAAGACGTTGGCCGGCTTCGACTTCTCCTTCCAGCCCTCGCTCGACCGCGACCGCATCATGACCTTGGCGCAACTCGACTTCGTCGACCGGCACGAGGTGGTCCACTTCCTCGGCCAGCCCGGCTGCGGCAAGACGCACCTAGCGATCGCGCTGGGGGGCGAAGCGGTCAAAGCCGGGCGCTCGGTCTACTTCGCCACCCTGGCCGACATCGTCGGTTCGCTGGCCAAGGCCGAGCGGGAGGGAGCCCTGCGTGAGCGCCTGCGCTTCCTGTGCCGGCCGCAGTTGCTGATCGTCGACGGGATCGGCTACCTGCCGGTCATCGCCGGCGGCGGCAACCTGTTCTTCCAGCTTGTGAACGCCCGTTACGAGCGCGGTGCCATGATCCTCACCTCCAACCGCGGCTTTTCCGAATGGGGCGACGTCTTCGGCGGCACCGTCGTCGCCTCGGCGCTGCTGGATCGCCTGCTTCACCACGCTGTCGTCGTGCAGATTGAAGGCGCCAGCTACCGCCTGCGCCGTCACGCCGAGCTGATCCCGGAAAACACCCGAATCCGCCCGATCACCACTCCGCCACCGGCACCACGCCGCCGGGGCCGACCACCGAAAACGAGGCCCACCGACCCCAAAACCAATCCATGAGCACACGAACCGTCTGGGGATTTTTTGCCCGCCCGAACTGAGGAATTTTCATCCGGCCTTTACATTTGGGAAGCTCTTGACCGTCGGACGGTACCAGTGCCCCTCACGGTCCACCTCAAGGGGGCCGGTTGCGGCGGCAAGCCAGGTTGGCTACAACAGGCGCCGGATCCAAAACATCAGCATGGACAAGGCGCGTGAGCCAGCAGACTGCCTCCCCCCAGAGCGTTTCGAGCGCCGTTGACTGGGTCCAGCGCTTCAACCAAGGGGCTGCGCTGTTCAACGCTGGCCGCCACGCCGAAGCTGAAGTCTGCTTCCGCGACGCGGCCCACGCCCAACCGAACCATCCGGTCCTGCTCCTGAATCACGCGCTGACCTTGCGCGTCCTGGGACGGCAGAACGAAGCCCTGGAGGCCTTCACCCAGGTGTTGCGGTTGGATCCCAACCATGCCGACGCGCTTTTCCAGGTGGCGGGGATCCTGACCGACCTGCACCGTGGGGCCGAGGCGGTCGCCGCCTACCGCGCCCTGGCCGCTGTCCGCCCTGACTACCCCGAAGCCATGCTCTCCTTCGGCAATCTGCTGATGCGCATGGGCAATCCCGAGGTGGCGGAACTGGCCTACCGCCAAGCCGTCGCCTGCGACCCGGCGTCGGCGTCGGCGACCAACAATCTGGGCGCTGCGATCCTGATGCAGAACCGCCACCAGGACACCGCCCCGATCTACCGCCGCGGCGTCCGGCTGGCGCCCGACTCCGCCGAGTATCACAAAAATCTCGGCACCTGCCAGATGATGGACGGGAAATACGAGGAAGGCACCCGCGAGTACGAATGGCGGGTCGAGCAGCCGGTTTGGAAATGGAAGCGCGATTTCCCCGGCAAGCTGCTGTGGGATGGATCGCCCCTTCAGGGCAAGACGATTCTGGTCCATTTCGAGCAGGGGCTGGGCGATTCCTTCCAGTACATCCGCTACATGCCGGTGCTGCAGGCGATGGGCGCGCGTGTCGTCTTCGAATGCCAGCCGATCCTGAAGCGCGTCCTGTCCAGCGCGCCGGGCGTGGACGTCCTGATCGGTCATGGCGAGCCGATCCCCGATTTCGACTGCTACGTCTCGTTGATGAGCCTGATGCACCGGCTGGGCACCACCCCCGACACGGTGCCGGGCGGCGTCCCCTACATCCACGCCGAACCTGAGCTCAAAACCCGGTGGCGCGCCCGCATGGATCTCTCGGAGTTCCGCGTCGGCATCAATTGGCAAGGCAACGAGACCGCCAAATCGATCCCGCTGGAGCTGTTCCTGCCGATCTCCCGCATCCCCGGCGTGCGGCTTTACAATCTCCAGAAGGTCAATGGCCTGGACCAGCTCGAACGGCTGCGCGGCACCCTGCCCCTCGTCGACTGGACGGCGGAGATGGACACCGGACCCGACGCCTTCCTCGACACCACGGCCGTGATGGCCAACATGGATCTGGTCCTGACCTGCGACACCTCCGTCGTGCATCTGGCCGGCGCCATGGGCTGCCCGATCGTGATGCCGTTGAAATGGTTCGCGGACTGGCGGTGGCTGCGGGAGCGGGAGGATTGCCCCTGGTATCCCACCATGCGGATCTTCCGCATGGTGCGTCGCAACGACTGGACCGAGGTCATGGAACGGGTCACCACGCACATCCGACGGCTGGTCGACGATGCCCGCCGGTAAGGGGATCGACAACAAGTCGGTCTACGCCCGCCCGGATGTGGCCGAACAGTTCGACGCCCAGAGGCGCATCGGCGAGGACGATTTCGTCTATCGCTGGGAGGTCGACCGCTTCGTCGGGCAGGCACGCCTTCTCATGGGCTCCGAAGCGCCGGGCTCCGTGGTCGACGTCGGGGCGGGCACCGGCAAGCTGTCGCTCGCCTTCGCCCGGCTGGGCTGGCGGGTGACCGCCTTCGACCATTCGGACGCCATGCTCGCCCAACTGGTCCGCAAGGCGGAGGCGGAGGGCTTGACCATCGCCTGCCGGTCCGGCGACATCCGCGACCTGGAGCGGGAATTCTCCGGGGAGCGGCACGATGTCGCCGTCTCCTCCCGTGTCCTGATGCATGTGGCCGATCCGGCTGCCATGATCGCCGGCATGGTGTCGGTTGCCGACCGCGGCGTGGTTCTGGACGCGCCGCGCCGGCTCAGCCCGAACCGCCTGCTGGTGGCGGCCCGCGCCCTGACGGGCGGCGAGGTCTACCGCTGCTTCGACGACGCCTTCCTGACCGGCACGCTCGCACGCCACGGAGCCGACACGGTGGACCTCGTCCGCATGTTCACGCTGCCGATCAGCCTGCACGTCAAGCTGCGCAGCCCGGCCTTGTCCGGCACCCTTGAAGCGGGATTGGCGCCGTTGCGCGGCCTTGCCTCCACCGCCTTCGTGACGGCGCGCCGGCGCGCGGGGTAAGGCCCTCCCATGGTGCCCGCTCCGCCCCGTTCCGACATCCACATTCCGGTTGCGGGCTCCGCACCGGATAAAGATGACAGGGTCGGATGGAAAAGGTAGTTTCCCGCCGAACGCGGGGTTTCCGGTATGGACACCCGCCACGCCATGCAGGAAGAGGTCCGGTTTGCTGATTGTCGATGGCCCGACCGCTCGCTGTCCGCGGCCTGCCTGAACGCGGATGTGGTTCGGAATGTCGGACGCAAGGACGGCATGGTCCCGTCAGCGGCGCGCGGCGCCTGCGGACTGCCGGCAAATGTCCCTGGATTTCCAGACCGGTCTGCTTTTCCTTGGGTGGTGGGACATGATGCCCGCGCCTGACGGCCGGCGCGCATCCCGGCAAGGGGCAGGCGGCCGATGAGCGGGGTGAGGCGGCCCGGCGGAACGCGGCGCGGGCCATGGCCCGCAATGGTGGGCGGTGCGGCTGGTGGACGTGCCGCCGGAATGGGAAAGACGGAACAATGAGCTTGGATGTTGCCTGCGCCCACACGACGGTTCGCTGCCTGGCGAACGTCGCCCGGCTCCGCGGGGTCGAGACATCGGCCGAACGGCTGATCCACGACTACGTGCTGGGCAACCAGGAAGCGACGATGTCGCAGATCCTGCGCATGTCCCGCGACATCGGCATGAAGGCCAAGCTGGCGACGCTCGGTTGGGACGACCTGTTCCAGTTGAACGACGCCTTCCCGGTCGTCGTTTTCCTGAAGAACGGCAACGCCATGACCGTCACCGGGATCGGGCAGCGCGGAAACACGCGCCTCGTGATGGTCCAGGATCCGCTGGCCGAGGATGCCGGCCTGCTGGCGCTCGACGAGGAGCGCTTCACCCGAGCCTGGACCGGTTCGGTCCTCTTCCTCAAGCGCAAGCTCGACGCCAACCATGAGGATCGTCCCTTCGGCTTCCTGTGGTTCGTGCCGGAGATCATCCGGCAGCGCCGGCTCTTCCGCGACGTGGCGATCGCCTCGATCATGATGAGCATGCTGGCCCTGGCGATGCCGATCTTCATCCAGCTCATCATCGACAAGGTGCTGGTGCACCACAGCATCGGCACGCTCTACATGCTGGCCGGCGGCATGCTGTTCGTCGTGCTGTTCGAGACGCTGTTCACCTACCTGCGCCAGTTCATGATCCTGTTCGCCACGAACAAGATCGACAGCCGGATCAACGTCAAGACCTTCAACAAGCTCGTCAGCCTGCCGATGGACTTCTTCGAGCGCAGCTCGGCCGGCGTGCTGCTGAAGAACATGTACCAGACCGACCGCATCCGCAGCTTCCTGACGGGCCAGGTCTTCGCCTCGCTGCTCGACACCGTGTCGCTGCTGGTGTTCGTGCCGATGATGTTCTTCTACAACCCGACGCTGGCCAGCATCGTGCTGGTCTTCACCCTGCTGATCTGCGCCGGCGCCGCGATGACCATGCCGATCATCCGGCGGCGCCTGACCGACGTCTACGAGGCCGAGGCCCGGCAGCAGTCTTTCCTGGTCGAAAGCATCCAGGGCATGCGGACGGTGAAGTCGTTGGCGCTCGATGCCCGGCAGCGCCACGAATGGGACAGCCGCGTCGCCCGCACCATCAGCGTCCGCTTCAACGTCGCCAAGCTCGCCCTCTTCCTCCAGGCCCTGACCGGGCCGCTGGAAAAGCTGATGCTGGTCACGGTGATGAGCGTCGGCGCCTACATGGTGCTGGAAGGCGAGATGCTGATCGGCGCGCTGATCGCCTTCAACATCATCACCCAGCGCGTGACCGGTCCGCTGGTCCAGATGTCGCAGCTCATCCAGCAGTTCCAGGAGGTCTCCCTCTCGGTGAACATGCTGGGCAGCATCATGAACCACCCGAGCGAGCAGGGCCGCACCGGGCGCGGCATCCGCGCCCCGCTGGAGGGGCAGGTCGAGTTCCAGGACGTCCGCTTCCGCTACGCCAGCGGCTCGGCCCCGGCGCTCGACGGCGTCTCCTTCACCATCCCGCAGGGCACCATCTTCGGCATCATGGGCCGCTCCGGCTCGGGCAAGACCACGGTGACCCGGCTGCTGCAGGGGCTGCATTCGGCGCAGGAGGGACTCATCAAGGTCGACGGCCACGATCTGCGCGAGATCGACCTCGACCATCTGCGCTCCTCAATCGGCGTGGTGCTGCAGGAGAATTTCCTGTTCCGCGGCACCATCCGCGAGAACATGACGGTCGGCAAGCCGAACGCCTCGACCGAGGAAATCCTGCGCGCCATCCGGCTGGCCGGCGCCGACGAGTTCGTCGAGCGCCTGCCGCGCGGCCTCGACACCATGCTGGAGGAAGGCACCGCCAACCTGTCCGGCGGTCAGCGCCAGCGTCTGGCCATCGCCCGCGCCCTGCTGCGCGACCCGCCGATCCTGATCCTCGACGAGGCGACCAGCGCGCTCGACGCCGAGAGCGAGGCCATCGTGCAGGCCAATCTGATGAGCATCGCCCAGGGCCGTACCCTGATCATCATCTCGCACCGCCTGTCCTCGCTGGTGCCCGCCCACGCCATCATGGTGCTGGAGCGCGGCAAGGCGGTCGACATGGGGCGGCACCATGAGCTGCTCGGCCGCTGCGACATCTACCAGAGCCTGTGGAACCAGCAGAACCGTCACGTGAAGGGGATCGAGGCATGAGCGGCCAGAAGCTCGCCGTCATCCAGACCGCCAAGGTTCCGGTCACGGTCCCGAAGCAGTCGGTCGAGGAGCGTAGGGAGGCCAAGCGGCAGGCCGAGATCGCCCGCGTCATCAACCAGTTCCAGTCCGACGCGACCGAGATCGACACCCAACCCGAACCGATCATGGCGCGGGCGACGCTGTGGGTCTTCGCCACGCTCGTGGTCTTCGCCATCGGCTGGGCCAGCGTCGCCACGATCGACCGCATCGTGACCGCCCGCGGCAAGGTCGTCTCGATTACTCCCAACATCGTCGTCCAGCCGCTGGAGGTGGCGACCGTCCGCTCCATCGACGCCAAGGTCGGCGACGTGGTGAAGGCCGGCACCGCGCTCGCCACGCTCGACCCGACCTTTACGATGGCCGACGTCGACCAGATCGAGGCGCGCATCGCCAGCCTGGACGCCTTCATCGCCCGTCTGGAGGCCGAGCAGGCCCGCCGCCCTTACAGGCCGGACGCCAACAGCCGCTTCGACTACGGCCTCCTCCAGGAGGCGATCTGGAAGGAGCGGCAGACCCAGTACAGCGCCCAGATGCGCGTCTACGACGAGCGCATCTCGCGGGCCATGGCCAACGTCACCTCGCGCGAGCGCGAGCGCGAGTATCTCGCCTCGCGTCTGAAAATCCTGCGCGAGGTCGAGGGCATGCGCGTCGAGCTGGAGGCGTCGAAGACCGGCAGCCGCCTGAACTCGCTGGCCGCGCGCGACACCCGCATCGAGATCGAGCGCAACCTGTCCAACGCCGAGAACGCCCTGATCGAGAACCGCCACGAGCGGGAATCGATCGAGGCCGAGCGCGACGTCTTCCAGCGCCAGTGGGACGGCAAGACCATCGAGGACCTCGTCGCCAAGCGCAACGAGCGCGACAGCCTGAGCGAACAGTTGGTCAAGGCGCGCAAGAAGCAGGCGATGGTCCGGCTGGAAACCCCGGTGGATGCCGTCGTGCTGGAGGTAGCGCCCAAGTCAGTCGGTTCGGTCGTGCAGGAGGCGGAGCCCTTCTTCAAGCTGGTCCCGGTCGACGCGCCGCTGGAGGTCGAGGCCAACATCCAGGCCCGCGAGCTGGGCTACGTCGCGGTCGGCGACCCGGTCCAGATCAAGATCGACGCCTATACCTTCCAGGAGCACGGCATGGCCGAGGGCGTGGTCAAGGTGATCACCGGCGACGCCTTCACCGAAAGCCGCCCCAACGGCGACCTGCCGCCGGGCTCCTACTACCGGGCGCGGATCGAGCTGACCAAGGTCGACCTGCGCAACGTGCCGGCCGATTTCCACCTCGTTCCGGGCATGCCGCTCAACGCCGAGATCAAGATCGGCGAGCGCAGCGTCATCAGCTATTTCCTGCGGCCCCTGCTGCGCGGTTTCAACGAAAGCATGCGCGAGCCGTAAGGCGCCGCGTCCGGGAGCGTCCGTTCCATGATCCGCAAGCTTCTGCGTCCCTCCGACCGCGCACCGCGCCGCAGCGGCGCCGTCGAAGCCGGCCTATCCGCCTTGGCGCAGGGCGACTTCGCCACGGCGCTCGCCGAATTCCGGCCGCTGGCCGAGGCGGGCAACACCGAGGCGCAGTTCCAGCTGGCCCAGATGTACGCCTCCGGCCAGGGCGTCACCCAGGATTTCGGCGACGCCGCCTTCTGGCTGCGCAAGGCCGCCGGGCAGGATCACGCCGAGGCTCAGTTCAAGCTCGGCCTGTGCCTCGTGTCCGGCCAGGCCGCTCCGCGCGACGACCACCCGACCGTGCGCTGGTACCGCGCCGCCGGTGCCCGCAACGCGGCGGCGGCGCAGGCGAACCTCGACCTCCTGCATCCCAACGGCCTCGGCATTCCGGTGAATGTCGAGGAGGGCATCGGTTGGTACCGCAAGGCGGCGGAGCAGGGACTGCTGCCGGCACAGACCGCGCTTGGCCTGTTGTGCATCGCCGGCCAGGGCATGCCGCGCGATGTCGATGAGGGGCTGCGGTGGCTGAACGCGGCGGCCGGGCGGGAATATCCCGGCGCGCTGTACCATCTGGGCGGCCTCTACGCCAGCGGCGAGGTGGTCGAGCGGGACCCCGCCCGCGCCATCGCTCTCTATCGCCAAGCGGCCGAGCACGGGCATGTGGTCGCCCAGCTCAACCTCGGCCTGATCTACGCCAACGGCCAAGGTGTCGAGCGCGACTACGCCGAGGCGGTGCGCTGGTACCAGGCGGCCGCCGAGCAGGGCAATTCGGCGGCGCAGGTCAATCTCGGCCTGATGTACGCCAACGGCCAGGGTGTCGAGCGCGACTACAGCAAGGTCATCGAGTGGTTCCGCAAGGCGGCGGAGCAGGGCAACAGCTCGGCCCAGTTCAACCTCGGCTTCATCTTCGCCAACGGCGTCGCCGGCCGCCAGGACAACGCCGAGGCGGTGATTTGGTACCGCAAGGCGGCCAAGGCCGGCAACGTCGCGGCCCAGGTCAATCTCGGCCTGATGCACGTGAACAGCCAGGGCGTGATGCAGGACTACAACGAAGCCGCGACCTGGTTCCGCATGGCGGCCGATCTGGGCAACGCGGTGGCCCAGGCCAATCTCGGGCTTCTCTATCTCAACGGGCGCGGCGTCACCGCCGACCCGGTCGAAGGGGCCCGCTGGTTGACCAAGGCGGCGGCGCAGGGCAGCGTTCCGGCGCAGATCAACCTCGGCCAGATGCATGTGGACGGGCAGGGGGTCGAGCCGGATCCGATCCGCGCCTACATGTGGTTCAGCCAAGCGGCCTCCGCCCTTCAGCCGGGCGACGAGTTGAACCGGGTGACGGCGAGCCTGAACGCCATCGCCGCCAACCTCACCTCCGAAGACATCAACAAGGCGATGGAACTGGCCCGCACGCTGCGCGGCCAGCCGGCAGGGCTAAGCTCATGAGCAACGACAGCACGGCGCAACCGGTCATCGACATTCCCCTGATCGAGCGGATGCTCGCCGCCAACCCGCGTGACGGTGGGGCCTGGAGCACGCTGGGCGTTCTGCTGCGCCGGGCCGGCAAGCTGAGCGCGGCGGCCGCCTGCCACGCCCGGGGCGTTTCCTTCACGCCCGGCCACGCCGGCATCTGGTCCAACCTGGGCAACGCCCTGGTCGACCTGGGCCGTTACGACGAAGGGATCGCCGCCCACCGCCAGTCCTGCGAGCTGGCCGCCGGGACGGTGACTTCCTGGTTCAACCTTGCCATCGCCCTGCGCAAGGTCGGATTCTTCGCCGAGGCTCTGGAAGCCCTTGATCGCGGCTTGGCACTGGAGCCGGACAACGCGTCGTTGCAGTGGGAACGGTCGCTCGCCGCCCTGCAGATGGGCGACTACGACCAGGGCTTCGCCTTCTACGAGGCGCGGCGGGGGATCCCGGCCTACCGCAACCGGCTCCCCTCCGGTCCGGCTTGGGACGGCGGTCCTCTGAATGGGCGCCGCATCCTGCTATCCACCGAGCAGGGATTCGGTGACGCCCTGCTCGTCGCCCGCTACGTCTCGCTGGTGAAGGCGATGGGCGGGACCGTCCTGTTCGAATGCCATCCGGAACTGCGGACCGTGCTGTCCGGCCTGCCGGTGGACGAAGTGGTGACGGCGGGAGCCGACTATCCGGCTTACGACGTCTATGCCTCGCTGATGAGCCTGCCGAGGCTGCTCGGCACCCGTTACGACACGATTCCGGCCCCGACCCCGATCACCATCCCCACCGCCGCGCGCGAGAAGGCGGCCCGCCTGCTGGGTCCGCGTGATGGCGCCCTGCGCGTCGGCATCGTCTGGTCGGGGCGGGTGACCTTCGCCGACAACGCCCGGCGCGCCACCACGCTGGACCGTTTCCTGCCTTTCCTGGAGGTGCCGAACACACGGTTCTACAGCCTGCAGAAAGGGCCGCCGGAAGCGCAGCTTGCCGAACTCGGGACCAGCGCGCTGATCCCGGCGCTCGGCCCTCAGTTCGACGATTTCGCCGACACCGCGGCAGTAATCGAGCAACTCGACCTCGTCATCATGACGGACAGCTCGGTTGCACACCTTGCCGGATCGCTGGGCAAGCCGATCTGGAATCTCGTCCAGCATGTCCCCTACTGGATCTACGGCTACGAGGGCGACCGCACCCCTTGGTACCCATCCATGCGCCTGTTCCGTCAGGGCCGGGACGAGAACTGGGATGCGGTGTTCGAGACGGTCAAACGAGCGCTGATGGAACAGGCCGTTTCCAAGACACACGGTTGAGATCAGCTCCAGATCACTTGATTTCTAAGGCATCCCGATGATCCACGCTTCGGGGAGATACAGCATTTCCGGTAGTATGTCGCCGTGGACGTGGAGGTAGGCAAACAGGGCCAGCCAGCTGGTTCACAGTGTCTTGCTTCTGGAGACAATGACCAGTTTGCGGCGTCAGGCCCGCGTTCCGTCGGGTCCTCAATGGAAAATCCATTTTATTGTCTTGCATATCTTTGCCCCGTGCCATTAGGAGTTGGCTCGACCAACAATCATGGCATGGTTCAGTTGACAAAAATCATCATATGTCAGTATTATGTTTTAGCCAAAAGATGAATTTCGCAGAATTGTCATAAGTGTATTTCTGGATATATATTTATAATATATAGTATTTCTAGAATAATCGTGGGAGAGGGCTCTCTGATGGAGAAAAAATTAAAAGTTGCCATACTCGGAACCGGAAATATTGGGACCGATCTCCTTATAAAGGTACGGCGCTCATCTTTTCTTGAGTGTTCTCTTTTTGCCGGACGCAATTTTGCTTCTCCGGGAATACAAAAGGCCATGAATCTTGGTGTACCTCTATCCACTCGAGGGATAGAGGCCATCATTGAAGACCCTTTGTGTTGCGATCTCGTCTTCGATTGTACGTCGGCTCTGAGTCATCAGGAGCATGCCCCCATCCTTGAGCAATTGGGAAAAATCGTCGTTGATTTGACTCCATCCAAAACCGGACGTATGTGTGTGCCAGCCATCAACCTTGATGAGTGCTTGGTCGAGCATAAAATAAATATGATCACTTGCGGAGGCCAAGTCTCCACTCCTATTGCCTATGCGATCGGCCAAGTCCACAAAGACGTCGAGTATATCGAAGCAGTTTCGTCCATTGCTTCGCGCAGCGCCGGCCCCGCCACTCGCCTGAACCTGGATGAGTACATCGAGACTACTCAGCAGGGATTGTTGTGTTTTTCGGGTGCCCGGCACGCCAAGGCCATTCTCATCCTCAATCCGGCCGACCCCTGCATCCACATGCAGACCACTGTGTTCGCCAAGGTAGCCGAACCTCGGATGGATGCGCTCAAAGCCGCCGTAGCTGAGATTGCGGAGCGCATCCGCAGCTATGTCCCTGGTTACCGGCTGTTGGTGGAGCCTGTGTTGGAAAACGGCCGCATCGTAGTGACGGCACGCGTCTCCGGTTTGGGCGATTACCTACCGGAATATGCGGGAAATCTGGACATCATCAATTGCGCGGCCTTGGCCGCTGCAGAAGGCTACGCCAAGGCGCGCATGCTGTCGCCAATGGTTGTAATGGGAGGAGGGCATGCCTAAGGTCGTCATCAACGATCCTACCCTGCGCGACGGCAACCACGCGGTGCGGCATAGGCTGAACCGTGATCAGATCGTTGCCTATGCCCGCGCTGCCGAAGCCGCCCGCATTCCCGTTGTCGAGGTTGGCCATGGCAACGGCATCGGCGCCTCGTCGCTTCAGGTGGGAGAAGCGCTTCTGGATGATCGCACCATGCTGGAGGCGGCGCGGACGGAATTGTCCAATTCCAAACTGAGCGTCCACGTTATTCCGGGCTTCGCCACCATCCAGCGCGATCTGAAGCCCGCCATTGCGTTGGGCGTAGACATCTTTCGCATCGGTTCCCACTGCACGGAAGCGGACATCACGCAACGTCACATCGCCTACGTGCGCGAGCAGGGGCGCGAGGTGTACGGCGTTTTGATGATGAGCCATATGGCCTCCAAGGACATCCTGCTGGAGGAGGCTCACAAGATGATCTCCTACGGAGCCGAAGCGATCGTTCTCATGGACTCCGCTGGCGCCTACCTGCCCGACGATGTCGACGATAAGGTCGGGACGCTGGTGCGTTCACTCCACATTCCCATAGGATTTCATGCCCATAACAACTTGGGTATGGGTGTCGCCAATTCCGTGGCTGCAGTGCAGGCGGGGGCCAGCATCATCGACGGCAGCGCACGGGGTTTCGGCGCAGGTGCAGGCAATGCACAGCTAGAAGTGGTTGTTGCGGTGTTCGAGCGCCTAGGGATCGAAACCGGCATCGACCTTTACAAATGTTTGGACTGCGGGGATCTGGCCGAGCGCTTCCTGGTTGAGGCCGTCCCGACCATTTCTTCGGTCAGCATCGTCAGTGGCATGGCTGGAGTGTTCTCAGGATTCATCAAGCACGTACAGCGCATTTCCAAGGAATACGGCCTGGATCCACGCGACGTATTCTTCGAACTTGGACGACGCAAGGTTGTTGCCGGACAAGAAGATTTGATCATCGAAGTCGCCTTTGATCTGGCGCAAAAATCTGGAGTGAAGCATGCAGCTTCCTCGTGAGCTTGTTCGGGAAGATTGCCGTCGGTTATCTACCAAACCGGGCACACTGCACAAATTGCAAGGAAAGGTTCTCCTGGTCACCGGTGGAACCGGTTTCCTGGGCACTTGGCTTGCCGAGATGATCGCCACCCTGAACGACGATCACGGGTTCGGCGTTCGCATGATTCTGCTATCCACCTCGGCCAACCAGTTCCGGTCTCGCATGCCTCACTTGGGGAATCGGAACGATGTCACCCTGTTGCAGGCGGACACAGCCAATCTGGTCGATTTGCCGCCGGAGGTGACACACATCCTTCATGCGGCGGCCACACCCGATAACCAGCAGCATGCGTCCGAGCCGTTGCGTCTTATCCGCAGTGCGGTGACAGGGACGCAAATGGTGCTGGAGGCCGCCACTCGGCTTTCCGGCCTCAAGGGCTTTGTAAACATTAGTTCTGGCCTGGTCTATGGACCTATGGCAGTCGATGCCAGGCCTGTGGACGAGCGTATCTTTACCGGCCTGGACAGCAGCTTGATCACGTCCACCTATGCGGAAGCCAAGCGCATGGGTGAGCAACTCGCTTCCGTCTACCGCAGCCAGCATCGGCTGCCGGTGGTCAACGTGCGGCCCTTTGCCTTTGTGGGTCCCTACCAGAGGCTGGATCGGCCCTGGGCCATCAACAATTTCCTTCGCGATGCCCTGCACAACGGGCCGATCCGTATCCATGGCGGTGGCCAGACGGTGCGCAGCTACATGTATGGCGCCGACGCGGCGTGGTGGTTGCTGACCATGCTGGCGCGTGGAGAGGTCGGCAGCAGCTACAACCTGGGCAGTGACGAGGCCGTCGACTTGAGCCAACTGGCACACAAGATTGCCGGGTTGTTGCCAAACCGCCCCAAAGTCACTTCCGGGCTCCTGGGGGAGGGAGTGCCACGCTCGTCTTTTGTTCCGTCCATCACCCTGGCTCGCCGTACCCTGGGGTTGGAGATTAGCACGGATCTTGACATGGCCTTGCGCCGAACCATTCAATGGAATCAGAATATTATGGAATAAAATCTTTTCACCCCTCTGAAATGGGATTCATAGGCTCTGCATCCGGTACCATCACATTCTTGTGTTTCCAGCTCTAAAAATGATCAAAAAATCACGGATGGAAAGTTGACATCATGATGATCAAAGCCGCTGACTTGATTGCCGAATTCCTTGAGAACAAAGGGATCCGTCATGTATTTGGCATTGTCGGTGCTGGAAATGTTCATATCTTCGACGCCATTCATCGGCGTGGATTTACTCAAATAGTCTGTGTGCATCATGAGCAGGCGGCATGTATGGCGATGCAGACTTATTATCGCATTCATGGCACGCCCACGGCGGCGATCCTGACCACAGGTGCTGGATCGACGAACGGTGTAACTGGGGTCGTAAGTGCCTGGATGGACTCTCTTCCTGGATTGGTTATTTCCGGTAACGAAAACAGCCGATTCACCCGGACTGATAATCCCCTGCGTGTCTGGGGTGTGCAAGGCTATGACAGCACCGAAATGGTGGCGAAGGTTACCAAGTACGCCAAGCGCGTTCTTGAGGCGGGCATGGTGATGTATGAGTTGGAAAAGGCTTATCACATTGTCCAAGAGGGCCGTCCCGGCCCGTGCTGGCTCGACATTCCCATGGATATACAGGCGGCCCAGGTCGACCAAACTCTTCTGCCGACTTTCGAGTCGGATGCGGAAGCCACAAAGCCCCCTGCTGAGAGCCTGGAGCAACTGGCACCCCAAGTGTTGGATAAACTTCGCCAAGCCAAGCGCCCCGTTTTGTGGTTGGGTCATGGCATCCGTCTGGCTGGCGCAACGGATCTTCTGGAACCTTTGCTATCGGCTTTGAATATTCCAGCTTTGATATCCTGGGCTGGCATTGACATGATTGCCTCTAATCACCCGCTTGTCTATGGCCGGGCCGGCGTTTACGGGCAGCGCTGTGCCAACTTTGTGCTTCAGAATGCCGATCTTGTCTTGTGCATTGGTACCCGTCTTGCCATTCCTCAGATCGGCTATGCGCTCGATGAGCTGGCCCGTGCCGCCGAGTTGATCGTCGTCGATATCGATGAAGCCGAGGCGACCAAACATGGGAAGCGCGTATCCATGCCGATTGTGGCCGATGCTGGCCGCTTCATCGGCGCTCTCTTGAGCGGTCTAACTGAGCAATGCCTGGAAACTGCGTATGGCGATTGGATAGCCCAATGCGACAACTATCGTGCCTGCTATCCGTGGGTGGGGGCCGAGCACGCTGACGAACCTCCCTACATCAACTCTTACCGTTTTATGGAAAAGCTGGTTGAGCATTTCAAGCCGGATCAGGTCATCGTGACCGATATGGGCACCGCTCTCCTGTCCGGTCATCAGGTTATCAAAACCAAACCTGGACAAAGGTTGATGACCTCCACCGGTTTGGGCGAGATGGGGTATGGCCTACCGGGCGCCATCGGAGCTTCGTTCGCCCGCAATCGCGGAGAGGTTATGTGCTTGAACTGCGATGGTGGCATGATGATGAATTTGCAAGAATTGCAAACCATCGTGCACCATAAGCTGCCAATCAAGCTGTTCATCTTCAACAATGATGGATACTTGATGATCAAACACACCCAGAACAATCTTTTTTCTGGACGGCAAGTCTCCGTAGACCGAAGCAATGGCGTCTCTTGTCCAGACTTCTCAGCATTGGCGACCGCTTTCGGTATGCCCTCTTACCAGATTCGGTCTTGGGAGGATTTCGACCAAGTTCTTCCCAAGGTACAGGGTGAGATTGGTCCCGTAATATGTGAAATTTTCATGTGTCCAACCCAGTTGTTCTCTCCGAAACTGTCCTTGTCATCCCTTCCAGACGGACGCCTTGTTTCTCCTCCTCTTGAGGATCTATCCCCTTTGCTTCCTCGGGAAGAGTTGCGCGGCAACATGCTCGTTGGGATGCATCCGAAATCAGAGGGTTTGACGGCCCAATGAGCTGGAAAGCGAGCAACGCACAGCGAAGCATGTCCTCTGGCTGGGCGCCCTGGCCATCCGGTGCGCTATCCTAAGAGGGCTCCCTTGTGATGCACATTGCGATTCTTGGGGCAACCAGCCAGCTCGCTTCCGACCTGATCCTAGGATGGGCTGGAAATTCCACCATCCTCTTGGACCTGTTCGCGCGGCGGCCGGATGCGGTGGCCACTTGGGCAAAAGGCAAGGGGCTGGCCGGGCGTTTCCGGGCCGCTCCCTTTGATCAGTTCGGAACTGGAGACACCAAGTATGATGCGATCATCAACTTCGTTGGAGTGGGCGATCCAGCTCGCGCAGCTGAAATGGGAGCATCCATCCTAGATATAACCCACCACTACGACAGCATAGCTCTGGAATATCAGAACCGTTATCCTCAATGCCGCTACCTGTTTTTGAGCAGTGGCGCCGTTTACGGCAGTACCTTTTTGGAACCAGCTGGCCGTAGCACCCGTTCACAGATCGCCATCAACGACCTTCCTGCCCAGGAATATTACGCGGTTTCCAAACTCTACGCCGAGAGCCGCCATCGCGCCCGCCCTGGGCGCCCCATCATCGACATTCGCGTCTTCAACTATTTCAGCCGCACCCAGGATCTCGACGCTCGTTTCTTCATCACGGACATCGTCCGGGCTATCCGAAGCGGAAATGTGCTCAAGGCATCCGATGATGTCATGGTCCGCGACTTTCTCCACCCATCGGATCTTCGTGGACTGGTGGAGGCGTTGCTTGCCGCTCCACCTGTCAACGTTCCAGTGGATTGCTACACCCGCTCTCCCGTGAACAAGTCCACCCTGCTGCAAGCCATGGCAGGTTGGTTCGGGCTTCGCTGGGAAATCACGGCTGGCCCAACCTCACCCCTTATCAACGCCACCGGCACCAAACCCCATTACTATTCCACGAACACTCGTGCTGCCGAGTTCGGTTATCAGCCAAAATACTCCTCCTTGAATGGTTTGAAGGAAGAAATAGAAGCTATTCTCAACTGAAATTTCTGATCGCATTCCCCACATTGATTAAATTACTAATTTTGCGAAAAAATGGCGCCAAAAACTCGCATTGCAGAAGGTCTTACCCCAAATTTTCTAAAATTCATTTCGGCTTCTTCCGGAGGGCTGATGCCCTTATCTTTTGCAATCTGATAAATCGCACCGGTCCCCTGCTTTCTAGTGTGGGTGACGGGCGTTTCGTCGATAATGGCAATCTTCGCTCTAGGCAGCCCGAGAAGATGAGGCCAGATCAGATCCAATCCCCAGGCTGTAAAACTGCCACGGAACGTGTGCATACAACGCTCCAACGCGTTTCTTGAGAACATTGGAGCCATAGCCTCAACAAAGTTCGAGAATCTGAGGACCAAGCCTGGCTTAATCACCGTGATTGGATGAGCAATGAACGAATCTTCCGTCAGTGCTGGTTGGCAGAGATCAAGGGAGAACTCTTCTGCGATTTCAAAAAGCCTGTTGATTCCTGACCATGTACATTTGAGATCATCGTCTGGAAACCAAACTCTGTCATATCTCCACAAAAATTTGAGATTTTCATACGCTTCATACGCCGCATCATATTTGTAAGACATTTGCCGAACAATTATATCCTCGAAATCAACAACATATTCACCTGAGCTCCCATAGTAACTTACCATCATATCCCAATTTCTGGCATCAAGACTGATGTCTTTCTTCCAGAAGCGATGCAGACTTTCCGTATCGCCAACTCTGAGAATAACCAGATTGCGACGAGCTTTCTTGTTCGCTCTTTCAAAAAGAAGTTCAAACAATTGATCATCCATTCATATCTTGGTGTTTCTTGATAAACGCCTGCACATGACTATGTTCAAGCGTTCCTGAAGGATATTGACATGGTCACATGCTGTTCTTGCGCGACTTTGGTCGCAACAATCTCCTCCCTCAGCCATGGCTGAACGCCAAACACGAAAATCAACCCGCGGCTCTTCTTTGGACGAAGCTGCGGAAGGTCTCTACCATGTACTCGATGTGCGCTGGGGTAAGGCCGGGATAGACCCCGATCCAGAGCGTCCGGTTCATGACCACATCGCTGTTGGTCAACTCACCATGCACCCGGTACGTCCGGTCCTTCATGTAGGGCTGGCGCAGCAAGTTACCTCCGAACAGCTGCCGCGTCCCGATCCGCGCCTGCGTCAAATGCCGGGTGAGTTCGTCGCGGGTGAAGGGTGCCCTCTCTATCATGGTCACTGGAAAGCCGAACCAAGAAGGCTCGCTGTTCGGAGTCGCTTCAGGCAGGATCAAAACATCGGTGAGTTCCGCCAGCCCTTCCTTGAGCAGAGCGAAGTTGCGCTGACGCGCCTTAATGAAGTCCTCCAGCCGATCCATCTGACCAAGCCCGACCGCAGCCTGCATGTCGGTAATCTTCAAGTTGTATCCAATATGAGAATATATGTATTTGTGGTCGTACCCATGCGGCAAGCCTCCCAATTGCCAAGAGAAACGCTGCTTGCAGGTATCGTCACGACCGGGCGCGCACCAACAGTCCCGGCCCCAGTCCCGGAAGGATTCCAGAGCGCGCTTCAGCTTGCCGTTGCTGGTGAAGACCGCTCCACCCTCTCCCATGGTGATGTGGTGGGCAGGGTAGAAACTGAGGGTGCCGATGTCACCGAAGGTTCCCACGGGTCGCCCGTCGTAGCGGGCTCCAAGGGCATCGCAGGCGTCCTCGATGAGGAACAGCCCGTGCTTGCGCACCACCCGCATCACGGCGTCAAGATCGAAGGGGTTGCCCAGCGTATGGGCCAGCATGATGCCCCGTGTGCGCGAAGTGACAGCGTCCTCCAGCCGACTCACGTCCATGTTGTAGGTTGGAATATCCACATCGAGAAAGACCGGGACCAGTCCGTTCTGCAAAATTGGGTTGACGGTGGTGGGAAAGCCGGTGGCGCATGTGATGATCTCGTCACCGGGCTTCAGCGCACGATCACCCAGCAGGGGCGAGGTCAAAGCGGTCAACGCCAGCAGATTGGCAGAGGATCCCGAGTTGACGGTCAGCGCGTGCTTGACCCCCAGGAATTCCGCCAGACGTGCTTCAAACGCGTCGTTAAACCGGCCAGTCGTCAGCCAGAAGTCGAGCCCGGAGTCGACGAGCATCCGCATCTCTTCCGCACCATAAACCTTACCACTCACCGGCACCGGCGAGGCCCCCGGCACAAACGGCTGTTGGCCATGCGCGACTGCGGCGTATTCGGTGACGAGATCCAGGATTTGCCGCCGCAGTTCCTCTTTGCGGATGGCCGTATCGGCTGAAGACGAGATGGTGTTCATGATCAATTCCCGGAAACGGTCGGCAGCGTGTCGGAACCCGCGGAAAACTCTTCGATCTGGGCCAGCATAAGGCGGCGGATGTCCGCGCCGGCTTGATGGGCACGATACCACGCAACGGTGCGGGCAAGCGCCGTGCCGGCATCCCACCGCGGCACCCAGCCCATCTGGAGGCGCGCTTTGGTGCAATCCAGGGCCAGTGTGCGCTCTTCGTGTGGCTGGGCGTGGGGCCAAGCGGCGGAAGCGGCATCACCCCAGGAGGCTCCATCACCCCACAGATCGGTCAACCGGTCTGCGACCCAATGGACCGGGCGGGATTCGCTTTCGGCTGGACCGAAGTTCCAGCCCTCGGCGTAAGCTGCCGGTTCGCGCCACAGCGCCTCGGCCAGCATCAGATAGCCGTGCAGCGGATCAAGCACATGCTGCCAGGGTCGGATCGAATGGCGGTTGCGGACGATGCCGGGTTGGCCAGCCAGGAAATGGCTGATCAGATCCGGAACCAGACGGTCGCGGGCCCAGTCGCCCCCTCCCAGCACATTGCCGGCACGGGCGGAGGCGAGCCCCACACCGTTCTCCGCCTTGAGAAAGGACTGACGGAAAGCGGCCGTAACCAGCTCAGCGCACCCTTTGCTGTTGCTGTAGGGGTCACGGCCACCCATGGGCTCGTTTTCACGGTAACCCCAGATCCAGCCCCGGTTCTCGTAACATTTGTCGCTGGTGACGTTGACCACGGCACGAACGCTGCCCACGGCACGCACAGCATTCAGCAGGTGAACCGTACCCATGACGTTGGTTGCGTACGTGTCGACCGGCTCCTCATAGGAAAGCAGGACCAGCGGCTGGGCGGCGAGGTGAAAGACCACCTCGGGTTTCGCCTCGGCCAAGGCATCGCGCAGACGGGCTTCGTCGCGCACGTCTGCAAGGATGTGACCCGCCGTATCCGTTGCGACGCCGGCGATGTCGAACAGGTTGGGATCGGTCGGCGGAGCCAGGGCATAACCGGTAACCCGTGCCCCCAGCGTACCGAGCCAGAACACGAGCCAACTCCCCTTGAAGCCGGTGTGACCGGTCACGAAGACCCGCCGGTCACGCCAGAAACTCATGTCGATCGCCATGCCTTTTGATCTCTACCAAACTTTCCAGGGCGGATTACCGCTCATCCATAGCTTATCAAGCAGATGCTTGTCGCGCAGCGTGTCCATGCACTGCCAGAAGCCCTCATGCTTCCAAGCGGTCAGGTGACCTTCATTGATCAGCGCCTGGATCGCCTCCTGCTCCCACACACTCTCGTCGCCGTCGATGTAACGGCCGACCAAAGGAGACAGGACGAAGAACCCCCCGTTGATCCGGGCTCCATCGCCTGCAGGCTTTTCCTGAAAAGAGGTTACCTGCGACCCGTCGACCTCGACCAAACCATAGCGGCCGGGAGGGCAGACCGTCGTCATGGTTGCAGCCTTTCCATGAGCCTTGTGAAAAGCGATGCTGGCAGAGATATCAACGTTGCTCAGGCCGTCGCCGTAGGTCATGCAAAACGCATCCTCACCCTCCAAATAGGGCAGGATTCGTTTGAGCCGACCGCCCGTCATCGTATGGGCACCGGTATCCACAAGTGTGACAGACCATGGCTCGGCATTTTTACGATGAATGGACGTACGATTACGAGAAAAATCAATTGTGATATCAGACGTATGAATGAAGTAATTTGAAAAATATTCTTTAATCAGATAACCTTTGTAGCCAAGACATATAATAAAATCATTAATGCCATGCGCTGAATACATTTTCATGATATGCCAAAGAATCGGGCGATCCCCGATCTCGACCATTGGTTTCGGGCGAAATTCCGTTTCTTCACTAAGCCGTGTACCCAGGCCACCAGCCAAAATTACAGCCTTCATCGCAGCGCATCCTTATCGTGCATGAGCTTTGCCATGATCAATGGCGGAACCTTCGAGGTCCCACCACAATAGATCAATGGAATACATCAATTTTATGTGAATCTATGCAGAATGGGATCTTAAACACAACGGCAAGCGGTTGACCTCGGCCATGAGCACCCTTACCGACACGCATCGCGCGGTTCATGGGAAGAGCGGACCTGTGGGTATGCCCCCCGCTACGTCTGTGGCACCGATCCGTCCAGGCCACTCTGGAGCTTGGTGCAACCTGGAGCCTGTCGAATCGATTGTAGGAGAATGGGGCGAGGGGTTCAACAACCGGTGCCTTACTGGCCCCCTCCCGTCGAAACCAAAACATGATCCCATGCCCCCACGAAGACGTCGCAATGCAACGTGCCTCAATCTTAATGGCTTCCCAAACCCACCGTTACCACACTTCTTCTATACCACGTCGGCGAAGGCCTTGCGGGTCCGCTGAAACCAAGCAAAACCCAACCACGCAACGAGATAGGCGGCGGCCGTGTAGGCCAGCCAGACCAGCGGCTCTGGCGCCTTGCCCCAGAACAGCGCGTCGCGCGTGTGCTCCAGCAGCAAGGTCAACGGATTCAGCAGGATCACCGGCCGGTAGGCCTCGGGAATGGCGGAGACCGGGTAGAAGATCGGGCTGAGGAACATCAGCATGGTGACCAGCACCCCGATCATCTGGCGGATGTCGCGCAGGAACACCCCCAGCGAGGCGAGAAACCACGTCACCCCCAGCGTGACCAGGCACAGCGGCAGCAGGATCAACGGAAACAGCAATGTGGTCAGGGGCGGCAGGCCGAACAGCACCAGCGCGAACAACTCCAGGATCACGAAGCCGATGGTGGCGTTGACGAGCGCCACGGACAGCACGACCGCCGGCAGGATTTCCAGAGGAAACACCACCTTCTTGATGTAGCTGACATTCTCCAGCATCAGGCCGGGCGCCCGCGCCAAGCATTCGGAAAAGATGGTGAACAGGATCAGGCCGGACAGCAGCAGCAGCGCGAATTCGGCCTTGCCGCCGGTGGACGCTCCCCAACGGGCCTGAAAGACCACGCTGAAGACGAAGGTGTAGACGGCCATCATCAGCAGCGGCGTCAGCACCGCCCAGAACAGCCCGAGCAGCGAGCCTCGGTAGCGCGCCTCCAGGTCCCGGCGGGCAAGCCGCAGGACGAGCCGGCGGTGTTCCCAGATGGCGGTCAGGGGCGCGAGCGGGCCGGGAAACCGGCTGGCCGTGGTGGTGTGGGGCGAGGCGATCACGGGAGAGCGAACCTTCTGCGCGCGGGAGGACCGGATCGGGAGACGCGGCGATCGGTGGGACGCGCACTTTAGGCCGCCCCCTGACGGGAAGGCAACGGCGGGACGGAAGACGAAGGCGCGGCAAGAAAAAATTAACGCACTGCTAGAGGTTCTCGCCTATCGTGCCTCTCAAGAGGATATCGTGTGAAAAGGCTGGGTTTGCCGTGACGACGACACAAAGCGATTTTGCGGGCCTGTCTTCCGGGGAACTGCTGCGAACCGGATTCGGGCAGCTCGAGAACCGGTCGGTGTTGGTCACCGGGGGGACCGGGTCCTTCGGCCGCCGCTTCGTGCAAACGCTGCTGCGCAACGGCAAACCACGCCGCGTCATCGTCTTTTCCCGCGACGAATTCAAGCAGTACGAGATGCAGCAGGCGCTGGGCAGCGAATGGAGTCAGATCCTGCGGTTCTTCATCGGCGACGTTCGTGACCGCAACCGGCTGGAAATGGCGATGCGCGGGGTCGATGTCTGCATTCACGCCGCCGCGCTGAAGCATGTCCCGGCGGCCGAATACAACCCGATGGAGTGCATCCACACCAACGTCTACGGCGCGGAGAACGTGGTCCAGGCCGCGCTGCGCTGCGGCGTGAAGTCGGTGATCGCGCTGTCCACGGACAAGGCGGCCAACCCGATCAACCTCTACGGCGCGTCCAAGCTGGCGTCCGATAAGATCTTCATCGCCGCAAACAATCTGTCGGGGTCGGTGGGAACGCGCTTTTCCGTGGTGCGCTACGGCAACGTGGTGGGATCGCGCGGCAGCGTCATTCCCTTCTTCCGCAAACTGATCGCCGAAGGCGCCGGCCACCTGCCGATCACCGATGACCGGATGACCCGCTTCTGGATCACCCTGCAGAACGGGGTCGAGTTCGTCGTCTCCTGCATCGCGCTGATGCAGGGAGGTGAGATCTTCGTGCCGAAGATCCCCAGTATGCGCATCGTCGATGTCGCCCGCACCCTGGCCCCGCATCTGCCCCACCATGTCGTCGGCATCCGGCCGGGCGAGAAGCTGCACGAGGTGATGGTGACCGAGGACGACTCGCGCCAGACCGTCGAGTTGCCCGACCGCTATGTGATCGAGCCGGCCTTCGCCTTCTGGAAGCACGAGACCTACGTCCGCAACGGCATCGCCCGGGTGCCCGACGGCTTCCGCTACGCCAGCGACGGCAACGACGACTGGCTGACGCCGGACCAGCTGGTCGGGCTGCTGGCGGCGGAGCCGGCGTGAGCGGCCCGGCAATGAGCGCGGGCGCCTTCCTTCCCTATGGACGTCAGAGCGTCGACGAGGACGACATCGCCGCCGTGGTCGGCGTCCTGCGCGGCGATTTCCTGACCCAGGGACCGGCGGTCGAGGCGTTCGAGTCGGCGCTCGCCGCCCGCACCGGCGCCGCCCACGCGGTCGCCTCCGCCAACGGCACGGCCGCCCTCCACCTCGCCTATCTGGCCTTGGGACTGGAGCCGGGCGACGCGGTCGTGGTGCCGGCCAACACCTTCCTCGCCACCGCGAGCGCCGCCCGGCTCGCCGGTGCCGAGGTGGCCTTCGCCGACATCGATCCCGAGACCGGCCTGATGGGAGCGGAGCAGGCCATGGCGGCCGTTGCCCGCGCCCGCGCCGCCGGCTGGCGGCCGCGTGTCCTGGCGCCGGTCCATTTCGCCGGCCAATGCGCCGACATGGACGCGCTCGGCACCTTGGCCGCAGCGGAGGGGCTGGCGGTGGTCGAGGACGCCTGCCACGCGCTGGGCGCGCTGGTGCGGACCGGAGGCATCACCGCACCGGTCGGGGCCTGCGCCCGCTCGGCCATGGCCGTCTTCTCCTTCCATCCGGTCAAGACCATCGCGGCAGGCGAAGGCGGGGCAGTCACCACCAACGACCCGGCGCTCGCCACCCGGCTGCGCCACTTCCGCAACCATGGCATGACCCGAGATCCGGCGGGCTTCAGCGACCATGAGGCCGGCCTCGCCACCGACGGCACCGCCAATCCCTGGTACTACGAGATGGCCGAGCCGGGGCTCAACTACCGGCTGACCGACATCCAGTCGGCCCTGGCGCTGAGCCAGCTGACGCGGCTCGACGCCTTCGTCGCGCGCCGCCGCCGTCTGATGGATCTTTACGCGACCCGGCTGATCTCCCTGGCCCCGCTGGTCCGTCCGCTCGGCCGGGTATCCTGGTGCGATCCGGCTTGGCATCTGTGCGTCGCGCTGATCGATTTCGCCGCCGCCGGGGTCGGCCGGGCCGCGGTGATGGCGGCCCTGCGCGCGCGGGGCGTCGGCAGCCAAGTCCATTACATCCCGGTGCATCGCCAGCCCTACTGGCGCCGCCGCTGCCCCGATCTGACCCTTCCCGGGGCCGACGCCTACTATGGGCAGGCACTGTCCCTGCCCTTGTTTCCGGCCATGACCGACGGGGACGTCGACCGGGTTGTGGAGGCGTTGGAGGCGCTCCTGACCCATTGAGGAGGCCGGTCCCGCCAAAGCGGTTGATTTCCCCTCCGGCTTGGCCCGAGAGTGGCGCCGCCTCCGCCCTAACAGCCCCACTGCACACGCCATGACCGATCCCCACACGCGCTCCCGGCTCCAGGCCGCGGCCGGCGCGGCCAGCACCGACGATTCGGAAGCGATTTACCGGCAGCTTCTGGGAGCCGATCCGGAAAACCCGCACGCCTTGTTCCATCTGGGGGCGCTGCTGGTCGGACGCGGCTCGATGGCGGAGGGCCAAGGGTTGCTGATGCAATCCTCCCGCATGCAGGTGAAAGCCTATGAGGCGACTCCCGACCTGACCGACGTGGTGGCGCTGACCCGTTTTCTGGAGGCGGAGGCGTTTCCAGGCAGCAGCCCCCTGACCTACTGGGCTTACGTCACCGCGAAATTCGCGTCCTACGGCATGAAGGACGAGGTCGACGTCTGCGTCTGGATCTACGTCATCAAGCTCGCCCTGATGCGCATGCCGACCTTCTTCAACGCCCGTATGGGCGAGGTGTCGGTGGAGGAGTATCTCGCCCTCAATCTGTCCCGTCTCTACATGGTGCTGAAGGATTGGGGCCATGTGGAGCATTACGCCCGGCTGTCCTATCAGGACTCGCCGACCGCCCAGCAATGCCTGGCGGAAGCCTTGCTGGAACAGGGCAAGTTAGCCCCCGAGATTCAGGGCATGCTGACGCTCGCCACTTTGGAATTGCCGGCGCGCTCCTGCTACCCCCATCTCGGTCTTCCCGAGATGGTCGTCGAGCAGTACGCCCCCCCGGTGCGTGGCCGCGTGCTGTTCATCAGCTCCGACGCCGGCTATCTGGAGAAATTCTCGATCGCCCAGGCGCTGAGCGCGATTGAGCACGACCCGGCGCTGACCGTCCATTTCCACGTCATCAACCCGACCGACCGGACCCACGCGCTGATCGAGCGGGTACGGGCGATCCACCCCGGCGTGGCGCTCTCCACCGAACGGGTGGACTTCGAGGCGCTGGGCTACGATCCGACGGTCGACCGCGCCTTCTATTACTGCAACATCCGCTTCCTGCGGCTGGCCCAGCTTCGCCGGCTCTATCCAGAGGCGGTGATCTGCGCCACGGATTCCGACACGCTCTTCATCGGCGGGCTGGACGAGGTGGTCGAGGAACCCGGCACCTACGGCGTGATCCTCGACAAGCTGCCGGAGGAGCAGCAGGGCTTGGTGTTGCTCGGCCATCGCATCGGTGCCGCGCTGATCCTGGTCGCACCCAACACCGCCGGTCAGGCCTATGTCGACACGCTGGCCGACTTCATCGGGGCGAACATGCGCCGTTCGGTCTTCTGGTTCCTCGACCAGATCGCGCTCTATTGTGTGACCAAGCGCCTGTCGGCACACGGCGGCTACGGCATCCGCTTCTTCGACACCGATGCGATGAACCGTTGCTTCGTCAACGGACACTATCACGGCAAGTTCGAAGACAACCTCTATTCCCGCCGCCGGGCGGAGGTGCTGGGCCGCCACGGCTTCGACCCCGACCTGGGGCAGGCGCGGGGCCAGGCCGACGCCAACAAGGAACAGTACAAGAAGACGATCACCGGGGTCCGTTGGCTGAACCGCCGGGCCGGGAGCTGACCGCGATGACAAAGATCCTGGTCGTCGTCGGCACGCGGCCGGAGGCCATCAAGATGGCTCCGCTGATCGAACGGTTGCGCGCCGATCCGGACATCCGGACCAGCCTGTGCGTCACCGGGCAGCACCGGACCATGGTGGACGGGGTGTTCGAGCTGTTCGGGATCCGCCCGGATCTCGACCTCGACCTGATGAAGCCGGGCCAAACCCTGACCGACATCACGGCGGGCACATTGCGCGGGCTGGAACTGGTGCTGGAGCGTGACCGGCCCGACCGCATCCTGGTCCACGGCGACACCACCACCGCGATGGCGGCGGGGCTGGCGGGTTTCTACGCCCGCATTCCCGTCGCCCATGTCGAGGCCGGGCTGCGCACCGGAAACCTCCAGGCTCCTTGGCCGGAGGAGATGAACCGCTGCTTCATCGACCTCGTCGCCGACCGGCTGTTCGCCCCGACCGAAAGCGCCCGTCGCAATCTGCTGGCCGAAGGGCGGCCGGATTCCGCCATCCTGGTCACCGGCAACACGGTGGTGGATGCCCTGCTGGCAACCCGCGAGCGGCTGCGTGCCGACACGAGGCTGCGTGAGGGGCTGGAGGAACGCTTCACCTTCCTTGATGCGGGGCGTCAGGCGGGACGGGCGATGGTCCTGGTCACCGCACACCGCCGCGAAAGCTTCGGCGAGGGCTTCCGCCGGATTTGCGAAGCCCTGGCCCGGCTCGGTCGGCGTGACGACGTCGACATCGTCTATCCGGTCCACCTGAATCCCAACGTGTCCGGTCCGGTGCGAGCGCTGCTTGGTGGGTGGAAGCGGATCCACCTGATCGAGCCGGTCGATTATCGGAGTTTCGTCCATCTCCTGGATCGCTGCGCGGTGGTTCTGACCGATTCCGGCGGTGTTCAGGAGGAGGCCCCTTCCTTCGGCAAGCCGGTGCTGGTCATGCGCGACGAGACCGAGCGCCGCGAGGCGGTGGAGGCCGGCGTCGCCCGTCTGGTGGGAAGCGATCCCGACGCCATCGTCGCTGCCTGCGAAGCGTTGCTCGACAGAAGGAGTGGCACTGAGCCGGCAGCGGTGAATCCTTTCGGTGATGGTCTGGCAAGCCGCCGCATCCTAACGGCCCTGCGTGCGGCCCATGGGCTGCCGGCCGAGCCCATCGCCCCATTCCGGCCCTGACCGTCTGGTGCGATCGGCGGAAACGCGGGATGGTTAGGCCTTTGCCGTCCGCACCCTCCAGGGTTATCCTGCTGCCTCCGCGGAAAAAGGGTTCTCATGTCCAGACGCACGGTTCTCATCGGCCCGCTCAGCACCAAGATGTACTGCGCGATCGGCATGGTGGCCGTGGCCTGGGCGCAGTTGGACGAGATCGTGGCCCTGTGCCTGTCGCGGATGCTGGGGGCCGACCATGTCGAGTTTCTGGCGATCAGCTCCCACATCCAGGGACGAGGACGCCTCGAGGCGCTGAAGTCACTGGGAGCCCACAAGCTGTCTCCGGAGCAAGTCGCCATCCTGACGCCCCTTTGCGACCAGGCAATGGGGTTGGCGCGCGAGCGCAACAAGATCCAGCACGGCTCCTGGCTGCAAGGCGAAGCGCCGGACATCGCCATCCGGTTTACTTACCGCACCCAGGGGCGCATCACCGGAACCGCGCCGACGATCACAGCACAGGAGATCGCCGGCTTGGCCGACGAAATCAACATGGTGGCGGCCAAGCTGATGGCCTTTCTCGAACAGATGGGGCTATTCGATCCGGTCGATCCGCTTGACCGCCGAAAGAACAAACCGGTCTCCTCAGCCCCGGAGAAGGAGCTGTGACAACCGTGGTCGCTCCAGGCCGCGCTTCCGACGCCGCTTCCTCTGCCCCTGCTTCCCTGGCATCCCCGCAACAGACTCCGCCACCTCCTCGACCCGATGCCGCTGGACGAGTGCCAGCGATCAACGGGCTGCGCGCCTTCGCCATCCTCGGCGTCATCTACCACCATTACACCTGGGACCATCTGGGCCCCTTGAATCCCGATTCACCGATTGCGGGGCTATGGCTGCCATTGCGCGTGGTTCTGGAAGGCGGGTGGTTGGGGGTGAACCTGTTCTTTTTCCTGTCCGGGTTGGTGCTCTACCTGCCCTACGCCCAGGGAAACCGCAGCATGGATGGCCCAAAAGCGGGATGGACCTTTTTAGCGCATCGCCTGCGCAGATTGCTGCCGCTTTATTACCTTGTCGGAGCGCTTTCTCTCGCCTTTGGCTTGGTCCAACCCTTCAGCCTGACGGAACCGGGAACCTGGAAGCAATTCCTGACTTTTCTGACGGTAACGTTCAATTTCTTTCCAGACACCTTCATGCCGGCCTACAACTGGGTCCTGTGGTCATTGGGGATCGAGGTCTGGTTCAGCCTGTTGTTTCCGCTGCTGCTTCCGGTCTATCGGCGATGGCCCGCCGCAACGCTGGCCGGGGCCATCGCGGTCGCGGTCGGCCTGCGTTATGCCGGAACGGTTCCCTTCAACGGCAACGTCCTCAATTGGATCGCCGACAGTCTGCCGGCGCGACTGCCGGACTTCTTGGCCGGGATGTTGGCTGCCGATCTGGCGGTGCGAAAGCGTGCCTGGACCGCAAACCCCGCGACGTTTCTGGCGGGCGGAGCCCTATGCCTTCTGGGAGCTTGGGGATGGCACGCCTGGTTCCTGGGAGCGCTGCCGGTCAAGACGGCCGCTGGTCTCACGATCGTGCTCGACGTGGGTTTCCTTCTCGTCGCCGTTTTCCTGCTGACACGGCGGACATGGCTGTCACGGCTCCTGGCCTTCTGGCCGCTGCAGCTGATCGGTATGATGTGCTACAGCCTCTACGTCTGGCATGGCCTGCTTGAGTACAGGCTCGTCCTGACCCAGACCCATGATTTTGCGGCGCGTTTGGAAAGCTTGCCAATGTACCTGTTTTTTCTACTTTTCGTATCTGTTCTGAGCTTCCGCTACATAGAGTTCGGGAATCACCCCGCGAGGGAGCTTTTCCTTCCACCCCGAGTCACTCACCTCCCACCATGACGGTTTCCAGCATCGCAAAATAATACCCTGTTCTATAGGAGTCTGGATTTGCTTCAGAACTGGAATTGTCTTACATCTACGAAATACTGGTAAATTGCCAGAGAAGCAAAAGCAACTCACTTTACGAAATGCAAAGGTTGGCTATGAAAGTTTGTGTCGGATTCACGATGGTAAAGAATGAAGAAGACATCATCGAGCAGTTTTTTCGGCATAATCTAAAATACCTTGATCTTATTTATGTACTTGATCACTATTCAACCGACAAAACAGTTGATATCATCAAGTCAATGCAGAGAGAGGGCCTTCCGATTTATTTTATAGAAGATATCGGAAGCACCTCCATCGAATATCGTCAATCCGAAATAATGACTAGGATATTCCACAATATTTCTAAAATTAATGGTGCTGGGATATATTTTCCGATAGATGCAGACGAATTCATAAATTCGGGAGTTCGTGATTTTATTTCTATAAAGAGAGAAATAGCTGAGCTGGGAGACAATATTTATTTCAAAATTTTCTGGGATGGACTCATAATACCAGAAAGTCCTGATCCTGAATATTTTTCAGATCCGCCAAAATCATTCAATCTCATGCAACGTCATGAAAGTGGGGATGGGCAATCAAAAATTGTTCTTTCGATATCTGATTCAAGCGTAGCGGAAAAGATCATCATCGAACAGGGTAATCATTCCCTGTGCCATGAAGGCGTTCTGCAAGAGGTGTGTTTGGCTGGTCTCAGCTACCTGCATGCTCCCATTCGGTCGACCGGGCAGATGTTTCGGAAAGCTGTTTCCGGCTGGCTGTCAAACGTTCACAGATATGGTGCCGAGACAGCTATTGGAAATCATTGGGGCTTTATGTTTCGTCAAATATGCCAACAGGAAAGCTTGAATAATTCTGATCTCAAAAAAGCCCTAAATCACTACTCTCCTTCTTCAGGTAAGAAAAATCAAATTACTGAAATAGATTCTAACTCTATATTTGACTACCAGATGCGGTATAGTCATATGAGAACAAGTGATATCAAAGCCGTCCTAACGGATCTGGAAGAGCGCTTCATTCATCTTCATAAAAGATCTTCGACCAAGGCAAGCATCGATAAAGAAACAAATATTGATATTTTCGGAAGGAAAATATCAGCGAATATCCGTGGAATTGGGCAAATATTGATTTTTCCACAACAAAATATAGAGAAAAATGACATGGCGTGGAAAATTCTCAATGATGGAGTATGTGATATTTTCATAACCTCCATAATTGTAAAATTTCTTAGAAATTATCCTGGGAATTTAATTGATGTTGGCTCAGAAGTTGGTTGGTATTCTTACATATCGGCGAAGCTTATGCCGAAATTCCAGATTTTTTCCTTTGAAGAGAATGAAACCAAGAGGAAATCTCTTGATTTAGGCGCAAAAATGAATCATCTTAACAATATTCATATTATCGACACTCTTAATTTTCCCATCTTCCATGGCGAAAATGAGAAATTCGACGAATACAAAGAAAAAATACCGGTTAATTATCTAATTGTTGAGGATGCTAATATAAAATTTGATAATATGTATTCAGTACAATCAATATTAAAGAGAAATCAATCTGCTATTATGTTTGTAAAAACGAAAATTGGTCATGCAAATATATGGGAGAAAATTCTTCAAGACCCAGGGGGAAATATGAAATTTTCATGCTTCTTTGCCAATGAGAAAGACCGGACCATTCGTGAGTTTGAGCCCGGTCGCCCCGAGAATGGCAAAGAGAAAAATGAGCAAGAAAGGTACGGGTATACGATCTTCGCCATGAAAGGGACAGCCCAGCATGATTTCCTGAAGGCCGTGTCGCGCTGAGAGGAGTCGCCAGGACATCCAGGCGAACCGGCCCGGTTGCCTGTCTTGAGGCTTTTCCATAGAGTGCCATCCTTGCCTTCGTCTGCTCCGCCTTCGCCAAGCGGCCGATAGCCCCATCAGTGAAGACCGCCATGACCGTTTCCTTCCAAGGCGTCCAGGACACCACCTGCCTCGCCGTGTGTGCCGACCAAGGCATCTTCGACCTTCTGGTGGGGCTGCTGCTGTCGTTGCGCGACCTGGATCGGAATCGCTACAAGATCGGGGTCATCGACACCGGCCTGACGTCTGCCCAAAGGGAACACATCAGCGCCTTGTGCGACACCATTGAGCCGATCGATCCATCCCGCCTTGTCGTGCTCAATCCACAGCTGGAAGCGCGGATCATCGGCCAGAGCCCGTACTGGCGATCCCAGGCCTGCCGTCCATATCTGCGTGATTACTTCCCCGGACACCGGTACTACATTCATCTCGATGCCGACATGTGGGTCCAGCGCCCTGGTTTCTTCGATGACGCCGTCGCCATCATGGATAAGGGGCAGGTCATCATCGTGCCGGAAGCGGACGTCGCCTATCCGCACAACACCACCCTGGCCGATAATCTTTCCTACTTCGGCGCGAAATCCTATGTGGTCCGCCAGAGTCTGGGTGAGCCAGTTGCACAGGAGACCGCGGCGCTCCCCTTCCTCAACACCGGCTTTTTCGGGATGCGTCATGACCTGCCACACTGGGAGCTGTTCACCGATCAGCTGAAGCGGATGTTCCAGCACGGGTACCATCACCTGACCGAACAACTCGCTTTCAACGTGGTCCTGCTCCAGCACAAAGGCTTCACCGCCCTGCCGGCCCAGTGCAACTGGATGTGCAGTTGGACGCCGCCTGTCCGTGACGAGCACGGGCTGTGGCGCAGCCCGGTCTATCCCTACACCCCGATCGACATCCTTCACCTGACCGGAACCGACAAGCGGGCACGTTACGCCCGCCTCGGCCTGCTCTATGATGGCGGCCGCTATCTGGACGGCATCGCCCACCTCCTGCCGTCCACCTGACAGGAATGACAACCGTCCCGTCCATGCCCCCACCCGGAGCGTCCACCACCGGAGCACTGCTGGCTTGGCGCAACCGCCTGCTGGCGGTGACCAAAATCGGCGTCACGGTGGGAATCCTGGCCTTGTTGCTCGGACAGGCCGATTGGGAGAAGTTGGCCGGCCGCCTTGCCCACGCGGCACCGGACCTGTTGCTCCTCGGCTTCGTCGTCAAGGCGATGACGATTCCTTTCGCCGCCGAACGCTGGCGGATGATCGGTCGCTCCGTCGGCGTGGTGATGTCGGCGGGCCTGTCGCTGCGGGTGATGATGGCCAGCCTGTTCTTCGGGCAGCTTCTGCCGGGCGCGCTCGGCGGCGACATCGTTCGGGGATGGCTGACATGGCGCAGCGGCCACTCTCCGTCGGCGGTGGCCACTGCCCTCGTTCTCGACCGGTTGGCGGCCCTGGCCGGAGTCGTTGTCCTGATCATCGCAGGGTTGCCGCGTCTGCTGTCGGTGGTTCCCTGGCCTGTCGCGTCGACGGTGCTCGCGATGAGCGGAATGCTGGCTGTGGGCATGGCCGCTTTCACCCAGCTGGACCGGGTTCCCTGGCTCGCCCGGCACCCCCATGCGCTCATGGGGCGACTGCTTTCCCTGGCCGCCGGCCTGCGCGGCGCCCTGACCCACCGTTCGGCACTCGTTGCGCTCGGTCACAGCATCGCCGTCCATCTCTGCACCATCGCCGCCACGATCATCTTCGCCCAGGCGCTGTCGATTCCGATCCGTCCCCTGGACGCGCTGGTCATCATGCCCTTCACGATCACGGCCATGGCCCTTCCCATCTCCCTGGCCGGCTGGGGAGTGCGCGAAGGCAGCATGGTCGCCGGCTTCGCCCTGTTTGGCGTCGCCGGTGAGGATGCCCTTCTGGTGTCGCTGCTGATCGGCCTTTCCGTCACGCTGATGGCGTTGCCGGGAGGGCTGGTCTGGCTGTCGCTGCCGAAACGGGCGAACGGGGCTGCAGGCGGAAGTCCATTCTCCTGGTTGAGGGGAAATAAGCCATCCACCAGCGCGCAGGGGCTTCCCGAACGCGAACGGGTTCGCTAATAGTCGGCATCCGACGTTTGGAGGATCGCATGGCCGAGGGTACTGTGGACTATTACGCAATGGTCGAGGAGGCGTGGCAGCTCAGCGACGCCGCGCGCGACTATGTGAAGAACGCCGGCCGCGACGTCGGCAACGACGAGCTGTGGGAAAAGATTTTCGCTCCCTTCCCCCTGCTCGACGTCGACCGCACGCGGGCCGAGGGCGGCCAGCCGCTTCAGAAGATTTTCTTCAAGAACCCCTACGGCCTGCAATACCGCGCCGATCACAAGGACTGGATCCCGTTCCGTCACGGAGCCCTGGATCCGGCCTACCTGAAGATCGACTGACGCTCAATGGTGGCGAGGCCCGGTTGACTGGCGGAACTTCCCGCCCGTCCGAGCGCGCGCCACCAGCCGGCCTCACTGTCCGGCCAGCCGCCGTTCCCAGGCAAGGGCCGTGGACACGATGGTTTCCAGATCATCGAAGCGCGGCGTCCAGTCCAGCGTGGCGCGGATTCGTTCGACCCCCGCGACCAGCGCCGGCGGATCGCCCGGCCGCCTTGCGGCGATCCGCATCGGCAGCGGCTTGCCCGTGACCGCCTCGACCATCGCCAGCACCTCGCGCACCGAGCAGCCTTTGCCGTAACCGCAGTTCAGGATCTGGTTTGCTCCCCCTGTTTCCAGATGGGCGAGCGCCGCCACATGGGCGGTGGCGAGATCGCTGACATGGATGTAGTCGCGCACGCAGGTCCCGTCCGCCGTCGGATAATTGTCACCAAACACCGCGATCTCGGACCGTTGGCCGGTCACGGTCTGGGCGGCGATCTTGATCAGGTGGGTGGCCACCTTGGAAATTTGCCCGGAGCGCCCCTGCGGATCGGCTCCCGCCACATTGAAATAACGCAGCGCGACGTAGCGCAGCCCATGGGCCGCCGCAGCATCCCGCAGCATCCATTCCGTCATCAGCTTGGAAGCACCGTAAGGGTTGATCGGCGCGGTCGCGGTCTCCTCGTCGATGGGCAGGCGGTCGGGCATGCCATAGACGGCGGCGGTGGAGGAGAAGATGAATCGCTCGACCCCCGCCTTGAGGCAGGCCACGATCAGGGCGTGGCTGTTGACCGTATTGTTCCGGTAATAGTCGAGCGGCCGTTCCACCGATTCCGGAACGACGATGCTGCCGGCGAAATGCATGACGGTGCCGATGCCATGGCAGCCCAGCGTGTCGGCGACCAAGCCGGCATCGCCGACACTGCCTTCAACAAAGGGGACTCCGGCGGGCACCATGCTGCGGCGGCCGGTCGACAGGTCGTCGAGCACCACCGGACGCCGTCCGGCATCGAGCAGGGCCAGCACGACGTGCGACCCGATGTACCCGGCGCCGCCCGTGACGAGCACCGTGTCTTTCGTGTTCACAGACTCCACCTTCGCCTCGCCCAGCCCTTGTTGCTTATCCTGGCAAAATAAGCGACGCGATGCAGCATGAGGCAGGCTTTTCCGGCCCGCCCAACTCAATTCCGGAATACCCCTCCCGTCGAGCCGGGAGGAAGCCGGGATGATCCTGCCCTGCCCGCCCGCCCGCCCCAGCTTGCGGGCATGACAGGCACCGTTCCGCTGGTTAGAGTGTGCGCCCGCTTCCGGCACCACGCCGGGCCGAGACCGTTTTGGAACCTGGATGACCATCGCCACGCTTGCCCCGGCGTCCGACGCCGACGTCGTTTCCCGGCCCCTGTCCGCGCGCCAAGCGGCGACCCGCGCGCTCTATGAGCGGCTGGCCCCGGACATGGATCGCTGGGAATTGCGCAACCGGGCGTTCCACGAGGCCGACCGCGCCTTCCTGCGCTTCCTGGTTCCGGTCGGCTCCAGCGTCCTGGAGGTCGGCTGCGGCAACGGCGGCGTGCTGGCGGCGCTGGAACCGGCGCGCGGGGTCGGCATCGACCTGTCTTCCACCCTGATCGCCCAGGCCCGCGAACGCCACCCGGCCCTGGAATTCCATGTCGGGAACGCCGAGGACGACGCCGACCTCGCGGCCATCGACGGCCATTTCGACATCATCCTGCTGTCGGACACCATCGGCCTGCTCGACGACTGCGAAGAGACGCTACGCCTGCTGCACCGCTTCGCCACGCCGCAGACCCGGATCGTCATCAGTTATCACAGCCGTGCCTGGGAACCCGCCCTGGACGTGGCCGAGCGGCTGGGGCTGAAGCGCCCGCAGGCCGAGGACAACTGGCTGTCCACCGCCGACACCATGAGCCTGCTGGAGCTTGCGGGCTGGGAGCCGATCAAGCGCGAATGGCGGCAACTCGTGCCGCGTTCGCTGTTCGGGCTGGGGACGGCAATCAACCGCTGGATCGCGCCGCTGCCGGGGATCCGGCGGCTGTGCCTGCGCAACTATGTGGTCGCGCGTCCGCAGCCCAGGATGGCCGAGCGGGAATCTCTGCCGTCCGTCACCGTTCTGGTGCCCTGCCGCAACGAGCGCGGCAACATCGAAAACGCCGTGCTGCGCCTGCCCCGCTTCGCCCCCGACATGGAGGTGATCTATTGCGAGGGGCACAGCCGCGACAACACCTACGAGGAGTGCCTGCGCGTCCAGGCCGCCCATCCGGACTGGGACATCAAGGTCATGCGCCAGCCCGGCAAGGGCAAGGGCGACGCGGTGCGCGCCGGCTTCGCCGCGGCGCGCGGCGACATCCTGATGATTCTCGACGCCGACCTGACCGTCCCGCCGGAGACGCTGGGGAAATTCTACCGGGCCATGGCCGACGGCCGCGGCGAATTCGTCAACGGCACCCGGCTGGTCTATCCGATGGAGGATCAGGCCATGCGATTCCTGAACTTCCTGGCCAACCGGGCCTTCGCCCGCATCTTCTCCTTCCTGCTGAACCAGCGCTTCACCGACACCCTGTGCGGGACGAAGGTTCTGTGGCGCCGCGACTACGAGAAGGTGGTGGCGAATCGCCGATACTTCGGCGACTTCGATCCCTTCGGTGATTTCGACCTGATCTTCGGCGCCGCCAAGCTCAACCTGAAGATCGTTGAGGTGCCGGTGCGCTACGCCGACCGCACCTACGGCACCACCCAGATCAGCCGCTTTCGCCACGGCGTCCTGCTGCTGCGCATGATCGTGTTTGCCTGGCGCAAGCTGAAGGCGTTTTGAGGGGCCGGCTCTACAGCACGAAATCCGGCAGCGAGAAGCTGTAGTTGGCGAGTTTCACCACGATCCGGAAATCGGAAGCCAGATCACCCCCCACGTTGCCCTCAATGTAGGTCTCGGTCCCAGTGGATGCATAGCGCAGTTGACCGGCGGCGGTGAAGGCGGCGGTGCCGATGAAGGTGAAGGCGTCATTCTCCGTCGTGGAAGAGACCGCGTCGATCTCCGACAGGTCGATGGCGTCGTATTCGCTGCCGGGGGTTGCGAAGGAAGCGTTCCCCTTGGCCGAGGCGGCGGCAACCGCCGCCCCGCCGAAATCCAGGATGATGTCGGGCGCGGCGAGGCTGCTTTCGCTGGGATCGGTGAACACAAACCAGTCGCGGCCGCTTCCGCCCTCCAGCAGGTCGGCGCCCATGCCGCCCATCAGGAAATCACCGCCGGCCCCGCCGCTCAGGGCGTCGTCGTTGGGCGGATCCTTGGGGTAGACCACCGGCTTGACGTAACGCGAAGCGTAGAAATCGCCGATCAGCACGTCGTTGCCGCTGCCACCGCTCAACAGGTCGGGGCCATACTCGCCGAACAGCCAGTCGTTGCCATCCCCGCCAACCAGGATGTCGGCGCCGTTGCCGGCGTTGATCCAATCGTTCCCGCCGCCGCCCGACAGATAGTCGTTCCCCGTCTGGCCGATCAAGTCGCCGTTGATTCCGTCATCGCCCGCCCCGCCGAACAGGGCGTCGTTGCCGGCATAGCCCTCCAGATGGTCGTCACCGGCCTGACCCAGCGCAATGTCGTTGCCGGGACCACCGAAGACCCAGTCGTTGCCGCCACCCGCCGCGATGCTGTCGTCGCCGAAGCCGGCGTTGAGATATTCCGCGACGTCGGTGCCCAGAAGATGGTCATTGCCGATGGTGGTCGCCGTCGGCGTGATGGTGAAGACCGGCTCGGTCAGTTCGATCAAAGCGGCCAGTGACCGGTTGACGCCGTCGGCCGCCTGGATCAGTTCGATGCCCTGCAACCGGTCGGTCCCCTCCGGTCCGGTGACGGTCACCATCCCGCTGCCCGGATCGAACCCGAAGCGGTAGGAGCCGATTGCCCCGGTTAGGACGAAGACGTCGATGCCGTCCTGGCCGTCGACGCTGTCGTCAGCGGCCAGCCCGGTCAGCGGGTCGAGCGTGCCGGCGAGCGTGTCGTTGCCCGTGGTCCCGGTGACGGTTGCCATGCGAAACACCCCCAGACCGCGTCGAACCAGACTGCCCAGCCGAACATGGCTTGGGCGATCCTAGACCAAGGCCCTCCCCCCCTCCAGTGTCTTGCTCCGGGCCCGTTCCGCCAGCCGGTGGGCCATCGCCTCGACCACCCCATCCCAATCGCCCGGTTCGGGCTGACGGAACAGGCGCATCGTCGGGTACCAGTCGGTGCGCGTGCTTTCCATTCCCCAACGCCATTCGGCGAAATGGGGCAAGGCCAGCCACGTCTCACCGCCAAGGGCCGCGGACAGATGGGCGACACCCATGTCGGGAGCGATGACGACGTCCATGCAACGGCATAGGCAGGACAGGTTCACCGCGTCGAACACCCCCATGTCGGTGAAGTTGTCCGGTAGAGCGCGGCCGAAGATCTCGGCCTTGTCGGCGTGGTTCTGTAGACCGAAGAAATGGGCGTCGCGCCGGGCGAACAACGGAAGGAGCCGCTCGAAGGGCAGTGTCCGGGCCCGGCGGGCCCCGCCGCCCCAGGACACCCCGACTGTAAGTTTCCTGCCTTCGTCGCCATACCCGTCGACCAGCGCCTGCCAATGCGTCAGCCGATGGGGCGGAGCCCGGAGATAGGCGCCCGTGGCCGTGACCTGCGGACGGCCGGCTCCCATCATCACCGGCAGCAGCATCATTTCACAGATCGCCGTGCAGGCCACCCCGGCCCCCGGCTCGACGAACTCGATGCCTTGCAGGAACGGTGATTGCCCGAACAGGGCCGTGGTGTTCAACGGCACTTGGACGATCAATCGGCCGACACGCTCGCGCACCGCGGGCAGGAACCTGGAATACTGGATGAAGTCACCCAGACCGTTGCTGTTGATGATGAGCAGGATGTCGGTGCGGCCGCCCCGCCACATCGTCGGCAAGGCGTCACGGAAGATGGGCTCCCAGCTTTCCCATGCCCAGGCCGACGCGTAGTCGCCCCGCGACAGGTGCGCGTACATCCGCTGCCCCAGCGCGTGCAGGGACGCCGGATCGTAGCGCACGGCGCATTCGGCCAGTTCCAGGACCTTGTCCCGCGGCCCCTGCTCCATCGCCACGCAGGACGCGTTGTGCAGCATGATGGCCACGGCCTCGCGGACCGGCGGATCGAGGGCATCTCCATGCCGATCGTGCAGCGCGCGGGCCTCCTCGATCAGCCCGGAGAAGTCGCGCGCCTCGTAACGCCCCTTGATCGCAAGAACACGACCCGCCTGAGTGCCGTCCTCAACCATCACCCACCCAGCCAATCTCCGCCGCCGGGCACAGCCCGCCTCGCCACGGACTTCGTCGCACGCCGCTCCTCCGCAGGCAATCGCCGAACCGAGACGCGTCAGCCGACCGCCGCCAAGCCGGGAACTTCGGCGGTGACGCCGGGCTTCCGGCCCGCGCGCAGATCCTCGATCAGCCGGAGCTGGGCGGGCAGGCAGATCCGCTCCAGATCGAAACGCTCCACCACCGTGCGACGCGCCGCCGAGCGCAAGGCCGCCACCCCGTCCGGATCGTCGCACGCGCGGTCGAGCGCCTCCACGACCCGGTCGGCCACCGACCTGGAATCGAAGAAATCGGCCAGAAGGCCGTTGCGGCCATCCTCGATGACCTCCTGGACTGGCTGGGTGGCGGAACCGATCACGAGGGCTCCGCAGGCCATCGCTTCCAGCAGGGACCAGGACAGCACGAAGGGGTAGGTCAGGTAGACATGGGCACGCGACAGCCGGACGATCTCCAGGAACCGGTCGTACGGCACCTTGCCGAGGAAATGGATGCGGTCGGGATCGGGGCTGACCTCGGCCAGCATCTTTTCCCGCCAGTTGGCGGCATCGGCGGGAGCTGTGCCGTAGCTGACCTCGTCACCCCCGACCACCAGGATCCGGGCGTTCGGACGGCGGCGCAGGATGTCCTCGGCGGCGCGCATGAAGGTGGGAAAGCCCCGGTAGGGCTCCAGGTTGCGGGCGACGTAGGTCACCACCTCGTCCCGCCGGGTCAGGACCCGGCCGTCGGGAAGGGTGACCACGACGTCCTCGTCGGGACGGCAGAGGTCGGTATCGACCCCATCATGGATGATCGAGATTTTGGAGCGGAAGGCCTCCGGATGCTGGCGGAACTGCCATTCGGTCGGGCTCATCCCCCAGTCCGCCGCCTCCAGGCTGGTCAGCAGGGCCGCGTTCTTGGCGCGGATGCGGCAGCGCGTGTCGAGCGTGACCGGCCGCTCCGGGTCGAAGCCGACGTCCGACCCGTCGGCCCGGTAGAAGAACTCGCAATAGGTCAGAAGCTTGGCGTCGGGGAAGACGTCCTTCAGGAACAGCGCCTCGCCCCAGCCGGGATGGGCGCAGATCACCTCGGGGCTGAAGCCCCGCTGCTGCAGCGCCAGTCCGGCCCGCACCGCCCCCTGCCCGTGCAGAACCTGCCCTTCGAAGAGATGGATGTAGGGATGGGTGGCGGTTCCCGGCTCCCGGTTCGGCTTGTAGGTGACGGTGGCAACGCGCGGCATCTCGCGCTGGACCTTGCCGATGAAGGCGATCTGGTTGGCTGGATCGGACGCCAGACGCCGGACCAGATGCTTGTACTGACCGGGAGTGTTCTGGTGGACGAAGAGTATCCGCATGGCGACCGGTCCGAACGATGGTGGTGCCGGCCACGATGCGTCACCGGATGGCGGGTTGTCGACCCCTCCGGCGGGGACATCCGGAAGGCAGGGGCAAACTCCCTCTTCGGCTGCCGTCCCGTCAGCCGCCGGTCGCCACGTCGAGGATCAGGCGATGCCGTCCTCCCGGCTGGTCGGGCGGCAAGGCGTACAGCGTCTTGATGCGGATCGCCTCGCCGGATTCGAGCAGAAGCCTGGTCCTGCCCCCGGCCGTCTCGACCCGATAGGACAGGGATTTGCCGAGCAGGCGTCCCTGACGGGACGGCTGCCAGCCGGCCGCCAGTTCGATTCCGGCGACGCGCGGTCCGCGCTGGGCCGCACGCTCGGCCCGCAAGGCGGCGGCGCTGTCCAGCACGACACGGACGAAACCCGCATGAGCCGCCGAGCGGATCGACAGGACTTGGGCAGCCGCCGGCCTGGTCACGGAAGCGCCCTGCGGCTCTGCCTTCGGAGCGGAGACCGGCTTCCGGCTCGGAAGCAGGGTCGGGATATCCTCTTCCGAAGAGAGGGCGGGCGGCAGAGGGACCGGCGCTTCGGAACGCGCCGCCATGACGGTTGCCGGTTCCGGAGTTGGAGAAGGCGGCGGAGATGCCGGAGCGGCAGGGGTAGGCACCGGAGATGCTTCCACCACCGGGAGCGGGTCCCCAGACGGCAGCCCGTCGGGCCGCCCGCCCGCCCGGCCATAGCGGACATAATGCTCGTAACCGCTGTGGTATTCACCGCGCCGGACCGCCTCCATCACATCGGGGTTGCGGGCGAAATACAGCGCTTCACGCCAGCCGGGGGGCGGCTGCTCGCGCAACGTCTCGGCGCTGTTGTCACGCAGCCAGGAGGACAGGAGCGCCGACGGCGACAGAGGAATGTCCATCCGATCGACCAGCACCGACAGCCACCAGGGAAGCAGCGCGAAGGCGGTCAGGAAGAGAATGCCCTTCAGCATCGGTTCGCCACGGATCCCCTGTTGCGTTGCGGCCGGCCGGACCGCCGACTTGGACGCCCTCTCCATAAACCATTTGGCGCCACCGCCGGAAGTGGACAGGGCAGGCTTGCTCCAGGATGTCATGCGGGGGATCCTCCGCCATCCTCTCCCGCGAAGGAACCGCCGAGTGCCACCCGATGCCCCGCCCCCGCCCTGCCCGCCAGCCGGCCCCCACCGCATCGTCGGGCGCCGGATCGCCGTCACGAACAGCCGTTTCGAGGTGATGCTCGATCATGTGGATGGACCGGCCGGCGGCGTTGCGGACTACCTGATGGTGCGCCCCAGGCAGCGCCACGCCGAGCTGGTCAGCGGCGTCTGCGTGCTGCCGATCATGGAGGGGCAGGTCGGGTTGATGCGGGTCCAGCGCCCCCATTTCAGCGAACCGCTGTGGGTCGCCCCTTCGGGTTTCATCGAGCCGGACGAGGCCACGGATGCCTCGGCCCTGCGCGAACTGGAGGAGGAGGCCGGGCTGACCTGCGACCCGGCGGATCTGCGGCCGCTCGGCCTGCTGCTGCTCGACCCCGGCGTGCTGGAGGCCCGGGTCGCCCTCTACGCAGCGGAACGGGCCCGGCCGCTGGCCCAGCCGGCCGCGCAGGCGGGCGAACTCGGCACCGGCGACCTCGTCCTGTTCGCGCCGGAGGAGGCCGAGGAGCTGGCCTTGACCTCCGCCTCGATGGACGGCGGCACCGTCGCCGCCTGCCTGCGCTGGTCGATCCTCCGGCGGCGTGGCGGCTGACCGGTCGGCCGTCAGGCAGTAGGCGGAACCCAGCCGGCGGGGGCGAAGAAGGTGTTGAAGTAGTGGCCGTGGTCGATGCGGTGGCGCTCCTCGTAGCCGCGCGCGGCGAACCAGGCGCGGACCGGCCGGTCGGTCACCGTGTCGGTCTCCATCATCACGAAGGGCCGGCTGGTTTGGATCAGCCCCTCGGCGCCGGCCAGGAAGCCCATCTCGCCGCCATCGGTGTCGACCTTCAGAAAATCGACCCGTTCCGCGACGAGGCTGGACAGCGCGCTCTGCGGGAGCCGCGTTCCGCCGATCTCGACCGGCTCGCCGTCCGGGTCGCCGATGAAGGCGTGGTGCAGATGGATGTCGGCGCCGCCGGCGTTGTTGGCGCGGGCGTTCTCCCGGATTTCCTCCAGACAGGACACGTCCGCCTCGAACAGGTGCAGCGTCCGGGGCGACAGGTTCTTCAGGAAGAAGGCCGAATGGTTGCCGAGGAGCACCCCCACCTCGGCGATCACCGGAGCCCGGCCGAGAACCGTCTTCAGGTAGCGGAGTTCCTCCATCTCGGTCAGCTGGCCGGCGCAGTGGGCGACGCTGCTTTCCATCGCCTGGGGGGTGTGGACGGCAAGGCCGAACTCGTAGGTGAGCCCATCCACCGGAAAGCTCAGTCGCCGGATTCCGCGCAGCAGGAAACCGGCAAGCCGACGCGACGCGTCGAGGGGAAGCGGCGGGGTGGCCGTCATCCCGGTGGAAAAGGCGAGATAGGCCTCCAGGAACTGCCGCTTGGTCAGCGCGATCATTCCGAGCAGATGCAGGGCCCCGGAATCCTCCGGGTTGGCGGCGACCAGCCGGCGGGCCGCGTCCAGGGCCTCGACCCGCTCCGCCGCCCTCTGATCGCGCACCCACAGGGCGGTGGCGAGGGCGCGGAGGACGTCCGTGTCCTGCGGCGCAACGGCGGCCACCGCCTCCAGCCCGGGGATGAGGGCGGGTTCGGAGTAATGCCCGTACTGGATGAGAAGCAGCCCGGCCACCCGGCAGAGCGCCAACGCGTCACGCCGGGCGACAGCCTCGACCAGAAGGGAGCGGGCACGCTCGCCATCGCCGGACGCGACGAGGTCGTGGATCCGCGCGGCAAACTCGCGAACGGTCTGGCTCATCCTGCTCTTCCGCCTGAGATCATCAACCGCCACCGTATAGAGCGCTTCGGCGGGACAATCCACCACACAGGCCTGCCCAAGACAGAGACCCATCCCGCCTCCACCCCAAGCGGCAGCGGTACCGGCTGAGCGGAGTACCCCGTCTCCCGAATGGCAATCCCAGCGTCCAGGCAAATACTTGGGGGTAGGGGATGCCGTATTTTCCCCGAACGATCGGACATCGGGACAGGATGGGAACGGGCGACGATGGAACACACAGCCGACGGAGCGACTCCCAGGGACGTGGCGGACGGACGGCTCAAGGAGACCTCGGGGAGCAGCCCGTCAGGCGCCCCATCAGGGGGACCGGTGCGCGATCCGGGCATCGCCGCCCTGGTCACCGCCCTGCGGATCCTGGGAATGCCGGCCGACCATGACACGATCCGCCATGCCTGCGGCGGCGCCAGCGTCGGCACGCGCGAGCTGATCCGGCAAGCCCGCCGGATGGGGGCGAAGGCCCGGCAAATCTCCACCAAGTGGGAAAGGCTCGAGCGCACCCCCCTGCCGGCCCTGGTGCCCTGCGCCGACGGCAACTGGCTGGTGCTGGTCAAGGCGGCCTCCGACCGCGTGCTGGTCTTCGAGCCGCTGAACGGCCAGACCCGCATCCTGGAGCGTGCGGCCTTCGAATCCCTCTGGGAGCGGACGCTGGTCTGCCTCGGCAAGGGCGGGGTGTTCAGCGGCTACGGCGTGCCGCGCTTCGACCTGTCCTGGTTCGGGGGGGCGGTGTGGAAATACCGCTCGATCCTGGGCGAGGTGCTGCTCGCCTCCTTCTTCCTCCAGCTGTTCGGGCTGGTCACCCCGCTGATGTTCCAGGTGGTGATCGACAAGGTGCTGGTGCACCACAGCCTGGGCACCCTCGACGTGCTGATGATCGGCATGCTGGTGGTCATCCTGTTCGAGGCGGTGCTGGGGGCGCTGCGCACCTACAGCTTCGCCCACACCGCCAACCGCGTCGACGTGGAGTTGGGCGCTCAACTGTTCCGCCGCCTGCTGGCCCTGCCGATGAACTATTTCGCGGCGCGCAAGGTCGGCGACAGCGTCACCCGCGTGCGCGAGCTGGAGAACATCCGCAGCTTCCTGACCAGCTCCACCATCACGCTGGTGCTGGACCTGCTGTTCACCGTCGTCTTCCTCGGCGTGATGCTGCTCTACAGCCCGGTCCTGACGGCGGTGGTGGCGGCCTCCTTCCCGCTCTACATCGTCATCAGCCTGATCGCGACGCCGCTGCTGCGCCGCCGGCTCGACGAGAAGTTCGCGCGCGGGGCGGAGAACAACAACCTGCTGGTCGAAGCGGTCTCCAGCATCGAGACGGTCAAGGCGATGGCGGTCGAGCCGCGCCTACAGCGCCGCTGGGAAGACCAGCTCGCCTCCTATGTCCGCGCCGGCTTCCGCGCCGCCAACCTCAACACCATCGCCAGCCAGTCGGTCCAGGTGGTGTCCAAGCTGACGACGCTGCTCGTGCTGTGGCTGGGGGCCAAGCTGGTCATCGACGGCGGCCTGTCGGTGGGCGAGCTGGTCGCCTTCAACATGTTCGCCGGGCGGGTGTCGCAACCGGTGCTGCGCATCGCCCAGCTCTGGCAGGATTTCCAGCAGACCCGCCTGTCGATGGCCCGCATCGGCGACATCCTGAACACCGCGCCCGAGCCGGTGCAGGTCGCTGGGCGCGGCGCGCTGCCCGCCATCAAGGGCGACATCACGCTCGACCACGTCACCTTCCGCTACCGCGCCGACGGGCCGGAGACGCTGAGCAACGTGTCGCTGCACATCCCGGCCGGCCAGATCGTCGGGGTGGTCGGCGCATCCGGGTCGGGCAAGAGCACCATCGCCAAGCTGCTGCAGCGCTTCCACATTCCGGAACGCGGGCGGATCCTGGTCGACGGCATCGACCTGTCGATGGCTGACGCGGTGTGGCTGCGCCGGCAGGTCGGGGTGGTTCTGCAGGACAACGTGCTGTTCACCGGCACCATCCGCGAGAACATCGCGCTCGCCGACCCGACCATGGACATGGAACGGGTGGTCCAAGCCGCCAAGCTGGCCGGCGCCCACGACTTCATCGCCGAACTGCCGGAGGCCTACGACACCATGGTGGGCGAACGCGGCGCCTCGCTGTCGGGCGGGCAGCGGCAGCGCGTCGCCATCGCCCGCGCGCTGGTCGGCAACCCGCGCATCCTGATCTTCGACGAGGCGACCAGCGCGCTCGACTATGAGTCGGAGCGGGTGATCCAGGCCAACATGCGCCAGATCTGCGCCGGGCGCACCGTGCTAATCATCGCCCACCGGTTGTCCACCGTGCGCATCGCCGACCGGATCGTCACCGTGGAGCGCGGCCGCATCGTCGAGGATGGCGCCCACGACGCGCTGATCCGCCAGGGGGGCCGCTACGCCGCCCTGTTCCGCGGCCAGCTCGGCCGGGAAGCCGGTTGAGGAGGGGGAGGACGATCATGAGCCAAGCCATCGCAACCCAGGAAGCCGGCCAGGGAACGGCCGCCTCCAAGGTCGTCGCCCTTCCCAAGGCGCCGGCGAAGCCCTCTCCCCGCCACCGCGAGGAGATCGAGTTCCTGCCGGCGGCGCTGGAGATCATGGAGCGCCCGCCCTCGCCCACCGTGCGGATCTTCTCCGGCACCATCATGCTGTTCACGGTGCTGGCGCTCGCCTGGTCGTGGTTCGGGCAGGTCGACGTCGTCGCGGTGGCCCAGGGGCGCATCGTGCCGAGCGGCCGGACCAAGACCATCCAGCCGATGGAGATCGGCGTCGTCCGCGCCATCCACGTCCAGGACGGCCAGACGGTGCGGGCCGGCGATCCGCTGATCGAGCTGGACCCCACCACCGTCACCGCCGACCGCAACCGCCTGGAGACCGAACTCCTGTCCGCCCGCACGGAGGTGGCACGGCTGCGCGCGGCCCTGACGCCGGACAGCGGCGCGCCGGGAAGCGATCCGTCCTCCGCCTTCGCCCCCCCGGCCGAGGCCCCGACCGCGCTCGTCCGCATGCACGCCCAGCTTCTCCTCAGCCAGCTTGCCGAACAGCGGGCCAAGCTCGCCGCCTTCGACCGCGAGCTGGCCCGCAAGGAGGCCGACCGCGCGGCGGTCAACCAGGCGATCACCAAGCTGACCATCACCATGCCGCTGATCCGCGAGCGCGCCGACGCGCTGCGCACCCTGTCGGCCCAGGGCACCACCTCGCGCTTCCAGTATCTGGCGCTCCAGCAGGATCTGGTGGAGCACGAGCAGGAGCTGCTGGTCCAGAAGACACGCCTCACCGAGTCCGAGGCCGCCATCGCCTCGGTCGGCGAGCAGCGCCGCCAGGCCGAGGCGGAGTTCGCACGCACGCTCTACACCCAGCTGGCCGAGGCCGAGCGCCGCGTGTCCGACACCGCCCAGGATCTGGCCAAGGCCGAGCAGCGCGTCGGGCTGCAACGTCTGACGGCGCCAGTGAACGGGACCGTGCAGCAGCTCGCCATCCACACGGTGGGCGGCGTGGTGACCCCGGCCCAGCCGCTGATGGTCATCGTGCCGGAGGACAGCCAGCTCGAGGTCCAGGCGTCGATCCTCAACAAGGACATCGGCTTCGTCCAGGTCGGGCAGCCGGCGGCGATCAAGGTCGACACCTTCAGCTTCACCAAATACGGCCTGATTCCCGGCCACGTCGCCTCGGTCTCGGGGGACGTGGTGCAGCAGAAGGAGGAGGATCCCGCCAAGCAGCAGGGGCCAGTCTACGCCGCGCGGGTGGCGCTGGAGAAGACCAGCCTGGACGTCGACGGCCGCAGCACCGCGCTCTCACCCGGCATGGCGGTGACGGTGGAGATCAAGACCTCGCAACGCCGGATCATCGATTACCTGCTCTCGCCCATCTCCCGGCGTAGCCAGGAGGCCTTCCACGAGCGATAAAATATTTCATAATTTCATGACATAAAATATGCGGGTCACGGGGTTTGGTTCCCGTGGCCCGCTTTGGTTTCCTGCGGCGGCCTCACCGACGCAGCGGGCGAGAATGAAAAGTCTGGGTGCCGACGGTCCCGCCCCTGCCTCACCCGAAGATCGACGAATCCTTTCTCACGCACACGTAATTCTGATAGGCGAACACCTCGCAGAAGGTCGCCGAGTATTGGGAAATGTGCAGCGCCCCCTTGGGAAGAAGGCGGTGGAATTTGTAATTCGGCAGAAAATCCCAGAAATCCTTGAAGAAGACCCGGGACACCACGTTGGTTTCGTTGAATTCGAATTGGATAATGTCCACGGCGTTCGAGCGGATCAACCCCTCGGCACCGCGCAGCACTTCCAGCTCGTGCCCTTCCGTGTCGATCTTCAGGAAATGGATGCGCGACACCCCGAGCTCGGCGGCAACCCCGTCGAGGCGACGGATCGGCACCCGGTGGCAAACCGATGGGCGTTGGTGGATGTCTTCGATGACGCCCTTGTAAAGGGAGGCGTGTTCACTGCCGTCTTCATTCTGATAATCGTAGAATTCGGCGACTTCGTCGACCGCACCGGCACCGATGTTGAAGGCCCGGATTCGGGGATCACCGTTGTCTGTCAAATTCTTGAAGTTGATCGGGTGCGGCTCGAACGCGAAGATCGACGCTGACGGACAGAACTCAAGAAGGGTCTTTGAATAGATCCCGGAATTCGCCCCCACATCGAAAATCACGGGAGACTGAAGTTTCGTCATATTGGCTCTTATGAAATGCTCTTCCCCGCTTTCCTGCATGTTCCGGTAATTCAGAATTCCGACTCCGTTCAGGGATTTGTAATATTCTTCAAAGATGTCCATGTCTCTGTTGCTCCGAAACACAACCGAAAGCTGGAGAAGCAGGCTTCCTCCTGTGTCCACCTGATCCCCATGAGGGAGTCCGCTTTTACGCCTCGGCGGCGCATCCCGCCAGCAAGGCGTTTCGCACAACCGGAAAAGCCTCTTCCAACCACCAATCGGCGCCCCTTTCCTACCTCCTATTTGCGTGCGCCGCCGATGTGAAGGCTTACCCATCGCCTCGCTTTTCAGCCTGTTCCCAGGAGAAATCGTATAGCCTGAAATCACCCCGGTAAATCATCTCTACTTCCATCATATCGGGCGAATTACCCGCCCATTCTCGACGGCCTTATCCCGATATTGCGAATTGTGGGAGCGGCAAGGACACCCTTTATTTGGTGTCGTCAACGCCACCGTTCTTCACTGTTGTCGCATCGGCTGCCAAGTGTTCTTGGCAGAACGGGGATTCATTTCCCGAGGCCGAGGCGGCGGCGCCCTTCGAGGAGTTGCCGAAGTGCACGAAATACTGATCGCGGATGCCGGCCTTCACGACGTCGACGACCTCGTCGACCGGCGACACCCAGGCATTCACACCATTCTCGTGTCCGCCGATGACGACGCCCACGCCGTCCTGGCCCAGGCTCTGGCCGTGCAGCCCCGCACCGTGCATCTCCTCGCCCATGGCGAGCCGGGCCGTGTCTTGCTGGGCAGCCGCCCGCTGGACGCGGCGTCGCTCGTCGACCGTTCCTGGCCGCAGGCCGGGGATACCGAGATCCTGATCCATGCCTGCGATGTCGCGGCGGGCGAGACCGGCCGCCGCTTCGTCGCGCGTCTGGCCGCCGCCACCGGCGCCCGCGTCGCCGCCGCCAGCCACACGGTCGGCCACGCCGATCTCGGCGGATCCTGGGATCTCGACGTCGCGACCGGCCCGATCGCCGCGGCGGCTCCCTTCACCGGCAGCGAGACCTGGGTTCACACCCTGGCCTACACCGGCACGCCGACCTCGGGCGACGACACACTGGTCGGCGACAACACCGGCAACACCATCAACGGCGGCGCGGGCAACGACTCGATCGTCGGCGGCTCCGGCACCGACAGCCTGATCGGCGGTGCGGGGGACGACACGCTGGTGGCCGGCGGCAACGACGGCCTGGTGGGCGACGTGCTGAACGGCGGCCTCGGCGCCGACCATTACGTCGGCGGTTCCGGCTTCAACGCGGTCACCTACGAGAACGCGACCGAAGGCATCATCCTCGACCTGACCAACCCGGCGAACAACACGGGGGAGGCCGCCGGCGACACCTTCGAGAACATCCAGCGCTGGATCGGGACGGAGCACGCCGACAGCCTGACCGCCGGTGACGATCCGGTGTGGTTCTGGGGCCATGGCGGCAACGACATCGAGCATGGCGGCGCCGGCAACGACACGCTGGAGGCCGGCGACGGCGACGACACCGTGTTCGGCGGCGGCGGCAACGACCTGATCTTCGGCCGCGCCGATAACGACGAGCTGCATGGCGAGGCCGGCAACGACACGGTCGGCGGCGGTGGCGGCGCCGACCTGATCCATGGCGACGCCGGCAACGACCTCCTGAAGGGCGACTGGGAAGCCGACACCATCCATGGCGGCGACGGCGACGACACCATCATCGCCGGCATCGTGACCGCCGGCACCTACACCCAGGTCCAGGCCGACGTGATCTACGGCGAGGCCGGCAACGACCGCTACATCGTCGCCAGCCAGTACGACGCCGGCACCGTCAGCTTCGACGGCGGGACCGGCACCGACACGCTGGAGATCTCCTCCGACAACATCACCGATCCGGAAGGTTACGTCGACGTCGCCTCGCCGGTGATCGACATCAGCGGCATGACGCTGACCAGCGTCGAGACGCTGGCGCTGACCGGCGCCGCCGCCCACGACATCACCATGACGGCGGCGCAGGCCGCTGGCTTCCAGACCATCACCGGCGTCGGGGCCGGTGACATCCTCCGCATCAACGGCGCCAACCTCTCCGGCACGGTGACCACGGGCAACGGCGCGGCGCTCGCGGCCGGCGCGGTGCAGATGGAGGTGGTCGGCGGCAACACCGTCCTGCACATCGGCGTCGACGCCACGGCCGGCGCCGACCTCAGCCTGACCATCGCCGGCACCCTGACCGCCGCCGACATCCAACTCAACGGGTCGGCCATCGGCTTCGGAACCACCCCGACCGGCGGGGGACCGGTCTCTCCCCCGCCCCCGCCGCCTCCCCCGCCTCCCCCGGTGGGTGGTGATCCGGGCGGCACGCCCGACGGCACCCCTGGCACCCTGGTTCCCGGCACCACGGGCAACGACACGCTGACCGGCGGGGCCGGCGACGACACGCTGGTCGGCGGCGCCGGAGCCGACAGCCTGGACGGCGGGGCCGGTTTCGACGCGGCCGGCTACGACGCCGCCACGGCCGGGATCACCATCAACCTGCTCGACCCGACGCTGAACACGGGCGACGCCGCCGGCGACACCTACACCGGCATCGAGCAGTGGATCGCCACCAACCAGGACGACACCCTGACCGGCGACAACAGCGGCGTGCGCTTCTGGGGCCGCAGCGGCGCCGATCTGCTGGTCGGTGGCACCGGCAACGACACGCTGGTCGGCGACTGGGGCCAGGACACGCTGCGCGGCGGTGCCGGCGACGACCTGTTCCTGTCCGGCCAGAACGCCGCCACCGGCTATGACGAGGTCCAGTCCGACGTGATCGAGGGTGGTGCCGGCAACGACCGCTTCCTCGTCGTCAACCAGAACGACACCGGCACGACCAGCTTCGACGGCGGGACCGGCACCGACACGCTGGAGATCACCAGCACCGACGTCACCAGCGTCGGCGGCCACGCGGTGATCGACGGGTACACCTTCCGCGCTTCGCCGGCGGTCGACATCAGCGGCATGACGCTGACCAGCGTCGAGAGGCTGGAGCTGACCGGCAACGCCGGCCACGCCGTCACCATGACCGGCGCGCAGGCCCAGGGCTTCGACAGCATCGTCGGCGGCACCGGCACCGACGTGCTGACCATCGCCGGAAGCGCCGACCTGTCGGCCAAGTCGGTCAGCGGCATCGAAGGCATCGCGGTGACCGGCGCCGCCGCCACCCTGACGCTCAGCGCCTCGCAACTGGCGGCCCTCGGCACCCTCAGCATGGCCGACGCCGCCAGTGTCCTGGAGGTGATGGCCGGGACCGCAGGCGGCGCCATCGATCTTGGCCGGACCGGCCTGTCGGGCGTCTCGCACGCCGTGATCCATGGCGGCGCCGGCAACGATGCGATCACCCTCGGCCACACCGGCAACGTGGAGATCGTCGGGGCGGCCACCGGCGACAGCCTGCTGCTGACCGGTGTCACCCTGTCCGGCACCGTCGCGGCCGGCAATGGCGCCGCGGCCGGGAACGGCGACGTCCAGATCGAGACCGTGGGCGGCCGGACCGTGCTGCACATCGGGACCGACGCCGTTGCCGGCGCCGACCTGACGGTTTCGCTGGATGGCACGTTCGAGGCGGCGCGTTTCGCCCTGACCGCCGGCGGTATCGGGATCACCGACCTGCCGGTGTCGCCTCCCCCGCCCCCGCCCCCGCCGCCCCCTCCTCCTCCTCCTCCGCCGCCGGTGGACAACGGTGGAGGCACGACCGATCCGGGTCCGGTGTCCCCACCGCCTCCCCCTCCTCCCCCGCCGCCGCCCGTCGACACCGGCAACAGCGGACCGGGGACGATCCCGGGCTGGATCGACGAACTCCTCAACGGCACTCCGTCGACCGGGACGCCGACAACCGGAACACCGACCGGCGGCACCGGCGCCGAGTCGGGCGGAATCGTCGGGCCGGCCGACCAGACCCTGACGCTGGGCAGCGGCGGTGGTGTGGTGACCGTTGGTGATTATTCGGTCCTGCTGGGCGGGGCCGGACAGGACATCGCCATCCTGACCGACAGCAACCACGTCCTCACCGTCGCCAACACCGAGACGCTGGTTGGCGGAGCGGGCATCGACACGGTGACGCTGGCCAGCACCGGCAACACCATGCTGATCCGTGGGGTCGACGCCCTGGTCGGCGGCGCCGGCTTCGACGTCATCACCACCGCCGACATCGGCAGCACGATGTGGGTCAGCGGCATCGACGTGCTGGTCGGCGGGGCGGGGCCCGACATCGCGATGATGGCCAGCGAAGGCGTCATGACCGTCGCCGGGATGGAGACGGTGGTCGGCAGCGCCGGCACCGACACGCTGCGGCTCGGGGATGGCGGCAACGCCCTGTCGGTCGCCGGGGTCGAGGCGGTGGTCGGCGGCGCCGGCATCGACAAGGTCAGCTTGCTGGCCGCCGGCACCGTCTGGGTGTCGGGCGTGGAGAGCGTCACCGGCAGCGCCGGGGCCGACACCGTGATGGTGTCGGAGGGCACCGTCCGCTTCGAGGGCGGGGCAGGTGGCGACACCATCGTCCTGGGCCTCGGCACCACCGGTGGACCTGCCGACCGCGACCAGATCGTCTTCTCCAGCCCCGACGACGGAGCGGCTCCGGGCATCGCCGCCGGGTACGACCAAGTGTCGAATTTCGCCAGCGGCGTCGACGAGGTCGTCCTGTACGGCCAGCTCCGCGCCCTGATCGACGACAATCTCGACTGGTCGCTGTCGGGCGCGGTCCGGGGTGCCGGCGAGATCAGCCTTGCCACCGACGAGGTGGTGCAGCTGTCCGGCACGATCGGCGCACTGGACGACGCAAGCTTCGCCTCGCTGCGGGCGGCGATGGGCACGCTGAAGGACACCACCGCCGACCGCGACCTTCTGGTGGTGGCGAACGACGGCACCCGCAGCGGTCTCTACCTGATCGGCGACGCCGACGGGAACAGCCTGGTCTCGGCCAACGAGGTGCGGCTGATGGGGACCTTCAGCGGCCAGATCGCGCTCACCGACCTCAAGCTCGGCTGATCCGCTTTCCAACGGGCGTGTCCGTCATCCGCGAGCACGCCGAACCTGGGGACGCTTCGCAAGAAGCGTCCCCTTTCTTTTGCAGAGGCTTCGACACGCACCGCCTCACCCTTTCCTGCAACATCCGCATTTTGCCACAATTTTTACTCAAATCGCGCAAACCGTCGTTAACGCCGATCTCCGAGCATGGCGCTCAACAGCTTCACACCCGCCAAAGCCCAAAGGCAGCGCCATGCCGAACTCCGCCTTCTTCGTCGCCGCCAACGGAAACGATTCCTGGTCCGGCCTGCTCGACGCGCCGAACGCCGACGGGACCGACGGGCCCTTCGCTTCGCCGGAGCGCGCCCTCGCGGCGATGCGGACCTCGGGCATCAAGACCACCTACCTGCGCGGCGGCACCTACACGCTGGCCTCCACCCTGACGCTGGGGGCGGCCGACAGCGGCGTCAGCCTGCTGGGCTACCCGGGCGAGGTCGCGACGCTGAGCGGCGGCGAACGGATCACCGGCTTCACGAGCCAGGGTGGCGGGCTCTACGCGGCGTCGGTGTCGCGGGTGACCGGGCTCGATCTGTCCATCGGCGGGGTGCGGCAGAAGGTGGCGCAGAGCGGCGACTGGACGGCCGGCGACGCGACGTCGGGCTGGCAGGTGCTGGAGCAGGCGGCCTCCGGCGCCAGCAAGACGGCGCTGCGCTACCAAGCGGGAGCCCAGGTTCCGGCGGCGGTGCAGGCCGGGATGATGATCCAGACCTTCGACACCGAGCGCCTGTCCGACGGCATCGCCGAGATGGCCGGCATCGACCCGGCCAGCCGGACCATCACGCTGAAGACGGCGGCGCAGTACGCCCTGCGCAGCGGCGGCACCTACCGCGTGCTGAACGACGACGCCCTGATCCGCGACGCCGGCGAGTTCGCGTGGCAGGCCGAGACCGGCCGCCTGATCGTGAAGCCCGCCGACGCGGCAGCGCTGCTGGCGCAAGGCGCCGTGGTGCCCCGGCTCGACACGCTGGTGCGGCTGAGCGGCGCCTCGGGCGTCACCATCAGCGGTCTGGCCTTCGCCGACACCCCCTACACCGGCACCGCCATCGACCTGCGCGGCGCCTCGGGCAACCGGCTGTCCGGCAACTATTTCAGCAACCTCGGTACCGCCATCACGCTGAACGGTTCCTCGAACAACTCGATCGACGGCAACCGGATGGAGCACCTGGGAGCGGGCGGCATCCAGATCACCTACGGCAGCAACGGCAACATCGTCTCCGGCAACCGCATCACCGACATCGGCACCGTGCGCAAGGACGTGTCCGGGGTCTCGCTCTACGGCGTGCAGAACAACACGATCAGCGGCAACAGCATCACCGACAGCCCGCGCTATGGCATCTCGCTGAAGAACTGGGACGCCAACACCGGCAATGTCGGAAACGTCATCGAGTACAACCGGATCGTCAACACCGGAAGCGAGACCGCGGACAGCGCCGCCATCGAGATGCTGGGCCGCTCCAACCTCGACACCAGGACGATCATCCGCGGCAACTACATCGACGGGGTGCGCGGGCTGGCGACCGACTCGTCGGGCAACTGGCTCGACCGCCAGAAGAGCTTCGGCGTCTATCTCGACGACATGACCAACGGTGTCACCGTCACCGACAATTTCATCCGCAACACCGGCTGGGCCAGCGTCTTCGTCCATGGCGGCGACGCCAACCGGATCGACAACAACGTCGCCGTGCTGGCCAACCCGCGCGAGCGCTTCGTCCGGCTGGAATGGGCGCCGCTGGGCGGCGACATCGGGCGGCTGGCCGACAACAGCATCACCCGCAACATCATCACCTCGACCACCGGCAACGATTACTGGGAGCTGTGGACCCCCGGCAGCTTCGCCATGAGCGGCAATCTGGTCCAGGGCGGACGCGGCTACAACGGGGCGGCCGGCGGCACCGACACGCAGGCCGACCCGCTGTTCGCCAACCCCGGAGCCGGAAACTACAGCCTGCAGGCCGGATCCACCGCCTTCGCTCTTGGCATCCACGACCTCGACTGGGCACGGATGGGGGTGGCGTCGACCGCCCCGATCACTCCGGTTGCGCCGGTCGTGCCGGCCAGCCCGGGCAGCACCAACCACGCGCCGGTGGTGGCCCCCAACGGAGCGGTGACCACGCGGGAAGGCATGTGGAGCCGCCTCGGCATCGCCGCGCCGACCGACCCCGACGGCGACGCGCTCTCCATCACCGTGGCGGCGCTGCCCGCCGGAACAGTGCGGCTGGCCAACGGAACGCCGGTCGCCGTCGGCACGGCGCTGTCCGCCGCCGACCTGACCGGGCTGACCCACGCGGCGCTCCCCGGCCTGGACGGCGACGCCGGCGTCTTCGCCTACACCGTCGCCGACGGCCGGGGCGGCACCGCCACCGGCGCGGTCGGCGTCACCAGCGTGTCGCAGGCCAGCCAGCTCGCCGGCTTCGACCCGCTGCGCTATCTGGCCAGCAACCCCGATCTCGCCGGCGTCTACGGCACCGACACGGCGGCGGCCACCCGCCACTATCTCGCCTACGGCCGGTCCGAGGGGCGGCCGACCGCCAGCTTCGACCCGGTGTCCTACATGGGGATGAACCCGGACGTCGTCGCCGCCTACGGCTATTCGACCAGCGCCGCGACCTGGCATTACCTGATGTGGGGCAAGGCGGCGGGCCGGCCGACCGAGGGCTTCGACGCGCTCTCCTACATCGCCGCCAACCCGGCGGTGGCGGACGCCTACGGCGCCGACCCGATCATGGGGCTGCACCACTACCTGACCTGGGGCAAGGCGGCGGGCATGAGCGACGCCGGCTTCGACGGGCTGGCCTACATCGCCTCCTACGACGACCTGATGAAGACCTACGGGGCGAACGCCTCGATGGGCGCCTTCCATTACGTCCAATGGGGCCGGCAGGCCGGACGGACGGCGAACTTCGATCCGTTGGAGTATCTGGCCTCCTACGGCGACCTGATGGACGCCTACGGCACCGATGGCCGCAAGGCGGCGGAGAACTACATCCGCTGGGGCCACGACGCCGGGCGCACGGCGAGCTTCGACGGGCTGGCCTACATCGCGTCCCACCCGGAGCTCGCCGGAGTGTACGGGCTGGACACGGACGCGGCAGCCCTGCACTATATCCGGTGGGGCCGCGCCGCCGGCTGGGGCACCAGCTTCGACCCGCAAGCCTACATGGCGGCGAATCCGGACGTCGCGGCGGCGGCGCAGGGCGACGCCGATGCGGCGACCCGCAACTACATCCTGTGGGGCCATGCCGCCGGTCGGGCGACCTCGGTGGTGGGCACCACGGCGGCCGTCAAGGCGGCGGCGGCGATGGAGTTCCAGGCCGGAACGGAGCAACTGATCCTGGACGCGTCCAGCGGAACGGCTGTTGCGCTCATGGCGGTGCCGATCCAGGTCCTCTCCTCCTCGACGTCACCGCTTCTCATCGACACCACCAGCCAGACGAACGCACTGGCCATGGCCGCCATCCCGGAAAGCCCATTGCTGTCCACGCCCGACGATCCGTCACGCAACCTGGGCTGGGGAGTTCTCGGCTGAACGACACGGTGGGATCAGGCTGGTGTCCGGCATCCGGCAACAGGGCGTCGCCTCCAATTCCCGTCGGGAAGATGGTGGAGGGTACGGTGCCTGGGTGATCGGAAGCTTGCGACCAAGGGAATGGGCAGGTTTTCTGTAACCCATCGAGGTTTCGCGCCAGATAGGAAGATTTTCAGGCAGCGACAACCTGTGATTCGGCGACGAGATAAGCGTCGTGCTGGTCGTTCAGATCCATCAGAAGATCGGCCAGGCTGTCGCGGACGAAGGGGTCGTCGGCCACCGCCAGCCTGCCCTGAACCACGGTGATGAAGCGATCCAACACGTCCAGATGCAAAGCAACAGCCGCAAAGATGTCAGCGGACGAGGCAGTCGTCGTTGTCATGATCGCCATCTCTGGAAAATGAAAATTTGAAGAGAAAAAGCGTGCAAGCTCTTCGAGGCCGTCAGGCCGCGGTGGCAACCATGGTCGGAGCCGCGAAAGCGAGGTAGGTCTCGCGCTGCTCGGTCAGGTTGGCCAGAAGGTCGGTCAGGCTGTCGCGGGCAAAGGCGTTGTCGGTCGCAACCAGCTTGCCCTGGACCACGGCGATGAACTCATCCAGCACATCCAGGTGCAGGGTGGCGGCGCTGAAGATTTCGGAGGAGAAGTTGGTCTTCGTCATGGTCGTCATCCCTGGGCTCGAAGTGAAGATCAGCGGTGTGTTTCGATGACCTCATTGAGCCATCCCTCCAGTTAACGGGACGTTAATTGTCCCTTTCGCGCTTATGCCGTTTGGTGATTACCCCTTTCATGGAATATACAGTTAAATAATACACATGAAGAGGTACCTAATTCGATTTTTCCAATCTGGCATCTTTGTTTTCAGGGCTTGCCACAAGACCCTTTTCTTCCTCTCGGTCACGTTCTTGTCTCAAGTATTACCTCGCTTGGCTGTGCCATCTTGCCGGTCGCGCTGTTGGCTCGGGATGAGTAGTCCCGATCCGCAGCGTGGGATCGTCCGGCCCGGCCGGCGTAGAAGAGGAAGGCAAGAGATGACCATCGGCACCGCCGGCGTGCCCCTGACGGGCGACCCGAACATCGATACCCTGCTGGGCGCCACCCAATGGGCGACCAGCACCCTGACGGTCGGCTTCCCGGTCGCCGGATCGAGCTGGACCGGCTACGATGCGAACGGTGAACCCTTTTCCGGCTTCACCCCGCTGACCGGCGCGCAGCAGCAGGCGGTCGGCGCGGCGTTGAGCAGCTGGTCGCGGGTGGCGAACATCACTTTCGTGCCGGTGACCGAGCCGGGACAGGAGGGTGAGATCCGCTTCGCCGGAACCTCGAAGACGGCCACGTCGGAAGCCTACTACCCCTACGCCGCGCCGATCGGTGGCGACGTCTGGTTCGGGCCACGCCTGACCGGGACGGCCGACTGGATTCCCGGCCATTACGAGTTCCAGACGGCGGTCCACGAACTGGGCCATGCGCTGGGCCTCAAGCATCCGCAGGACACGCTGGGCGGCACGGTCGCCGACCCGGCCCAGGATTCCATCGAGCTGTCGGTGATGAGCTACCGCTCCTACCCCGGGGCGCCGTTGAACGGCACCTACACGCTGGGCGCCACCTCCTACCCGACCGGGCCGATGCTGAACGACGTGGCGGCGATCCAGGAGCTCTACGGCGCCAACTACACCACCAACGCCGGCGACGACGTCTACCGCTTCACGCCCGACCAGGGCGTCCTCTTCCAGACCGTGTGGGACGGCGGCGGCAACGACACCTACGACCTGTCGGCCTACACGACCGGCGTGTCGGTGACGCTTGCCCCCGGCGGCTGGAGCAGCCTGTCCTCCGCCCAGCTCGCCCAGTTGAACATCGCCGACCCGACCGCGTTCGCGCGTGGCAACATCGCCAACGCCTACCTGCACGACGGCGACCCGCGGTCGCTGATCGAGAGCGCGGCCGGTGGAGCCGGCAACGACACGCTGGTCGGCAACCAGACCGGCAACGTCCTGGTCGGCGGCGGCGGGGCCGACACGCTGATCCTGCCGGCCGACGGCGTGACCGACCAGATCGGCTACATCGCCGTCAACGATGGTTCCTCCCCCGGCGTCAGCGCCGGCTTCGACCAGATCACTGGGTTCGAGACGGGCGTGGACAAGATCGTGCTGGCCGGGGGCTTGCGGGCCCTGCTCGACGACAATCTCGACGGCCTCCTGTCGGGCGGCGACCGCGCCACCGGCCAGATCAACATGGCGATCGACGAGGCGGTCCGGCTCACCGTCCCCGTCGCGTCGCTGGTCGATGCGGGCTATGCGTCCCTGATCGCGGCGATGGGGCCGCTGGTGCCGGGAACGGAGCCGGCCGACCACGACCTGTTGGCGATCGCCAGCGACGGGCTGAACAGCGGGCTCTACCTGATCGGCGACGCCAACGCCGACTACCAGTTGGCGGCGACCGACATCCGGTTGCTGGGCCTGTTCGGCGGCAATGCCACCCTGGGCGTCGGCGATCTGGCGTTCGTCTGATCACGCCCCGCCGAGAATCAGACCCCGCTGACCATGCAGGTGCGGTCGGCCGGCATCGGCACGGCAACCGGCCGGCCATCGGGCCCCTTGCCACGCGCCTCACGGCCACCGCCGGGCCGGTCGATGATCTCCGGATCGACGACGCGGCCGGCGACGGCCCATTGTCGGGTCTTGGGATCCTGGCAGCGGATCTCGTAGCTGCCCTTCATCGGCTCGGCGGCGGCGCTTCCGGCCAGGAACAGCGCGGCGGCGAGAAGCAGCGGCGGAGTGAGGCGCGTCATGGGACGGGCCATGGAACGGGTCATGCGTCGTCTCCCGAGGTGGCGGCCCCCGCCAGGGCGCGGGCGATGTCGGCCTGCCAAACCATGCTGACCAGCGCGATCTGGGTCAACAGATGCATCTCGCCACGGCCGATGGTGGCCAGCAACTCGGCGCGGGTCATCAGCAGGATCTCCGTATCCTCCAGATCGTCGGACAACGGTTCGGCGACGCGGCGACAGCCGGTGGCGTGGAACATGTGCGACCACGCCCCGCCCTGGTTGGCGTTGACCATGTAACCGCCGAGGTCGATCCAGGACTGGGCCTCCATCCCTGTCTCCTCCAGCAGCTCGCGCTTGGCGGCGGCGAGCGGTTCCTCGTCCGAAGACAGATGGCCACCGGGAAAGACCAGCCCGACGCGGCGCGGCCCATGCCGGTACTGCCGGTAGACGACGATCCGTCCATCCGCGGTTTCAGCGAAGATGCAGGCGAAGGACGGCATGTCGAGTTGATAGTAATCGTCGATCCGCCGGCCATCGGGCAGTTCGACCTCCTCCACGCGCAGCTTCAGGAAGGGTTCGGCGTCGACCAGATCACGGCTGTTGAGCACGGTCCAGGGGCGGTGAGGATAACTCATCAAAGTATCCTTGAAATATTCACAAAATTATCACACATCAATACAAATAAGACTCTCATTCTATCAATATAGAACCATAAGAAATATAGATTCCGTCCTTGACATTTTGATCTTCTCTTCCGTATTGAACTCCGCTTGTCAGCCGAAACGCTACGAGATTGACTGCTTTTGCCGTTGCGGATGGGTTCAAGCGGCTTATCGTAATTTCGTGGCTGGAAACCGGATACGATTCACTCCCCCTTTGACCGGTGCGTGAGAACTGCGCGTCTGCGAAAAGGCAAGATCGCCCGCCTGTGCAATCTTGCCGATACGTCCAGCAGCAGACTTTTGGCTCGCCATACACTACCGAGCATGCTCACGCCGCAGCCGTCAGCATCAGCCCTTGAACTTGGCGCGGCGTGCTTCAACTTCCGCCTTGTGGCTGTCGCGCCAGGAAATAAGCTGAGCCAACCCATCCCTCAACGACACCTTTGCCTCGAAACCAATCTCCTTGCGAGCCCGGTGGGTGCTGCCAATGCGGTTCTTCACAAAGGTCATGCCGCCGGGTTCATAGCGGATGGGCATCCGGCATCCAGTCAACTCGACGACCATCTCCGCCAACTCCCGAATTGACGTCCGTACACCCGTGCCAACATTGTAGAAGCGGTCTACGGGATCTGCCTGCATGGCACAGACGTTGGCCTGGGCGCAATCAGTAACGGCAACAAAATCATAGGCTTGGCTACCATCACCGTAGATGACGGGGGCGTCGCCACGGTCGATGGCATCCAACATTTTCATGATCACGGCGATGTAAGCGCCTTTGTAGTCCTGTCGGGGGCCATACACGTTCATGTAGCGCAGACCAACGTAAGGCAAGCTGTGGCGATGATGGATAGCACGCGCCATCGCCTCCCCGGCAATCTTGGTCGCGCCGTAGAAGTTGGTGTTGTTGAACGGATGGTCTTCGGTCATCGGTTCTTCCACCGCATCGCCATAGACGGATGCTGAAGACGAATAAACCAGACGCTGGACATTGGCCTCGACACAGGCTTCGAGCACGTTGAACGTGCCGCGGATATTGACGTCGAAGGCAGCACGCGGAAAGTCGTAGCATTGCAAAAGCCAAAGCGCGGCAAAATGAAAAACCCCATCGGCCCCTTTCAGAGCAGAAGCCAATATATCCGTCTGACCTATATCACCACCGACCTCAAAAATCCTTACACGGGTATCCTTGAGCGCGTCTGCCAAGTTCTCCATGGTGCCGCGGACGAAATTGTCATAGACGATGACTTCGGCGACATCGTGTTTGAGCAAGGCGTCGATCGTATGGGAACCGATCAGGCCGGCTCCGCCAACAACGACAAGCTTCTTACCGCGAATATCCATGACAGGAACCGGCCGTTATCCAGATTGGGGAAACCAGGGATCCATAGCACAGCGATGAAGCGACTCCAAGCCGCCGCCATTGCTCGGAACCGTCGCAGGAGGACCAGCCGAACGGACTCGATGGCTGGAAAAGTTTGCTGATTCCTCACGAGCCATGTGGCATGACTCCCCACCGATCTTATGATCGGATTAGGATGATCTAAGGTGCATGCGACAATGGCTCTGGTTGACAGCCTGTGGCGGTGGCGTAGACGACGGTTCATGGAACAACGCCGTTTCTACGCAACGTCTCCTTATCCCATCGCACTGTACCGCCGTTTTCTGGAGCAGGCACTCGCCTTCCGCCGCTGCGAAATCCGACCTTTCACGGAAGCGTCCTTCGGCGATGGCCCCCGGGCCCGCCTGTATGTCCGCCACGATATCGACACCGCCGCCTGTGTGGCGAACACACCTGCACTTCTCGAAATCGACCGGGAACTCGGAATCCCTGCTGCCGTCTATGTCCGTGTCGATGATGAGGATTATCCGGCCGAATCCTGTCGCGCCATGGTATCCCGATGCCATGAGATCGGGCTGGAGGTCGGCCTCCACACGGCCTGCTATACCCATGACGACAGTTTCGCCGCATTCTCAGACGAGTTGGACAAGTTCACCACCCTGTTCGGTTTTTCCCCACTTTCTTTCACCATGCATGGGCTCGGAACGAAACGACAACTTGAAAGACAGGATTTCTGTGCGAAAATCATTAAGAGCATGAAAAAATACGGCCTTCGTTTTACCGACTGTCGACCTGAATTTCGCAACTATGATTATGTGATCGAGGATTGCCACCTTGAAGGCGGCGGAAGCAATCAAAGATTCTTGTACAACGATGTATACAGGATTCCAAAATTCTTCAGACCAAGCCGGGATTATCTTTTTTTGACGCATCCGTGCTATTGGACCTGATACGCTGAATTGATTCTCGCCGATCCGGATTCTTGCCAAGCGCTTGGCCTGTTCCGTATTCCGCCAATGGGTTAGGTTGAGTGCCCCACGCTAACGGTACGACGGTAATGCGAACGATCTGGCGAGCAGACCAACTTCCCCGCGAAAATCCGCTCTATATCTTTGGCGCGGGTCAAGGAGGTCAAGCTCTTCAAGCCTACCTCAGCCGGAGCAGGAAACACCGGCCTGTCGCCTTTCTGGACAACCACAAGACCGGGAATCTTCACGGCAGCCCGATACTGACGCTGGACCAGTTTCAGCCGAACCATGAACCCGGTGCCATCGTCCTCATCGCAAGCCAGCACGTCAAGGAGATCGCCCGGCAGCTTGATGACCGCGGGATAAGAGACTGGTACAACGCGCATCCCTGCGCCATGAGCCTGATCGACCGCGATATACGGCGCAAGGGGCGCTTCATCACCGCCGCAGCGCTTCTGCCGGTTGTTCTTGCGCTCTCTATTTTCCTCTGACCAAGCGGTCGGACACCGCAAACCGGCCGTACCATTGACAACCACCAGCAGCCTGTCCCCATATTCCGCCAGCGTCAACGAAAGGTGTGATCGATGCGGGTCTTCATTACGGGTGGTGCCGGTTTCATCGGATCCAACCTGGCCGACAGGCTGCTGGCGCGTGGTGATGCCGTGATGGTGGTTGATAATTACGCCACGGGGCGTCGGGACAATTTGAAAGCGCATGAACATCTCACCATGGTGGAAGGCTCGATCACCGACGGCGCGCTGGTGCGCGCGCTGGTGGGCGATTTCAAACCGGATCTGATCGTTCACGCCGCCGCCTCGTACAAGGATCCGGAAGATTGGGCCGGAGACGCGCTGGTCAACGGCGTCGGGACCGCCAACATCGTCAAGGCGGCACGCGACAGCGGATGCGGGCGCGTGATCTATTTCCAGACGGCGCTGTGCTATGGCCTGAAACCGCTGGAACAGCCCATCACCCTGGCTCACCCGATCCTGCCGGGAGGATCGAGCTACGCCATCAGCAAGACCGCCGGCGAGCATTACATCCAGTTGTCCGGGCTCGACCATGTCAGCTTCCGACTGGCCAACGCCTACGGCCCCCGCAACCTGTCCGGCCCTCTGCCTACCTTCTATCATCGGCTGACGACCGGAAAGCCGTGCTTCGTCACGAACACACGCCGCGATTTCATCTACATCGACGACCTTGTCGATTGCGTCGTCTCAGCGGTGGACGGACGTGGGCATGGTGCCTACCACATCTCTTCCGGCTCGGACTATTCCATCTCGGAGCTTTTCAACGAAGCCGTGCGCGCTCTGCGGATCAATCTGGAGCAGCCGGTCGAGGTGCGTGAACGTCACCCCGACGATGCCTATACGATCCTTCTCGACCCTTCGCGTACCGGGGAAGAGTTCGGCTGGCAGATCCGCACCCCTCTCGGCGACGGGGTATCACGGACGATCGACTGGTACCGGGAGCACGGCATCACCCAGACCTTCACCCACCTCATCCAGTCGAAGGAATAAGGGGCATGAGCCGATCCGAGTTCTGCGGTTCCACCGTACTGGTTACAGGCGGGGCCGGCTTCATCGGCTCCAACCTCTGCCATCGCCTGCTCGACGACGGGCCGGAACGGATCGTCGTCGTCGACAACTTGCTCTCTGCCGACATGGTCAACGTACCGGACCATCCGGCCATTGATTTTCGCCTCGGCTCCATCGCTGACGACCGGGTCCTCCAGCAGCTTCCCCAGCAATTCGACTGGGTCTTTCATCTGGCGACCTATCATGGCAACCAGAGTTCGATGCACGATCCCCTCGCCGATCATGCAAACAACACCCTGACCACGCTGAAGCTGTTCGATCATCTGGCAACGAGACAGGCTCCCAGGAAGATCATCTATGCATCGGCCGGCTGCACTGTGGCGCAGAAAACTTTTGATGCTGCGGAAGCAACAACCGAAGATGATCCAGTTTCTCTTTATCTAGACAGCCCATACCAGATCTCCAAGATCGTTGGCGAGCTCTATGGAAATTACTATTTCACAAAACACAAGCTGCCTTTCGTGAAAGCGCGCTTCCAGAACGTTTATGGTCCGAGGGAGATCCTTGGCGCGGGACAATGGCGCGGCACGCCGGCAACAGTGTGGCGCAATGTCATTCCGACCTTCATCTGGAAAGCGTTGTGCAACACGGCGCTGCCGGTGGAAAACGGCGGCATCGCCACACGCGATTTCATCTATGTCGGGGACCTGGTCGAAGGGCTGATTGCCTGTGCGCACAAGGCCCTACCTGGCTCAGTCTACAATCTGGCGACGGGCGTCGAAACGTCGATCGGTGAACTGGCCCATCTGATCAACTCGGCTGCCGGCGCCCCTGCGCCTGTCGATCTGAGGCCCGCACGGACCTGGGATCGTTCCGGCAAGCGCTACGGCGATCCGACCAAGGCACGCACCGAACTCGGTTTCACGGCGGCGACTGCGTTGCCCGAGGGGTTGCGGCAGACCGTCGAGTGGACGCGCGCCAATCGTTCGGTTATCGAACGCTGCATAACGCAGCACCGTCATTTTCTCGACCGCAAGGCTGGCCTTTGATCCCATGACGCCCCCCCTCCCGCTTCACGACCCCGTGCAGGTGCCGCGCAGCCGGCCGATTCATGTGCATGGAGAAGAGGCAGCCGTGCGCACCGTCATGGAGGCGATGGCGACCGTGCCCTATGCCGGTCCCGTTGCCACGATGGTGGAACCGATGGAAGGGATCGACGAGGACGCCATCTTGGTGCTGACGGGTCAGGCCCCGCAAGCTCTGCTGGCATGCTGGGGGAATCGCTTGGTCTATGACGCAGCCCCTTGGCTCACCTCCGTCGCCCACCGTGCCTCCTGCTGGCAGGACATTGAATTCCTTCTCGCCGAATGCAGCATCGATGGTCGTCATCATCTGGAAACGGAAGACGATTTCTCCCGTCTGCCGCCACACCGGCCGATCTACCTGTACGGAGTTGGAGCGGGCGGACGTCGCATCCGTCGGGTAATCGACGCCGTTTCCGGCTTGACCTTGATCGGCTTCATTGACACCAGCACGCCGGGCGAATGCGAGGGGCTTCCAGTGTTCGATCTGCCAAGCTTCCTCCAGCAAGCGGTCGCCAATCCGATCATCATCATCGCCAGCCAGCATTGGCATGAGATTGAAACCACGCTGCTGGCGCATGGTATCCAAGACGCCCTCAACGCCTATCCATTCCTCAGCCGGGAACTTTGGATCGACCATTGGAACCGGCAGCATGCCGGACGGAGCAATGTATGAACCGCCGTATGCGCATACTGACCATCGTCGGCGCCCGGCCGCAGTTCATCAAGGCCGCTGAGGTTGGCCGTGCCCTTGCCGCGGCCGGGTTGGAAGAGATTCTCGTGCACACCGGCCAACATTTCGACGCCGCCATGTCCGACGTGTTCTTTGCCGATCTGTGCATGCCGCCCCCCGCCCACAATCTATACATCCACGGCGGTGGCAACGCGTCGATGACCGGGCGGATGCTGCAGGCGCTGGAGCCTTTGCTCGACCGCGAGAAGCCCGACTGGGTTCTGGTCTACGGCGACACCAACTCGACGCTGGCCGGTGCTCTGGCCGCTGCACATCGTGGCATTCCGGTCGCGCATGTGGAAGCCGGGCTGCGGTCGTTCAATCGCGCCATGCCGGAAGAGCTCAACCGGGTGATGACCGACCACCTGAGCACGTTGCTGCTCTGCCCAACGCCGGCAGCCGTCGCGAACCTGCAACGCGAAGGCATCGCCGCCGGCGTGTATCATGTCGGCGACGTGATGTACGCCAGTGCCTTGTCACTGGCCGGACGTGCCCGGCGCACCTCCACGGTCCTGGACCGGTTGGGGGTTCACGACAGCGGCTTCTCGCTCGCCACCGTGCACCGCGCGGAGAACACCAACGACAGCGGGCGTCTGGCCAGCATCCTCGCTTACCTGCGCGACGCCGCAGCGGAGGAAAAGGTGCCCATCATCCTGCCTCTGCACCCCCGCACACGCGATGCTGCGGCCCGTTTCGGCTTGGATCTCGGTGGCTTGACGGTGCTTGCGCCTGTGGGCGCCCTGGACATGGCCCGACTGCTGGCCGGCTGCACGCGCGTCTTCACCGATTCCGGAGGGGTGCAGAAAGAAGCTTATTTCCACGGTAAGCCCTGCATCACGTTGCGCGACGAAACGGAATGGGTGGAGACCATCGAGAACGGATGGAACCGCCTGTGGCGCGGCCCCGGCTATCGGCCACGCCGTCCCATCGCCGACTATGGCGACGGGCAGGCGGCTTCCCGCATCGCCGCACTTCTGGCTGGCGGCGCAGGGTAAGCGTTCAGTTCAAGTCCAGGAGGTTGCGGCCCTCCGCCAGCAGATACCGCACCGCGAAGGAGGAGCCCGGCTTCGTTCGGGCCTCGAAATTGGCAAAGCGCCATACGACCTGTTCGCGCCAGTGAAGAAGTTGGCGGCACAAATCCTGGACGAAGGGCAAGCGGCGTGCCACCACCGGCGGCGCTTCGACGATTGTCTCCTCAATGTCCTGGACGAAGCTGCGATAACTCCAACGTCCCGATTCCACGATCTCCTCCCGGCACCGGCGGGAGATCTGTTCGGTCAGGCCATGGTCGGAAAAGGCTTCGAGCGCCTCGTCCAGGTTGCTGTAATCTGGACGCACGGGGATATAGTGGCGCCACGGCTCGAAGACCCCATTGTAACGACCTTCCAGCAGGATTTGGCAGGTTCCCGTCATCGCCGCCTCGAAATGGCGCGGCGACAGGCAGGCCAGACCGATGGTGTGGTCGCGATCCGGAAAGCAGGCAGCGCGCGTTTCTTCGAAAGTAGCGCCAGGGTGCCTTTCCAGATAATCCGCAACCCGTTCCCGCACCGAACCGTCCCAATCCAGCACGCTCGCCCCGCCTTCGACACCCAGCACCCCGCGGCAGCGCAGAAGGAACTCGAACCAACGATCGCCGATCAGGAAGTCATGCGCATCCAATGAATTGATGTCGACGGTAAAGCCGCGGCGCCGGGCAGCCTCTCCGACCTTTTGGCCGACAAGCACCTTCTGCTGGCCATGCTCGCCCAGCCAATAAGGGTTGCGCCAAGCCCGATAGCCGATATCGATATCGCGCAGAGGGCGGGGAACGTCGCGCAACCACGCCAACCGTCTCTCATCGACATAGCCGGTCAAGGCCGTCCGCAATGACGTGCGCGACTGGTCGAGCGTACCGTACAGTGCCGCCCAGTCCGGAGGATCGGCGCAGGTCAGCACATGCGTGGCACCGACATCCCGCAGGAAGGGGACGACAAGGTGCATATGCATGAACTCATCCTGCACGACGGCAATTTTCGGGCAATCGAAACTTCGCAACCGTCGGCATGGACCGGCGCGCCACTCGAACAGCGCAGGATCCCAATGCATCGTCAGGAAGATTGTGTCGAAGATGATGGCATCGATGTCCAGCCGCTCCAGCAGCCGCCAAGGCACGCCGAAGCCAACATTCACGTATAGGACATGATGGCGTGAGTAGCGCTTCCAGGAAAACAGATGCGCTTCGTTGGACGAGCGCAAGGGCAGCGAATAGCGCGCGTTGTAGAAGACGACCAGCGTTCGCCGCCCGCCCTTGGAGGAATCAGTTCCGCTCATGCCGCGCATGGCCGGCAGGTGGCGGCGTGAATGGCATCGATGACGCGCGTCTGCGCATCGGCAGCGAGGTACGGATGCATGGGCAGGCTGATCACCTCGGCCGCCAGCCGCTCCGATACGGGCACGCCGCCCGGTGCCACCGGGTAGCGGCGATAACCGCCCTGCCGGTTGAGGGGTATCGGATAATACACCGCCGTTGCGACACCGGCCGCCTTGAGGCTGGCGGCCAGCGCGTCACGGCGATCATGGCGAATCGTATATTGCGCCCAGACGGAAGTCGCCTCCTGCGCCACCACCGGAAGCCTGACGGGATCGGCCAGCCCGGCGGTATACCGGTGGGCGACATGGTTGCGCGCCGCGATCTCCTCTTCAAAGATCGACAGCTTTTCGATCAGCACGGCCGCCTGCATCGTATCAAGCCGTGAGTTAAGGCCCAGGCGTACGTTGTCGTATTTGTCTACCCCCTGACCATGCATCCGGATGGAGCGGAGCGTCTGAGCCAGCGTATCGCTGTCGGTGAAGACGGCACCGCCATCGCCGTAACAGCCGAGCGGCTTGGCCGGAAAGAAGCTGGTCGCCGTCGCATCTCCCAGGCTGCCGACCCGCTTGTTGGCCAGCGTCGCGCCAAAGCTCTGCGCCCCATCGGCAAGCAGGAACAGGCCATGCTCGCGGGCGATCTCTCCGATGGCCCCGTAGTCAGCGGGCTGGCCAAACAGATCGACCGGCATCACGGCGGCCGGCTTAAGCCCCATTCGGCGCACCTTGTCGATAGCCGCGGAGAGGCTGGCCGAATCCATCGTGAAGGTGTCTTCCAGGACATCGACGAAAACGGGCGTGGCGCCCAGCAGGGCTGGCGCTTCTGCCGAGGCTACGAAGGTAAAGGCCGGTACGAAGACGGCGTCGCCTGGTCCAATGCCTTTCGCCATCAGCGCAAGCTGCAGGGCATCGGTGCCGTTGGCGCAGGTGACACAGTGCCGGACATTGGCGAAAGCCGCCAGTTTCGATTCCAGTTCAACCACCTCCGGCCCCATGATGAAGCGGCCATGGTCCAGCACTCGTGCGATGGCTTGGTCGATGCGGCCTCCCAACCGGTGCCTCTGCGCCTGAAGATCCTGGAACAGGATGGGCTCGGTGGTGGCACAGCCTGCTGGTTGGGACATGATCGGTTCCGTTCTTGGGGCGGCCCGAAGGCCCGGATTGGCAAGGTGACTCCGGTCGCCGAGTCTTCTGTGCGTCACTCTATGGCCGAATTGCTAACAATCCTCAATTTATGCCTTGCCCGTCGCCGGGCTGTCCGCGTTGCGCCGCGTGAACTCGTCAATGGCAGCGTTCAGATACTCGAGATCCGGGGCCGCCGTGGCTGCGGCCCCCCCATACCCGAACACCCAGCCATTGCCCAATGCGACCCGACCGAAGGTGTCGGAAATGAGCAGAAGGTCGTCATCAAGGCGGACAATATCGACCGGCATGCGGTTGGAGGCGATGCATGTGCCGTCTTCCAGCATCATCCGCTGGAAGCCGTTGCGACGATTGGCCCAGGTCACCGGCATCCGCTGCGGCACGCCGGAAAAGGAGATGGCCGCCAACCGGGCGCCACCGGCCAACTCATGCCGCAGCAGCGCAGAGCGCGAGGCATGGACGCGGGCATATTCGTCTTCCAGTATGGGAAGGGTCGGCAAGCAGCCGCCGTCTCCCAGCGCAGTGCGCAGGATACCCGACCAGAATGCCTGATAGCCGAATGTCTCCGTCAGCCAGCGATGTCCCGCTGCGGCGATCCGCTCGCGTTCGGCATCGTCGCCCAAAAGGCGCAGAATCTGCGCAAGGCATTCCTCATGCCCATCGAACAATGCTGCCGCTCCGTCAGGGATGAAGCGGCGCGTCTCGACATTCGCATCGGTCAGACAGGCGACCCGACAGGCCATATAGTCGAAGATCTTGCCCTTGATCTGCACCCGTGCCGGATCGGTTCGGGAGTTGAGGCAGAGGCTCGAGCGGTTGATGATGCGAACATATTCTTCCCATGACACCCAATCGTCGGTGAGCTTGAACGCTCCCTTGCGCGAATTGACCAGACCGCCCGCCTTGTTGAAGCGAATGCCGCGCTTGGGCAGTTCCTCGGTCAGATAATCCACCAGCCGCGCCCGGTCGCCTTCGTTCGAGCCCAGCAGGGTGACATCGAATTGCTTCGGTTCATCCGGCAACGGACGCAGCAGATCGGTGAACACTTGGCCGCCGAAAAACACGATTCTGGTCTGCGGCGTCAGTCTTTCCGCTACGGTCCGGCAGCGCAGATAGGTGTGCAGGCTGTCGCCAACCACCAATATGCTGCTGCTCCCCAGCAACTCGGCCTCCGCCGTGGTCGGCTCGATCCAACTGTCCCACAGCATGCTGACCACCGGCGTCCCGCCGTCGCGAATCGCTTTCAGAACGCCGGGTGAAAGGTTCTCATGCTCCCATGTCGCTGAATAAATGACCAAATCGGGTCGAAACTCGGCCACGGCCGCCAACGCGCGCCGATCCATTTCAGCGCGACCATGCGCCCGCAGGTCGCGCTGATAGACGCAGTCACGGTGCTCAATCGGTAAACTACAATTCAGAATCGGCAGGCGGAGCTGAATATTGCTCGGTTCGTTTTCGAAATCGACATATTGCTCAGGATTGAAGAAAAGAATCTTTATCATTTCAGTTCCTCATGGACGAGATGATTATAAAAAATCGAATTCATATGGCACGCAAGATCCTTGATCTTCTCATTTATTATCGCCGGCGACACCGATGAAAACATCTCGATGAAACAATGGGGCGCAATGATAAAGCTCTCCTTAATGCCGTTGGAGCGGATCTTCGATCTGTTTCCAACGACCGAATCACAGGCGAAGCAGGACTATGGCCCGGCACGCTCGCTCGGCGCTTGACCGGCCATGATGCGGTCGTAGACAGTCTCGTACCGTTCGGCGCAAGCGTCGGCGGACCACCATTTCAGCGCGTAGTCGCGGCTGGCGGCTCCAAGTTTCCGCCGCTTCTCCGGTGCGCGCACCAAATCTTCCAGCACCGTCTCCAGGGTCGACGCGTCGGCCTGGACGGTCGGGCAGTTGCGGACATAATCCGACATGCCGTCCGGACGGTCCTCGGATGCATTCATGTGGACAACCGTGGGTTTGCCAAGCATCATCGCCTCACGCCCGTTCGCTCCGTGCCGGCCATAGAGAATCTGGTCGACAACAATATCGGCCTGCGCCTGCGCAAACCGGATTTCCCGGCTGGGCACGCCCTTCACAAAATCGAGACGGACCTTCAGCCCCTTGCGCTGCAAGGCTTCGACCGCATTGACGATGGCATGCGTGCCTTTAAGGTTGCGGCCATCCCGGGTGCGCAGGTCGTAATCGCCTACCGCGTGGTAGATGATCACCTCGTCCGGATCCTTCAGCCGGCGGAAATGGTCAGGGATGGGCAGGTCGGGACGCCACAGTTCCGGGTCGAGGGCGCAGGTCAACGGCTCACGATAAACCTGGGGGCCGGCCTTGAAATCGAGCATGGCGTCGATCTCGATGCTGATGAGATCGCAGAGCGCCTGGACCCGGCGCCCCCAGGCAAGGTTACCGGCGTCGGAACAGACGGCCAGCTGGTCCCGCGATACGCAGACGCTGCAGCAATGTCCGCCACTCCACCGGTCGAAGCTCGATTGCGACACGGAATCCTGGCAGCCATAGGTGCTGTAACCGATGCGCAAACCACGCGCCTTGAGGGCCAGCAGATCCCAGGGCACCCCCATCACGCCGGAATTCTCGGGAAAGAATGCCAAGCGCCCTTTCCCGTACAGATGAATCATGCGAAATCGGCGCGCCGCCACATCGTAGAAGCTTCGCAGGTTGCGCAGGAATTCGCGGCCATCGGGAAGGCGCAGATTCAGGTCTTCGCCATGGAACAGAAGCCCGTTGTCCGTATCGTCTTCAAGATTGACCGAGAGCGCGTCCCATCCCCGGCGCCGCAACGCCGCAGCCAGATACAGGAAGTTGTAGTAGCTGTTTCCCAGAAAGACCACCGAACGCCGGGATGTTTCCTTTTTTCCGGAAACCGTCCTCTCCGGTTCCGGTCCAGCATTCCAGGCCGGGTCGTCGAACGGCGGAGGCATGCCGCGCCCATCCAGTGCGGCGCACAGGCGGGCCAGCGGCAGAAGGGTCTCCGGCTGCCGCAGTGCCGCAGCGATGACGGTTTGGGCGACGGCATCGGGATCCCGACGCCGGAGGGACGTCAGTTCCAAAAACCGGGGATGCTTGGCGAAGGCCCCGCCAGCCGGCTCTGCAGCCAATGTCATCGGCCGATCTCCTCAAAGGCCACGCCCAGTCCGCCGGTGCCGGCAAAAGCAAGATCGTTGATGGTGTGGCTCAGCCCGTCAATGCTTCCCTGCCGCAACCCTTCCACGAAACGTCGCGTGTGATTGCCTGGCTCCGTCACGCAGGTGTGCAGAAAGACGATCAAACCGCCATCAGCGACGATCCGGCGGACTGTATAATACAAAGTCATCACAAGATCGTAGCGCACGGTGCCATCGATGATGACAACGTCGAGTGGACGCATGTCGGACAACGCACGATAGAGAAACGGCAGATCGCCGATCAGACCGAAATGGATTCGGAAACGTCCGTCCTGCAGTACCGGCTCGGGAAAAGGACGCAGACTGATGGCCTCCACGGTCTCGAAGAGCTCTCCCCACAGCCGGCAACTGAGACCGCTGTAGAAGTCCGAGATCAGCACACGCCGTCGCGGGCGGCCACGACCCGCCAGCAGATTTATGAGTGCGGCGGTCTCCGCACGGTCATAATGGATGGCATCCGCGGTTGCGTCGCGACGGTCGCCGTTCCAGCGCCGCGGCCGTACACGCGGTGGCCAGAAGCTGCTTATCGGAGACGAACCGTAAGGGTCGTAGGCTTCGAAACGGCGCAGCAGGTCTTCAGCGCATACCGGTGCCGTCCCCGTCATCGCGTGGCGCGCTCAATGAAATCGGCATGAAAGGCAGGCCATTTGCGCCGAATGATCTCACGCGTCATCGCACCGTTCGCATGGGCCAATCCCGGCGGATGGGGAACATGGACAGCCCGCATGTCCGTATTGAAGAAGACCGCAGTGCCCGAGCGCAGGCCGACCTGATAGCCGAACAGGGTGTCCTCCAACTCGCCGTAGACAAGATCCTCGTCGAACCCTCCCACCTCCATGAAGAGCTCCTGGGAAACGGCCATATTGCCACTGATCACCTGATAAAAACGATCGGTTGGCCGGTTTGGGGCTTCCCAGACACCGTACTGGAGACGCGGATCCGGGCTGCCTTCGAAATAGTAACTGTCAACATAACCACACTGCACCATTCGATCACCATGGGTGCAGAAACCGCGCAGCACCGCATCGGTGTAGCCTGGCTCCACCAGGATGTCGGGATCAAGAAAGACGAGATAACGTCCATTTGCCAATTTGGCGCCCGTGTTGCGGGCCCGTGCGGCTCCAAAACCGTTCTTGCGCTGGTACAGGTAGACCACCTCCTCCGGCAAGACTGAAGCGATTCCATCGTCAGGGGAACCATCGTCAACGACGATCACCTCGATCTGATCGCTTCGGCATCCATCGAGGCGCTGTCGCCGCAGATGTTCAAGTGAACGCAACAGCACGTCGCGCTTGCGATAATAAGGGTAGATGACGCTCAACAGCTTCCCTGTTGCAAAGACCTTGGGAAAACGATGATTTTCGATGAGATAGGCAGGGTCTGCCAGGCCGGACATCAAGATCGTGCTCTCCCGGGGAATGCTGCGGGGTTTCGCTTTGCTGAAACAGGCTCCCCAAAGGAACACTGTAATATCTTTTCATTAATTAACAGGAGCTATCGTCGCGATCAAGGCATGGCCCATACGGAGCGGAGGGGCCTGCCGGTTCGGTGGGGTTCTTGAAAGGTTCCATTGATGTGTGGGATTGCCGGTATCGTCAACCTGAGGGGAGAACCCGTTCCCGGGCTGGAACGAATGCTGGACGTCATGAACCGGCTGGTGGCCCACCGTGGACCGGATGGCGCAGGTACTTGGACAAGCCCACAAAAGCATGTCGGCCTTGCCCATCGCCGGCTCAAGATCATCGACCTGACGGACGCTGGAATGCAGCCGATGATCTCCTCTCAGGGCAATGCCCTGACCTACAACGGCGAGATATACAACTATCGTGAGATTCGCCGCACCCTGGAACCTGTCTGGAACTTTCAAAGCCAATCCGATACCGAGGTTCTCCTTGCTGCCCATGATCGGTACGGCCTTGATGCATTGGCGGAACTGCGGGGAATGTTCGCCTTCGCCCTGTGGGATGAACCCCGGCAGCGGCTGTTCTGTGCGCGGGACCGCTTCGGCATCAAGCCATTCTACTACGCCACCGTTGGTGATTTTTTTATCTTTGCCAGCGAAGCCAAAGCTCTTCTCCCTTTTTTAGCCAGCATAGAGACTGACAGCGGAGCCCTGGCAGAGTACCTGACATTTCAATACACCATTGGGGAACACACATTATTCCATGGCGTGCACCAGCTGTTGCCAGGTCATTATCTATTGGTCGAAAACGGACGGGTAATTACCCAGAGATATTGGGATATATCTTATCAAATTGATTTTGACCACAGTCCGCAATATTTCCAGAGGCGCCTTGCGGAATTGATTGATGAATCACTGGAGTTGCATCTGCGCAGCGATGCGCCGATCGGTGCCCATGTGTCGGGCGGTATCGATTCCAGTCTCGTCTATCTGCTGAGCGACCGGCGTTCCGGTGGGGCGATCAATGGCTTCCACGGCCGGTTCGGCGCGTATCCGGGCTATGACGAGAGCCACCATGCCCGCACGGTAGTCGGCGCGGCCGGGGGAAAGCTGCATGAGACCGATATCACCGCTGCCGATTTCCGCGACTCTATCAGTGCCGTCATGTACCATCTCGACTATCCGGTGGCTGGGCCAGGTGCGTTTCCCCAATACATGTTGTCGGCACTGGCGGCACGGCATGTCAAGGTTGTGCTCGGAGGGCAGGGCGGCGATGAAATCTTCGGTGGATATGCGCGTTATCTTATAGCCTATTTCGAGCAATGCTTTCGTGCCGCCATCGATGGAACCTACCGGAACGGTAATTTTGTCGTCACGGCTGAATCCATCATTCCAAACTTGGGTGTCTTGCGCGAGTACAAGCCTCTGCTTCAGGAGTTCTGGCGTGAAGGTCTGTTTGGTGGACTCGACGACCGCTACTTCCGGCTGATCGACCAAGCCAAGGACATGTCGGGCGAGATCCGGTGGCACGAACTCGATCGCGAACGCGTGATCACAGCCTTCCGCGAGATCTTCAACAATCAACGCAATGTGCGCAAGGAAGCCTATCTCGACAGCATGACTCATTTTGACCTGAAGTGCCTGATCCCGGCGCTGCTGCACGTCGAGGATCGCATGAGCATGGCGCATGGGCTGGAAAGCCGGGTGCCGCTGCTCGATCACCGGTTGGTCGAATTCGCCGCCACCGTGCCCGCCGATGTGAAGTTCACCGATGGTCGCATGAAACACCTGCTGAAGACCACCTTCCAGGACGTCCTGCCGGTCCCGATCGTCGAGCGCCGGGACAAGATGGGGTTCCCCGTGCCGCTGGCCGAGTGGTTCTCGGGCGAATTGCGCGACTGGATCGGTGACCTGTTTCGCAGTGAGCAGGCACGCAACCGTCCGTTCGTCAACGTGGACCACATCGTCGACGGGATGGCGCGCACCGGCCGCTTTTCGCGGAAAATCTGGGGCTTACTGTCCCTGGAATTGTGGCAGCAGTCTTTCCACGATCAGGCGGCACGATACCGTGCCATGTTGAACGGCTAGGTCCATCAATGCTGGAAAAACTCAGGCTGCTCCAAAAGGCGATGCAGGCGGAAAAGATGGCGCGTTTCATGCGCCGCGTCTCCTTCGGCGACCTGGTGACCGACCGATGGGAAAACGCCCGAGAATACGGCTTCGGTGAAGGCACGTCCTGCTACGACAATGTTCTCATACTGGGTGACGTGAAGGTCGGCCGGCACAGCTGGATCGGCCCGAATGTCATTCTGGACGGCTCCGGCGGACGGCTGGAGATCGGCGATCATTGTTCCATCTCGGCCGGTGTGCAGATCTACACCCATAACACCGTGAGATGGAGCCTGACGCAAGGCGCCTACCCGCCGGAAATCCAAAGCACGACGATCGGCAACGGAGTCTATATCGGTCCGAACAGTGTCATTGCCATGGGAAGCGTCATTGGCGATTGCGTGGTCATCGGCGCCATGTCTTTCGTCAACAGCTCAATCCCGGCTGGCAAGAAGGCATGGGGCTCCCCGGCCCGCATCGTCGGCGATGCGGCAGCGGGGGAACCATAACGATCTGCGGCGATCTCGATCCTCACGGCGATTGGGGACTCGCGCTAAGATCGGAAGGAGGCGTGCTTTTTGGCTTCACCGACTTCCAAAAACTCTTGAAATAGAGCTTCGGATGCCATTGATACAGTTTCCAGATACCGTCATAAGCCTTGAAATCGAAAGCATGCAGGAAGAACAGGCCATGGCGGAGCCGGACCACCGCTACTGCGAAGAGAAGCCGGAACAACAGGACACATAGGCGGTCCTTTGTCGTCGCTACCACAATGTTGTTAATCATCATTGGGATACCAGCAAGCTGCGAGTATTTCTCTGTGAGACGCAAAATTTCCCGGTCGCGCCGGGTCGGCTCGAACAAGGTCCATTGACCGCAGAGATCCCAGGCGGTGTTCAGGTCGATGTCGGCGTAATCGTAGACGGTCTTAGGGTCAAAGCCGTTTAGACGAGCAGCATCCATCATCGCCGTTCCAGGCAATGGGAACAGAGTTCCAAAATATACCGACAGATTTGGATTGTGCCGGTATAGATCGAGGCCGGCGCGAATATCCGACCTGATTTCACTGGGGCGCTCGTACGGAAGCGCCATAAGTATACCAGTCTGCAACATTACCTTGGGTGCAAGGCGGGCAAAACGTTGAAGCATGACAACTACATCTTCATTGGTTTGCTCCTTTTTCATGTTGGCCAACAAGCGCGGCTGCAATGTTTCCAACCCGAAAAAGACGGATTCCACCTCGGCGCGAGCCAACGCCTTGATCTCTTCTTCACCCATGAAATTCGTTTTCACGTCCACACCAAATACCCGGATCCCTATGGCGTGCAGTCGCTCGATAATGTCAATGGCCCGCTTCCGATCCACAATGAATAGATCATCAGAAACAGAAATCGTATGAAAATAGTATTTTTGACGTAGAGCTTGCACTGTGTTGACCACGAAATCAGCGCTGTGCTTCCGCCAGCGACGCTTACTAAAATAATCATTATAACAAAATGTGCAAGCAAACGGACATCCACGGGACGTCATCAAAAGACCGGTAATTCTCCCATCAAATATATATCTGTTAAGATCAATTAATGAAAAATCCGGCTCATATTCATCAAGCTCTTTTGTGATATCTCGCCGCGGGTTGACAATTATCTTTCCATTTTCGTCTCTAAACGCTAAGCTCTTTACATCTTTCGGCTCCATATCGCCGTTGAGCATATGGGCGATTTCGACGATCACGTCCTCCCCATCCCCCATGCCTACAGCGTCAACAAATTCCTCCCGCAGACAGACTTCGGAAATGGCCGTGGGCTGAACGCCTCCCCAGACGATCGGTAGCGTGGATTTGATCGCCTTTACTTTTCTTGAAAAAGCAATGGCAGATCGCAATGAGAATCCGGTAAGGACCGAGCAGACACCGACGAACAGGATGTCATGAAGATCCAGGCTGGACAACATCTCGTCCACATGCTCGTCCTGAACATGGAAGACGCTGACGTCATAACCAGCGCGCTTCAGCGAACCTGCGAGGTAAAGCATCCCCACCGGCAACCGCATGTCCGATTGGACGCCCCGCCAGACAGGATAAACCTGAAAGAGCAGCACACGCTTAGACGGACTTCTGCGCAGCATGTGTCCTCTCCTCTATTCGTCACACCGGCCGCTATGCATGGCCATGAAATGATGCGAACGCTTCAGTGGAATATTTTCCCAATCATACGAACCAAGCGCTTTCATCGGGTTAATTCGCCAGCCATTTCCCCACCTTCTGGTCATGCACTCAGGCAGCGGTTTTCCCGCCTCTGGATGCAATCAGCGCTTCCAGCTGATTCCGCGCCCAGGTGATGGAAGGATCAAGCTTCAACGCCGCATTGTAGGTGGCCACGGCCTCGTCGATCCGCCCCAACTCCTCCAGCGTAAACGCCAATCCGGCATGATTGCGTGCATTTTGCGGCCCAAGGGAAATAGCGTGATGATGCAGTTCGAGGGCTTCGGCGTCCCGGCCCTGCCGCTGTCGCGCGTGCGCCAGATTAAGCCAAGCGGAATCACGATCCGGGACGAGGTTGGCAACCCATCCCAGTTGCTCAGCGCCGGAGGCGATCCGGCCAATGGCGATGAGGCAAATGCCCATCTCCATCATGGCTTCAGTCATTTGCGGATCAAGGGCGATGGCCCGCCGCAAGGGACCGAGCGACGCCAGATCCTGCCGGATCCCACGGTATGCGCAGCCGAGCATGAACTGGGTCGGCGCAAAATCCGGCGACAGCCCCGCGGCCTGGATGAGGCTGACCAAGGCGGCCTCCGACCGTCCCTCGCCGAACATCACTTTGCCGATGCGGAAATACTCCTGCGCCAATTCCTCCGCCAGTTCTCCCGTGACTCCGGCAGAACGGCCCAGCGCCTCCTGCGCCCGCTCCACCTCGCCACTCGACAGATGGATCAGCCCAACGAACGCGTGAGCTCCGGGGCAATCCGACCGCCGGGACAACAGCTCCTCCATCCAGGACAGCGCCTCTTCAGGCCGGCTGTTGCGGAAGAGCTCCAGGGATATGCGCCAGCTTGCCTTCCATTCGTAATCGGGATCCAAGGCCGCCGCCGCGCGTCGGATCTGGTCTGCCTCGGCATTCCGGCCGATGCGTTGCAGGGCTTCGGCGAACTGGTGGCTCGCCTCCGGATAGTCGGGCCGGATGTCGAGTGCACGCCGGAAAGCCTCGTGGGCCTGTGATTCGCTGCCCTCACCCAGCAGTGCGCAACCCATGCCGTAATGATAGCCTGCGAAAGTTTCCACCCGAATGCGGTTGCGCCACCCGTCGATGGCTGCCGGCGTCGGCTGCGTTGCGCCGGCCACAGCCCGGCCCGAACCGATTCCAGTAGACAAGACACCCTCCAGTTCATCGACGCAGCCCATCGCGATCGATGACGATGATAGAAGTTGCACCGGAACGGATCAATCCGGATGTCCGCTTGGCCACGTCCTTCAGCACGGGCGCGGCAGAACGATCGACTGGACTTGATGAATTCTGGAGGCCGGACACGGAATGCGACCAGGATCGGATTATTGGAAGAGTGAAGCCGACCTGACGATACAACCAAGCTCTTGCCTTCATCATCTTCGTGAGAGAGGTTGACGGGGCTGTCCATCGCAGCCTGCCACAACCCACGCCGCACCGTGGTCGAAGCCGAGGGAACGTCTGGAAATGAAGCCATTTGCACTGATCGGCGCCGCTGGTTACATCGCACCGCGTCACATGAAAGCGATCAGGGACACAGGCAACGATCTGATAGCCGCTCTCGATCCGAAGGACAGCGTGGGCATACTCGACAGCTATTTTCCGGACGCTCATTTCTTCACCGAATTCGAGCGCTTCGATCGTCACGTCGACAAACAGCGCCGGAAGGGTGAACCGGTCCGGTATGTCTCGATCTGCTCGCCGAACTACCTACACGATGCCCACATACGTTTCGCCCTGCGTGTCGGCGCCGATGCCATCTGCGAGAAACCGCTGGTCCTGAACCCCTGGAACGTCGACGCCCTGGCCGATATCGAACGGGAGTCGGGCCGACGCATCTACAGCGTCCTCCAGCTTCGCCATCATGCCGCCATCCAGGCGTTGCGGGCAAAGGTCGCGGCCTCTCCGAAGGACAAGATACATGATATCGACCTTACCTACCTGACCTCGCGCGGACGCTGGTACCAAGCGAGCTGGAAGGGCAGGATCGAGAAATCCGGCGGCATCGCTACCAATATCGGGGTGCATTTCTTTGACATGCTTGAGTGGGTCTTCGGCCCTCGGCAAAGCTCCATCATGCATCTTCATGAACCCGACGCGGCCGCTGGCTATCTTGAATTCGCGAAAGCCAGAGTGCGCTGGTTCCTGTCGATCAACGCCACCCATCTTCCAGCCGAGATTCTAGCCGCCGGGAAACGGACGTTCCGGTCGATCACGATCGATGGTGAAGAGTTGGAGTTCAGCGAAGGCTTCACCGATCTTCATACCGTTACTTACGAGAACATCCTTGATGGGCAGGGGTTCGGCCTGGAAGATGCCCGCCCATCGATTGAAACGGTGTTCGATATCCGTACGGCGCCCCCACGGGGTATGGTGGGAGATTACCACCCGTTTTGCGCTGCAGCATTCTCTTCCCGTTCAGCCTTGAACGCTGCCCAGGAACATGCCTAGCATGCTGATCCATTCCATTTCAGAATCTTTCGGCAATGAGCCGGCTGATCCACGGCCATCGGTCACAATCGGCGAATGCAATCCAGCGTCTCGCGACAGAATTTCGATCAAGACATGCCTGTGGCTCCGAAGTGTACATCTCCACTTGCACTCCGTTCCAAAGAGCCAATCAACATTCTCTTAACCTAGGGCAGTCCAAATATTGACTGTCGCTTGAATGCATCGGCTGGTGCCGGTATCGTCCCAGCGATTTCAACCGGCGATGTTGCGCCGGCCCGGATCGTTCGGAAAGAGGGCAAGGATTGCAAATGCTTACACTACGTCATACCAGCGATCTTCCTAAGAACACGCCCCTCTTCATCTTTGGCTCGGGCGCCGCCGGGCAGCATGTCCGGAAAGCCCTGGGCAAGGTTCCGGGACTTACCGTGCTGGGCTTCATCGACAGCTACAAGTCGGGAACGTTGGACGGTTTGCCCGTGCACCGGTTCGATGAATTCATCGACAGCCGACCGGCACAATCCGTCGTCGTCATCGCCAGCATGTACGTCAACGAGATGGCCGAGCAACTCGCCGGCAAGGGCATGGTCAATGTTTACAACGGCTATCCCTATGCCATGTCGTTAATCGATCAGGCCGTATTGATTAAAAATCTGATGGTGGTCGGCACGGTGGCGGCGGTGATCGCCGTGCTCGCCGGCTGGTTCCTGTTCTGACCGCTGATTCGCGGAGCGGACCAATGCCCCTTAACATCAATCCTTCGCGCAAGCCTGGCTTCATGAGCTTTGGCTACCGCCCTTGTGGAATTCCCTACCGGGACGCTGTGGGGCGCCTGTTCGGTCATCCGAATCTTTTCAAGCGTCTCCAGGCGCCCGCCATCATGCGAGCTCTTGATGCACAGCCGTCTGACCGGGTCCTCGACCTTGGGTGCGGTGCGGGATTCATGACGGTCGAACTGGCCAAGCTCACGACCGAGGCCATCGGCGTGGACGTCAATCCGGCGCTGCGTGGTTTCCGCATTCCACTGCCGCTGGCGGACCGGTTGCGTTATCTGCAAACGACCGGCGAACGGCTTCCCTTTGCCGATGACTATTTCGATCGCGTGCTCGCCTCGGAGGTGCTGCCGATGCTTCCCGATCCGGGTGATTTCCTGAAGGAGGTCGCCCGTGTTTTGAAACCTGGCGGACGCCTCGTCGTTCCGAACGGCACCGGCCCGCTGGTGATCGAAGAGGCTTATCGGGTGCGTTCGCCACGCCTGGAAAGGCTTGCCCGACAGTATCCCAACCGGATGCCGAAGAGCTATGAGGCGTATTGCGCGGCGCTGCAGGAAAAGTTCGGCACCGCTCAGCGCCATTTCTTCCAGGAAGATGAGGTCGTGGCTCTGCTGAGACAGCATGGCTTCACCGCACGGTCGGTCAGCTACGCCCCCCGCGCCGTTGCCGGCAACTGGATGGCGTGGCAGCAATTCCAACATCATCTCGACCCCAGCCGCTCCTCGGCCTATGCCCAGTCGCGGGGGCTGACCTTCCTGCTGTCTCTGCTGTCGCTCTTCGACCGGAAGGACTATCGCGGCGGATTGATCGTGGTGGCGGAGAAGGCCCTTTCCTTCTGAAAGTCCGGGCCGTCACGCTCCGGTTCGGCCGGACGGACCGGCCCGTAGACGCGATAGGCCGCGTTGTCCATCAGCACCGGCCAGCCGGTGAAGTCGTAATCGATTCCGTAGCCTCGCCGCACATCCGCCAGTTCGGCCTTTGAGACGACCAGCAGCTCCACTCCATGCCGCTCCATGTTCGCGCGGAGACGCTCCGGAGCGGGATAGGGGTATATGCCGGAACCCGCCGGACCGATGAGCTCCTGGAAATCCTGGAAGAGGTGCCCGTCCGGCATATTGGCCAGAACCCACAAGGCACGATGCCGGGTCTCGTAACAAACCGGAAAACAGAGCCGGCCGGGAATGGCGACGAACGTCGTCGGTGGTATCCTCTTCAGTGCGGTGATCAGCGCACCGGCACCCGGAGGGGTGGTAAGCGAGATGAGGGTCGGCGACAGGATGGTGCGGAGTTGGCGGCCGACGCTGTAGACCACGATGGTCAACCACACCACCAGCCCCATCCCACCCTGCCACGCGACCAGCGCTCCCAGAAGGGCCATCGGAAACAAGCCATATTCCAGGTAACGCTCGGCCTCTCCCAGGAACTTCAGCGCATCGGCCAGGATTGCGGTGGTGACCAGCACTGCCGCCAACGCCCACATCTCCAGCCAGGCTTTCATTTCCGTCGAGCTGCCACCGTAGTCCGGTCGCGCTGAAAGAAACCAAGCAAGGAACAACAGCCATGGCACCTCCGGCAGAATGCGCATCACCGGATGCGTAGCGGCCATCCTCCATGCGTCACGCAGCCGGCCCCGGCGGAGGAGGCGGGCCGCGTCGACGAACTGCCTCAGTGAGAAGGATCGTGTGAAGGCGTGGACGTGAACGATCCAGTTGCGGTAGTGGCGGGAGTGGCGGATGGTCCCGCGCAGAACCCGCAGGGCGTAGCCACGGCTCAGCACCGCCGCCGCCAGCATGATCACCGGCAGCGCCAGGACCGGCAGCGGATCCATCCGCAGAGCCGCAAGCGCCAAACAGACGAAAACGACGGCCTGGACACCGAATTTGCTGCTTACGGCCGTGACCGTGAAGGCGACCGCCGCTCCGGCAAGCCATCCGGGATGAAAGGTATGGGCGAAAAGCACGACGGCATACAGGGTGGCGTTGGCCCAGAGAAAGCCGAAGGCACGCTCACCATAGACGCTCGACCGCGCCGGATCACGGATAAGGTAGGGGGTGAGCATCATGCCCACCGCTGCCATCATCGCAACCGGCCGCGCCGCCGCAGAATCCAGCTTACCGCCCAGCAGAGCGGCATCGGTCAGCAGATGATGCGCTCCCGCATAGGCGACGGCCGCGTGAGCGGCCTCCCAGGCCGGCGTCACCATCCATTCGATCCGCTCCAGAAGCCGCCGGGACAGCCATGCGTGCAGCTTATGGAATCCCAGCGGATAATCGGATGGCCCACTCAGGAGAAACTGGTGATCGCTGTCCGGAATGCGCCCTTGATGCTGGCGTATGCTCTCGGTCATGTACAGATGGGTCATGCCGTCGCCGCTGTAACCTGCCAGTGCGAAAGCTTTTGTCGGCAATTGGGGATCATGGTAGAGCCTGAAGGCCATGCGCAGCACAAAGATACAGGCAAAGATGATCGAAGCATCGATCAACAGCATGGATGTCTCCGGAGTTGACCGGCACCGGGCCCCGTATCATGCGTGACCTCGTCCGGCGGCTGCTGGATCGTGCGTTGGTAAGAGTTCTCGGCGGCGGTTTCCGCCCACGCTCGGTGCTGCACGTATCCTACATGGTCCATGTGCCCTACTACACGGTGCAGATCCTCCGGCAGGAGGGCTTCGACGCCGCGTACATGGCGGTCGACGAGTCTCCTCTGTGGGATCGGGCGGATTTCCGTTTCACGCCCAACCACCGCCTGGGCTTCGTGCGTCTGAACGAGTGGTTCTGGTTCTGGCGAATCATGGCGCGTTATGAGACCGTGCATTTTCATTTCATGATCACGCCGTCCGAACTGGGCTGGGAAGTGGAGGAGTTGAAAAGGCTGGGTCGCAACGTGGTCGTCCATTTCCGTGGATGCGAGGCACGCGACCGTGACCGCAACATCGCTCTTCATCCGGTGCTCAACATCTGCCAGGACTGCGATTACCGTCCGCACATCTGCAAGCTTCCCCGCAGCACTCTGCGCCGCGACCTCGCCGCCCGTTACGCGGACCTCATCCTGGTGACCACACCGGACATGCGTGATTTCCTGCCCGAGGCCCAGCACTTCCCATTCTTCGCACCGGTCGATGCGGTCCTGCCGCCGCCGTCCGGTGTGCTGTGGCCCGAGCGTTCGAGATTCAAGATCGTGCACGCCACCACCCACCCGGGCATCGAGGGGACCACCGCCATCCAGGCAGCGGTGGACCGCTTGCAGGCCAAGGGCTACCCCATCGACTTCATCTTCCTGCGCAACGTCAAGCACAGCGAGGTTCTGCAGGCATTGGCGGATGCTGATCTCGCAATCGGCAAGATGAAAATGGGATATTACGCCAATGCGCAGATCGAAAGCCTGTGTTGTGGCGTCCCGACCATCACATGGATTCGCCCGGACCTGATGAGTGCCGAGCTGAAAGAAAGCGGATTCATTTTCTCCAATCTCCATGATTTGGCTGATACCATAGAATATTATTTCAACCATCCCGAAGAACTTGCCTACAAGCGTGCCATCGCCCGCCAATCCATCCTGCGCCTGCACGATAACCGGGCCGTCGCCCGGCAGCTGATCGCCCTCTACGACAGCTTGAGCGAGCACCGGCGGGATGGCATTGCGCGCTGACCGACGTAGCGGACGCTCGCCACCGGACAGGCTGTCCACTCTCTCCGATCGGAAACCTGTGACGGCCCGTCAAGGCTTGCCGCAGGCGGTCGGCCGTTCCATACGCGTGACAGTCGGAATTCCACTCATCCCGCCTCCCCTTTCCCGGCACAGCTCGACCAACCCCTCCTGCGCGCTTACCATCGGTCCGCCAAGGGTCCTGGTCATCAGGCCGATGTCGGCAACCATGTCGCGACCGGCTTGGCCACACTCCGTTACGAAGACCGGCTCACGGTCCAGGATCCGCCCCAGCATTTCTCCAGCCTTGCGCAGGGTCAGCACGTTCGGTCCGGCAATGTTGATGACATGCGAGGCCGTCAGGTCCAGGCTACGGTGGATGGCACGCACTGCGTCGTCCACATGAACCGGGTTGAACGCCATGCCCGCTTCGCCTTTGAGATGGATCGGGCGACCGTCGATCACCGCGTCGCGCAGCCGCGGCATCAGCATCCCAAGGTTCTGGCCCGAACCATAGACGAAGAAGAAACGCAGGACTGCCGTTACGAGCAGACCGGCGAAGGGAGCCGTGAGCGATTCGGCGGCCTGTTTGGCAGCAAAATAGAAGGCGAGTGGTCCCTCGTCTCCATGCAGGGGATCGCCTTCACGCAAGGGGCGCTCGGACCAGCCGTAGAGACCGCCCGTGGAGGCCACCACCATATGCCGCGCTCCGGCCCGCTGCGCCCAGTCAAGCAGGTGCATGCAGGCTCCGGCCGATACTGCATGGATCTCGGCGGCACGCGCCGGGAAGTCACGGTAGTGAGGCGATTGAGCGAGATGCACGATGGCGTCGATCCGCCGCGGCAGCCCGGGTGGCGCCTCCGGGCGGGCGAGGTCATGGACGATCCAGCGTACGCGCGGATCGCCACCGCTCGGAATGCGGCGCGCCACGACCCAGACAGTGTGTTCGTCGATCAGGCGCGCGATCAGCCTACGGCCGATAAAACCGGTTCCGCCGGTGATCAGGATGTCGGCCATGGCATTCTTACGCTCGGCAGGAGATGAGCCGGGGTCTGCAGAGCCCGACTGGCGAATTCGTCAGGCAGCGTTCGCATGTCCGCCGTCACGATGCCGGCAAGGTCGAGCGCCGGCAAGATTTGCAGGATTCCCTGCAGATCACTGGAAAGAAGGATGCGTCCGATCACCATGCCTCCCTGCCTCACAAAATACGGGCGACGTCCCTGGTTGCGGTCACGGCGCCGCCATCCAGGAAAGTGCGGCACCATTGTTCGAGCGAAAGCAGGGACCAGATGAGCAGCCGACGGTTGACGCGGCCGTCCAGATGATCGGCCACCAACGCCTGCACGGTTTCGCGGTCTATGAACTCATAGATACGCGCGCGGCTGTGGAGCAGCATGCGTCGCACATACTCGATGCTTTCGCCACGGAACCAAGTGGCGTCGGGAGCGGAAAATCCCTTCTTTTGCCCTTCGCTGACCCTGTCGGGCACATGCCGCCGCATCGCTTTGCGAAGGATAAGCTTCCCGTCATGGGTCTTATCGAAATACTGCTGGGTCTTCGGTCCCGGCTGATTCTCGTTGAGGCGGATGACTTCGCCCAAGTTGCCCAGTTTCAGACCCACCGGCGTGCGCATGGCGAAATCAACCAGATCATTGTCGAGAAAAGGCACGCGCGTTTCCAGCCCATGCGCCATGCTCAACTTGTCATCGACCACCAAAAGTCCATGAAGGAAAGTTTTCGCTTCCAGATATAATGAGTGATTGATGTAATCTTCAGGTCTTGTCAGATCAGCTGCATGACTATCGAATACATTTCGGAAAATATCTCGGGTGGACAGATCCCGGACGTCACTCCATATCGGACGGAGCAAGGACGGCATCAGGGAGGCTGGGACCAGCCTCTGCCAATACTGGTGGTATTTATCGACATATGCTTCAAAGTTCTGATTGATGACAGCGCGGTAGTAACGCCATGGGTAGCCTCCGAACAGTTCGTCCCCGCCCGTTCCAGCCAGCACCACCTTGCCGAACTTGCTGGCAAGCTGGGCGGCATAAAAGTTCGGGTAGCTCTGCCCGACCCGCGGTTCTTCCAAATGCCAGGTCATGCGGGGCAGGATCCGCTCCATGTCGCCGGCCTTCAGCACCATCTCATAATGTTCGGTTCCGAAGAGATAGGACATGTGCTCGGCCAGTTCGCGCTCGTCCATGCCAAGCTCAAGACCCGACGCCGAATGCAGATCGAAGCCGACGGTGAAGGTCTGCATTTCGGGTTGGTAGCGTGACGCCACCGCCGTCACCGACCCGGAATCGATGCCGCCGCTGAGATAGCTCGACACCGGTACGTCACTGACCAGCTGCCGGCCGACCGCCTGACAAAACAACCGGTCCAGCTCCTCGACATAGGCATCCGACGTCTCGGGCGTCTCCGGTTCGGTAAAAGCGTAGTCCCAATAGCGGTTCAGCCGGGCTTCACCATCGTCCAAGCCAATCCGCAGGATACAGCCGGCCGGCAGCAGACGGACGTTGCGGAACAGCGTCCGGTCGGTGAAAAAGTTCTGGAAGCTCAGATACTCCGCCAAACCGGCCGGGTCCATTTCGGCGCTGAACCTTGGATGCGTCAGCAGCGCCTTGACTTCCGAACCGAACAGGATGGTGGCGCCGGTCCGGGCCCAATAAAGGGGCTTCACTCCGAAACGGTCTCGCGCCAGCAGCAGTTCACGGCGCTCAGCGTCCCAGACGGCAAAGGCGAACATGCCGTTGAAGCGGGAAAGCGCCTCCATTCCCCACTCGGCGATCGCCTTCAGGACAACTTCCGTGTCGCTGCGGGATACGAAACGCTGCCCGGCGGCCTGGAGTTCGGCGCGCAACTCCTGAAAGTTGTAGAGCTCGCCGTTGTAGGTGATGGTAAATCTTCCGTCGGCGGTCGTCATCGGCTGCCGACCACCGGCCGTAAGGTCGATGATGGCAAGACGTCGATGGCCCAGTCCGCAGGGGCCGCAAGTCAGGACACCGTCCCCATCCGGCCCCCGGTGCGCCAGCATGTCGGACATGCGCTGCACCAGCACCGCCGCCGCCGGCTCCCCGTCGAGATTGAGGAGCCCCGCTATGCCGCACACGACCGGTCTCCCTCCATGCCCGGCATGATCAAGCCACCTTCCGCGCGATGACGGCGATCCCAGCATCCTCGACATGTTCGCGCTCGATGATCAAGCCAGCTTCCTCGCACCAGACGCGGACCTCCTGCGGGCTTTGGCGGTGCGCATTACGCGGCGCGTACCAGTCGAAGTTGATGTGGTTCATTTCCTCCAGCGTTAGGTCAGGCCGGTAGAACGCCTTGAAGACATGCCAATAGAACAGCCGCTGCAGATCGATCCGCCCAGCCGGGATCTGAAGCAGATCGATCGCCTCGGGCACCTTGATCTCGAGCTTTAGTTCCCCCAGCGCCTGTCCAAGCCGGGTCAGCGGTATCATCGCCGCCCAGGCATCCTCCGGAGCCATCTCCTGTAGTCGGTCGCGGATGAGGTCGTCGGTGAACTCACGGACCGGCCCCTTGCGCCGGTACACGTAGAACAGGAAGCGTCCGCCCGGCTTCAGCAGCCGCGCCAGACCGAGCAGAGCCTCCCGGGTCGAATCCGTGTGGTGCAGCACGCCTTGCGAATATATGAGGTCGACGGAGGCCGGGCGAAGCGGCAGGTCCATCAGGCTGCATTGCAGAAAGCCCGGCTCCAGTCCCTGGGCGCGGAAGCGCATGGCCGCCGCATCCACGGCGGTGGAAATGTCCACGCCAAGATAGCGCACGCGCCGCAGCCGGTCGCCGAACAGGCCGAGCGCCGAAAGACCGGCGCCGCAGCCCGCGTCGATCAGCAGCGGCCGGTCACCGTGTTCCGCCCACCAGGAGGCATCCGCGACCGGGCCGTACAAGGTCCGGTACCAGTCGCCCAGCAGCTTCAGGCTCTCCGGGCTTTCGAAGCGCCCCTCGCCTCCCCACAGGAAACCAAAGGTGTCTCGTGTCTGCGCCTGGGCCCGCGTGGCGTCGGCCTGTACGCGTGGAATACCCTTATGAACCGTCAGGACACTCCCGTCCAGCGACGCTTGACCGCCCTCCTCCGGCAGCGCGATGCCCAAAACGCCAGCGAGCCACGCCGGCGGTGCGGCGGCTCGGTCAGAGGCTGTGCAGGGTGTCGATGACGTGGGTGTAGTCATCATGCGTCATCCTATTGTGCAGCGGGATCGCCATGCTGTGGCGATCGCAGTCGCGGGCTCCGGGAAAATCGTCGGGACGCAGGCCGAAACGGTCGCGATAGTGCCCCAGCATGTGCACGGCGTGCGTTCCCGGCCGTGTCGCAATGCCCTGCTCCTGCAGGAGTTCCATCATCGCGTTGCGTGAATGGGGAGCCGTTTCCGGATTGACGGAGACGACGAACGCCTGCCATGCATGCCGCCCTTCCTCGGGCTCCGCCGGCAGGCGAAGCCACGGCAGATCAGCCAGGGCTTCGCGGTAAAGGGCGGCGGCGGCGGCGCGCTCGTCGACGAAGCGGTCGAGTTTTCCCAACTGGACGAGCCCCACCGCCCCCTGCAGATCGGTCATCCGATAATTGAAGCCCAGCACGTCGAAGGCCGGCAGAAGGAACGGCTTGGGACCGGTGTGACGAACCTCTTCAGGCGTCGAGGCGCCGTGGTTGCGCAGCATGGCGACCCGTTCGGCCAATACCGGGTCGTTCGTGGTCACCATCCCGCCCTCGCCGGTGGTGATCGACTTGCGCGGATGGAACGAGAAAACTCCGGCGGTTCCCAGCCCGCCGGCCGGGCGGCCGCGGTAGGAGGCGCCGGCAGCGCATGCCGCATCCTCGACGAGATGGACGTCCGGCGGCAGCGCCGCACGGATGGCATCGATTTCAGCGCACCGTCCGAACAGATGGACGGCGATGACGGCGCGGGTGCGCGACGTCAGGCAACGCTCGACCTCGTCCGGGCGGATGTTGAAAGTGTGCGGATCCACGTCGGCGAACACCGGCACGGCGCCGCACAGGAGGACGACATTCACCGTCGACACCCAGGTGAAGGCGGGCACGATGACCTCGTCGCCCGGCCCGATGCCGAGTGCGGCGAGCACCAAATGCAGAGCGGTCGTGCAGCTGGTCGAGGCGAGGGCGAACCGGACGCCGTGCCGTTCACCAAAAGCGCGCTCGAAAGCTGCGACTTTCGGTCCTTGCGTCAACCAGCCGGTTTCGATCGGCTCACGCAACGCGAGCCATTCCTCCTCCCCCATGCAGGGAACGGCGATCGGGATCGGGGGCTTGGGAGCTGGGTTCATCTTCCCTTACGTCTCCGGCACTTCCTCAAGGATGTCCGGGCCAATCTCCCGGTAGCGCTGCCCGGTAGCCGGGCAGACCAGGTCGGAGCCCAATCGCTCGCCTTGGCGGCTTACCCAGCCGATCCGGCGGGCCGGGACACCGGCCATCAGGGCATAAGCCGGCACATCGCGGGTTACCACCGCACCGGCGGCGATCAGGCAGTATTCGCCCAACGTGTGACCGCAGACAATGGTTGCGTTGGCGCCGATGCTGACCCCGCGCTTGACCAGTGTCCGCCTGAAATCCGCCTTGCGCTCGATCTCAGCGCGGGGGTTGATGACATTGGTGAAGACACAAGATGGGCCGCAGAAGACACCATCCTCCAGAACCACCCCCTTGTAGACCGAAACATTGTTCTGGATCTTGCAGTGATCTCCGATCACCGCGTCGGGGCCGATGGAGACGTTCTGCCCAATGTTTACGTTCCGGCCGATGCGCGAGCCGGGCAGTATGTGGCTGAAGTGCCAGATCCGCGTTCCCTCACCGATTTCCCCTGGGACGTCCACATAGGCACTTTCATGAATGCTGACGTTCGGGAACGGTGACGAGGCAGGAGCCGTTCCGATCGCTTCCCCCAGCGACCGGCAGACCTGGGACAGCACACGCGGCACGTCCAATTCCTCGCTGCAACCAGTCCGCCGTGGGGAGCCGGCGGTGATGCAATCGAGAAAATACCGACACTCCTGCCCGAGCGGTTCGTTGGGGGTGAGCACCGCCGGCTCCGCCGGCACAGCCGGAATGAGACCCTGTCCGTCGACGCACTGGCGGTAAAGAATCAGCTTGCGGTCCCAGGGCTCGCCATCATTGAACACGGCTGTCGCCTGTTCGCCAACGACGACCAGCTTCTGTTCCTGAAACGGATGCGGCCATGAGACGAAGGCATGCGCCTGCTCGCCACGGGGAAAGCAGAGTCGGGCCGTGACGGCGTCGACGACACCCGTGCGTGGATTCCGGCCGCTGGTTGCCTCAACGCGCTCCGGCTCGGCTTCAACGAGGGAAAGGATCGTGAAGAGATCGTCCGAGATCAATCCGTACGGAAACTCCTCCCCACAACGGGACTCGCCATGACCAAACCGGTTCGAATAAATGCGGGTCAGCCGCCCCAACTCCCCACGCTGGATCAGTTCCTTCAGGTACAGGAAAGCGGGGTGGCGGCGCATCCGGCGGCCAACCATAATATGCAGACCTTTGGACGCGGCGACCCTACACAGCCGATCGGCTTCGCCGGGGTCCAGGCCCCCCCCCCCCTCAACGAACACATGCTTCCCATGCTCCAGCGCCGCGTGAGCCAATTCAAAATTTCGAACCGCTGGTCCGGCGATGACGATCCCGGCAATGTCAGGAGCGTTCAGCAGGTCGCTGAAATCCAGTCGAGCGGCGCCGTATCGCGCGGCAAATGCGGTGGCTCTGGTTTCGTCATCGTCGCATATGGCCGTGAGTGCGCCCAGTTCCGCGAAAACACGTCCAAGGGCCTCTCCCCGAAAGCCACATCCGATAACGGCAACCCGTGGCGCAGTGCCGGTGCTATCCCGCATTGTCTTTCCCGCATGCAGTCCGAGCAGACTTCCCTCCTGCACCTGGAATCCAGGCCGGCAGCACCGATGGTGAAACGGTAGGCAGTCAACCCTTTCCAAAACGTCAATTTTCCCGTTCCGCATCGGTTCGATGAGTTACCGTGAAAAGCGGAAGGGCGCAAATTATTACACGAGGCATCTGTCTCGGCCAATCTGGCACCACACACCGGCCACTCCGAGGAAGGACTTTGCCACCCGTGCCGCCCCAAGGGCCGTGGCAACAATCCCCAGGCTATTCCTCCCGTCCAACAATTCTGCCGAAACAGCCCCGGTGAAAGGCCCGGATCCGTTCCTCGTTGCGACCAGGCAGCGCCGGCCAGCGGGCCTGCCGCAGCCCCTGCTGCACCGATTCGCTGATTGCCCGATCTTCTTCCAAGACCTTCAGGTTGATCACACGAAGAGATTCTTCGACATGGGTGCGCACCGGTCCAGTCCGCCGGTCCTCCCGCCGCGTCGCCGCCATGAAAAGGTGAAAGCGCAGGCTGCATCGGCCGGGCGCCACCGGATCGTAGGTCTGCACGCTCATCATCGCGCCATGGGTGATGCCGACCGCCAGATTGGGAAAGATCAGGTGGTTCTCGTAGCCGGAATACCGGTCGCTGCCCACCAATCCCAGATGCCTGACGATGCCGTCCCAGTAGCGCTCCCCAGCCGGCGACAGCACGGTACGGCCCGATGAGTGCAGCCCTTCCGTCCGGATGTCCCAGACCTTGCCGAAGAAGGGCTGGAAGGTTTCGGGATGGACGCTGTCGACGTGGTAGACCTCCAGCACGCTTTCCACCCCGACCTTCCAGTCCGCCTCCCAGACGGCCGTCCGGTCCTCGAACCGGTCAGGAAACAGGGCCGAGGCGTGGTCGAGCATGGCACCGCAGGCCCCCAGATGCTCGTCCAGGCCAGAACCGCCCAACTCCAGCCGGACGAAAACGAAGCGGCCGCGCACGCCTACCTCGAAGCGTTGCAGGGCGCGGGCCTGCCGGGCCTGCCGATCCAGCCCGAAGAACGCCTCGTTGCCGGGGATCCCGACCGGTACGCCGTCACGGTTGTAGAGCCAGCCGTGATAGGGGCACTGCAGCCGACGATTGCCACAGGAGCCGTCCTGGATACGGGAGAAGCGATGGGAACAGATGTTGTGAAAGGCCCGCAGTTGGCCACCGAAATTCTGCACGACCACCGAGGTGCCGGCAAGTTCGGCCGTGATGTAATCGTTTTCGGCCGCGAGATCGTCGGTAAAACCGACGAACAGCCAAGAACGACGGAAGATCCGCGTCATTTCATCGCGGAAAACTGCTTCGTCCGTGTAGGCATGGGGTGGCAGGACGCCTGTCGCGTCCACCAGCCCCGGACCGGACGGCCGTACCGGTGGCGGAGCCGGCTGTTCTGTCGTATCAACCATTTCTAAACTCCGCCCTTCCAGGATTGCCGCCACGCTCCTGTTATGCGCCGGGTGATCAGGTTTATCCAATCCCGGGATCTGTCCAAGCCGGGGACGGCGGAGGTTCGAGATGGTCAAGGCGGTCGTCGATGGGGTGCGCTTTGCCGGATTCCAGGCCGCAGTCCCGGCCGACCGCCACTCCTTTCTGGACGATCCTGCCCCCTTCACGCGAGAGGAGGCGGAAAAGCTGGCAGCTTCGACCGGCGTGCGGGGACGGCGCGTCCTGCCACCGCATCTCTGCGCGTCCGACCTCTGCGTGGCGGCGGCGGAAGGGCTGCTGGCACAGATCGGTTGGGAGCCGGGCAGCATCGATGTGCTGGTCTTCGTCTCGCAGGACGCCGACTACAACCTTCCGGCCACCGCCTGCGTCATCCAGCAGCATCTCGGCCTCTCCACCTCCTGCGCGGCGTTCGACGTCAATCTCGGCTGCTCCGGCTTCGTCTACGGCACCTGGATCGCAGCGCGGCTGCTGTCCGGAATCGTGACGGAACCGGGCCGGCCAGGCCGGGCGCTGGTCCTATGCGGCGACACCTCCACCCGCCATCTGCGGCCCGACGACCGCTCCACCCTGCCCCTGTTCGGCGACGCCGGCTCCGCCACCGCGCTGGAACGGGACGAGACGGCCGGGCGCCTCTTCGTGGTCGCCGGTACCGACGGGGCAGGCGCGTCCCACATCCGCATCAAGGCCGGCGGGCGGCGTGACAGCCTGGTGCCTCCCACCGCCCCGCGCAGTCCGGAGGAGGAGGAGCGGCTGTTCCGCGACGCGCGGCTCCATCTGAACGGAGCGGAGGTATTCGGCTTCACCCTGAAGGCGGTGCCGCCGCTGGTGCGGCAGACGCTGGACCATGCCGGAACGACGGTGGACGCCATCGACTGGTGCGTGATGCATCAGGCCAACAAGTTCATGCTGGACCATCTGCGCAAGAAGACGGGCTTTCCCGAGGGCCGCTTCGTCGTCGACATGGAGGAGTTCGGGAACACCAGCTCCGCCTCGATCCCGCTGGCGATCAGCCACCGCCTGTCGACCGATCTGGCGGAGCACCGCCGCCGCGTCCTGCTGGCCGGCTTCGGGGTGGGATGGTCCTGGGGCGCCCTGGTCGGCGACATCGGTCCGCTCCCGCCCCCGGCGGTGGTCGAGGTCGGAAGCGACCGCAAGCCCATGCTGCCATGACGGCGCCACGACGCATGCGTTCCTCCGTCATCGCCCCCTTTGCCCTCATCGACCGGCTGGTGCAGGCACAGCGTTGGGACGCCGCCGTCGCCGCGCTCGACGCCCTGCCCGAGCCGCTGCCGACGGACGGAGCCGCGCTGCGCCGCCGCCGCATGGCGCTCGCCATCGGCGGACGGGTGGCCGAGGCCCTGGAGACCGCCGAACGGGTCGCCGCCCTGCCCGGTTCCGACGCCGCCGACCTACAGCATCTGGCTCATATCCGGCTGCGCGCCGGCCGGCCCGAGGCCGCCTTCGAGGCCGCTGAGCGTGCGATCCGCCAGGATCCTTCGCTGGTGCGCGCCTTTGCCGTCGCCATCGCCGCGACGGTGCTGGCCCCTGCCCTGCTGCCCCGCCTGCGCGATCTTCTCGGCCCCGCTCCGGATCAAGATCCGACGGCCCTGCCGACGGCCGGACACATCCGTGTCGCCATTCCCTGGCGCCTGCCGTTCTACCGGCCGTACAGCGGTCCGCATCCGGTCATCACCTCGGCGCTCGGGCAAGGAAGCCGGGTGGGCGCGCGCTGGGCCGATCTGGCGGCAGCGCTGGAGCCGGCCCGCGCGCTTGCGCTGCTGCCCGACCTGATCGCCTGGGCCGAGCGGGTGGAGCCGGCCCGTCGCGCTGCCCTCGCCGATTTTCTCGTGCATCGGCTTCCCGGCGCCTTCTTCGCGGTGCCCGCAGCCGATCTGACCTTCCACCACACCGTGCCCTTCGCACTCGACGGACGGCCCTGGATCTTCCATCTGGAGCATCCGAACATGGTGGCCGCCCCGATGGCGACCTACCCCACGGTGACGCTGCGCACCGGCGACGCGCAGACGGTCCTGCTGCGCGAACGGCTGGGCGATCCGTCCTGCCTGGGCGTCTTCACCCACATCCGCGAAACCAGGAGGCGACTCGGCCGGTTACTCGACGACTCCGCCGTCGCCACGAAAACCGCCTACATCCGCCTCGGCATCGACCTGGAGTCTTTCCGGCTTTCCGGCCGGCCGAAGGCGCCGGCGGTCCGGCGGGCGGTAACGACCCTGCTGTTCACCAACAGCCTCGCCCGCGACAACTTCCATGCGCGCGGCGGACCGGACGTGCTGGCCGCCTTCCTGCATCTGGCCGGTCGGCACGACGGGCTCCGGCTGCTGATGCGCTCCGACCTGCCGGCGGCGGGGGCCGAAGGCTTGATCGGCCGTTCACGCCGCCATCCGGCCGTCACCTGGATCCGCGAGCGGCTGAGCGACGGCGAGATCGACGCGCTCTACCGGGAGGCCGACCTGTTCCTGCTGCCGTCGGGATTGCTCCACGCGGTTTCGATCGTCCGGGCGCTGCGTGGCGGGCTGGCCCTGGTGGCGAGCGACGTCTACGGCGTGGACGAGTTCATCCGCCATCGCGTCAACGGCTGGGTGGTGCCGGGACGCCGTGCGTCGGTAACGCCGCGCGGGGTCGAGGATGCGGTCTATGCCGAGGATTGCCGCTCCCTCCTCGACCCCACCGCCGAGCCGGCGGATCCCGCCTTCCAGCGGCGGTTCCGTGCAGCGATCGCGCGTCTCCTCGACGACCCGCGCTTGACCGGCACGATCCGCCGCAACGCCCGCCAAGGCGCCGCACGCGACCACCAGGGCCGGCGCTGGGCAGCCGAGGTCTCGGACTTCATGGAACGGGCGCTGGGCAGCAGGACGGAGCCGTCCCGATGAATGACGCCTCTTCTCCTTCCTGCGCAACCGTAAATCCGCTCGACCTGACCGGTCGCCACCTGCTGGTGACCGGCGCCTCGTCCGGCATCGGGCAGGCGACCGCCATCCTGCTGTCGCAGCTCGGCGCGCGGGTGACGGCGGCCGGGCGCGACGCCGGACGGCTGGCCGGCACGCTGGGGCTCCTGACGGGCGATGGCCATGCGGCGGCCGCGCCGCTCGACCTTGCCGAACTGGACGCCGTGCCGGGCTGGGTCAAGGGCGTCGCGGAAGCCGGCGGGCCGCTCGCCGGGCTGGTCCATTGCGCCGGCGTGCAGGAAACGCGGCCGATCCGCTCCTTCGACGCCGCCTTCTTCGACCGCATCGTCGACGCCAACCTCGGCAGCGCCCTGGCGCTCGCACGCGGCTTCCGGCAGAAGGGCGTCCATGCCGACAGGGCCGCGCTGGTCTATGTCTCCTCGATCGCCGGGCAGATCGGCACGCCGGGCAACGTCGTCTACGCGGCCAGCAAGGGCGGGGTCCAGGCGGCGACCAAGGGGCTGGCCCTGGAGTTGCTGCGCGACGGCATCCGGGTCAACTGCGTCGTGCCCGCGCTCGTGGAAACCGAACTGGTCCGCCAGGCCCGCGTCAAGCTGACCGCCGAGCAGTTCGCCCGGATGCTCGAGCACCAGCCGATGGGCCTCGGCCAGCCGGAGGACGTGGCGGGCGCCATCGCCTTCCTGCTGTCGGACGCCGCGCGCTGGATCACCGGGGTGCTGCTGCCGGTGGACGGCGGCGCGCTCGCCTATTGAGGGAGGCCCGCCATGTTCCGTTTCCGCCCTCCGATTCCGGACGACGCCGCCCTTCTGCTGGAATGGCGCAAGCGGCCGGACGTGACGCGCTGGATGTTCACCGACATCGACCATGGGGTGGAGGCGCAGCGCGGCTGGATCGAGCGCAGCGCGGCACGCGCGGACCTGCGCCATTTCGTGATCGAGGCGTCCGGTGACGGACACCGTCCGGTCGGTTATCTCGCCTTCGCCCAGATCGATGGGACCAGCCGGCATTGCTCGACCGGCCATTATTTCGCCGACGCCGAGGACCGGCGGCGATTCGGCGGCTACATGCACGCCTTCATCCTGGATTACGCCTTCTACCGGCTCGGCATGAACAAGGTGGTGAACAGCTTCATGGCCGGAAACTCCAAGGTGCTGAAGCTCCAGTCCATCCTGCGGTACCGGCCGGTCGGCGTCTACCGCGAGCATGTCTTCAAATACGGGGCGTGGCACGACGTCCATGTCTTCGAGATGATGGAGCGCGAATGGGCGACCCATCCCCACCCCTTCCCGCGCGATGCGACGCTGGGCGCCTATATGGATTGCCCGGAGGACCAGCCGGGCTCGATCAGGCTTCCCGCGATGTGGCGAACGCCTTCCGCGTCGCTTGTGTAGTGGACGACCAGCGCCCGCCCGTCCGGCAGGGCCGTCGCCCAGGGATAGCCGGTGTCGCCCGAAGGGGCGTCGTCGCGCAGCACGAACTCCGACGCGCCGCCGATCCCGCCCGAAGCCGGATCCCACAGCCGGGCGCGCAGCCCGTAGGGCTTGTGGCGGTAGCCGCCGCAGATCAGGATCCGTCCGTCCGGCAGCGGGCAGGCGTCATGGGGATGGCCGATCACCGTCTCCTCGACCCGCCACGCCTCCCAGCTCCGTCCGCCGTCGCGCGACCGGGACGTCGCCAGCCGGTCCTTCAGCCCGGTGGTGCGGTGGAACGCGAGCAGGTCGCCATCGGGAAGCGGCGTGAGGGCGGTCTCGCAGAAACCGGCGACGCCTTCGCGGTCGAAGGCGATGATGCCGCGATACTCCCAGCCTTCGCCCCGGTCGGTCGAGGCGTAGAGATGGCTGGCGTATTGCCCGGTCGCCGGATGATGGGCGTAGGTCGCCTGGAGGATCGTTCCATCGGGACGCTCCACCGCCCGCCCGCGCAGGGCGCCGCCATGCAGCGGCCGCAGCCCCGGCACGAGGTCGCCATGGCCGGGCAGGGGCGGAAGGAAACGGTGCGGCGACCATGTCAGGCCGTTGTCGTCACTCCAGCGGGCGTAGGCGCCCCAGAAGAGATAAAGATCGCCCGCTCCCTGCGGGCTGCCGACCAGCCCGATGCCCAGCGCCCGCAACGCCTGCCCGTCCCTGGCCGGGACGGGGTACCAGCAGAAGCCGGTCAGCAGGATGCGCCCGTCGCGCAGGACCAGCAGGCTGGCGTCCTGGTCGGCCGCCTGCGGGTCGGGCGGGAGGATCCGTGGTTCCGGAACGTCACCGTCTCCGGGCAGCCCGTCCAACAGGACGATCTGCGAGCGGCTGTCGAGATGGTCGACGCTGTTCCGCCCGGCCTCGTCCAGCCGATAGGACGGACTACGCAGCCAGCGGTGATCGCGGGCGCGGCGGAAGGCGATCAGCGGAACTCCGTCCGGCCGCAGGGCGACAGTTGGAAAGGCGGCGTAGAAACGCGGGTCATGGTACAGGATGCGGTGATCGACCATCGGATTATCGGTCTTTCGCGCAGTCATCTCGCCCGCCCCTCTCAACTCACGATCTTCACTCACGATCTTCCATGAACCATCCGCCCGGCGGCAAGCAGAGCGATGGTCAGCATGGACGACAAGGAGAGCATCGTTGGGCGCTCGATGACGGGCCTGAGTCCGCCATGTCGCGTTCCTGCCGAACGATTGAAGGGCGTCCGCATCATGAAAACAAGGGGGGCCGTTTTCCCGCCCCACAGCCGCCAGGTCGCCGGGATGGCGCCAACCGTCGGCTTTGTGCTCTTCCGGCTGTTCACGCCGATTACCCTTTTGGAACGCTCAAGATCGACAGATATTTCCCGAAAATAAAACACCCGTGAGGAAAATCATTGCGCACCCATGAATTATTTCATACGACCAGCACGCCGCTCAAACAAGAAGAGTTTTTCTGCGTTTATTAACATTTCATTAACATAATGAAAATTAACATTTCAAGTTTGCTGTTGCACAAAACAACTCAAGATCTCAATAGCCGTAGGAAGATTGCGCATTGAAACGAAAAACAACAGAGATTAAAATGAGGTACATTTTGTTGGTTGAAGTCGGCCATCGAGTTGAAGTATGAGCGGTAAAGCATGGAACATCATCGTCGCCTGTACCGCACCCTGCGGCTGATCCGCGTGGTCGAGGAGGAGGTGGCGCGCGTCTACCCGACCGACGTCATCAAGAGCCCGGTCCACCTATCGATCGGCCAGGAATTCATCGCGGCCGGGGTCTGCGACGCGCTGGAGCCGCGCGACCATGTCTCCATCACCTACCGCGGGCACGCCGCCTACCTCGCCAAGGGCGGCGACCTGAACGCGATGATCGCCGAGATGTACGGCAAGAAGACCGGCTGCTGCGAGGGGCGCGGCGGGTCGATGCATCTGGTCGACATGAAGGCCGGCGTCATCGGCGCCTCGGCGGTGGTCGGCACCTCGATCCCGGTGGCGACCGGCTTCGCCCTGGCCGCCAGGCGCAAGCGGACGGGCGGCGTGGTCGTCTGCTTCATCGGCGACGGCGCCACCGAGGAGGGCTGCTTCGCCGAGAGCCTGAATTTCGCCGCCCTGCACAAGCTGCCGATCCTGTTCGTCTGCGAGAACAACGGCTACGCCATCCACGAGCCGCTGGCCAAGCGCTGGGCCACCGACCGGCTGTGCGAGCGGGTGGCGACCTACGGCATTCCCGCCCGGCGGATCGAGGATGGCAGCACCGTCACCGTGCACGACGCGGCGGCGGAGGCGGTCACCGCGATGCGCGACGGCGGCGGCCCGGCCTTCCTGGAGATCCTCTGCTACCGTTGGCGCGAGCATGTCGGGCCGAACGAGGATTTTGATCAGGGCTACCGCTCCGCCGCCGAGAAGGCGCCCTGGGCGGAGCGCGACGAGGTCGCCCGGCTGGCCGGCCTGCTGCCGCCCGAAGACGTCGCCGCTATCGAGGTTGAGATCACCGCGACGGTGCGCGCCGCCTTCGCCTTCGCCGAACAGAGCCCCTTCCCGGTGCCCGAGGATCTCCATGACCACGTCTACGCCTGAGTCCCTTCCCGGCGCTGCATCCGGGGGCCGGATGCTGCGCTACGTCGACGCCCTGCGCGAGGCGTTCGCGCAGGAGATGGAGCGTGACGGGGACGTCTTCGTCTTCGGGCTGGACGTTGACGACCACAAGGCGATCCAGGGCTCGACCGCCGGGCTGCTGCAACGGTTCGGGCCGGAGCGGGTGTTCACGACGCCGCTGTCGGAGGACGCCATGACCGGGGTCGCCATCGGCGCCGCCATGGCCGGGATGCGGCCGATCCATGTCCACATCCGCATGGACTTCCTGCTGCTCTGCATGAACCAGCTCGTCAACGTCGCGGCCAAGGCGCGCTACATGTACGGCGGCGCGGTCAAGGTGCCGCTGGTCGTGCGCTCGATGGTCGGCAAATCCTGGGGGCAGGGCGCTCAGCATTCCCAGGGCCTGCAGTCCATGTTCATGCATGTGCCGGGGCTGAAGGTGGTGGCGCCGAGCAACGCGCACGACGCCAAGGGCTGCATGATCGCCGCCATCCGCGACGACAACCCAGTGATCGTGATGGAGCACCGGCTGCTCTACCCGACCGAGGCCTATGTTCCCGAGGCCCCTTATGAGGTGCTGCCGGGCAAGGCGCGGGTGGTGGCGCCGGGCGGCGATGCGACGCTGGTCGGCATCTCCCACATGGTGGTGGAGTGCCTGCGCGCCCGCGAGCTCCTGGCGGAGGTCGGGATATCGGCCGAGGTGATCGACCCGATCTGGCTGTCGCCGTTGGACATTGGCGCCATCGTGGACTCGGTACGGCGGACGCGGCGGCTGGTGGTCGCCGACACCGGCTGGATCGCCTGCGGCGCCGGGGCGGAGATCGTCGCGGCGGTGCTGGAGCAGCTCGGGCCGGAGGGCGGGGTCGCCGTCAAGCGCATCGGCTTCGCCCCGACCACCTGTCCGCCATCGCCGGCGCTGGAGGCCGCCTTCTACCCCAACCCCGGCACGGTGGCCGCCGCCGTCCACGCGCTGGTCCGCCCGCGGGAAGCAGCCTGGACCCCCGACCCGGAACGGACCAAGCTCGCCCATCAGGTGCAGTTCCGCGGTCCTTTCTGAAGTAGGCTGGATCCGGATTCAGGAGAGTGCAAGCGATGTTCTACGAGTTGGCGGCGTCCACCTGGGGACCGGAGGAGATCGCGGCGATCGAGCGGGTGGTCGCCTCGGGCCGCTTCACCATGGGCGAGCAGGTGGCCGCGTTCGAGCGGGAGTTCGCCGAGTATTTCGGTGTCCGCCACGGCATCATGGTCAATTCCGGCTCCTCGGCCAACCTCGTGGCGGTCGCAGCACTCGCCCACCGGAAGGAGCGCCCGCTCCAGCGCGGCGATGAGGTGATCGTCCCGGCGATCTCCTGGGCCACCACCTACCACCCGCTCCAGCAATACGGCCTGAAGCTGCGCTTCGTCGACGTCGAGCTGGACACGCTGAACATCGACGTCTCCAAGCTGGAGCAGGCGCTGACGCCGCGCACAAGGGCCATCGTTCCGGTGTCGATCCTCGGCAACCCGGCGGCGCTCGACGTCATCCGCGCCTTCGCCGACGCCCACGGGCTGTGTGTGCTGGAGGACAATTGCGAATCGATGGACGCCGAGCTGAACGGTCGCAAGGCCGGCACCTTCGGCGACCTCAACACGTTCAGCTTCTTCTTCTCGCACCACATCTCGACCATGGAGGGCGGGATGGTGCTGACCGACGATCTGGAGCTGGCCCATCTCTGCCGCGCCCTGCGCGCCCATGGCTGGACCCGCGACCTGCCGCACGACACGCCGCTCTACCAGCGCGGAGCGTCCGACCATTTCGAGGCCTACCGCTTCATCCTGCCGGGCTACAACGTCCGCCCGCTGGAGATGGAGGGCGTCATCGGACGGGAACAGTTGAAGAAGCTGCCGGCCCTGACCGCCGCCCGCCGCCGCAACATGGCGCTGTTCCACGAGCTGTTCGCCGGGGACGACCGCTTCGTCATCCAGCGCGAGAACGGCGTCTCCTCCTGCTTCAGCTTCACGATCATTCTCAACCCGGACCGCAATCCCGACCGGGAGAAGGTGTTCGCGGCGCTGAAGGAGGCCGACATCGGCTTCCGCATCATCACCGGTGGCTGCTTCCTGCGCCACGACGTGCTGAAATACTATGACTACGACACGGTCGGCGAGATCAGGAACGCCCACACGGCGCATGATCTGGGCTTCTTCGTCGGCAACCACCCCTTCGACCTGACCCCGCAGATCGAGCGGCTGCGCGCCGTGCTCGACCGCGTGTGCTCCTGAACCGATCCCGAGAAACCCCATGGCCGACAGCAAGAGCATCCTCGTCACCGGCGGCGCCGGCTATCTCGGGTCCATCCTGGTTCCGGCCCTGCTCGACGGCGGGCACAAGGTCACGGTGCTGGACAGCTTCCTGTTCCGGCAGGTGTCGCTGGCCCATGTCTGCGCCCACCCGAATTTCGACGTCGTGCGCGGTGACGCCCGCAGCGAGGATGTGCTGAAGCCGCTGCTGAAGAGCGCCGACGTGGTGATCCCGCTGGCGGCGCTGGTCGGCGCCCCGCTGTGCGACGCCGACATGCTGGCGGCGACCAGCACCAACCGCGACGCGGTGCTGACGCTGGTGCGGCTGCTGTCACGCGAGCAGCGGATCATGATGCCGGTCACCAACTCCGGCTACGGCATCGGCGAGACGGGCAAGTTCTGCACCGAGGAGACGCCGCTGCGGCCGATCTCGCTCTACGGGCGCACCAAGGTCGAGGCCGAGGCGGCGGTGCTGGAACGCGGCAACGCCCTCTCCTTCCGGCTGGCCACCGTGTTCGGCATGGCGCCGCGCATGCGGATCGACCTGCTGGTCAACGACTTCGTCCACCGGGCGGTGAACGACCGCGCCGTGGTGCTGTTCGAACCGCACTTCAAGCGCAACTACATCCACATCCGCGACGTCGCCCGCGCCTTCCTGCATGGGCTCGACCGGTTCGAGACGATGAAGGACCGGCCCTACAACGTCGGCCTGTCGGACGCCAACCTGTCGAAGTGGGAGCTGTGCGCGGTCATCGCCCGCCATCTTCCCAAATTCGTCTACCTGGAGGCGCCGATCGGCGAGGACCCGGACAAGCGCGACTACATCGTCTCCAACGAGCGGATCGAGGCGACCGGCTACAAGCCGGCCTTCTCGCTCGACGACGGCATCCGGGAACTGATCAAGGGCTACCGCATGCTGCGCAACGGCCTGTACAGCAACGTCTGAATCGGGAAAGGAAGTCACATTTCCATGACCGCTCCCGCCACTGGCCGCATCGACCTCGTGCTCATCCACCCGGGCGGCCGCCGCCAAGTGTACCAGACCCTGGCCGATGATCTGACAGCGGTCGAGCCGCCTTTGTGGTGTCGGTTGCTTGCGGCCTATTGCCGCATGCGGGGGAACAGCGTCGCCATCATCGACAGCGAAGCCGATGGGCTTGATCCATCCACCGTGGCTGATCGGGTGGCAGAACTCGATCCACGGTTGGTCGCGCTGGTGGTCTACGGCCATCAGCCCTCGGCCTCGACGCAGTCGATGCCGGCAGCGGGTGCTATTGCCCGGACCGTCAAGGAGATTTCGCCTGATTGCCCGATCATCCTGATCGGCGGGCATGTCGCCGCCTTGCCGGAACGCACCCTGCATGAGGAGGCGGTCGATTTCGCCGCAACCGGTGAAGGGCCCGTGACGCTGGATGCGCTGTTGCGAGCGCTGAAATCCGATGGACCGTTCGATGTGGCCGAGGTACCGGGCATCGTCCACTGGCACACCGCCGAGAATGGTTCGCGGGAAATCCGGCGCACTTCGGCGGCGCCATTGGTCGAGGATCTCGACCACGATCTGGGCGGAGATGCCTGGGATCTGCTGCCGATGGAGAAGTACCGCGCGCACAATTGGCAGTGCTTCGGGGCGATGGACACGCGCATGCCCTACGCCTCGATCTACACGACGCTGGGTTGCCCGTACAAATGCAGCTTCTGCTGCATCAACGCGCCCTTCGGCAAAAACGGCTACCGCTTCCGCAGCCCGGACGCCGTGCTGGCTGAGATTGACCTGCTGATCGCACGTTATGGCGTGCGCACCTTCAAGATCGTCGATGAGATGTTCGTGCTGAACGAGCGTCACGTAACGGCGATCTGCGAGGGGCTCATCCCCCGCAACGCGGCGTTGGGGGGGGCGCTGAATTTCTGGGCGTACGCGCGGGTCGACACGGTCAAGCCGGCGATGCTGGAGATGCTGCGCCATGCCGGGATCCGTTGGCTGGCGCTGGGAATCGAATCGGGCAGCAAGCACGTCCGCGATGGGGCGAAAAAAGCGCTACGCTCGGAGGACATCGTCGGCATCGTCCGCGCGATCCAACAGGCCGGGATCAACGTCATCGGCAACTATATCTTCGGGCTGCCGGACGACGATCTGGATTCCATGCGGGAAACGCTGGACCTTGCAAAAGAGCTGAATTGCGAATTCGCGAACTTCTATTCGGCGATGGCCTATCCAGGATCTCCGCTCTACACGCAGGCCGTGGCGAAAGGCTGGGACCTGCCGGACGATTGGAGCGGATATTCCCAGCACAGCTTCAACTGCAAACCGCTGGCAACGGAAAAACTGACCGCTGCCGAGGTGCTGGGCTTTCGTGATCATGCCTTCACAGAATATTTCACCAACCCACGCTATCTCAAGATGGTCGATCAACGATTTGGCAGCAGAACCAATCAGAATATTCAAGATATGGTCAAACACAAACTTGCTCGAAAATTGCTAATAGAACAACATGAAGCCATTATGTAGGCTCAATCAAAATAACAACTATCTTCTGATTCATTATTAATTAACGGGAAGACAATGATCATCAGCCGAACTCCTTTCCGCGTGCCTCTATTCGGGGGATGGACTGATTTTCCACAATGGTATCGCCATCACGGCGGCGCGGTGATTGGGGGATCGATAAACAAGTATTGCTATATCAGCTTGCGCGAATTGCCCCCATTTTTTGAGCACAAGCATCGCATCGTCTACTCCAACATCGAACAAGTTCACAATATCTCTGAAATCAAGCACCCTTCTGTCCGTGCCTGCCTGGGTGAAATGGGCATCGAGACGGGATTGGAAATTCATCATGATGGCGATTTGCCGGCGCGGTCTGGGCTGGGGTCGAGTTCCTCCTTCACAGTCGGGTTGCTGAACGCATTGCACGCCTATCGCGGTCGCATGGCAAGCAAACAGGAGTTGGCCGAGGAAGCGATCCGCATCGAGCAACAGGTGATCGGAGAAAATGTCGGTTCACAGGACCAGGTCTGGGCCGCCTATGGCGGAATCAACCGCATTGATTTCCTCACCGACGGCAGGATCGAGGTGAGCCCCCTGCTCGTCTCTGCGGAGCGGCGGAGCATGCTGGAGCGTAACTTGGTTCTGTATTTCACAGGATTTACTCGGATTGCCTCAGAGATTGAAAAAGATAAGCTCAGAAATTTGAGCAGTCGAGAAACTCATTTGCGTACTTTGTATGCCATGGCGGATGAAGCCACGGAAATACTGAGAACGGAACATCGATCACTGGACGAAATTGGCAGGCTCCTGCATGAAAGCTGGATGATAAAAAGAGATTTATCCTCGTCAGTTTCAAATAAGAGAATTGACGATCTGTACGATACTGCACTTTCCGCTGGTGCTCTTGGCGGAAAATTGCTTGGCGCGGGCGGCGGTGGCTTCCTGTTGCTTTATGTCCCATTCGCATTTCAAACACGCGTGCATGAGTGTTTGAAAGATCTGATCAGTGTCGGCTTCCGTTTCGATGGAGGCTCGAAGATCGTGATCTACGAACCTCAGTTGAACCGAACAGGCGGGTGAAGGGATCGGCATGCAGCGAAGTTCAAGGTGAAAGCGGAGATCCGGACAAGTCTCATCCGGTACCTTGCTCTTGCAACAGCGCCAGTTCCGTTCCGCGGGAAGCATCAACCGACACCGGATCGCCCTCCTCCCGCTCCATCGCCTCCTTCAAAGCGGCTCCCAGGCGCCGAAAAGTCTCCTTGCGGCCCGAGGTCCGGCGCCAGACCAGGGCGATCCGGCGGCCGGGGCTGTCCTCGTCGAGCGGACGCGCAACGAGGTCGAGACCGCGCAGGATCCCTGAATCCACGGCCATCTGCGGCAGCAGCGTCACGCCCAGCCCGTTGGCCGCCATCTGCACCAGCGTGTGAAGGCTGGTGCCTTGGAAAGTGGCGTTGCGGGGAGCGCTCTCCAGCGCGCAGGCGGCGAGCGCGTGGTCACGCAGGCAGTGCCCATCCTCCAGCAGCAGCATCTCCTCCCGCGCCATGTCGACGGGATGCGCCGTCGGTCCAGCGCTCAGCCGATGGCCCGGCGGGCAGACGAAGGAGAAGCGATCCTCGGCGACGTCCAGCGTCTCGATGTCGTTGCCCATCGGGTAGGGCAAGGCCAGCAGGGCGGCGTCCAGCTTGCCCAAGTCGAGCTGGGCCAGCAGCCGTGCGGTCTGGTCCTCGCGCAGATAGAGCTTCAGGTTGGGAAAGGCGGCACGCAGGTCCGGCATCACGCGGGGGATCAGGAAAGGTCCGATGGTCGGGATCACCCCCAGATGCAGCGGTCCGGACATCGGGTCGGCGGCCGAGCGGGTGATGTCAACCAGATCCTCCGCCTCCTTCAGCAGCGCCCGAGCCCGCTCGGCGATCTCCCGCCCCAATGGGGTCGGCATCACCGAACGCCGGGTGCGCTCCAGCAGCGGGGTGCCAAGCAGATCCTCCAGTTCCTGGATGCCGGCGCTGAGGGTGGACTGGCTGACCAGACATGCCTCGGCCGCCTGCCCAAAATGGCAGCGATCAACCACGGCAACCAGATAACGGAGCTGGCGCAGAGTGGGAAGCGGTTTCATGGTGGTATGATTGATCGTTTTTTCCGATCAATTCAATCGGTTTTTTGTGCTTCTCTCGGTCACAGATTTCCCCTATCTCTCCTCTGGTCAAACCAACCAAGGAGATGTCGCACCGATCCTGACGAACCGCACCGCCGCAAGGCCCCTCCGGGGCGCCGCGCGGGGCAGCATCGCGAAGCGGACGCCAAGACCGGCGCGTCTTTCATTGATTATTCCCCCTCGGAGAACGCTATGTCCTTGATCAACACTGAAATTAAGCCGTTCAAGGCGACCGCCTTCAAGAACGGCAAGTTCATCGACGTGACCGATGCCGATCTAAAGGGCAAGTGGTCGGTCGTGTTCTTCTATCCCGCCGACTTCACCTTCGTCTGCCCGACCGAGCTTGAGGATCTGGCGAACAACTACGGCGAGTTCCAGAATCTGGGCGTCGAGATCTACAGCGTCTCGACCGACACCCACTTCTCGCACAAGGCCTGGCACGACACCTCGCCGGCGATCGGCAAGATCGAGTACACGATGGTCGGCGATCCGACCGGCACCATCACCCGCAACTTCGAGGTCATGATCGAAGAAGTCGGCTTGGCTGACCGCGGCACCTTCGTCGTCGACCCCAACGGCAAGATCCAGATCGTCGAGATCACCGCCGGCGGCATCGGCCGTGACGCCCTTGAGCTGCTGCGCAAGGTCAAGGCCGCCCAGTACGTCGCGTCCCACCCGGGCGAAGTTTGCCCGGCCAAGTGGCAGGAAGGCGAGAAGACCCTCGCCCCGTCGCTCGACCTGGTCGGCAAGATCTAAGGTCCCGTGACCGGCGGACGGTTCCGCATCCGGTGTCTTGCCGGGTCCGGGGCCGTCCACCCCCTCCCCTCACCTTCTCTCCACCTCTCACTCCGCCCGGACCAACGCCGACGACGAGTGCCGACGTGCGCACCGGTTCGCTCCGAAAACAACAAGCTCGGGAACCATTGCCATGCTGGATGCCACCCTCAAGACCCAGTTGAAGGGCTACCTTGAGCGAATCACGCAGCCCGTCGAACTGGTTGCGTCTCTCGACGATGCCCCCAAGTCCCAGGAGCTGCTGGGCCTGCTGGAAGACATCGCCTCCCTGTCGGACAGGATCACGCTGCTGCGCCACGACGACGCGCGCACGCCATCCTTCGCGATCCGCCGTGCCGGTACCGACATCGCCGTGCGCTTCGCCGGCCTGCCGATGGGCCATGAATTCAATTCGCTCGTTCTGGCGCTTCTGCAGGTCGGCGGCCATCCGTCCAAGGAAGCGGCGGACCTGATCGAGCGCATCAAGGATCTCGACGGCGATTACCGCTTCGAGACCTACTTCTCGCTGTCCTGCCAGAACTGCCCCGACGTGGTGCAGGCGCTGAACCTGATGAGCGCGCTGAATCCGCGGATTCAGCATGTCGCCATCGACGGCGCCCTGTTCCAGCAGGAGGTCGAGGCGCGCCAGGTGATGGCCGTGCCGACCGTCTTCCTGAACGGCGAGCCCTTCGCCCAGGGCCGCATGGGTCTGGAGCAGATCGTTGCCAAGCTCGACACCGGCGCCGCCGCCCGCGAGGCCGAGAAGATCAAGGCCAAGGCCGCCTTCGAGGTGCTGGTGATCGGCGGTGGCCCGGCCGGTGCCGCGGCTGCGGTCTACGCCGCCCGCAAGGGCATCCGCACCGGTGTCGCCGCCGAGCGCTTCGGCGGCCAGGTGCTGGACACCATGGCGATCGAGAACTTCATCTCGGTGTCACACACCGAGGGGCCGAAGCTGGCCTCGGCGCTGGAGCAGCACGTCAAGGAATACGACGTCGACATCATGAATCTCCAGCTCGCCGAGGCGCTGGTGCCGGCGGCGGAGCCGGGCGGTCTGATCGAGGTCAGGCTGGCCGGCGGCGCCTCGCTGAAGGCGCGCACGGTGGTGCTGTCGACCGGCGCCCGCTGGCGCTCAATGAACGTGCCGGGCGAAGCCGAGTACCGCAACAAGGGCGTGGCCTACTGCCCGCACTGCGACGGCCCGCTGTTCAAGGGCAAGCGCGTGGCGGTGATCGGCGGCGGCAACTCCGGCGTCGAGGCGGCGATCGACCTCGCCGGTCTGGTGGCGCACGTCACGCTGATCGAGTTCGACAGCCAGCTGCGCGCCGACGCGGTGCTCCAGCGCAAGCTGCACAGCCTGCCCAACGTGACGGTCATCACCTCTGGCCAGACCACCGAGGTGCATGGCGATGGCGCCAAGGTCGTCGGCCTGTCCTACAAGGACCGCGTCGGCGGCGAGCTGAAGCGGCTGGAGCTGGAGGGCATCTTTGTGCAGATCGGCTTGGTGCCCAACACCGAATGGCTGAAGGGCGCGGTGGCGCTGTCCCCGCGCGGCGAAATCGAGGTCGACGCCCACGGCCGGACCTCGGTGCCGGGCGTGTTCGCCGCCGGCGACGCGACGACGGCGCCATTCAAGCAGATCATCATCGCCATGGGCGAGGGCGCCAAGGCCGCGCTGTCCGCCTTCGACTATCTCATCCGGACGGTGCCGGTCGAAGAGTCCCGCCCGGCGGCGGTGGCGGCCGAGTAACGGATCGGCGTGAGCGCCCCCGAATCGGACCACGCTGGTCCGATTCGGGGCGTTTTCCGTTGTCAGAACCGATCTTCCCATCGAGAATTGGGCAGCTTGGTTGTCAACCAGAGCGATGATTCACTCTGTGGGCTTCACAGAAACAGGATTGCTGCCGATCCGGCTGAACGGACCGCCCCCTTTTGGAATCTCATCCAAAGCGCTCTCAACAACCTGGATGCTGCGGACTATCGTGACCAAATCAGGCTTCCCATGGTGCCTCAGACAAGCCGCCTGATGGGTGAGACACAGTTGTCGGACCATTTCGGTTGATAATGCGCTTCCCAACTTTAACTTCAGCAAGATAAATAGTCGGTTCGGCATCATCCTATCTGTTTGAAATTCCAAATTTTTTCCTGTGCACGCACTCCCTTGTCGCGAACATTGCCAAACATGAAGTCCCCTTCAAGAAAGACCTTGCCAGCTTCGAGCTAGTGCACTGACGCAGACGTAAGATTCACAAAGGGCCGCCGACGTGCGATTCTGTCGGCATGGCCCAGACCGTCAGCGTCATCGTAGGACCGGAGGATCGCGCGCGCTTGGCTGCGATCCTTGCCGACCGCAACCGCCCGCAGAAGCATGCTCAACGGGCGAACATCATCCTGCTCTCGGCCGAGCGGCTGCCCGTTCTGGAGGTGGCGCGCCGGGGCGGCGTCAGCCGCCCGGCGGTCTGGCGCTGGCAGGTGCGCTACGCCGAACAGGGCGTGGACGGGCTGCTGCGCGACAAGACGCGCAAGCCCGGCCAAGCGCCGCTGCCCACCACAACGGTGGCCAAGGTGCTGGCGCTGACCTGCTCGGAACCACCCGGTGCGGTCACCCACTGGACGGGCCGGGCGATGGCCAAGACGGTCGGCATCAGCCTGCGCGCCGTGCAGCGCATCTGGGAGGCCAACCGCCTCCAGCCCCACCGCCTGCGCACCTTCAAACGGTCGAGCGATCCGGCGTTTGCCGCCAAGGTCGAGGACATCGTCGGCCTCTACATGGACCCGCCCTGCCACGCGGTGGTTCTGTCCATCGACGAGAAGAGCCAGATCCAGGCGCTCGACCGCACCCAGCCGGGCCTGCCGTTGAAGCCCGGCAAGTGCGGGACGATGACGCACGACTACAAGCGCAACGGCACGACCACGCTGTTCGCCGCGCTGAACACCCTGGACGGCACCGTGGTCGGGCGCTGCCTGCCCAAGCACACCCACAAGGAGTTCATCAAGTTCCTGAACGCCGTGGAGCGCACCGTTCCGGTCGGCAAGGTGATCCATGCCATCGTCGACAACTACGCCACCCACAAGCATCCCAAGGTGCTGGACTGGTTGGCCGATCACCCGCGCTGGGTCTTCCATTTTACGCCCACCTCGGCCTCGTGGATCAACGCAATCGAGGGCTTCTTCTCTATCATCACCCGCCGAAGCATCCGGCGTGGCGTGTTCAAGTCCGTGGCCGACCTGCAAGACGCCATCGCCCGCTACATCCGCGCGCACAACAAGGCATCCAAGCCCTTTGTCTGGACAAAGCCCGCCGACACCATCCTCGCCAAAATCGACCGGCTCCCTGCACCTTCTGAATGATTCACTGCACTAGAGACCAAGCCGAAGCCTTGAGCCGCGCCTACGCGGCGTCACTCATCCGACAGCCTTTGACCACCCTCTTGCGGTTATCTGAGAATCGGCAAAAAAGCTTCTGCCTTTACTGGAACGAATGCCACGAGAAAGAAGGGGCAACGGCATCATCCAGGGCTTGTGGCGAGCAGCCCATGCGCACGGGCACGGTCCAGCAGGTTCTTGACCGACGCCGCCGCCCAGGTCCGGCCACCGCGTGGCGTAGTCTCCCGCATCGCCTCCAGCTGGGCACCAATCGCCCGGAGCGACAGCTTGGGGTTCGCCCGGGCGATCCCGGCCACCAGCACCATCAGCCGGTCGTCGCCGCGCACCGACGGCACCTTGTCGAGCAACGACCGGTCGGCCAAGCCCTCCTCGACGAAGGCCCGGACGGCCCGGCGCAGCCGCTCGGCGGTCCAGTGCCGGCCCGGCGGCAGCTTGGCGTTCACGGCGCGCGTCACCGCCACCCACGGGCGGGCCGGCCGGAGCCGCCGCACGGTGGGCAGCCACTCCTCCGCCGTTCGGGTCAGTTCCAGCAGATAGAGCTGGCGCTGCTGGTCGGCCAGACGCTGCGCGGTCACCTTGTCGCCTTGCTTCAGCTTGGGATTGCCACCGACCCGGCCCCGTGCCTTGGCCGCCGCCAGCCCGGCGCGCGTGCGCTCGCGGATGAGCGAGCGCTCGTACTCGGCCACGGCGCCGAGCATCTGCAGCACCAGCGTGCCGTGGGGGCTGGCAGTGTCGATCGGGCTGGTCAGACAGCGGAAGTGGCAGCCACGACCACGCAGGTCTTCGATCACCTCCAGCAGGTGGGACAGGGAGCGACCGAGCCGGTCGAGTTTCCAGATCACCAGCGTGTCGCCGCGGGCGAGGCGGGCGAGAGTCCGTGCCAGCTCCGGCCGCGCCCGCGAGGCGCCGGACGCCTTCTCCTCGAAGATCGCGGCACAGCCGGCGGCGCGCAGCGCGTCCATCTGGGCAGCGGTGGTCTGGTCGTCGGTGGAGACGCGGGCGTAGCCGATGAGCGCCATGGCGTGTTCCAAGCCGTGAAGAGGTTCGGTCACCCCTTTGTAAAGTCCATGAGAACGAAGGCAAACGACCGTTTCGGCCCACGCTACTTTCTTTACAACGCCCTGTAAGAGAACGGCTGAGCGGGCGGAATGAAAGCCGGGACGGGCTCTTTTGGTTGCACCTTTGCATCCCTACCACTCGATACCGTCAACGCTCAGGCGTCCCGCGACAGGACGCCAGACCGGATGGTTGCCGGACAGAAGCTGGCCGATGCTGTGAAAGACGGGAGCCGTTCTGGAATTAGACCCTGTTTTCCAATGAGTTGAAACGGAGCCTATGGCTCTTGAACCGGGCTCTTCGCATGAACTGTCGACATTTTGCATGAACCGGTCTGCAAAACGAGGGGCGGGACTGCTCCAGCCCCTCGGGATCCGGCTTTTCGCCTCAACTACCTGACAACGTCGCACCATCAAAGGAGAGAACTGAAATTGCTGTTTTGTATAATTTTATCCCCTCACCCCCAAGAACAACATGGCCCTGGAAACCGACGGCGCGCTTGGTGATGATCCCAGCAATCTCGCGGGAGGGGACGTCACCACGCCATGCATGATGCGGTGCCACTGCTTCAAGACTTCCTGATTCACGCCGCTCGCACCTGGCCCACCGCCGGGGCGCTGACCTGCGGCAAGCGACGCCTCACCTACGCCGCCCTGTGCGAGCGGGCCTGCCGGCTGGCCTGGGCGTTGCGCCAGCGGGGAGTGGAGCGTGGCGACCGGGTCGTGATCTTCGCCGAGAACGGCGTCGAAGCCGTCACCGCCTTCTGGGGCGGGCTTCTGGCCGGCGCCGTCGTGGTGCCGGTCAACCCGCAGACCAAAACCGACAAGCTTGGCTGGCTGCTCGACGATTGCGGAGCGGCGGCGCTGGTCGCCGATGACCGGCTGGTCCCGGTCTTTGCCCCGGCCGCCGACCGTTGCCCGTCCCTGAAGACCGTGCTGGCAACGGGGAATCCCATCTTCGACGCGGCCCTGGAAGTGGCCCCCGGCAATGAGGACGGGGTGGCGGTTCCTCCGCGCCAAGGCTTGGACATCGACCTCGCGGCGCTGGTCTACACCTCCGGCAGCCGGGGCGAGCCCAAGGGCGTCATGCTGAGCCACCGCAACATGCTGACCGCCGCCGCCTCCATCGGCCAGTATCTCGGCCTTACGGGCAACGACGTGCTTCTGTGCGCCCTGCCGCTGGCCTTCGATTACGGGCTCTACCAGATGATCCTGAGCGCCCGCCACGGCGCCCGCTTGGTGCTGGAGCGCGGGGTCTCCCTGCCGGCGGAGCTGATGAAGCGCATCGCGGCGGAGCGGGTGACCGTGCTGCCCGTGGTGCCGACCATCGCCGCCCTGCTGGCCCAACTGCGGGACCGGTCGCCATGGGACCTGTCGAGCGTCCGGACCGTGACCAACACCGCCGCCGCCCTGCCCGCCAAGCACATCAGCACACTCCAATTCCTCTTCCCAAAGGCTCGCATCTTTTCCATGTACGGCCTGACCGAATGCAAGCGCTGCACCTACCTGCCGCCCGAGGATCTGGCGCGCAAGCCCGGCAGCGTCGGCATCGCCATCCCCAACACCGAGCTGTGGCTGATCGGCGACGACGGCGAGCGGCTGGGGCCCGGACCAGGTCTCGGTCAAACCGGACAGCTGGTGATCCGGGGCGCCACCGTGATGCAGGGTTATTGGAACAAGCCGGAGGAAACCGCCCGCAAGCTCCATCCCGGCCCGCTGCCCGGCGAGCGGGTGCTGCACACCGGTGATCTCTGCCGGCTCGACGAGGAGGGCTATCTCTATTTCGTCGGCCGCATGGACGACATCATCAAGTCACGCGGCGAAAAGGTCGCCCCCGTCGAGGTCGAAGCGGCGCTGCTTGCCATTCCCGGTGTCCGAGAGGCCGCGGTGATCGGCGTTCCCGACCCGCTTCTGGGCGAGGCGGTGAAGGCCTTCGTCGTGGCCGACGACGGGGCGGATCTCGACGAAGCTACCTTGCGCCGTGCCTGCGCCGAACGGCTGGAAAGCGTCATGGTACCCCGGCGGATCAAGTTGGTCCCAGCCCTGCCCCGCACCGACAGCGGGAAGATCCGCAAGGTCGGGCTGGCGTGAGGCGGGAGGCCCGCCGCGTTAAAGCGCCCGTCATCATCCCGTGCGACCATCATGGAACCGGCTTGCCGGCCCGGTTGCCGCTCGGGTACGTTGCGAGCAACAATCATTCCGGGAAGCGACGCTGACATGTCCGGCCTCGCTCCATCCCCGCCGTCCCCGGCGAAGAGGAGAGCGTATTGAACAGCCCGTCATCCAGCGCCACCCAGACCAGCGCCACCCAGCAGGCCGTGGCCTGGGACCAGCGCAAGAAGGCCTGGGCATTGCTGAAGGGGCTGCGCCCATCGGCGCTCGATCTCGACCGCATCGCCCTGGTCCGGCAGATGGAACCGGAACGGCTGCGCGAACCCGGCGTTCTGGAAGAACTGATGCTCGTCCTCGGCCTCAACGACGAGGGCATGGGCGAGTTGCCGCCGCATCTCCATCCCCACTGCGGGCCGGGCCTGCGCGTCTGGCAGTACCCGATCCAGTTCGCACCCTACCTGCGCCATCTCGCCGAACTGGACGTCCGCTCCTATCTGGAAATCGGCATCCGCCACGGCGGCTCCTACGTGCTGACGGTCGAGCTGCTGGACCGCTTCCGGCCACTCGACTGGGCGGTCGGGGTGGACATCATCCCCTGCCCGTCGATGGCGGACTACACCGCCCTCAACCCGCGCTCGCACTTCGCCGGGCTCAACAGCCAGTCGCCGGACTTCGCCGCCCTGCGCGACCGGCTGGCCCCCATCGATCTGGTCTTCATCGACTCCCACCATGAGGAGGAGCAGTGCCGGCGCGAGGTCGCGGCCCTGCTCCCGGTCGCCAACATGATCGCGCTTCACGACGTGTCGAACGTCGGCTGCCCCGGCGTGCGGACGGTGTGGGAGGAGATCCGGGCAATGAACGGGTATGACTGCGTCGAGTTCACCGCCCAGTATGACGGGCTCGGCCCCTTCATGGGCATCGGGCTGGCGGTGCGGAAAGACAGACTGCGGACGGAACCATGAGCACGACCACCCCGGCCACCATCGACAGCATCAAGCGTATCCTGACCAGCGTGAAGGCGCTGCCCGGAGCGCCGGCCGACCTGCCCGACGACACCGACCTCATCGAGGGCATCGGTCTCGATTCCATCGAGCTGCTGACCTTCATGCTGGAGGTCGAGGCGCAGTTGGGCATCCGCATCGACTTCGACCGGATGGAGTTCTCCACCCTGAGCTCCATCGCCACGCTCTCCGCCTTCCTCGACACCATGCCGAAGGCGGAGAGCGCGGCGTGAACAGCGCCCCGCCGCAGTCTCAACCTTGGCTCAGGCAGCGGGCGCCGGTCACCATCCTGACCTCCGGAATCGGGCTGGGCGTCTACATCCCGGCCCTGTTGATCCAGCGCCAACTGGCGGGGCTCGGGATTGCGGCCGAGGTCGAGGTGCTCGAGGGCCATTACACCGCCGACAGCCTGCACCGCCACATCGCCCATCGCGAGGCATGCCGGAAGAACTTCGCCCTCGCTCAGATGGCGCACCGCATGGCCCGCCCGGTGCTGGACAACCTGGATCCGGTGCGCATCGACACCCTGCTCGACGGCTGGGCCGCCGAAGGACGGAGCGACTTCATCGTCTGGTCGGGCTTCTGGCTGCCGCTGCTGGAGGACTACCGCCGGCGTGTGCCGGGGCTGCCGGTGCGGCGGGACCTCTGCCGGATCGATGCCGAGATCTCTGCGTCCTTCAAAGTTCACCGCGCCCTAGAGGGTGACGGGGCCGAGATCTGGCTGTGGAACGCGGCGGACATGGCCCTCCACCATGAAATTCCGGTCACACCCGAACCGCCCATCCCCTTTGTGGAGCGAGGTAACCGGCTGGTCGTCCATGGCGGCGGCTGGGGGCTCGGGACCTACATCGACACGCTGCCCGCCCTGGCACGCGCCGGCCACGCGCTGGACATCGTCGTCCACGACCCGGCAGAGCGGCAATGGTTCGGCCCGGACGACCGCTGCTGGATCGTCGACCCCGCCTGGGAACCGTGGCAGCGCGGCGCGGACGGGCGCCTGACCTTCCCGCCGGTCGGGGCGGTCGCCCGGGATGGCTCCGTGTCCTACAGCCAGAACAAGGATTTCCACGGCTTCCACCGGGTGATCCGGGAGGCGCGGGCGGTGGTCAGCAAGCCCGGCGGCTGCACCCTGATCGACTCGCTGGACGCCGCGACGCCGGTCGTCCTGCTGGACGCCTACGGTTACGCCGAACAGGCGAACGGGGCGGTGTGGGAGCGGCTCGGCTTCGGCATTCCTTTCGCGGGCTGGGCTGAAGGCGGCTTCGATCCGGCGGCGCTGGAGCGGGCACACGCGGCGCTGACGGCACGCGGGCGCAGCCCCGGCGGCTACCCCGCCGCCTACGCCGCGCGGCTCGCCGCCGGAGAGGCGGCATGAACCCGTTCCAGGCGCGGGCCGTCCCCTCCTGGATCGTTTTCCAGCTCCTGGAGCGCTGCAACCTGCGCTGCGCCATGTGCTACGAGTGGGGCGAGGCCGGGGCCTACCACGAACGTGCGGAACTGGCCGAGCTCGACCCCAGTCTCGTGCTGCGGACGGTGCGCGAGTGCCTGCCGGCCAAGCCCTACTTCGAGTTCTTCGGCGGCGAGCCGCTGCTCTACCGCGGCATCTGGGATGTCATCGCCCTGATCCGCGAGGGCGGCTGCGAACTGGCCTTTCCGACCAACGGCACGCTGGTGGAGCGCCACGCCGAGCGGCTGGTCCGCACCGCCCCCACCGGGCTGTGGCTGTCGGTGGACGGTCCGCAGGCGATCAACGACCAGCAGCGCGGCAAGGGCGTGTTCCGGCAGGCGATGAACGGCTTCGCGGCGCTGGAGCGGGCCAAGCGCGCGGCGGGCAGCCGTTTTCCCGAACTCGGCATCACCTATGTGGTGACGCCGCTCAACCACCGGCACATCGCGGACTTCTTCCTGGATGGCATCGACCTGTCGCGGCTGGCCTTCGTCAGCATCGAGCTGCAGAGCTACGCGACCACGGCCGAGCACCAGGACTACGCGGCGGTGGCGGAGCGGGTGTTCGGGGTGACGGCAACGCCCTGCGCCAAGGCCTATGTCCGCGACCCGGCGGTCTTCGCCGGCATGGACGTCGAGGCGGTGGTGGAGCAGATGACCCGAGTCCGCGACGCCTGCGCCCGGCACGGCGTGCGTTTCCACAGCCAGCCGCGCACGCTGGAGGTCGGCAACCTCACCCACTATCTGAGCGCGGAGTGGGACCGCATGGCGGACCGCCGCAGCCGCTGCGGCTTCCCCTGGGCCTACGCCGAAATCTCGGCGCGCGGCGAGGTGACGACCTGCCACTCCTTCTACGACCTCTCCATCGGCAACCTGAACGAGCAGCCCCTGGCCGAGATCTGGCAGGGGGAAAAGGCGAAGCGGATGCGCGCCCATCTGCGCGAGACGCTGTTCCCGATCTGCACCGCCTGCTGCCGCTACCACACCCACAGCACCGCGCCGGGACGCTGAGGCGACCGCCATGGACACGCGGCTCGACGGGGCGATGGCGGAAAAGGCGGCGCGGGAGCGGTGGGAGGCCCTGCGCGGCGTGCTGGCCGCCCAGCGCAGCGGGCCGGCGCTGGAGCCTCGCCCTCCCGGCGCGGCCACGCCAGCCTCCTTCGCGCAACGGCGTCTGTGGTTCCTGGAAAGGCTGGAGCCCGGCACCCCGGCCCATGTGCTGGCGGTGGCGCACCGGCTGGCCGGCCCGCTGGACCCGGCGGCGTTGGCGTGCGCGCTGGGCGAGAGCGTCCGCCGGCACGAGGCGCTGCGCACGACGCTGGCGGAGGTGGACGGCACGGTGATGCAGGTGGTGCGGACACCCGGCGACACCCCATTCCCCCTCCACCGGATCGACCTCCGCCCGCTCGATCCGGACCAGCGCGACGCCGCCCTCCGACAACGCACCGATGCCGAGGCCGCCACCCCCTTCGACCTGGAGCACGGCCCCCTGCTGCGGGCCACGCTGCTGCGGACGGCCGATACCGAGCACCGCCTCTTGATATCAGTCCACCACGCGGTCTTCGACGGCTGGTCCTTCGACGTCTTTATGACCGAGTTGGGCATCCTCTACGGCGCTTTCGCCGCCGGCCGGCCCTCGCCCCTGCCCGACCCGGCGCTGCATTACGCCGACGCCACCCTCTGGCAGCGGCGCCGGCTCCAGGGGGACACGCTCGACCGGCTGCTGGCCTACTGGACGGAACGGATGGCCGGGCCGCCACCGGTGCTGGCGCTGCCCACCGACCGGCCGCGCCACCCCGGCCGCGACCGGCGCGAGGCGTCGCGGGCCGTCACCCTGCCAGCGGATCTCGCCGACGCCCTGAGGGCTCTCAGCCTGGACACCGGCGTCACCCTCTTCTCCACGCTGTTGGCCGGTTTCCAGATCCTGCTGCACCGCCACAGCGGCGAGACGGACATCACCGTCGGTTCCCCCGTCGCCAACCGCAACCGGGCGGAGCTGGCGGGGATGATCGGGCTGCTCGTCAACACCCTGCCGCTCCGGGTCCGCTTCGATGGCCGTCCCTCGGTCCGCGCCCTGCTGGCCCACACGGCGGAGGCCGTCGCCGGAGGCCTCGCCCACCAGGATCTCCCCTTCGAACTGCTGGTCGAGGCGGTCAACCCACCGCGCCTAACCGGCCATCCGCCGCTGGTCCAGGCGGTCTTCGCCTTCCAGAACGTGCCGCGCCGCTGCTGGAGCCTGCCGGGACTGGCGGTCGAGTCCTGGCCGCTCGACAGCCGCCGCGCCGCCTGCGACCTGACTCTCTACATGCAGGACGGGCCGGACGGGCTGACCGCCGCCCTGCATTACGATTCCAGCCTGTTCGACTCAGCGACCGCCGACGCGATGCTCGCGCGCCTCGTTCTGCTGCTCGGCGGGATGGCGGCGGAGCCGGAGCGGCCGGTCGCCACCCTGCCGCTTCTGCCGGCCGCCGAGCGGACCCGGCTGCTAACCGCCTGGAACGCCACGGCGACGCCCTACCCGAAGGCAACCTCGATCCACACCCTGTTCGCCGAGCAGGCGGAGCGGGCGCCCGACGCCGTCGCCGTGATCGGCGACGACGGGGCCGCGCTGACCTACGGCGCGCTCGACCGCCGGGCCAACCGGCTGGCCCGGCATCTCCGCGCGCTGGGTGTGGCGGCGGAGGTGCGGGTCGGCCTGCGGCTGGACCGCACACCCACGCTGGTCGTCGCCCTGCTGGCGATCCTCAAGGCAGGCGGCGCCGGCGTGCCGCTCGACCCGTCCACCCCGCCGCCGCTCGCCGCCAGCCGGCTGCGCGCCGCCGGGGCGGCGGTGCTGGTGGCGGAGGACGACGCGCCGGCGGAGCTGGTGGAGACGCTGGCGGAGACGGGGGTGGCGCTGCTGCGGCCCGGCGCCGACCGCGCCCTGATCGACCGGGAAAGCGACGCCCCGATCGAGGAGGGCGTGCCGGCGGAGCGGCTCGCCTGCGTGCTGTTCACCTCCGGCTCGACCGGCGAGGCAAAGGCGGTCGCGGTCACCCACCGCGGGGTGATCCGGCTGGCGCTGGGCATGGGCGAAGCGGCGCCCGGCCCCGCCGACACGCTGCTGCAACTGGCGCCGCTCTCCTTCGACGCGGCGACCTTCGAGATCTGGGGCGCCCTGCTGAACGGGGCGCGGCTGGCCCTGGCGCCCTCCCCGGACATCGGCAGCGCGCCGACGCCGGACGGGCTAGGCGACGCCATCCGCCGGCACGGCGTCACCCTGTTGTGGCTGACCGCCGGCCTGTTCGAGCTGGTCGTCGAGTTGCGCGTCGCGGCGCTCGCCCCCCTGCGGCGGCTGCTGGTCGGCGGCGACGTGGTGTCGCCCGCCCACGCCGCCCGCCTCCTGGCGTCGGCGCCGGGCTGCCGGCTGTTCAACGGCTACGGCCCGACCGAGGCCACCACCTTCACCTGTCTGCACCCGGTCACGGCGGAGGAGCTGGCCGGCGGTGGCCCGATCCCCATCGGCCGCCCCATCGCCAACACCTGGGTCCACGCGCTGGACGGCGAAGGCCAGCCGGTCCCCGTCGGGGTGGAGGGCGAGTTGTGGATCGGCGGCGACGGGCTGGCGCGCGGCTATCTCAACGACCCGGAGCTGACCCGCCGGCGCTTCGTCCCCGACCCTTTCGACCCGCAACCCGGCGCCCGGCTCTACAAGACGGGCGACCGCGTGCGGCGGCGTCCCGACGGCGTCCTCGACTTCCTCGGGCGGGCCGACGGGCAGGTCAAGATCCGCGGCGTCCGCGTCGAGCCGGAAGCGGTCGAGACCGCCCTGCGGCGCTGCCCCGGCGTCGCCCAGGCCGCCGTCCTGGCCGTCGGAAGCGGAGCGGCGGACAAGTGCTTGGCCGCCTGGATCGTGGCGGAACCGGGCGCGGATTTGGGGACCCATCCGCTACCGGGCCTGCGCGAGCGCCTGCGGGCGTGGCTGCCCGAGGCGATGATCCCGGCCATCGTCACCGTCCTCGACCGCCTGCCCCTGACCGCCAACGGCAAGCTCGACCGCCGGGCCCTGCCCGCGCCAGCAGCAACCGTTGCGACGGGCAGCGCGGCCGGCGACGGCCCGCGCGACGCGGTGGAGCGGACCATGCTGGCCCTGTTCGAGGAGTTGCTGGGTGTCCGCCCGCTCGGCATCCATGACGGCTTCTTCGACCACGGCGGTCATTCCCTGCTGGCGGTCCGGCTCGCCCACCGCATCGAGGAGGCCTTCGGCGACGCCCTGCCGCTCCTCGCCCTGTTCGAGACGCCGACCGTCGCCGGACTGGCCGCACGCCTGCACGCCACGCCGGAACCCAGCCCGGACGACCCGACACTGATCACGGTGCGGCACGGCGATCCGGCGCGGACGGTCTTCCTGGTGCCCGGCGGGCATGGCGGGCTGGTGGAGATGGCGCTCTACGCCCGCCTGCTGCGCCGGCTCGACGGCAACCCCGCCGTCCACGGCCTGCGCGCCTGCGGCATGGACGGGGCGGAACCGCTTCCCCCCAGCGTCGAGGCGATGGCTGCCGCTCATCTGGAGGCGGTGCGCCGCGTCCAGCCCGCGGGCCCCTACCGCATCCTCGGTGAATGCGTCGGCGCCGCCCTCGCCTTCGAGATGGCCCGCCAGCTTGTGGAACGGGGGGAGACGGTCGCCGCCCTGGTCCTGCTCGACGGCTGGTGCCCCAGCGCCGCCGGACAGCGCCATTACGAATGGATCGAGCGGCCGCGCGCCCTCCTGCGCGACCGCCGGACCATCCTGCGGCTGGCCGGGACGGATCTCGCCTCCATCTTCCACGACCACCGGCAGGCGTTGGCCCGGCAGAGCGGGCGGCAGCGCCGCGAGCAGGCTGGCGACGCCGTCGGCAGTCTGGCGCGGGCGGCCAGGCGTTGGGCCAGGAAGCTCGTCACCGTCGCCACCCCGCAGCCGGGCCAGACCGCCGCCGCCGAGCGGGCCTATGTCCGCACCCTGATGAGCCACCGGCCGCGCCGCTACCCCGGTCCCGTCACCCTGATCGCCAGCGGGGAGTCGCTGCGCCAGGGCGTGGCCGAGGGCTGGCGGCCCTGGGCCGGTGGCGGATTGACCGTCCACGCCGTGCCGGGCGACCACGACAGCTACCTGCGCGACCACGCCGCCGCGACGCTCGAACGCATCGGCACCTGCCTGAGGGACCCGCCATGACACCGCCGACCACCGCACAGCCCCACCCGCAGGCCAAGGGGCCGAAGCTCGACGCGAAGGCCTTCGAGAAGGTCCGCCGCATCGCCCCCAACCTGCTGGCCGCCCGGCGGGCCGAGCGCGACGGCGTGGACACGGAGTGGCACGCCCGCCCGCTGCCCGAGGAGGTCGCCTTCAAGCTGACCAACCGCTGCGACCTGCGCTGCGAGCATTGCTACCAGTGGAACGGGAAGGGCTATCACCACGGGCTGGGCGGCGGCGACCTCGACCTCGCGGTGGTGGAGAAGGTGCTGGCAGCGACCCGGGAGCTGAAATCCAACGTCTATCTGTGGGGCGGCGAACCTCTGGTCTACCGCCAGTGGAACGGGTTGGTCGATCTGCTGGAGCGCGAGCGGCGCTGGACCTCGGTCTGCACCAACGGGACGATGATCGAACGCCGGCTGGACGGGCTGCTGCGCATCTCCGAACGGCTGGAGCTGGTGGTCGCCGTCGACGGATTCGAGGCGGAGCACGACGCCCTGCGCGGCCGGGGCGCCTTCGCCCGCATGATGGGCGGCCTGCGCGCCCTGGCCGAGGCGAAACGGGCGGGAACCTACCGGGGCGAGATCACCGTCAACTGCGTGTTCCAGGATGCGATGATCGGCCGCCTGTTCGATCTGGTCGGCTTCCTGGAGGAGGTCGGGGTCGAGACGGTCTATCTCAGCTTTCCCTGGCACCTGTCCGACGCGACCTCGGCCCGGATGGACGGGCATGTCGCCGCGCACTTCCCCTGGCTGGAGATGCCCGCCGGCGAGCGCCGGCCGAGCTGGCATTCCTACAAGTTCCGGATTGACCCCGCCCGGCTGGAGGATCTCCGCGCCGACCTCGCCCGGATCGACGCCCGCCGCGACGCCGGCAGGTGGCGTGTCAAGCTGCGCTACAACCCTAAGCTGGCGGCTGGCGAGATGGCCGAGTTCCTGGCCGGCGGCGACCGCCCGGCGCAGAACAAGACGCGCTGCGTCGTCCACCGGACCCGCATGGACGTCTTTCCCGGCGGCGACGTGGTGTCCTGCAAGTTCTTCCCCGAATTCACCGTCGGCAACCTGACGGAAGCCGAGGTCGCCGAGGTCTGGCAGGGCGCCCCCTACGACCGGGTGCGGGAAACGGTGGCGCGCTGCGGCCTGATGCCGGTCTGCGCCAAATGCAACCTGCTCTACACGCGGGGGCTCTGAGATGAGCACGGTCGAGGATGATCCCAAGACTGATCCCGGAACGGATCCGACGGTGTCCGTCATCGTGCCCTGCCACAATTCGGTTCCCTGGCTGGCCGAGACGGTGGCGAGCCTGACGGCGCAGACCCTGCGGTCGATGGAGATCATCCTGGTCGACGACGGCAGCCGCGACTCCACCCGTGCCCTGATCGGCGAGTTGGTCGCCGCCAACCCGGCGCACCGCATCCGCGCTGTCTTCCAGGACACCACGGGCGTCGGGGCGGCGCGCAACCGGGGAATCGCCATGGCGCGCGGGCGCTACATCCTGCCGGTGGACGCCGACGACCTGATCGCTCCCGACACGCTGGAGATCTGCGCCGCCCGTCTGGACGCCGATCCGGCCATCGGTGTGGTCTACACCGACCGCGAGGAGTTCGGCGACGTCGCGGCGGTCTGGCCAGCCGGACGCTTCGAGCTGGAGCGGCTGAAATACTTCAACCAGCTCTCCTACTGCGCGCTCTACCGCAAGGCGGTGTGGGAGGCGGTCGGCGGCTACCGCACCAACGTCGACGGCTTCGACGACTGGGACTTCTGGATCGCCTCCGCCGCGCTCGGCGTCCGCGGCCGGCACCAGCCCGGCGCCTTCCTGAAGCACCGCAAGCGCGGCGATTCCCAGATGTGGAGCATCATCGACGGTTACGACCGGCTGTTCGCCACCATCATCCTGAACAACCGCAAGGTCTATTCGGCGACGGAGGTGGCCGCCGCCGAGACCCTGCTGGCGACCGGCGTGGCGGCCCCGCTGTTCCGCTCCACCCGCTACGTCTTCATGGGCCATTTCCTGGGAAAGCTGCCGGCACCCGCCCGGCGGGGAGAGACTTCATGCGCCTCCTGATCACCGGATCGAGCGGCCAGATCGGCACCAATCTAGCGCTCCGCTGCCTGGAGGACGGGCATGCGGTGCTGGGGGTCGACCGCCGTCCCAACCCGTGGACCGCGCGGGTGGAGACGGTGGCGGCCGACCTCGCCGTCCCGCAGGCGGCGGAACTCGCCACGCTGGAGCGGCCGGATCTGGTGGTGCATCTCGCCGCCCACGCCAAGGTGCACGAGCTGGTGCGCCGGCCCGAGCTGGCGCTGGAGAACATGGTGGCGACCCAACGGGTGCTGGAGCTGTGCCGGGAGTGGAACGTCCCCATCGTCTTTTCCAGCAGCCGCGAGGTCTATGGCGACATCCACCGCTTCGACACCGAGGAAACCAGCGCCGACTTCGCCTACACCGAGAGCACCTATTCGGCGAGCAAGATCGCCGGCGAGGCGATGGTCTACGCCTACGCCCGCTGCTACGGCCTGCCCTACATCGTCTTCCGCTTCAGCAACGTCTATGGCCGCTACGACAACGATCTGGAGCGGATGGAGCGGGTCATTCCGCTGTTCATCGACCGCATTGGCCGCGGCCTGCCCATCACCATCTATGGGGAGGGCAAGATCCTCGACTTTACCCATGTCGACGACTGCGTCGACGGCATCGCCCGGGGCATCGAGCGCCTCGCCGCCGGGCGGGTCGCCAACCAAACCATCAATCTCGCCCACGGCACCGGCCACAGCTTGGTGGAGATGGCCGGCTTCGTGGGAGCGGCCCTCGGCCGCACCCCGCGAATCACTCTGGCACCAACCCAGGTGGGCGAGGTGACCCGCTACGTTGCCAACCTCGGCAAAGCGCGGAGCCTGCTGGGCTACACGCCGCGCATCCCGCTCGGGGACGGCGTTCCGCTGGCGGTCGCCTGGGGACGGGGATGGGCGACGGGCAAGCACGGAGGAGCAGAAACCTGTTGAGTTCTCCCCCGCAGCGGTGAAGATTCTGGGGGCTTCCAACATCGTCTTCAAAGTGCCCCACCATGCCTCACGCCCGCCGAATCTCGGTCATCGGTCTCGGTTACGTCGGCCTGCCGGTCGCTGTCGCCTTTGGAAGGGCGGGAAACCCGCTGGTCGCTTTCGACATCGACCCCAACCGCATCGACGAACTGCGGAACGGCCATGACCGCACTGGCGAGGTGGAGGGCGATGTCCTGCGCGCCGCCGGCCTGCGCCTGACCGCCGACCCGGCCGATCTCGCGGAAGCCGACTTCCACATCATTGCCGTGCCGACCCCGATCGACGACGCCAAGCTGCCGGACCTGCGCCCGCTGCTGTCGGCCAGCCGGAGCGTTGGGCGCCGGCTGAAGCGCGGCGACATCGTGGTCTACGAATCGACCGTCTACCCCGGTGCGACCGAGCGCGAGTGCGTGCCGATCCTGGAGGCGGAGTCGGGGCTGAGCTTCGGCCGCGACTTCACCGTCGGTTTCTCGCCGGAGCGCATCAACCCGGGCGACCGCGAGCACCGCTTCGAGACCATCGTCAAGGTGGTGTCGGGGTCGGACGCGGCGACCCTGGACACCGTCGCCGCCGTTTATGGCAGCGTGGTCGCCGCCGGCATCCACAAGGCTCCCTCCATCGCCGTCGCCGAGGCCGCCAAGGTGATCGAAAACACCCAGCGCGACCTGAACATCGCGCTGATGAACGAACTGTCGGTCATCCTGCACCGGCTCGGGGTGGACACCCACGACGTGCTGGAGGCCGCCGGCACCAAATGGAACTTCCTGCGCTTCTTCCCCGGTCTGGTCGGCGGCCACTGCATCGGCGTCGATCCCTATTACCTGACCCACCGGGCCCAGCAGGTCGGCCACCAGCCCGAAGTCATCCTGGCCGGACGGCGCATCAACGACTCCATGGGCCAGCACATCGGCCGGGAGACGGTGAAGCGGCTTCTCCAGACCAGGGGAGAAGCGCGGGAAGGCGCCCTGTCGGTCACGGTGCTCGGTCTGACCTTCAAGGAGGACGTTCCGGACATCCGCAACACCCGGGTCATCGACATGGTGCGCGAGATCCAGAGCTTCGGCATCGCGGTCGCCGTCCACGACCCCCACGCCGACCCGGCCGAATGCGCGCACGAGTATGGGCTGACGCTCACCCCCCGAAGCGCGCTGCCCCCCGCCGACGCGGTGGTGCTGGCTGTCGCGCACCGGGAATTCCGGGAAAGCGGCTGGCCACTGGTCGCCGGCCTGCTGAAGGACGGTCGCGGGCTGGCCGTCGACGTGCGGGCCATGCTGGACCGCGCCACCACACCGGACGGCGTCCGATTGTGGCGGCTGTGAGCACGATTCCTACTCCACGAAGCGCCCAGGATTTTCGAACAGGGCGTTGAAGGCACGCAAGCCGTCGATCTCCTCCGGCACGCCGATGGTCCCGTTGGGATTTTCGAATCCGACCGTGGAGCGCAGCGTCCCGACCGGCAGCCCATCGGCCCGCGTGTACAGCACCTCGCGCCCTCCGGAGAAATAGAGCGCCCGGTCAAGACCCGGATCCTCGGAGATCTTGATCGCGGCGGGGCGCCCCATCACCTCGGCGCGGTAGAGCGCCTTCATCGGTGTCGGCAGGATGAAGGTCGCGCCCAGAAGGAACAGCATCCCCAGCGTGAAGAGCCCGGCAACGGCGGCGGCCCAGCTCCGCCGCGCCGCACCCCATTCGACCCGGCCGGCGGGGTCGAGCAGGACCCAGAGCGGTCCCGCATAGAGCGCCAGCACGAATCCATGGACGACCCGGCTGTAATATTTCGTCCCGGTCAGCACCACGAACAGGATCCCCAGCAGATAGACCAGCGCAAAGGCGGCCGGCACCACCCGCCCCGTCGGCAGCGCCCAGGCCAGGGTCAGCCCGCACACCGCCAGCACCACCATCGCCGGCGTGGCGTGGGAGGCGAGCTCCGGCAACAGGGCCGCGGCGATGACGGGGGCGAAGCCGGCCAGGACCAGCCCCAGCTTGACCGGAAAAGCCGGCGTCAGCAGCGCCCGCAGCGGCGAACCGCCCACCCGCCAAGCCGCCCCCGCCGTCAGCGCGGCGTCCAGCATCCAGGCCCCGGCCATCACCAGCGGAAAACCAATCCCGAGCAGCGTGAGCCCATCGATGCCCAGACGCTCCACAAAGGCGCCCCACACGACCCGTCGTCCTTCGTCCGACAGGAGAAAACCGAGATAACCGCGCAGCACCTCCGGGACGCCGGGTCTCAACTCGACGAAACGGAAATAGGCCTCGTTGGTCAGCGTGTGGCTCGGATCCGAATAGAAGGAGTAGAAGGCGATGAGTCCCTGCGCGTCGACCCCGATGGCCGCGCGCAACGCGCTGTCCCCGACCAATGGGGCCAGGAAGGCCAGCCCTGCCGCCGCCGTGACCGTGACCGCGCTCCGCCAAGCGTTGGTCCGGACACGGGCGTGCAGCAGCAGAACGAGCAGGAGCGCGGGGCCGAACAGCATCCCCGGCCCCCGGGTCGCCGCCGCGAAACCCAGGAAGAACCAGCCGACCAGCATCAGCGCACGGGAACCGGCGGTGGGGCTGGGCTGAGCCAGCGGAACCAGCGCCAGCAGCAGCCCGGCCATGGTGAAGGCGAAACCGGGAAAATCGGTGTTCAGACTGTCCGGAGCGAGCGGCCCGATCAGCGGTCCCCGCGCGGCGAGCGCCAGCCCCGACAGACAGAGCAGGGCCAGCCGGCCGCGCGTCTCCAGCAGGGGGAACACGGCGATGAGCGCCAAGCCGTAGAGCCCGGCAAACACAAGCGGAATCGCCCCCAGCCAACCGCCGCCGCCCAGTCCGGTCAAGGTCAGAATGCCGCTGTAGAGCACGGAGATCGACGGGCGCAGCAGCAGCGTGTTGTGGGAAACCCCGTAGAAATAGAAACCCAGCGTTCCATGCAGCCAGCTGGTCAGCGCGTCGGAATGCGGGGCGAGCGCCGTCCCATAGAAGGTCGGTGCCGTTGCGGTGAACACCAGCACTCCCGCAACGGCGATGCCGAACAGGAGGAGTCCGAGCACAGCAGTCAGCAGCAAAGCCGACGGACGGACGGAGGCGGCCCGGCCGGAGAGGAAGGGGGCTGAGACGGTCATGGCCGATGGTCTTGAGGAGTGGAGGGCGGGTCGCCAAGGCGGCGGGTCCGGGATTGTATCGCGCGTGGGCGGCGTGGCAATTGGCGTCTTCCAGCGGAGAGAAGGCGGGGCGGAGACCCGGATTGGTCATAGCGATAATACGTGACGATCCAGGCCATCTGGGTTACCACTCCCCCATGGAATTCCACGCGGTTCCCGGTTCGGTTCCTGGCCAGTTTTCTCCGCAGGCGGATGGACATGCCGATCCAGCCCGCCCGGCCCCGTCGTCGCGCCCGCGCCGTGAAGCGCCGGCATTGCAAGGTTTTTCCCAAGGTTCCTCGATGAGTGCCATCTTCGACTCCGCCGATCGAAGCCAAACCGCCCGCGCGCGCGAGGATCTCACCCAGGGGGCCGCCAGCTGGTCCCTGTGGGGGATGCTGGGGTGGCACGACATCCGCAAGCGCTACCGCCGTTCCGTCCTGGGGCCGTTCTGGCTCACCATGAGCATGGCGGTGATGGTCGCCAGCCTGGGCTACGTCTACGGGTCGCTGTTCCGGTTCGACCTATCCTCATACCTGCCCTATCTGGCGCTGAGCCTCGCGCTGTGGAATTTTGTCGCGGCAACCCTCAACGAGGGCTGCGGCAGCTTCCAGGAGTTCGACAGCCTCATCAAGCATGTGCGCATGCCGCTGTCCGTGCATGCCTTGCGCGTGGTGTGGCGCAACCTGATCATTCTCGCCCACAACGCCGTCATCTTCATCGCCATGGCCCTGTGGCTGGGGCTCGCGCCGGGACTGGGCGGGCTGCTGGCCTTGCCGGGGCTGGGGCTGCTGATCCTGAACGCGGTGTGGATCGCCCTGCTGCTGGGCATGATCTGCGCCCGCTTCCGCGACGTGCCGCCGATCGTCGCCAGCGTGGTACAGTTGCTGTTCTTCGTCACCCCGGTGATGTGGAAGCCGGAATTGATCGCCGAACGCCACCTGATGGTCGCCCTCAATCCGGTCTATTACATCCTGGAGGTCGTGCGCGGCCCGCTGCTGGGCGCGGTGCCGAGCCTGGGAATCTGGGCGATGGCGCTGGGCATCACGGCGACCGGCTGGGCCGTGACCTTCGCCGCCTATGTCCGCTTCCGCAAACGCATCGCATATTGGCTGTAGCACATGGCTTCGATCCATCTCGAAGAGGTTTCCGTCGATTTCGTCGTGTACCAGGGCAGCAGCCGCTCCCTGAAGAAGACGCTGATGCACTCCTCGACCAGTGGCATCATCAAGCACGATGCGCAGCACCGGCTCTTCGTCCAGGCGCTCGACGACGTGTCGATACGGCTGGAGCACGGTGACCGGGTCGGACTGATCGGCGGCAACGGCGCCGGCAAGACGACGCTGCTGCGCACCATGGCCGGCGTCTACGAGCCGACCGAGGGCCGCATCCGCGTCGACGGGCGGGTCACCCCCTTGTTCGACCTGTCGATTGGCTTCGACCCAGACGCGTCGGGCTACGACAACATCCGCATGCGGGCGGCCTATCTCGGCGTGTCGCGGGAGGAGATCGAATCCCGCATGGAGGACATCGCCGCCTTCACCGAACTGGGCCACCATCTTGATTTGCCGGTGCGGACCTACTCCGCCGGCATGATGCTGCGTCTGGCCTTCGGCGCGGCGACTGCGATCGACGCCGAGATCCTCCTGATGGACGAGTGGATCGCCGTCAGCGACGCCCAGTTCCTGGAGAAGGCCGAGCGTCGGGCCGAGGAGTTCGTCCGCCGCGCCAGCATCCTGGTCGTCGCCTCGCATGTGGAAAGCGTGCTGCGGCGGCTGTGCAACAAGCTGCTGTGGCTGGACAACGGCCGGATCGTGACGATGGGCCCGGTGGACGAGATCTTGGCGCTCTACCACGCTAAGACGGGCGCTACGAAGCTGCCGTCCCTGGCCAAGGTATCGTAAGTCCTCGGGGAGAGTGGTCTCAAACGTGACATTCTCCGACGCCTGACCACGCCTCCCCGCTCACAGGACACCCTCTCCCGTCATGCCGCCGAGCCTCGACATCGTCATCGTCAACTGGAACGCCGGCAACCTGCTGCGCCGTTGCATCGGTTCGATCGGATCGGCCTTGACCGGCGGTTTCACCCTGAACCGGCTGGTGGTGGTGGACAACGCCTCGACCGACGGCTCGGCCGACCATCTGCCGGGAAACGGCCTGCCTCTGACGGTCCTGCGCAACGACCGGAACAGAGGCTTCGCCGCCGCCTGCAACCAAGGGGCCGTCGACTCCCGCGCCGATCACATCCTGTTCCTCAATCCGGATACCGAACTCGGCCCTGCCTCGCTGGCCCCGGCCCTGGCCTTCCTGGAGGAACCGGCCAACGCCAGGGTCGGCATCGTCGGCATCCGGCTGCGCGGCGAGGACGGGGCGATCCAGCGCTCATGCGCCCGCGCTCCAACGCCAAGCCGCCTGATGGCCCAGTCCGTCGGGCTCGATCGGGCGATGCCGAAGCAATTTCCCCCCCACTTCATGCAGGAATGGGATCACGGCGACACCCGCCCGGTCGACCAGGTTATGGGGGCCTTCCTCCTGATCCGCTCTTCGCTGTTCGAAAGCCTGGGCGGTTTCGACGAACGCTATTTCGTCTATTTCGACGACGTCGATCTGTGCCTGTCGGCGCGCCGGGCCGGTTGGGAGGTCGTCCACTTCGCCGGAGCGGAAGCCCGCCACAAGGGATGCGGCACAACAGAGGGCATCAAGGACATCCGCCTGTTCTACTCGCTGCGCAGCCGGTTGCTGTTTTCCGGAAAGCATTTCGGTCCGATGGCCACCGTTGCCGTCGCCATCGCGACGGCGATCGTCGAACCCATGGTCCGCATCGCCCACGCCATCCGCCGCGGCGTGCCGGGGGAAGCCGCGGCGGCCTGGCGTGGTGCCCGTCTGCTCTGGGCCGATCTGCCGGCGATCCTGCCGCAGCTCTTCCGCCCCCCTCCCCCCTCCCGTCCAATGGACAATCATCCAACGGGAAACCGGTAGCCACGGCAAAGCAGTGGAGAGGTCAGCCGATCGCTCCGATCTCCCGCAGGACGGCCACCAGACGATCACCGGCACGGTCCCAGCTGAACTCCGTCGCCAGCCGGTCGCGCGCGGAGCGCGGCGGAGCCGCCCCCTCGCGGACGACACGGGTAAGAACGGCGGCGGCCTCGTCCTCATCCGGACTCCACCATTCCAGTCCGGCGTAGGGAGGCCGTCCCGGCGACGGGCGCGACGGAAGCATCAGCGCCACCTCCTCGTCGAGATAGGCCGTGTAGGCACTGTGACTCGGCGCGATCAAGGTCAACCCCATGGCCCCGGCCTGGGTCATCGGCAGATCCCATCCCTCACCGTGCGACAGGCTCCAGTAATGGGTGGTGGCGGCCAGCAACGACAGCATCTCGCCGTCGCTGTAGCTGCCGGACACGACAAAGACCGGCGCCGCGTCCGCCAGCGGTTTGCCCACGGACGCGGCCACGGACGTCATGAACTGCGCGATCCGGGCATCTTCGCCCGGTGTCCCTTTGCCAAGCTTGAGAACCAGAGCCGCATCGTCCTGCCGGCTGGTCGCCCGCAGCCAGACCCGCAACAGCCCATCCAGGTTCTTGCGCAGGGTCAGGTCGGAGATGTTGGCGATTCGCGTTCGGTAATCGGACAGCCGTTGCCCATGACTGTCGCACACCGACATCGGGACGAGCCCCGACGACAAGGGTTGGGGATCGACCCCGAGCGGGCACAGACGCACCCGCTCCTCCGGATAGCCGGCCTCGATCCAGGCCCGGGCGGACGATGGGGTTGGAACGATCAAATGGGACTGGCGCAAGCTGTAGCTCAGCCAGTCCGGTGGCACCCTGCGTGTTTCCGACATGGAAAAAAGGGCGCTGCCGAGACCGGGAACCTGTTCGACCAGATTCGGGATCATGAAGTTCAATATTGTCCGCGCCCGTACCGGCCGGCCAAACCCTTCGAAAAATGGGTCGCGCTGCCGATCCTCCATGGATTTGAGAAAGGACACCGGCACATCCATCAACTGCACCGGAACTCCCCGCGCGTGCAGTTGGCGCACGAACTGACGCACCATGAAAGCGTATCCGCTCGTGTTGCGGAACGTTCCCCGGACGACCAAGCCGTCGGGCATCCCACCGCCACCCGCTGCGGCGGACGTGACGAGCCTGTACTCCCCGGTCCGGTCGCGTGTTTCGGCAATCTCCCGATCGCCCGGATTCTGGAAACCCGCCCAGTTCAGCATTCTCGCCGCTCCGACCAGATCCCCTTGGGCAAGCCGGATCTGGCCGATCCGCAGCATCGCCCGGTCGAAGTCGGGCTGGAGAGCCAGGGCACGGCGGCAAGCGGCTTCCGCCTCAGCCAAGCGGCCAATGATGTAAAGCACGATCCCCAGATTCATCCAGGGAATCAGCATGTCCTTGCGCAAAGTCACCGCACGCCGGAAATGGAGAGCGGCCTCCGCGTTCGCCTGCGCCATCAGAAGACTGTTGTCGCCCTGAACCAGCGCCCCAAGATTGTACCATCCATCGGTGGCATCGGGTTGGAGGACCACCCCCCGGCGGAATGCCTCCGTGGATGGTCCGGTTTGGCCAAGGCGGCGCAAGGCCTCTCCAAGCATCAGAAAATTGGCCGCCTGATCGGGCCGTCGGCGCAGGGCCTCGCGCAGGGAAGCGGCCGCTGGAGCGAAGCGCTGCAAATCGAACAGCAAGCTGCCAAGGTCGGCATGGCGCTGCGCCAAACTCCCGTTCACACGCAGGGAACGGTCCATCAGCGCGGCCGCCTCGTCGAGGCGTTGCCTCTGCCGGCGAACAAGACCAAGCAGATGCAAGGCATCCGGATGCCCCGGTTCGATGACGAGGATCAGGGCGTAGCGGACGGCTGCCGCATCGATCCGGCCAGCCTGATGATTCTGAACAGCGCCGGACAGGATATCGTGAATGGTCACCATCAGGTCTCTTGCACAATCATGAAGGGGCGTGAGAACGGGTTTCGCCCTCCGCGTCAAACGGCAGCTCTTGATCTATCTGATCCCCGATGCCAACGCCATGCCCACCATCCTGGGATGGTGCCGCCCCCCCCTCATGCCGATCGCGTCGCTTCACAAATAGTAAAGGCAGCCGTGCAGCCTTGCTCGGATTCCGGACAACGCTCAAGCGTCCCAAGGCGCAGCCGCATCGGTCCGGTCACCACCAGTTCCACAATCGGTGCGTCAAGACACCGGACGATGTTGTCATGTTTTTATATCATGATTTATTGATCGCAAATCATGCAATCCATTTGGGTAGCCCGCACCTGATTGCGGCCATGGCATTTCAGTCACAGAGAGCGATGACAGTTGATATAAAATCATATCATGAAATATTGTGATGCTTCCCTACCCTGTTATCAGCAAATCATGGCATTCCATCTTTCTCCGTTCCGGAGGCCGTGCTAAGCAAAGCCGCCCCCCTTCATGCACTCCGCCATCGCCCTGGGAGACACCGCCATGACCGCTGTTGCCAGCTTTGCCTCCACCAAAGGCGGCGTCGGAAAGACGAGTCTCGTGATGTCGCTCGCCTCCGATCTGCGCCGCCGAGGCAGAAGCGTCCTGCTGCTCGACTGCGACCCCAATCGGCATCTCGCAGAATGGGCGCACCGACGCAACGACTCCGGTGTCGTCGCCATCGATGAGATCACGGAGGCAAACGTCCGCCAGACCGTGCAGGCTCACGCCCCAAGCTATGATCACACACTGATCGACCTTGCGGGGTTCGGCAACCTGACCATGCTCTACGCGTTCAGTGTCAGCGACGTGGTGCTGATTCCAACCCAGCAGTCCTACATGGACATCAAGGAGACGGTGCGCACCTACAAGGTCGTCTCGGACTCGGTCGGCGTTCTGCGCCATACCCCGTCCTGCAGCATCGTCATCGTCCGTACCCAGGCCGCCATCCAATCGCGGGTCGACCGGCACGCCCGTGGGCTGCTGGCAGAGCAGGGTGTTCCGGTCTTTTCCACCCAGTTGATCGAGCGCTCCCTCGTCAAGGAAATGACCTACACCGGCCACGGCCCCGGTGAGATCGACCCGGGCAGCAACGCTGACATCAATGTCCGAACCCTGACCGACGAGTTCATCGCCTTCACCGCATCCTCGCCAACCAACCCTCTGGTCACGCGCGCCCCGCTTTCAGCGGCAGTTGCACCATAAGGCGGCATAAAAAATTTACATGATTTACTTTCATGATTTATAATTGTAAAGTCATCCCCTGTGAGGTGCCGGCCGTGGTGTCTCATCGCAGGCCACGGCCAGACCTCATTTGCTGGCATTTTTTCATGAGATCATGGCATGAGTAAAAAGGATCGTCCGCCACTTGGCGGCCTCAACAACGATGACGACCTTGCCCGTATCCGCGCCTACGGGCTGAGCCGCGGTTTTCTGCCAACCGATCCTATTCCACCGACACCGCCGGCTTCCATTCCCCCAATCCCCACAACAGCCCCGGTCCTGGCAAGTGTCCCGGAGCAGGCTCCGGTCACGGTCCCACCCGCGCTGCCCGCCCAGATGATCCGCCCAGCGCCCACCAAGCCGTGGCAAGCGATGTTCCCTGATTATCTGATCGAAGAATTGCGCCACGCCGCCGCCCGCGAAGGCACCGCGCAGAAGGTCATTGTCATGCGTGCGCTTCGTGCCGCCGGCTTCCGCGTTGACGACATCGACCTTCAGGATCTTCGCCGCCGCTGATCATCTTGAAAGGGCTTTCTGGGAAGAATCTGACCGGCACGACAGCATCTGGATTTGATGACCAACCTTCTGCAGCACCTCCTCCAAATAAATCCCCAATATCATAAATAAGGGCATTTCATGAAATCATGATTTCATGAAATGCCCTTTTATTCTGCGCCCCATTTCCCAATCCCGACATTGATTCGCGATATCGAGCGGGTATGATCCCAATCCGACCACCGGACCGAGTTGCCCCTTGCCCGACCTCACAGCGACCGACTCCACACCGCGTCCATCGGCCGACGCTCCACCCGACCTCGAGCGCCCTTGGACCGATTGCCCCTGCTGTGGGGGACGTGACCATCGCCAGGATTATGATTTCTCGGTTTCGATCAACCCGTCGGCTGTGCCGGGTCGCATCGTCACCTGCCGGGCCTGCGGTCTTCAGTTCAAGATCCCAGCCCGGCCGGACGTTCCGCTCGACGCCTATTACGCCGATACCACCGTCTACCAGTTCCGCGATGACGAAGCCGAGGCGGACAAGGAGTTCGCGCACATTCTGAGGCTGGCCGGCACGCACACCACCCCCGGTGCCCGGTTGCTTGATGTCGGATCAGGACCAGGACATTTTCTGCGCACCGCCGTGAAAGCCGGCTACCGGTCCACCGGGGTCGAGCTGAACCCCGGCCTCGCCAAGCTCGCCCGCCGAGACCAGCGGAGCGGAGGTGGTGGCCGGCGATGCGCTCGCTCTTCCCCAACTGCTGGCCGGGCGCGAGCGCAGCTTCGACGTGGTGACCCTGCTCGACGTGATCGAGCATGTCCGGGATCCGGTCGGTCTGCTGCGCGACGCCGCCGCTTTCGTGGCGCCGGGCGGGTGCTGCTGGTCTACACACCCAACCACGCCGGCCTGATCACCCGAACCGCTGCCGCCATCCGGGCCTTGAGTCTCGGCCGGATTGAAGGGCCGCTTCGCGGCATCTATGATTGCGACCATATCGTGTTCTTCACCCCCGACACCCTGCGCGATGCCGTTCGGCGAGCCGGACTGGCACCGGGGGCGATGACCATGATCAAGTTCAACCCCTACCGCCGAAGCATCGCCCGTGGCGCCACCGCCGAGGCCCTGCGGCTGATCGAAAGCGCCAGCCCATGGATCGGCGGTGAGTTCCGCATGGCGCTCGCCGTCCACCCGGCCTGAAACGGGCCGCATCGTTCGAGGACCTTATGGTGACCCAGCCCGATCCCGTCACGACCGCCACGCAGGCGGCCCCGCTCGACCTCGCCGGCTACGACGAGGGCTGGGACAGCAAATGGACCGACATGCGCCGGCACGGACCGACCGGGCGGCATCTGCGCCGGATCATCAGCCGTGTCATCGCCGATCTGCCGGTGGAGACCGTGCTGGACGTCGGCTGCGGCGAGGGGTCGCTGATCCAGTCCCTGCGCGCCGGCAAGCCCGCCTGCTATTCCGGAGCCGACTTCTCCGAAAGCGCCTTGCGCATCGCACGCAAGCGCACGCCGGAATCCGAATTCTTCCGCCTGGATCTCACCGAGGGAGCGCTCGACCGCCAGTTCGACCTGGTGCTCTGCACAGACGTGGTCGAACACATCGAAGACGATCGCACCGCCATCGCCAACCTCGCGCGCATGACCGGCAAATACCTGCTGGTGGCAACGATGCAGGGCCGCATGCGCGCTTTCGAGACAAGCGTCGGCCACGTCCGCAACTACCGCCATGGCGAGTTGCAGGAAAAGATCGCTGCCACCGGATTGCGGATCGAGAGGGTGGTGGAGTGGGGCTTTCCTTCTTCTCGCCGCTTTACCGCGACCTTCTGGCGCTAACGGGGGCACGCGGCACGGAGGGCAGCTATGGCCCCGTCCGCCGCACCATCGCCGAAGCCCTGTACACTCTGTTCCTGGCCAACCGATGGAGCAAAGGGGATTACATCTTCGTGCTCGCCAAACGCCCGTAACTGAACCGGTCGCGCAGGGTACTCCTTCATTATCCCTGGGGACACCCCGTCGGTTTGGCTTGCAAATTTGGCTTACCCCGCTACATAGAAGAGTGGATCCGTGATAAATTCTTATTTCTAGGCCATCCTTCGGGATGGCCTTTTTTTTCTCACGAATTTCGGTGTTTTGTTTCCAGAGTTTCCGGCATTCCGGCCGGCACTGGCGCGGCGCCGAGCAGATCAAGAAAACCGGTCGCCGCCGCCCGCCAGGAGAAGGACGCCTCCACCCGCGACCGCCCCCGTGCCCCACACAGCGCGCGCATCTCGCATCACCAACCAAACGGCGGATCGCTTCCGCCAGGGCATCAACGTCTTCGGTCGGAACGAGCAGCCCAGTCGAACCGTCCACCACCAAGTCACGCGCGCCGGCCACGAGGGTGGACACCACCGGAAGCCCCGACGCCATCGCTTCCAGCACCACGTTCGGCATGCCTTCGTCGCGTGAGGAAAGAACGAACAGGTCGGCCCCGCGGTAGACGGCGGCAAGTTCGGCACGATCGAGCCATC
>NZ_JAIFZR010000004.1:0-50000 GCF_020005195.1 Azospirillum agricola
ATCTGGTCAAGCGCGCCGGGCTGCGCATGATGCACGAGAAGGAGCTGGAGGGCATCGAGAGCGAGGCCGACATGGCGGTGGCCGAAGGGGTGGTCGAGCAGCGCTCCCCCTGATCGGCCGCAGCATCGAGGAGGTGGCGCTGCGCGAGCGCCACGGCGTCAACCTGCTGGCGCTCAGCCGCCGGGGCCGGCCGATCCGCCAGCGCCTGCGCCGGGTCCGCCTCCAGCCCGGCGACCTCGTGTGTTGCAGGGCCGTGCGGCCACCCTGCCGGACACGCTGGGCGAGCTGGGCTGCCTGCCGCTGGCGGCGCGCGACCTTGCCATCGGGCGCACGCCGAAGCGGACCATCGCCCTGGCGGTGCTGGCGGTCACGGTGGCGCTGGTCGCCAGCGGGACGGTGCCGGTCGCCATCGCCTTCTTCGGCGCCGCCGTCGCCATGACCGTGCTGGGCGTCGTCACGCCGAAGGAGGCCTACGACGCCATCGAATGGCCGATCCTGGTGCTGCTGGGCGCCTGATCCCGGTCAGCGAGACGCTGCGCCACCGGCGGCACCGAGCTGATCGCCAGCGCCCTGTCGGACGCGGCGCAGGGGCTGCCGCCGGTCGCGCGCTGGCGCTGATCCTGATGACGGCGATGGCGGTCACCCCCTTCCTGAACAACGCGGCGACCGTGCTGGTGATGGCGCCGATCGGCGCCAGCCTCGCCGGGCATCTTGCGCCCCTTCCTCGATGGCGGTGGCGGTCGGGGCCGGCTGCGACTTCCTCACCCGATCGGGCACCAGTGCAACACGCTGGTGATGGGGCCGGGCGGCTACCGGTTCGGCGACTACTGGCGGCTCGGACTGCCGCTGTCGATCATGGTGGTGGTGCTGGGCACCGCCGCCATCGCGCTGTTCTGGCCGCTGGTGCCGCGCTAGGCCTGGCGCCGGCAAGCGCGGGCTCGGCCGCTTTGGCAGGTTCCGTCTCCCCGCCGACTGGTGTAGGCTTGGGGTCTTGCGGGCCATGGACCGGCTCGGCCGGGCGGGAGGCTGAACCATGCAGGTGTGGCGCCGGTATCTGGTGAGGGACGTTTCCGGGCGGCTGGTCGATCTGCCGGCGCGGCTCCTCGACCGCGCGGACGACGGAACGGCGCCCCTGCCGGCCTATGCCGGGCGCTGCGTCGAGGTGGTGGCCGCCGTGCTGGTCGGCGACCCGAAGAGTTCGGCCCGGCTGGCCGAGATGGAATTCACCAAGCTCTATTTCGACAAGTCCGGCTTCGTCGACGCCGCCAAGCGGGAGCGGATGATCCGGCTGATGCTGGAAAGCTGCGCCGACCCCGTCCGCCGTCTGCCGCGCGTCCGGACCGCGATCCGCTGGCGCACCGCGCCGGCACCGCGCGACCTGCTGACTAGGGAGTTCGGCTGGGACCCGAAGCCGGCCGAGTTGAACGCCGTGCTGAGCCGGCTCGACCCGGCCCGGCTCGACCGGGAGCCGAAGGTCCCCGGCCACGCCCTGCATTGACGGACTTCCCGCCGGCGGATCCGTGTCGGCGAATTCGTCCAAAGGGGAGGGGGCTCTTCACGTCAGCGTTCCTCCCCATATGGCGGTGACCGGCCCTTTGAGCGTTCGAACCGCGATGCCTCGCAGCGACACCGAGACGTCGATTCCCACCTTCGCCCGCATGCGCCAGCTGGCGCTGATCGGCACCGGCTGCACGATCATCGCGCTGGGCATTCTGATCTCGCCGCTGCCGGGGCCGGGCGGGCTGCCGGTCATGCTGCTGGGCGGCGTGCTGGTGCTGCGCAACTCCGCCGACGCGCGGCGCCTGTTCGTGCGGATGAAACGCCGCTATCCGCGCGTGCTCGGACCGGTCGAGCGTTTCCGGGTGAAGCTGCGCGTCCGCCGCCAGAAGAAGCGCATGCAGGGCTGAGCCCCGCGCAGGACCGTGACGCTGGACATCCACCCGCCGCCGCCTCCATCTTGTGCGTCCGCTTGAGGCTTGGAGGCACCGGTGAAGTCGGGCAACGCGATTCTGTCGAGCTATGGCACCACGATCTTCGAGGTCATGTCCCGCCTGTCGGAGGAGCATGGCGCGATTCAACCTGGGCCAGGGGTTTCCCGACGACGGCGGCCCGGCCGACGTGCTGGCGGCGGCGTCCGACGCGCTGCTGACCGGCTGGAACCAGTACCCGTCGATGATGGGCACGCCGGATCTGCGGCAGGCCGTCGCCGCTCACGCCAAGCGTTTCTACGGCCTCGACGTCGACTGGAAGACCGAGACGATGGTGACGTCGGGCGCCACCGAGGCGCTGACCGCCTGCCTGCTCGGCCTGATCAACCCCGGTGACGAGGTGGTGCTGTTCCAGCCGATGTATGACAGCTACCTGCCGATCGTGCGTCTGGCCGGCGGCGTGCCGCGCTTCGTCTCGCTGAAGGCCCCGGACTGGAGCTTCACCCGCGCCGACCTGGAGGCCGCCTTCTCGCCGAAGACCAAGCTGGTCCTGGTCAACGACCCGCTCAACCCGGCGGCCAAGGTGTTCAGCCGGCCGGAGCTGGAACTGATCGCCGAGTTCATGCTGCGCTTCGACACGCTGGCGGTCTGCGACGAGGTCTACGAGCATCTGGTCTTCGATGGCCGCGCCCACATCCCGCTGATGACCCTGCCGGGCCTGCGCGACCGCTGCCTGAAGATCGGTTCGGCCGGCAAGACCTTCTCGCTGACCGGCTGGAAGGTCGGCTACGTCACCGGCGCTCCGCATCTGCTCCAGCCGGTCGCCAAGGCCCACCAGTTCCTGACCTTCACGACCCCGCCCAACCTCCAGACCGCCGTCGCCTATGGGCTGGGCAAGGAGGATGCCTATTTCACCGGGCTGGCCGGCGGGCTCCAGGCCAAGCGGGACCGGCTGGCCGAGGGGCTGCGCTCCGTCGGCTTCGACGTGCTGCCGTCGGCCGGCACCTATTTCGTGGTGGCCGACGTGGCGCGTTTCGGCTTCGAGGGCGACGACCAGGAGTTCTGCCGCCGTCTGGTCGCCGAGGCCGGGGTGACCGCCATCCCGGTCAGCGCCTTCTTCGTCGAGAACGCGCCGCGGAGCTGCATCCGCTTCTGCTTCTCCAAACGCGAAGAGGTGCTCGACGCCGCCATCGACAGGCTGCGCCGCCGCTTCCCTTGACAGCCGGGCGGGGAAGCCAAATTTATATTGAAATCGAATTGTCGGATCCTCTGACGGATCCGGCGACGCTCCGCCCGATCGATCCTGGCCCATCGCCCTGCGGGGCGCATGGCCCGTGGATGAGGTCGGGATGGTCGCGGTCCGGTTCCCAGCAATCCGGTCGGGGAGGCATGGAACGGTGGAGCGTACGGCGTGAGGAACCCGGTGCCCTTCCGGCTGGGCGTGCCGTTGGCGGCGGCCATCGCGCTGGCGGTGGTGTGGGTCGGCTATTTCCAGATGGCCGACGCGCTGTTCGAGAGCCAGAAGCGCGACGCCATCGCCGGGGCCGAAACCACCGCCCGCGCCTATGAGAGCAGCACCGGCCGCACCCTGCACGAGATCGACATCACGCTGAAGAACTTCGTCGCGAAATACGCCGAGGGTGGCCTCGCGCAGGCGCGGCGGATCGTCGACGAGGGGCTGTACGACCTCAACCTGATCCATCACTTCAGCGTCTTCGACCGCACCGGCGCCATGGTCTTCCGCAGCGCCGGGCACGGGCGGGGCGAGGTGCTGGACGACGAGGCCATCCTTCCCTTCCACCAGGGGGTGGGCCGCTCGCTGATGCGCGTCGGCCTGCCTTATGCCGGGTCGGAAACCGGGCGGCCGCTGCTGCGCTTCACCCGCCGGATCGACGACGCCGATGGCCGCTTCGCCGGGGTCGTCTCGGCCAACGTCGATCCCGACTATCTGTCCGACTTCTACCGGCAGGCCGACATCGGCCCGCAAGGGGTGGTGTCGCTGGTCGGGCTCGATCATGTCATCCGCGCGCGCGGGGTCAAGCAGGGGGGAACGACGGAGTCGGCCTGTCCATCAGCCGGTCGGGAATGTGGGCGGCGATGAGCGCGGCGCCGATCGGCGTCTATTGGCAGACCAGCCTCGCCGACGGCCAGCGCCGCGCCTACGCCTACCGGCAGGTCCAGGGCTATCCGCTGGTCATCGCCGTGGGGGCGGCGCTGGTCGACATGGAGACGGCCGTCGCTGGCCTGCGCCGCCACATGCAGGCGATCGCGGCGCTGCTCAGCCTGTCCATCGTGACCGTCGCCGGCTTCCTGCTGGTCCAGCACCGCAACGCCGAGCGGCTGGAGGCGGCGCTGGCGGTCAACCGCGACTTCCTGGCCCGTGTCAGCCACGAGCTGCGGACTCCGCTCAACGCCATCCTCGGCTTCTCCGAGGTCATCAAGGACCAGATGCTGGGGCCGCAGGCGTTGCCGCGCTACGCTGACTACGCCAAGGACATCCACGCCTCCGGCCGGCATCTGCTGACGCTGATCGACGACATTCTCGACCTGTCGCGGTTGCAGGCCGGCCGGATGGAGCTGCATCTGGAGCCGGTCGATCCGGTCGCCGCCGTCGAATGGGCGGTCCGCATCGTGACCCCCAGGCCGAGCCGAAGCTCATCCGCATGGAGATCAGCCGCCCGCCGGCGATCCCCCCGGTCGTCGCCGACGAGCGCGCGCTGAAGCAGATGCTGTTGAATCTGCTGAGCAACGCCGTGAAGTTCACGCCGGAGGGCGGCCGCATCCACATCGCCATCGGGCGCGGGGTGAGCGGGCGCTGCGTCCTGCGCATCACCGACACCGGCGTCGGCATGACGGCGGAGCAGTTGCGCCAGGCGGTGGTGCCCTTCGGCCAGGCATCGGCCCTGACCACCCGTCCGGGGCAGGGGACCGGGCTCGGCCTGTCGATCGTCAAGTCGCTGATCGAGGCGCATGGCGGCCAGATGCGGATCGACAGCCGCCCCGGCCAGGGCAGCCAGATCACGCTGGAGTTCGCGACCTGAACCCACGGGCCGGGCCGCGCGGTGAACGGCGCCGCCGCTTCCGCCGCTCCGCAAGGCGGTTCCGTGCGGCGGTCAGAACCCGGTTTCACGGATGAGGACGGCGGCGGCGGCGCGCCAGAAGCGTTCGGCGAGGCTGCGGGCCTCGCCCTCGACACGGGCGACGCCGCGGGTGACGCGCGGCGGCCCCTTCGCCGCGTCGCCGCCGCTCTCGACGTCGAAGGCGATGCGGTAAACCGCCTCCACGGGGGTGAGCGCCGCGCGGCTGGAGACGGCTCCCGGTCCCGCCGGACCGGCCTGCCCCTCCACCGCCACCGGCCCGCCATGCAGCGAGGCGAGGGCCGGCACGTCCAGCACCGCCACGCTGACCGGATCGACCGCCCGCACCCGCGCGCCGATCCGCGCCCGCAGCGGGTCGTCGGGATGAAAGCGCGCCGCCGCCCCCGGTTGCAGCCGGTCGAAGTCGCCCTCGCCGACATAGCCGACCAGTTCGCCCGCCCCCGGCGACACCACCGTGGCCAGCGGCAGCTTCGGACTCAGCCAGCGGCCGGGCAACAGGGCGTCCTCCAGGTCGGTCACCGTGCCGGACAATGGCGCCCGCACCTCCAGCCGGGTCCGGCTGTCGAGCAGGCCCTGCCGTTCGGCCAGGGCCGCCGCCAGATCCTCCTCCATCGCCCGCAGCCGGTCGAGCTGCTCGCGGCTCGACGACAGCCGCGCGATCTGGTCCTGCATCCAGTCGATGCGCAGGGTCGCCTGCCGGAGCTTGCCGTCCAGGTCGGGGGCGGACAGGCGGAACAGCAGTTCGCCCTCGGCCACGGTCTGGCCTGGCCTGACCAGCGTCTCCTCCAGCCTGGCGGGGAAGGGGGCGTAGATCGTCGCGAAGCCGGAGGACCGCCACACCACCGGCACCGACACCGTCGTCGTCACCGGCAGCACCGCCAGCCCGACCGCGCCGGACAGCCCGAGCAGCGTCAGCAGCGTGCGGCCGTTGGCGCGGAAACGGTCGCGCAGCCCCCACCACGCCCGGAACTCGGCGAACAGGGGGCGAGCGACGAACCAGCCGATCTCGATGGCGAACAGCAGGATCCCCAAAACCTTGATGGCGACGTGGTAGACCAGCAGGGCGATGCCGAGGAACAGCACCAGCCGGTAGACCCAGGTGACGTAGGCATAGACCAGCAGCGTGGTGCGCAGGCGCGGCGGCATCTGCTCCGGTGCCGGCTCGCCCAGGCCGAACAGCCATTCCCGCAGCCTCCAGCGGGCGAGCGCGAAGGCGCGGTCCTGTAGGTTCGGCACGTCGAGCGCGTCGGACAGCAGGTAATAGCCGTCGAAGCGCATGAAGGGGCTGAGGTTGATCGCCAGCGTGGTGACCCAGCTGACCGTCGCCAGGAAATAGGCGGCGCTGCGCAGCGGCCCGTCGGGCAGGAAGCTCCAGGCCAGCGTGGCGAAGACGGCGATGGTCAGCTCGGTCAGCATGCCGGCGGCCCCCACCGCCAGCCGCTGGCGCCGGGACACCAGCCTCCAGGCGTCGGTGGTGTCGGTGTAGAGCACCGGCCACATCACCAGGAAGGCCACCCCCATGGTCGGCACCCGGCAGCCGAAGCGCTTGGCGGTGTAGGCGTGGCCAAGCTCGTGGAGGATCTTGGTGCTTATCAGCGTGACGCCATAGAGCGCCAGCCCCTCCGGACTGAAGAAATGCTGGAAGGTGTGGAGGAAGGCGTCCCACTGCCGCGCCGCCAGCAGCAGCCCGGCCACCCCGGCCAGCAGGACGATCGTCAGCCACGTCCGGCTGTAGAAGGGCGCCACCCAGCCGACCGTCGCCGACAGGAAACGGTCGGGCCGCAACAGGGGAACGCGGAAGAACAGGTAGTTGTGGATCAGCCACCAGATCCAGCCGGTTTCGCGCGCCGCCGCCTGCCGCGCCAGATAGGCGGTGTCGGCGGTGACGGTGAGGTTGTTGGCGGCGAGGAACTGGTAGAAGCCCATCACGTCGTCGTCGGTCGCCTCGAACAGGCTTTCCGCCGCCACCGCCGCGGCGATGGCGCGCGGCGCGCCGAGATGCCAGTGTGCGATCAGCGCGAAGGCCTGCGGGCCGATGCGGAAGTAGCGGTTGCGCACCGGGTCGTGGATGGTCCAGCCCGGCGCCCCGTCCAGCCCGGCGGGGGCCGGCAGCAGCGCCAGGTCGTCGCGCAGCGCCGGCAGCCGGACTTTGTCCGGCGGGTTGCGGCCGGGCGAAGGAGCAGCGGCGCTGCCGGTGAGGGCGATGGACAAGGCGGCGTCCTTTCGGGCGGTCGCGCGCTCAGATGCCCAGCGTCTGGCGCAGCAGGGCGAGCGGGCGGCGGAACAGGTAGAGGGCCAGCGGCACCCGCTCGCCCAGGATCTTGGCGGTGCCGCGCAGGCCGATGCGGGGCGGCGGCTGGCCGGGGTCGGCCTCCAGCGCCGCCTTGACCCGGTAGGACAGCACCCCCGCCGCCGAGAGGCCGGCCTCGTAGCTGGCGTGGGTCAGCCGGGCGCGCAGCGGGCGCAGCGGATCGACGTTCAGGAACAGCTCGACCCTCGACCCCTCCTCCAGCACCAGCGCGTCGCCGACCGCCACCTGGATGTCGATCTCCGGCGCCTGCGGGTCGGCCAGTGTCAGCACCCGTTCGCCGACCGCCACCGGCTTGCCGAGCCAGTCGTTGGTGTCGGTGAAGACGGCGAGCCCGGCGCGCTCCGCCCGCACCGTCACCCGGTCGAGCAGGTCGCGGGCCAGCCCCAGCTCGGCGCGGCGCAGTTCGACCTGGGCGCGGAGCTGGCCGACGCGCGCCTTGGTCTGCGGGTCGGCGAAGGCGGCCTGGGAGGCGGTCAGCAACTCCGCCTCGGCCTGGCTCAGGCCCTTGGCGGCGACCTCGTGCCGGCTGCGCAGCACGGTGGCGTCGAAGCTGAACAACGGCTGGCCGGCTGCCACCGCCTCGTTGGGCTGGACGTGGAAGCGTTCGATCACCCCGTCCAGCGGGGCGGCGACGATCACCGGGTCGCTGGCGCGGATCTCGGCCGGCGCCAGGGTCGACATCGGCACCGGCAGCGCGAGCACCCCGCAGACCAGCGCCAGCGCCAGCAGCGGCAGCATCGCGCGCCGCCGGCCCGGCTTGGGCGCCCGCTTGCCGGCGAGCGCCCACCAGGCATGGCCGTAACCCTCCGCCAGATGCCCAAGCAGCAGCAGTTCGCCATCGGTCCACGGCTCGTCGCGGCCGAGCCACAGGCCGGCGCGCGGCACGCCGTCCGGCCCCGCCAGCGGGCACCACAGCGCCTGGGCCGGTCCCCACTCGCCCCAGGCGCCGCGCACGGGCGGGGGCAGCGCGGCGGGATCGACGACGTGGATGGTCCCACCCTCCGGCCCGGCGGCGACGGCACGGGCGGCGTCCTCCAGCCAGCGGGCGAAGGGGGCGTTCGGCTCCAGCACCGCGATGTTCGACACCGCCTCCAGCGCCGGCCGGCCGCGTCCGGACGCAGGCAGGGTCGGGGGCAGGGTCAGGAAGGCGGCCTGCCGGTAGGCGATCAGCCGGCGGGTCTGGTTGACGATGTGGTAGCGCAACTCCGCCGCCGCCGTCAGCCGCCACGCCTGCCGTTGCAGCTCCAGCAGAAGCAGCAGGCCGTTGACCGGGTTGGCGGCGGACGGGCCGGCGCCGCTCATGCCCGGCACGCCCATGCCGGCCTCATGGGGACCAAACTCATGGGGGCGAGGCTCACGGGGTGGCGGCCGGCTTGGCAGGCAGGGCGGACAGCGCCTGAAGCGGGAAGACCGCAGTGCCGCTCATCCCGGCCGTCAGACCGGTGGCGGGGCCGCTGTCGCCGAGCAGCCGGGCGGTGACCTTCACCGATTGGCTGGCCGGATCGACCTTGGCGCCGGGCTGCACCACCTCGCCGGGCAGCGACGCCCCGGTCTCGTCCACCCGCAGGTCGAAGCGCTGGCCCGGCTTCAGCCAGACCAGCCAGGACGACGGCACGATCAGCTCCACCTTGAGGTCGCGGTCGGACAGGATTTCCAGCAGCGGCGCCCCGGCCGGAACCGACTCGTGCTCCTGGATGCGCCGCTCGACCGCTCGCCCGTCGAAGGGCGCGCGGATCTCGCAGCGCTTGGCCTGGACTTCGTATTTGCGGACGTCGGCGCGGGCGACCTGCGCCTTGGCCTCGGCAAGCTGGACCTCGGCCTCGCCGATCGAGCGCAGGCTGTTGAGCTTGCGGTTGACCCGCGCCGTCACCTCCGCAGCGTTCAGCTGGGCACGGGCGGCATCCAGCTCGGCCTGATAGCTGGCGCAGTCGAAGGCGATCAGCACCTCGCCGGCCTTGAAGCCCTGCCCGGCCTCGACGCCCAGCCGGGCGATGCGGCCGGGGATTTCGGCCGACAGCACGGCGTGCCGCTTGGCCTCGACCAGCGCGCGGACCTGCCCCTGGGCGGCGTCCTGGGCCAGTGCCGCGCCGCCGGACCAGCCGGGCAGCGTGGCGGCGAGCGCCGCGGCGACGGCGGCCGCGACGGGACGGATCACGAGGCGGCCACGGCCGGGGCGCCTTGCATGGCGGAGACGGTTCGGACGGTGCATCCCTGCTGCTTACCCTTCACATCCTGGCAAAAGCGCTCGGCGTCGGCGTGGTCGGCGAAGCCGCCGACGCGCAACTGGACGATCGGCCGGCCGCCGGCGCTGCGGCTGGTGGTGACGAACAACGCCCCCTTGCCGTCGGCCGCCGAACCCAACCGTTTGGCGAGTGTATCCCAATCGCGCTGCGCCAGCCTGTGGCTTGTGTAGGCCCCGAGTTCCACCTGGATGACGGGGGAGAAGGCGGCGGCGACGGCCGGAGCGGTCCTCGACGGCCCGCTGGCCGGTCCGCTGGCGATCGGGGCGATCATGACCGGCGCGGGTTTCGCTTCGGCGACCGGCGGGGTGGCGGCCGTCTCCGGCTTCGCCGGTTCGGGCTTGGCGGCTTCGGCCTTGGGATCGGCTCCCTTGGCGAGGTCCTTGACGCGCAGCGCGCTGTTGGCGCGTTCCTGCCAGGAGCCGAGCCCCTGGTCGACCGCCCGGGTCAGCGTCGCCAGATCGGCCGAGGGCACCGTTTCGGGCAGTGGATCGACACCGGCCGACACCATCACACGGGCGTAGGCGTTGTGCAGGTCGGCGTAGACCAGATCGCGCCGCAGGTCCGACAGCAGCGCCGTCACCTCGGCCTGGATCACCCCCAGCTCGCCGATCTGCCCGGCGGTGCCGACGTTGGCGTACTGGGTGCGGATGCGCGTGTCGAGATCGGCCTGCTCGGCGGTCAGTCCGAATTCCTGGTTCAGCTCCCTGAATTGCAGCATCGCCACCCGCACCTGGCTCAGCACCGCCATGCTCAGCGCCTGCCGGCGGAAGGTCACCAGCTCCTCCTGCGCGTTGGCGTAGGACAGCGTGCCGGGGGCGGAGACGAGGTTGATCAGGTTCCAGCTCACCCGCGCGCCGTAATCGGCCCAGCGCTGGTTCAGCAGGAAGCTGTTGCTGTCGTAGCGCAGCGCCGCGTTCAGCTCCACCCCCGGCAGCAGCTTCAGCATCGACCGCCACGTCTCGTCGGCCGAGATGCGCTGGTTGTAGCTCTCCTCAAGCAGCTCCGGCCGGTTCAGCAGCGCGTAGGTCTCCAGCGCCTCCACCGGGATCTCCAGCCTGGGCGGCGCCTTGGTGCCGTCCTTGGCCGGCAGTTCGACCTCGAAGGGCTCGCCCGGCGGCAGCCCCATCAGGGCGCCGAGCTGCGACTTGGCCGCGACCAGCTCGCGCCGCAGCGACTGCAACTGGCGCAGCGTCTCGACCAGCGAACGGGTGTAGCCCAGCGCCTGCAACGGTGCCTGGACGCGCAGCGCCTCCAGCGTGCGGGCGTCGCGCCGGGCTCCTTCGATCCGCGCCTCCAGCGGGGCGATGCGCTCCAGCATCCGTTCGGCCGCCACCGCCCGCCAGTAGGCGGTGCGCACGTCCTGGAGGATGCCCTGGACGACGCGGCGGCGGCGCTCGTCGGCGATCAGCACGAGGTTGGCGTTCTGCCGCGCCCGCAGGTAGCTGACGCCGAAATCCAGCACGTTCCAGGTGAAGCCGAGATCGCCGACCCGGCGGTGCTTGTCGACCGCCGTGGTGCTCTCGCCGGTGCGCCGGCCGGTGGCGAGGTTCAGGCTCTCGGAACCGCTATCGTTGTTGCGCCCGACATAGCCGGCCGAAGCCACGACGCGCGGCAGCATGTCGTAGTGCGACAGGTCGAGCTGCTGGCTGGCGACCGCCGTCTCCATGATCTTCACGCGTTCGTCGAGGTTGTACTTGATGGCCCGCGCCATCGCCTCGTGCATGGAGATCGCCCTGGTCACCGGCTCCTGCGGGGCGAACACGACGCTGAGATCCTTGCGCACGCGCGCCAGATTGTCCTCGGCCGTCAGCGGTTCCGGCGACACCGCGCAGCCGGCGGCGAGCAGCGAGGCGGACAGCGCGACGAGCGGAAAGGCCGAAGAAAGCGGGCGGCGGCGGAGGCGGGCGGGCGAAATCTTCATGGGACGGTTGGATCCGTTTTGCGTTGGAGAGGCTGGGCGGGAGCGTTCGGAAAGGAGGGCCGGAGCCGTGCCGCCGTCAGGCGGCGCGGCTGCCGGGCAGGGTGTGGTTGACGAGGGCGGCGAGCAGGGCCGATGCCCCGGCCGGACCGCCATGGGCGCGGGCGACCTGCTGGGCGAAGCCCGGCGCCACCCGGCCGGCCGGCGCCGCGTCGGCCCGGTCGGCCGGCTTGCCGTCGCTTCCCGTGTCCTGGGGTGCCGCTCCGCCCGGTGCCTCGGCGCCGCCTTCGCCTTGCCCCTCGGGCTGGCCCTGCGGCTGCTGATCCTGCGGCGGCAGGTCCTGGGGCTGGCTTTGCGGCTCCCGGTTCTGGCCGTCGCCGGCCGGGGCGTTGCCAGGATTGGGGACGGTGCGCTGGCTGTTGGCCCCCGGCCCCTGGACGTTGCCGTTCTGCGGTGTGCCGGCCGTGGGCTGGATTCCGGTGCGTGGGCCGATCGATCCGGAGAATGGACTCTGCACCCCGCCGATCACACCTCCCAGACCGCTGCCCAAGCTGCCACCGAACCCGCCACCCAAGCCGCCGGTCAGCGGGCTGCCGCCGCTGGAGCCGGTGCTGCCGCTGCCGCCCGACAGGCCGCTGGAGCTGCTGCTGGAGCCGTCGCTGTTCTGGCCGCCGACGCTGCCCAACGTCACCGAGCGGCCGGCGTCGGTGCTGGCCGACGAGCCGCCGACGCTGCCCAACGTCACCGAGCGGCCGGCGTCGGTGCTGGCCGACGAGCCGCCGACGCTGCCCAGCGTCACCGAGCGGCCGGCGTCGGTGCCGGAGGATCCCATCATCGGGCCGCTCCCGCTGGTTGCGCCGTTTCCGCCGGGCAGGCTCGGCAGCGCGGTGGAGCCGCTGCCGGTGGAGCCGGAGCTGGAGGAGGTGTTGGTCGAGGGGCCGTTGCCGGAGATCGTGGTCACCGGTGTCGCCGCCGGAGGCGGTGGCGGCACCGCGGTGGCGGGAACGTTGACCGACACCGTCGCCGCCCCGCTTTCGTTGCCGGCTGCATCGCGCGCCGACACTGTGATCGACCGGCTCGTCGCCGTGCCGCCGAAGCTGGGGTCGGTGGCGCTCGACCGCAGCCCGATCGCCCGCACCGCCGCTTGGTAGTCCGCCGCCGAGGCGACGCCCGACAGCACGATCCGGTTGCCGTCCCTGCTCGCCGTGATGCCGCCCGGCAGCGCGCCGATCACCAGCTCGTCGCCGGCCTGCGCGTTGGTCAGGCTGATCACCACCCGGTCCAGCGTGTTGGCGTCGGACAGCGAAATTCCGGCGCCGACCGCCGCCGTCCCGCCGGCGGTCAGGCGTGGCGCCGCGCCACCCGCCGCCACGGTCGGGGCCTGCGTGTCGATCATCAGCACCAGCGCCTCGGACCGCTGGGTACCGACGTTGCCGGCCGCGTCGGCGGCGCTGACCTCTATCCGGTGGGCGCCGTCGGTCAGCGGGTTGTTCAGGGTCAGGCTCCAGACCCCCGCCCCGTCGGTCCGCGCGGTGCCGACCGCCGTGCCGTCGACATAGACGGTCACCGTGCCGTTGGGCGGGGCGGTGCCGGTCAGCACCGGCCGGGTCGTGCTGGTCAGCCCGTCGCTGGCCGAGGCGCCGCTGTCGCCGGAGGCGAGCGTCGGAGCCGAGGGAGCGCCGGGCGCCGTGCTGCGGATCGTGAAGGTCTGGCTGGCCGACCGTCCGGTGTTGCCGGCCGCATCCGTCGCTTCGGTCGCCACGCTGTGGTCGCCGTCGGCCAGCGCGTCGGCGACGGTGAAGCTCCAGCGCCCGTCGGGCCCCGCCGTCGCCGTGCCGACCACCACCCCGTCGAGGATGACGCGGACGCTGCTGTTGGGCTCGGCGCTTCCGGTCAGGGTCGGGCGCGTCACGCCGGTGATGCGGTCGGTCGCCGAAACCCCGCTGTCGGAGCCGGGGGCGAGCGACGGCGTCGAGAGCACCGGCGGCGTGGCGTCGATGACCAGCGCCAGCGCCGGTGAGGCGGGGCTGACGTTGCCGGCCCGATCGGTCGCCGTGGTGGTGATCGAGTGGGCGCCGTCGGTCAGCGGGTCGGTGACGGTGAAGCTCCACGCCCCGCCGGGGCCGGCCGTCGTGGTGCCGCGGGCGACGCCGTCGATCATCACGGTGACGGTGGAGCCCGGCTCGGCGGTGCCGCCGATGGTCGGCCGGTTGACGTTGGTCAGCCCATCGGTGGCCGAGCTGCCGCTGTCCTGCCCGGCGGCGAGGACCGGAACCGACGGGGCGTCCGGCGCCAGCGTGTCGACCAGCACGCCCTGGGTGCCGGGGATGCCGCCCAGGGTCGCGGGCAGCGCCAGCCTGGCGGCGTCGGTGATGCTGGCGCCGTTCAGCGCCAGTTCCTTGACGGTGATGCCGTCGGCGTCGTTGTCGCCGGCCTGCACCACATAGTCGAAGCGCAGCGCCGTTCCACTGCTGCCGGCCGGGTTGTAGACCGCCACGCGCTGGACGCCGCCGATGTCGAGCAGGATGGTCGGCGTGCCGTTGACGATGACCGCCTCGCTGAGCTGCACGGTAACGCTCAGCGTCTTGCCGACGGTGTAGGCCCCGTCGGCCGGGACGCTGACGCCGACGACGCTGGGCGGGGTGGTGTCGATGACGATGGCCTTGCCGCCGGCGAGCGAGGCGCCCCCGCCCGGCAGGGCCAGGGTGGCGGGGTTGCCCGTGGTGTCGGTGATGACGCCGCCGTTCAGGGCGAGGCCGCCGGCGTCGAGGTCGGCGGTGGTGTCGCCGGCCTGCACCACGTAGGTGAAGGTCAGCACGCTGCCGCCGGAGCCGCCGCTGTAGGTCGCGACGCGCCCGGTGTTGAGCGTCAGCGTCGGCGTGCCCGACACCGTCACCGCTTCCGAGAAGCTGACCTGGATGGTGATGGTGTCGCCGGTGCCGTAGGTGCCGTCGGCGGTCGAGGAGGACACCGCGGCGACCATCGGGCCGACGCTGTCGATGCGCACGCCGGCGGTGGCGGCGACATTGGCCAGCGTCAGGGTCGCCGCGTTGCCGGCCGCGTCGGCGATGGTGCCGCCGCTCAGCGCCGAGCCGAGGACGATGCCGTCGGTGTCGAGCTTGCCGCTGCCCACCGTGTAGCGGAAGATCAGCGCCGCGCCGCCCGAGCCCGACAGGTAGGTCGCCTGCACCACCTCGCCGTTGTCGAGGGTGATCGGCAGGGTCGGGGTGCCGGTGACGGTCACCGCCTCGCTGAAGGTGACGGTGAAGTCCATCGTCTGGCCGGTGGCGTAGGTGGCGTCGGCCGGAACCGCCACCGCCGTCACCGCCGGAGCGGTGGTGTCGATGATGATCGCCTTGTTGGCGCCCAGCGAGTTGGCCGCCCCTGGCGCCGCCAGCGTCAGGGTGGCGGCCATGCTGGTGGTGCCGTCGACGATGCTGCCGCCGTTCAGCGACAGCGCGGTGGTCGAGGCGTAATCCAGGTCGGCGGAACTGTCGCCGGCCTGGACGGTGTAGGTGAAGCTCAGAGTCGTGCCGCCCGAACCGCCGGTGTAGGTCGCCGTCCGCCCGGTGCCGAGGCTCAGGGTCGGCGATCCGGTCACGGTCACCGCCCGGTTGAAGGTGACGGTGATCGTCACCGTGTCGCCCGCCTTGTAGGTGCCGTCGGCGGTCGTCGCCGACACCGACGTCACGGTGGGGTTGACCACCGCCGTCAGAACCAGATCGTCGGAACCCGTGCCCGCCGCGTAGCTGACCGTGTAGAGGTCGCCGTTGGTGGTCAGGGTGCCGCCCTCGGCGAGGCTGGGGAAGGTTGTGCTGATGGGGCTGGAGCCGGTGTTGTTGATCACCGCGTAGGTGGTGTTGGTCGCCGCGTAGCCGTTCACGCGGGTGACGCTGATGAAGTTGTTGCCGGTGGTGCCGCTGCTGCCGCCGTTGATCGTGACGGTGCCGGAGACGCTGACCTTGTCGTAGCTGGATGCGCCGGCCAGCTCGATCGCCAGGATTCCGTTCATCGTCAGGTTGCCGCCGATGAGCAGCGTGCCGATGCCGTTGTTGCTTCCCGCGACGCCCGGCGCCAGGGTCGCCCCGCCGTCTACGGTCACGCTGCCGCCGATGGTTCCGGTGCCGCCCAGGGTCGCGCCGGACGCCACCGACACGGCCCCGTTGCCGAGGCTGCCGGTGAGGAGCAGCGTGCCCGCCGACACCGTGGTGCTGCCGGTGTAGGTGTTGGCGCCCGACAGGGTCAGCGTTCCGCTGCCGGTCTTGGTCAGGTTGTTGCCGGAGATCACGCCCGACAGGGTGACGGCGGCGGAGGTGTTGATGGTGGCGCCGTTGGCATCGATGCCGATGCCATTGTCGATCACCCCGGCTCCGGTCACGGTCAGCGTGCCGCCGTTCAGCGTCACCGTGCCACCGCCCAGGTTGCCGTCGCCCGCCACGACCAGCGTTCCGCCTTGCACGGTCGTGGCGCCGGTGTAGGTGTTGGCGCCCGACAGGGTCAGCGTTCCGGTGCCCTCCGTGATCAGGCTGCCGCTGCCCGAGATCACGCCGGAGACCTCGTTGCTCGCGTTGTCCACCGTGGTCAGGACCGCGTTGAGCACCACAGCGCCGGCCCCGGCGATCGAGGCGATCGCTTCGTCCTTCGCCACGGTGAAGGTCGCGCCCGCGGCGACCGTCACCGCCGACGTGTCGTCGATCGCGCCGGAGGCGCTGTCGGCGGTCAGCCCGCCCGCCGAGATGGTGGTGGCGCCGCCGTAGGTGTTGTGTCCGGTCAGCGTCAGCGTCCCGCCGCCGGTCTTGGTCAGCCCGGCGGTCGGCCCCGAGATGTTGCCCGACACGGTGACGTTGGCGTCGGTCCGGATGGTGCTATTGGCGGTCAGGATGATGCTGTTGTCGATGGTGGTGGCGCCGGTGACGGCCAGGGTGCCGCCCTCCAGCGTCACGGCGCCGGTGCCCAGGTTGCCGTCGCCGGCCACCGCCAGCGTGCCCGTCTTGATGGTGGTGCCGGCGTAGCTGTTGGTGCCCGACAGCGTCAGCGTTCCGCCCCCGTCCTTGGTGAGGGTGGTGCCGCCGGACACCGTGCTGGTGACCGTCGCGGTCTTGTCGCTGGCGACAATGACGGTGGCGCTTCCCGCCAGTTGGATGGCGCTGCCGCTGACGGTCACGCCGCTGGTGGTGCCGAAGTCCAGCTTGTCGCCGCTTCCAAGCGTGACGTTGCTGCCCAGCGTGATGCTGCTGTTGTCGGCGACCGCGATGACGATGGTGTCGGGGGTGCCGGTCTGCGCCACGCTGCGCGCCAGCGCCTCGCGCAGGGAGAAGCCGTCGGCGGCGTTGCCGTTGCTGTCGTCGGTGGCCTGATCGACGTAGATGGTGCTGCTGGTCACCGTGACGTCGGCGTCGGTGGTGTTGCCGCTGCCGTCGGACAGCGCGAAGCGGATGGTGGCGTTGCCGTAGGGTGTGTCGTTGGCGTAGAGGATATTTCTCATCACCGTCTGCACCAGCGCCGAGGTGGCGTTGGCGTTGAAGGTGATGGTCAGGACACCGCCGCTGTTGGTGGTGACGTTGCCGAAGATCACGGAACCGCCGTCCTTCAGGGTGGTGCCATCGACGGTGAAGCCGGATCCGCTGAGCGAGAACACGTCCTTGGCGGTGGCGTCGGCGCTGCCGCCGGTCACCCGCTGCACCGTCAGCGAGCCGCCGCCCCAGCCGACGCTGTTGTTCTCGGTATCGGACACCGTGGCGTCGCCGCCGAGATCCAGCGCCACCGTGTTGCCGGCCCCGGCCCAGGCGACGCTGTCGGTGGCCAGATTGCCGATCACGGGCGCGGCGTTGTAGGTGACGTTGAAGCTGTGGGTCAGCGTGGTGACGGGGTTGCCGGCGGTGTCCCTCACCGGGCTGGAGCCGAGGGCGACGCTGTAGGAGCCGGCGTCGGTCGCCGAATTCCACGCGCTGTTCGGCGTCACCGTGTAGGTCACCGTGTTGCCGGACACGCTGGTGTTGGTGACGGTGAGCGCCGCCGGCCCCGTGACCGTGACGTTGCTGGCCGACACGGTCGATGCGTCGATGTTTTCCGAATAGGTCACGGTGACGGTGAAGGTGCTGCTTCCCGACGGGCTGCTCAGGGCCGGCCGCGTCACCGAGGTGGTCGGCCCGGCGGTGTCGAGCGTGACGGTCAGCGATCCGCCGGCGGTGCCGACGTTGCCGACGGCGTCGGTGACCCGGGCCGTGAAGGTTTTGGCGCCGTCCGCCCCGAGATCGCCGCTCGTCACCGTGAAGTCGACGTAGCCGTTGCTGATGTCGGTGGCGTCCAGAACCTTCGCTGTCGCGTGGGTCAGCGCGCCGCCCCCCAGCAGCAGTTCCAGCGTGTCGCCCGCCACGGCGTTGGTGGCGTTCAGGGAGACGCGCAGCACTGGGGCCGTCGCGCTGGTGATCGCGTCGGAGGAGGAGGAGCCGGTGTCGCTGCCCGATGCCAGGGCGATGGCGGTGCCGGGCGCGCCGGGAGCGGTGTTGTCCAGCGTGTGGAGCCGCTGGTCGGTCCCGGTCGGGGTGGTCGCGGTCAGGGCGTTGCCGGCGCTGTCGGTGATGCCGTGGTTGTTTGCGAAGCCGAGGGACACATCGCCGTTGTAGCCGGCGAGGTCGCCGCCCGACACCGTCACGTCGTAGGCGTTTCCGCCCACCGAGGTGACGCTGGTGACCGTGGCGGTGGTGCCGGACACCGAGAAATCCGAGGCGCTGGGCGTGGCGGCCAGCGCCTCGGAGAAGGTGACCCGGTACACCAGCGTGTCGGCGTTGGTGTGGAGGGTGGACGGGGTCTGCCAGGTGATCGAGGTCACGGTCGGCGCCACGGCGTCCACCAGGACTCCGCTCGTGCCGGGGGCGGTGAAGGCCAGCGTCATGGCGTTCCCGGCCGCATCGGTCAAGGTGCCGCCGTTCAGACCCAGGGCGCCGACCGTGATGCCGTCGGCGTCCAGATCACCCGTCTGGATGGTGTAGCTGAACACCAGCGCCGTGCCGCCGCCGCCCGACTGGTAGGTGGCGTAGACCGTGCTGGACCCGATGGTCAGCGCGATTCGCGGCGTTCCGGTGACGGTGACGTTCTCCGACGCGGTGATCGTGAAGCTCAGGGTTTGGCCGGCGCGATAGGTCGCGTCGGTCGGCACGCCGACCGAGCTCACGGTGGGCGCGGTCCGGTCGTAGGTGATGGAACGGGTCGCCTGGGTGGCGGCGTTGCCCGCCGCGTCCGCCACGTCGGCGGTGACGGTGATCGAGCCTTCGCTCAGCCCCTGCACCTCGCCGCTCGTCAGGGTCGTCGACCAGCCGTTGGACGACACGGTGACCGTCTTGGTCACGGCCCCGATGTTGACCGTCACCGTCTGGCCGTCCTCCACGCCGGAGGTGGTGCCCTGGATCGTGACCGCCGAGTCGTCCTCGGTGCCGTTGATCCGGTCGTCGGTGGCGATCATGGAGATGCCGATGGTCGGCGCGGTGGCGTCGATCGTCAGGCTGGTGGCGCTGGAGGCGGCGCTGGGCAGGCCGCCGATGGTCTGGATCGCCTTGATGTTGGCGTAGGTGCCATCGGTGATCGCCGATCCCACGGTCAGCGAGATGCTGGTGCCGCTGGCGGTGCCGCTGGCCAGTTCCTCGCCCGCGTCCACCACGCCGTTGTTGTTGGCGTCGTTGAACAGCGTGACGGTGGCGCCGTTGCTGACGCCGGTGACGGTGAAGGTGGGCGTGGCGACGTTGGTCTTGCCGTCCCCGATGGTGCCGCTGTCCGACGCGGAGTCGAGCGTCGGTGCGCCGGGCGCGGCCGGCGCGGTGGTGATGGTGACCATCGCCGGGCTGGACATCATGTTGTTCAGGCTGTCCACCGCCACCATGTAGACGTCGTAGGCGGTGCTGGCCGACAGCCCGGTGACGGCGCCGAAGCTGCTGGTGTAGGGGCCGGAGGCGACCGCTTGGCTGTTTGCCGCCAACGGGGCCGTGTCGCTGGCGTTGTGGCCGGCCACCACTTGGGCGGCGCTCGGCGCCATGGCGCCGCTGGCGACCACCACGTAATAGATCGTTCCGGCCTCGTCGATGCTCGCCGACGGGGTGAACCCGGAGACGGTGACGCTGCCCGCCGACGGGAGGACGTCGAAGCTGGGGGCGGCCGAATCCACCTTGACGTTCGTCAGACTGCCGAGATTGTTCAGCGTCGTCGCGAGGTCGTAATGGTTGGTGGTGACTTCTTGCAACGTGCCGTTGTTGGGTTGCAGGACGCCGGTGACGCTGATGCCATCGGGGTCCAACAACCCGCTTTCCACGGTGTATGTGAACTTCAAGGCGGTGGCCGTGGAACCGCTGGCGGTGTATTGCGCGTATTTCACGGTGCCGCCGATGTCAAGCGCCAGCTGCGGCGTGCCGGTGACCGTGACGCTTTCCGAGGTGTTGACGGTGAAGGTCAGGACGTCGCCGGTCTTGTAGGTGCCGTTCGACGGCACCGACACCGACAGGATCACGGGCGCATCGTCGACGACCGTGATGTTTGCAAAGTCGGCCGCGGTTGAGAAGGCGGTGGCGTTGCCGGTCGCGACCGTGGATGTCTTGCTGCCCGCTGTGCCCGACGTCTGGTCCCAGGCGCGGAAGGAGATGGCGTTGGTGATCGTGCCGGTGTAGTCGGTGTTGGCCTTGAAGAACAGCCGGGTGTTCGCATCCGCCGCCAGCAGCAGGGAGTTTGCCGCGTTGACGGTGCCGACCGCCGACCAGTTCGCGCCGCCGTCGGTCGTGTAATACCAGCTTCCGTTGCTGTTGGCCGCGCCGGTCAGCGCAATGCCGGTCACCGCGCCGGCGTTGCTGTCCGTGACGTTGCCGGGCGTCCCGCCAATGCTGACCAAGTTGGACACCAAGGTGCCCACCGCGCCCGTCGGGGTGGAGACGGATGCCGATTGATTCTCGTTTGTCAGAACCGGAGTCTTGTTGGCGTCGAGAACTGGGGCGACGTTGGGTTCCACATAGAAATTGCTCAGGGACAAATCGGTGTATGTGACGCCAGACAAGAAGAATTGATAAGCGTTGATTCCGTCATAAATAACGGCAATTGTTCCGTCTGTTCCGGTCGAATATGTGGTTGATGCGGAGCCTGATTGAAGTTTTCCGGGGGTTACCACGACAACAGGATTCACCGAAGATCGTGATCCATTGTCGGGAGACAAATAGGTCGCTTGTTTCTCGAATCCAAACGTGGAAACATCAAAATCAGCTATATAGCTGCTGAATGACATTTTGTCAGTGGAAGCTTGGAAATTTGTAATAATGTTCTTTATTGTCAACTGATCCGGTGTGGAGCCTGAATTGTCAGTCACGATTATTCCGCTACTGAACTCCCCATTGGATGTGTAGTCGACCACAAATACATCGCTACCCACAGTCCCATTCACCGTTATCCCGTCGTTTTGGGTTGTTTCGGGGGCGACGGTGACGTTGCCGAGCAGATGGTCGTAACCGGTGAGATCACGGAACGCGGCATCCGTTTCGATGTCACCAACGGATCGTTCAAGCTGCCAGTTTCCCTCCAGCGCGGAGGCGCCCGTCCTGTCCGTCGAAGCCGCAACATCAGCGCCGGTCAGAGACGCCAAATTCCCGATGAGAGTCAGTCCATCGCCCCCTTTGGCGATGTCGCAGCCGTAGACCAGCAGGTCGCCGTCAGGGGTGAGGGCGCCGCCGATGGTGGCGAGGTCGGTGCCGTGGGCGGCCACGGTGGACTCGTTGAGCGTAACGGTGCCGAGATAGACATACCCTTCCGCACCGTGGCTGACGATGTGAATGGCGTCATAACCGCTGTGGGTCTGTGCCCACTGAGCCATCTGCGACAAGCCGTCCTTGGTCGAATCGAGCAGCACCACTTCCACGCCGGCCTTCGCGCCGTCGATCAGGGTCTGATAATCGGCGACGTCGGATTCGACGAAGACGACTTCCTTTCTGCCGCCGTTCAGCGCCGGGTCGGCCGCACGGATTTCCACGGGGGCGACCGGAGCGGTGGCTGGGGTGGCGGCTCCGGCCGCGAGCGCGACCGTCTGCGGCTGATCGGCGGTGTGCGCGGTGTCGTGCGTGGCGGCGGCCGGGTCGGCGGCGTGGTCGGCCGCCGCGGGGTCGGCGGTGGCGGCCCCGGCGGCGTCGAACATGAAGCGCGGCTCCAGCGCGAAGGCCAGAGGTGGTCTGCTTCCCCCCGTCCGGGCCCGGCCATGAGAGGGTTCGGGTTTCGCGTCATTCGCGAAAAGCGTGAACATCGACTTCATGACCGCGCCCGTCGGTAGCCAGGGAACAAAAGATCTCAAACCAAGCGTTGATTTATAGAAAACCCGCAGGCTGCTTGCAACATGCGTATATACGACAAACTGTGCCAAATTGCAGCGCGCAGCGGGTGTGACGGTCGAAAATGAACCTTTATCCGCTGAGGTTCCTGTGACAAATTTCACGTCAGGCGTGAAGAGTGCATCCTTCCCCGCGGCGGTCGCGAGTGGCGCTTCGGCCCCCACCGTGCAAGGTGGCGACCTCTCCATGGCCAGGGGATGCAAGCCGTCCTGTATCGCTCCGCCGCCAATCTTCCGCGTGCGCCGAGCCGTGAGGGAGTCGGGCAGTTCCCAGGCGGCGGCGGGTTGTTTTTGCCACTAAAAGTATGATGAAACGAAATGAATCATTTTATCCGAGGCTTTATGGCCGTTTCGTCACATCTTGCGGGATCTTTTCTTGCTGCATCGCAATGGATGTACGGTACGGACCGACTGGGAGAAAATATAGCAAAACCTGTCGACTTTTCAAATTTTCAATGATATCCCGGATATGCACGATCCAAGGGAATTCCTTGGACGTCGACGCCGTAGAAATTGTCTCAATGGCTTTACGCTATCAATTTGGGAGTGGTTGCGCATGGATATGACCATCGGGATGATATTCGTTGTCGCCTTCGATTGGGCGCCGCGGGACACGGTGTACTGCCGGGGGCAGACCCTGCCTGTGGGCCAGAATCAGGCTCTCTTCTCCCTGCTGGGCTACCGGTACGGTGGCGACAACGCCGCCAATTTCGGCATTCCGGACCTCCAGGGGCGTGTGCCGGTCGGCACCGGCACCAGCACCTGGAGCCCTCTCCCCACGGGCCAGAAAGGCGGCAACGCCAGCGTCACCCTCTCGCAGGCGAACCTGCCGGCCCACACCCACGGAGCCAGCTTCACCCCTGTCGTGAGCCCGACGACCATCGAGTTTCCGGCGGTCACGGGGAACCTGTCCGTCGCCGGGACGCTGGAGGCGACCACCAACACGACAGCCACGAACACCCCCGGCTCTCCCAACACCTGGCTGGGCGCTCCGTCGTCGACCAGCATCAAGATGTACGCCCCGGCCGGCGGAACCAATGTGCCGCTGTCCGGCCTGACCATGAGCGTGTCCGGCTCCCCCAGCCTTCCCAAGCAGACCACCACCATCAACAGCGTCGTCGGCGGCGCGGTGACCATCGGTTCCGCCGGCGCCTCGGCCGCCGTTGCGCTCATCCAGCCCTACCTCGCGCTGAACTTCGTCATTGCCTTGCAGGGTCTCTACCCGAACCGTCCGTGATGGAGCTGAACCTCCTGTCCGCCGCCGTCTTCGCCCCCCACCTGAACACCGTCTTCACGATGGTTTCGGTGGACGGGCTCGAGATCGCGGTGACCCTGACCGAATGCCAGGAGAGGCCGCGCAGCACCATGCGCGGCAGCCCGCGGACGGCCTTCGACCTTGTTCTGGAATGCCCGGCGGAGGGGCTGCCCTTCTTCAACGGGGCCGAGTTCACGCTCCACCATCCGGTGGTCGGGAGCCTCGGGCCGCTGCATGTGGAGCGGATCCTGACCGCTCCGGCCGACGCCGGGGTGGCCTGCTTCCAGATCATCTTCAACTGACGCCGCAACCGGCGCCGTCCGCTCCGCCGCCGGCGGGGCGGACGACGTTCCGACCAGGGAACAGCCGACGCATGACCTTGGCTGGAGCCGACGCGTCGCCGCGCGATGGGGAACGATCGGAAGACCGGGGTTCTCTGCCGGGGGCATGGAAATCCTATTGACTGCTTCTTGTCATCAATTCTGGAGGGCTTGTGCATGGATATGACCATCGGGATGATATTCATCGTTCCCTTCGACTGGGCGCCGCGGGGTACGGCCTACTGCCGGGGGCAGACCCTGCCCGTGAACCAGTACCAGGCCCTCTTCTCCCTGCTGGGCTACCGGTACGGTGGCGACAACGCCGCCAATTTCGGCGTTCCGGACCTCCAGGGGCGCGTGCCGGTCGGCACCGGCATCGCCAGCTGGAGCAGCCTTCCCACGGGGCAGAAGGGCGGCGACGCCAGCGTCACCCTCTCGCAGGCGAACCTGCCGGCCCACACCCACGGAGCCAGCTTCACCCCTGTCGTGAGCCCGACGACCATCGAGTTTCCGGCGGTCACGGGGAACCTGTCCGTCGCCGGGACGCTGGAGGCGACCACCAACACGACAGCCACGAACACCCCTGGCTCTCCCAACACCTGGCTGGGCGCTCCGTCGTCGACCAGCATCAAGATGTACGCCCCGGCCGGCGGAACCAATGTGCCGCTGTCCGGCCTGACCATGAGCGTGTCCGGCTCCCCCAGCCTTCCCAAGCAGACCACCACCATCAACAGCGTCGTCGGCGGCGCGGTGACCATCGGTTCCGCCGGCGCCTCGGCCGCCGTTGCGCTCATCCAGCCCTACCTCGCGCTGAACTTCGTCATTGCCATGCAAGGCCTTTACCCGGACCGCCCGTGATGGAACTGAACCTCCTGTCCGCCGCCGTCTTCGCCCCCCACCTGAACACCGTCTTCACGATGGTTTCGGTGGACGGGCTCGAGATCGCGGCGACCCTGACCGAATGCCAGGAGAGGCCGCGCAGCACCATGCGCGGCAGCCCGCGGACGGCCTTCGACCTTGTTCTGGAATGCCCGGCGGAGGGGCTGCCCTTCTTCAACGGGGCCGAGTTCACGCTCCACCATCCGGTGGTCGGGAGCCTCGGGCCGCTGCATGTGGAGCGGATCCTGACCGCTCCGGCCGACGCCGGGGTGGCCTGCTTCCAGATCATCTTCAACTGACGCCGCAACCGGCGCCGTCCGCTCCGCCGCCGGCGGGACGGACGGTGCCCCAACCAGGGAACAGCCGACGCATGACCGGCTTTACCGGAGCCTTCACCTTTCCCGGCAATCTGGGGGCGCGCTTCACGACCCCGTCCGACGAGGATTTCCTTCTCCAGCTGTTCATCGAGGCCCGCCCCTGGCTGTCCTGGGCGGAAGGCAGCCGGGATTTCCTGCGCATGCTTCACGAGCAGCAGTACGCGACGATGCGGGCCGGGCTGGAGAGCCTCTATCCCGAACACATCGATCTCGTCATCGAGAAGGCCGGCGACCGCGTGGGCCGGCTGACGGTCGATCTCGGCTACTCCGACTGGCGGGTGTCGGAACTCCAGATCTCGATCGAGGCGCGGGGCAGGGGCATCGGCTCCGACGTGCTGCGCGGTCTTCAGATGGCGGCGACCAGCCTTCTGCTGCCGATCTCGCTGTCCACCCCGATGATCGGTTCGCATGGACGGCAGGTCTATGAACGGCTGGGATTCCGTGTGACGGACGTCACCCCTCCGCTTTACCAGATGGCCTGGTTCCCCCAGGGGCATCCGGCGGCCGTTCCGGCCGGGGCGGCGGTGCCGGCTTGACCTCCCGACGAAGGCGGCATGAGGACGCGTATGCTTGATCCGCTTTCCCGGCCGGGACCCGTTTCGGAGGGCGTGGCGATGAGCGCGCCGATGGCGGAGCGGGCGCCATCCGGTCCGGCCCACCCGTGGCGCCGGCTGGTGGAGGATCCGGCCGACGCCGACGCCTGGATCCTTTCGGGCGCCATGCTGGACCAGACTGGCGACCGGGCCGCCCTGTGCCACCGACGCGCGCTGGCCATCGATCCCACCCGCGAACTGGCCTGGGCCCACCGGGCGGCGGGCCTGACGGCGCGGGGCCGCCACGCCGAAGCCATCGCCTGCAACCGGGTGGCGGTCGCCCTCTGGCCGGACAGCCCGCTGGCCGGCCTCAACCTTTCCAACACGCTCTACCGGGCCGGCGATTTCGACGAAGAGCTGGCGGTGCTGGCGCGGTTGGTCCGGCTGGAGCCCGACAATCCGGTGATGCGGTGGGGGCGGTCGCAGATCCGCCTGCACCGGGCGGATTACGCGGGTGGCTTCGCCGATTACGAATCGCGCTATTGGCTGCCCGAATATGTCTATCGCCTTCACCGGGGGCCGCGCTGGGACGGCGCGCCGCTGGACGGCAAGTTCATCATGGTGACGCTGGAGCAGGGATTCGGCGACACGCTGCTGATGGCCCGCTACCTGCCGATGCTGAAGGCGCTGGGCGCGCGGCGCGTGATGGTCGAACTGCGCGACGAACTGCGCCGCCTGTTCGCGGGGATGGAGGGGGTGGACGCCTTCATCGCGGAAAACGCGGCGCCGACGCCGCTCTACCATGTCCACAGCTCGATCATGAGCCTGCCGCTCCGCTTCGGCACCCGCTTCGACAGCGTGCCGCCTCCGGTGCGGTTGGCCGTCCCGGAGGAGGCGCGCGCCAAGGCCGCCCGCCTGCTGGGGCCGGACGACGGCCGGCTGCGGGTCGGCGTCGTCTGGTCGGGCAACGCCGCCTTTTCGAGCAACGCCATCCGCGCCACCACCCTCGACCGGTTCCTGCGCTTCCTGGAGGTGCCGGGCGTCGCCGTCTACAGTTTGCAGAAAGGGCCGCCCGAGGAGGAGCTTGGCAGGCTGCCGCCGGGCACGCCGATCGTCCCGCTGGGGCCTGAGCTGGAGGATTTCGCCGACACGGCGGCGGTGGTCGAGCGGCTCGATCTGGTGATCATGACCGACAGTTCGGTCGCCCATCTCGCCGGATCGCTGGGCACGCCGGTGTGGAACCTGCTTCAACACGTGCCTTATTGGGTCTATGGCCGGTCGGGGACGACGACGCCCTGGTACCCGTCGATGCGCCTGTACCGCCAAGGCCCCGACGAGGATTGGGAGCCGGTGTTCGAGGCGGCGCTGCGCGACCTGCGCGCCCTGGCCGGACGGCGCGCGGCCCTCCCCCGGCCGGGCGGGAGCGGCGCCTGATCGTTGCGCCGTTCGGGGCGTCGTTCGGGGCGCGGACCCCGGCCCGCATCGGCTGCCGGCCGCCGTGCCCCATTGACCCGCGGTGCGTGCCCGTGTGTCATACGGAACCACAGTGCCGCCATGCCGAGGCCGGCGCGGAGGCATGCCCACACGAGGTTCTTCGATGCGCTCCACCCTGTCCGCCGCTTTGATCGCCACTCTGCTCGCCACCACGCTGGCCGGTTGCCAGACCGGCTCGATGGGCACCAAGGAAGGGGTGGGCACCGTCGGCGGCGCCGTGGCCGGCGGCCTGATCGGGTCGCGTTTCGGCGGCGGCTCCGGGAAGCTGGTGGCGGTCGGCGTCGGCACGCTGCTGGGCGCTTTTGTCGGCCGGGAAATCGGTTCCTCGCTCGACAGGGCCGACCAGCAATACGCCAACCAGGCGGCGGTGCGCGCCTACGACTCGCCGATCGGCCAGCCCATCCGCTGGAACAACCCGCAGTCCGGCAACCAGGGCACCATCGTTCCGGTGCGCGACGGGTACGCCGAGGGTGGCGCCTATTGTCGCGAGTTCCAGCAGACCATCGTGGTCGGCGGGCGCAGCGAGCAGGCGCATGGCACCGCCTGCCGGCAGCCCGACGGGTCCTGGAAGATCGTCGGCTAGAGCGGATCGCGGAAAACCGGAATCGGTTTGGAGCGTGAATCCGCTCGTCATCAAAAGGCTAAAGTTTCATGCGTTTCATAATTAAAGGCATGAAACTTTAGCCTCGTCGCCCCATCCTCTCCGCTGCCGCGTCCGTCGGCATGCCGCGCAACCTTCCGTCCCACCGGCGGTTGACACGGGCATGACTGGAACCCGGACGGAGGTTGACGATGAGCGGGGCAAGCAAGGACGTCACGGTGGTCGCGGAGAATGGCAGCTTCCGGTTGGTCGCCTGCCAGGGCCGCTACGCGGTGGTCGAGACACGCGGCGGCCGGGTCTACGGCGTGCCGACCGACGAGGCCGGCGGGCGTGACGGCGCTCCCGACGACGGCGAGGGCGTCACGGCGGTCGCCCGTTGGACCGGCGAGGCCGACGCGCGGGCCCTGCTGGCTGACCTCGCCACGCACGGCGACCAACTGGCCCGCGCTTTGCGCTAGGCGGGATCACCGCGCCGGGGGCGGGGCATGGGCGCCCGCTCCCGTTTTTTCCATGTCTGCACGGGCCGGTCTCTGCGGCCGGCGATGGCCCCGTTTCATTCAGTCGAAACCGGGCCAGCGGAACTGGGACCGGGCGGGAGTTCGGTGCATCGCGTCCGCCCGTCCCACCATTTTGAAGCAAATGCATGGAATGTCGCTGAATGGAATTTATCCAGCTTCCTCCAAACAAAAATTTTGCTTGGAGGAAAGTGTGGGAAAATTTTTTCTCTGGATGGAATATGGCGATTGACGTACTCCGCCCATGCACGGAACCATCGGCCCACGGCTGGTGAGGCTTAACGTCGCAGACAGGAACAACCTCCGCAAGGCACCCCCCGATCGCCGAGTCGGTGGCCGGGTTGCGTCCGTGCGTGCGTCGTTCCGGCGTGGGCCCCCCTCCGTGCCATCAACCCGAACCCGCCCATGGGGACAGCGCCCGCATGACCACCGCCCTTCACACCCCGCCCCGCGCCGGTTTCCGGTTCGGCGTGCGCGCCAAGCTGATGCTGGCCTTCGCCGGAATGGCCAGCATGACGGTCGCCGCCAGCGTCGTCGGGCTGACCTCCTTCTCGGCGGTGGAGGGGCCGCTGGCCCGGATCGTCGGCACCAGCCTGCCGGAAATGGAGCTGGCGACCCGGTTGTCGGGGGAAAGCGGTGTTCTCGCGGCGGCGGCGCCGACCCTGGCCTCGGCGGAAAGCCAGCAGGAGCGGGAGACGCTGAACGCGGGCATCATGGCGCGGGCCAGGGGACTGCTGGCCCTGGTCGACGAGCTGGGCGCCCGGCGCCCCGGCGATCCCCTGCTGCCGGAGGTGCGCGACAAGGCCAAGGCGCTGATCGCGACGCTGGAGACGGAGGACGCCGCCGTCGATCGCCGCCTGACCGTCCGTGCCAAGCGCGAGGAGACGATGGGGGCGGTCGCCAAGGGCTACGACGCCTTCCTGGTGGCGCTGAAGCCGCTGGTCGAGGGGGCCGGCGTCACCCTGCGCGCCAGGGGCGACGCGCTCGACGCCGGCACCGAGGAGCGGATGTCCGTCCTGTCCGAGGCGCTGCGCGCGCTGATCGCGCTCTACGACCTGCGCGGCGACATCCTCGCCGCCACCGAGGCGATGAGCCGGGCGGGAACCGCTCCCACCGTGTCCGCCATCACCCAGAACCAGCAGGCGTTCCTGGAATCCTCGTCGCAGGCGACCACCGCCGTCGACGGCCTGCGCGAACGGCTCGGCGCCGAGACGGCCGGGGCGCTCGATGCCTTCTTCCAGCTCGGTTACGGCCAGGAGAGCGTCTTCGACCTGCGCCGCGCCGGGATGGACGGGCCGGAGGGCGGGCGGGCCGCGCTCGACCAGCGCATCCTCGCCCGGTTGGCTGACGCGCGCATCCGCTCGGGCGTGCTGCTGGAGCAACTCCAGCCGCCGTTGCGCGCGGTGAAGTCCGAGATCAAGCGGGCGAACTTCGAGGTGCGCTCGCAGATCCAGGAGTCCATGACCGACCTGCTGGGCAACGGGCTCGACCGCTTCCGTGCCTTCCTGGAACTCTCGACCCAGGGCGACGCCGTGACCAGCGCGCTGAACGAGGCGGCCCAGGCCCCCGACGAGGAGCGTCTGGCCGTGCTGGAGCGCCGCCACGCCGCAGCATCCATGGCGCTCGCCGCCCGGCTGGCGCGGGTCGGTCGTGGCGGCGGCGAGGACGGCGGGAGTGCCGGCGGGAGTGGGGGTGAGGGCGATGTCCGCGGTCTGGCCGCCGCCGCCGAGGCGCTCGCCGTTTTCGGCCGGGGCGAGGCGAGCGTCTTCGCCCTGCGCCGGGCCGAACTGGCCGCCCAGCGCGAGAACAACGGCGTGCTGGCGCAGAGCCGCAAGCTGGCCGAGGAGTTCGCCGCCACCGTCGACCGTCAGATCGCCGCGATGAAGGCGGAGGCGGACGCCGCCGCCGCGGGGGCGACCGCCGCCATCGATTCCGGCCGCCTGATGCTGGTCCTGTTCGCCGCCGCCAGTTTGGTCGTCGCCGTGGCGCTCGCCTGGTTCGTCGCCGGACGGGGCATCGCGTCCCGCGTCGGGCGGCTCTCCGACGCCATGCGCGCCATCGCCGGCGGCAACCTCGACACGGCCATCCCCAACGCCGGCGCCGACGAGATCGGCGACATGGCCCGCGCTCTGACCGTCTTCCGCGACACCGCCAACCAGGCCCGCGAAGCCGACGCGCGGGCCGAGGCCGAGCGCGGTCGCGCCGCCGGCGAGCGCCGCCGCGCCATGGTCGAGATGGCCGAGACCTTCGAGAGCAGCGTGCGCTCGGTGCTCGACCGCGTGTCGCGCGCGGCCGGCGAGATGCAGGACATGGCGCAGCGCATGAGCCGCAACGCCGAGGCCACCACCGGCGAGGCGGCGACCGCCGCCAGCACCTCGCAGCAGGCCGAGGGCAGCGTCAAGGCGGTCGCCGCCGCCACCGAGGAGCTGTCGGCCTCGATCCAGGAGATCGGCGCCCAGGTCACGGCGTCGAGCCGCATCGCCCGCAAGGCCGCCGACGACGCCGAGCGCACCGACCGCACGGTCGAGGGGCTGGCGCAGAGCGCCAACAAGATCGGCGAGGTGGTGCAGCTCATCCACAACATCGCCAGCCAGACCAACCTGCTGGCGCTCAACGCGACCATCGAGGCGGCGCGGGCGGGGGAGGCGGGGAAGGGCTTCGCCGTCGTGGCGAGCGAGGTCAAGAGCCTCGCCAACCAGACCGGTCAGGCGACCGAGGAGATCTCGGCCCAGATCGCGGCGATGCAGGCGGTGACGCGCGAGGCGGTCGACGCCATCCGCTCCATCGCCGGCACCATCGGCGACATCAACGAGATCGCCGCGACCATCGCCGCCGCGGTGGAGGAGCAGAGCGCCGCCACCCGCGAGATCGCCCGCAACATCGGCGAGGCCGCCGACGGCACCCAGCATGTCCGCTCCACCATCGACATGGTGGCGCGCTCGGCGGTGGAATCGGGCGAATCGGCCGGGCGCGTGCTGACCGCCTCTTCGACGGTGGCCGACGAGGTGCGCTCGCTGGGCTCGCAGGTCGACACGCTGGTCGGCCGCATGCGGGCGGGGTGATGCCTCCCTTGCGCCGCGCCGCTACCACTTTCGACGGGGTGGACAGCCTCCTGTTGCCTCAACATGTTGAAACTGTAGGGTTCACGGCAGCGAGTGCGCAAAAATGTCCCAACCGGGCAAACGTCAGCCTGAGCATAAAGGGGAAAGCCTGCGGTTCAGGCCGGCTTTGGAAAGCGCCAGGGAGGGCAGTGTGGGCACCGGACGTGTGATTCGTGGTTTGGGCGTGGCGGCAATGGCGGTCGCCGCCTCTCTGGTCCTTGCGGCTCCGGCTTCGGCCCATGACCACAAGCGTGGTCATGGGCATGGCTACGGGCACCACAAGCACCACCGCGACCGGCCGGTCGTGGTCTATGAGGCGCCGCCGCCCGTCGTGGTCATGCAGCGCCCGCCGGCCGTGGTCTACGCCCCGCCGCCGCCCCGCGTCGTCTACGCGCCCCCGCCGGCGGTCGTCTACGCGCCGCCCCCGCCGTCCGGCGTGAGCGTCCAGATGAATTTCCCGTTCCGCTGAACATCCTCGTTTCATCCGTCCATTCCGGGCCGGCCGCGCGCAAGCGGGCCGGCCCTTTTCGTTTGCCGGTCCGCCGGCGGGGCGTGCCGCGGCAAGAGACCGACGGATATTTGTTTGACAAATAGAGAGTCCGACGTCATCGTCGGGATCCGCTGGGGTGGGAGCCTCGCGGCGACGGGTGTTTCCGCCCGAACGCGCTCCATGCCCCGCCCGCCATTCTCCTTGCTGAAGGGACATGCCACCGTGACTGAACGCTTCAAGGCCTTTGTCATCGAGGACGTTGACGGCAAGCCCAAGGGCGCCTTCAAGCAGATCTCCCGCGCCGACCTGCCGGACAACGACGTGCTGGTCGAGGTCGCCTACTCCACGGTGAACTACAAGGACGGGCTCGCCGTCAGCGGCAAGGGCCGGATCGCCCGCAAGCTGCCGCTGGTGGCCGGCATCGACCTCGCCGGCACGGTGGTGGAATCGCGCTCCCCGGACTGGACGCCAGGCGACCGCGTCGTCGTCAACGGCTGGGGCCTGTCGGAGACGCAGAACGGCGGCTACAGCCGCTACCAGAGCGTCAAGCCGGAGTGGCTGATCCGCCTGCCCGACGCCTTCTCGCTGGAGGAGGCGATGGGCATCGGCACCGCCGGCTACACGGCGGCGCTGTGCGTCGAGGCGCTGGAAAAGTGGGGGACGATCAAGCCCGGCGGTGCGGAGGTGCTGGTCACCGGCGCGGCCGGCGGCGTCGGCTCGGTGGCGGTGGCGCTGCTCGCCAAGCGCGGCTACGCGGTGACGGCCTCCACCGGCCGGCCGGAGACCCACGAGTATCTGCGCGGGCTCGGCGCCACCAGCTTCGTCGAGCGCGCCGCGCTGGCCGAGAAGGGCGGGCCGTTGCAGAAGGAGCGCTGGGCCGGCGGCGTCGATTCCGTCGGCGGCACGACGCTGGTCAACGCGCTGGCGCAGACCGTCTGGGGCGGCGCCATCGCCGCCTGCGGACTGGCCGGCTCGGCCGACCTGCCTGGCACGGTGATCCCGCACATCCTGCGCAGCGTGACGCTGATCGGCATCGATTCGGTGATGGCCCCGGCCGACCGCCGCGCCGCCGCCTGGGCGCGTCTGGCGCGCGATCTCGACCGCAAGCACCTCGCCGCGATGTACGAGGTCCATCCTTTCGACGCGCTGCCGGGGCTGGCGGAGCGGATCGTCGCCGGCCAGATCCGCGGCCGCGCCGTCCTCGACCTGACCGCCTGATTGGCGCGAACGGAACCGGGAAGCCCGTCGATCGTCATGCCCGGCCTTGTGCCGGGCATCCACGCTCGCAACCTCCGCAAGCCGGCGGGGCGTGGATGGCCAAGTCGAGCCCCATAGGCGCTAGCTTAAAGCCCTTCTCCCCTTGCGGGGCAGTGCCGGAGGGCGCCAAAGGCGACCGCAAGCACTGCGGGTTGGGATGAGGGGGCGGCCCGGCCGAAGGTCGGGAAGGGCGCTCTACCCCCTCACCCCAACCCCTCTCCCTCAGGGAGAGGGGCTTATCTGAGCGCCTATGGGGACAAGCCCGGTCATGACGGACGCGGCCGGTCAGCCGGCGCGTTCGGCGCGGCGGTCGAGCGCGTCGCGGTAGCGGTCGCGGGTGTAGGCGACCAGATCGCCCAGAGCGGCGACGCCGGCCTCCGCGTCGCGGCTTTCCAGCGCGCTCAGGATGCGTTCGTGGAAGGCGACGATGGCCTGACGCTCGCGCACCCGGAAGATGATCATGTTGCTGACCGGCTGAAGCGCCTCGACCACGGCGTGCATCAGGAAGGACAGCAGCGAGTTGCCCGCCGCGTCGACCAGCGCGCGGTGGAAGCGCACGTCGGACGCGCAGAACTCCTCGTCGGTCAGGGACACGTCGCGCTGGCGCGCCAGCTCCGCCCGCATCGCCTCCAGCTGGGCGTCGGTGCGCGCCGTCGCGGCCAGCCGGCAGCAGATGCCCTCCAGCTCCAGCCGGGCGGTCGCCATGTCGTCGAGCTGGATGGCGCCGGCCGCCACCATCAGCGTCGTCGCGTTGGCGAGCGACAGCGCCGCGTCCTCCGGCGCCGGGCTCGCCACGAAATTCCCGCCGGTCGGCCCGCGCCGCGAGCGGATCAGATGCTGGGCCGCCAGCCGCTTCAGCGCCTCGCGCACCGTCGGGCGCGACACCTTGAAGCGCTGGGCCAGCTCCTCCTCGGTCGGCAGCCGCTCGTCCACCTGCAACCGGCCGTCCATGATCGCCGCCCGCAGCGTGTCGGCGATCTGCTTGGCAGCACTCGTCGTGACGACGTTCTCGAACTCCACCGGCATGGCCGTCCGTCCTTCCCTTCCCGCAAGCGGTCCCAGCTTGGCAGGATACATGGGCGCGCGGGCCGCAAAAAGACATCTTTTTATTCGTTTGACAAATGTCGGTTTGTGAGGCCAACTGTCCCGACCCAGACATAAAAGAGCGGGGCCGTGGGCTCCGCCGCCCATCGCCCGCCCCAGTCCCCGGACCGCCCCGGCTCCGGTGCCGGCGGCATCCGCCCCCGTCGCTTCCGGGGAGCGGCGCGATCGGTCACACCATGGGAGGAAAGCATGCGTCCTTTCGCAACGGCCGCCCTGACGGCCCTGTCGGTCCTCGCCGCCCCCATCGCCACCTTGCCCGCCGCCGCGCAGGATCTGCCGGTGTTCCGGGTCGGGGTGCTGAACGACCAGTCCGGCCTCTATTCCGACATCGCCGGCTTCGGCTCGGTCGAGGCGGCGCGGATGGCGGTGGAGGATTTCAAGCCCGAAACCAAGGGCTTCCGCGTCGAGATCCTGGCCGCCGACCACCAGAACAAGACCGACGTCGGCGCCGCCGTCACACGCGCCTGGTTCGACCAGCAGGGTGTGGACGTGGTGGCCGACGTGCCGACCTCCTCCATCGCGCTCGCCGTGTCGGAGATCGCCAAGGCCAAGGACAAGGTGTTCCTCGTCGCCAGCGCCGGTACCTCCGACCTCACCGGCAAGGCCTGCACGCCGAACAACGTGCACTGGACCTACGACACCTGGGCGCTCGCCAACGGCACCGCCAAGGCGGTGATCGGGCAGGGCGGCGACAGCTGGTACTTCCTGACCGCCGACTACGCTTTCGGCCATTCGCTGGAGCGCGACGCCGCCGAGATCATCAAGGCCAACGGCGGCAAGGTTCTGGGCACGGTGCGCACGCCCTTCCAGACCCCCGACTTCTCCTCCTTCCTGATCCAGGCGCAGAGCAGCCGGGCCAAGATCATCGCGCTCGCCAACTCCGGCGGCGACACGGTGGCCTCGGTCAAGCAGGCGGCCGAGTTCGGCATCACCAGCGGCGGCCAGAAGCTGGCCGGGCTGCTGGTCTTCCTGACCGACGTCCATTCCATCGGGCTGGAGACGGCGCAGGGTCTGCTGCTGACCGAAGCCTTCTACTGGGACATGAACGAGGCGACGCGGGCCTGGACCAAGCGCTTCGTCCAGCGCACCAACGGCCGCTACCCGACGATGAACCAGGCCGGCACCTACGCGTCGGTGCTGCACTGGATGAAGGCGGTGGCGGCGATGCCCGACAAGAAGGCGGCGCGCTCCGGCCGCGAGGCGGTGGCGGCGATGAAGGCGCTGCCGGCCGACGACCCGCTGTTCGGCAAGGGCGCCATCCGCGCCGACGGCCGCACCATCCACGACATGTACCTGTTCGAGGTCAAGAAGCCGTCGGAGTCGAAGGGCCCCTACGACTATTACAAGCTGGTGCAGACGATCCCCGGCGATCAGGCCTTCCGGCCGCTCGCCACCTCGGAATGCCCGCTGGTGGCCGCGAGCAAGTGAGAGCGGAAAACCAATAGGAACGAGACGAGAGGCCGACCGATGGACGCCGTTCCCCTCACCGCCGCCAAGGGCCGGATCGCCAAGGGCAAGGCCGCCTCGCTGGTCCTGCTGCTGGTCGCCGAGGTGTCGGCGATGTCGGTGTGGTTCGCCACCACCGCCTCGCTGGCCGACATCAAGGCGCATTGGACGCTCGGTCCGTTCCACGAGGCGCTGCTGACCAGCAGCGTGCAGGCCGGCTTCGTCGTCGGCACGCTGGTCAGCGCGCTGCTCAGCCTGCCCGACCGCCTCGACCCGCGCCGGCTGTTCGCCGCCAGCGCGCTGGTCGCGGCGGTCGCCAACCTCGCCATCCTGGCGCTCCAGCCGACCGACCCGCTGCTGCCGGTGCTGCGGCTGGTCACCGGAATGTGCATGGCCGGGGTCTATCCGGTCGGCATGAAGCTGGCGGCGACCTGGGCGGAGCGCGACCTCGGGCTGCTGATCGGGCTGCTGATCGCGGCGCTGACGCTGGGGTCCGCCTCGCCGCATCTGCTGGCGGTGCTGGGCGGGGTCGACTGGCGGGTGCCCTACGTCGCCGCCTCGGCCGGCGCGCTGCTGGCGGCGGTCACGGTGTGCTTCGTCGGCATCGGGCCGCACGTCGCCAAGGCGCCGCCGCTGCGGCCCGGCAACGCGCTGGAGGCGTGGCGGAACTATCCGCTGCGCCTCGCCAACCTCGGCTATCTCGGCCACATGTGGGAGCTGTACGCCATGTGGGCGTGGCTGGCCCTGTTCCTCAACGAGAGCTTCGCCCTGGTCATGCCGGACGGCGGAGGGCCGGCGGCCAAGCTCGCCACCTTCGCCATCGTCGGGGCCGGGGCGCTGGGCGCGCTGGGCGGCGGCTGGTGCGCCGACCGCTGGGGGCGGACGCTCGTCACCTCGGTCTCCATGCTGGTCAGCGGCGGCTGCGCGCTCGTCATCGGCTTCCTGTTCGGCGGGCCGCCCTGGGCGATCGTCGCCGTCGGGCTCGTCTGGGGGATCAGCGTCATCGCCGATTCCGGCCAGTTCTCCGCGACGGTGGCCGAGCTGTCGGACCGCTCGCTGATCGGCACCATGCTGACGCTGCAGACCTGCCTGGGCTTCCTGCTGACGCTGGTCAGCATCCATCTGGTCCCCTACGCGGTGGCCTGGGTCGGCTGGCGCTACGCCTTCGCCGTCCTCGCCATCGGGCCGCTCCTCGGCACGCTGGCGATGCTGCGGCTGCGCGCCCATCCGGCGGCGGTCCGCATCGCCAACGGCCGCCGCTGATGGCCGCTCTCTCTTCACCCCATCCTCAGGAAAGCGACGGCATGACCTACGACACCATCCGCCTGGAGGCGCGCGGCGAGGTCGCGTGGCTGGTGCTGAACCGGCCGGAGCGGCTGAACGCAATGAGCCAGACCATGCTGGACGAGATCAACGCGGCGCTCGACGCGGTGGCGGCCGATGACGGGCTGCGCGCGCTCGTGGTCACCGGGGCCGGGAGCGCCTTCTCCTCCGGCTTCGACCTCAAGGACCAGATGGAGCTGCGGCCGCAGGGCGTCGGCCAGTGGCGCGGCCTGCTGCGCAAGGATTTCGACACGGTGATGCGCTTCTGGCATTTCCCGAAGCCGACCATCGCCGCCGTCAACGGCCATTGCCTGGCCGGCGCCTTCGAGCTGGCGCTGGCTTGCGACGTGACCGTCGCCGCCGACCACGCGCTGTTCGGGGAGCCCGAGCTGAAGTTCGGCGCCGGCATCGTGGTGATGCTGCTGCCCTGGATCGTCGGGCCGAAGCTGGCCAAGGAGATCATCATGACCGGCGCCGACCGCATCACGGCGGAGCGGGCGGAGCGCATCGGCATCGTCAACCGCGTCGTTCCCGGCCCGGCGCTGGAACACACCGCCCTGACGCTGGCCCGCCACGTCGCCGCCGTCGATCCGTCGCTGATGCGCCAGACCAAGCACGCGCTGAACCGCACCTTCCAGATCATGGGCATGGGGGAGGCGCTGGAGGCGGCGCTCGACATCGACCTGCACATCGAGGGCGAGGGCTGCCCCGACAAGATCCGGTTCATGGAGGTCGCCCGCCGCGAGGGGCTGCGCGCCGCGCTCGCCTGGCGCGACGCCCGTTTCCCGGCGGAGGATTGGACCGAAGGGGGCACGGCATGACGACGCGACCGGACGCGATCCCGCCGCTGGCGGCCCTGCTGCTCGACGCCTTCGCCGCCGGGCGCGACCCCCGTGTCGAGGATCCGGCGCGGACCCTGCGGGCCGCCGAGCTGTCCGCCCACGCCGGCACCGTGGCCGAGCGGCTGCGCGCCGCCGGCATCCGGCCGGACGAGCCGGTGATCGTCCGGGTCGAGAGCAGCGCCGCCGATCTGGCGAGCTTTCTCGGCGTCTGGCTGGCCGGCGGCGTGGTGGTGCCGCTGCACGCCCGCGCGCTCGACGCCACCGCCCGCGACATCCGCGGGCGCACCGGGGCGCGGCTGACGGTCGACGGGACGACGGGCGAATTGGCCGCCGAGGGAGACCCGCCGCCGGCCCGGCCGCTGCTGCGCGGCGCCGCGCTGGTCATCTTCACCTCCGGATCGACGGGCGCGCCCAAGGGCGCGGTTCTGGGGCACGAGCGCTTCGCCGGGAAGATCCGCGCCCTCCAGGCGATGCTGGGCTTCTCCGAGAACTCGGTCGTGCTGCTGCCGTTGCAGATCACCTTCATCTTCGGGATCTGGGTCGGGCTGCTGGCGCTGGCGTCGGGCGCCCGGCTGCGCATGATGCCGCGCTTCACCCCGGCCCTGGCGCGCGCGGCGCTGGCCGACGGGGCGACCACCGCCGCCTTCGTGCCGACGATGATGCGCGCCCTCTTCGCCGACGCCGCCTTCGCTGATGGTGGGGGGGCTGGGGAGGCGCCGGACCTGCGCCAGATCCTCACCGGCGGCGAGCCGCTCGGCGGCGGGCTCGGCCAGCGGATCGCCGCCGCCTGGGCACGGGCCGGGGTGTTCGACCTCTACGGCCTGACCGAGACCGGCTCCTGCGACTTCTGCCTGTCGCCCGGCGATTCGGCGGCCGGGCAGGGGACCATCGGCCGGCCGACCGGCGGGGTGGAGCACCGCATCGCCATCGCGGAGGGCGGGGCCGGCGCTGATGGCGGAAATGGCGGGGTGGGCGAGCTGCTGATCCGCAGCCCCTTCGGCATGCTGGGCTATCTCGACGACCCGGAGCTGACGGCGGCCTCCTTCGCCGACGGCTATTTCCGCACCGGCGATTTGGCGCGGCAGCGGCCGGACGGCTTCGTCGAGCTGGCCGGGCGGTCCAAGGAGCTGATCTCGCGCGGCGGCAACAAGGTGGCGCCGCTGGAGATCGACCGCCTGTTCGCCGCGCATCCCGACGTCGCCGCCGCGCTGGCGACCGGCGTGCCGGATCCCCTGCTGGGCGAGCGCATCCATGTCCTGCTGGTGCCGCGCCCCGGCGCGCGGCTCGACCGCGACGCCCTGCTGGCCTGGGCGGCCGGGCGGATCGAGCGGTTCAAGCTGCCGGACGCGCTGCACATCGGCGAGGATCTGCCGCTCGGCCGCACCGGCAAGGCCGACCGCAACGCCCTGCGCCGGTCGATTCTGGAGGATGGCGCCTGACGCCCCGCGACCGACGCCTCCGACTCTGCCGAACGGGCTATGCGGATCGCCGTGCGGAAGCCCGGCCGGGATTCTTTTCGGCCGAATTCACTTTTTTGCATGAAAGCCGGCCCCCTTCCAACCGTCTTATCTGAAGTGGCGGAATCCCGGTCGGGCTTCCGTCCGGGCGGGACGGGAGAAGGATGGAATGAAGAGCCTGGAGCAACGCTGCGTCGAGCACGGCTTGTCGATGGGCCGAAAACGCCGGCTGATCATCCGGGTGCTGAGCGAGGCGGAGGGGCATCTGAGCGCGGCCGACCTGCACCGGCGGGTGGTGGCGCTCGACCGCTCGATCAGCCTCGCCACGGTCTACCGCACCCTGACGATCTTCGAAGAGATCGGGGTTCTGAAACGGCTGGATTTCGGCGACCGGACGATGCGCTATGAGGAGGCGGACAAGACCCCGCACGACCATCTGCTCGATCTGACGGACGGCGGGGTTGTCGAGTTCCAGGCGCCGGAGGTGGCGGCGCTGCTGGCCGAGGTCGCCGACCGGCTGGGCTACCGGCTGAAGGGCTACCGGCTCGACCTCTACGCGACGCCGGTGGCGCGGCCGGGCGCTGACTGCTAGGCGGGGTTGGAGCGAGCCCAACCACCCGTGCCCCCACCCCGGCCCTCCCCCCGCTCTCGGCGGACCGGAGGTCCGTCTGCCGCGTCAGCGCAAGCGAAGCGTGCGCGTGAGCTGGGCGGGGGAGGGGGCTTGTGCGGGAACTTTGAGGGAGTGCGGCGGAGTTCCCTCCCCCGCTCAGCGGGGGAGGGTCAGGGTTGGGGGCACGTGACGCCCCCGATCAGGGCTGGTGGACGGGCGTCGCCGTGTCCGGCGCGTCGCCGGAGCCGGTTTCGCCGGAGCCCTTGGCCGGCCGGCGCACGAACAGGCGGTAGACGGCGACGAAGAAGACCGGGACGAACACCACGCCCAGCACCGTCGCCGCGATCATGCCGCCCATCACGCCGACGCCGATGGCGTTCTGGCTCTCCGAGCCCGCCCCGTGGCTGATCGCCAGCGGCAGCACGCCGAGGATGAAGGCCAGCGACGTCATGATGATCGGGCGCAGGCGCTGGCGGCAGGCCTCGATCGCCGCCTCCTTCAACTCCATCCCCTCGTCGTAGAGCGCCTTGGCGAACTCGACGATAAGGATGGCGTTCTTCGCCGACAGGCCGATGGTGGTCAGCAGCCCGACCTGGAAATAGACGTCGCTCGGCAACCCGCGCAACTGCGCCGCCAGCACCGCGCCGATGACGCCGAGCGGCACCACCAGCATCACCGACACCGGCACCGACCAGCTCTCGTAGAGGGCGGCGAGGCACAGGAACACGATGATCATCGACAGGGCGTAGAGGGCCGGCGCCTGCGAGCCGCTCAGCCGTTCCTCGAAGGACAGGCCGGTCCATTCATAGCCGATGCCCGGCGGCAGCCTGGCGGCCATCGCCTCCATCTCGGCCATCGCCTCGCCCGAGCTGACGCCGGGTGCCGCCGAGCCTTGAATGTTGACCGATGAGGCGCCGTTGTAGCGCTCCAGCTTCGGCGAGCCGTAGGTCCAGCGCGCCGTCGTGAAGGCCGAGAAGGGCACCATCTGGCCGGAATTGTTGCGGACGTACCAGTGGTCGACGTCGGTCGGCTGCATGCGGAACGGCGCGTCGGCCTGGAGATACACCTTCTTCACGCGGCCGTTGTCGATGAAGTCGTTGACGTAGGTCGAGCCCCAGGCCGCCGACAGCGTCGTGTTGATGTCGCCGAGCGACAGGCCGAGCGCGCTCGCCTTCTCGCGGTCGATCTCCAGCCGGTATTGCGGCGTGTCCTCCAGCCCGTTGGGGCGGGTGCCGACCAGCTTGGGATTCTGCGCCGCCAGCCCGAGAAGCTGGTTGCGCGCCTGCATCAGCCGCTCGTGGCCGAGACCGGCGCGGTCGACGAGCTGCATGTCGAAGCCGGTCGCGTTGCCGAGGCCGGGAACCGACGGCGGCAGGAAGGCGAAGACCATCGCGTCCTTCACCGCTGACAGCGCGCCCATGGCGCGCCGCGCGATGGCGGCGGGCTTGCGTTCCGGCGCCTCGCGCTCGCTCCAATCCTTGAGCCGCACGAAGGCCATGCCGGCGTTCTGGCCACGGCCGGAGAAGTTGAAGCCGACGATGGTGAACAGGCCCTCGACGCTGTCCTTCTCCTTCTCCAGGAAGTGCGTGGTGACGGCGCGGGCGGTCTCGGTCGTGCGCTCGATGCTGGCGTTGGGCGGGCCCGACCACAGGACGAAGAGCTGCCCACGGTCCTCTTCCGGCAGGAAGGAGGACGGCATCTGCATGAACAGGTAGGCCAGCCCGCCGAGGATCAGGACATAGGCGAGGCCGAAGCGGACCAGCCGCGTCACCGACCCGCGCACGCCGCGCAGATAGACCCGGCTGCTGGCGTCGAAGCCGCGGTTGAACAGGCCGAAGGGGCCGCGCTTGCCGTGGTGGTGGCCCGGCTTGACCGGCTTCAGGATGGTGGCGCAGAGCGCCGGGGTCAGCACCAGGGCCACCAGCACCGACAGCCCCATCGCCGAGACGATGGTCAGCGAGAACTGGCGGTAGATGGCGCCGGCCGAGCCGCCGAAGAAGGCCATCGGCACGAACACCGCCGACAGCACCAGCGCGATGCCGATCAGGGCGCCGGTGATCTGGTCCATCGACTTGCGGGTCGCCTCGCGCGGGGCCAGGCCATCCTCGCTCATGACGCGCTCGACGTTCTCGACGACGACGATGGCGTCGTCGACCAGCAGGCCGATGGCCAGCACCATGCCGAACATGGTCAGCGTGTTGATCGAGAAGCCGAAGGCCGAGAGGATGCCGAAGGTGCCGAGCAGCACCACCGGCACCGCGATGGTCGGGATCAGCGTCGCCCGGAAGTTCTGGAGGAAGACGTACATGACGACGAAGACGAGGATGATCGCCTCGAACAGCGTCTTGATGACCTCGTGGATCGAGATCTTGACGAAGGGCGTCGAATCGTAGGGGTAGATGACCTCGAGCCCGGCCGGGAAATAGGCCGCCAGCTCGGCGACGCGCGCCTTGACGGCGGCGGCGGTGTCGAGCGCGTTGGCCCCGGTCGCCAGCTTGATGCCGAGGCCGGCCGCCGGGTTGCCGTTGTAACGCGCGGTGATCTCGTAGGTCTCCGAGCCGATCTCGATCCGCGCCACGTCGCGCAGCCGCACCTGCGACCCGTCGGGGTTGACGCGCAGCAGGATGCCGCCGAACTCCTCGGGGGTCTGCATGCGGGTCTGCGCCGTGATGGTGGCGTTGATGCGCTGGCCGGGGACGGCGGGCGCGCCGCCGAGCTGGCCGGCGGAGACCTGGGCGTTCTCGGTCTTGATCGCCGCGGTGATGTCCAGCGTGGTGAGCTGGTGGCTGTTCAGCTTCTCCGGGTCGATCCAGATGCGCATGGCGTGCTGGGGACCGAAGACGGTGACGTCGCCGACGCCGCCGACGCGGCTGATGGTGTCCTGAAGGTTGGAGGACACGTAGTCGGCGATATCGCCCTGGGTCAGCCGCCCGTCGGTCGAGACGAAGCCGACCACCATCAGGAAATCGTTGCCCGCCTTCGACACCTGGAGGCCGCGCTGCTGGACCTCCTGCGGCAGCAGGGGCACGGCGAGTTGCAGCTTGTTCTGCACCTGCACCTGGGCAATGTCGGGGTTGGCCTCCGGCTCGAAGGTCAGGGTGATGTTGACGTTGCCCGACGAATCGCTGCTGGAGGACATGTAGCGGAAATGGTCCAGCCCGGTCATCTTCTGCTCGATGACCTGGGTGACCGTGTCCTCCAGCGTCTTGGCCGAGGCGCCGGGATAGCTGGTGGTGATCGACACCGTCGGCGGCGCGATCTTCGGGTACTGCTCGACGGGAAGGCCGAGGATCGCCAGGGCGCCGGCCATCATGATGACGATGGCGATGACCCAGGCGAAGACCGGCCGGTCGATGAAGAATTTCGACATGGTTGCGGCTCCCGGCTTACGGCGCCTTGGGCGCGGGCTGGGAAGGCTGGGCGGAAGCAGGCTGTCCGGAGGCGGGCAGGGCGGCCACCGTGCTCGGCGCCGGAACCGGCTTCACCTCGGCGCCCGGCTTCAGCTTCTGCAAGCCCTCGACGACGATGCGCTCGCCGGCGGTCAGGCCTTCCGACACCAGCCAGGCGTTGCCGACGGCGCGCTCCGTCTTGATCGGGCGCAGCGTGGCCTTGTTGCCGTCGCCGACCACCCAGACCCGCGCGCCGCCATCCGGTCCGCGCGACACCGCCGCCTGCGGCACGGTGATCGCCCCGTCGGCGACGCCCTGCTCGACCTGCGCGCGGACGAACAGGCCGGGCAGCAGATCCTGGTTGGGGTTGGGGAACACGGCGCGGAGCTGGACCGAGCTGGTCCCCGGATCGACGGTGACGTCGGAGAATTGCAGCTCGCCGCGCTGCGGGTAGGGGTTTTCGGCGGCGTTCAGGAACAGCGTGACCGGGATCTTGCCGGGCTCGGCCGGGCGGATGCGGCCGCTCGCCATGTCGTCGCGCAGGCGCATCAACTGCGTCGCCGTCTGCGTCACGTCGACGTAGATCGGGTCGAACTGCTGGACGGTCGCCAGAGCGGTCGCCTGGTTGGCGGTGACCAGCGCGCCCTCGGTGACCGCCGACTTGCCGATGCGGCCGGAGATCGGCGCGTAGACGCGGGTGTAGTCCAGGCTGATGCGGGCGAGGTTGTAGGCGGCCTTGGCGGCGGCGACCTGCGCCTCGTTCTGCTTCAGCGAGGCCTGCGCGTCGTCGAAGTCCTGTTTGCTGACGACGCTGTTGCGCACGAGGTCGTTGTAGCGCGACGCCTTGTTGCGGGCCGCCTGCAAATTGGCCTCGGCCTTCTGCACGTCGGCCTGGGCGCTGGCCAGCGACGCCTCGTAGGTCGCCGGGTCGATCTGGTAGAGCTGGTCGCCGGCCTTGACGTCGCTGCCCTCGCGGAAGAACCGCTTCAGCACGATGCCGCTGACCTGCGGCCGGATTTCCGCCACCCGGTAGGCGGTGGTGCGGCCCGGCAGCTCGGTCGTCACCGTCAGGCGCTGCGGCGTGATCGTGGCCACCGCGACCTCGGCCGGTCCGGCCTGCGGCGGGCCGCTGGTCTTCGCCTTCTGCTGGCACCCGGCGAGCGCCACGGCCAGCGCGGCCGCCACGGCCAGGGACAATGCTGTGTTCGCTCTCGACATCTGCTTCCTCGTCAGGCGCCCCCGCCGCGCGAAGGGCGCTGGGGCGATGTGCGGCGGGACCTCAACAGGGCGGAATCCGGAGGCTCCGGACGCCCGAAACTTGCACTCGAAACAAACCGCTTTCCTTAGTACTGTCTCATACAGTACACTGTACTCGACGATACATTCAGATCGACCCATCGCGCAAGGGGGGTTCGCAGTGGCTGATACGGACCGGCATCCCGGAATCGTCGCAGGAATCGACGCCCGGCCGCCTGATTTTCATCCGTCCGATGCGCATTCGTCCGATGTCCGTCCGCGGGGATGGGCGCGCTGCCGGGCGCTGCTCGACGCGGCGGCGGCGCTGTTTGTCGAGAAGGGCTTCGCCGCCACCTCGCTGACCGACATACTGGAGCGGGCCGGCGGCTCGCGCACCACGCTCTACCGGCATTTCGGCGACAAGGAGGGGCTCTTCCGCCGCATGATGGAGGAGCATTGCGCCCGTGTCCTCAATGGGATGGCGGCTCCCGCCGTTGCGACGGGAACGCCGCGGGACGATCCGGAGGAGCGGCTGAACGAGTTCGGCCTGCACATCGCCCGCACCCTGGCGGCACCCGAGACGACGGCGATCCTGCGAACGCTGGTGTCCGAGGGCGGGCGCATCCCCGACCTGTCGCAGTCCTTCCTGCGCATCGGCCCGGAGGAGACCAACCGGCGGCTGGCCGATTGCCTGCGGGGACTCGCCGCGCTGGGGAGGGTCCGCATCCAGGATGCCGACGTCGCGGCCCGCGCCTTCACCGGCATGATCGCCGGCAATCTGCTGCTGAAGCGTCTGATCCTTCCCGCCGAACCGGTGGCGCCCGCCGAGTTGGAGCGCGAGGTCCGCGCCGCCGTCCGGATGTTCCTGCGCGGGGTCGGACCCGCGCCGGGCGTGCCGGCGACCGGGTGAGAGCGCCGCCCGGTCCGTTCCCCCCATCCTCCCTTCACCCGCCGACAGAGGCCAAGGCCCGTGACTCCCAAGGACATCGTCGTTTTCATCGAGGAAGAGGACACGCGGGTCAGCCGCATGGCCTTCGCAGCCGCGCTCGCCGAACGCTGGGGCGCCCATCTGATCGCGACCTTCGTCGCCAACCGGATCGAATTGCACCCGAGCAACGGTTTCGCCCGTGGCAGCGGGGTGGAGGCGCTGTTGCAGAAGCACCGCGCCGCCGTCCGCGACACCGAGACGCGCGCCCGCAAGGCGTTCGAGAGCCTGACCGACCGGGGCACGGTTTCCAGCGAGTGGCGCCTGTCGGAGAACGAGGACGGCGAGGCGCTGATGCTCCACGCCCGCCACGCCGACCTCGCCATCGTCGGCCCGCCCGCCCGCCCGGCGGGACCCCGGCGGATGCTGAGCCTGTCGGAGGACGTGATCTTCGCGTCGGGCCGGCCGACCCTGCTGCTGCCGGCCGGCTGGCCGTCCAACCGGCTCGGCCAACGCGTCGTCGTCGGTTGGAACGGCAGCCGGGAGGCGGCCAACGCCATCGCCAACGCCATGCCCTTCCTGGTCGCGGCCGAGTCCGTGCATCTGGTGGTGGTGCCGGGCGCGCAGAACAGCCTGGGGGCGGAGCCCGGCGCCGACATGTCCCGCCACCTCGCCCGCCACGGGGTCGAGGTGGTGCTCGAACAGTGTCCGGGGACGGACGCCGGCGGCATCCTGCTGGAGCGCGCCCGCAGCCTCGACGCCGATCTGCTGGTGATGGGCGCCTACGGCCGCTCCAAGATCAGCGAGTTCGTCTTCGGCGGCGCCACCCGCACCGTGCTTGCCCGGGCCGACGTGCCGATCCTGCTGTCGCGCTAGGCGGGGTTTCCTCTCCCGCCGGGAAGGACAATCGCGTATGGAGATCCTGTTCCTTTCCATATGCGATTGTCCCGCCCGGTGGGAGAGGGTGGGGCGCGTCCGGCTGGACTTGCGCAGCTCCGCCCGGAAGAAACAGGTTGCCGTCGGGATGTCTTGGCGACTCCTTGGGAGTGATCCCATCGTTCTTTTGCCGGCGCGTCGATGATCTATCCCGCGCCGGTGTTCTGCATTAGCGTGCGCGGTGTGCCGCAAGACGGGCCGGGGGCCGGCGTGCCGGCCGGGGGAAAACGGAATGAGCAGCCACAAGGACACCTCGATTGCCCTGCCGCCCTGCGCGCCGCCCTGCGGCCCGACGGTCGGCCCGCGCGGGCTGGCGCGCCGTCAGGCGATCCTCGAAGCGGCGGCGCTCCTGTTCATCGAGAAGGGCTTCGAGAAGACGACGCTGACCGACATCATCAACCGGGCCGGCGGGTCGCGGGCGACCCTCTACGAGCATTTCGGCGACAAGGAGGGGCTGTTCCGCGCGATGATGGAGGAGAACAGCCTCCACATCCTTGAAGGGTTGTCGGAGGCCCAGGCCGACGACCTCGCCTCGCCCGAGGTCGGGCTGACCAAGTTCGCGCTGCATTTCGCCCAGATCCTGCTCAACGACCGGACGGTGTCCATCGTTCACATCCTGGTGTCGGAGGGCGCCCGCATCCCCGACATCGCCGAAACCTTCTTCCACATCGGTCCGGAAACCACCATCCGCCGCCTGTCCGACTATCTGAAGCGTCTGTCGGACGCCGGTACCCTGCGCATCGACGATCCGGAGACCGCCGCCGAGGCCTTCATGGGAATGATCTCCGGCAACATCCTGTGGCGCCGGCTGATCCTGCCGGGCCGGCCGCTTCCCATGGAGGAGATCGACCGCTACGTCCGGCGGGCGATCGCCCTGTTCCTGGACGGGGCCCGTCCCGCCGCGCCGGCCTGATGGTTCCGGCCCCGTGACGGGGCGGGGCGCATGCCAGCCCCGCCCGCGACGTGGTTGCGGCGTTTCGTAAGTCTCCCTTATCAAATCGGAATGGACGACGACATTCCCTTCGGCCTCGCGCTGATCGATGCCGCGCGGCTGCTGCGCGCGCGCTACGACCGTGCGCTGACGGACGCCCGGCTGGGGCTGACGCCCGGCGAGGCGCGCGCCCTCATCTACGCCCAGCGCCACCCCGGAGCGCGTCAGGCGGCGCTGGCCTCCGTCATGGGCGTCGAGCCGATGACCCTGGTCGGCTATCTCGACCGGCTGGAGGCGAACGGGCTGGTCGTGCGCGAGCCGGACCCGTCCGACCGCCGCGCCAAGACCGTCCGTCTGGCCCCGTCCGCCGAACCGTTGCTGGCCCGCGCCCTCGACGTGCTGGGCGCCGCGCGGGACACGGTGCTGGCCGACTTCACCCCCGGCGAGGTCGCGGCCTGCAAGGCCATGCTGCTGCGCCTGCGCGCCCGGCTGCTGGATGACGAGCACCCAGGAGAGCGCCCCGGCGAGCGCCCGGTCCAGCGCCCAACGGAGACTTCATGAAACCGGTCATGTCGGAAATGCGCACCGCGGTCGTCGGCGCCCTGATCGTCACGCTCGGGCCGCTGAGCCTGGCGCTCTACACCCCGGCGATGCCGATGCTGGTGGAGGCCTTCGGCACCACCCCGGCGGCGGTGAAGCTGACGCTGAGCGTCTATTTCTTCGGCTTCGCCTTCTCCCAGCTCGCCTGCGGCCCGCTGTCGGATGCCTATGGCCGGCGGCCGGTGGCGCTCGGCTTCTTCGCCGTCTACGCGCTGGGCAGCGTCGTCGCGGCGCTGTCGGCCTCGATCGACTGGCTGCTCGCCGGGCGGTTGTTGCAGGGCGTGGGGGCGGCGGCCGGCATCGCCATCTCGCGCGCCATCGTGCGCGACCAGTTCACCGGGCAGAATTCGGCCCGCATCCTCAACCTGATCGGCCTGATGCTGGCCATCGCCCCGGCGATGGCGCCGACGCTGGGCGGCCTGATCCTGGGGACCGTCGGCTGGCACGCGATCTTCCTGGTGATGGCGGTCTATGGCCTGGTGGTGGTGCTGCTGTTCGCCGGGGTGCCGGAAACCAACGCCGCCCGCAACCCGGACAACGCCCGCCCGTCGCGGGTGCTGCGCAACTACGCCACCCTGCTGGCCGACCGGCGCTTCATGCGGGCCGGGCTGGTGCTCGGCCTGACGCTGGGCGGGCTCTACACGCTGGCCGCCCTGCTGCCCTTCGTGATGATCGAGACGGTCGGGATGACCCCGACCCATTTCGGCATGGCGATGCTGTTGCAGACCGGTTCCTACACGGCCGGCGCCGCGCTCAGCGGGCGTCTGCTGCACAGGGTGGACGCGCGGCGCCTGATCCCGGCCGGGCTTGCCCTCGTCCTTCTCGGCGCGCTCGGCTTCGCGGTCGGGCTGCGGCTGTTGCCGCCGTCGCTCGCCTCCGTCATGGGGCCGGCGGCGCTGTGGGCCTTCGGCATCGCGCTGGTCATGCCGGGGGCGACCTCCGACGCGCTGGCCGGCTACCCGACCATCGCCGGGGCGGCGTCGGCGCTGACCGGCTTTCTCCAGATCGGTGGCGGCCTCGCCGGCTCCACCGCAGCGGCGCTGCTGTTCGCCAACCCCTTCGTGGCGCTGACCGACGTCATTCCGGGGATGGCGGTCCTGGCTGTGATCGTCCATGTCCTGCTCGGCGAAGGGGGCCGCCGAACGGCATCCGCCCCCGCTCCGGCCGACCTGGAGGTGGCGGTTGATCCGGCGGCGGTCCTCGGCGCCGGCGGCGACGAGATCGAGGCGGCGCTCGCCCGCCGTTCGGAAAAGGCTGCCGGCGGGCGCGGCCGGCCGTGACGGCGCCCGACGCCGGTGGTCATGCGGAGGATTGCGTTCAAGACGCTCACCCGGTTTCATGGCTTCGGCCATAATGAACCGCGGCGAACGGGCGGTCGGGGGGAGGGTGTCGGGTTGTCCAACGTCATGTGCGCGAACAGCGCGGCCGGCGTCGTGGCGGGGGCCGGGGCAGGCCATGGAGCCGGGAACGGCCAGGGCAGCAACTCGGTCAACGTGCGCCAGTTCAACGAGCGGGTGATCCTCAACGCGCTGCGCCGGCTGGGGCAGGCATCGAAGGCGGATCTTTCGCGCTCCGTCAACCTGACCAGCAACACCGCCGGTGTGATCGTCAAGGAGCTGGAGGAGCGCGGCCTGATCCGCAGCGAGGGCAAGCGGTCCGGCGCCCGTGGGCAACCGGCGACCCTGTTGTCGCTCAACCCGGAAGGCGCCTACTCCATCGGGGTGAAGGTCGGCCGCCGTTCGGTCGACACGCTGCTAGTCGACTTCCGTGGCCATGTCGTCGAGCGTCGCCACCACGAACGCGACTTCCCGATGCCGGAGGAATCGCTGGCTCTGGCGCTGGGCGACATCGCCGCGATGCGCGACGCGCTGCCTTCCGACGCCAAGGACCGCTTGGCCGGCATCGGCGTCGCCGCCCCCTACGACATGGGAAGCTGGCGGCGCGAGCTGGACATCCGCGTCGATGCCTACAGGGTGTGGAACGACGTGGACATCGCCGCCCGGCTCGGTGTTTCGACCGGCCTGCCGGTGTTCCGCGAGAATGACGGGACCGCCGCCGCCGTCGCCGAGATGTTCCGCGGTTGCGGGCGGGAGCTTCAGACCTTCGCCTATCTCTTCATCGGCTCGGCCATCGGCGGCGGGCTGGTGCTGAACGGCGAGTATTACCGGGGCGTCACCGGCAACGCCGGCGACATCGGGCTGATGCCGGTCGGCCCCTCCCGCCTCGCCTCGGCTCCGCGCCCGACCCATGGTTGCGACATCCTGCTGACGCGCGCCTCGATCAACTCGCTGATCCGGCATCTGCGGGCCAACGGCGTCGAGGTCGTCCTGCGCAGTGAACTGGAGCGCGCCATCCCGCTGCACCCCGCTCTGGTGGCGGAGTGGTTGGATGACGCCGCCGACGCGCTGGTGATGCCGCTGCTGTCGGCGGCCTGCCTGCTCGACGTCGAGGCGATCGTCATCGACGCCGACCTGCCGATGGAGGTGCGGCGCGATCTGGAATCCCGCCTCAACCGCTGCCTGGACGAGGCGGT
>NZ_JAIFZR010000004.1:55000-355000 GCF_020005195.1 Azospirillum agricola
TGATGATCTAGCCATGGGCAGGTTGAAGGTGCGGTAACACGCACTGGAGGACCGAACTCACGCCTGTTGAAAAAGTCGGAGATGACCTGTGGCTAGGGGTGAAAGGCCAATCAAATCAGGAAATAGCTGGTTCTCCGCGAAAGCTATTTAGGTAGCGCGTCGGATATTGCTCCGGGGGGTAGAGCACTGGATGGGCTAGGGGGGCGCGAGCCTTACCAAACCTAACCAAACTCCGAATACCCGGAAGCACAGTCCGGCAGACAGACGGTGGGTGCTAAGGTCCATCGTCGAGAGGGAAACAGCCCAGACCGCCAGCTAAGGTCCCCAAATCACGGCTAAGTGGGAAAGGATGTGGGAAGGCCATGACAACCAGGAGGTTGGCTTAGAAGCAGCCATCCTTTAAAGAAAGCGTAATAGCTCACTGGTCTAGTTAAGCCGGCCTGCGCCGAAAATGTATCGGGGCTCAAGCCGTGTACCGAAGCTGCGGATGTGATCTCAGATCACGTGGTAGCGGAGCGTTCCGTAAGCCTGCGAAGGGTGTCCGTGAGGCCGCCTGGAGGTATCGGAAGTGAGAATGCTGACATGAGTAGCGACAAAGAGTGTGAGAAACACTCTCGCCGAAAGTCCAAGGGTTCCTGCGCAAGGTTAATCCACGCAGGGTGAGCCGGCCCCTAAGGCGAGGCCGAAAGGCGTAGTCGATGGGAACCACGTTAATAGTCGTGGGCCAGCGGGTGTGTGACGGATGGGAAAGCGTGTGCGGCCTTATCGGATTGGCCGCGCTGGGGACCCGTTCCAGGAAATAGCCCCCGCATCAGACCGTACCCCAAACCGACACAGGTGGACAGGTAGAGCATACCCAGGCGCTTGAGAGAATGGTGTTGAAGGAACTCGGCAAATTGCCCTCGTAACTTCGGAAGAAGAGGGCCCCGTTCGTGCGCAAGCATGGGCGGGGGGCACAGACCAGGGGGTGGCGACTGTTTACTAAAAACACAGGGCTCTGCGAAGCCACACAAGGCGACGTATAGGGTCTGACGCCTGCCCGGTGCCGGAAGGTTAAGAGGAGGGGTGCAAGCTCCGAATTGAAGCCCCGGTAAACGGCGGCCGTAACTATAACGGTCCTAAGGTAGCGAAATTCCTTGTCGGGTAAGTTCCGACCTGCACGAATGGCGTAACGACTTCCCCGCTGTCTCCAACACCAACTCAGCGAAATTGAACTCTCCGTGAAGATGCGGAGTTCCCGCGGTCAGACGGAAAGACCCCGTGCACCTTTACTACAGCTTTGCAGTGGTGCTAGGGATCTCATGTGTAGGATAGGTGGGAGGCTTGGAAGCATGGGCGCCAGCTCGTGTGGAGCCAACCTTGAAATACCACCCTTGAGGTCTCTGGCATCTAACCGCGGCCCGTTATCCGGGTCCGGGACCCTGCATGGCGGGTAGTTTGACTGGGGCGGTCGCCTCCCAAAGTGTAACGGAGGCGCGCGATGGTGGGCTCAGAGCGGTCGGAAATCGCTCGTCGAGTGCAATGGCATAAGCCCGCCTGACTGCAAGACTGACAAGTCGAGCAGAGACGAAAGTCGGCCATAGTGATCCGGTGGTTCCATGTGGACGGGCCATCGCTCAACGGATAAAAGGTACGCCGGGGATAACAGGCTGATGACGCCCAAGAGTCCATATCGACGGCGTCGTTTGGCACCTCGATGTCGGCTCATCACATCCTGGGGCTGGAGCAGGTCCCAAGGGTTCGGCTGTTCGCCGATTAAAGTGGTACGTGAGCTGGGTTTAGAACGTCGTGAGACAGTTCGGTCCCTATCTGCCGTGGGTGTAGGAGTTTTGCGAGGATCTGTCCCTAGTACGAGAGGACCGGGATGGACGCACCTCTGGTGCACCGGTTGTCACGCCAGTGGCATGGCCGGGTAGCTAAGTGCGGACGGGATAACCGCTGAAAGCATCTAAGCGGGAAACCCACCTCTAAACCAGACCTCCCTTGAGAGCCGTGACAGACCATCACGTCGATAGGAGGCGTGTGGAAGGGCGGCAACGCCCGAAGCTAAGCCTTACTAATCGCTCGATTGGCTTGATCCCTCACCGACAAAGCGCGCCGCGCGCAGCGGCAAGCCCGCTTCAAGCCCAGACGGCAAACGCCGTTTCGATCCTCAAAACACGTCACTTGCACGACAGCGCGAACGCGAAACGCTCCGGTTGGACGAGACGTCCGGTTCCTGTGCCTCGGTGACCTGGTGGTCATGGCGAGGTGACAAACACCCGATCCCATCCCGAACTCGGCCGTGAAAAGCCTCTGCGCCGATGGTACTGCGTCTTAAGGCGTGGGAGAGTAGGTCGCCGCCAGGTCTCCAAGGCACAGGGTCAAAACCAGACATCACAAAATCTCCAAACCAAACGAAATGCTTCCGAAAACGCGCGCCATCTTCACGCACACCGGCAACCGCGGGGTGGAGCAGCCCGGTAGCTCGTCAGGCTCATAACCTGAAGGTCACAGGTTCAAATCCTGTCCCCGCATCCAACGCTTAGGCCCTTGAAAGCGTTCAGCTTTCAGGGGCTTTTTGCTCTCCGCGTACTGCCTCCAAACGCCCGCCGTGGCAGCGTCGTGGAAGCGCCAGGGCGAAAACTTCCGGATAGAGTCGGCGGCCAAGAATGCACAAAGAAGATGGCTGGCATGTAGCTGGCGCATGTCCTGGCGGGGTGAAACCGCCCCTGGAGAGAATGAAGCTGGTGGGTGCATATTTCGGCGGAAAGCACCCAGGGAGAACGTAGGAAAGCGCCTACGGCAGCGGGGGCTGCACGCCGCATCGTTGCTGCCCCCCTCAGGAAAGCCATTGTTCGCTCCGTGCGACCGGGCGCTCCCTACGGCCCTCGGGATGGACGTGACCGATGCCTGCTGAAGCACCGACAGGTCAGGCTGAAACCGACCGCCGGCAAAAGGTCATTCAGGCCGTGGCGCAGCTGCTATTCCCACCTGAGCGCGTCCGCTGTCAGGACGCGAAAGCATGTATCTCATTCAATGAATTATTTTTATGGAAATTACCAAACCATTCTCATGGGAAATAATCCAAGGTTATACCAAGACTCGTGGATCATGACCGATGCGCCCAGTCGCGCAGCCCGATGGACATGATGGTCCAGGGCTGCGCGACGATGGTGTTCCAGGCGAAGCAGCAGTGATCGAGGATGTCCTGGTAGGAGGCGAAGACGCGGTTGGAGAGCCAGTTGTCACGCATGTACTGCCAGATGTTCTCCACCGGGTTCAGCTCGGGCGATTTCGGCGGCAACGGCAGCAGGGTGATGTTGCCGGGCACCGGCAGTTTGGCCGAGGTGTGCCAGCCGGCTTGATCGAGCAGCACGACGGCATGGGCACCGGGCGCCACGGCGCGGGCGATCTCCTCCAAGAGCAGCGCCATCGCCTCGCTCGTGCAGCGCGGCAGCACCAAGGCCGCGCCCTTGCCGTGGGCCGGGCAGATCGCGCCGAATAGATAGGCCGAGCGCGTGCGCTGGTCACGTGGGGCCGCCGGCCGGGTGCCGCGGCGTGCCCAGCGGCGGGTGATCTTGTTCTTCTGGCCGACGCGGGCCTCGTCCTGCTACCAGATCTCTATAGGCTTGCCGGCGGCCTCGTGCGCGGCGATCTGCGCCAGCAGGGTGGGGAACTTTTTTTGAACGCCTCGGCCGCTTCGGGCTCCTTGGCGTGGTGGCGGGGGCGGGCCGACAGCTTGCGGAACCCCAGAGCGCGCAGTTCCCGGCTCAGCGTCTGCTTCGAGACCGAGAGGCGGAACTCGTCCCACAGCCAGTGCAGCAGGTCGGCGATCCGCCAACGCACCACCCCATGCACCGCCGGGATCGGCCCCTCCTCGACGACCCGGCGCAAGGCCGACCGGTGGTGCCCGGCCAAACGCGGCTGCGGGCCCGGCGCCTTGCCGGTCAGCAGACCGGCCGGTCCCGCGTCGTTGAAGCGCAGCACCCAGTCGCGCACTGTCTGCAAGCCGACCCCGCCGATGTCCGCCGCAGCCGATCGCGGCTCTCCGTCATAAATCGCGGCCAGAGCAAGCAGCCGGCGCACTTGGCCGGGATCGTGAGAGGAACGAGTAAGCCGGCGCAGGGCGGCGGCATCGTAATCGCTGCGCAGCAGGACCGGAGCGGCCGTAGGGGGACCTCGTCGCTGTGGTCCCTCCGGTGAATCACACCGCCCGGCTCAGCGGGAATCGCCGCATGAGTCGTACTCCGCAGGACTTGGTATTACCTGTTTAACATAGTATAATGCCTCGTCTTCTGTAGACTTGTAACACTTAGAGGCCGATATGCCTGATGGTGAAAAGTCCAATCAAAGATAGAAAAGATGTCTGACTTTCCGTATACCGGTGAGCCAAGCTCTGGAAACACTCCCAACGGACGGGCCGAGCGTCATGAGGAAGCCGTCCGCTATGCGGCAATCGTGGAGGCTGCGCCCGACGCCATCATTGTCTTTGCGGCCGAGGATGGCCGGATCGCTGCATGGAATGCGGCTGCCACCCGGATGTTCGGCTATAGCGTGCAGGAGGCGATCGGTGCGCCGGTCACTTTGTTGCTGCCCGATCCCTGTCCGGAGGGGCCGGCTGGTGTGTTCGACCGCGCCCTGTCCGGCGACGAGGTTCGGATCGAAACCGTACGGCGGCATAGAGACGGCAACCTTGTCGATGTGTCCATCACGGCCAACCGCATGACGGCTGCCGACGGCCGCGTTTTGGGGGTTGCCGCCTTCATGCGTGACATTACCGATCGGAAGGCAGCCCAGGCGCAACTGCAGGCGAGCGAAACCAAGTTCCAGGCCATCGTCGACTCCATCGATCAGATGATCTGGTCGACGCGGCCGGATGGATACCACGACTATTTCAATCAACGCTGGTACGAGTTCACCGGCGTGCCGCCTGGGGCGACCGAAGGCGAGGCTTGGAGCGGCATGTTCCACCCCGACGACCGCGAGCGGGCTTGGGGCATGTGGCGTCAATCACTCGACACCGGTGAGCCCTACCACATCGAATACCGCTTGCGTCATTGGAGCGGCCGGTACCGGTGGGTCATCGGCAGAGCCCAGCCCGTCCGCGATGCGGCGGGGCGGATCGTCCGCTGGTACGGCACCTGCACCGACGTGCACGATCTCAAGACAACTCAGGAGGCGCTCCGCGCCAGCGAAGAGCGGTTCCGCTTTGCTCTCGATGCGGCGGGAGGCGTCGGTACTTGGAATTGGGATGTCCGGGCGGACAGTGTTACCGCCGATGCCACCTTCGCCTCCCTGTTCGGTGTCGAGCCGGCACGGACGGCGGAGGGGCTGCCGATCACGGCCTATGTAGCGGCCATCCACCCGGACGATCGCGACATGGTTGCCGCGCAGATCGCGCGTGCCCTCGACGATGGAGCCGACTATCTGGCGGAGTACCGGGTGACCGGTCTGGACGGGAAGACACGCTGGGTTCTGGCACGGGGACACTGCGCCCATGATGACCATGGCATCCCGACGAGCTTCCCAGGTGTCGTGATCGACATCACCGACCACAAGGCGACCGAAGAAGCTCTGCGCATCGCGGTCGAGCGCATCGATCTCGCTCTGACCAGCGGAGCCATCCTCGGCACTTGGGTTTGGGACATTCCGGTCGATCGCTTCACCGTCGATGAGCGCTTTGCCCGTTTCTTCGCCCTTTCGCCGCAGCACTGTCAAAACGGCTTGTCCCTGGACGTTCTGATGGCGTCGATTCACCCGGAGGATTGGCCTTCCGTAAGGCAGGCGGTCGCATCTGCCATGGAGACAGGGGGGGCTTACAGCGCCGAATACCGCGTGCGTCAGTTCGACGGCACCTACCGCTGGGTCGAGGCCAATGGGCATTGCAGTCTCGATACGTTGGGAAAGCCGCTCCGTTTTCCAGGCGTGTTGATCGACATCCACAAGCGCAAGCAGGTTGAGAAGGACTTGCGCCAGAAGGAAGCGGAAGCTACCGAAGCGACCCGCCTCCTCAGGACCGTCATCGAAGCGGTGCCGGCGCTCATCTATGTGAAGGACGTCGATGGCCGTATTCGCATCGCCAACGGCCCGGTGATGGAGCTGATCGGCAAGCCCTGGAGCGAGGTGGAGGGACACACCGATCTGGAACTCCTCGACGATAAGGAGCAAGGCCGACGGATCATGGAGACCGACCGGCGGATCATGGACGGCGGTGCGACCGAAGAACTGGAAGAGATCGTCGGGCAGGACGAGCGGGGACCGCGGATTTGGCTGTCCCACAAGTCGGCGTTCCGCAATGAGGCCGGGCAGGTCGTCGGCCTGGTCGGCACGTCCATCGATCTCACCAGCCGGAAGCGGGCGGAGGAAGACCGCCAACTGCTGGTGCGTGAACTCAACCATCGGGTCAAGAACCTGTTTGCCGTCGCCGTGGGTATGGTCGCCATGACGGCGCGCACCTCCGCCGGGGTGCGGGATATGGCAGATGCCCTCACCGGCCGCCTTTTAGCTTTGGCGCGAGCCCATGACCTGATCCGCCCGGCCGTGACCGGAGAAACCGCCACAACGGATGGCACCACTTTGTTGGAGTTGATGCAGGCGGTGATTACCCCCCATCTTGTCAAGGGGAGCAACAGTCTCCATCTCGACGGCCCACACGTCCATGCCGGTGCGGCTGCAGCGACCAGTCTCGCTCTGACGCTTCATGAACTGGCGACGAATGCCGCAAAGTACGGCGCTTTGTCGTCGGTGCAAGGAACGCTGACGGTCTCCTGGCTGATAGAGGGCGGTGCGCTCATTGTGCTGTGGCAGGAAAGCGGAGGGCCAGCCGTCCAAGGACCTCCCTCCCGACGTGGCTTCGGCTCGCAGCTCATGCACATGAGCATCGCCAGTCAGCTCGGTGGCCGCATCAGCCATGAGTGGTGCAGTGCCGGCCTGCGCGTTGCTCTCCTGATTCCGATCGAAAAACTGAGCCATTGAACGCTCTGCTGACTGTTGTGCGAACTGCATCCCCCCTGGGAAATTTGACATCATGGTCCATACGCTCTCTTCCAGAACCCAGCCCGATCTTGGAAATGCCCATGTTCTCGTCGTCGAGGATGAGCCCTTCATCGCCTATGATCTTGTCCTGGCCGTCGAAGACGCCCATGGCTCGCCAGTCGGTCCGGCGGCAACGGTGCGGGAGGCGCTCGACCTGATCGACTCCGGTGAGGTGGACGCTGCCATTTTGGACATGACCCTGTCCGATGGGTTTGCCGGAGCGGTTCTGGAGGCGCTGGACGGAAAGGGAGTGCCGGTTGTTCTCCACACCGCAACCCCACTGCCGTCCACCTTGTCGGAACGGTTCCCACTGGTCACGATTTACCCTAAACCGACCGCGGTCGCGGTGCTCACACGGCATCTGGCCCAGCAGCTCCAACGCTGAAGGCAGATGGCGCTTTCGAGACCCGCCGCTCAGGTGGCGGGGCTGCCCCCATTGTATATGATCATTCCATTCCGCGATCCCGCCCAGCCGCAATGGAGCCGGGGAGCGCTTGGTAAAGCATGACGAACGCCGTCCTGGCGCGGACGAAGGAGCGCCGGGACCGCTCAGGGGAAGCGGGGCCGGATCACCGACTTCGCGGAGTCGGTTCGCGCGACACACAATGCAGACCGCAGCGGAAACACAGCGGGCGCACAGGGTATCGGATGGTGAGGGGAATGTTCACCATGGTCCACCTGTGTTCGGTCCGGCAACAGCGCCGACCGTGGTGGACCTGTTCGGCAGGTCAGCCTGAAGTCAGCTCCGTCGCGGTGTTGGGTCGAGGTCGACTACTGGGGCTGTCCATCTCTTGCCTTCTCGGCGGGGGCCGTGGTCGATCATGGACACGCGTGCGCCGACCGATCCTGCGGTGACGTTGGTGTCCCTGTACTCTCGTGCCACGAGCCGGTCAAGAGACGTGAGCGATGCTGTCCAAACCTTCAAAAAAGCGGCACAGGCGTTGTGCGGAGGGCTTTCGGGAGAGATCGTCGGCGCTGGGCTTGATCCGTTGCGTGACCCAACCCTTGCTCATGCCCGAGATGAGAAAATGGTCAGAAGGCCTGTCAAACCCACCATGCTGACCGGTCAGCCAGCATCCGTACCCGAACCGTTGTCGTGCTGCCGCATCCGCCCCTTGGTCGCTTCATAGCCAAGGGCGACTGGATAGTGCTTGGTAAGCTCTTCTTGCGCTTCTTTGATCGATCGAGCCCAAACCTCGACGGTCTGCGGATGTTGCCAGCTCGCATCGATCCACGCATATTCATTCTGATGAAAACCTCTTCTGGAAACATATTTATTCATGACGAGAAAGGTGTAGCATTTTTTCCTGCGATCCTCTTCGCCAACAATGCGGATCAGGTGTCCATCGGCTTTTTGCATTTCGTCGAGTTGACGTTCAAGCTGTTTGCGCCGGCGATGCAAACCCTCGATTTCAGCCTCGAGAGTCGCCAACTCCCGGCTTCTCTCCAGCTGTCGAGCCTGCAGGCCGGCTTCGATCCTGGCCCGGCAGGCCATCGTGGCTCCCATGCCGCGCACACCATCATGGTGTCTGATCCTGCATTCACCGACCAACAGTACGAGCTTGCCAGCGGCATAGGCCAAACCAAGAGAGGCAATGCCAAAGAACATCAGGTTAGCGGCATCCTTCCACATGGTAATTCTTCTTTCATGAGGAGGATTGGTTTTGCACTTTGATGTCCATTTCTAGGGAGTAATGGAGGCAAGCAAAGTAGGAGACGTGTGGTTTCGGGATTTTAGCGAACGTGGAGATGTGTATATTTCTGTAATAATTCTTCAAAGTCACGTTGTTCAAGTGGCCTGGAAAGAAGGTAGCCTTGACCGATTGGGCAATGGGCGGTGCGAAGCCACTCCAACTGATCGAGGGTTTCAATCCCCTCCCCGACAATCCTGATGTTCAAGGTTTGCCCCAAAGTGAGGATCGACCTGACGATCGTCTCGTCGATCTGGGTTTGTCCAAGTCCTTGGACGAAGCCTTGATCGATCTTGATCTCGGAGACGGTTTTCTCTTTCAGGTAGGCAAGGCACGAGTACCCGGTCCCGAAATCATCGATGGAGAGCCCGATGCCTTTCCGCCGCAGGATTTCAAGGTTTATGCGGGTTTCTTTGTCCTTGTGGAGGGGCTCTCTTTCCGTGATCTCGGCTTGCAGGAGCGACGGGGGAATGTGGGTGCGGTCAATCTCTCGAACCAGTTCGGCGGCGAACCCCGGTTCGCAGAGCGTCCGGGGCGAGAGGTTGAAAGCCATGATCGGGAGGTCGGAGACGGGAACTCCTGATTCCCGCCAAGCCTGGACGTGCTCGATCAGTTTGAAGCAGACATACTTGTCCACCTTGACGATCAGGCTGGATTGCTCGGCGAGTGGTATGAAATCCGCCGGTGATACATTCCCGAGTTCATGATGATGCCACCGCAGCAAGGCTTCCGCGCCGACAAGCTGGTATTCCCCGCTCAGCGTGAACTGTGGTTGAAACACCAGCCTGAGTTGTTTCCGGCACAAGGAGTCCTTGAGAGCGTCCGCCATCCGGAGTTTCTGTGTCGGGACCATGAAGCGCCTCCATGAAGCTGCCGGAGATGAGGGGGGTATCGGGATCGATCCCGATGGGCCTGTCGTCGGTACGATCCGAATGATGTTCGGCAAGTTCCGCAAACTGGGCGGCGCCCTTCCGGTATCCCCGTGAACGCGCAGCCGGTCCTTTGCCAGGGCGGCCGGATTGCATGGCCGCTGGGGGCTTGGCTTCACGTTCCAAGCGCCGGTAAGGCAAACGCACCCTCAGTTATAGGACATCACCCAGCGCGCCGAGGACGCAGGCGGCATTCGCCGGTTTGTGCAGAATCTGGACGTTGTCGAACCCGGTCAGCCGATGCTCCGCGTCGCTATCCCCGGTGACGACAATGATCGGAGGCGTATCGGCCCGGCGGCGGGCTTCGGCGATCAGCTCGACGCCTCCGCAGTTGGGCATCGACAAATCCGTCACGATGGCATCGAAACGCATGGTGGCGAGCAATTTCTGGGCGTCGCTTCCGTTCGAAGCGGAAGAAACGCGCAGCCCCAGGCTCTCGAACAGGACGCGGTATGCGGCGACGATCTGAAGATCGTCATCCGCCACCAGGATATGCTTGCGATCCGGCATTTCAGTATCAGTCCTTCCTCAAGGCAGCCGCGCTGCGGCGGTAAACTTGGGTCAACTGCCAATAGCGGCACCACATGCCCGAACTGGTCCTTGCCGCATCACCGGCTTCGTTTCCGGTGTGGGCATTGGTCTGCATCGGCAGGAGGCGATCCGTTTCTTGCGCTTTTGTTTTCCTGCTCCAGGGCTTTGACCAGATCGTAGATCCGCTTTCGGACTTGCTCGGGAGTGCTGTAATAGCCCCGCAGCAATTCTATGCTTTCGTCCCGCCCGAACGGATCGGCGTGCCTGGGCGAGGAGGCACCTTTCAGATTCTCCGGCAGGTCGTTGAAGAAGAAGGAGACGGGCACGTCCAGTGCTTGGCCGAGATGGTGGAGCATGGAGGCGGAAATCCGGTTGGTGCCCTGCTCGTATTTTTGAATCTGCTGGAAGGTGACGCCAACCGCCGCGCCCAGTTCACTCTGGCTGAGGCCCATCAGCATGCGCCGCAGCCGGATGCGGGCGCCGACATGGACGTCGATGGGGTCGGGGCCATCCCGCAAGGTTGTGCGGCGGTGTCTCCGGGCCTGGTGTTTCGTTGGCGTCCTCTGGTCCATGGCGACTTCCCTCGGCCGATCCCTCGGACGGATGTCCCATCTCATGATAAGGAGGGACGCGTCCTCGAGCGGCGCAAACGGCTGGTCGAACAGGAAGGGGCTGCGTTTGCGGGCGCCCCCGCAAACAGCCTCCTGAACCCGCAGTCGGGGAGTTGGAAAACCGCACTAAGAACGGTTCCTGTGACCTTTAGCACGAAGATGCCTGGACATACGCCACAGGCACCCCGACCAAGGGTCGAGGATCACGGCACCCTATCGGCAGGCGCCAAACCGCTTAGCGAGGGGTTTCCACACCCCAGGGCGCGCGTGACGCCCCGAGTTTTTGTACAGCAGGTTAAGGGTTTGGTCTTTTCCACGGGGCCAAGTTGTTTTTTCTGTAAGTCCAATATGGCTTGAGATGGACGCACGGAATTGACGATGATCAGTGGTCGGCTAACCGCTGGTAGGAGGGGGTGACGCATGCCGAACCTGGATCATTTTTCCCTTGCCTCGATTCCGATGGAAAAGCGCCTCGCCGTAATGAAGGAGGCGTTCTGGCACAAGTTCCAGGTGAATTTGGCCGGCGTTGGCAGCGGCGCCGTTTCGTTTTCAGGGTCATACGTGGATCTGGACACGGTTTCGATATTTGGCGGGAAATCATCTCCCGTGTCGGTATCCAGGGGAAGGGATCTGATCAATCGCGACAATACGGAATATTTTCTTCTTTCAATTGTAAAGTCCGGTGGTTTTTTGTACGACCAGCGCAACAGGGCCGGGCGGGTGTTGGCCGGCAATGTCGGATTGTTCCATCACTCCGAGGCGCATTCGTTCACAAAAATCTCCCGTTCCAGCGATCTTTTCCTGAAGATCCCATGTAATCTGATTCGAGACAGAGTAAGAAATATTGACGATATCTGTGCAGCGGATCTCGATTCCGCAAATCGTCTGCTGGTGCCTGTTGTCAGTCAGTTTGCCAGTCAATTGCTGAAGTTCGATTGCGGTGAAACCTACAGAGAGATGGAGCGTGTTCTTGTCGATCTTATATGCCTGATGCTGGAAACCCGTGATGAGATGCCGATCGACGCCAAGGCACGTTACGTCCTGGGGGAAATGACGTATCAAAGGCTCCTGGCCTACATGCAGGACAATTTCAGCGATCCCGAGCTGACGCCGGCCAAGCTGGCCGTCATACATCATATGTCCGTCAGCAACCTGCACCGGATATTCCAGTTGCATGGCAAGACGGTTTCCAAAAAGCTCATGGAAATCAGGTTGGCGGAGGCTCACCGCCTGCTGACCGCGCCGATTGCGGAGCAGACGCGGGTTTCCATCGGTGACGTCGCTTATCGCTGCGGCTTCGTCAATCAGGCTCATTTCTCGACAAGATTCCACGAGTATTTCGGGGTTACGCCCAAGTCTGTGGCGGCCCACGGTTCCCCTTTGACAAGCCTGGTCGCCGCGCTGGAGGAGCCGCTGTGAAGCCGTAAGCCGCCTGATTGCGGTGCTCGGCCATGGGTGGGGGTTTTCCGCCGCTGCCGAAGGGGGGGCTGGCGGCACGTCGAGAGGAGGCGATGGAAAGCGGGATCGAATTGCGCCATCTCCGTTACGCCATTGCGGCGGCTGAGCAAGGGAGTTTCCGTCGCGCGGCGGAATTGATGGGCATCCGCGTTTCGGCCTTGAGCCGGTGCATCCGTGATCTGGAAGACAGGATCGGCGCCGCCCTGTTCATTCGGCGTTCCCACGGCGTGCAGCTTACCTTCGCTGGAAAAATGTTCTTCCCGCGGGCGTGCCGGGTAATGGCTGAGATCGGCGAGGCGATCCGCGAAGCCGGGGCGGCCGGAGCCGGGCGGGAAGGCGTCATCCGCATCGGGCTTCTGTCGTCGCTGGCCGGCGACTTTCCCGCGATGTTGACCACCATCCACCGGGCGGTTTATGCCGACGTGGAAACCAGCTATGCCGAGGCCGGCACCGCCGAGCATGTTCTGGCCATCCGGCAGCATCGGCTCGACATCGCCTTCCTGCCTCACCCGGTTGAGGGCGACGATTGCGACAGCCTCGCCCTTTGGAGCGAGCGGATCTTCGTCGCCATGGGAGAAAGCGATCCACTCAGCCGTCAGGAAACGGTCGAGTGGACGGATCTCGGCGGACGGCATCTTATCTTCAGCGCGGCTCCGCCAGGACCGGAGATTCAGCAGTGCGTGAAGATGCGGCTCATGGAACTCGGCTTCCAGCCAAGCGTCGATCTGGTGACGATCTATCGTGATACGGTGATGCATGTCGTCGCGGCCGGCGCGGATTTGACGCTGGTGGGCGAGGCGAGAGCGTCCGAGCCGTTTCGCGGGTTGGTGTACCGGCCGCTCCTTGGTGAAAGCCTGCCGTTTCATGCGGTGTGGCTGTCGGAGAACGACAACCCCGCCCTGCGGCGCTTCCTCAGTCTGGCCAAGGTGCTGGCGAAGCAGTGCGCGGGGTGTGCCGCCCGGACGGACCGCCATGACGTCCAGGATGACGACCGATCCCAAGCGGGTGCCTTGAGCGGCGACCGTGACGCCGCACTGACGGAACGTCTGGGCCGGATCGTGCCGAAGCGCTGCGTCGACTGCCTGTTGCGCAATGTCCTGACCGACTGAGCGGCCAGGACGGGCACCGTTCCCGGCCGCCCGCCCCGGTCCCTCGTCGTCGGGGATGCTATTCCGCCGTCCTGCCCGGTGGATTGGCGGGGCCGACGGCTTTGCGGCGGGCCGTTGCAAACGCCCGGTCCGTTGCCATGAAGCGCTGGATCATGGGGACGATGAGCTTGGCCGGCACCGTCGCCTGCCCACCCTCCCGGCGGATCGCCTCGGCGTAGGCGGCCAACTCCTGAAACACGGCCGCCGGCACCTCGATGGTCAGCTTCACCGGCTTGTCGTCGGGGATGCTGGTGAGTTTCAGCCTGGTCATGGGTCATCCTCCATAGGGTTCGAGGACCAAGTCGCGGGTGACGAGGACGCGGACCGGGAAACCCGGCCGGATGGTCAGGGTCGGCTGGATGTTGAGCTGGCGCTGCACGATCTGCTGGCCGGTCCGGCCGATGCTGTTGGAGGCCCCCTCGCGCAGGGCGCGGACGATGGCGTCGTCCTGGCCGGACGATCCGGCCTCGGCGCCGACGCTCAGCAGGGTGGACAGCAGCGCCCCTTTGAACAGCGAGCCCCAATGCTGGTCGACCTCGTCCTCCAGCCCGGCATAGCCTTGCGGGTCGGTGCCGGGCTGGCGCTCCAGCACGATGGAGCTGCCGTCCGGCATGATCAGGCGGGTCCACGCCAGCAGCACGCGGCTTTGCCCGCTGGCCACCGCACTGTCGTACTGGCCGATCAGCCGCGCTCCCTGCGGGATCAGCAGGTGCTGGCCGGTGGGGCTGTCGTAGACGGCCTCCGTCACCTGGGCGGTGACCTGGCCCGGCAGGTCGGACCGGATGCCGGTGACCAGCGCCGCCGGAATCACGGCGCCCGCCTGAAGGACATGGGGCGATGCCGGGCCGGCCAGCCGGTCGGGTGCGACGGTGCGGCGGTCGGCATCCCCGTTGAGGAAGGCGAGCTTCCGGTCCTGCATGTTCTGGGCGACGCTGGCGTCGGCCGGCGGCATGGCGTCCGGCGCGGCCGCTGAGCGGAGGCCGCCCGCCCGCAGCGCCGGTGCGGCGCCTTCGGCCGGCCGCCCGGTCTGGGCGAACAGGCGGCTGACCCTGGCGGCCTCGCTCTCCTGGGCGAGACGCTGCGCCGCCTGATCCGGGCCGGCGCCGGGTGTCGCCACCGGCTTGCCCTGGCTCTGGGCGTTGAGGATCGGCTTGCCGAGATCGCCCGGCAGGGCGGGGCCGAGCCGGGGCACGCCGGTGTAATCCTGCGGCAGTCCGGCCAAGCCCTCCGCCGCCGGGCGGCCCTGCGTTCCCAGCAGTTCCGGCGACGGGCCGGCGCTTTTCCGGTTTTGCAGCCCGTACCCCAGCGCCGCGGCGACGGCCAGGGCGGAGAGGCCGCCCAGCACCACCAGCGCCCGGCGCGACAGCCGGGTCACCCGGGGACCTTCGGCGTACAGGCGCAGGTTCGGTTCCGTCACCGGCGGCGGGGCGGGAGGATGCGGGTCCGGGGTGGGCGTGGTCATGGCCGCCTGCCATCGGTGCGGCTGATGCGGACGCGGCGCTGGCTGTTCTCGTCGCCCATGCGCAGCTCGGCGGCGGCGAACAGGCGATCGACGATCATATAGCTGCGGCGCACCCGGTAGTTGACCAGTTCGGGGCCACCGGCCGGACCGACGACGAACAGGGGCGGCATCTCGCCCTGGACGATGCCGGCGGGGAACTCGATGTAGACCTTCGATCCGTCGTCGAAGGCGCGCAGCGGCTTCCACGGCGCGCTGTCGCCGTCGATCGCGTAGCGGAAATTCAGGGAGGCGATGTCGATGCCCGCCGCGACCGGCAGCCGGGCTTCGGCCTCGGCGTTCCGGCGGCGCAGGGCGATGAGCTGGTCTTCCGGGTATTGCCAGGACACCGACGCCATGTAGGTGGCGGCGGTCGCGCGCAGCTCCAGATGGTAGGTGCGGCGGTCGGTGTTGATGACGAGGTTGGTCTTGATGTCGGGCCGTGTCGGCTTGACCAGAATATGGACTCTTGTCGCGGCCCCGGTGCCGCTCTCGGTGTCGCCGATGATCCACCGCACCGTGTCGCCGGCGGCGACGGGACCGGCGCCCACCAGCCGCTCCCCGTCCTGCAGGGCGATGTCGGTGACCTGGCCGGGAGCGGCGTAGACCTGATAGAGGGCGCCGCCGGAATAGGGATAGACCTGGATCGCGTTGAGGAAGCCGTCGCGGACCGGCTGGACGCGGGCGGCGGCGTTGGCCCGGTCGACGCGGGTGGCGGGACTGGCCGGTTCCGGCGGGGGTTTGCCGCCGGGGACCGGCTTCAGTTGGCCGGGCAGGGGCAGCGGCTCCGGGATCGGCACCACGGTGACCGGCGGCGGCGGGTCGGGGATCTCTACGGCCGGGCTGGCGTCGTCGTAGCGGATGTCCGGCGGCGGCATCGTTCCGGCGCAGCCGGCGAGCAGCAGTCCGGGCAGCAGCAGGGCGGGAAGGCCGGTTGTGCGGGCGGGGGTCATTGTCCCAACTCCTTCGACCAGTTGATGGCGGAGACGTAGATGCCGAGGGGATTCCTGCGGAGCCGGTCGGCGTCCCGGGGCGGCCGTACCTCGACGGACAGGATCGCCGACCAGCGCGTGGTGTCGGCCAGCGCGCCGTCCTGGTAGCGGCGCTGCACCCAGGCGACGCGGAAGCTGGCGGGGGAGGCGCGGATGACGCTGGACACCTCCACCGCGATCTGCTGCCTGCCGATCTTGGCGAAGGGATCGTCGGCCCGGGCGTGGTCGTTGAGCGCGGCGGCACCCGAGGCGGTGGTGAAGTCGTAGGCCCTGAGCCAGTTGCGGCGGACCACCACCGGATCGGCGGGAAGGGCGCGCACGTCCTCGATGAAGCGGGCGAGATACCAGGCGATCTGCGGATCGGCCGGCTGGTAGTCCGCCTGGGCCGGGGCGACCGCCTGGGCTTCGCCCAGCTTGTCGACCTGCACGATCCACGGCACGATCGTGCCGCGTGCGGACTGCCAGAGCAGCCCGCCGGCCAAGCCGCCGGAGAGGATCAGCGCGCCGAAGGCCATCAGCCGCCAATTCCGGGCCTGGACGCGGGCCGAGCCGATGCGCTCGTCCCAGACCTGGGCGGCTTTCTGGTAGGGGGTCTCGGGTTCGGGGGTGCGGCCGTAGCGCACCGAGGCGCGATGGAAGAGCGGCATCAGCGGTCCCTTTCGGAGAGATCGACGGAATGGCCGCCGCCGCCGCTGTCGCCGGAACGGACGACGTGGGCGACGGTGGACACGCCGTGGCCCATGGCCTGGCTGCGGTGCATGCGCTTGGCCCAGTCGGGGGGCGCGTTGTCGGAGGGGGAGGGAGGGGCGCCTCCGTTCGTCGCGCCGGCCGTCGTGCCCTGGGTCAAAACGCCGCCGGTGGCGGTGAAGGCGGATCGGGCACCGGCCTGATGGTGTTCCTTCAGGCCGGCCGTGGCATTGGCGGTCATGCGTTTGATCGGTGTGGCCGCCGCCTGTCCCGCCGCCCGGCCGACTCCGGCCAGACCGGACGCGACGCCGGTCGTGCCGGACTGTCCGGCGGCGCCCAGGCTGTAGGCGCTGGAGGTGGCACCCGCCATCCGGGCGGCTCCCCCGGCCGCCGCCGCCGTGGCCCGGCCCGCGGCGGCCAGGGCGGCGCCACCTCCGGCGACCGTGGCGCCGGCCCCGACGGCGGCGCCCGCCACGGCAAGCCCGGTTCCCACGACGGCGCCGGCGCCGAGTTGCGGGGCACCCGAGACCAGCCCGGTGGCGATGCCGGGGCCGAAGATGCCGAGGCCAAGCATCGCCAGGGCGGCAAGCGCCACCGACAGCGCCTGTTCGATGGACGGCTGGTCGGCGCCGTAGCCGGCGGTGAACTGTCCGAACAGGCCGGTGCCGATGCCGACGATCACCGCCAGCACCATCACCTTGATGCCGGACGCCACGATGTTGCCCAGCACCTTCTCGGCGAGGAAGGCGGTCTTGTTGAACAGTGCGAAGGGGATCAGCACGAAGCCGGCGAGCGTGGTCAGCTTGAACTCGATCAGGGTGACGAAGAGCTGGATGGCGAGGAGGAAGAAGGCGATCAGGACGATCAGCCACGAGACCATCAGCACGGCGATCTGGATGGCGTTGGTGAAGATGGCGACCGGCCCGACCAGTTGGGCGGCGGCGTCCAGCAGCGGCTGGCCGGCGTCGAACCCGACCTGGGCGAGGCGGCCGGGCCGGAGGAACTCGGCGGTGGAGATGGAGGAGCCGCCGGCCAGCAGGCCGAGGCCGGCGAAGCTGTCGAACAGCACGCGGGCCAAGGCGTTGAAGTTGCCGATGAGATAAGCGAAGAAGCCGATGTAGAGCGTCTTCCGCACCAGCCGCTGGACGATGTCCTCGTCGCTGCCCCAGGCCCAGAACAGGGCGGCCAGCGTGATGTCGATGACGATCAGGGCCGAGGACAGATAGGCGATCTCGCCGTTCAGCAGGCCGAAACCGCTGTCGATGTAGGTGGTGAAGGTGTTGAGGAAGAGGTCGATGACGCCGGCGTCGCCCATGGCGGGTCACTCCCCGAACATGGTCACGTCGTGGGGCGTGTAGCCGCTGTGGGTGGAGAAGCGGCGGTACTGTTCCCGTCCCTGCGCCTCGGTCGCGGCGTTGCGCGCCTGTTCGAGTGCGTCGGCGCGGGCCTGGGCGGCGAGCAGGGCGGTGACGTCGGAGAGCTGCTGGGATTGCAGCGCCAGCAACTGGTTGCCGGCCTGGGCGGCCTGCAAGGCGCCGGAGGCCGACTGGCTGGCTTCGACCAGCGAGGCCATGGCGGCGCTGGTGGACGGGATGTTGCCGACCACGCCGGCCTGGGTCTTCAGGCTGTCCTCGAAGGCACCGACCGAGTTCTGCCACCGGGTCCGCGCCGTGGCGACCAGCGCCGCATCCGACGCCGAGGCCGACGCCGCGCCATAATCGGCGGCGTAGGCGGCTTCGATCCGCTGGACGTCGTAGGCGATGTTCTGGGCCTGGGCGATCAGGGACTGGGTGCGCTGGACCGAGGACTGGATCTGGGACAGCGTCGACAGCGGCAGGCTCTGGAGGTTCCGGGCCTGGTTGACCAGCATCTGGGCCTCGTTGGCCAGCGAGCTGATCTGGTTGTTGATCTGCTCCAGGGCGCGGGCGGCCTGGATGACGTTCTGGACGTAGTTGCTCGGATCGAAGACCGTCAGGGCCCGGGCCGGCGACAGCGACAATCCGGCGGCCAGCACCAGGGCGGACAGAAGGGAACGGCGCGCGGTCATGGCGATGCCTCCAGGTTGCTCAGGTCGGGGATGAGGTCGGCAGCCCAGCCGAGACGGCGCTCGCGCAGCCAGGCGGCGGCGAAACCGTCGCGGCCGTGTTCGGCGGCCACCCGCTCGATGGCGGCGTGGTCGGCCTTGCCGGAGGCGGCGCAGAAGGCGAGCGCCACCGGCCCCAGGCCCAGCTCGAACAGCCGGTTGCCCTGGCGCGACTGGCAGTAGTAGTCGCGCTTCGGCGTGGCGCGGGCGATGATCTCGATCTGGCGGTCGTTGAGGCCGAAGCGGCGGGAGATGGCGGTGATCTGCGGCTCGATGGCGCGGTCGTTGGGCAGGAAGACGCGGGTCGGGCAGCTTTCGACGATGGCCGGGGCGATGGGGTTGTCGGCGATGTCGGAGAGCGACTGGGTGGCGAAGATCACGCTCGCGTTCTTCTTGCGGAGCGTCTTCAGCCATTCGCGGAGTTGCTGGGCGAAGGCGGGATCGTCGAGGACCAGCCAGCCCTCGTCGATGATCAGCAAGGTCGGGCGGCCGTCGAGCCGGCCCTCGATGCGGTGGAACAGGTAGGTCAGCACGGCCGGCGCCGCACCGGCGCCGAGCAGCCCTTCGGTTTCGAACGCCTGGACCGGGGAGGTGCCGAGGCGTTCGCTTTCGGCGTCGAGCAGCCGGCCGGACGCCCCGCCGACGCAATAGGGCTGGAGGGCCTGCTTCAGGGCGGCCGATTGCAGCAGTACGGCGAGGCCGGTGATGGTGCGCTCGCGGACCGGTGAGGAGGCCAGGGATTCCAGTGCCGACCACACATGCTCCTTGACCGCGGCATCGACCTTCACCCCTTCCCGGGCCAGGATCGCCGCCACCCATTCCGCCGCCCAGGCGCGCTCGGCCGGATCGTCGATCCGCGCCAGCGGCTGGAGGAAGACTCCGGCGGCGCCGTCCCGCGACAGTCCGCCGCCGAGATCGTGCCAGTCGCCGCCCATGGCCAGCGCCGCAGCGCGGATCGAGCCGCCGAAGTCGAAGGCGAACACCTGCGATCCGGGATAGCGCCGGAATTGCAGCGCCATCAGGGCCAGCAGCACCGACTTGCCGGCGCCGGTCGGACCGACCACCAGGGTGTGGCCGACGTCGCCGACATGGAGGCAGAAGCGGAACGGCGTCGATCCCTCGGTCCTGGCGAAGAACAGCGGCGGGGCCTGGAAATGCCCGTCCCGTTCCGGCCCGGCCCACACCGCCGACAGCGGGATCATGTGGGCGAGGTTCAAGGTGTTGACCGGCGGCTGGCGGACATTGGCGTAGACATGGCCGGGCAGCGATCCCAGCCAGGCCTCCACCGCGTTCAGGGATTCGGTCATGCAGGTGAAGTCGCGGCCCTGGATGACCTTCTCGACCAGGCGCAGCTTCTCGGCGGCGAGGCCGCTGTCCTCGTCCCAGACGGTGACGGTGGCGGTGAGGTAGGCCTGCCCGACATCGTCGGCCCCCAGCTCCTGCAGCGCGGCGTCGGCGTCGGCGGCCTTGTTGGCGGCGTCGGAATCGACCAGGACCGAGGCTTCGTTGGTCATCACCTCCTTCAGGATGGTGGCGACGGACTTCCGCTTGGCGAACCATTGGCGGCGGATGCGGGTCAGCAGCCGGACCGCCTCGGTCTTGTCGAGCAGGATGGCCCGGGTGGACCAGCGGTAGGGGAAGGCGAGGCGGTTGAGGTCGTCGAGGATGCCGGGGTGCGTCGAGCTGGGAAAGCCGGCCACCGTCAGCGTGCGCAGGTGGGCGCTGCCCAGCCGCGGCTCCAGCCCGCCAGTCAGCGGCTGGTCGGCCAGCAGGGCGTCGAGATGCATCGGGATTTCGGGAACGCGGACCCGCTGCGCCTTGGTCGAGACGGTCGAATGCAGATAGGTGAGGGTCTCGCCGTCATCGAGCCACGCCACCTCCAGGACGAACCCTTCCACCAGTTGCAGGATGCGGTCGGTGCGGTCGATGAAGCCGCGCAGCAGTTCGTGCGGATCGACGCCGCTCCGGGAGCGGCCTTCGTAGAGCCAGCTTTCGGCCCGGCTGGCCTCCTCGGCCGGCGGCAGCCACAGGAGGGTGAGGAAATAGCGGCTCTCGAAATGCACCCCGGCCTGTTCGAAGCCGTCCCGCCGCTCCAGATCGACCAGGGCCGAGGCCGGGTCGGGGAAACGGCTCTCCGGGTAGTCGGTGGCGGGCCGCCGGTCGGCTTCGACGAACAGCGCCCAGCCGGAGCCGAGGCGTCGGAGGGCGTTGTTGAGCCGCGCGGTGACGCCGACCAGCTCCGCCGGGGTGGCGGAATCGAGGTCCGGTCCCCGGAAACGGGCGGTGCGCTGGAAGCTGCCGTCCTTGTCGAGCACCACGCCGGGCGCGACCAGCGCTGCCCAGGGAAGGAAGTCGGCGAGGCCGGCGGGGTGGCTGCGGTATTCGGCGAGGTTCAGCATGGCGGCCTCACGCGCGCAGATAGGCGGGATAGCGGAGGTGGCGGCGCACCACCTCGACGAACTGGGGATCGTGCTTGGCGGCCCAGGCAGCGGCGGCATGACCGACAACCCAGACGATCAGGCCGGGTATCCACAGCCGTAGGCCGAGCGCGATGGCGGCGGCCAGGGTGCCGTTGGCGATCGCCACGGCGCGCGGTGCGCCGCCCAGCAGGATCGGCTCGGTCAGCGCCCGGTGGACCGGGACGCTGAAGCCGGGGACAGGATCGCTTGCGGTCATCAGACCAGCGCCCCGCCGCTGAAGGAGAAGAAGGACAGGAAGAACGAGCTGGCGGCGAAGGCGATGGACAGGCCGAACACGACCTGGATCAGCCGCCGGAAGCCGCCGGAGGTGTCGCCGAAGGCGAGCGTCAGGCCGGTGACGGTGATGATGATCACCGAGACGATCTTGGCCACCGGCCCCTGTACGGATTCCAGGATCTGCTCCAGCGGCGTCTCCCAGGGCATGGCGGAGCCGGCGGCGTGGGCGGCGGGCGCGAAAGCCAGGGCGACGAGGGTCACCAGCGCGGCGGTGGCGACGTGGCGGCGGACGCGCAGGGTATGGCGGTTCATGGGAAGTCTCCGTTGAGAGGGGCGGGGAGGACGCGGTAGTCGCCGGTGGCGGGATCGAGGCCGGCGACCATGGCCAGCTCGGCCAAGCGGCGCTGGGAGCCGCGGCCGGCAAGGACGGCGACGAGGTCGATGGTTTCGGCGATCAGGGCCTTGGGCACCGTGACCACCGCTTCCTGGACGAGCTGTTCGAGGCGGCGCAGCGCCCCGATGCCGGAGCTGGCGTGGATGGTGCCGATGCCGCCGGGATGGCCGGTGCCCCAGGCCTTGATCAGGTCGAGCGCCTCGGCCCCGCGCACTTCGCCGATGGGGATACGGTCGGGCCGCAGGCGCAGGGATGAGCGGACCAGGTCGGCCAGGGAGGCGACGCCGTCCCTGGTGCGCAGGGCCACCAGGTTGGGCGCCCGGCATTGCAGCTCGCGGGTGTCCTCGATCAGCACCACGCGGTCGGTAGCGCCGGCGATCTCGGCCAGCAGGGCGTTGGTCAGGGTGGTCTTGCCGGTGGAAGTGCCGCCGGCCACCAAGATGTTCCTGCGGGCGGCGACGGCCCTGCGGAGGATGTCGGCTTGGTCCACTGTCATGATGCCGGCAGCGGCGTAGTCGCCGAGGGTGAACACCGCTACCGCCGGCTTGCGGATGGCGAAGGTGGCGGCGGTGACCACGGGCGGCAGCAGGCCCTCGAACCGTTCCCCGGTCTCGGGAAGCTCGGCGGAGACCCGGGGGCTGGCGGCGTGGACCTCGGCGCCGACATGATGGGCGACGAGGCGGATGATGCGTTCGCCGTCGGTCGGTGACAGGGTGGCGCCGGTGTCCTCCAGCCCGCCGGCCAGCCGGTCGATCCACAGCCGGCCGTCGGGGTTGAGCATCACCTCGACGATGGCCGGGTCTTCCAGGAAGGCGGCGATGGCCGGCCCAAGCGCCGTGCGAAGCATGCGGGCGCTGCGCTGGAAGGATTCGGAATGGGCGGCGGCAGGGGTCATGGTCATCCCCGTTCACGGCTGGTCCACACCTGCGGGATCGGCGACGGGGATAATTAGAAGAGGCAGAAATCAGTCAGACGCAACAAGGGCTTGGGCGTAGTAGGGCCTTGGCGTGCAAAGACAGGGGATCGGCGGAGTGAGGTACGGCTGGGTCAAGTCTCGGCTTGCCGGAAGACCATAACGTGGTGACCAGTGTTCCTACGCAGCCAGTTGTCCATGGCGTTCGAGCAGCCGCATCAGGGTGGCGTTCGCGTGGGTGAAGTTCGAGAGCTGGTCCCGGAGGTGGTACGCCCACTTCTCGCCGTGGAAGAGGTTGTTGCGAAAGCGCTAGACGATCATCAGGATAGTCAGCAACCGATCCCGGCTGCGTCTCTTCAAGACACAATGGTGATGTTCCGTGGATTGACAATGAGCTTCAGATCGGATGCGGTCGCCTGGTCCATCCCGTATTCTTCGAGGTCGTCGACTTTGGGCCGAACATCGAGTGCTTCGAAGCCTGTCGATCGATACTGCCATTCCGGATCGTCCGTCTTCTCAAAGAAAACCTTCGCGCTGAAGGTTATGCTAATATCGACAAACGACGTGCTATTGAAGTACAGGCCTTCGAGCGGCTGCGACGACTCTTCAATCTCAAGGGTCTGGAACTCGAAGCGAGCCTCCGATTTCGGCTTGAGCAGGATGTCCACGGCCATGCGTGCGTCGTTGGACTCCCAGAACGCATCGAACTTGAATCTGGCGGTGGAGCGAAGGCCTGCGTTCGTGAGCAGGCGCAACCATCCATCCACAAATGCGGAGATGACCGGCAACTCCTCAAGATACGGCCCGGTGACGGACTGATCGACCGGGAAAGCAATCGACGGGATCTGGTCGTTCCCGGCGATCGTCAGCGTCGCTCGTGCGGTTGCCATGAGCGTGATCGCACGAAGCAACTCTGCCCACTCCTCCAGGGTATGCTCCATGTCATCGATCAAACCGATGCTTTCGAACTTCAGCGCCGGTGGCGTCAGCCGGATGATGAAGTCTGAGGTACGGACGAGAAGCTCAGCTCCGTGCGGCTCGACCATTGGTGGGCCGATGAACATTTCTCCGTCGAACCGCGCTGCTTGTCCGAAGCCGGAGCCGCGGATCGAAATCTCGCAGGAACCCAGCGTAGGCGGTGTAAGACGCAACTCCTCAAGGTCGTCGAACAGCGTGCCTTGATAGGGAAGACGTATGCCGAACCGGTTATCGAACACACGAAGTCGATGCGGTTTCAAGGGCGCGAGACCGAGCAATAGATTCCTGAAATGCTCCGGACTCTCGATCTGGATAAGCGCCTCAGCCTCGAATTGGCCGTTCTCATAGCCAAGTTCGGCGAGCTGCCGTTGTTTCTCGATCATGTAGGCGCCGGGATTTTGCCCGCAGGCCGCACTCAGGGCCGCCAATAACCCGGTGGGGGTGGGCTCGAAGCGCACTCCGACTTTCTCATAGTCGTAGCTGATATCAGTGTGGTTGATATCATGAGCCTTGCGGGCCTCCGCCTGTCTCAATCGCTCCAGGACGCGCGCAAGCTCATTCCCGATAAGGTGGACGAGATAAGCGGACTGGGGTTCGCCGTCAGCTCGCAGCCGAAACACGACGATGAGCGTCGGTCGAGGGTCCTTGGCCAGGCGATCGATGGCGGACAGGCTGAGGCGGATGCGATTGCCGGTGCCGCCGAGTGTCGACTTCAACTGAACCCGGGCGGCATTGGTCGGGCGTTGATCGAGAGGTAGCGACTGGCCGGCCGGCGTCATCGGGAACTCTACAATGAAATCCCAGCCCATGACGTCGACGGCGCTCTTGTTGCAATAGAGGCCCGCGCGCTCGCAGAGCGCTTCGAACTCCCGTTCGCCGATGCGGCCGATGCGATCGGGATCGAATTTGCTTTCCATTCAGCTCCTTTGGCCTGAACCTTCGATCCTCATACGCGGGCCGGCATATGAGCCGCGTCGAGGCGCCGATGAATCAGCGACACGATCGATAGGAGGTCTTCGGCATCTTCCTTGGACATTGACCAGTGAATGCGTGCCTCGTGGGCCGTCGGATTGCGGAACATGCCAAACGTGCCGCGGACAAGGTTGGCAAATCCACTCTGCTCGCTGCGCTCGCTGGCGGTTGACAGCGCGTTGATCGCCAGAAGCGGCGGACTGCCTGAGAGCACACGGTCGACAAGCGCAGCGCCGTCATCGGTCAACCCCGTCCGCGTCCGCATTTTGTCGGCAACGCTTTTGACCGCTTCCTGGACCGCATGAAAATAGTTGTCGGCGAGAAGTTCGGCGCGACAGAACTTGAGAACATCGGCGTGCACGCCACGTCCTTCGAGATCCGCGCGCAAATCGCGAGCGCGCCGCTGTGCCTCGGGCAAGGTCTGGGCGGCGTCGGCCATCTTCAGTTCGCCCGATTGATCGACGAGAAGACCGGCGAACGCCAATGCCTGGTTAAGTCGCGCCCGCATTGGCTCGTAGCGGTCCGGTTCCCGGCTATACCGCGCCGGCTTCATGGCGAGCCGAATGAATTCCAGGATATTGGTGCGGTTCTGCTTTGCGTTTTGGCACTCGGCGAAGGCGTTGTAGAGGCGGATGCGCTTCGTGGCAGGTCCCGGATCGGTGATCTTGCAGGAGGCGAGCAGGTGCTCGATTTCCGGCCCGGTCAGACCCTCTGATGTGTCGCCGAGTGCGCCCGCGATGGCTTCCAACTGATCTTGAGAGAAGAACGCCATGGCCTCTTCACCGGCCGTTGGCGAGGCGTCGCAGGAACGTCCTGGCTGTCACCAGGACGACGTGGAGCCGGAAGGTGCTGTGATCTTCATCGGAAAGGCCTGGGTGCGAGCCTTCGGTGTGCAGCATTTTGAAGAGGCCGTTGATGTAGTTCTTCCCGTCCAGGGTCCACTCGTTGCGATCCGTTGCAAGAAAGCCGATCTCGGCAAGAAGCGCGCGCCGGTTCTCTGAACTGGAGCGTGTCGCCGATTCCGCGGGCCGCACATTTCGCGCAATATCGTCGAACAGGCTCTCGATGAACGTTCGGAGCTGTCCGTTGCAGGCGGCCCAATCGCCGCGCGTATGCGCTTCGATTGCCTGATCGAGGTGCCCTAGCGGTGTGGCGAAGCTGAAGCGCTTGAGGAGCTGATGCACTTCGTCGTCGCTCTCCGGGAGCTGAATCTCGCCGGGGAGGGCGGCACGGATCGATGCGTTCCGACCATAATCGTCCCAGACCAGAACGTATCCGTCGCGCGCAAGTCCGCGCGCGAATGCCGTTTGGAGCGGTTGCTCCGAATCCTGCCGGGCCAGTTGTGCGGCCTGCCGGATCACCGCTTCGCCCAAGGTCATGCTGCCGTTGAGCGTGTCGAGGATCGTGTCGGAGCGTTGTAGGACAACGCGCCCAAGGAGATCGCATTTTTTTGCGACGCTGAGAGCCGTGCTGGAGGAAATCTCGTCTTCAAGCTCAAGCCGCAGTACCATCTGATTAAATTTGGCTTGGCTATGCAGTTCAAGCAGTTCGACTGCAGCAAGGAGGGTCGGACGTGTGAAAGGCGCTGATCGCATTGGAAACCTACTCGAAGCGTAGGCCGAACAGGCCACCGGTATCCGTCGCATCGGTCAGCTTGGTGTCGATGACATGCGCATGGACATCAAAGCCGCGTTGGAACCCCTCGCGGGGCAGCGCGTCCGAGTTCATGGTCACAATGTATTGGAAACCGGCGGCCTCGGCCCGTTCGGCACCGAGTTGCAACGCCTTGGCGACCTGCCGCTCATCCACCCCATCGAACAGATGGCTGTCATGGATCAGGAAGCCGGGACCACGGCCGTTCTTCAGGCTGATTTCGGTCAACATGAGATCGAAGCAGAAGATCTGCATGTTGGTAATGCCTTTGCTTCGCTGCCCGTCGATATGGACCTCGAACTGGGGGCCGCTTCCGGTTTCGGAAATCGTCAGGCTGCCCGCCTTCTCGTAAAGGGATTCCGACAGCGACTCGAAGGTGAGGATCGCCTCGCGGATGAGGTCGGCCCTCTCGTGGATGTCGTCACGCAGCGCCTTGGTCAGGTTGGCCCGATCGATGTCGAGTTCGGCCTTGGTGCTCTCGATCCGCTCGGCGGTGTCGAGCCGCTGGCGAAGTCCCTCGACCTCCGCCTCGGCTCGGCCGACTTCCTCGCGCAGCGACGTGTAGTGTTCCAGTGCGCCGCCGGAGCGAAGCACGCCCATGATCTGCCGTCGGCGGCGGTCGCGTTCGGCGGTGCGCTGATCGCGATCGGCAACGCGAGCCTCCGCCGAGGCGATTTCGGCGGCCAGATGCGCGCGCCGGTTCTCGATGATGGTCCGGTGAAAGCGTTCCACTTCGTCGAAACGCCGCCGCACCATGTCGGGCAGAACGACCCCGGCCTCGGCATAGAGCTTCGTGACATCCCCCAGATCGGGCGCATCCTCGTCCGACAGCGAGGCACGAAGCTGTTGCAGGAGATCGCCATCGATCACGTTCTCGACGTTCATGCCGTCGATCTCGCGCGTGATCTCGTTTGCCTCGCGCTCCAGAGCCTTGTATTCCGGCACGACCTCGAACGTCTCAAGCTGTTGACGCAGCCGCGTGGCGCGCGCCTCGGCGATGGTCAATCTCGTCCTGAGATCGGCCGCCTTGCCAAAGAACCGGCCAAGGTCGCCGCTCCGAGCCGCCTTGCGGAGTTCCTGGGCGACCTTTTCCTGCGCGCGCAGTTCCTGAAAACGACCGGGGATGCTCCAGTCGAGGCCAAGCAGGTAGCAGATCGAAACCTGCTGATCCCATGCCTGCTGCATCCCGGAATGCTGCATCGGCTGCTGGAAGCCGCCGCTATTCTGACGGCGGACGAAATAGGAGAAGAGCGAGCGGAACGACGGCTGGAAACGCTCGCCTTCGTCCCCGGCCGAAATCGGCAGGCCGAACCAGAGCTGGCCGAGATTGGCCTTCCAGTTCTCATTCGACAGCTCGAACAGCCCGGCGCGGCTGTCGAACTGCGGTGGGATCGGCCAGTTTTCGACTGGGCCATTGACGACGATCCGGCTCGGCTTGGCGCCGCTGCGCGCCGCCGAGATGGCTTCTCCTGCGACGTCGACGGCGACGTCGAACGTCCAGGCCGTCAGCGCATCGGAACGGAAGATGCTGTCCTTGCGGGCATCGGCACCGAACAGGAAATGGACCAGCTCAATGAAGCTGGTCTTACCGGCGCCATTTCTCGACTGGCGATCATTCGCGCCCTCGCTCTTGTCGGCCAGCAGGATGTTCAGGCCAGGCTTGAAGGTCAGTGTCTTGAACGACGCGAGGTCGCTGCCGAACCGGCGGATCATGACTGGATCCTCCGCACTAGGCCACGATCGAAATCGACCGCGCCGATCGTGAAGAGCAGGTCAAGCGACAGGATGAACCACTGATAGTCGATCGGGGCGTTGGGCGCATGGAGCGAGCGGCGCCCACGCATCTCATCCCATAGCCGTGACATGGTCATCGGCCTCTTGAGAATATCGAGAACCTCGGCGCCGACGCCGATGAGTGCGCGATCGGGACGGACATGTTTGGTTGGGAGGATCATGACGCCTCCACGGAAATGACGATCGGATCTTCGAAGATATCACAGCTATCGAAGAAATAGGCGAGGACTGCCAGCGCCGCGCCTTGCCGCTTTGGCTCACCGTTGAAGCCGGCATAATCCTGAAGGTGCTTGAAGATCGTATCGGCCGGAAGATCGAAAGCCCTCAACTCAGCATAGCGCAGCCGAAACGCCTCGGCGATGCGTTCGCCGAGATCGGGGCGCGGGCTTTTGCGGAAGAAGGTATCGACGAGCGCCGACTTTCGGCGACCGATGCGCAAGAACAGGCCTGATTCCTCGGACAGGGCATTCTTCTCCAATTTTTCCGGTGACGGTGGCGTCAGGGGCGGATCACTCGGATTGGGTTCTTGCCGCTGGAGCGCCTCGATGATCGGCACCAGATCGGACATGACGAGGCGATCCACGATCGCGATCGAAGCTGCAGGACCGAAGAGAGCCTGAAGCGCAGCCAGATCAAGCATCATGGCAAGATCGAGCAATTCCGGCTCGGACCAAGTTGCGATCTGAAGTGGCCTATGGGCTTGGCGAAGCCCGTCGAGATGCTGGACCGCGTTCGGCGGAAGCCCGCGTCCGTCGTTATGGACGAACACCCACTCCAGCATATTGCCGGCCCAATGCGCGCGTGCGCCGTGGAAGTCCGCATCGACCTTGGCGATGAGGTCGGCTTCCTTCATGGCGTCGGGAGCATAGCACTGGAACACGGAGCCGGAGCTGATGCGACGGCCATCGCATTTCAGATCGCCATAGGGACCGTAGGGGCGGACTTCCTCGAAATCGGGGCCGAAAGCGTGTCCAGCCAGAAGGACGAACCAATCCTGGAAGGCCGCACCCTTCTTCGTGTGAAACGCCAGGCGGAAGCGGTCGACATAGATGGACCGTTGCAGTTCATCCATGGCGCCGCCTTGGTGACGGATCACCGCTCTTCTTCCGGGCCGGCACGGCAGCACCGGCCGGTGCAAGATCGCCCAAATGATGAATCCGCAACGCCGGCCGCTTGGGCAGCTTCACGGTCAGTTCCAGCTCGCCACCGATGGCTTCCACGTAGTTGCGAAGCGTCGAGAGGTGCATGTCGGCCTGTTTCTCGATCTTGGAGACCGAGGGCTGGGTGATGTTGAGCGCGGATGCGATGTCCGCTTGCGCCTTGCCCGCGATCTGGCGCAATTCACGCAAACCTTCGACTTCCTGTTTCAAGGCGTCATGGTGCGCTTCGATTACACCTTGCTCGTCATGGGGAGGGACGGCAATGATGTCGTCGACGCTCCGGCCCATCCTGTTGTCCTTCCTTTATGAGAGTTGGTGGCAGCAGGCCATTGCCCTTCGGGCATGATCTGCCGTGATGCGATTTCGCCCGTTGACGTATTCACGCATATAGCCCTGAAGCTATGTTGGGGTCAATGGCAGAGATGACGATCCATCCCCCGGCGCGGCGATATGGTCCGAGACGTCCGGCGACCAGAACAGCGGGAGGCGTCGGAAATATGGGCCTCACCCTATCAGTACGACTTAGCTGGGTTCACTCCTCTCGCCAGCGGTGTCCGGTTCCGGATCGATGATGTCGTCGGGAATCTCGCGCAGGAAGCTCTGGCCCTTCTGGAGGCGGCGCCCCAGGGTCTCGACAAAGCTCTCATAGCGTGCTCGGCCCTTGATCTGTGCAGCAGCCTGGGCGTCGTCGGGCAGCGGCGGGATGATGGTCAGCCAAAAACGCACGAACAGCGCCAGGGTCTCGGCGGTGATGCCGAGGTCGCGCTCCAGTCGCTGGACCTGACGCGACAGCCGGTCGAGGCGGCGGGTGAAGGCAGCTTCCCGCCGGTTGGCACCGTCGGGTGACAGGAAGGAGGCGACGGCGGCCTCGACGATGGCCGAGCGGGAGAGCTTGCGGCGTTCGGCCAGCTCGGTGATTTCGCGCAGCATCGCCGGTGGAAAATAGACGTTCATCCGGTCGCGCATGGTCTTCTCCTAGAGCGTCAATCCGTCGTTCGGGTCCATCGAGACTTGGCGGGCCAGGCCGTGCATCCGCCGGCGCAGGACCTGACGCTGGCGGGCGGCATCCCCTGGTTCCTCGTCCTGCACCAGGTCGAACTCATTTACCGGCTTGGCGGCGGGGGTTTCCGGCGCCACGGCGACATGCTCGGGGAGTTCGGGTTCGCGGCGCAGGCCGCCGTTGGCACTGTCCTGGTCCGCCTTCTCGGCCTCCGCGACCAGGCCGGGATCGGGTTTGCGCGGGGCGATCGACGACCAGCCGTCGCCGTGGGGGGATGTGCCGCAGGATTGGGGATCGGGGGGCGGCAGCACCCGTTCGGCGAAACGCCGGTCCTCGTAATAGCGGGCCTTCTTCGCCCGGATCGGCGGTGTCCCGGCCACCATGACGATCTCGTCGGCGGGCGGAAGCTGCATGACCTCGCCGGGCGTCAGCAACGCTCGCGCGGTCTCGGACCGCGACACCATCAGGTGCCCGAGCCAGGGCGACAGGCGGCTGCCGGCGTAGTTCTTCATCGCCTTCATCTCGGTGGCGGTGCCGAGCGCGTCGGAGACCCGCTTGGCGGTCCGTTCGTCGTTGGTGGCGAAGCTGACCCGGACATGGCAGTTGTCGAGGATGGCGTTGTTCGGCCCGTAGGCCCGCTCGATCTGGTTGAGCGACTGGGCGATGAGGAAGGCCTTGATTCCATAACCGGCCATGAAGGCCAGCGCGCTTTCGAAGAAATCCAGCCGTCCCAGGGCCGGGAATTCGTCCAGCATCATCAGCAGGCGGTGGCGCCGGTCCTTGGCGTTCAGCTCCTCGGTCAGCCGGCGGCCGATCTGGTTCAGCACCAGCCGGATCAACGGCTTGGTGCGGCTGATGTCGGAGGGGGGCACCACCAGGTAGAGGGTGGCCGGCTTGCCGTTGGCGACGAGATCCGTGATGCGCCAGTCGCAGCGCCGGGTCACCCGGGCCACCACCGGGTCGCGGTAGAGGCCCAGGAAGGACATGGCGGTGGAGAGCACGCCCGACCGTTCGTTGTCGGACTTGTTCAGCAGTTCCCGCGCCGTCGAGGCGACCACCGGATGCGGTCCGGCCTCGCCCAGGTGCCGGGTGGTCATCATCGTCCGCAAGGTCTTTTCGATGGGGCGCCTGGGATCGGACAGGAAGGCGGCGACGCCGGCCAGGGTCTTGTCCTCCTCGGCGTACAGCACATGCAGGATGGCGCCGACCAGCAGGGAGTGGCTGGTCTTCTCCCAATGGTTCCGCCGGTCGAGCGAGCCTTCGGGATCGACCAGCACGTCGGCGATGTTCTGCACGTCGCGGACCTCCCAGTCGCCGTGGCGGACCTCCAGCAGCGGGTTGTAAGCGGCGGAGCGCGGGTTGGTGGGGTCGAACAGCAGGACGCGGCCGTGGCGGGACCGGAAGCCGGCGGTGATCTGCCAGTTCTCGCCCTTGATGTCGTGGACGATGGCCGATCCCGGCCAAGTCAGGAGCGACGGCACCACCAGCCCGACGCCCTTGCCGGAGCGGGTGGGGGCGAAGCACAGCACATGCTCCGGCCCGTCATGGCGCAGGTAGCCGTGCTCCAGCTTCCCCAGCACCACACCGTCCGGGCCGAGCAGGCCGGCGGCCTTCACCTCCTTCCGGTCGGCCCAGCGGGCGGAGCCGTAGGTCTCCGCCCGTTTGATCTCCCGCGCCCGCCAGACCGACATGCCGATCGCCACGATGACGGAGAGGATGCCGCCGGAAGCCGCGATGGCGCCGCCCTCGTCGAAAATCCCGGGGGCGTAGGCGTCATAGGCGTACCACCACCAGTAAAAGAGCGGCGGGTGATAGACGGGCCAGTCGAGCAGGGTGAACCAGGGCGTGCCGAGCTGGGGCTGGAAGCCGAGCCGCCAAGCCGTCCACTCCGTCGCCCCCCAGGTGCTGGCCAGCACGATCAGCAGCACGGTGATGACTTGGCCCCAGAGGATCTTGGTCGCGGACATGGTGGCGATCCCTTTTCAGCAGACAGCTTGGAGATCGATCGCCATGGGCGGTGGAGTCAAGAGAGCGCGGAAAGTGGTCGAAGGATCGGCTGGAATGGCGTGCAAAAACCTGGAGGTGGTGGAATCATAGCTTTTTCCCTCCCACGGTGGTTAGTGCTCATGACACGTATTGATTTGCGGGTGCCGTTTGCGGAAAAGGATGACGCCAAGCGCCTGGGCGCCCGGTGGGACGCCGTCAAGAAGGTCTGGTACGTCCCGGCGGGACTTGATTCCGCCTTGTTCGGGAAATGGCTGCCGCGGGAGCCGGAGGGCAATCTCCGTGCGCCTAGTTACGCCATTGCTCAATCCGCGGCCCCCTGTTGGAAATGCGGAAGGCAAGCTCATGCCTTCAGCTTCCTGTTGCCCGCCGGGCATGAGGTCCTGGAGGATGTTGCGGCGGATGAGAGTGACGAGGGGATATGGGAGTGGGTGAGGGTGGAGACCCCCACGATTGTCCATTACGTTGAACAGATTCCTCTCCCGGTGCAGAGGCAGATGTCCGCACTGTCCGGGAATAGTTATCGGCTCGATTACAGCAAAACCACCCAAAGCTCGTATTGGATGAACCATTGCCATCATTGCGGCATGAAGCAGGGCGATTTCGGCATGCATTGTGAGCCGGGAGGTGCGTTCATGCCTATGGACGAGCACGCCGCTTCCGGTATTTCTCTCCGCTTCATCGGGGAGCCTTTTGCAGCGAGCTGTGGCGGATACAGTGTCGATGTGGATTTCCTCAATCATATGAGGAGATTTTGAGCCATGCGGGGGATATGATGCCAGTCATGCCCGCCCTGGAGGTTGTGCTGAGCGGGCAGCCCGCCCGTGAAAGCCCCGGCCGCGCTTCCTCCTGACGCTCCCTTCCGAGCCGCGGCCGGTCTTGGCGGGATCAATGGCGTGCCGGACATGGTAGGGGGATGGCCGGGTCACACGACCTGCGATGGGGGAAAAGCTGGGTGATTGGGCTCGTTTGAACGGCGACCGTCGGGCCGTGTTCATTCGGATGAGAGCGTTGCCATCGGACAGGGCGACATGGCCTTTGGCGACGTTTGCGGATAGAATCATCGACGCCATGGGCGTCGTGAGTGGACCATGGTATAGCGAGGCCGTTTCGAAGAAAGGAGGGCCACATGTCGACCAAGCACATTCTCGCCCTCCTGAATTCGCACATAGACGGGGACGAGGATCAAGTCCTCTCGATCGCCTTGCAGATCGCTGCCCAGGAAGCCCGCCAGGGGCGGCCGGAGGAAGCGGAGAAGCTCAAGCGCCTCGTCCAGAAAGCAAGGGATCAGCGCAGAGGCGGCAAACCTGTCGGTGGGCAGACGCCAATTCCGCTGGCACGGCCGCGAGGCGAGTTGCAAGGGCTGGTCGAAAGCACCTATCCGAAGGTCGTGCTGTCGAGCATGGTGCTGGCGGACAGCGTGGACAAGCGCCTTACGCGCATCGTGCGCCAGCAGCAGGAGCGTGCGACCTTGCGGGAGCATGGCCAGACACCGGCGACCCATATGCTGCTCGTCGGCCCGCCCGGAACGGGCAAGACCATGACCGCATCGGCTTTGGCTGGAGAACTGCGTCTTCCGCTCTTCACCGTGCGTTTGGAATCCCTGTTCAGCCGCTTCTTTGGTGAGACCGCAGGGAAGCTGCGCCTGCTTTTCGATCAGATCGCCCAGACGCGGGGGGTATCTTCTCGACGAGTTCGACGCGATCGGCGCCCGCCGGGGCGACCCCAACGATGTGGGCGAGATCCGTCGCGTGCTGAATTCCGTTCTGGCTTTCATGGAAGAGCCGAACTCGACCGACAGCCTTGTGCTGGCGGCAACCAACCATGTCGAGATTCTGGACGAGGCTCTGGCTCGGCGCTTTGACGAGGTGATCGAATACTCGCTGCCGGACGCGGCGGCTGCCCGCGCCATCGTCGAACGGCGTCTTGGCAAGTTCAAGTCATCCTCGCACTACTTTGGCAGTTTTACTCACGCCTGTACGGGGCGAGCCAGCACCGACAGCAGGGACATCGGATCGGTGCCGTCTGAACGATGTGCGCGAGAATGGCTCGGCGCACGGCGGGCAGCGTCGGCTGCGGGGGTGGCCCGCTGTCCCCGTCGGCCCTTTTTCCCCCGCTCCGGCGTGGCGGCGAGCCGAAGGTGCTGGAGGAACGCCAAAGCGATCATCACCAGGATCGCATGATGGTGCAGGCCGTGCCAGCTCCGGCCCTCGAAGTGATCGAGCCCCAGTTCCTCCTTCATCTGCTGGTGCCCTTGTTCGCACACCCAGCGTGCCTTGATCCAGGACGCCAGGGTGCGGAGCGGCGTGTCCGGGGCCAAGTTGCTCAGGTAATATTTGGTTTCACCGGAACTGCGGCGTTCGCCGACCAACCAGACTTCCTCGCCCGGCTGATGTTTGCCCGTGCGCATCGCTGGTCCATCGGCCACGCGTACCCGCATCGCGGCAAACCGAGCGCTCAGCGCCCCTTTGGTCCCGGTGCGCCACGTGAGCCGCCGCCACGTCGTTTTCTTGAGCATGGCGGCGACGGAGATCGGATCCTCACTGGGCAGCGGGTGCTTGCGGGGGCGCCCCGTGGCCGCCTTCGGCCAGGAGAGGGTCACGTCTGGCGCGTAGACGTTCTGGACGCACACCGTCCCAACCGCCCACCGCAGTCCCCGCTCACTCAGCGCGCGCCGGAACGCCGCGCTGATGCCGTAGCCGGCGTCGGCGACGACGCAGCCAAAGCGCACTCCCAGGGCCAGGACCCGATCCACTTCCTCAATCGCCAGCTCCGGCTTGGTCCGCGGCTTCTGCTGGGCTTCCGGCACCTGCGCGCGCCGGCACCGAGCGGGCTTGCTCGTCCACGCCTCGGGCAGGAACAGGCGCATGGCCATCGGGACCGGCACCTCCCGGCGGGCCAGGGTCAGGGTGACCAGGACCTGGCAGTTGGCCACCATGGCAGCGGTGCCGGGCAGCGTCTCGCACCATTCTTTCGGGACAAGTTTTCCGATCCCCTCAGCTTCAGGTCCAGCATGGACAGAACTGAAAGCCTGGCGGTATAGAGGGAGCCCGTGCGGGGACCGGAGACATCAGCATGTTGATCCGTCAGGGGGAAGACCGGGGCCATTCGGTCGACCGGCAATTAGCTTGGTCATTGGCTGCCATTGCGGGAGCGATCAACGCGGCCGGTTTCTATGCCGCCGGCCTCTATTCGTCCCACATGACCGGTACGATTTCGACCATGGCCGATCATCTGGCGCTTGGCCAGTTCACCACCGTGTCGAGCGCCCTTGCCATTGTGTTCATGTTCATTACCGGTGCCGCGGTCTCCACGCTGCTGATCAATGTCGGGCAGCGCCGGAACCGGCCGGCCATCTATGCGTACAGCGTCCTCCTCGAAGCCGGGATGCTCGCCGGCCTTGGGGGGGCCGATCTCTGGCTGGGCGATCTGCGTGGCCCAACGCTGGTGATGGGGCTGAGTTTCCTGATGGGGTTGCAGAACGCGATCGTCACCCGCATCTCCGACGCGCGCGTGCGCACCACCCATGTCACCGGCATGATCACCGACATCGGGATCGAATTGGGCAACCTGCTCGACGGCTTGCTCCAGTGCGCACCGGCTCTGCGGGCCTCGCTGATGTTCGCCCGACTGAAGACCCATATCCCGACGGTCGGCTTCTTTTTCGTTGGCGGTGTCCTCGGCGTGCTGGGATATGCGGCTTGGGGACCTTTGCTGTTTATTGTCCTGTCGCTCGTCTTGTCCGCCTTTGCGATGCCGGCGATCCTGGCCGAACGCCGGAGCGTCCGGTGAAGGGATCGGGCAGCAGCGTGGTCATGAAGCGGCCCCTCAGATCCCCAAGTCGCGTTTCCGCCCGATGCTCCATTCGATGCCCCCGACCTTGGCGATGCCGGTGACAGGCTGCCCGCGTTTCGTCTCGATCTCCCGCGACCACGGCACGAGCTGGAAGCCGAGCCCGTTGTCGATCATCACGAAGCGGCCGGAGGACAGCGCCAGACGCTGACGGTAGACGCCGGAGACGGGATCGCCGGCCTCGGCGCTCCGGTGGGGCAGGCCGGTCCTGGCGGCCAGTTCCGCCCCGGCCGCCTCCAGTTCGCGCCGCCGCAGGGTGGCCAGCAGGTCGCGCTGGAAGACGATCCGGCCATTCTGGCGTTGCGCCAGCCCCTCGGCGATCAGGTGCTCGGTGCGGGCCGCCAAAGCCTTGCGCGCCTCGGCGCCGAAGCCGCCCATGGCGAGCGGCATCGGCTCGCGTTCGACCAGGCGGTGGTCGAGCCAGGTGGCGCCGGGGGCGGTGACCTGACGATCAAGGTCGGCGTCGGAGCGGGGAGCCAGCACAAGGGTCGGGGGTCCGTCATCGGAGCCGCCGAAGCGGCGCACTTCGACAATGCCGCCCGGGGGCGGGGCGTGCTCGAACGCCTCGACGCCGCGGAAGCGGACATGATGGGCGCGGCCGTCGATGCCGTCGATCACGGCATAGGCCTCGCCGGTCAGTTCGTCATGCAGGCCCCGGTCGACCAGCCGGCCGATGATCGGCGTGCCGCTGCCGCCGTCGATGACGTAGTCGGCGACACCGCGGTCCTGGCCGCGTTCGGTGAAGGCGCGATGCATGGTCTTGATGATGTCGCCACGCAGGCCGAGGTCGCGCAGCCGCCGCTCGGCCTCCAGCGCCACCACCCATTCGCCGGACCGGCTCCGGCTGGCCAGCCCCATCGTCTCCAGGTGCTGGAGCCGCCCGATCATCAGGCGGCGAATCTCGGGATCGACGGCACCGGCGACGGGCCGCAGGTCGAGATACCCCAACTCGTCGGCGGCGAAACGGATCTCAGCGTCGAGGCGGGTCCAGCGTTCGGCGCCGATCTCCTTTTCCAAGGAATTCCGGATGGCGTGTTCGGGGCGGGGGCCGAGTTCGATCGACACCAGTTCCTCGGCGCGCGAGCGCAGGCCGTGGCTGATGTAGTCGCGGGAGATGACCAGGTCCGCTCCGGTCTCGTCGACGCCGCGCACCAGCAGATGGACATGCGGGTTGTCGGTGTTCCAGTGATCGACGGCCACCCAGTCGAGCTTCGTCCCCAGGTCGCTCTCCATCTGCCGGACGAGATCGCGGGTGAAGGCCTTCAGGTCGGTCATCTCGCCAGCATCCTCGGGCGAGACGATGAAGCGGAAATGATGGCGGTCGTCTGTGCAGCGTTCGGCGAAGGCGTGGTCGTCGGCGCGGTCCGACCCGGCGTCGAACATCACCCCCTTTTCCCCGTCCCGGCTGACGCCCTCACGCTTGAGATAGGAGAGGTGGGCGCTGAGCGGCGCTGAGCGGAAAGACTTCCCCTGGTGGCGGACGATGCGGGCCTTCACCATGACGCGCCGGGCCGGGGTGAACAGGCGGGGGCGGCTGAAGCTGATGCGGCCCCGGCCGAACGTCGAGCGGCCATGAGCGGGGCCGCGTCCGCTCCCGATGGTCTTGCCGGAAACGGGGCCGGCCTTCTTGGCGGCCCGCAGCACCTGATGGACGAAGCTCTTGGCCTGCGGGGAGCGGCTGGAGCGGATGCGCCCGGGACGAACACGAAAGCTGTTGTCATCGTCGCTCATGGGCTCCCCCTTCAGACGGGATCGAGCGGCACGGTGCCGGAAATGACGTTGAAATCATTGCGGAAAATCCAGCGGGCGGCACGCACGCCGACCGACCGGCATGGCAAAACGCAAGCCCTGTCAAGGGCTTGCCGTTGAGCCGGCACCCCCCTTTTATCTCGCCGTCCGTTGGTCGTGGTCTTCCGTCCCTCCCGCCTGACCGTCCGTTCCATCAGATGGCACGCCAGGGCTCGCCAGGGAGCGGGCACGGCGTTCGGGCAGGCCGGCACCGGACGGAGTGACGAACAGGCCGCCCGGTTGCGGCAGGATGGCGGAGAGATCGCGCACCGGAGCCGCCGGCAGGGTGCCCTCCGGCGTGCGGCCGGGCTGCACCGGATCGGCGGCGGGCGTGCGGCCGGCGAGCGCGACGAACAGCGGTGCCGCGGTCCAGGACGTGCGTTCCGGCTTGCTCCCAGCGTCCATCCGGGCCGTGTGTCCGGCGTCGTCGAGCGTGGGGAGGAGGGTGGCGAGGTAGGCGCGCGTCTCGCTCGGCAAGGGGCGCCCGGCGAGATGGTCCTCGTAGCGTCCGGGGCCGGCGTTGTAGGCGGCGAGGAAGCCGGGTGACCCGTAGCGGTCCAGCAGGTCGCGCAGATATCCGGCGCCGGCCAGGATGTTGTCGCGCGGGTCGAACGGGTCGTCGCCGAGAGCATGGCGCAGGCGCAGGTCCGCCCAGGTTTCGGGCATGATCTGCATCAGGCCCATGGCGCCCTTGACGGAGACGGCGCGCGGATCGCCGCCGCTTTCCGCCTGGATCACGGCGCGTATCCAGGCGGCGGGAAGGCCGAAGCGCTGCGCCGCCTCGGCGACGTGAACGGCGAAGGGACGGTCGGGCGGGACGCGGTCCATCGGCCGGGTGGTGGATGCCGCCGGTGCGGCGCCGCCGGTTTGGGCGATGGCGGGATGGCCGCTGAGACAGGCCAGGCCGGAAAGGAGGAAGGGAAGGGTTCGCCGGGCGGTGCGACTCCACCCGGCGTTCCTGGTGACGGTGATCGGACGGAAGGGCGACGGCATGGGCTCAATCCCGGTCGCTGCGTTTGGAAGGGCGGTTCCAGTGCAGCGTCCAGACGGTCTTGTCGTCGGGCGACTGGAACAGGTTGGCGCGGAGCGGCTGGGTGAAGGCGGGGTCGTCGAGCAGCAGCGAGACAAAGTTGCCGGCCTTCTCGCTGCTGCGTTTCCAGCCGGCCCCGACCTCCGGCCCGTCCTCCTCACCGAGGTGGATGCGGTAGTCGGGCGCGTTCTCGGCGTCCGATGCGGCGGCGGGGACGACGGTCAGGGCGATGTCGAGGGTGAGCGTGCGGACACGGCCGGAGAAGCCGGAAGTGCCGCGGGTGAAGTGACCGATCTGGGACATGGCGTGTGCTCCGGTATAGGCGGTGGAGAGCGACGGCGAAGGGCTTTTCGGCCGTCAGGCTGGGCGGTCACCGCGTTGCCGCCCGCCATTGGAAGGCGCCGTCGCCGGCCTCGTCGGTGAGCAGCGGGCGGGCGTGGCCGAACACCGTGTTCGCCGGGATCGGCCCGAAATAGCGGCCATCGAGGCTGTCGGGATGGCGGTTGAGCAGGAAGAGTTCGTCGGGCCGCAGCGTCAGGCAGCCGCTCCACACCGGCAGCCGGCGCCCCAGACGGTCGCGGCGATGGGCCGTGGCGACGACCGCGCCGTCGATGGTGACGGTGACGCCGGTGCGGCAGACGGTCTGTCCGGGCAGCGCCGCCACCCGCTTCAGCAGCGGCACACCGTGGGGCAGGTAGCCGCCCTCGTCGAGGAAGCCGGCCAGCGGTTCGGGCGGGCGGATGGCGACCAGATCACCGACCGCCGGGGGGCCGTCCGGCCGCACGGCGTAGAGACCGACCGGTGTGCTGGCGGTGGCGTTCCACAACAGCCGGGGTGTCACCGGAACCAGGGACAGCCCGCCGACGGCGAGAAGGGAAACGTAGGTGGTCATGACGTATCCGAAGCGGGTCATGGCGTCGCCCTCCGGCGCAGGAGAAAGGCCCGGTGCTGGCCGGGCGTGTAGCCGCGCGGCTCCTGGCCGGCGGTCAGGCGGTTGTGGACGTGCTGCCAGTGGTCGGGGGAAACCGCGGCCGGATCGATGCCGAAGGCGTCGATGGCGTCGATCGCCTGCAGCACCCGCTCGACCTTCGGCCAGCCGCCGATGGCGAGCAGGATCTCGCCGCCGGGCCGCACCGCCGGCATGGTCTGGTAGGGTTGGCCCGGCGCCACCGCGCGCAGGATGGCGATGTGGGAAAAGACCGTGCCATGGTCGTTGGAGGCCCAGCGGACGAAGGCGAAGACGCTGTCGGGCGGGAAGGACAGGACGCGGCGGCGGCGGTCGATGATCCGTTCCTCGACATCGTGGCCGAACCTGATCCAGTGCTCGATCCGCTGTTCGATCCAGGTCAGCTCGACCTCGGTGAGGCGGCCGGTGGTCATGGCCGGCTCGGGCCAGCGTGACGGGTTCGCGTCGTTCATGGCGTGTCTCCCGGAGTTGGGGGGAACTCGCGGCTCAGCAGCTCGCGCAGCATGTCGGCCATCGTCTGGCCGCGCCGGAATGCGGCGATCTTGATGCGGCCGCGCAGCTCCGGCGTTACGTCGACGGTCAGCCGCGCGGAGAAGGGGGCGTCGGCGCGCGCCGGCGGGTCCGGCGTCTTGATCCAGCGCTCGGCGTCGCCGGGCCGGGCGGTGAAAGGGCGCTTGGTCATGCGCCGTCTCCCGCCGGAAAGGGCAGCAGGGCGGCGATGTGCGCACGGGCGCGCTCGGCCATCGCGGCGTCGGTTTCGCAGCCGACGTAGCGCCGGCCCGCCAGCCGGCAGGTCGCACCGACGGCGCCGGAACCGGCGAACCAGTCGCCGACCAGGCCGCCCGCCGGGCAACTGGTGCGGACGAGGATGTCGAGCAGTGCCACCGGCTTTTCGGTGGGATGGATGGCGCGGCCATGGCAGTTGCGGATGGCGAGCACCGAGCGCATCAGGCGCGGTCCACCGTCCCGGCTGACGTAATGGCCGGCGTTGATGTCGCCGGTGTGGGGCGGGCGCTGCTTGCGCCGCACGGTGCGTGCCGTGGCGTCCGGCGTGGTCTGCACGGCGTTGTGGACGGCGCTCCACGGCGTGTCGGCGCGGTAGAACTGGACGACCAGCTCGTGGACGCGCTTGAAGCGGTCGGCGTGGAAACCGGAGCCGTTCTGCTTCTCCCAGACGATCTCCTGGGCGTAGCGCAGGCCGGCCTCCTCGAACGCCGCGGCGGTGGCCATGAAGCTGCGCAGCGAGCCGAACACCCACAGCGAGCCGGAGGGGCGGAGGGCGGCCCGCGCCAGCGGCAGCCAGCCGTCGACGCGGCGGTCCCAGGCCAGCGACGTGTCGCCGTAGGGCGGGTCGGCGACAATCAGGTCGAACGGTCCGCGCGGTGGCATGACGGCGCGGCAGTCGCCGGTGAGCAGCGTCCAGGGGGCGGTCATGGCACCCCCCCCGTCCGGGGGCGATCCGGTCGATCTCGGCGGCCAGGGCCGCAATCTCGCGGGCGGCGGCGGTGACCCCGTCGATCTCGAACACCAGGCGGCCGGCCTGCGCCGCTTCGGCATAGACGACGCGCTGGCCGATGGTGGCGGCGAGCGCCGGCGGATCATGGTCGGCCAGCGACAGGGCGGTGTCGCGGGCGATGACGGTGCGGGCGGCGCAGCGGTTCAGCACGAAGCGGGCGGCAAGCTGGGGGCGGAAGACCCGGGCCTCGGCGAGCAGGGTCAGCATCCCGGCCGACGCCCAGCCGTCCAGCGGCGACGGCTGCACGGGAAGCAGCGCCAGGTCGGCGGCGAGCAGCGCTGAGCGCATCAGGGTGGCGACGCGCGGTGGCCCGTCGATGACGACATGATCGACGTCGCGGGCGAGGTCCGGCACTTCGTGGTGCAGGGTGTCGCGGGCGAGGCCGACGACGCCGAACAGGCGCGGCAGGCCGGCACGGGAGCGCTGCTGCGACCAGTCGAGTGCCGAGCCTTGGGGATCGGCGTCGATCAGCAGGACGCGCCTGCCGAGCCTGGCCCATTGGCCGGCGAGGTGCAGGGCCAGCGTCGTCTTGCCGGCGCCGCCCTTCTGGTTGAGCAGGGCGACGATCATGGCCGGCCTCCCGGCATCGCGCCGGACCGCGGTGCCGGAGGGGAACCATGGCGGGTGCAACAACAGGGATTCTTATTAGACTCTGTATTAGAGTCTTTATTAGGAGCGCGATTTGCCTTTCCGGGCCAAAGGGTTAACTGGCCTTCGTGCGTGTGAAGTCCCGATAGACCTGCGTGCGAAGTCCCGATGCCATTCACGGCAACGCCTGAATTACCCACAGGGTTGTCCGCAGATTTGTCCACAGGGGCGATGGATGACGGTCCGGGCAGGATGCGCATCATTTCGCGGCGTCCGTCCCGTTCGAGGGACAGGCGGTAGCCGGGGATCGGCTGGCGGGCGACGAGGCGGCGCATGTGCAGCGCGAAGTCGGACGGGCGCACCAGGCTGCCGGATTTTTCGTGCAGGTGGACGAGGTCGAAGCGCCAGCCCTGCGCTTGGTGGCCGGCATGCTTGCGGGCGACGCGGTAGAGCCAGCGTTCGAGGCCGCCGGTGAGGCGGAAATAGGCCGGATCGATGGCCAGCACCAGCGAACGGTCGACGACCCCGCGGTAGAACCAGTCGGGCAGGACGATTTCCATGCCCTCGACCCGGCCGTCGTGCCGTGTCATCTCCTCCCATTCGTTGATCCAGGAGAACTGATGGCGCCGCCAGTGCTCGCCCTGGCGGATGGTGGTGCGGATCGCGGTGGATTGCAGCCGGGCCAGGGCGCCCTTGAGCAGCTTGTAATCGCGGGCGCCGGTCTGGCGGCCGATGGCGGTCAGGAGCTGGTAGGGCGTGAAGCGCAGGAAGCGGGAGGTCTTCAGCCCCAGCGTCTCCGCCTCGACGATCTGGCTGGCGGCCCAGATGAGCAGGTCGGCGTCCCAGATGGTCGCCATGCCGTGTTCGGGCATGGCGAAGACCTCGATCCGCACGCCGCCGGACTCGTAGAGGATCGGCGCCAGCCGTTTGGTCTTGGCCAGCGAGAAGAAGGGCCGCTCCATCAGGTCGCGTTGATCGCGTGGTGTCGCTTCGCCGACGGCGACGACGAAGGGGTCGAGTCGGGAACGTTCGCTGGGGGCGCTGAGGCGGCGGGTCATGGCCGTGCCCTTCAGCGGGGCCGCCGGCCGGCCGGCGGCGGAACGGTCCGGCCGGCGGAGGGCTGGGGCTTGGCGGCGGAGAGTTCGCCCTTGGGATCGGAGGTGGAGGTGACGGCGCCGCGGTTGGCCCAGGACTGGAGATCCTCCAGGGCGTAGACCACGCGGCCGCCCAGCTTGCGGTAGGCCGGGCCGGTGCCGTAGGTCCGGTGCTTCTCCAGGGTGCGGCCGGACAGGCCGAGGAAGAGGGCGGCCTCGGGCGTGCGCAGGAAGCGCGGCGGGAGGGTGGCGAAAGCGGGCTTCATGATCGTGCCTCCGTGGTGTCGGCGCGGCCGCTGGCGAGCAGCGGCGGACGACGGACACGGTGGCGAAGAAGGCCGGGCAGGGGGGAGGGAGAAGAAAGCCGGGCTTTTTTCGCACCCCCCAGGGACGGGAGGCGTGGGCTATGATCCGCGATGACGGCGGCGGAGCAGGGTGCGATAGCCGCCGGCGATCATGGCGAAGGCATCCTTGACCAAGTCCATGGTGATGTCGCGCAGCGGGGAGGTCTTCCACGGATGGTCGTTCACCCGGTCGGCCCCGAAGAGGGCCGTGGCGATGTCGCGGTAGCTGGCGCCGTTCATCCGGCCGTCGATGGCCTGAAGCATATGCCGGCTGCGGCGGCGTTGCTGGGGAGTCAGCCGGGTATCCTGGGGAATCTTGCGGCCGAGAAGGGTGCGCAGCAGCCGGTCGATGGCCTCCAGCCGGTCCAGCCCGTCGCCATCGAGGGGAACCAGGGCGGCGAGCGGTTGGTCGGGGGCCACCGTGGCGAGGCGGAGGAGTTGCAGCCGGTCGCCGTTGCCCAGGTCATAGTGGAGATGGACGCCCAGGCTGTCGGTTTCGCCGGTGATGCCGTCCAACGCCTGGAACAGGTTGGTTCCGCAAGGCAGGGCGGAAAGGGCGGGAACCAGCAGGACGGTCCAGGTGTGATCCGCCGGTGCCCAGTAGACCCGCGTGTCAAGGGCGCTGAGGCCGGGCCTGACCGGGAAATCGCAACCCCCAGCGGCCGGACCAGTCCGTCCCGTCCCGGCCGTGATGACGAGGGGTGCTCATCGCAGCGTGATGGCGGTAGGCCTGCTGGTAATGCCCGTTGCGTCGCAGCCATTCCCAGGCGAGATCGGGTGCCGCGATCGTATCGACGTGCTCATACATTTCCGCTATCCGCCATTGCGAGGTATCGGGTGTCATCATCCTCTCCACAATCGTGCTCCAGATGCCCCATAAGGACACTATTGGGAGAGGGAAGTGTTCGCGGTAGCGCTCGGGAAGTGAACAGGTGTTGCCTGCACGGGGACTTCTTCGTCGGAAGTAGCTCTGTTTACTGTCAGGGGTAGTCTTGACGAAGCAGAAGCCGGTAGCCGGTTTCGCTCATCCAACGGGCGCGGGCGAGATGAGCGTCATGGACGCGTTTGGCCCGTTCCGGCTCACGGTCGGGGTCGAGGCTGAACAGGACGGCCACCGCCTCTTGCCAGGGGGCGCCGTCGGTGGCGGCGTCGAGCAGGCGCAGATAGAGCTTCATGTGCGCCCGGTCGTAAGCCGTGAGCGCTGGGGTTTGCGGCGGCTCGTCCTGGAAGCTGTTCGGCATCTGTCCTCCACCAAGGAGGTAATGTAATCGATCCTCGTGGCACTGCCATTCTTTTCGGAGCACCTCTTCGGATTGCGCCGAGAACGATGTCTGAACCGCCTCTCTGTCGATGGGTGTTGCGCGCAAGGGATCGTCACGCCCGTGGCGCGAAGACCCGGAGGGGCTTCGTGGAGCCGGGGCACCCGGCGGAGTAGAGCCCGGTCCGGCCTTGCCGGATGCGCCCGACCGGTCTTGGGGTCGTGCCCCGCTACCGGCCGTTGGAAGCTTGCGGCGGGAATGGAAGGTGGAACTCCGGCTTATAGGGCCGGAGTTCTCTGTACAGGCACGGCAGCGCTCCCCGGTCGCCGCCGGACTTCTCATGCGGCGTTGAGTGCGGCGAGAAACACGTTGACCTCGGTGCGGAGATTTTCCGACTGCCTTGCCAGTTCCTGCGACACGGTCAGGACGGATTCCGCCGCAATGCCGGTCTGACCAGGGGCTTCTGCCACGCCGCCGATGTTGCGGGAAATCTCGTTCGTGCCTTGCGCCGCCTGCTGGACATTGTTGGAGATTTCGGTGGTGGCGGCGATTTGCTCCTGGACCGCGGAGGCGACGGTGGTGGCGACGGAACTGATATTGCCGATCGTGGCCTCGATACCCCTGATCGCTCCCACCGTGGTCTGGGTCGCCTGTTGAACGGCACCGATCTGCGCAGTGATGTCGTCGGTGGCTTTCGCCGTCTGGTTGGCGAGCGACTTGACTTCGTTGGCGACGACGGCGAAGCCCTTGCCGGCGTCTCCGGCGCGGGCGGCTTCGATGGTGGCGTTCAGCGCCAGCAGATTGGTTTGAGCGGCAATCTGTTGGATGAGCTGGATCACCGAACTGATTCTCTCGGCATCCTTGGCGAGGTTGTCGACCGTCACGCTGGTGTTCTTCGCTTCGGTGACGGCGTCGTTGGCCATATCGGATGCCAGATTGATCTGTTTGCCGATTTCGTTGCTGGAGGCCGTCATCTCCTCGGTGGCGCCGGCCACGGTCTGGACGTTGGCCGAGGCCTGCTGGGTCGCCGAAGCGACGACGGAGCTTTGCTGCTGGGTTTGCTGCGCCGCAGCCGACATGGTCTCCGCGTTGGCTTGGAGTTCCGCGGCCGATGAGGCAAGGCCGGTGACGGCGCCTTTGATCATGGTTTCGAATTCGCTCACCAACTGCGCGACCTTTTCGCCGCGGCGGGCTTTTTCTTCCGCTTCGGCACGCTGCGCCGCTTCCAGGTCGCGGGCCTTGCTCAATCCTTCGCGCAGGGTGGCGAAGGTGCGCGCCATGCTGCCGATCTCGTCTTTGCGCTCGGTCCCGCTGACCTGGGCAGACAGGTTCCCCCGGCCCAACTCGGCGAGGCCGTTTTCAATCCTGCGGATTGGATCGGTGATGTTGCTGCGGGTCAGATAGACGGCAAGCGCCAGGACAAGAGCCAGTCCGATGAGAATCGCGATCACGGTGGTCTCGACCATGCCATCGATCATCGCCGTGGCGGCCGCCGACATTTCTTTCCCACGATCAATGGTTGTGTCAGTTAATTTCACGACTTCTTCTATTAGCTTTCCCAATTCTGGGGCGCATGTTTCACGCATGAAGGCCGCTGCCTTTGCGTTCATGGCAGGATCGTTTGAAAACCCCAGCTTGATTGCCTCGCCGCAAGCCCGTTCGTCGCAGGACTTGAACAAGCGGGTTATGTCATCCGCCTTCGGTTTCAGTCCTGGCTCAGCAGCGATGGCTTCGGCGATTCTCTTTGAAAAGACGTCCCGCCCGTCCCGGATATCGCGCATGGCGGCCTTGTCGCCTTCATCGGTCGTTTCGGTTGCCAGTCTGTAGATACCAGAATAATAGGCCATGATGGCGTGATTGGCCTGTGCAAGGGCGATCGCCGCCTTATCCTGATGTTCGATGATCGCACTGTCGGCTTCATCGATCACTGTCATCTGATGTCCGGCATAGAAAGCCGAGGCGACCGTCAGAACCCCCATCAAGCCAAGGACGAGCAGTATTTTGTAAAGGATCTTCCAGTTACTATATTGTAACATGATTTTACGCCTTTGCGTCTGGTTGGTGTCTGGAGTAATTATCCAGAATGGACGGTTGTCTTACGGGGGCTTCGTCGGAAATGTCAGTTTTCCAGGCGAGTTCCTTTGTGAACGGCCTTCTGAGCCGTTTTCCGGGGCGTTTCGACGCCGGACCGGGACCGATTTTCGAGATGTATGGAGTTAGGTGCCTGGAAGGGCACTCGGTTTTCCGAGCATTCTGGTGAAGGATTCCTGGCGCGTTGTCGACAGGCGCCAAGTTGCTCAGGTCCGGAGCATACGCGATCTCTTCACCCCCCCGGACCTGTTGGCGTCTTCGGCGGTGGGGTGTTTTCCTGCGATGCAGAGAGAAAAAGTTCCAGGACGGAGTTTTCTCGAAGTAATTTGAAGTAATATAATATTGTATTAAGCGTGTGCGATAGAATGTAAAATGTCCGAGTTCGACTACATTGGGAGATTTTTTATTATTTTCTTGACAATCTCCAGTAAATATGTTACTGCCTGCCTGCATTTGTATACGTCCTTCAAATTTATGATACATCCAAAGTATATAGCCGAACGGGCTACGGAGTCTTTTTCATAGGTCCAATCTGTTTTTTCTGTGCGTCCATTCCAGTTTCAAATAGTGGTATAGAACGTTTAGAAAGTGCGTTTTTGGTTGAGATGGTAAAGAATGTTTGCCAGGAAATTATCTTCTTCAGTGATTGATTGTGTCTTTGCGCAGGGTGTTGGATAAATTATTAGCCTGACGAGTTAGATTGTTTCGTTATTTTGGACATTTTCTTAAAGTCGGCTTGTTTTGATCGATGAAGGGAACAATGACAGGTGCAAACTCACCCTTCCGCTGCATTGCGAAGCGGCGAACAAGCCGCTCCAGGAGGACCGGAGCGGCCCGGACGGGAACTGCTATAACGGCTCTTCGGTGAGAAGACGGGCGAGTTGGTCGCGGGCCGCCTTGAGTTCGCGTTCGATCCAGGGCCGCTCCTTGCAGGTGCAATGGCGGAGTTCCGCGCGCAATTCCTCGATATGCTGTTCGAGCGTCATCGTCATCTCCTCGACGGAAGTGAAGGATGACGTCGGTGCCCAGGCGAGCGGCGGGGTGAGTCAAGGTTCGCGTCAGCGACCGGCACAGCCGGCGTGCGGAGGAGCCGATTTTTGCGGGGATCTTCGTTTCCGAAGATCCCCGCAAAAATTGGAGGTGCCGCACGACCTTGAGGCATTCCGCTGGCGGCTGGCATGCTGGGACGATCCGAGCAGACGGGTTTTGGTTCTGGCGACGACGGAGGGATTGGCCCTTCCGCCGGCACGGGGCTGCATCCAGAGCCTGTGCCACCTGCCTGGGATCGAACGGCGGACGATCGAGGATGAGGAGAGCCCAAAGCTCGGCAGGCTGTCGGCACCGTCGCGGGAAGTTAGGTGGTTGGTTCACTCCGTCTTGAGGGGGGAAGGCCCCGCCCGGACCGGCGGGGCGAGGCCTCGGTCCGGGGGTCACTCGCCGTTGCGGCGGCCCTGGGGGCGGGACCAGATGAGGCTGAACCCATCGCCATCCTCGTCGCTGACCAGATTGGCGTAGATCGGCGCGTTGAAGCTCGGGTCGTCCAACTTCAGGCCCAGATAGTCGCGACCCTCGGCGGAGCGCTTGGACCAGGCGGCGCCGATCTCGACGCGGCCGATAAAGATGCGATGGCTGGGGGTGTTCTCGCCGGTGGCGCGGCCTTCGGGAACGATGCGGACGTTCTTGGCCTGGACGCTGAGGGTGATGATCTCGCCGGTGTAGTCGTTTGTGCCGGTCTTCTTGAAGGTGCCGATGGTCGCCATGGTAAGTCTCCTCGTGATCGCTGTCTTCGAGCCCGCCCCTTGCGGCCTCGATGATGATCGCCCGGCCCAAGGCGACCGGCGGCGCACCCCTGCGGGGCCGGAGCGCAGCGGAGGACGGCAGCGGGGGAACTTTCTTGTTCCGCGAGGAATGGGCCACAGCCCAGGGGAAGAAAGTTACGACGGCGCCGTTGCGCCCTGGCCGGTCGAGGCGTCAGCCGGCCTTGGGCCAGATCAGCCCATCGGAGAGGCCGTTCGGGGCGCTCGCCGGGACAGCGGTGGTCATGGGAGACGATGGCGGCCCATACGCGACCGGGGAGACCGGTGGTATGACCCGGCGGTTTCCGTCTTCCCGTCCAGGCCGGAATGCGGGTTTGGGATTCCCCCTTCTGCTGCGGAAGGCCCGTTCCCGTCCCGGAATCGGCGGCACTGGCCGAGGGGGGCAGCGTCGGTTGCCGGGAGATTTGGCGAGGGGAGGCCCTTTGGGCCTCTGCGGCGCACCGCATATCGTCGCTGCGCCGCCAAACCGGTCATGGTGAGGACAAAGGATGACCGAGGTGCTCTCTCAGGTGTCGCTCCTAGGGAGGCTTCACGACGGGCTGAAGACATCAGAGCCACGGTTGGTCCGGCTGTCGGGGGTAATCACCCGCGGCGGCTGTGCCCCTGTATCGGGTGGCTGTTGCCCAGCTCCGCCTGGCCCGGGCGGTGCGAAATGGTCGAGGGACTGGGCGAGGGCGTCCTCGTAGACCTCCTCCTTCTCGGTGAAATAGTCGAAGAAGCCGTAGTGCTGGCGTAGCGGTAATTCGGTCAGACCGCGGATACGGTAGGCCGGGTCCCGCAGCGTGCCCCTGTCGATCAGTTCGACGACGCGGCGCAAGCGGGCCACTTCCGCCTTGTAGGAGTTGGCGAACCACTGGCGGATCTTCCAGTTCTCCACCTCGAGCTGGTTGCGCGGCACCGGCCCGATCCAGGACACCGGGAAGGGGGCAGCGGCAGTCACCCGCTCGAAGCCATGCAACTCGGCGAGGATGACGCTGCGGTGGTAGGCGCCGTCGATCAGTCCGCCCGGCGCCTCATCGAAGCCGTAGAGATAGAGCCACAGCGCGCTCTCCACCGCTTCGGGCGTGATGTCCTCTAGCCCGACGTCGCCGGCCATCAGCCGGCGGGCGGCGGCGTTGCCGTGCAGCACGCCCTCGCCGGCGCGGACGTCGTAGGTGTTGAAGACCACACCCACCGCGGCCTCGTTGAGCGTGTGGGCGATCTCCCCGGCGTGCCCGCCGTCGCGCACCGGCGCGTACTGGCGGGCCGGCATCAGTCGCTCCAGCACCGCCTCCGGCGATAGCGGCACGTCGAGCCAGCGCCGCGCATGGTCATGCAGGGCCGGGCGGAACACGCCGGAATGGCCGAACAGCGCCGTCCGCCACGCCCGCAGGAGTCCGCCTCCAGTGGTGCCGTCGAGCAGAAGGGACCGGATGTCCTCGCCGCGCAGCCAAGCGGCCAGCACGACGATCTGTCCGGAGGTCACCGTGAACAGATCGGGGAGGGTGCCGAGGCGCTCCAGCGCCGTCAGCACGCCGGCGCCGTGCAGGTTGAAGCCGCCGAAGCCGCCGAGGGCGACCGCATGTCTTTCCATGATCGGACTCCACCAAAAAAATCGGTAAGAACGGTCGCCGACCGCAAAAGCCCACGTAGCGACCGCCGCGGTGCGGGTGGGCGAAAGGAATGTCGGTTGACGGAACGGCCGGGCTGCTTACGGGAAGCTATGCCCTTCCACAAGGCCGGGGCCGGCGGGGTGGCGATTGGGTCGCGTGCTCACAAATGGCCTCCTCATGACTCGAGAAAGCGTCTCTCCCAGGGAGCAGGTTCATGTCTTTGCTGCGCCGCAACAAAGAATGGGATGGGCAGCTTCCCCTGTCAAGCCCAGGGCGGTTGGTACAGGATTTCAACCCGATGTCGGCCGGGTGTGGGGGGAGTTGATCCTCCAACTCCCTCACATGGGTGGTGTTTCAGGGTTTGACACATGCCGATCGAACGGCGCGCGCGGGCGGCGGCACGGTGCCTGCCGGGCTGGCTTTCCGCCTGTCAGGAACTGATGGCGGACGACATGGTCACGGCAGCGGAGTCGCCCTTGCCGGATTCTGTGATCGGGGTGGTCCTCCGACAACAGGCGATCCATAGCGCTGGACGACCGGAAAAATCATTTGAGAGTCTTAGAAAATACTTCTGCTGCGACAGGCCGTATAATCGTGACCGGGTAGGCATTGCCAATAGATCAGATGATGTCAACGCAACAGAAAACCCAGAGAGACGGTCGCGTGGCTTCGAAGAGAAGTCCTGATCCTGTTGGCAGTCACGTAGGAAAACGCATCCGTCTTCGCCGTACCCTGTTGAGGATGAGCCAGACCGACCTGGGCAGAGCGCTGGGCGTTTCGTTTCAGCAGGTGCAGAAATACGAAAACGGCACCACCCGTGTGTCGGCTTCGGTGCTGTATCGGCTCGCCAACTCTCTCGGCGTGTCGGTTTCCTATTTCTTCGACGGTCTTTCGAAAAAGTCGCAACGGGCGTCTTCGCCGGACGGCGACGACATCCTCGTCTGCCGGGAACACATCAAGCTCCTGCAAAATTACGGCGCTCTTCCGGACAATCTGCGCAAGGGCATCTTCGCGTTTCTTTCATTCTTGAACAAGAGCAAGGACGATGACGGAGAATGAACTGGCGGGCTACCCGTTCGAAGAGCTCGTTCTCTTCTGTACGAGGGAGCTTCTGCGGAACAGGTGGCGGCGAGATCGAGCGACCAACATCGATGCCTTTGATCTCGTTGCGGATCGGGAGCTTCGGATCGATGTTCTCATTGGCGTTCTTGATTGCCTGCGCCTGTTGAGATTGCGGTCGGGATTCCTCGGCGACGGGAATTTCGAGGCCTTTGAAGAGGCCTTCCGAGCGGCGTGGCGGGACAACGGCGTCCTTCAGCGGATGGAGCGCGTCGACCATCTGTGGGAGTGCGCCAAGGCCGCCATGTTCACGCTGACCGGCAAGGGTGCAAAGGTGGCATGAGCGGCCGTGCCCTGATCGGAACGCAGCAGCGATACAAGAAGAGGATACCCCATGCCGGATCGCAAGCATGCCCTGGTGGTGGACGAGGCGGTCCTCGCTCTTGCCTTTCAAGAGTTCTTCGAAAGCCAGGGCTTGCGTGTTTCCACCGCCTCGGGGGAAGCCGAAGCGGTTGGTCTGCTTACCACCGTCCCCTTCGATGTCGTCATCACCGACCTGATGCTTCCCAAAGGCAATGGCATGGACCTGATCGCCGAAATCCGCCGGAACGGCGATTTTCCCCCGATCATCGTCATCACCTCGGACGACGGGGCGGTGCATGAACTGATCCGCGTCAACAACATTCAAATCCTGCACAAACCGGCCGCTGTCACCGATCTCCTCGATGCCCTCGACACTGTCCTGCAGACGCCTTCGCCGTACCGGCTCGAGGTGGCGGGGACGGGTTGATGGCTATTGGTGCCGCCCGCGCCCTTGTGAACGGGCCGGCGGAGGGACGTCGCGGTTTCCGAGCCATCCACGGGTGTCGGGAAGAGGCCATGCGGACGCCCGGCACGGCCTCTTGATGCCCTCTGTCAGAGGGCGCCGCTGTCGAACCGCATCACCGGGATGCCGAGAGCCTTGGCCTTGTCGGCGAGGTTGTTCTGGATGCCGTTGCCGGGGAAGACGATGACGCCCACCGGCAGGACCGCCAGCATGGCGTCGTTGCGCTTGAAGGGCGCGGCCTTGGCGTGCCGGGTCCAATCGGGGCGGAAGATGATCTGCGGGACCTTGCGGTTGTCGGCCCAGGCGGCGGCGATGCGCTCGGCGCCCTTCGGGCTGCCGCCATGCAGCAGCACCATGTCGGAATGCTTGGCGCGGACCCGGTCGAGCTTGTCCCAGATCAACCGGTGGTCGTTGAAGTCCTGGCCGCCGGTGACGGCGATCTTGGGACCGGGCGGCAGCATGATCTCGGTGTCGGCCCGCTTGCGGGCGGCGAGGTGATCGCGGCTGTCGATCATCGCGGCGGTCAGGGTGCGGTGGCTGACCAGCGAGCCGGTGCGTGGCCGCCAGGAGGACCCGGTGTGGCGCTCGAAGCCCTCGGCGGCGACGTCGCGGAAGATCTCCATGGCGTCGCGGCGCTCGATCAGGGTCATCCCCTCGGCGGTCAGGCGCTCCAACTCGACCGACTTCACCTCGGAGCCGTCCTGTTCCCTCTGGGACCGTTGCTGGGCCTGTTCGTTGTCGTCCAGTTCCCGTTCGATCCGGGCGGTGGCGCGGTGGAACAGGTTGACGGCCGCCCACAGCAACTCTTCGAGGTCGGGTTCGAGGCGGGTGCCGCTCAGGGTGCCGGCCAGGGCGGCGAAGATGTCGGCGACGGCCCCGGCGATCTGGTCGCCCTCGGGCAGCGGGCGGGGGTCGGGCTCGTCCTGGAAGGGACGCCAGCCGTAGAGCTGGAGTTCGGCGAGGATGTGGGCGGTCGGGCTGGCGGCGTGCGGCGGTTCGAGGTCGTCATCGGTGGTCATGGCGCTGTCCTTTGCCGGATCGGCCGCGCCCCTCGCGGCCTTCATGGCGACGGACAGCCGCGGGCGGTACTGGACCGGCACCCGCAGCGGAGCGCAGGGCCGGAGCGTCAGCGGAGGATGGCGGAGGCCGGCGATTTTGCTTCGCGCTGCAAAGCCCCGAAGGGGCGGCGGAAAATCGCCGGGCGCAGCCATTGCCGGGCCGGGACGCTTGCGGCCCGCTCGCCCTCTTGAAGGCCGGGCGCGGCCTCTCCGGCATGCGGGAGACGCGCCGGGCCGGAGATTGGCGGCGCGGACGGCACGCCCCGCCCCGTACCGGTCAGGGCGACGGCGGCATGAGCGGCTGGCATCCTCGGGAGCGGTCTGGACCTGCGGCTTTCGCGCAAGGCGGCGGAGACCATCCTGGCGAGGACCGTCGTTGACGCCCCCCAGGGCCGGTGCCAGGGGGATCGCCTCGATGCCGGCCTCGGCCGCGCGTTGGGCTGGAACCGCCGCGCCAGCCGGATCGGCATCGGAGACGGTGCGGGCCGGTGCCGAACAGAATGGTGCCGAGATGAACGAAGGAGGGGGGCAGCCACCATCGGCAGACGGGGCAGGGCCATGCGCACCGACAGCATGCACCCGATCCTTCTGCTGCTGCCGGCCGCTGCTGCCGGAAGGTGCAGCGAAACTGCCGCGGCGACCGGCCCGGTCACCCCGGTTCGGCCGGGGCCTTGCCGGAGTGATCGGGCGCTGGCCCGATGCGGGGCGCGCTCGTCAGGCGGCCTTTGGGACCGGTGACGGGCGCCGCATCGCAGGGGACCTTCACCACAGATGATGGACGTAGGGTGCGGCCCGCTGGAGATAGAGGGTCCGCAGCGCATCCATCGTTGCCGGCGAAAGCGCCGGAAGGTCGCTGGCGAGACTGTTCGCCCGCGCTTGCGCTGCGTTCTTGGCGCCGGGGATGACGGTGGTCACGGCCTCCTCCATCAAAATCCAGCGCAGCGCGAATTGCGCCATAGTCTGGCCCTCGGGCACCAGCGCGCGGATCTCCTCGACCAGTTCCAGCGCCAGTTCATAGGGCACACCGGCGAAGGTCTCCCCCTTGTCGAAAGCCTCGCCGTTGCGGTTGAAGGCGCGGTGGTCGTCGGGGGCGAAGCTGGTCCCGGCGTTCATCTTGCCGGTCAGCAGGCCCGAGGCCAGCGGCACGCGCACGATGACCGCGACCTCCTTGCGCCTGGCTTCGCGGAAGAACAGGTTGGCCGGGCGCTGGCGGAAGATGTTGTGGATGATCTGCACCGAGGCGACGCTCGGATACTCGATAGCCTTCAACCCCTCCTCGACCTTCTCGACCGAGACGCCGTAGGCGCGGATGCGGCCGGCCGCGACCATCTCCTCCATCGCGTCGAAGACCTCGGGGCGATAGAAGACCTCCGTCGGGGGGCAATGGAGCTGCACCAGATCCAGGCAGTCCATGTCCAGATTCCGGCGTGACCGGTCGACGAAGGCCTGGAGGTTTTCGGCCGTATAGCCCTCGGCCACATGCGGCGACAGCCGCCGCCCGGCCTTGGTCGCGACGAAGGGCCGCGCGCCGCCACGCTCCTTCAGGACCGAGGCGATGATGCGTTCCGACCGTCCGTCGCCATAGACATCCGCCGTGTCGATGAAAGTCGTCCCGGTGTCCAGAGCGGCATGCAGCGCGGCGTGGGCGTCAGCCTCGGACACGTCCCCCCAGGAGCCGCCGATGGCCCAGGCGCCGAAACCAATCTCGGAAACGGGGTGGCCGGTTCGGCCGAACTTGCGATCGTTCATCTGTCTCTCCTCAGGGCATCAATTGTCCACCGTTCACCTCGATCACCTGGCCGGTGACGTATCCCGACAGGGACTGCGAGGCGAGGAACAGGAAGGCGCCGACGCACTCCTCCGGCGTGCCCTCCCGTCCCATCGGGATGGCGGCGCGCTGGGTTGCCATCAGGTCGGGCGCGGTGTACCGGTCGTGGAAGGGCGTCTGGATCAGGCCGGGTGCGACCGCGTTCACGCGGATGCCGTCGGCGACGAACTCCTTCGCCTGCCCCCGGGTCAGGGTGCTGACGAAGCCCTTGGCGGCGGCGTAGATCACCGCCCCGCCGCCGCCGCCGTTCCGCGCGGCGACCGAGGTCGTGTTGATGACGAAGCCGCCGCCCGCCGCCTTCAGATGGCGATAGGCGGCGATCGTCGCCTCCCAGACCGACTTGGCGTTCAGGTCCAGCACCCGGTCGAAATGCTCGGGCGTGACCTGGGTCGTGGGCACCCGGCCCAGCATGCCGCCGGCGTTGTTGACGATGCCGTCCAGGCCGCCGAGCAGAGCGGCGGCTTGATCGACCACCGTCCGAGCGATGCCCGTCTCACCCATGTCCCCCTGCACCAGCACGATCCGCTGTGGGACCTTGGCTTGCACGGTCCGCGCCGCCTCGGCGCTTTCGTTGTAGTGCACCGCGACATGGCTTCCCTGCTCGGCGAATGCCAGTGCGACCGCCGCGCCGATTCCTGTCGAGCCGCCGGTCACCAGAATCCGCTTGTCCGCAAGATCGCCGATCCTGACCTGTTCGAGCATGAGGTTCTCCGCTCCCTTTGTTCCGGGTGCCATCCTTACCCTTTGCGGGCGAAGGCTCGATCGGTCTATTAATGAATTGAATTCATTCGAGGGTCGCGTCCCGGTGAGTGGTGTCCGAACGTGAGGCTGGCCCGCCGGAGCGCTCCCCCCTAGCTGGCGCAGGCGGGCCAGCCGTTCGGAAGCAGGCGGTCACCGTGTGTCTTCGGTAAGTTGAGGTTGCTTGACGACCATCAACTGTGACGGAGACCACGATGACCGAGGACAGGATCGCTCTTCAGGACCTGATTGGGAAGAGCGCCGACGCTGACTTCCTGCGCGAGATGGTCGGTTTCGCCGCCCAGCGGCTGATGGAACTGGAGGTCGAAACCTTGTGCGGCGCCGGTTACGGCGAGCGCACGGACGAGCGGCAGACCAAGCGCAACGGGTATCGCGAGCGGAGCTGGGAAACCCGCGCCGGGGCCATCGACCTTCGGATCCCCAAGCTTCGGCGCGGCTCCTACTTCCCGGCCTTCCTGGAGCCACGGCGCACGGCGGAGAAGGTGCTGGTCGCGGTGATCCAGGAGGCCTACGTGCAGGGCATCTCGACGCGCAACGTCGATGACTTGGTCAAGGCGATGGGCATGATCGGCATCTCGAAGAGCCAGGTCAGCCGCCTGTGCCAGGACATCGACGAGCGCGTCCAGGCGTTTTTGAACCGGCCGCTGGAGGGTGACTGGCCCTTTGTGTGGCTGGACGCCACCTATGTCAAAGTGCGCCAGGACGGCCGCATCGTCTCGGTTGCCGCCATACTCGCCATCGGCGTCACCACCGATGGCCGGCGCGAGGTGCTGGGGCTCGGTCTCGGGCTGTCGGAAGCCGAAATCTTCTGGAGCGAGTTCCTGCGCTCCTTGACGCGCCGGGGGCTGCGCGGAGTGAAACTGGTGATCGCCGATGCTCATCTCGGGCTGAAGGCCGCCGCTTCCAAGGTGCTGGGCGCGACACTCCAACGGTGTCGTGTTCATTGCATGAGGAACCTCCTGGCCTGCGTCGGCAAGGCGCACCAGACGATGGTCGCCGCCACCATCCGCACCGCCTTTGCCCAGGAGACCGCCCAGGCCGCCCACGAGCAGTGGCGACACGTCGCCGACAGCCTGCGGCCGCGCTTCTCCAAACTGGCCGCCTTGATGGACGAGGCCGAGTTCGACGTGCTGGCCTACATGGCCTATCCCAAGGACCTGCGCACCAAGCTGCACTCCACCAACCCCTTGGAACGCCTGAACGGCGAGATCAAGCGGCGCACCAATGTCGTCGGCATCTTCCCATGCGAAGCCGCCGTCACCCGACTGGTCGGCGCCCTGCTGCTGGAGCAACATGACGAGTGGGCTGTATGCCGACGCTACATGACCATGGAAAGCTTGGCCGTGCTGTGCAACCCTGCGGGCGACCCGCTTGTCATCTCAGCGGAGTAAACCGGCAGCCTCAGCGCGCCGAGGAACACGAAGCCTCCTCAGACACCACACCCCGGGGCACGATCCATTCGAGCGGTGAACTCGGATCACCATGAGTCTTCTCGACCGTATCGACCTTGCCGACCTGCGCCTGTTCCTGACCATCCTGCGGCGGGGCAGCTTCAAGGCGGCGTCCATCGAACTTGGCCTGACACCGTCGGCCACCAGCCATGCCATGCGCCGGCTCGAGGAGCGTCTTCAGGCCCGGTTGCTCAACAGCACCAGCCGCGCCGTGGCGCCGACCGACCTTGGGCTGGAACTGGCCGCGAAGCTGGGTGCGGGTTTCGACATGATCGATGCGGCTCTGGAATCCCTGGACGCGCCCGGTGCCGCCCGTTTCGGCGAGCTTCGCCTGAACGTCTTCGCCGATGCCGCGCATCTTTTGGTCGCGCCGGCCCTGCCGGATTTTGCCCGGCAATGCCCCGGCGTGCGCCTCACGGTGGTGGTCGAGAACCGTCCCATCGACATCGTCAAGGAAGGCTACGACGCCGGGATGCGCTATGGCCACCACGTTCCCGAGGACATGGTGGCGGTTCCCCTGACCGGCGGCCAACGCTGGGTGGTCGCGGGCTCTCCGGACTATCTGGCCCGGCACGGCACCCCGCGGGTGCCTTCCGATCTGGCCAGCCACACCTGCCTGCAGTTGCTGCTGGGCGACAATTCGACCTATTCGTGGGAACTGGGCGATGGCGAGCGGGGGCAGCGCCTGCGCGTTGCAGGGTCCATCACGATCAACGACACGGCGACGACGATTGCCGCCGCGAGGGCGGGCATGGGGCTCGCCTATCTCCTGGAAGCGCGCATCGCCCAGGAAGTCCGCGAGGGCAGCCTTTGCATCGTGCTGGCCGACCACGCCTCCGCGGGCGAGCCGTTCCATATCTATTACGACCGCCGCCGCCACAGCCATCCTGCGCTGCGGTCGCTGGTCAACATCATCCGCGGCCACCATGGGCTTGCGCGCCTGCAATGACATCGCATCGGCCCGTTCCCCGTCTCATCCCGGCCTGGCCGTTTCCCGTCGCATGAAGCGAACGACATCCTGTGTCGCGAGTTGGACGCGCAGCGCCCCCCGAAGTGCAGCGAGGCCAAATCGGCACAGATCCTCGTTGAGGTCGCCCGTCCTCGGAGACAGGGTCAGCGCCTCGACGCCCGCCGCTTCGGCGCGTTCGGTCAATGCCGCGAGGGCCGTGTCCCCCGCGGCATCGGCATCGCGGGCGATGTAGAGCCGCCGCAGCATCGGCGGAAGCAGAAGGGCGGCAAGGTGGCTGGCCGAGAGGGCGGCGGCCACCGGCATGGCGGGGAACGCACAGCGCAGCGACAGCATCGTTTCGATGCCTTCGCCGACAGCGAGGACATCCTCGACCACGCCGAAGCGGACGGCGTGGCCGAGCAGGTCGCCCATGGCCCGGCGCGGCGTGGCGACCTGTGCCTTGCCGGAGCCGTCGGCGGCCAGCCAGGTGCGGTGCGCGCCCGTCAGGCAGCCGCCGGGATCGGTGACGGAGGCCACCATCGCCGGCCACATCTCGGTGGGACCGCCATCGTCCGGGCGATAATAGCAGCGGGGATGGAAGCGCAGATGGCCGGTGTCGTGCAGAGCCGTGATTCCGCGTTTCCGTAAATACGTTTCCACGACGGTGCCGTGGATCGGCCGGGACATGGCGAACAGCCGCCGCGCCGCCTCGCGTGAACCGGACGGTGCCGGTGGTGCCGGGCGCATCGCCGGTGGTTCCGGCTCTTGGCGCGGCAGGCTGAGGAAGGCGCGGGCCTCGGCGGCGGCCTCCTTGAAGTCCACCAGGCCGCAGGACCGGCGGATGACGTCCAGCAGGTCGCCATGCTCGCCGGTGGCGGCGTCGGTCCATTTGCCCGCCGCCCCCTTGCCGCTCTCCGGCCCGGTCAGGCGGACGAACAGCGAGCGCCCGGGGGTGTTGAGGATGTCGCCGACCAGCCAGTAATGTCCCTCGCGGCGGCCGGCGGAGAGGTAGCGGCGGCACACCGCCTCGGCCTGATGGCCAAGGCGGCGGGCTAGGTCGGCGGCGTCGAACCGGACCATCACGCCGCCTCCCGTTCGGCGATGCGCCGGATCGGGAAGCGGTCCAGCAGCCGGGCCAGCACCGCCACGCCGGTGGTGGTGGCGGTGGGGACGAACATGCGCAGCTTCCACGAGATGATCTCGTGGAACAGGCCGTCGGCGGAAAGGCGCTCGCGCATGGGATCGGTGAAGCCGGAGAGTTCGATGCGGCAGGTCCCCATCACCCGCACCCGGCGGAGTTGGAGGCCGTCGGCGAGGTCGAGGATGGTGCGCCCGTCCGTCAGGGCGGCGAAGGCATCCTCCGGCGTCAGCGTGGTGGTGCCGGTCGCCAGGGCACCGGCCACCCAGGCGGGCGGCACGGTGCGGCCGATCAGGCGTTCGCCGTCGTCGGTCTGAAGCCGGAAGACCCGCGTCGAGCCAGCGGGCAGGCGTTTCCAGACCGGCAGCAGCAGGCCGGTGACCATATGCAGCAGGCTCTCGGTGAACTCCGGCACCTCCGCAACCTCGGCGTTCCAGGCCGTGGTGAAAGCGGCGTGGTCGGCCTCGGTCCAGTGGGTCTCCGCCAGTGTCTTCAGCGGCAGGGAGGCGGCTTCCATCGGGCGCAGCAGGCGGACGCGGCGTTCGATCTCGCCGTCGTCGAGCATGACGCTGCGGGCGGGAACCTGCACGGCGGCCCGCCCCGACCGCTGGTTGACCAGAAGCCGGGCGCGGGGGTCGGACAAGGTCTCCAGCGCGTCGTCCAGGGTGCGCGGATGGTTGCGTTGGCGCTGGCGGATGGTCAGCAGGCGGGTTTCCGCGCCGGTGCCGGGATGAACATAGATGGTGCGCCGCTCGGTGACGAGGAAGCTCTCGGCCCGCAGCGTCTCCAGCCCAACGTCGTAGGCACCGCTGGCGATGGCCCCCTGGATGCGGGCGTCGAGCAACCGTTCGAAGGCGGTGAACAGCACGCCCTGCAGATCGATGGTGAGCGCCAGCAGGCGGTTGAGGAAGGTTGTGATCGGCGGCAGCTCGTCCTTGAGGCCGCCCTCGTCCATCAGGGTCAGGCTGGTGGCGGCCTCGAAGGTCTGGATCGGGCAGCCGTCGAGCTTGCCGAGGACCAGCATCTGATAGAGCTGGCGCAGGGCGTCGCGGGCATAGTGGGATTCCAGATTGTCCTCGGGACGGAACAGTCCCTGGCCGCCGGTCTGGCGCTGGCCGCGGGTGATGGCTCCGAGCGTGTCGAGCCGGCGGGCGATGGTGGAGAGAAAGCGTTTTTCCGCCTTCACGTTGGTGGCGATGGGGCGGAACAGTGGCGGCTGGGCCTGGTTGGTGCGGTTGGTCCGCCCCAGGCCCTGGATGGCCGCGTCCGCCTTCCAGCCCGGCTCCAGCAGGTAATGCACCCGCAGGCGCCGGTTCTTCGCCGTCAGGTCGGCGTGATAGCTCCGTCCGGTGCCGCCGGCGTCGGAGAACACAAGGATGCGTTTCTGGTCGTCCATGAAGGCCTGGGCCTCGGCGAGATTGGCGGCGCCGGCCCGGCTCTCCACCTGGAAACGGTCGCCCTTGCGGACGATGCGGCGAGAGCGGCCGGTCACCTCGGCCACCAGATCGGTGCCGAAGCGCTGGACGATCTGGTCGAGGGCGCCGGGCACCGGCGGCAGCGACGCCAGCCGTTCGATCAGTTCGCCGCGGCGGGCCACCGCCTCCCGGCTTTCCACCGGCTGGCCGTCGCGGTACACCGGGCGCGAGGACAGGTTGCCCTCCTTGTCGGTGAACGGTTCGTAGAGCTGCACCGGGAAGGAATGGGCGAGATAGTCGAGGACGTATTCCCGCGGCGTGATGTCGATCTGGACGTCGGCCCAATCCTCGGCGGGGATCTCGGCCAGCCGCCGTTCCATCAGCGCCTCGCCGGTGGAGACGATCTGCACCACGGCGGCGTGGCCTTCCTCCAGGTCACGCTCGATGGAGCGGATCAGGGTCGGTGTCTTCATGCCGGTCAGCAGATGGCCGAAGAAGCGCTGCTTGGCGCTCTCGAAGGCCGAGCGGGCGGCGGATTTGGCTTGGCGGTTCAGCGTGCCGCTGTCGCCGGTGACGTTGGCTGCCCGCAGGGCCGCGTCGAGATGGTTGTGGATGACGGCGAAGGCGCCGGCATAGGCGTCGTAGATCGCCACCTGCTCGGCGCTCAGGGCGTGCTCGAGCAACTCATACTCGACGCCGTCGTAGGAGAGCGAGCGGGCGCTGTAGAGGCCGAGCGAGCGCAGGTCGCGGGCCAGCACCTCCATTGCCGCCATGCCGCCGGCCTCGATGGCCTCGACGAACTCGGCGCGGGTGGCGAAGGGGAAGTCCTCGCCGCCCCACAGGCCGAGGCGCTGGGCGTAGGCGAGGTTGTGGACGGTGGTGGCGCCGGTGGCCGAGACATAGACGATGCGGGCGTCCGGCAGGGCGTGCTGAAGGCGCAAGCCGGCACGGCCCTGCTGCGAGGGCGCCTGACCGCCCCGTTCGGATTGGCTGCCGGCGGCGTTCTGCATGGCGTGGCTCTCGTCGAAGACGATCACTCCATCGAAGTCGGTGCCCAACCATTCCACGACCTGCCGCACCCGCGAAACCTTCTCCCCGCGGTCGTCGGAGCGCAGCGTGGCATAGGTTAGAAAAAGGACGCCTTCCGTCAGATTGATCGGCCGGCCCTGGGCGAAGCGCGACAGCGGGGTGACCAGCAGCCGTTCCATGCCGAGTGCCGACCAGTCGCGCTGGGCGTCCTCGATCAGCTTGTCGGACTTGCTGATCCACACCGCCTTGCGGCGGCCGCGCAGCCAGTTGTCGAGGATGATGGCGGCCGACTGGCGGCCCTTGCCGGCGCCGGTGCCGTCGCCCAGCATGAAGCCCTTGCGGAAGCGCACGGCGCCGGGGGCGCCGTCGGGCGCCGCCGAGACGGTGTCGAAGGTCTCGTCCAGCGTCCACGATCCGGCGAGATGGCCGGAATGGGCCTCGCCGGCATAGATCACGGTTTCGAGCTGGGCGTCGGACAGCGGGCCCTCGCCGACCAGGCGGGCCGGCAGGCGTGGCCGGTAGCTGGGCTTGGGGGGCGCCACCGAGGCCATCGCCGCCGATTGCACCAGCTTGGTGGGGTGGGGTTGGGCGCCGGGAATACGAATCGACTGCAAGCCGTATTCCTCGTAGAGGGCGTCGGTGAGGCGGACGTCCTCCGATGGGGTCCAGTCGGCGGTTTCATAGGCGAGATCGACGGCGTCCGGGTCCGCAGCCAGGGGCTTGCGGGCCGGTTGGACGGGCCGGGCCGGTGCGACGCGCACCGCGTGGACCGGCGCCGCCCGGGAGGTGAGGGGGCCGTTGACCAAGGGCAGGCGGGGCGGCACCCGGGTGCCGATCCAGCCGAGCAGGGTGGCGACGTCGGGGGCTATGCCGGGCGAGGGCGGAAAGACGGCCGGATCGGCGGCCGGCCGTTTGTCAATGACCAGGAGGCGGGTGTCGAAGGTGGTGCCGTGCCGGGCATAGACCGCGCCGTCGATGGCGGCGGTGAACACCACCTGCCCGCGTTCCTGCAGATGGATGAAGGCATCGCGCCAGGTGGGCGTCTCCGGTGCAAATCCCGCTCCGGTGATGGCCACCAGCCGGCCGCCATCGGCCAAGCGGGCCAGCGCCGAGGCGATGTGGCGCAGCGCGGTGTCGGCCTTCCGCCCGGCGACATGGGCCGTGGCCGAGAAGGGCGGGTTCATCAGGGTCACGGAAGGCGCCGCACCGGACGCCAGATGATCGTCGATCTGGGCGGCGTCGAAGCGGGTGAGGGGCCGGTCGGGGAACAGGCGGGAGAGCAGCCCGGCGCGGGTGTCGGCGAGTTCGTTCAGCGCGAGGGCGGCTCCGGCGATCTCGGCGAAGATCGCCAGCAGGCCGGTGCCGGCCGAGGGTTCGAGCACGCGGTCGGTCGGAGTGAACGCGGCGGCGGTGGCCGCTGCCAAACCCAGCGGAATCGGCGTGGAGAATTGCTGGAAGGTCTGGCTGTCCTCGGAGCGGCGGGTGTGGGTGGGCAGCAGTCCGGCGATCCGGGCGAGCAGGGGCAGCGCCGCGGCCGGAGAGCCGGCTTTACGGAAAAGCGCCAAACCGTATTTGCGCAGGAACAGCACGGTGGCGGCTTCGCCGGCCTCGTATGCGGTCTTCCAGTCCCAGGCGCCTTCGGCATCGGAGCCGCCGAAGGCGCGGGTCAGGGTATCGCGCAGGAAGACCGCGTCGATGTGCTGGCCCTGTTCGAGCTGGGGAAGGAGATCGAGCGCGGCCCGATGGATGGCGTCGGCCGGATCGGGGAGGGCGGCAAGAAAGGTCGGCGCGGCCGGAACGGCCACCGCGAGGGAAAGAACAGGCATGGGAAACGCCTCGGGAGAGCGGGAGCGGGGCGAGCCGATCCGGCGCTCTCTCGACCGCTCCGGCTCAATCCCGTCCCGGCAGCCCTTTAACTCTCAGGGCTTGGATCTGCCTTGGCGTGGTTGGAGGCCAAGCCGCTCTGATGAACCGAACTGGTGGCTAAGCTGGTAGAGGGTGCTGCACTGCGCCAATCCTACGGACAAGGTAAAGGCTTCTCCAATCATATCCACCACTTTGCCGAACTCGTAGTCAGCCCTGGTCGGTTACTTCCGTATGTCGGTTTAGCGCCGATAGTGTTGAAAAACTCCTGGTGAGTGCTCCGCAGCCATTTTTGCGTAACAATGAGCCATTTCGGCTGACTCACAAAATATATCACTGCGCGATACGGCCGCCACAAGACGGAAAGTTTCTCGCTCCATCAGCCCAGGGACTTTTTCAACACTATCCGCCATTTCCAGACATTCGGTAGCGTATTTGAAGCGGACAATCTGGCTGTCGGTTGAGGGCGTCAAAGAACTGAATGAGTCTGCGAAGCTATTCTTCCAACGATGCCAGCGTGGTCGTCATGAGCGACGGAACCGTCCCCGTTGGCTGTTCCTGATCGCGCATATGGTGAGGGGCGGGCGATGGCGTCCAAAGAAACCAAGCACCACACACGCTCTATGCAGAATTAAAACAGAATTTTTTTGCTGAATACGATGATATGCACTTCCCTACTTTAATCATGATTTCAATAGTGATTGCCGCACACTTATGAAAAAGGTATATCTATGTTGTTGTCGGCTTCTGCCCCAGGAGCGATTGTGGACCTTATAGAGAAGCTCATTAGTACACCGCAACGTGAAAAGGCAGGAAGTCTCGCGCAAGACCGATTCGACTTTCAAGCGCACTGGGGCATTACCCATTTGCTTGACCTCCATGAGCAGGGAATTGATTACAATATTGCGTTTGAATTCCATGATGACATCTTCGTCATTGTCTACGTTTCTGGCGCGCCAAAAGTTCGTTTCTTTCAAGTAAAGACAAAAAGTGCCGGATTCTGGACTATCGATGAACTCACCCGTCGAGAAAAAGGTAAAAAAGGAACCAAGCCCTCAGTTATGGGCAAGATGCTTGCGAACAAGATTAAGTTTCCCGACGAGACGGATCACCTAGGATTTGTGAGCAATGCACCCGCCATATTTATATCTAAGCCATATCCCTGTAAGTTTTGCGAAACACAGGCGTCAGACTATGTGATGTTTATCACCGCTTTGAAGAATGAGTTTCCAAGAGTTACCTGCGATGCAGATGGTGAGCTTTTCCATTTTCATAAAACGGATTTTTCCCTTGAGAAATACGAAACATTTCTGAAGGGTCGCATATTAGAATTTGTCCAAAGTACATGCGGGATGCTTGCCTCAGGTCATGATGGGTTCCGGCTTGCACTTCTCGATCACTGTCGTGATCGCTCAAAAAACATGGACGACATCACATCGTTTGAACAGCTTCTGGCAGCGAAATTCATCCGCCGTTCCGATATGGATGGATGGATAGAAGGCCTTAAGCTTGCCAATCAAAGGAGGCCACCTTGGTCCGATGCGCAGCCACTGATTGCAGCATTCTTCTCTCCGGCAAGACTGCGGATAATTCGGCAACAATGGGAGAAGTACGAGACGGATCGCTATAAGGTCACCGATGTGGGCCTTCATGAATTACGATCGACGATCCGTAGTGTTCTCGACGCGTATCTAGAGACAAACCAAGAAGCATGCATGGAAGAAATCATGAAAGACGTGTCAAATATCGTCCAACAGTCTGTTCATCGCGCCGTACCGCACCTGTCCGTTAGCTATATCTATGCCGGCGTCCTTTATGAATTTCAGGCGTCCTATGAGAAGTGAAGAACAATACAAGATGCTGGTCAGGCATCTCAGGAAGAAGCAACATGAAAAAATTGCGCTTAAAGGCATTATATCTCCTATCAATGACCGAGAAGGCCGCGAAGAAGGCACCATTTCACCCCAACGTGACGGTGATCAAGGGAGCCAATGATGTCGGCAAATCCTCTCTAATAAAATCGACCTACTGGTGCCTGGGGGCGGAGCCAGCCATCGTTAATCCTGGCTGGAAGAAAGCAAATGTCTTTGGTCTTCTCGAATTTACAATCGACGAGAAGGCGTACAGTATTTTGCGAACCGGAACGATATTTCTTGTATTCGATGAAAAACGCAATCTAATTCTGAAGACGACAGATATCTCGAAGGAGCTAGCTCCCTTCATGGCACATATCCTTAATTTCAATCTCATCCTCACTAATCGCGCCGGAGCACCTGATGTCCCGCCGCCCGCTTATTGTCTCTTACCTTTCTACATTGACCAAGATTACGGGTGGCGTAGCCAATGGTCCTCATTTGACAATCTTGGTCAATATGAAGACTGGAAGCCAGCTGTCATTATGTTTCATTCTGGTATTCGCCCCAATGCATATTTCGAGATCAACGCCGCGCTGAATGTCGAAAAGCAGGCAAAGTTAGCCCTTGAGAGCGAGCGGAATATCGTACAAGGGGCGCTCTCCCGCATCCAGGAACGGCGCAAGCATGCGGCAATCGATATTGACCATCACGCCTACCAGAAGGCCATTAAGGAACTACTTCAGGAGCTTTCCGGCCTTCAGGAACGGCGCACAACAATTACCGAGAAGCTCTCGGATCTCTCCAATCAGAGAACATCGCTGGATGACCAACTCAACATCACCAGAAGCGCTCTCGGGGAATTTGATAGGGATTATCGCTTCATCCTCGATCAGCGCAGTCTCACAATTCGCTGCCCAACCTGCGGGACCGATCATGACAACTCTTTCTTTCACAGGTTTTCACTTCTCGAAGACCGTGAAGCCTGCCGCAAATTCATCGCAGATGCAGTTACGCAACTGGATAGACTATCACGCGATATTAATCGCCAGCAAGAGGCTCTCAAAAAAGCAGACTTCCGACTTTCCAAGATAAACCTGTTAATGTCGCAGAAGCGTGGAAAACTTAAACTTAAGGATTTCATCGACGCCGAGGGGGAAAAGAAAGCCTACATCCTTATGCGGGATGAAATAGACCATCTCACAAGAAAGATTGAGAAAATCAGGCGCCGCATCGAAGATTTAGAAGCGCGCCTAAAACCCTTATTAGATAAAGAGCATCAGGAGCGTATAGAGAAATTTTATTTTACTAAAATGACCAGCTTCCTTCGTGATCTGAATGTAACAACTGTTAGCGCTAAGAGCGTTGAGCGGATTGATTGTAAGATTAAGGCAACTGGCAGCAACCGCCCTCGTGCTTTACTGGCTTATACGTATGCATTTCTTCATACTCTGTTTGAATTCTCTTCATCTTGCGCCTGCCCTATCATTATCGACTCCCCGAAACAGGAAGATCTGGACGATAAGAATGCCGAGGCGGCTTTCCGGCTTATTTTTAAAGAACAGCCCAAAGACTCGCAACTTATCCTTGGGACAGTCTCGCTCCATGATGTACCCCATGTGGGAGAAACAATTACCCTATCTCACAAGGATAAACTTCTTCAGGCGGATGAATACGAGTCCGTATTCACTTATATGCGTCCTCTGATTGATTTGATCTGACAGGACCGCAATGACAGTGTGGTTGCAGCGCGCCCCGCCTCCTACCTCCTGACTTCTGCCGAAGGTAGGCTCTATGCACGGGGCGCGGCGAGCCGCGCGATCCGCCCTTGCCCATGCGAGCGACTGCGTCGGAAGCTTGGACCGGCTTCAGCCAGGAACGCTGGACCGCTTTCAAATCGGAAACCCCGGCTGGCTTCATCGAAATCCGCACTGGAGAGCCGTCGCAAAGGTCGGCTCCTGGCGCTTCGCGGTCGCGAGCGATGGTTCGCTTTGGGTCAGATTCGAATTTCTGAGAGTGCTCTGAAAGCGAGAGATGAACCAGTTGGACCGGAGCCGTCATGCAAGGGAGCCGGGCTGCCGTTAATGTTCATGGGCATGATCGCAGCCTCGAAAAAGAAAAGGCCCGGCTCCTTGGAAGGGGCCGGGCCGGAGGATGGATGGGTTACTCGGCGGCGATGCTGTGGGCTGCCTCGGGGGCGGCCGGCGGTTCTGCCGTTCCGTCGTCGCCGGCAAGAAAATCGGGCAGGGTGACGGCATCGCTCCCGGCGTCCGGCGCCGGGGCATCGTCACCCGCCGGCCGCAGCAGCTCGGGCAGCCAGCCGCTGTCGGTGAGCAGCCGTTCGGCCTCCTTGGCCATGTCGCCCTTCTTCAAGTGGTCGATGAGCTGGGCAGCCCGGTCGCCGACGCCTTCCCGCACCGCCTCCAGGATGCGGGACTTGGTGACGCGGCCCAGGTAGTTGTCGGCGGTGGGGTGCCAGCCGGCCTCCACCAGGTCGAGATCGACGGCCCCGGCCAGGCGCCCGGCCTGGGTCAGCCGGCGGTCGAGACCGTGCTGCGACAGGCCGGCGCCGCCAAAGCGGTCCACCTTCTCATAGAGGGCGTTGACGCCGAAGCTGACGCAATGGGCGAGCAGGGCCAGGCGGCTGGCGTCGTCGAGGGCGGCGAGCCAGTTCCACAGGGCGTCGTCGCCCTCCGGCAGCTCGGCCTCCCAGGCGGCGTGCCGTTCGGCGACGGCCTTGGCCGGCGGGCTGTCGGCGAGGTTCGCCGGCTGGGCCGGGAAGGAGACGGAGCGGACGAAGGCTTCCAGGCAGGCCCCTGCTCCGCCATGCCGGAACGTGTCGCCGACCAGCTTGTGTAGCAGCAGGGTCAGGGCGACCTGGGGGTGCTCGGCGACGGCGTCGCGCAGGGCCAGGGTGCGGTAGGCGGTCAGCTCCATCACCAGCCGGTCGGGCAGGGGCTTGATGGCGCCATCCTCCTCCTCCTCGGGAGCGGTGGGCTGGCAGCCGACGGTGACCACGGCGACGGGCGGCGACAGGGGAACGGCGCCGGCCGGCTCGCCATCGGGTTCGACGGCAGCCGGCGGCTCGTCCTCGGGGCGGACATATCCGCGGTCGATCACCGGGCTGCCGTCGGCGCCGATGCTGACGAAGGCGCCGGCAAGGCCGATCTCTGCCGGGTCGAACCGCAGCGGCCGGCCGGCGAAGGTGTCCAGCGCTGTCTCGATCTCGCCGAGCCGGCGGTCGGTCTCGTCTGGCAGTTCCTCGGCCTCGGCGTACTCGTCCTCAATCCGGTCATGTTCCGCTTCGAGGGCCTCGACCGTCGCCCGCTCTTCGGGGGTCAGGTCGGCTGCCGTGCCAACCAGCTTGCGCAGGCCCTGGGTATGGCCGTAGGGAAAGCCGAGATCGGCGACGACCCACTTCCAGCCCTCGCTGGCGATCTGATCGGCCAGGGCCTTCAGCTTCTCAGCGACCAAGCGGTCGAGCAGGGCCACGTCCTCAATCCAGCCGCCGTCGTCGGACTGGAAGAGATCGCGCAGGACGATGCCGCCGGCCGTCTCATAAGCCTCCGTGCCGACGAACTGCACCCGCTTGTCGGCGGCCCGCACGGTGTTCTCGGTCAGCATCCGGCGGATCTGATAAGGCTCCCGGTTGTAGGAACGCTGGACCGCCTCCCACACCTGTTCCTGACGGGCGTGATCGGAGGAAATGGTGAAGGCCATGAGCTGGTCGAGCGACATGCCGTCCGCGGCATAGACGTCGAGCAGGACCTCGGACACCGAGACCAAGCGCAGCCGCTGCCTGACGACGACGGCCGAGACGAAGAAGGCGGCGGCGATCTCTTCCTCGGACAGTCCCTTCTGGCGCAGGGCGAAGAAGGCGCGGAACTGATCGAGGGGGTGGAGGGGGGCGCGCTGGACGTTTTCGGCCAGCGAATCTTCCTCGGGGATGCCGCGGTCGCGGACGACGCAGGGGATCGGTGCGGTCTTGAGCAGGCGCTTCTGCTTGATCAGCAGTTCCAGCGCCCGGTAGCGACGGCCGCCGGCCGGAACCTCGTACATGCCGGTTTCGGCGCCTTCGGCGTCGAGGATCGGCCTGACGCTCAGCCCCTGCAACAGGGTGCGCCGGGCGATGTCCTCGGCCAGTTCCTCGATCGAGACGCCGGCCTTGACGCGGCGGACGTTGGCCTGGGAGAGGACGAGCTTGTTGAAGGGGACGTCGAGGGAGGGCGACAGGGTGATCTTCTGGACAGCGGCCATCGGGTGAATCTCCGCGACGGGCGGCCGGAAGACTCTCCCCGGCCTCCAACCCGTCACGAAAAACCCGGCCTTCCTCTTCCTCTCTTCCGGCGCCGCCACAAACCCGGAAAGCCGGAAGGGCGGATTTAAGGAAATCCGGAAAACCGGCGGGCCAGGAGGGATGGGGCTGGACCGGTCGTTCCGGAGACGGGCTTGCGTGCCCCGTCAGGCCAGCAGGGCATCGAGTGCGGCCTGTGGGCATCGGCTTCCAGCAGGTAACGGACCTGGGTGGAAAGCCCCTCGTTGTTAATGCTGGCGGCCTCCGCCGATTTCAGATCATGGACCATCGCGTCCAGATCGGTATCCGTGACGCCGTTCCGGGTGAGACGCTCGACGCAGTCGGCAACCGGCCCGATGGCGCTGGCGGGAAGCGCGATGTTCTCGGCCTCGTGGCGATGCCACAGCCAGAGGAAATAGCCGAGCGCCGTGTCGCCGTTCGCCATCTCGTATTGCCAGTCGCTGCGCGGGAACCTGGGATCTTCCCCCTCGTCGCCGTATTCGGCCTGGAGGTAGCCGTCCGGTCCCGCGAAATCCCAGGGGATGGCGAAGTGAACGGCCAAGGCGGCGATCGGCTGGTCCTGCGTTTCGATTTCATCGTCGCAGTGCTTCCGGTAGGTCAGGAAGCGGAAGCGATCCGCCGTGACGCAGAGGCGATCGGCTTCCGACCGCATCAGGGCCTGGCTGTCGTCCCGCAACTCGATCAGGCTCGGGTCGGCTTCCGCCGCTGTCCGTTGCCGATCGTTGAGATCATCCCGCGGGTCGGTTTCGAAATACCAGACCCGGAAATCATACCGTTCGATTTGGTGGATCTGATGCTGCTTGATCAGGCGGGCCATTTGGACGATGAATTCGGCGGTTTGCCGCTCGATGTCGAACACCGCCAGGGCCGGGGCACCAAGCCCTTCACCGCCGCCATGGCACTCGACGGCATAGCGCTTTAAGTCGGTCATCGTGAGATCTCCTTGAGGCGGGTTTCTCCGGATGCCGAGGGATGGTCGGGAAAGACGCCACGCCGGCGTGCGCCGGCGTCACCGACGATTGGCCCGGGGCGATTGGTCCGGGCCGGCGGCGAACCCGCGTCATCGGCTTTGTCGGGGGACGCCGTCCGCCATGGCGAGCCGGCGGATGCCGTCCATGATGCTGCCGGTGCGATGGGCCGCATCGGCGTAGACCGACAGCGGGTGGGCGGCCTCGAACAGGAGGTCGCGTTCGATCCCCAGCCCGAAGGGCAGGCGGAGCGAGGCCAGTTCCGACAGGCTGAAGGCCCCTAGTTCCGGGCAGCCGAAGCCGAGGTCCGCCAGCCCGAACAGGGTGTCTCCGTCCCGGTCGAGTTCGGTTGCCAGCCAAGTGGCGGCACCCATCGGGTTGAAGAGTTTCACCACCGGGATGTGATCGGCGCCGCGCCGAAGGCCGTTGGCCAGGAGACAGGCGCGCAGGTCGTCGGTGAGGAGGATCATGCCGCCCTCCCATGTTTCATGCTTTGCCCGGCACCGGCCTCCGGCAAGAAGCCGAGTAGGAAGTCCGCCGCCTTGCTGGCCTGGGAGGCGGCGCGGATGATCGCCCGGTTGTCCTCGCGGAGCACGTCGAGCCAGGCGCTGATGTAGTCGGCGTGGCGCACGGTCGGTACGATGCCGAGCGAAGCGCAGCAGAAAGCGGCGTTGATTTCGGCGATAAGCTCCTCGAAAGCGTACTTCTTCGAGCCGAACGATCCGGAGAGATCGCGGTTCAGCCGGTGCCTGGCGCCCGAAGCGTGACCCAGTTCGTGAAGCGCGGTGCGGTGCCAGTTGATCGGCTCGAAATACGCCTGGGGCGGCGGCACCTGCACATAGTCGCCGTTCACGGCGTAGAAGGCGCGGTTGCCGCCGATGTGGAAATCGATGCCGGTGGCCCGGATCAGGGCATCCACCGTAGGCTCGATCAGGCCGGGCGAGGGTGGTGGGACGGCAGCGGCCATGTCGTCCGGCAGGCCGTCGCACTGGGCGGCGTTGAACAGGGTGAAGCGCTTCAGGAAGGGGACCGCCTGGGGATTGTCGCCGGTTTCACGCGCCCGCTTCTTCTCGCCGTCCGGGACGAAGCGGTCGGCATAGACGACGGTGGTGCCGCGCTCGCCCTTGCGGACGTTGCCACCCAGGGACAGGGCCTGGCGGAAGGTCAGCCAGCTCTGGCAGGGAAAGCCGTGCTGGATGACGGCGCCCCACAGGATCAGCACGTTGATCCCCGAATAGAGACGGCCGGTGCCGGCGTTCCTCGGCATGGCGAGCGGCGCTTTCCCCGCCGCCGTGCCCCAGGGCTGAACCCAGGGGACGCACCCGCCCTCCAACTGGGTGATGATCGTGCCGGTGATCTCGTCGTACAGGCTTGTCCGGCCGGTGCCGGGCTGGGTGGACTGTCTGGACATCGCGGGAACCTCCGCGACGGGCGCCGGAAGCCTCTCCTCCGGCTCTCAACCCGTCACGGGATTCCCGTCCGCACTCTCACTCTCGCTCTGCGTTGGCGCGGTCATCCGCCCTCGTCCTGGCCCTCACTTTCGATCCGGCGTCGGTGCGCGAGCTGACACGACCGTTTCTTCAGGAGCAGATCCTCTACCCCCAAGTCGAGTTGATTGGGATCTCGTCGTTTGGAGCGTCGCCCGAAAACGGTGCGCTGCATCTGCCAGAGTTGCAGGCGCAGGGACTCCAATTCCGCCAAGCCGGCTTTCTGACGCTCGACGAGCTCGGTCAGATCGCGTACTGGCTGCTGGAACTAGACGGTGTGGACTGCGATGAGGAAGGTGCTGACCTCACTGCGCAACGTCTCGGCATCCTGCGCCAAGCTGCTGGCGGCATCCAGCACCCCCGTCGCAGCGGAACCGGTTTCCAGCACCGCTTGGTTGACACCGACGATGGTGGAGGACACCGCGGTCGTGCCGCGGGCAGCCTCCGTCACATTGCTGGCGATGTCACGGGTGTCATCCCAGCGCCGCCGCGAGTTGGCTGGAGATGCGGGTGGCTACAGCCTTGATGGGATCATCGGCCAGATGAGCATAGCGGGCTGTCGTCTGGATCTGGGTGTGTCCGAGCAGCTTGCCGATCATCGGCAGGCCCTCACCGACCAGCAGCCCGCCCGAGGCGAAGGTATGCCGCAGGTCGTGGATGCGGGCTTCCTCAATCCCAGCCGCTTTGCGGATGCGCCGCCACGGCTTTTGCAGGTCGGTGAGATAATGACCCTCGATCTTGCCGGCGATGACGTAGGGGTTGTCGTCGGCCCGCGGCAGCTTTTCCAGCAGGTCATGGACGGCTTGGCCGAAGTGAACGGTCTTGGCTCCGGTCTTGCTGTCCGGCAGGTCGAGTTCGTTTTCTTCGAGGTTCACATAGGCCCATTTGAGGGTCTGGATTTCCGACAGCCGGCAGCCGGTGAGCAATAGCAGTCGGAAGGCGGCAACAGCGTACTGGCTCTCCGTGCCGGCAACCTCGGCCTCTCTCAGAACCTCGCCGAGCCGTTGGATCTCCTTGGCCGAGAGAAAGCGTTCCCGCTTGTGCTCGGGATAACGCTCGATGTCCTCGCATGGGTTGGTGTGTTTGTCGCGGATGCCCCAGGTCTCGGCGAGGCTCATCATCTTGGACAGGACGCCGAGGGTACGATTGGCCTGATAGGGGATGTGGGAGTAGGTGCCATGAAGATCGGCGACATCGGCCGGGGTGACGGTTCGAGTCCGCTGGGTGCCGAAGAACGGATTGATGAACAGTTCGATGGCGCGCTTGTACTCGCCCTGCGTTCTCGGCTTGCAGCGGACGGCGACATGTTCCTTGAGGAAGCGCTCGCCCAATTCCTGGACGGATGTGGATTGCCGTTCCTGGTCGCGAAGCGCTGCCGGATCGCCATCGGCTCCGCGCACATTGCCGAGCATGCGCGTCGCGTCCCTGCGGGCGCGTTCGGCCGTGACGGGGCCGAACTGTCCGAGCATGACGCGGCGGGTGCGGCCATGGCGGCGATACTGGATCAGGAAGAAGCGTTTGCCGCTCGGCATGACGCGGACGCCGAAACCCGGCAGATCGCTGTCGAAGACGATATAGTCCTTTTCCTTCACCGCGAACTGCTCGACGGAACGTTTGGTGAGCTTCTCCTTGGCCATGGCGGGTTACCTTTCCGATCCAGAGGGTGGCGCCGGAGTTTTGTGGAAGCGTCGTGGAAGCGTCGCGACGAAAGTCACAGCGTATGGCGTCGTAGGAAAGAGTGAGATGGTGTCGTGAAAAAAACAAGTGATAACAATTAGTTGGCTTGGTTTTGGCGGATAGCGGCGGCGATGGCGTAGGATCGAAAAACTTGCCGAAATCTAACTCATAACCTGAAGGCCGCAGGTTCAAATCCTGCCCCCGCAACCAAATCAAAGCCCCTGAAAGCAAACAGCTTTCAGGGGCTTTTTCTTGTCTCCATCCAGAAGCGCCGAACCGCCAGCGCCGAATCGCGCGAACACGCATTGGTTGTGGGAAGCGCAATGGTGATGGAAACTCAAGGCGATAAGCTTGCGGAAATTGGGTGTGGTTCACAGCATAGGGGCGTGCCATCCACGAATCAGATCAACGCAATGGTCCCTCAGGAGTTTCTGGAGCGGGTTTCCAGCACGTTGGTATCGGCCCCCGCACCGTTGGGCAACTGACCCACCCTTTGCTGGAGTTGCTGGAACTGATCACCGGATGGAAAGCACCTATCTGACCCGCGTCGACGCGGAGGCCGGTGTCCAGACCATCGTGTTTTCCCGCAACAGCAAGACCATGCGGATTCCCGAAGGCTTGTCGGTGCCCTGGGACGACACGCTGTGCAAGCGCGCACTGGACGAGGGGCGGGCCTACACGGAGGATGTGTCCGCCTGCTGGGGGGATTCGGAAGCGGCCCGGAGCCTCGGCATCAAGACCTACGCCAGCACGCCGGTCTATCTCGAAGACAACAGGCTGTACGGGACGCTCTGCGCCGCGAGCACGGAGAGCCGACCCTTTTCGCTGGAAGGGCGGCAGGTCCTGACGCTCTTCTCGACGCTGATCGCCCAGCACATCGATCGTGCCCCGGGGTGTGGTGTCTGAGGAGGCTTCGTGTTCCTCGGCGCGCTGAGGCTGCCGGTTTACTCCGCTGAGATGACAAGCGGGTCGCCCGCAGGGTTGCACAGCACGGCCAAGCTTTCCATGGTCATGTAGCGTCGGCATACAGCCCACTCGTCATGTTGCTCCAGCAGCAGGGCGCCGACCAGTCGGGTGACGGCGGCTTCGCATGGGAAGATGCCGACGACATTGGTGCGCCGCTTGATCTCGCCGTTCAGGCGTTCCAAGGGGTTGGTGGAGTGCAGCTTGGTGCGCAGGTCCTTGGGATAGGCCATGTAGGCCAGCACGTCGAACTCGGCCTCGTCCATCAAGGCGGCCAGTTTGGAGAAGCGCGGCCGCAGGCTGTCGGCGACGTGTCGCCACTGCTCGTGGGCGGCCTGGGCGGTCTCCTGGGCAAAGGCGGTGCGGATGGTGGCGGCGACCATCGTCTGGTGCGCCTTGCCGACGCAGGCCAGGAGGTTCCTCATGCAATGAACACGACACCGTTGGAGTGTCGCGCCCAGCACCTTGGAAGCGGCGGCCTTCAGCCCGAGATGAGCATCGGCGATCACCAGTTTCACTCCGCGCAGCCCCCGGCGCGTCAAGGAGCGCAGGAACTCGCTCCAGAAGATTTCGGCTTCCGACAGCCCGAGACCGAGCCCCAGCACCTCGCGCCGGCCATCGGTGGTGACGCCGATGGCGAGTATGGCGGCAACCGAGACGATGCGGCCGTCCTGGCGCACTTTGACATAGGTGGCGTCCAGCCACACAAAGGGCCAGTCACCCTCCAGCGGCCGGTTCAAAAACGCCTGGACGCGCTCGTCGATGTCCTGGCACAGGCGGCTGACCTGGCTCTTCGAGATGCCGATCATGCCCATCGCCTTGACCAAGTCATCGACGTTGCGCGTCGAGATGCCCTGCACGTAGGCCTCCTGGATCACCGCGACCAGCACCTTCTCCGCCGTGCGCCGTGGCTCCAGGAAGGCCGGGAAGTAGGAGCCGCGCCGAAGCTTGGGGATCCGAAGGTCGATGGCCCCGGCGCGGGTTTCCCAGCTCCGCTCGCGATACCCGTTGCGCTTGGTCTGCCGCTCGTCCGTGCGCTCGCCGTAACCGGCGCCGCACAAGGTTTCGACCTCCAGTTCCATCAGCCGCTGGGCGGCGAAACCGACCATCTCGCGCAGGAAGTCAGCGTCGGCGCTCTTCCCAATCAGGTCCTGAAGAGCGATCCTGTCCTCGGTCATCGTGGTCTCCGTCACAGTTGATGGTCGTCAAGCAACCTCAACTTACCGAAGACACACGGTGACCGCCTGCTTCCGAACGGCTGGCCCGCCTGCGCCAGCTAGGGGGGAGCGCTCCGGCGGGCCAGCCTCACGTTCGGACACCACTCACCGGGACGCGACCTGGTTGAACTCCTGCGCAAGCTGGACATGCCGCGCCATGACCTCGGCGATGCCGATCAGTGGACGCGGCGAAGCTGGAACCTTGCCGCCGCCATCCGCGAAGGCCGTAACATCCTCAGCCAAAAGCGACCGCAACGCACCCATGTCGCCATTGCGCGATGCGGTGAAGAAAGTGGCGGCGATTTCCAATCCATGCTCCTTCGTCACCGCGAAACGCGGTCGGGCGGCCTGGATATGCTCCCGCGCCCGGCTGGCGAGCTTGCGGCATGCCGCGGGTTCACGGCCAATGGCACTGGCTACGTCATCAAAGCCCATGCCGAAAATGTCATGGAGCAGGAAGGCGGCGCGCTCCAGTGGCGACAACCGTTCCAGCGCGATCATCAGCGGAAGCGTGATGTCATCGTCGGTGTCCGGCTCCCCGTCCTCGAAGATGGGTTCGGGGAGCCATGGTCCGATATAGGTCTCGCGCCTGTGCCGGGCGGATTTCAACTCGTTGAGGCAAAGGCGCGTGACGATGGTGCGCAGCAGGGCAGCCGGTTCGCGCACCGCATCACGGTCCGTCGCCAGCCACCGCGCCCAGGCATCCTGAACGACATCCTCGGCGTCCGCCACCGATCCCAACATCCGATATGCCAGCCGGACAAGGCGCGGCCGCAAATCGGCGAATGAGGGTTCTGGCCGCATGCCGTTCATTTCAGCACCGTCCTGCCTTTACTCCGCGACAACCGAGCTCACCCTGTAAAGGCTGGGCGCGACCGATTTCGCAAGCCCGGCGAACTGCTTGAGCTGGTCCTGCGTCCCAGGCTTCTTCATGAACCCCTCGAAATGCTCCTTCGACACCCATTGCGCATAGTTGACGACTTTCCGGCCGTCGAAGCTGCTGTGAATGCTGACCGAGATGAAGCCAGGCTGATGCCGGATCGTGCTTTCGGTCGCCTCGGAAAGCGCCTTCGCAAGCTCGGCCTGCTTTTCAGGCTCGACCTCATACACGTTGATGAGCGTCAGGCTCTCGGCTTGAGAGTCGATCGTCGCTGTCGTCTTCCCGGCCATCGTCATCTCCTTTGCGAGCTGCCGTTACAAAAGACATGACAAGGATGGCCCCGGAAATGTGACACGCGACGCGCGTTTCAGAGGCCAACCTTCACGGATCGTCTGGTCATCGGGGAGGGCCCGACGGAGGTCGTCGGGAGCTCGACCGCCAACGGCCCGTTGCGGACGCAATGACCCATCAGCGCCCCCTGGCTCCTCGTCAATGATTGTCGCGCGGGATTCCCATGGTCTGGGCGATGCGCTGGTACTTGACCGCCGGCTTCAGAATCATGCCCTCGTCCAGTTGGCCGACCAAGCCGCGCTGAATTTCCTGCCAGGGCGTCTGCGACGGCGGCACCGGGTAGCCGCCCGCGGCGTCCAGGGCGGCACGGCGATCGGCCAGTTCCGCTTCGGGGATCAGGATATCGGCGGAGCCGCGGCGCAGGTCGATCCGCACCCGGTCGCCGCTGCGCAGCAGGGCCAGCCCGCCGCCCACCGCCGCTTCCGGCGATGCGTTGAGAATGGACGGCGAGCCCGAGGTGCCGGATTGGCGGCCGTCGCCGATGCAGGGCAGGGAATGGACACCCTGCCTGATCAGGTCGGCGGGCGGACGCATGTTCACCACCTCCGCCGCTCCCGGATAGCCGATCGGTCCGGTGCCGCGGATGACCAGGATCGTGTAGGCGTCGATGCCGAGCGACGGGTCGTCGATGCGGTGGTGGTAGTCCTCCGGCCCGTCGAAGACGACGACCTTCCCCTCGAATGCCTCGGGATCCTGGGGGTTGGACAGGTAGCGTTCGCGGAACTCCTCGGAAATCACGCTGGTCTTCATGATGGCGGCGTTGAACAGGTTGCCGCGCAGCACGACGAAGCCGGCGTTGATCCTCAGCGGCTGGTCGATCGGCAGGATTACCCGGCTGTCCATGATCGGCTGATCGCGGCAGTTCTCGCCGATGGTCCGGCCGTTGACGTTGGGCGCGTCCTCGCGGATCAGGCCCTGGCCGATCAGTTGCGCCACCACGGCGGGGACGCCGCCGGCCCGGTGGAAGTCCTCGCCGAGATACTCGCCCGCCGGCTGGAGGTTGACCAGCAGCGGCACGCCCAGCCCATGGGTCTGCCAGTCCTCCACCGTCAGCGGCACGCCGACATGCTTGGCGATGGCGTTGATGTGGATCGGCGCGTTGGTCGATCCACCGATGGCCGAGTTCACGACGATGGCGTTGAGGAAGGCGTTGCGGGTCAGGATGTCCGACGGCTTGATGTCCTGGCGCACCATCTCGACGATGCGCTTGCCGGTCTCGTAGGCGGCCTGCTGGCGCTCGCGGTAGGGGGCGGGGATGGCGGCGGAGCCCGGAAGCTGCATGCCCAGCACTTCCGCCAGCGAATTCATGGTGGAGGCGGTGCCCATCGTGTTGCAGTAGCCGGTCGAGGGGGCGGACGAGGCCACCAGTTCGATGAAGCCCTGATAGTCGATCTCGCCGGCCGCCATCATCTGGCGGGCCTTCCACACGATGGTGCCCGAGCCGGTGCGCTCGCCGCGGAACCAGCCGTTCAGCATCGGGCCGACCGACAGGGCGATGGCCGGGATGTTGACGGTGGCCGCCGCCATCAGGCAGGCCGGCGTGGTCTTGTCGCAGCCGATGGTCAGCACGACGCCGTCCAGCGGATAGCCGTGCAGCACCTCGACGAGGCCGAGATAGGCGAGGTTGCGGTCGATCGAGGCGGTCGGCCGCTTGCCGGTCTCCTGGATCGGGTGGACGGGAAACTCGATGGCGATGCCGCCGGCGGTGCGGATGCCCTCGCGCAGGCGTTCGGCCAGGACCAGATGATGCCGGTTGCACGGGCTGAGGTCGGAGCCGGTCTGGGCGATGCCGATGATCGGCGCGCCCGATTGCAGCTCCTCCCGCGTCAGCCCGAAATTCAGGTAGCGCTCCAGATAGAGCGCGGTCATGTCGGGGTTGTCGGGGTTGTCGAACCACGCGCGCGAGCGCAGCCGACGCCCTGAATCGGAGGAACTGGGGGGGAAGGGGGGCTTCGTCTCGGACATGTCGACACCGGTTTCGGGTTGGGGCGCGGACCGGACGGCCCGGCGCCGGGGGTGGGGGTGAAGCTCGTTCGTCGGCATCGGGCCGCGCGCCTGTCCGCCGGGAAACGCCCTGTTGCCGGACCCGTTGCGGGGCCTTCTACCAGTCGAAGGAAGCGGTGCGGTGCCAGCGCCCGACCATGCAGGCGTCGGCGACCAGGGACAACGGGCGGGCGTCGATGTCGCTTGCCCCGTCCTCGATCAACCGATGGAAATGGCGGTAGATGCGCCGATACTCGGTGTCGGGCTCGGCCAGGGCCGGCGCGCCGTCCACCGTCAGGCGGGTCCCGCCATGGGTCAGGTCGAGACGTCCGTCCGTCGTCTCGATGACGATGGACCAGGTCTGCCCGCCCTGCTGGAGGAAGTCGAAATCGGCGGTGACACGGCCGATGCGATGGCCGATGCGGGAGCCGGGGGCCGCGCCCATCTCCAGCGTGGCGGCGATGGGGGTGTCGCGGTTGGCCGGGACGCGCAGCTCCGCCGAGCGGACGAAGACCGGGGCCGGCAGAATGTCGGTCAGGATCGACAGCGCGTTGATGCCGGGATCGAAGACGCCGAAGCCGCCGGTCGCGAAGATCCAGTCCTGGCCCGGATGCCAGCGCCGCACATCCTCCTTCCAGGTGATGGCGACGCTGTGGATGGTGGCGTCGGCCAGCCGGCGCCTGGTCTCCTCCACCGCCGGGTTGAACTGTGAATGCCAGGCGGTGAACAGGGTGCGCCGCGCCGCCTCGGCCTCGGCCTCCAGATCGTGAAGCTCCGACAAAGTGGCGACGGGCGGCTTCTCGATCAGCGCGTGCTTGCCGGCGCGGAGCGCCTCGACCGCCAAGCCGTGGCGGACGGCGGGCGGCGTGCAGAGCGCCACGGCGTCGAGACCGGGCAGCGCCGCCAGCATCTCCGCCTGGGAGCGGAAGGTCGGGACGCCGTCCGTGGTGGCGCCATCCGGGCTGACCACGGCGGCGAGATGGAACAGGCCGGTGGCGGCGATGGCCGGGATGTGCTGGTCGCGGGCGATCTTTCCCAGACCGACGAGGCCGAGGGTGGGGAGCGTCATGGCGATGTGTCCGGTTGGGGCAGGGTGGACGGCGGCGAGGGAACCCAGGTCCCGAAGCCGCCGTCAGACCTTGCCCTTGTTGTAGACGTCGAAGCAGACGGCGGCGAGCAGCACCAGACCCTTGATCACCTGCTGCCAGTCGATGCCGATGCCGAGGATCGACATGCCGTTGTTCATCACGCCCATGATGAAGGCGCCGATCACCGCACCCGTCACCCGCCCGACGCCGCCCGAGGCGGACGCCCCGCCGATGAAGCAGGCGGCGATCACGTCCAGCTCGAACGACACGCCGGCCTTGGGCGTGGCGGTGTTCAGGCGGGCCGCGAAGATCAGCCCGGCCAGCGCGGCGAGGACGCCCATGTTGACGAAGGTGTAGAAGGACAGGCGGCGGGTGTCGATGCCGGACAGCCTGGCCGCCTTCTCGTTGCCGCCCAGCGCGTAGACGCGGCGGCCGATGGTGGTGTCGCGGGTGACGAAGGCGTAGAGGCCGATCAGCAGCGCCATGATGATCAGGACGTTCGGCAGCCCCTTGTAGGAGGCCAGCAGCCAGCCGATGCCGGCCATCGCCGCGAACAGTCCGGCGCTCTTGGCAACGAACAGCGGCAGCGGCTCCTGCTCGATGGCGAAGCGGTGGCGGCGCAGGCGGGCGGCGACGCTCAGGCCGATCAGGATCGCCGGGGTCGCCACGCACAGCAGCAGCGTCGTCAGGTGGAAACCGCCCGTCGCGAAGACGTCCGGGATGAAGCCGGAGCTGAGAAGCTGGAACTCCACCGGGAAGGGGCCGACCGACTGCCCGGCGAGCAGGGCGAGGCTCAAGCCCCGGAAGACCAGCATGCCGGCCAGCGTCACGATGAAGGACGGGATGCGGAAATAGGCGACCCAATAGCCCTGCGCCGCGCCGATGAGGCCGCCGGCCGCCAGACAGATCAGGGCGGTGGGGAGGAAATGCAGGTTGAACTGCACCATCAGGATGGCGGCCAGCGCGCCGATGAAGCCGACGATGGAGCCGACCGACAGGTCGATGTGCCCGGCGACGATCACCAGCAGCATGCCCAGCGCCATGATGACGATGTAGCTGTTCTGGAGCACCAGATTGGTCAGGTTCAGCGGCTGCAACAGCGTGCCGCCGGTCATGTACTGGAAGAACGCCACGATCGCCAGCAGCGAGATCAATATGCCGTAATCGCGCATGTGGCTCTTGAGGAATTTCGCCGGGGAGGCGTCGCGCGGCTGGGCCGGCAGGTTGATTTCGGCGCTCATTGCGGATACTCCCGGGGGCCCGTGCCGTCGACGGGCCTGGTTCCCGCCGTGCTGCCCGCCATGCCGCCCGACATGATGGCGTGCATGATTTTTTCCTGGCTCGCCTCGGCCGCCGGCATCTCGGCCACCAGCGCGCCCTCGTTCATCACGTAGATGCGGTCGGCGACGCCCAGCAGCTCCGGCAGCTCCGACGAGATCAGGATGACGCCGCGGCCCTCCGCCACCAGCTGGTTGATGATGGTGTAGATTTCATACTTGGCGCCGACGTCGATGCCGCGCGTCGGTTCGTCCAGGATCAGCAGTTGCGGGTCGGCGAACAGCCATTTGCTCAGCACGACCTTCTGCTGGTTGCCGCCGGACAGGTTGACGGTCTCCTGGAACACGCTGGAACAGCGGATGCGCAGGCGGCGGCGGAAGTCGTTGGCGACCTCGATCTCGCGCTCGTGATGGATCACCCCGGCCTTGGCGACGCCGTCGAGGTTGGCCAGCGTCACGTTGTGGCGGATGTCGTTGTCGAGCACGAGGCCGTAATGCTTGCGGTCCTCGGTGGCGTAGGCCAGCCCGCTGTCCATCGCGCGGCGGATGGTGGAGACGTCGATCGTCCGCCCGTTCAGGCGGGCCGTGCCGCGGATGTTGCGGCCGTAGGAGCGGCCGAACAGGCTCATGGCGAATTCGGTGCGGCCGGCGCCCATCAGCCCGGCGATGCCGACGACCTCGCCCCGGCGGACGTGCAGGTCGATGTCCTTGACGACGCGGCGGCCGGGGTGGACCGGGTGATCGGCGCTCCAGCCCTCGACCTCGAACAGGATGTCGCCGGGGGTGCCGGCCCGCCGGGGGTAGCGGTCGGCGAGGTCGCGGCCGACCATGCCCTTGATGATGCGGTCCTGGCTGATGGGGGCGTCGCGGCAGTCCAGCGTCTCCACGGTCGTGCCGTCGCGCAGGATGGTGACGCGGTGGGCGACCCTGGCGATCTCGTTCAGCTTGTGGGAGATCAGGATCGACGCGATTCCCTGGGCCTTGAAGCGCAGCAGCAGCGCCAGCAGTGCGTCGCTGTCGCTTTCGTTCAGGCTGGCGGTCGGTTCGTCGAGGATCAGCAGCTTGACCTCCTTCGACAGCGCCTTGGCGATCTCGACCAGCTGCTGCTTGCCGACGCCGAGGTCGGTGATCAGGGTCTCCGGCGAATCGGTCAGCCCGACCATGCGCAGCAGGTCGCGCGCGCGCAGCGTCGCCGCCGTCCAGTCGATGATCCCGCCGCGCGCCCGTTCGTTGCCGAGGAACAGATTCTCGCTGATCGACAGCAGCGGCACCAGCGCCAGCTCCTGGTGGATGATGATGATGCCCAGCCTCTCGCTGTCGGCGATGCCGCGGACGGCGACCGGCTCCCCCCGGAAACGGATGTCGCCCTCGTAGGAGCCGTGCGGATAAACGCCGCTCAGCACCTTCATCAGCGTGGATTTGCCGGCGCCGTTCTCGCCGATCAGCGCGTGGATCTCCCCCTCGCGGACCGAGAGGTTGACGTTGTCCAGGGCCTTGACCCCGGGGAACGTCTTGGTGATGCCGCGCATCTCAAGGATGGTGTTCATGCCGATGCCCCCGGTCTCCCCGCCTTTCCGGCCGTCTTTCCGGTGCCGCGACGGGCGCGGCGGCGCACCCGTCTGCCGCCGTGCCCGCCACGGCCCTGCGGTCACTTGATCTGGGATTCCTTGTAGTAGCCGCTGGCGATCAGGGTTTCCTTCCAGTTCGACGCGTCCACGCTGACCGGTTTCAGCAGGTAGGACGGAACCACCTTCTTGCCGTTGTCGTAGGTCTTGGTGTCGTTGACCTGCGGGGTGCGGCCGCTCAGCATGTCGTCGACCATGCCGACCGCGACCTTCGCCAGCTCGCGGGTGTCCTTGAACACGGTGGAGCGCTGCTCCCCGGCCAGGATCGACTTGACCGACGGGACCTCCGCGTCCTGCCCGGTCACCACCGGCATCGGCAGCGAGGCCGAGCCGTAGCCGACCCCCTTCAGCGACGAGATGATGCCGATGCTCAGGCCGTCATAGGGCGACAGCACCGCGTCGACCCGCTTGCCGGAATAGTAGGCGCTCAGCAGGTTGTCCATGCGGGCCTGGGCGACGGCGCCGTCCCAGCGCAGGGTGGACACCTTGCCCATGCCGACCTGGCCGCTGCCGACCTTCAGCGTGCCGCTGTCGATGTGGGGCTGGAGCACCGACATGGCGCCGTCGTAGAAGAAATAGGCGTTGTTGTCGTCGGGCGAGCCGCCGAACAGCTCGATGTTGAACGGCCCCTTGCCGTCCTTCAGCCCCAGGGCCGCCTCGATGTAGGAGGCCTGGAGGACGCCGACCTGGAAGTTGTCGAAGGTGGCGTAGTAATCGACGTCGGTCGATCCGCGGATCAGGCGGTCGTAGGCGATGACCTTCACGCCGCGTTCCGCCGCCTTGCGCAGCACGTCGGTCAGCGTCGTCCCGTCGATGGCGGCGATCACCAGAACCTTGTCGTTCTTGGTGACCATGTTCTCGATCTGGGCGAGCTGGTTGGGGATGTCGTCCTCGGCGTATTGCAGGTCGGTCTTGTAGCCCTTTTCCTGGAAATACCTGACCATGTTGTTGCCGTCGTCGATCCAGCGGGCCGACGACTTGGTCGGCATGGAGATGCCGATGGTGGGCTTGGTCTGCGCCAGGGCCGGGGCGGCGGTGCCGGCGACGGCCAGCAGGCCGACGGCCAATCCGGTGAGCGTGGACTTGAAAGAAGACATGGACCGCTTCCCTTCCCGTTCCGTGACACGCCGTTCGCCGGCGTTGCCGCACCAAGCACGGATGGCTCGCGCCGCGATGGTTTGCGTATCCAGCAATCCTCCGTTTCATCATAACTGTCAAATACGATTGTTCGATGTTTCGATATGGGTTTTGATATCGGTGAAAGCGGAGTCCGGCGACGCGGCGGACGATGCGGCGCGGCGCGGGGCTGCCGCCGTCTCCCGCACCGCGCCCAGCACGGTGCGGGCGCCGGGCGACAGCGGGCGCTCCTTGAGCCAGAAGATCCCGTAGGGTTCGACGCTGAACCGCTTGTGGAAGGGCAGGATCGTGCAGCTTCCGCTGGGTGAGAACAGCCGCGCCAGCGCGCGGGCGAAGACGGTGACCGAATCGGTTTCCGCCACCATTGCCATCGAGATGACGGGGGAGGCGCTCTCGATCACCCGCTGCGGCGGCGGCACCCCCTCGGCGCGGAACAGCGCCTCGACGCGGTCGCGCAGCAGCGAGCCCACCGGCTGGAGGATCCAGGTCGTGTCCGCCAGATCCGCCGTGGTCAGCGGGCGGTTCAGTCGCAGCAGCGGGTGGGTGTCGCGGCCGACGAAGCACAGCTCCTCGCTGTTGATCTCCTGGTAATCGAAGGCGGAGGGATCGAACCGTCCCGGCAGGCGGCCGATGGCGAAATCCATCACGCCCTGGTGGACCCGCTCGGCCAGCACGTCGCTGGTTTCGACCGCGACGGCGATCTTCAGGCCGGGATGGTCGCGGGTCAGCGCGCTGATCACCGGCACCACCAGTTCCACCGCCGGGGCCATCACCGTGCCGATCGACACCCGGCCGCTGTGCCCGGCCAGCAGGGCGTTCAGTTCTTCCCCCGTCTCCTGAAGCTCGCTGAGGATCATCCGGGCGTGGCGGATCATCAGGCTGCCGTACCAGTTCGGCTCGACCCCCCGGCCATGGCGGTCGAACAGCGTGATGCCCAGCGTCTCCTCCAGGTCGCCCAGCAGCTTGGAGGCGGCGGGCTGCGACATGTTCAGGCTGGCGGCGGCGCGGTGCAGGTTGCGGTGTTCGTCCAGCGCCGCGAAGAGCTGGAGGTGGCGCAGCTTCAGCCGCACCCGCTGGAACCAGTTGGCGGAAAAACGTTGGGGTGTCACGGTGTCAGCCTCCGGTCGGGCGCGGCGGTCGGGCGGGGGCGGGACCATACGATATTTGATATCGCCAACGCCGATCTTCGTATTGGACGATTATCAAAAGGCCCCTTATCGTTCGGGGCGTCAACAAATTTTAAAAACGGGCCCCCACCGCTCGGTCGGACGGGATCCGCACAGGCTCGGGGCAGGGGAGACGGGATGACGCAGGAGGCGCGTTGCGCGTGGCCCGCCGGGGCGCTTCTGGGCGAAGGCCCGCTGTGGTCGCCGGGACAGGCCGCGGTCTATGCCGTCGACATCCGGGGCTCCCGCATCCTTCGCCTGTCGCTGGCCGATGGCGCGCGCCGGGAGTGGGCGATGGAGGACGCCGCCTGCTGGCTGGTCGAGAGCGCCGACGGCGACGGCTTCATCGCCGGTCTGCGGTCGCGCCGGGTGGTGCGCCTGCGCCTGGATGGCGACCGGCCGGCGATCGTCGGCGAACTGGCGCGGCTCGACCCCGACCGGCCGGGCAACCGGCTGAACGACGCCAAGGCCGACGCGCGGGGCCGCCTGTGGATCGGCAGCATGGACGACGCGGAGGCGGCGCCCACCGGCGCCCTGCACCGGCTCGACCCGGACGGCGCGACCGCCCGCGTGGACGAGGGCTACACCGTCGCCAACGGCCCGGCGCTATCACCCGATGGGCACACCCTGTACCACACCGACAGCGCGGCGCGGACGGTCTACGCCTTCGACGTCGGCGCCGACGGCGGGCTGACCGGCAAGCGCGTCCACATCCGCTTCGCCGAGGCGGACGGCTATCCCGACGGTATGACCGCCGACGCCGAGGGTGGGCTGTGGATCGCCCATTGGGACGGCGGGCGGGTCAGCCGCTTCCGGCCCGACGGGTCGTTCGACCGCGCCATCGCGTTGCCGGTGTCCCGCGTCACCTCCTGCGTCTTCGCCGGCCCCGGTCTCGACCGGCTGTTCATCACCACCGCCGCCCATGGCCGGCCCGACGAGCCGCTGGCCGGGGCCATCTTCGAGTGCGCGCCCGGTGTTCGCGGCCTGCCCTGCGGCCGGTTCGGGCGCGCTTCCTGACATCCTTCCGAGAGAGGACGTGATTGCCATGCCGGCGACCATCCGACCCTACCGCGGCGTCTTTCCTGTCGTGCCGACGATCTTCACCGGGACGGGGGAGCTGGACCTCGCCGGGCAGAAGCGCTGCGTCGATTTCATGATCGACGCCGGCTCCACCGGCCTGTGCATCCTCGCCAACTTCTCCGAGCAGTTCGTGCTGACCGACGACGAGCGCACGGTGCTGATGGAGACCATCCTCGGCCATGTCGTAGGGCGCGTCCCGGTCATCGTCACCACCACCCATTTCAGCACCCGGGCCTGCGCCGAGCGCAGCCGGCGCGCCCAGGATCTCGGCGCCGCCATGGTGATGGTCATGCCGCCCTATCACGGCGCCACCATCCGCGTGGCCGAGCCCGGCATCGTGGAGTTCTTCCAGCGGGTGTCCGACGCCATCGGCATCCCGATCATGATCCAGGACGCTCCCGTCAGCGGCACCGCGCTGTCCGCCCAACTGCTGGCCCGCATGGCGCGCGAGATCGCCAACGTCTCCTACTTCAAGATCGAGGTGCCGCAGGCCGCCGCCAAGCTGCGCGCGCTGATCGAGCTGGGCGGCGAGGCCATCGAGGGGCCGTGGGACGGCGAGGAGGCCATCACCCTGCTGGCCGATCTCGACGCCGGCGCCACCGGCGCCATGACCGGCGGCGGCTACCCCGACGGCATCCGCCAGATCATGGATCCCTATCTGGCCGGCGACCGCGAGGCGGCGGTGGCCGCCTACGGGCGCTGGCTGCCGCTGATCAACCACGAGAACCGGCAGACCGGCATCGCCACCGCCAAGATGCTGATGAAGGAGGGCGGCGTCATCGCGTCGGACGCGGTGCGCCATCCGATGCCCCCGCCGCACCCGGCGGCCCGCGCCGGCCTGCTCGACGCCGCCCGCCGCCTGGACCCGCTGGTCCTGCGCTGGGCGCGGTGAAAGGCGTTCCGCCCGCCTCCCTCCCGATCCAGGACGTTGCCATGACCATCACCGGCGAGATGCTGATCGGCGCGCGGCGCCACCGCGGCGGGGACGGCGATTTCCACGCCGTCGACCCGGCCACCGGCGCGGCGCTGGAGCCCGGCTTTGGCGGCGGCGGCGCGGCCGAGGTCGAGCGCGCCTGCGCGCTCGCCGGGCAAGCCTTCGACGCCTTCCGCGAGAGCGGCCTGGACCAGCGGGCGGCCTTCCTGGAGACCGTCGCCCGGAACATCCTCGACATCGGCGACGAACTGATCGCCCGCGCCATGGCCGAAAGCGGCCTGCCGCGCCCAAGGCTGGAGGGCGAGCGCGGCCGCACCGTCGGCCAGCTCCGCCTGTTCGCCCGGACCGTGCGCGAGGGAAGCTGGCTCGATGCCCGCATCGACCCGGCGCTGCCCGACCGCGCGCCGATGCCCCGCGCCGACCTGCGGCAGCGCCACATCGCCCTGGGGCCGGTCGCGGTGTTCGGCGCCTCGAACTTCCCGCTGGCCTTCTCGGTCGCCGGCGGCGACACCGCCTCGGCCTTCGCCGCCGGCTGCCCGGTGGTGGTCAAGGCGCACCCCGCCCATCCCGGCACGTCGGAGCTGGTCGGCCGCGCCATCCAGGCGGCGGTGGTGGCCTGCGGCCTGCCGGAGGGCGTGTTCTCCCTGCTGTTCGGCGCCGGCACCGCCATCGGCATGGCGCTGGTCGCCGACCCGCGCATCAAGGCGGTCGGCTTCACCGGCTCGCGCCGTGGCGGGCTGGCGCTGATGGAGGTGGCGGCCAAACGGCCGGAACCGATTCCGGTCTACGCCGAGATGAGCAGCATCAACCCGGTCTTCCTGATGCCGGCGGCGCTGGCGGCCCGCGCCGAGGCGCTGGGCGCGGAATTTGTCGCCTCGCTGACCATGGGGGCGGGGCAGTTCTGCACCAACCCCGGCATCCTGCTGGGGGTGGAGGGGCCGGACCTCGACCGCTTCGTGACGGCGGCGGTGGCGGCGCTCGGCGGCAGCGCGGCGGCGACGATGCTGACGCCGGGCATCCACGCGGCCTACGACGCCGGCGTCGCCCGGCTGGCCGGCGCGACGGCGGTGGAGACGCTGGCGCGCGGCATCGCTTGCTCCGGCCCCAACCAGGCTTGGGCGGCCCTCTTCGCCACGACGGCCCGAACGTTCCTGGCGGAGGCGGGCTTGCAGGAGGAGGTGTTCGGGGCGGCCTCGCTGCTGGTCCGCTGCCCGGACGTGGCGACGATGCGGGTGGTGGCGGAGCGGCTGGAGGGCCAATTGACCGCGACCGTGCAGATGGACGGGGCCGACGCGGCGGCGGTCGGCGCGCTGATCCCGACGCTGGAGCGCAAGGCCGGCCGCATCCTGGCGAACGGCTGGCCGACCGGGGTGGAGGTCTGCGACGCGATGGTGCATGGCGGCCCGTTCCCGGCGACGTCGGACAGCCGCTCGACCTCGGTCGGCACGCTGGCGATCCGCCGCTTCCTGCGCCCGGTCTGCTACCAGGACCTGCCCGCCGACCTGCTGCCCGAGTCCCTGCGCGACGGCAACCCGCTGGGGCTGTGGCGCCGCGTCGACGGCGTGCCGGGCCGGGAGTGACGCCTGCTTGCGGCGCCTGTCTGGCGTGGCAGGGCGGCGGTCGGAACGTCGTCCGGCCGTGCTTTTCCGTGACGCTTCCGCCCATGCCGGTTTCCGTATCGGACTGGCGGATAAACATATTGGACAGTTATGGTTTCAGACACTTAAAGTGGGTATGGCGAACAGTTTGAAATCCGGCGATTTGAGATCCGGCGGAACGCCGCGATGCCTTGTCGCGCCGGTTCGGCCTTCCCGCTCCGCAGCCTCATCCGCCCCCGTTTCCAAGAACACGACAGAACGCAGGGAGTGAAACGAATGTCCAGGAATTGGCTGACGTCCGCCGCCACCGCCGCCACCGCCATGACGGCCCTGCTCATCGGGCTGGGTTCGGTCCAGGCCGCCGACGGCAAGCTGGTGGTCGGCTTCTCGCAGATCGGCTCCGAATCCGGCTGGCGCGCCGCCGAGACCAAGACGGCCAAGGCCGAGGCCCAGAAGCGCGGAATCGATCTGAAAATCTCCGACGCCCAGCAGAAGCAGGAGAACCAGATCAAGGCGGTGCGCTCCTTCGTCGCCCAGGGCGTCGACGCCATCTTCATAGCACCGGTGGTGGCGACCGGCTGGGATGCGGTGTTGAAGGAGGCCAAGGAGGCGAAGATCCCGGTGGTCCTGCTCGACCGCCAGATCGACACCAAGGATCCGAGCCTCTACATGACCGCCGTCACCTCTGACACCGTGCACGAGGGCCGGGTGGCCGGCGAATGGCTGGCCAAGCAGACCGGCGGCAAATGCGCGGTGGTGGAGTTGCAGGGCACGGTGGGGTCATCCCCGGCGATCAACCGCAAGAAGGGCTTCGACGAGGTCGTCGCCAAGACTCCCGGCATGACGATCATCCGCACCCAGTCCGGCGACTTCACCCGCGCCAAGGGCAAGGAGGTGATGGAGAGCTTCATCAAGGCCGAGGACGGCGGCAAGAGGATCTGCGCCGTCTACGCCCACAACGACGACATGGCGGTCGGCGCCATCCAGGCGATCAAGGAGGCCGGCCTGAAGCCGGGCAAGGACATCCTGGTCGTCTCGATCGACGGCGTTCCCGACATCTTCAAGGCGATGGCGGACGGCGAGGCCAACGCGACGGTCGAACTGACCCCCAACATGGCCGGTCCGGCCTACGACGCGCTGGTCGCCTTCAAGAAGGACGGCAAGGCCCCGCCGAAATGGATCAAGACGGAGTCGGCGCTGTTCACCCCCGACACCGCCAAGGCCGAGTACGAGCGCCGCAAGGACGCCTACTGATCCGGCGCCGGGGCCTGTGCCGGACTCTGCTCCGGCACAGGCCCCGGCGCTCTTTGCCGACGCGTGGCTGGCGAGGCTCCGATGACGCCGCACCTTCCCCAACAATCCGCGCCGCTGCTGGCGATCCGCGGCCTGTCCAAGGCCTTTCTCGGCGTCCAGGCGCTCGACGGCGTCGATTTCACGCTGCGCCATGGCGAGATCCACGCGCTGCTCGGCGAGAACGGCGCCGGCAAGTCGACGCTGATCAAGACGCTGACCGGCGTCTACCGGCGCGACGCCGGCACCGTCGCGCTGGAGGGGCGGGAGATCGCGCCGCGCGGGGTGGAGGAGGCGCAGCGCCTGCACATCGGCACCGTCTACCAGGAGGTGAACCTGCTGCCCAACCTGTCGGTGGCGGAAAACCTGTTCCTGGGCCGCCAGCCGATGCGGTTCGGACTGGTCGATCGCGGGGCGATGCGGCGGCGGGCGCGGGCGGTGCTGTCCGGCTTCGGCCTGTCGGTCGACGTGACGGCGCCGCTCGGGCGGTTTTCGGTGGCGACCCAGCAGATCGTCGCCATCGCCCGCGCGGTCGACATGTCGGCCAAGGTGCTGATCCTGGACGAGCCGACCGCCAGCCTCGACGCCCAGGAGGTGGCGGTGCTGTTCGGAGTCCTGCGCGCGCTGAAGGGGCGCGGCATCGGCATCGTCTTCGTCACCCATTTCCTCGATCAGGTCTACGCGGTGTGCGACCGCATCACCGTGCTGCGCAACGGCCGGCTGGTCGGCGAGCGCCGGACGGAAGACCTGCCCCGCCTCGATCTGGTCGCCATGATGCTGGGGCGGGAGCTGGAGGAGGCGGCGCACCGGATCGCCGCCGATCCGGCCGCCGACACCGAAGCCGGCGCCGACGCCCGCCCGCCGCTGGTCCGCTTCCGCGGCTTCGGCAAGGCGCGCAGCGTCGAGCCGTTCGACCTCGACATCCGTCCGGGCGAGGTGGTCGGGCTGGCCGGTCTGCTCGGCTCCGGCCGGACGGAGACGGTCCGGCTGGTCTTCGGCATGGACCGTGCCGACCGCGGCGAGGTGGCGGTGGACGGGCGCCCCTTGCGGCTGCGCGGCCCCCGCGAGGCGATCCGGCTCGGCTTCGGCTTCTGTCCGGAGGACCGCAAGAAGGAGGGCATCGTCGGCGAACTGTCGGTGCGCGAGAACATCATCCTGGCGCTCCAGGCGCGGCAGGGCTGGTTGAAGCCGATCCCGCGCCGCCGCCAGGAGGAGATCGCCGACCGCTTCATCCGCCTGCTCGACATCCGCACGCCCGACGCCGAACGGCCGATCCAGCTCCTGTCGGGCGGCAACCAGCAGAAGGCGCTGCTGGCCCGCTGGCTGGCGACCGAGCCGCGCCTGCTGATCCTGGACGAGCCGACGCGCGGCATCGACGTCGGCGCCCATGCCGAGATCATCCGCCTGATCGAACGTCTGTGCGCCGACGGCATGGCGCTGCTGGTCGTCTCGTCCGAGCTGGAGGAGATCGTCGCCTACAGCCACCGGGTCGTGGTGCTGCGCGACCGCCGCCACGTCGCCGAACTGAGGGGAGGGGAGGTCACCGTGGACCGCATCGTGTCCGCCATCGCGTCGGAACCGGCTTCGGCGGGCCCGGAAGGGGTGCCGGCATGACCCTGCCGCTTCCCGGCCCGGCCCCCGGCCTGCACCGCACCGGCCTGTTGCGCAGCCTGCCGCAATACGGCGCGCTCGCCGCCGTGCTGCTGGCCAACTGGCTGCTGTTTCCCGACTTCTTCTCCGTCCGTCTCCAGGACGGACGGCTGTTCGGAAGCCTGATCGACGTGCTGAACCGCGGCGCCCCGGTCGCGCTGCTCGCCATCGGCATGACCATGGTCATCGCCACCCGTGGCATCGACCTGTCGGTCGGCGCCGTGATGGCGATCGCCGGCGCGGTCGCCGCCACCATGACCCAGGCCGGCTGGGGCCTCCCGGCGGTGCTGGCGGCGTCGCTTGGCGCCGGGCTGCTGTGCGGGTTGTGGAACGGGCTGCTGGTGGCGCTGCTGCGCATCCAGCCGATCATCGCCACGCTGATCCTGATGGTCGCCGGGCGCGGCCTCGCCCAGCTGATCACCGAGGGGCAGATCGTCACCTTCGTCAGCCCCGGTCTGGCGGCGATCGGCAGCGGATCCTTCCTGACCGTGCCGATGCCGGTCGTCATCACTGCCGTGCTGCTGGCCGTCACCGCGCTGTTGGTGCGGGCGACGGCGCTCGGGCTGATGATCGAGGCGGTCGGCGTCAACCGGCTGTCGAGCGCCGGGGCCGGCGTCAACACGCCGCTGGTGCTGGTCGCCGTCTATGTCTGGTGCGGTCTGTGCGCGGCGGTGGCGGGCGTCATCGTTGCCGCCGACATCCGCGGCGCCGACGTCAACAACGCCGGCCTGTGGCTGGAGCTGGACGCCATCCTGGCGGTGGTGATCGGCGGCACGTCGCTGCTCGGCGGGCGGTTCGGGCTGCTGCTGTCGGTGGTGGGGGCGGCGATCATCCAGGCGATGAACACCGGCATCCTGCTGAGCGGCTTCAAGCCGGAGTTCAACCTGATCGTCAAGGCGGCGGTCCTGCTGGCCGTGCTGCTGCTCCAGTCGCCGGCCCTGACGCTGCTGCTGCCCCGGCCGAAGGGCGCGCGTCCGCCACTGGGGCCGCCCCAGCGCGAGAGCGGGAGCGTGAAACCATGATCCACCGTTTCCTTCCCCTCATCGTCACCATCGTCGTGCTGGTGGTCGGCTTCCTGCTGTGCGCCGTGCAGTTCCCCAACTTCGCCTCGTTGCGGGTGGTGGGCAACCTGCTGACCGACAACGCCTTTCTCGGCATCACCGCGATCGGCATGACCTTCGTCATCCTGTCGGGCGGCATCGATCTGTCGGTCGGGGCGGTGATCGGCTTCACCACCGTGTTGCTGGCGGTGCTGATCGAGCAGGGCGGCTGGGATCCGCCGGCCGCCTTCGCGGCGGCGCTGCTGGCCGCCGCGCTGTTCGGGGCGGCGATGGGCGCCATCATCCATGTGTTCCGGATGCCGCCCTTCATCGTCACGCTGGCCGGCATGTTCGTCGCCCGTGGCATGGCCTTCGTCTTGACCACCGACTCCCTGCCGATCAACCACCCGCTCTACGGCGAATTGAACGATGTCGCCTGGCGGTTCGACGGCGGCGGCAAGTTGAGCCTGCCGGCGATGGTCCTGCTGGGCGTGCTGGCGCTGGCGGTGGTGCTGGCGCATTGGACCCGCTTCGGCGCCAACCTGTACGCCCTGGGCGGCAACCGGCAGTCGGCGGAGCTGATGGGGGTGCCGGTGGCGCGGACCACCGTGGCGGTCTACACCCTGTCGGGGCTGCTGGCTGGGCTGGCCGGCATCGTCTTCTCGCTCTACACCGGCGCCGGCTATTCGCTGGCGGCGACGGGGGTGGAGCTGGACACCATCACGGCGGTGGTGATCGGCGGCGCCCAGCTGACCGGCGGCTACGGCTATGTGCTGGGGACCTTTGCCGGGGTGCTGATCCAGGGGCTGATCCAGACCTACATCACCTTCGACGGCACGCTCAGCAGCTGGTGGACCAAGATCGCCATCGGCGCCCTGCTGTTCGTCTTCATCCTGCTGCAAAAGGGTCTGCTGGCGGCCTGGACCGGCCGTGGCGGCGAACTGGCGGAGGCCTGATGCCGATCAATTCCTTTCCGTTCGACGAACTGGACGGCCGGCCGGTGGAGGGCTTCACGCTCGCCGCCGGCGGGCTGGAGGCGACGGTCATCGCCCATGGCGCCCGGCTGGTCCGCTTCCTGATGCCCGATCGCGACGGCCGGCCGGCGAACGTCGTGCTCGGCTTCGACCGGCTGGCGGGCTATCTGGGCAGCGACGCCTATGTCGGGGCGACCTGCGGGCGCTACGGCAACCGGATCGGCGGGGCGGCCTTCACGCTGGACGGCGTCCGGCACCGGCTGGTCGCCAACGAGCCGCCCAACCAGCTGCATGGCGGCAGCGACGGTTTCGACCGCCGGCTGTGGGAGGCGGCGGTGGACGAGGCGGCGAACGCGGTCACCTTCACCCTGCGCTCGCCCGATGGCGACCAGGGCTATCCCGGCGCGCTGACGGCCAGCGTCCGCTACCAACTGTCCGGAGACGGCGTGTTGGACATCCGGATGGCGGCGACCACCGACCGGCCGACAATCGTCAATCTGGTCCATCACAGCTATTGGAATCTCGCCGGCCATGCGGCCGACCACGCGGTGGGCGATGTGCGCGGCCACCGGCTGGCGGTGCGCGGCGGCTTCGTCACCCCGGTTGGCTCCGACCTGATCCCGACCGGGGAGGTGCGGCCGGTGGACGGCACCCCCTTCGACCTGCGCGACGGCCCGCTGTTGGGGGATGCGCTGGCGGCGGTGGGCGGGTTCGGCTTCGACCACAACTGGTGCCTGGAAGGGCCGGCCGGGGAACTGCGCCCGGTGGCCTCGCTGGAGGATCCGGCGTCGGGCCGCCGTCTGGAGCTGTCCAGCGACCAGCCGGGCTTGCAGGTTTACACCGGCGGTTACCTCAGCGACCGCGTGGTCGGAAAAGGCGGTCGGCCCTACCGCCCCTTCGCCGGGATCGCGCTGGAGACCCAGCGCTTCCCCGGCACGCCGAGCATCGCCCATTTCCCGTCCGCCCGGCTCGATCCCGGCCAGCGGTACGGGCACCGCATGCAACTGCGGTTCCGGACCGACCTGCGGTGAGTTTTTCTTTTGTCGAACATTTCTGATGCGCGCACCTTAAGGAAGCGCGGATGGACACCATGCATTCGCGGTCTTTTCGCATGCGAACTCCTTTACTGTAACCATTTTTTGTTTTGAGTTGCGCACCTCAAAGATTTGCGATACGTTTGTTTCATGAACAATCAGCAAGACGATGGGCCTTTGACGCTTCGCGACGTGGCGGCTGCTGCGGGCGTCAGTCTTGCGACGGCCGATCGGGTGGTCAACGGCCGGCCCGGAGTCAGCGAGAAGACAGCGCGCAAGGTGAACGAGGCGGTGCAGCGCCTGGGCTTCCGCCCGCTGGCGGCGGCGGCCGAACTGGCGCGGGCGCGGTCCTGGCGCTTCGGCGTGGTGCTGCCGCGCGGGAGCAACCGCTTCATGTTGGACATCGCCGACAACATCCGCGCCCAGGCCGACTGGTTCCGCGCCCGGCGCATCGCGGTCGAGATCATCGAAACCGACGTGTTCGACGCCGACCGTCTGGCGGCCGAACTGGCCGGACTGCCCGGCCGCTTCGACGGGGTGGCGGTGGTGGCGCTCGACCACCCGCGCATTCGGGCGGCGATCGACGATCTGGTCGATGCCGGCGTGGCGGTGGTGACGCTGGTGTCGGATTCGCCGTCCTCGCGCCGCCGGCATTACGTCGGCATCGACAACATCGCCGCCGGCCGCACGGCGGGGTCGCTGGTCGGCCGCTTCCTCGGCCCCCCGCGCGGGGATGGCCCCGGCGGCTCCATCGGCATCGTCACCGGCTCCGGCAGCCTGCGCGACCATGCCGAGCGGCGTTTCGGCTTCGGGCAGGTGATGGCGGAGGAGTATCCGCACCTGACGCGGCTGGCTCCGGTGGAGGGGCGCGATGATCCGGAGCGCAACCGCGCCCTGGTCCGCCGGATGATCGCCGACATTCCCGATCTGGTCGCCATCTACAACACCGGCGAAGGATCGGTCGGCATCGGGGAAGCGCTGGCCGAGGCCGGGCTCGCCCGCCGGATCCTGTGCGTCGGGCACGAGCTGACCCCGGCGACGCGCCGGATGCTGCTGGACGGCACCTTCGCCGCGCTGGTGGCGCAGGATCCCGGGCACGAGGCGCGGTCGATGGCGCGGGTGCTGCACGCGCTGGTCAGCGGCCAGGAGATCGTCGCCGCGCAGGAGCACATCCGGGTCGAGGTCATCCTTCGGGACAATCTGCCCTGACCGGCGTCAGCCGGCGCAGACGATACCGGCGTCAGCCGGCGCAGGCGATACCGGCATCCGCCGGCACGGCACCACATCGGGAAGGTCGGCCGTCATGTTTCTGGGAATCGACATCGGCACGTCGAGCGTCAAGGCGGTGCTGACCGACGCCGACGGAGGAGTGGCGGCTGTCGCGTCGCATCCCTGCGCCGTCTCCCGTCCGCATCCGCTGTGGTCGGAGCAGGAGCCGGAGGACTGGGTCGCGGCGGCCGTCGCCGCGGTGGACGAGCTGGCGGCGCGGCTGCCGGACGCCGTCGCCGCCGTCACGGGGATCGGCTTTTCCGGTCAGATGCACGGCGCCGTGCTGCTGGGCGGGGACGGCCGGGTGCTGCGGCCGGCCATCCTGTGGAACGACGGCCGCTCCCACCGCCAGTGCGCGACGCTGGAAGCGGCGCTGCCGGCCCTGCGCGCCATCAGCGGCAACATCGCCATGCCCGGCTTCACCGCGCCCAAGCTGCTGTGGGTGGCGGAGGAGGAGCCGGAGATCTTCGCCGCCCTCGCCAAGGTCCTGCTGCCCAAGGCCTATGTCCGCTGGCGCCTGACCGGGGTGATGGTGGAGGAGATGTCGGACGCGTCCGGCACCCTGTGGCTCAACGTCGCCCGGCGCGACTGGTCCGACGATCTGCTGGCCGCCACCCGCCTGACCCGCGACCACATGCCGGATCTCGCCGAGGGCTCGGCCCCGGTCGCCCGGCTGTCCGCCGATTTCGCCCGGCGCTGGGGCATGCGCACGGCGCCGGTGGTGGCGGGCGGGGCGGGTGACTGCGCGGCGAGCGCCGTCGGGCTGGGCGCCATCGCGCCGGGCGACGCCTTCCTCAGCCTCGGAACGTCGGGGGTGGTGTGGACGACGACCGACCGCTTCCTGCCCAACCCGGCGATGGCGGTCCACGCCTTCTGCCACGCCCTGCCGGGTGTCTGGCACCAGATGGGCGTCATGCTGTCGGCGGCGGCGTCGCTGGCCTGGGCGGCGACGGCGCTGGGGGCAGGGGGGACGGGGGCCGGGGCGGGCGCCGGGGAGGTGGAACTGCTGGCCCCGCTGGGCGACGCGGTGGACGGCCCGTCGCCGGTCGCCTTCCTGCCCTATCTGTCGGGCGAGCGCACCCCCCACAACGACGCCACCGTGCGCGGCCTGTTCGCCGGGCTGGCGGCCAACACCGGGCGCGACGCGCTGGTGCAGGCGGTGCTGGAGGGTGTCGCCTTCGCCGCCCGCGACAATCTGGCGGCGCTCGGGCAGAGGCCGGAATCCATCGATCTGGCCGGCGGCGGCTCCCGCTCGCGGCTGTGGGCGCGGATCTGCGCCGACGCGCTCGGCCTGACCGTCCACCGCATCGAGGACGGCGAGGTCGGCGCCGCGCTGGGCGCCGCCCATCTCGGCCGCATGGCGGCGACCGGCGAGGATCCCGCCGCCGTCTGCCGCAAGCCCCGCCGCCTGGAATCCTTCACCCCCGATCCGGCCCGCGCCGAGGCCTACAGCCAAGCGTGGCTGCGCTGGCGCCGGCTCTACCCTCTTGCCAAGGAGTTCGCGTCTTGAGCACCGTTCCCTTCTTCGGCGACCTGTCCCCGGTGGCGTACCGCGGGCCGGACAGCCGCGACCCGCTGTCCTACCGCTGGTACGACAAGGATCGCGTGGTGATGGGCAAGCGGATGGAGGAGCATCTGCGCCTCGCCGCCTGCTACTGGCACAGCTTCTGCTGGCCGGGCGGCGATCCCTTCGGCGGCGAGACCTTCCTGCGGCCGTGGATGCGCCCAGGATTCGACCCGATGGCGGCGGCGCGCGACAAGGCCGACGTCGCCTTCGAGATGTTCCGCCTGCTCGACATCCCCTTCTTCTGCTTCCACGACCTCGACGCCGCGCCCGAAGGCGCCACGCTGGCCGAGAGCACCGACAATCTGAAGGCGATCACCGAGCTGTTCGCCGCGAAGATGGAGAGCGCCAGGGTCCGGCTGCTGTGGGGCACCGCCAACCTGTTCTCGCACCGGCGCTACATGGCGGGCGCGGCGACCAACCCCGATCCGGACGTCTTCCTCTACGCCTGCGGGCAGGTCCGCGCGGCGCTGGAGGCGACGCACGCGCTGGGCGGCGCCAACTATGTGATGTGGGGCGGGCGCGAGGGGTACGAGACGCTGCTGAACACCGATCTCGGCCGCGAGCTGGACCAGATGGGCCGCTTCCTGTCGATGGTGGTCGAGCACAAGCACAAGATCGGCTTCAAGGGCCCGATCCTGATCGAGCCGAAACCGCGCGAGCCGACCAAGCACCAGTACGACTTCGACGTCGCCACCGTCTACGGCTTCCTGGAGCGCTACGACCTGCTGGCCGACGTGCGGGTGAACATCGAGCAGAACCACGCCATTCTGGCCGGCCACAGCTTCCAGCACGAGGTGGGGCTGGCGCTGGCGCTGGGGATCTTCGGCTCGCTCGACATGAATCGCGGCGACGGGCTGCTGGGCTGGGACACCGACCAGTTCGCCAACGACGTCGGCGAGACCACGCTGGTGCTGCACGACATCCTGAAGGGCGGCGGCTTCACCACCGGCGGCCTGAATTTCGACGCCAAGATCCGGCGCCAGTCGATCGATCCGGCCGACCTGCTGCACGGCCACATCGGCGGCATCGACACCTGCGCCCGCGCCCTGCTGCAAGCCGCCGCGATGCTGGAGGACGAGGCGCTGACCGCCCCGCTCGCCGAGCGCTACGCCGGCTGGGACGGCGCGGAGGGCCGGGCCATCCTGGCCGGCGAGCGCGACCTCGCCACGCTGGCTGACCGCGCGCTCACCACCGGCGTCAATCCGCAGCCGCGCTCCGGCGGGCAGGAGCGTCTGGAGAACGTCGTCAACCGCTACGTCTGAGCCGCCGACCACCGCTCATCGACCGCCGCTCATCATCGATCGACAAGGGCCGCCGCATGGACGGCCTCACAGGGAGGGAACACGATGAAGCACCGCCTCGCCACCCCCATCGCGACCGCCGCCACCGGCCTGCTCCTGACGCTGGCCGCCGGCATGACCGCCAGCGTCGCGCTGGCCGCCGGGCCGACCGTCGGCGTGTCCTGGTCCAACTTCCAGGAGGAGCGCTGGAAGACCGACGAGGCGGCCATCAAGGCGGTGATCGAGAAGGCCGGGGGCACCTACGTCTCGGCCGACGCGCAATCCTCGCCGGCCAAGCAGCTGTCCGACATCGAATCGCTGATCGCCCGGGGCGCCACCGCGCTGATCATCCTGGCGCAGGACGGCGACGCCATCCGCCCGGCGGTGGAGAAGGCAGCGGCGGAGGGCATCCCGGTGGTCGGCTACGACCGGCTGATCGAGATCCCGTCGGCCTTCTACATCACCTTCGACAACAAGGAGGTCGGCCGGTTGCAGGCCCGCAGCGTCTTCGCCGCCAAGCCCAAGGGCAATTACGCCTTCATCAAGGGGTCCTCCACCGATCCCAACGCCGACTTCCTGTTCGCCGGCCAGATGGAGGTGCTGAAGGAGGCCATCGACCGCGGCGACGTCAGGAACGTCGGCGAGGCCTACACCGACAAGTGGCTGCCGGCCATCGCCCAGCAGAACATGGAGCAGATCCTGACCAAGACCGGCAACAAGGTCGATGCGGTGGTCGCCTCCAATGACGGGACGGCGGGTGGTGCTGTGGCGGCGCTGGCGGCGCAGGGGCTGGCCGGGTCGGTGCCGGTGTCGGGCCAGGACGGCGACAAGGCGGCGCTCAACCGCATCGCGCTCGGCACCCAGACCGTGTCGGTGTGGAAGGACGCGCGCGAACTGGGCCGCCGCGCGGCGGAGATCGCCCTGGAACTGGCCGGCGGCAAGAAGATGAGCGCCATCGACGGCGCGACCAGCTTCAACGGCGGGCCGAAGAAGCAGACGATGACCTCGCTGTTCCTGACGCCGATCGCCATCACCAGGGACAACCTGAACCAGGTGATCGACGCCGGCTGGGTGACGAAGGACGTGGTCTGCCAGGGCGTCAAGAAGGGCGCGGTCAAGGTCTGCGACTGATGGCCGAGCCGTCCGCCCTGTCGTCCCCGCCGCCTCGGACCGAGGCGCCGGGGGACGTGCCGGCCGCCACGGCCGCCGGCCGTTCCGGCATCGGCGACACCCTGCGCGCGCTGGAGCTGGACACGAGGCTGGTCGGGATGATCGGCGCGCTCGCCGTCATCTGGATCGGCTTCGACGTCCTGACCGGGGGTGCCTTCCTCACCCCGCGCAACCTGTGGAACCTCTCGGTGCAGGCGGCGTCGGTCGGGGTGATGGCGACCGGCATGGTGCTGGTCATCGTCACCCGCAACATCGACCTGTCGGTCGGCTCGATCCTGGGCTTCACCGGCATGGTGGTCGGCGTGTTGCAGGCGCGGCTGCTGCCGGAGCTGTGGGGGTTCGACCACCCCCTGACCTGGGCGGCGGCGGTGGCGGCCGGCATCGCGGTCGGCGGGACGGTCGGCGCGCTGCAAGGGGCGATCGTCGCCTATCTCGGCGTGTCGTCCTTCATCGTCACGCTCGGCGGGCTGCTGGTCTGGCGCGGGGCCGCGTGGTGGGTGACGACCGGCCAGACCGTGGCGCCGATGGACGGGCTGTTCAAGCGGCTGGGCGGCGGCTTCGAGGGCGCCATCGGCGCCGGGCCGAGCTGGCTGGTCGGGGTGGCGGCGATCGCGCTGGCGGTCGCCGCGCTGCTGCTGACCCGGCGGCGGCGCGCCGGCTTCGGCTTCCCGGTGCGGCCCTTGTGGGCGGAGGCGGTGGTGATCCTGCTGGTGGCCGCCGCCATCGTCGGGTCGGTGCTGGTGGTCAACGCCTACCCGCTGCCGCCGCCCGTCGTGCGGCGGATGGTGGAGGCGCAGGGGCTGTCGACCGACGGGCCGCTGCCGCCGATCGCCCACGGCTTCGCCATCCCGGTGCTGATCGCGCTGGCGGTGGGCGTGGCGGTGACCTTCCTGGCGAGCCGCACCCGCTTCGGCCGCTACGTCTTCGCCATCGGCGGCAACCCGGAGGCGGCGGAACTGTCGGGCATCAACACACGGCGCGTCCTGGTGATGGTGTTCGGGCTGATGGGGGCGCTGTGCGGCCTGTCCGCCTGCATCGCCACCGCGCGGCTGAACGCCGCCACCAACGCCAACGGCACGCTGGACGAGCTGTACGTGATCGCCGCCGCGATCATCGGCGGCACCTCGCTGGCCGGCGGCGTCGGCACCATCCACGGCGCCATGCTGGGGGCGTTGGTGATGCAGTCGCTCCAGTCCGGCATGGTGCTGCTGGGGGTCGACGCGCCGATGCAGAACATCGTCGTCGGCGTCGTGCTGGTCGCCGCGGTCTACATCGACACGCTCTACCGCAAAGGTGTGAAATGACGGAGGTCAGCCTGTCCGCGGCGGTGGCGCCGGAGCCGCCGGTTCCGCTGGTGGAAATGCGCGACGTGTCGATCGCGTTCGGCGGCATCAAGGCGGTGGACGGCGTCAGCATCGACCTCCACGCCGGCGAGGTGGTCGGGCTGCTCGGCCACAACGGGGCGGGCAAATCGACGCTGATCAAGATCCTGTCGGGGGCCTACGCCGCCGACCACGGCGAGATCCGCGTGAACGGCGAGCCGGTCCACATCGCCAGCCCGCGCGACGCCAAGCGCTGCGGCATCGAGACGATCTACCAGACGCTGGCGCTCGCCGACAACGTCGACGCCGCCGCCAACATCTTCCTGGGGCGGGAGAAGCTGACCGCCTGGGGCACGCTGGACGACCACGCCATGGAGGCGGAGGCGCGGGCGGTGATGGGCCGCCTCAACCCGCATTTCCGCCGCTTCAAGGAGCCGGTGAAGGCGCTGTCGGGGGGCCAGCGCCAGTCGGTCGCCATCGCCCGCGCCATCCATTTCGATGCCCGCGTCCTGATCATGGACGAGCCGACCGCGGCGCTCGGTCCCGCCGAAACCCGGCAGGTCGGCGAGCTGGTGAAGCAGCTGAAGCAGGAAGGCATCGGCATCTTCCTGATTTCCCATGACATCCACGACGTGTTCGATCTGGCCGACCGCATCCACGTCATGAAGAACGGCAAGCTGGTCGGCACGGCGAACGTGTCCGACGTGACCCAGGACGAGGTGTTGGGAATGATCATCCTCGGCAAATGCCCGCCGGGCGCCACCCCCGGTCCCGGAGCGATGGCCTGAGCGATGGCCTGACCGGGCGACCGCCCCCTTGGCCGACCGCCATGGTGCCATCGCCGGGTCAGGGTGCCTTTCCGGCCGATGCGGCTTCGTCCCCGGACCAGACCTGCACGGCGCTCACCCCGGGATGGTGCTCCGCGAGGAGGCGAGGCGCGAGGCGGTGCTTTTTCAACGCCTTCACCGGGCGTCATTCCGCCTGATACTGGCCCACCGCGTCACCAAGGAAGCCGTTGTTGCGTTCGCGCAGGCGCGCCGCCGTCTCGTCGTAGAGGAAGGGCAGGAAGGCGTAGCGTCGTCCGGACGTGACCGGCGTCACCTCGTGCAGCAGCGTGCCGGAGAAGACCACGGCACCGCCGGTGGGTGCCCGGTAGGTGCGGCGGCCATGCTCCGGGAAGCGCAACTCGCCCCCCTCGTGGTCCTCGGCGTTGAGGTTGATCGACACCGCGAAGCGCCGGTGGGCGGTGCCTCGGGTGGTGTTGTCGCGGTGGGCGCGGAAATGCCCGCCGCTCGCCGCGTCGTAACAGGCGACGATGTAGCGTTCCATCCGGGTCACGGCAAAATTGAACGCTTTGTGGATTTCCGGGACGACGCGCCGCTCGATCCGCCGGCAGGCGAGGGCGCGGACCTCCTCGTCCAGGATCGTATGGTCGTCCCGGCGCTTGTAGCTGTGGTCGTGGACCCCGACGGTCTTGCCATCCACCTCGCGCATGACGCCGGACTCCTCGCCGCCATGCCGGTCGTACAGGGCGATCAGCCGCCGGCACAGTTCGGGCTCGAAGACGCGGGGCAGGACCAGCACCGGAGCGAAGGCGGCCGTGTCGTCCGCCTCGGCCCTGGGCAGGCTGCGGATGAGCGCCCCCACCCGGTCGTCATGGTCCGGATCGGCGAAGTCGACGCGGGCGAAGACGCGGAAGGACGGGTCGAGGATCAGCGTCTGCGGCCAGGCCGCGGTCGTGCCGGCGTCGTCGGTCTTGCCGAGGGCGTCGCACAGCCGGCTCGCGGCGCCGTCGGGGTCCAGCAGGAAGCGGACACCGGGAATGCGGTCCCGGAGGCGGTCCCAGTCTCCCGGATCAAGCGACACCCCGAAAAAGGCGAGGTTGCGGTCGTCGAAGCGCTCGGCGTCTTCGAGCAGCGCGGCGAGCCGGCGGGCCACCCGTTCATCCCGGCTGGAGGGAAAGAAGCACAGCACGAGCCAGCGCCCGGCGGCGGTGTCGATCCGATACCGCGGGTTGCCGCGGCTGCGGGCGATGAACCAGGGCGCCGGGTCGCCCGGCTGCAAGAGAGCGGTCCGCACCGATGGCCTCCTTTGCGCGTCCATGGCGACCGAAGCTACGCAGGGACGCCGGGCGTGGCAACGAACGATGACGCCTCCGAAGCGGTTGTCCGATCAGGGGCGCCGGCAAGGGAGGGGCTGGTCACCTAGGGGCGTCAGGCCGGCGGGATTCCGGCGCGGCGCTTCCAGCGGTGCCCGCCGGGTCCGGATAGTGCCCGCCCAGCGTCTCCGACAGCCGGCGCCCGGCGGCCAGCAGCAGGGGCGCCATCACCGCCACCCGCTTCTCGGTGAAGCGGGTCAGCGGGCCCGACAGGGTCAGGGCGCCGATCAGCCCCTCGCGCTGGGAGAACACCGGCACGGCGGCGGCGCCGGTCTCGGACTCCCGCTCGCCGAAGGACAGCAGGGGCAGGGCGGCGACGTCGGCCGCCGACACCTCTCCGGCGAAGCGGGTCAGCGCGTGGCCGGCCGCACCCCGCTCCAGCGGCAGGCGGTCGCCCTCATGCACATGGTCGCGGATCGCCTGGGTGGAATCCTCGCGGAAGGCGCAGATGCGCCACGCCCCCTCGCGCCGGAAGAAGGAGGCGCTCTCACCGCTCTCGCGCATCAACTGGCGCAGCACCGGCCGGACATGGTCCTCCAGCCGCAGCGAGCGCTGGTAGAGCCCGCCCAGCCGCATCAGCTCCGCGCCGAGCCGGTAGGACTTGTCCTGGTGGCGGACCAGATAGCCGGCCTTCTCCAGCGACACGGTCAGCCGCAGGATGGTGCTTTTGTAAAGTCCGGTCCGCGCCGCGATCTCCGTCAGGCTGAGCGCGTGATCGCCCGCCTGGAAGCAGCCGACGATGCTCAGCGCCCGGTCGACCGCCTCCACTCCTCCGGCGGGGGCGGTGGCCGTGGTGGGCTTGGCATCGGTCATGGCGCGTCCTTCGGTGGCGGCAGCTTCGACGCGCTTTTGTCCCCGACCGCACCACCGGGCGTCAAGGTCGGTCGGCGCCGGAGGTGGCGCGTAGAAAGTTTGGACTCGAAAATATCGGGAGGGAAAAGGTTGGGGCTTGACACATTTTGCCCGCGCATGTTCTCTTAGATGAAACTTAGTTCTATCTAACAGAACTTTTGCGAGGCGAGGGTGGAACGCTACACGATGTTCATCGACGGGGACTGGTGCGATCCGGTCTCCAACGAATGGTTCGAGACGACGGAGCCCTTCTCCGGGGAGGCGTGGGCGCGCATCCCGCGCGGCACGCGGGCCGACGCCGACCGCGCGGTCGAAGCGGCGCACCGCGCCTTCCTGTCGCCGGAATGGGCCGGCCTGACCGCGACCCAGCGCGGCGCCCTGCTGCGCCGGCTGGCCGAGCTGATCGAGCGCAACGTCGAGGGGCTCGGCGCCATCGAGCAGCGCGACAACGGCAAGCTGATGGCCGAGGTCAGCGGGCAGGTGCGCAACGTCGCCCAGTGGTTCCACTATTACGCCGGGCTGGCCGACAAGGTGCAGGGCGCCGTGGTGCCGATCAACAAGGCCGACGTCTTCAACTACGTGAAGTACGAGCCGCTCGGCGTCGTCGTCGCCATCACGCCGTGGAACTCGCCGCTGGCGCTGACCACCTGGAAGATGGCGCCGGCGCTGGCCGCCGGGAACACCATCGTCATCAAGCCGTCGGAATACACCTCCGCCTCGATCCTGGAGCTGGCGCGGCTGGCGCAGGAGGCGGGGTTCCCGCGCGGCGTCGTCAACGTCGTCACCGGCTTCGGTCCGGAGGTCGGCGAGCCGCTGGTGCGTCATCCGCTGACCGCCAAGATCGCCTTCACCGGCGGCGACATCGGCGGCCAGAAGGTGAACGAGGCGGCGGCGCCGGGCTTGAAGAAGGTGACGCTGGAGCTGGGCGGCAAGTCGCCGAACATCGTCTTCGACGACGCCGACCTCGACCAGGCGGTGAAGGGCGCCATCTCCGGCGTGTTCGGCGCCTCGGGCCAGACCTGCATGGCCGGCTCGCGCCTGTTGGTGCAGAAGACCATTCACGACGCCTTCGTCGAAAAGCTGGTCGCGGCGGCCGGCGCGGCCGTCATCGGCGACCCGTCGCGGATGGAGACGCAGATCGGCCCGATCGCCACCCGCGCCCAGTGGGAGAAGATCCTGCGCATGATCGACATCGCGAAGGCGGAGGGCGCGGTCTGCGCGCTCGGCGGCCACGCCCTGTCGGGGCCGGAGTACGGCCAGGGCCAGTTCGTGGCGCCGACCATCTTCACCGGCGTGCGCAATGACATGCGCATCGCCCAGGAGGAGGTGTTCGGCCCGGTGCTCTGCGTCATCCCCTTCGAGGACGAGGAGGACGCGCTGCGCATCGCCAACGACGTCGAGTTCGGGCTGGCGGCCGGGGTGTGGACGCGCGACCTGCACCGGGCGATGCACTGCGTCGACCGGCTGCGCGCCGGGACGGTGTGGGTGAACAACTACCGCTCCACCAGCTTCACAACGCCGTTCGGCGGCTACAAGCGCTCGGGCCTGGGGCGCGAGGGCGGGGTCGAGGCGATCAAGGAATACCTCCAGACCAAGAGCGTCTGGATCACCACCAAGCCCAACCGCGCCAACCCCTTCGTGCTCGGCTGAGGCCAGGGCCTTCGGGAGCATTCCCATGTCAGACATAAGCATCGACGCCGCCACCGGCTGGTGGCGGACCTCGATCATCGACATCCATCCCGGCTCGATCCGGGTGCGCGGCTACGCCATCGAGGAACTGATCGGCACGATCGGCTTCCCCGACATGATCTGGCTGATGCTGCGCGGCGAGCTGCCGACACCGGCGCAAGGGCGGCTGCTGGGCGCGGCGCTGGTGGCGGCGGTGGACCACGGTCCCCAGGCGCCTTCCATCGCCACCGCCCGCATGGCCGCCACCTGCGGCGTCGGACTGAACAACGCCATGGCGTCGGGCATCAACGCGCTGGGCGACGTCCATGGCGGCGCCGGCCAGCAGTGCATGGAGCTGTACGCCGCCGTCGCCGCCCGCGTGGCGGAGGGTGCCTCCGTGGCCGAGGCGGCGGGGCGCGAGATCGCCGCCCGGCTGGAGCGGCGCGAGCACATCCCCGGCTTCGGCCACCGCTTCCATCCCGTCGATCCGCGCGCCGGCCGCCTGCTGGCGCTGGTCGAGGAGGCGAGGGGGGAGGGCGCCGTCACCGGCGAGACGGCCGTCCTCGGCCGCGCGGTCGAGGATGCGCTCGCCGCGCGCAAGGGCAAGCGGCTGCCGATGAACATCGACGGCGCCACCGCCGTGGTGTTCGCCGAACTCGGCTTCCCGGCCGGGCTGGGGCGCGGGCTGTTCGTGCTGTCGCGCTCGGTCGGCATCCTGGCGCACGCCTGGGAGCAGTCGCGGCAGGGCGGCCGCATCAAGGGGCCGATGCCGCCCTCCGTCCCCTACCGCTACGAGGGCGCCGCGCCGCGCCCGGTGCCGGGAGACGGCGCATGACCGACCATTCCGGCGACAAGCCGCTGCCTCTGGCCGGCGTCAAGATTCTCGATTTCGGCCACACGGTTATGGGGCCGTCCTGCGCGATGATCCTCGCCGATCTCGGCGCCGACGTGGTGAAGATCGAGCCGGTGCCCGACGGTGAGCCGACCCGTCATCTGAAGGGCTTCGGCACCGGCTATTTCGGCTATTTCAACCGCAACAAGCGCTCCGTCGCCGTCGATCTGAAGACGCCGGAGGGCCGAGACATCGCGCGGCGCCTCGTCGCCGAGGCCGACGTGCTGGTGGAGAACTTCGCCCCCGGCACCATGGAACGGCTGGGGCTCGGCGCCGAGGCGCTGGCACGGGTGAACCCGCGCCTGATCTACGCCAGCCTGAAGGGCTTCCTCAACGGCCCCTACGCCGACCGCCTTGCGCTCGACGAGGTGGTCCAGATGATGACCGGGCTGGCCTACATGACCGGCCCCAGCGGGCGGCCGCTGCGCGCCGGGACCTCGGTGGTGGACATCACCGGCGGCATGTTCGCGGTCATCGGCATCCTGGTGGCGCTGCGCGAGCGCGAGCGGACCGGCAAGGGCCAGACCGTCGAGTCCGCCCTGTTCGAAACCACGGTGTTCCTGATGGGCCAGCATCTCTGCTACGCCGCCCAGTCGGACGCGCCGATCCCGCCGATGCCGGAGCGCGTGTCGGCCTGGGCGGTCTACGAAACCTTCCACGTCGCCGACGGGCGGCCGATCTTCGTCGGCATCACCACCGACAGCCATTGGGAACGCTTCTGCGCGGTGATCGACCGGCCGGACCTGCGCGACGATCCGGAGTTCCGCACCAACAACGACCGCATCGCCGCCCGGCCGCGCCTGCTGCCGCTGCTGACCGCGCTGTTCGGCGGCCTGTCGATGGAGGACGCGGTGGCGGTGTGCGAGCGCGCCCGCATCCCCTTCGCCCCGATCGCCCGGCCGGAGGATCTGTTCGACGACCCGCATCTGCGGGCGACCGGCGGGCTGATGGCGACGACCCTGCCCAACGGGGTGCGGACCGCCCTGCCGCGCCTGCCGATCCACGTCGCCGACGCCGATCTGGCGATCCGCCGCGATCCCCCGCGCGTCGGCCAGGACACCCGCGCGGTTCTGGCCGAACTCGGCTACGGCCCGGCGGCGATCGACAGCCTGTGCGACAGCGGGGTCGTCGTGGCCGACAGCGCACCCGACAGCAACCAACAGCGCCTCGCGGGATGAACGCGGGACATGTCAGGAGACGACTGAGATGACGGAGGAAACCAGGATGGATCAGGCGGGCATCAGCGATCTGGTCATCGTCGGCTGTGGCATCGCCGGCCTGTCGGCGGCGGTGACGGCGCTCCAGGCCGGGCTGTCGGTCACGCTGCTGGAGCGGTCGCCGGAGGAGGAGTTCGGCGGCAACTCCCGCTGGACCGAGGCCTACATGCGGATGAAGAACGATTCCGAGATCGCCGACGATTTCGAGGAACATTTCGCCGCTAACGCCGGGCTGAACATCGATCCCAACGTGCTGGCCGCCGCCGCCGAGCCCTACGAGTACTGGCCCGACTACGTGAAGGCCCACCCCTTCCCCGATCCGGAGGTGATCGCCCGCTTCGCCGAGCGGGTGCCGCCGACCATCGGCTGGCTGAAGGAGTTCGGCCTGCGCTTCGAACCGCAGGCGATCTATCTGCTGACCCAGAACACCCAGCGCATCGCCGCGCAGGGCGGCGGCCTCGCCCTGATCGAGCGTCTGATGGCGGAGGCCAGGACGCTGGGCGCCCGCGTGCTCTACCGGACGACGGCGCTCGATCTGCTGCGCGACGAGCGGGGCCGCATCGGCGGCGTCCACGCCACCGGGCCGGACGGCCTGCGCGTCGCCATCCGGGGCCGTTCGACCATCCTGGCGTCGGGCGGCTACCAGGGCAATTCGGAGATGATGACCCGCTACATGGGCCAGCGCGCCAAGCATGTGCGGCCGGTGGCGCGCGGCGGCTACTACAACCGGGGCGAGGGCATCCGCATGGCGCTCGACGCCGGGGCGGCGCCGGCCGGCGATTTCGGCTCCTACCACGCCGAGCCGGTCGATCCGCGCTCCCGCCAGCCCGAGGCGGTGATCTTCATCTGGCCCTACGGCGTGCTGGTCAACAAGCGCGGCGAGCGCTTCCTCGACGAGGCGCCGGGCACCGCCGACGCCACCTACGACGCCATCACCCGAATCGTCGCCGACCAGCCGGACGGGCTCGCCTACGTCCTGTTCGACGACCAGGTGGAGGACATCCCGCGCTGGCGCGCCAGCATCCGCAGCGACGTGCCGGCCATCGAGGCGCCGACGCTCGACGCGCTGATCGAGAAGCTCGGGCTGCCGGTGGAGGCCACCAAGGCGACGGTCGCCGCCTACAACGCCGCCTGTCCGGCGGACGGAAGCCGCTTCGAGCCGACGCGGGTGGACGGTCTGGCGACGACCGGACTCTCGCCGGCCAAGACCAACTGGGCGCGTCCGCTGGTCAAGGGGCCGTTCCGCGCCTTCCCCATCGTGTCGGCCAACTGCTTCACCTTCGGCGGGCTGAAGGTGGACGTCGACGCCCGCGTGCTGGACGGCAACGGCCGGCCGATGCCCGGCCTCTACGCGGCGGGCGAGACGGTCGGGCTCTACCATCAGGTCTACACCGGCTCGACCTCGGTCCTGCGCGGCGCCGTGTTCGGCCGTCTGGCCGCCCAGCACGCCGCCGCGTCCAGGGACGACGGCTGACCAAATCCATAAGAACCCTCGGCCCATAAAAATTCGGGAGGACATCATGAACCGTTACGCCGTGACGGCGGCCGTCGCCGCCTGCCTGCTCGCCCAGACGCTTCCCCAGACGGCGGGCGCGCAAAGCGCCTACAGCGACGGCAAGATCAAGATCGGCGTCCTGACCGACCTGTCGGGCCAGCTCACCGACACCACCGGCCAGGGCTCGATCACCGCCGCGCAGATGGCGGTGGAGGATTTCGGCGGCGCCGTCAACGGCACGCCGGTCGAGCTGATCTTCTCCGACCACCAGAACAAGGCCGACGTCGGCGCCTCCACCGCGCGGCGCTGGTACGACGTCGATCAGGTCGACGCCATCGTCGACGTGCCGAATTCGGCCGTCGCGCTGGCCGTGCAGCAGATCACCAAGGAGGCGAACCGGATCGCCATCTTCTCCTCGCCGGCCAGTTCGGACCTGACCGGCAAGGCCTGCACGCCCAACGGCATCCACTGGACCTACGACACTTACGCGCTGGCCCATGTGACCGGCGAGGCGGTGGTCGCGGCGGGCTTCAAGAACTGGTTCTTCCTGACCTCCGACTACGCCTTCGGCCACGCGCTGGAGCGCGACACCGGCGCCGTCGTCCAGGCCCAGAAGGGCAAGGTGGCGGGCAGCGTCAAGATGCCGGCCAACAACGCCGACTTCTCCTCCTTCCTGCTCCAGGCCCAGGCGTCGCCGGCCGAGGTGGTGGCGCTCGCCACCGCCGGGGCCGACACCCAGAACGCCATCAAGCAGGCGGCGGAGTTCGGGCTCGGCCAGTCGGGCAAGAACATCGTGGCGCTGCTGCTCGCCATCAACGAGGTCCACGCGCTGGGCCTGCCGGCGACCCAGGGCGTCATGCTGACCGATCCCTTCTATTGGGACATGGATGACGAGACCCGCGCCTTCTCCAAGCGCTTCTTCGAGAAGCGCAAGGCGATGCCGACCTTCTACCAGGCCGGCGTCTACGGCGCCGTCGCCCATTACCTGAAGGCGGTCAAGGCAGCCGGCACCGACGCCGCGCCCACCGTCATGAAGACGATGAAGGCGACCCCGGTGAACGACTTCATGACGAAGAACGGCACGGTGCGCGAGGACGGCCGGGTGCTGCGCGACATGCACCTGTTCCAGGTCAAGACCCCGGCGGAATCCAAGGCGCCGTGGGACTATTACAAGCTGATCCGCACGGTCCCCGGCGACAAGGCCTTCCGCCCGCTCGCCGAGAGCGACTGCCCGCTCGTCAAGAAGATGTGACCGGGCGGGCGACGAGGCGCCGGGAAACCGGCGTCACCCGCGCCCGGTGTCACTCGCGTTCGGTGCGGGCCATGGCGTCGAAGACATGGCCCATCGCCAGCTTCATGTCGTTGAACACGGTGCCCGGCGACACGCCGAGATGCTCGGCGATCCGGGGATAGGACCAGCCCTCGACCCGGTTCAGGGTCCACACCCGGCGCGCCCGTTCCGGCAGCGCCTCCAGCGCATCCCTGAAGCTGGCGAGGCGCTCGCGTTGCAGGAGGCGATCCTCGGCCGAAGGGGTGTCGCTGGCGATCTGCAACGGATCGAAGCGGTCGGAAGGCGGGACTTCGAAGCGCTCCTGCGTCTTGCGGCGGCGGAGATGGTCGAGCGCCAGATTCTGGACCGTGCGGTGCAGAAAGGCGCCGATGTTGTCGATGGATCCCCGTTCCGCCGCCTTGTGCGCCCGCAGATAGCTTTCCTGGATCACGTCCTCGGCGGTCTGGAGATCGCGCACGATCCGCAGCGCCCGGCCGAGCAGCGAGGAGCGGTGATCGAGATAGATCGCGTCCAGACTTGCGGGCATCCTCGGCCTGTCGTCGCTTGCGGTCGTGGCTTGCGGGCAATACGGTGCGGCGAACCGTCGATCAACCCTTGCCAGATCGGCCGGCGGCACGCAACTGATTATTATTCGCATAATTGTGTCGAGAGAACGCGGGAAGCCGCGTCCGCCGATTGTGTCGTTCGCGTTCTGAAACGTCTAAGATGGCGATAGGCTCCAAACCAAGAGCGACGGAATGGCCCGCGTGGAACAGGAAAAGACGGCCGGGCCGGAAGCGGCCGGGTCGGGGGGCGCCGGACCGTACCGGCACGCCGACCCCGTCGTCGATGCGGCGCTCGACTGGTTCGTCGCCTTCCAGGGCGGCCTTTCCGACAGCGAAACCCTGGCCGCCTACCGGGCGTGGCGGGAGAGCGATCCCCGTCACGCGCAGGCCTTCGACCGGCTGGCGGCGATGAGCGGAATGTCGGAACTGCACGCGGCGACCCTTGCCGCCGCCCCGCCGCCATCCGCCGGGGCCGCGCCCGTTTCCCCTGCCGCTCCCGCGACCCTCGCTCCGTTCGTCCGTGCGGAAGGGGGGCGTTCCCGTTCGCCTTCGCGCCGGGCGGGATGGGGCGCGCGGTGGAGATCGCTGGCCGCCGCCCTGCTGCTTGCCGTCGTCGGCCTCAACCTCTACCCCGAGCTGATGCTGCGCTGGACCGCCGATCACCGGACGGCCGCCGGCGAACGGCGGGAGATCGCGCTGCCCGACGGGTCGCGGCTGACGCTCGACACCGGCTCGGCCGTCGCGCTGGATTTCGCGGAGGGGCGGCGCGGCGTGCGGATGCTGCGCGGCGAGGGCTATTTCGACGTGGTTTCCGATCCCTCCCGACCCTTCCGCGTGACCGCCGGCTTCAGCGCCGTCGAGGTCACGGGAACCGCCTTCGCGGTGCGCGCCGACAATGCGGCGGACTCGGTCGTGCTGGAGCGCGGCTGGGTGTCCGTCAGCCCGCTCGACGAACCGGGCCGGCCGGTGACGCTGGCGCCCGGCGACCGGGTGACGGCCACGGTGCTCGGCCTGTCGGCGGTGGCGCGGACGGATCCGGTCAACGCGCTGGCGTGGCGGGAAGGGCGCTACATCTTCCACCAGCAGCCCTTCGCCGCGGTCGTCGACAATCTTCGCCGCTACTATCCGGGACCGATCCTGGTGCTCGACCACCGTATGGACGGGGAGCGGGTGAGCGGCAACTACCGGCTGGACGACCCGGCCGCCGCCCTGCGGTCGGTGGCCGCCATCGCCGGTGTGCGGATGACCACCCTGCCGGGCGGGCTGATTGTTTTCGGCTGAACCCGATCTTTTTTTGTGAGGCCCCGCCGCCCCGCGCGTCTGGCGAAAAGGGGGTAGCCCGAGCGTTCGCGCGACGGCCGCCCCGACGACACCGGAAACAGGGGAGTTTTGGGGAATGCACGGCCGGACGGGTATGGTGGTTGAGGGTACGGCACGCGCGCGGACGACCGCCGCCCGGAGCATGCTGGTGGCGTTGATGGCCTCGACGTCGCTTGGCGGCGCCGTCCTTGGCGGCGCGCTCGGCGTCCTGGCGCTCGCCTCGCCGGCCGCCGCCCAGCAGGCGACGCCGGGCGCCGCCACCGCGAATCCCGCCGGCGGGCCGGTGGCCTTCGCGCTTCCGGCGCAGCCGTTGCAGGCGGCGCTCGACGCCTTCATCCGCCAGACCGGCTGGCAGATCGGCTATCCCAGCGCGCTGGCCGAGGGCCGCAGCTCCCGCCCGGTGACCGGCACCATGACCCCGGCCCAGGCGCTGGACACGCTGCTCGGCGGCACCGGCGTCGGCTACCGGATGACCGGGCCGGGCACCGCCACGCTGGTCCCGGCGCCGGCCGCGGCGGCACCGGGCGCCGTGCTGCTGGGGCCGGTCGCGGTGTCGGCCTCCGCCCTAAACTGGACCGGGGTCAGCCAGACCACCGTCACCCAGGAGGATCTCGACCGCAAGAATCCAAGCGACATCCGCGACGTCTTCTCCGGCGAGCCGGGAATCCGGGTCGGCAGCTCGATCCCGATGTCGCAGAAGGTCTATGTGAACGGCATCGAGGAAACCAACCTTGCCGTCACCATCGACGGCAGCCGCCAGAACAACAAGGTCTTCCACCACAACGGCACCACCCTGATCGACCCGGCCTTCCTGAAGGTCGCGCGGGTCGACGCCGGCGTGGCCCCGGCCGACGCCGGGCCGGGCGCGCTGGCCGGCTCCATCGCCTACGAGATGAAGGACGCCCGCGACTTCCTGAGCGGCGACGGGGTGGGCGCCTATGTGAAGTCCAGCTTCAACACCAACGGATCCGGCCTGACCACCGGCTTGTCTGGCTACGGCCGCCAGGGCGGCTTCGACGGCCTCGCCTACCTGACCTACGGCAAGGGCGGCAAGTTCAAGGACGGCAGCGGCCGCAAGGTGGACGGCACCGAGATCGACATGCTCAGCGGCCTGTTCAAGGGCGGCTTCGAGACGACGGACGGCAACCGCCTGCAAATCAGCTACGAGCGCATCCACGATGACGCCCCGCGCCCCTTCCGCGCCAACGTCGGCTTCATCTCCGGCCGCCCGGCCTGGGAGCCGCGCGTGCGCGACTACCAGATGGACCGGCAGAACGTCGTCCTGACCTACTCCACCACCCAGCCGACCGACCTGTGGAATCCGAAGGTCGTGCTGGCCTACGGCCGCACCGACGTGAAGACGCCGATCTACCTGCGCCCGGTGGCGCCCAGCACCGTGCCGGGCAGCTATCCGGGGGAGGGCGGCACCAGTTCCTTCAACGGCAAGGCCGAGAACGTCTTCACCTTCGGGATCGGCACGCTGACGGCGGGCACCGACTTCTATTTCGACCGCGGCAGTTACGAGGACCGGACCATGTCGGCGCGCGAGCGCGCCAGCAACGCCGGCCTTTACGCCCAGGCGCGGCTGACGCCGTTCGAGCGGCTGCGCCTGTCCTTCGGACTGCGCGGCGACCGGCAGGTCTTCGAGGGCACGACCGACCAGGAATGGACCAACAGCGGGGTCAGCCACAACCTCTCCGGCGAGTTCGACCTGATCCCGCGGCATCTGACCGCCAAGGCCGGCTACTCCCACAGCTGGGCCGGCATCCCGCTGGCCGAGAACTTCATCCTGAACCCGGCCTGGCGCTACGGCGCCGGCGGGCCGGAGCCGGTGACCGCCGACAACGTGACCGCCGGGCTGGAGGCCCGCTACCAGGGCTTCACGGTCGAGGGCCGCCTGTTCCAGACCAAGCTCGACGAGGCGCGCGCCGCGCGCTACGCCGTGGGCAGCGCGACGCTGGCCCATGACGTGAAGTCCAAGGGCTACGAGATCGGGGCCGGCTATGCCTGGGACGACGGGTTCGTCCGCGCGAAATACGCCGACATCGACGTGACCATCGACGGGCAGCCCGCCGACTCCGACACCGGCACCTATCTGGCGACGCCGATGGGCCGGGTCGTCACCGTCGGCGGCGCCCACACGGTGCGGAGCTGGAACCTGACCTTCGGCGCCGACGCGGAGTTCGTGTTGGACCTCACCAAGGTCCAGGCCGGGCAGCAGTCCCTGAAGGGCTACGAGGTGGTCAACCTGTTCGTCGAGCACCGGCTGCCGCAGTTCTCCAACCTGACCCTGCGCGCCGACGTGCGGAATCTCTTCGACGCCTCCTACGCCGACCGCGCCACCTACGGGCAGGAGTTCGGCACCGTCACGCCGCTGCACCAGCCGGGCCGCTCGTTCCTGCTCAGCGCCTCGGCGCGGTTCTGACCGTCCGGAGGGGGCCGTCCGCCGTGCCGTGCCGGAAGACGGGTCGATGCCGGGCCGGCAATCCGCTATTGTGGACGGGCGAAAGTCCGCAAAGGGTCGGTCGGCAGAGGGTCTGAATGCGCGTGTTGTTCCAGTTGGATCTTCCCAACGCCGATGGCAGCGTCGCCATCGCGCAGGCCGCCTGCCTGCGCGCGGCCGACCAGCTTCGGCTTGCGCCGGAAAAGCGGATGCGGCTCGAGCTGGCCGTCGAGGAGGTGGTGGTCAACGCCGTCCGCCACGCCTATCCGTCCGGCGTGTCCGGTTCGTTGCGGGTCACGGCCTCGGTCGAGGGCGCGGTGCTGACGGTCCGCGTCCAGGATTGGGGGCTTCCCTACGATCCGTCGGAGATCACGCCCTTCTCCGTGGAGGACCCCCAGCTGCGGGGGCTCGGCCTGCATCTGGCGTGGCGCTGCTGCGACGAGGCGGTCCTGCGGAATCTCGGGCGGGATGGCAAGGTCTTCGACCTGCGCTTCCGCCTGCCGCCGTCGCCGGTGCCCGTTCCCGAGCCGGCCGTCGAGGCGGCGGCCGTGCCGGCCGCGCGTGGAGCGGGCAGAGTGGAGGCTGACGTGCGCCTCTTCACCCCCGCGGACGCTCCCGGTGTCGCCCGCTGCGCGTGGCTCGCCTACGGCTACAGCAAGCCGGACGACCATCTGTACGATCCGGTGGAGTTGGCGCGGCTCAACCGTGACGGGCTGATGGTCGGCATCGTCGCGGTCGGTGGCGACGGCGAGGTTGTCGGCCATGCGTGCCTGGATCTGTCGGGGAACCCGCTGGTTCCGGAATTCACGGATCTGGTGATCGTGCCGGCGGCGCGCGGCAACCCGGTGCTGCTCGGCCGGATCCTGCAACTCGGCTACGACACGGCGGTCGCCCGCGGCTGCCTGGGCGTGCTCGTCAACGCGGTGACGGCGCACACCGTCTCCCAGCGCGGCGCCCTGCGGTTCGGCGGCGTGCCGATCCAGGTGCATCTGGCAAGCGTCAGCCCGGAGTGGGACCTCACGGCGGGCAGCGGGAAGGAGGCCGGGGCGAGCGCCGGGGGAAAGGCCGCCGTCCGCCAGTCGGAGATCGCGCTCTACTGCCGGAACCGGACCGGCGAGCCGCGCCTGCTCCATTGCCCGGAGCGGCATCGCGCCATGCTGCGGTCGATCTTCGCCGCCTTCGACGAGCCGGTGACCATCGCCGACGCGGTGCCGCCGGAACCGGCCTCCCTTCCGCCGGCGTCGGATCTGCTCGTCGAGAGCGGCCTGCTCGCCTGGGGGCATGTCCTGATCGACGTTCAGGCCTATGGGCAGGATCTGATTCCGTCGGTCGCCGCCTTCCTGCGCCGTTTCTGCCAGGACGGGGTGGCGACCGTGCTCCTGCAACTCCCCCTGGGGGACCCCGCGACGCCCGCGATGGCGGACCGGCTCGAAAGGCTGGGGTTCAGCTTCGCCGGAATCTTTCCGCAGGCGGTCCGCAAGGCCGGCGCCCCGGAGAAGGATGCCGGGCCGGCCGACCCCGATCACGACCGGGCGACCGACATCATCCTCTTCCAATACCTGAACAACGTCTCCATCGATCCGGGCAGCGAGCGGATCGTCAGCGCCTGCCAGCCGCTTTACGACTATGTCGTGGCCGAGCGCCGGCGGGTCGACCGGGAATTCTACGCCTTATCCGGCGTGGAGTAGGGCGAGCTGGCCTCAGCCCCGCTTCCACACCGTCGTTTCGATGAAGCGGCTGGCGAGGAAGCGGTAGGTCTGCTTCTGCAACTGCTCCATCTGGCTGGACCGCTCCATCGCGATGTGGTCCCAGCCGTTCAGCAGATCCTCCCATTCCAGGAGCTTGGCCCGCAGATCGTCGCGGATCTTGCGGATGAACTGCACCGTGGCGTGGAAGTCCTTCAGGGCGCCGACGATGTCGCCGGTCTGGGCGTCGGCCTGGTCGAAGATCATGTCGTATTCGCGCAGCGGCTTGCGGATCAGCCCCTGCATCCGGTTGACCTCGCTGCAAAAGGTGCGGTCGGTCCGGTAGACCGTCGTCAGCTTGCCGAGCTTGGTCTCGATCTTGCCGATGTGCTTGAAGCGGTCGCGCAGCGCCTCGATGTAGGACAGCTCCTGCGCCAGATCGTCGATGCGGCCGCCGACGATCTCCTCGGCCTTCTCGGTGATCTTGAGCCTTGCGGCGATGCGCTCGATCGCGGCCTTCATGCGGGCCTGGGTCTGGGGGTCGTCGAGCAGCTGTTCGAGCTGGTCGGCGTCCGAGACGATGATCTCGTTGCCCTTCACCGACGAGGCGACCTGCATCATCAGCCGGCCCTTGGCCAGCTTGCGGTGGCGCTCCTCGACCGACCAGGAGGCGCGGCCGTCCAGCAGCTCTCCCGGAATCTGCTCGCCGGGGCGGATCTGCTTGACGTAGGCGAGGCCCTGCTCGACCACCTCCAGCAGCCGGTCGTCGTGGCTGCCCTCCTCGATCTGGAAGGATTCCTGGATGGTCGGGAAGGCCAGCGCCGCCTTGAGATCGCCCAGCGTGATGTTCAGCACCGGGTCCTTGCTGGTCGGGTCGGCGCAGAAGAAGGCGCCCGGCAGGCTGAACACCTTGTGCTGGAAATCGAAATGGGTGTCCCGCATCGGCTGGACCAGCCGGTCCTCGTCGGTCGCCTTGGCCGTCGCCTCGGCGTTGATCTCCCCGTCGGAGACGGCCGGTTCGGGGCTGTTCTGGTCGTCGTCGCTGGACACGTCGGTCATCGTCCCTGCTGGCATCGTCTCTGGAATGACGTTTCCCAACGGGAAACACGGCGGCGCGGAGAGTGTCGCGGTCGCCGCCCGCCGCCGGGCCGGTCGCCGCACCGGGCAACCCTACAGCAGATCGCGCAGGCGGAACCAGAGCATTGCGAGGACCAGGGCCGGGGTGCGGAAGCGCCGCCCGCCGGGGAAGGGGATGTTGGGGATGCGGGTGAAGACGTCGAAGCGTTCGGCGGTGCCGCGGATCGCCTCGGCCATCACCCGGCCGGCCATGCCGGCAAGCGCCACGCCGTGGCCGGAATAGCCGTGGGCGAACAGCACCGTCGGCGACAGCCGGCCGAGATGCGGCATGCGGTTCATCGTGATGGCGACCTGACCGCCCCAGAAATACTCGACCTTCGCGTCGTGCAGGGCCGGGAAGACCGCCAGCATCTTGTTGCGCATGGCGTGGCGCAGTCCCGGCGCGTCCATCCCCGAATAGCTGACCCCGCCGCCGAACAGCAGCCGGTGGTCGGCCGAGCGGCGGAAATAGTTCAGCGAGAAGTTCATGTCGGAGACGGCGATGTTGGTCGGGATCAGCGCGGCCGCGCGCTCCGCCCCCAGCGCCTCGGTGGCGATCAGGTAGGTCGCCACCGGCATGACGGTGCCGGCCAGCGGCGGCGCCACCCCGCCGAGATAGGCGTTGCCGGCCAGCACCATGTGCCTGGCCCGCACGAGGCCCTTGTCGGTGCGCGCCCAGGGCTCGGCGCCGCTGTCGATGGCGGTGACGGCGCTGTTCTCGAAGATCCGCACCCCGGCGGCGGCGGCGGCGCGCGCCAGCCCCAGCGCGTAGTTCAGCGGGTGGAGATGCCCGCTGCCCTCGTCGAGCAGGCCGCCGACATAGGCGTCGGTGCCGACCTGTTCGCGGATCCCCTCGCGGTCGAGGCGCCGCACCCGGCCGTAGCCGTAGCGGTCGCGCATCTCGCGCTCCATCGCCGTCACGTCGTCCATGTGGCGCGGCTTCAGCGCGGCGTAGGCGAAGCCCCAGGTCAGGTCGCAGGCGATGGCGTGGCGCCCGACCCGTTCGGCGAGCTGGGCCTTGGCCTCCTCGCCGAAGTCCCACAGGCGGCGGGCGTCCTCGGCGCCGACCCAGCGCTCGATGGTCGCCATCGGCTTGTTGTAGCCGGTGATGATCTGGCCGCCGTTGCGCCCCGACGCGCCCCAGCCGCAGCCGTGGGCCTCCAGCAGCACCACGTCGAAGCCGCGCTCGGCCAGCTCCAGCGCGGTGGTCAGCCCGGTGTAGCCGCCGCCGACGACGCAGACGTCGCAGCGCAGTTCGCCCTCCAGCGCCGGGTGGGCGGGGTGGGGGTGGGCGCTGGCGGCGTACCAGCTCTTCAGGTAGGAGGCTTTCGGCATGGCGGCAGTTAGGCGCGCCGCCCCGGCCCGGTCAATGGGGTGCTTTGGGGGACTTCGCGAAAACGGACAGGTTCCACGAAACCGTCATCGGAACCCTCTGGCGCGGATTCCCGAAACGGCGTCATAGTGTCGCTGTCGATCACAGAACGGAGGGGACTGCCCTTCGCCCGGCGCGGTCCGCCAATCTCATGGGTTTTATGGAAGACTTCATCAAAAAGAACCGCATTACCGAAGTCGAATGTCTTGTGCCCGACATGTCGGGAATCGCCCGGGGGAAGATCGTCCCCGCCGAGAAGTTCATCCGCATCCTGCGCGACCGTGGCCTGCGCCTGCCCGAGGCGATCTTCGTCCAGACCGTCACCGGCGAATTTCCCGACGACGAGGACATCACGTCGGACGAGAATTCCGACATCTACATGATCCCTGACGAGCGCACGATCCGCTTCGTGCCCTGGTACGAGGAACCGACCGCCCAGGTCATCACCGACTGCGTCTACGCCGACGGCCGCCCGGTCGACGTCTCCCCCCGCCATGTCCTCAAGCGCATCCTCGCGCTGTACGAGGAGCGGGGCTGGAAGCCGATCGTGGCGCCGGAGCTGGAATTCTTCCTGGTCCAGGTGAACAAGGATCCCGACTACCCGCTGGTCCCGCCGATCGGCCGCAACGGCCGGATGGAGAGCGGCCGGCAGGCCTTCGGCATCGACGCCGTGAACGAGTTCGACCCGGTCTTCGAGGCCGTCTACGATTTCTGCGAGGCGCAGGACATCGACATCGACACCCTGACCCACGAGGCCGGGGCGGCGCAGATCGAGATCAACTTCAACCACGGCGACCCGCTGGAGCTGGCCGACCAGGCCTTCCTGTTCAAGCGCACGGCGCGCGAGGCGGCGATCCGCCACCAGATCTACGCCACCTTCATGGCCAAGCCGATGCAGGGCGAGCCGGGCAGCGCCATGCACATCCACCAGTCGGTGGTCGATTCGGTGACCGGGCGCAACCTGTTCGCCGAGCCCGACGGGTCGGACAGCGCGCTGTTCATGGCGCACATCGCGGGCTTGCAGAAATACCTGCCCTACGCGATGCCGCTGCTGGCGCCGAACGTGAACTCCTACCGCCGGCTGGTGCCGAACTCCGACGCGCCGATCAACGTGCATTGGGGGCGCGACAACCGCACCACCGGCCTGCGCGTTCCGGTCTCGCCGCCCGACGGCCGCCGGGTGGAGAACCGCGTCGCCGGGGCGGACGCCAATCCCTATCTGGCCATCGCCGCGTCGCTCGCCTGCGGCTACATCGGCATGACCCAGAACATGGAGCCGAACGACCCGATCAAGGGGTCGGCCTACCGGCTTGCCTTCACCCTGCCGCGCCATCAGAGCGAGGCGCTCAGCAAGTTCAACGCCTGCAAGCCGTTGAAGGAGATTCTGGGCGAGCGTTTCATCGACGCGGTCACCTGCGTGAAGGAGGCCGAGTACAAGGCCTACAACCGGGTCATCAGCTCGTGGGAGCGGGAGAATCTGCTGCTGAACGTCTGAGCGCGGTCTTTGCTGCGGATGCGTCGCGAACCTCCACCCAAACCATTGACAACGCACCCATGCGTGGGTGCAATAACGCCCGCGTTGGGTACGCCGTGGGGACACGCGACGCCACCCTGAATGACAACGAACAGGTCGGGGCTTCTCAATGAAAAAACTCGCTCTCAGCCTCCTCGGTGCGGTCGCGGCGGTCGCCATCGCCGGTCCGGCGCTGGCCCAGGCCAAGAAGCCGGTCAACATCTACATCTGGAACGATTATCTGGGTGAGACGACGCTCGCCGACTTCTCGAAGGCTACGGGAGCCGAGACGAAGGTCGACCTCTACGACAGCCTGGAGTTGCTGGAGCAGAAGGTCCTGGTCGGCAAGTCGGGCTACGACGTGATCGTCCCCACCGCCGAGCCCACCCTGTCGCGCCTGATCCAGGCCAAGGTCGTCGGCCCGCTCGACAAGTCGAAGATCCCCAACATCAAGAACCTCGACCCGAAGGTCCTCAAGCTGCTGGAGAACTCCGACCCCGGCAACAAGTTCGCCGTGCCCTATCTCGGCGGCACGGTCGGCATCGCCATCATCCCGGAGAAGATCAAGGCGGTCGCCCCCGACGTCCCGCTCGACAGCTGGGACCTGATCTTCAAGCCGGAGGTCGCCAAGAAGGTCGCCGCCTGCGGCATCACCGTGATGGATTCGGCCATCGACGTCATTCCGTCGGTGCTGAACTACCTCGGCCTCGATCCGAATTCCGAGAAGAAGGAGGATCTGGAGAAGGTCGAGAAGACGCTGATGGCGGTCCGCCCCTACATCAAGCAGTTCGTCACCGGCCAGAACATCAACATCCTGGCGGGCGGCGACGCCTGCGTCGTCATGGCCTACAACGGCGACGCCATCCAGGGCGCCGCCCGCGCCGAGGAGGCCAAGAGCGCCAAGGTCGAGTACGTCACCCCGAAGGAGGGCGTGCAGGTCTGGTGGGACACGCTGGCGGTGCCGGCCGACGCGCCGAACAAGGAGGGCGCCTACCAGTTCATCAACTTCGTGCTGGACCCGGCGAACACCGCCAACATCTCCAACACGGTGCGCTACGCCAACGCGGTTCCGGGCTCGCTGGCCACCGTCGCCGACGACATCAAGGGCAACCCCGGCATCTTCCTGCCGACCGACAGCGCCATCAAGCTGTTCTCCCTGAAGTCGATCAAGCAATCGACCGACCGCGCCCGCACCCGCGTGTGGACCAAGGTCAAGACCGGCAAGTAAGCCGACCCGCATGACGCGCTGTTGCGCCCCGGCCGATCCTCCGCAACGGGGAACGGCCGGGGCGTTGCCTTGAAGGGGCTCCGTCGAGCCCCGCCCTGCCCTGATTGAAGGACCCCGGATGGCCGGTCAGCCGATTCGCAAGCCCACCCGCCTGGAGCCCTGGCAGGACGCCGGGCAGGCGCCCTATGTCCGGATCGAGAAGGTCACCAAGACCTTCGGCGATTTCGTCGCGGTGGATGAGGTCAGCCTGTCGATCTACCGGAACGAGTTCTTCGCCCTGCTGGGCGGCTCGGGCTCGGGCAAAACCACGCTGCTGCGCATGCTGGCGGGGTTCGAGCAGCCGACCGAGGGCAGGATCTTCATCGACGGCGTCGACATGGCCGGCATCCCGCCCTACGAGCGGCCGGTCAACATGATGTTCCAGTCCTACGCCCTGTTCCCGCACATGACGGTCGAGCAGAACGTCGCCTTCGGCCTGAAACAGGACAATGTGCCGAAGGCCGAGATCCGCGACCGGGTGGCGGAGATGCTGGGGATGGTCCAGCTCTCGGCTTTCGGCAAGCGGCGCCCGCACCAGCTTTCCGGCGGCCAGCGGCAGCGCGTGGCGCTGGCCCGCTCGCTGGTCAAGCGGCCGAAGCTGCTGCTGCTCGACGAGCCGCTGGGCGCGCTCGACAAGAAGCTGCGCGAGAAGACCCAGTTCGAGCTGGTCAACATCCAGGAGAAGCTCGGCGTCACATTCATCGTCGTGACCCACGACCAGGAGGAGGCGATGACCATGTCCTCGCGCATCGCCGTGATGAACCACGGCGTCATCGCGCAGGTGGGCACGCCGACCGAGATCTACGAATACCCGCACAGCCGCTTCGTCGCCGAGTTCATCGGCTCGATCAACATGTTCGAGGGCCGTGTCGTCGAGGCGAGCGGCGATCATGTGCTGGTCGCCTCGGAGGAGGCCGGCTGCGAGTTGCACATCAGCCACGCCACCCCGGCCCCGGCCGGCTCGCCGGTGGCGGTCGCCATCCGGCCGGAGAAGATCGCCCTGTCCAAGGAGCCGCCGTCCAGCGCCGATGGCGCCGCCGGCCGCAACGCCGCCAAGGGCGTGGTGCGCGAGATCGCCTATCTCGGCGACGTGTCGATCTATCTGGTCGAGCTTCCCACCGGCAAGACGGTGCGTGTGACCGCCCCCAATGTCACCCGGCGCACCGAGATGCCGATCACCTGGGAGGACGAGGTTTATCTGAGCTGGCGGCCCTTCGCCGGCGTGGTGCTGGCGCAATGAGGGGCGCCGTCTCCGTCCTGGCGGCGGTCCTCGGCCGGATCGGGCTGTGGGGGCGCGGCGTGGTCGTCGCCATTCCCTTCCTGTGGCTGATGCTGTTCTTCCTGGTGCCCTTCCTCATCGTCTTCGGCATCAGCTTCTCGGAATCGATCATCGCCCAGCCGCCCTACGCGCCGCTGGTCGAATGGCTGACCGACGAGGACGCCGGGACGAACAAGCTTCAGATCCTGCTGAACCTGACCAACTATCTGCGGCTGACCGGCGACGACCTCTACATCCTGGCCTATCTGAACTCGGTCAAGATCGCGCTGGTCACCACGCTGATGTGCCTCGCCATCGGCTACCCCATGGCCTACGCCATCGCCAAGGCGCCGCCGGCCCGGCGCGGGCCGCTGATGATGCTGGTGATCCTGCCCTTCTGGACCAGCTTCCTGATCCGCATCTACGCCTGGATCGGCATCCTCAAGGGCAACGGCGTCATCAGCAATTTTCTGGAATGGACCAGCCTGACCAGCGGCCCGGTGGAGATCCTCTATTCGGACTGGGCGGTCTACATCGGCATGACCTACTGCTACCTGCCCTTCATGGTGCTGCCGCTTTACTCCACGCTGGAGAAGATGGACCCGACCCTGCTGGAGGCGGCGGCCGACCTCGGCTGCCGGCCCTTCAAGGCGTTCCTCAAGGTAACGCTGCCGCTGTCGCTGCCCGGCATCGTCGCCGGCTCGCTGCTGGTCTTCATTCCGGCGGTCGGCGAGTTCGTGACGCCGGAACTGCTGGGCGGCCCCGACACGCTGATGATCGGCCGCGTGCTGTGGAACGAGTTCTTCGCCAACCGCGACTGGCCGGTGGCGTCGGCGGTGGCGATCGCGCTGCTGCTGGTGCTGGTGGTGCCGATCATGATCTTCCAGCATGTCCAGGGCCGCGAGGCGGAGGGGCGGTGATGAAACGGTTCGGTTTTCTGGCCTGGGCGCTGTGGTTCGGCTACGCCTTCCTCTATGTGCCCATCGCCCTGCTGGTGATCTACTCCTTCAACGAGTCGCGGCTGGTGACGGTGTGGGGCGGCTTCTCGACCAAATGGTACGGGGAACTGCTGAACAACGAGGCGCTGCTGTCGGCCGCCGCCCTGTCGCTCCAGGTGGCGGCGGTGTCGGCGACCCTGGCGGTCGTGCTGGGCACCTGCGCCGGCATGGCGCTGACCCGCTTCGGACGGTTCCGGGGCCGCACCCTGTTCGGCGGCATGATCACGGCGCCGCTGGTCATGCCGGAGGTCATCACCGGCCTGTCGCTGCTGCTGCTGTTCGTCGCGCTGGAGCAACTGATCGGCTGGCCCGACGGGCGCGGCGTCACCACCATCACCATCGCCCACACCACCTTCACGGCGTCCTACGTCGCGGTGGTGGTGCAGTCGCGGCTGGCCGGCATGGACGGCAGCCTAGAGGAGGCGGCGATGGATCTGGGCGCCCGACCGGCCAAGGTCTTCTTCGTCATCACCCTGCCGATCATCGCTCCGGCGCTGGTCGCCGGCTGGCTGCTGGCCTTCACCCTGTCGCTCGACGACGTGGTGGTGGCGAGCTTCGTTTCAGGGCCGGGATCGACGACGCTGCCGATGGTCATCTTCTCCAGCGTCAAGTTCGGCATCAGCCCGCAGATCAACGCGCTCGCCACCCTGATGGTTCTGGTCGTCGCCCTGGGCATCCTCGTCGCCAGCGTCGTCATGGCCCGGCAGGACCGCCAGCGCAAGCGGGACGAGCAGATGGCGCTCCAGACGGGGTGATCCGTTCGGGTGTTTCGGCTTCGCCTCCCCTGTCCATCCGCGCGTTGCAGATCTGCGACGCCGCGGATGGCTTTTGCCTGCCACTTTTGCTAATGTGACGCTGTCGTCAACAGCGAAAGAGGTTGTGCCATGCGCGCACTCCTGTGGTTCCCCCTTCTGAGACTTGGTTTTTTCAGTCCCGTCACCACCGGCTATTCGTCTTCGCGGACCGTCACGGCCCGCCGCGCCCTGCGCCCGCCCTCCGGCCGATAATTCACGGCCTCGACGGCCGCTGATGGTCGTTGTCGCGTCCTTCGACGCGCCGTTCTTCCACCCCTCGAATTCGCTGCGGCCTTCGCTTTTTTGGCGGCGTTGCCAAAATCCTCCTCCCATGGTTAGGGTGAGGCGGGACGTTTTCACGTCTCCATGTTGGATTTACCGGTTTTCATCGGGGCAGGGGAACGACGGATGATCACACCGACCGCCCAGGGCTTGCACATGCCGGGGGAATGGGCGCGCCACAGCGGCTGCTGGATGGCGTGGCCCTGCCGGCCGGAAACTTGGCCCGAGGGCGGTTTCGACGCCGCCTGCGACGCCTACGCCGAGGTCGCGCAAGCCATCTCCCGCTTCGAGCCGGTGACGATGGTCTGCGATCCGGCGAACGTCACCGACGCCTCGCTGGCCTGCGGTCCGGGCATCCAGATCCTGCCGCTGCCGATCAGCGATTCCTGGATCCGCGACACCGGCCCGAGCTTCGTGATCGACGGCAAGGGCGGCTTGGGCGGCGTCCATTGGGGCTTCAACGCCTGGGGCGGCAATTACGACGACTGCGCCAAGGACCGCGAGGTCGGCCGCCTGATGCTGGAGCATCTGAAGCTGCCACGCTTCGCCGCTCCGCTGGTGATGGAGGGCGGCTCCTTCCATGTGGACGGGGAGGGAACGCTGCTGACCACCGAGCAGTGCCTGCTGAACCCCAACCGCAACCCGGGCCTGAGCAAGGCCGAGATCGAGCGCCATCTGATGGACCATCTCGGCGTGACCTCGGTGATCTGGCTCGGCGAGGGCTACCAGGACGACGAGACCGACGGGCACATCGACGAGATCGCGCTGTTCGTGCGGCCGGGCGTGGTGATGGCGATCACCACCGACGATCCGGGCGACGCGAACTTCAAGGCCTTCCAGGACAACCTCGACCGGCTGAAGCGCGCCCGTGACGCCAGGGGCCGCGAGCTGGAGGTCATCACCGTGCGGCAGCCGGCCCGGCGCGACGCCAACGGCGTCCGACTGACGCTGTCCTACACAAACCTCTACATCGCCAACGGCGGCATCGTCATGCCGGCCTTCGAGGATCCGGCCGACGACGAGGCCTACCGCACGGTGCGCAAGGCGTTTCCGGACCGGGAGGTGACCCAGATCGCCGCGCTGGACATCGTGCGCGGCGGCGGCGGCATCCACTGCATTACGCAACAGCAGCCCGCTCCTCTATAACATATTGAAATCAAAGGATATTTTCAGAAGCAAGGCTGAAATGTCCTGTTGCGAACTTGTTGCGAGGTCTTGATTTCGCTCGGAAGTGGCGCGCATTGTTGCGAAGTAGTTGCGAACTTTCGAGGTATCGATGTCGGAAGCCGAAGCGGCCACGCTGGCGGAGCGCATGGAGATTGAAGACGGGCTCTTGATCTAGCGCGACAGCAAGAGCCCGTTCTGGCAGATGCGCGCCTACGTGCCCGGCACCCGCCGCTACGTCCGGCAAAGCCTCAAGACCACCGACATCCACACCGCTGTCGTCGAGGCGCGCAAGCGATGGATGCGACTTCAGGTGCGCGTTGAAGACAATCTACCCGTCTTCGAGATGCGCATAGAGAAGGCATGCGATTTGTGGTTGGCGGAAAAGGAAGAGCTGGTCAAAAAGGGCGCATATAAGGCCAGCGTGCTCCGAGTAGCCAAGGGAGCGATCAAGCGATACTTAAAATCCTACTTTAAAGGTCGGCCTTTAAGCAGCATCGACCATGCTGAGGCGGAGCGCTATTGGACATGGCGGCTCACCAACGCTAAGCGCAGCGTCCAACCCAGCAAGGTTACCATCGGCGCCGAACTGAACTCCATCAACCAGATCATCGAATGGGCGGAGATCAAGGGGCACCTGAAGCGTGGCGTAGTGCCCCGATTGAAGAAGCCGAAAGCCCTCGCCAAAACCAAGGTGAACCGGCGCGCTGCCTTCACGCCGCAGGAGATGAAAACCCTCTTCGCGATCCTGAAGCTCTGGCAGAACGAAGCGAGGAACGATCGCGACCGATTGGTTCGCACGGTGCTCTACTACGCTGTGAAACTGGTCTACTACAGCGGCATGCGGACAAACGACATGCCGCTGCTGCGCTGGCGGGACGTCAAGGCGACCTGGAGTGACAAGGACAGCCACTGGTATGTGCAGTTCTTCCTACGCGGCAAGGTCGAGCCGCGCTGGGTGGTGGTCCAACATGACGCCGGGCCGCTGCTGATCGAATGGCGCAATATCTGCCCGCATACGGAACCAGACGACCTCGTGTTCGCCTACAAAAAGGAGGAAATGCCCCTGCTTGAACAGAGCTTTTGGAACTGCTTGAAGAGGTATGATCTTTGGATTGATGGCGACTGCACGCCTCGGTCCCTCTATAGCCTGCGCCACACAGCGGCGACTGAAGCTCTTGATCGTGGGGTGCCGATTGAAGACCTTGCCCGGAATATGCGAACGAGTGTTCAGGTAGTCATGGAGCACTATGGGCACATTGCAAACATTGACAAAGCGGCTCTTTTGACTGTTTCTCAGGGTGGGAGAGTATCCAATATATCAGAATACTGGGAGCGCACCATTAAAAGCTGTGGACAATGAGGGGGCTATCTATCGATGCATTCTGGGAACGCTGTAGTCGAATCCTGAATGTCTTTAGAGATCCTATCTGTAAAATCTCCTTACTCTGTAACCTTTTGTTTACTGCGCCGGAGTATGATTAGTCGGCGTGATATAGGTTATAGCCGTACAACGGCTCGCCGGATTGCGCGTTGTGAATGCAGTAGTGCGCCGCGAGAAATAGAGCTTAAGGTGAGAGGAATCATAGCAATAAGAATTCGACGGAAAAAATCGGAGACTGTAATATCGATTTCCTACAATCCTAAGCTATATATCATTCTGAAAGCAATTAATAAGAAGAATCAGTTTAGTAATTACCTGGAGGACTGGCTCGGAGAGAAATTTTTCCAGTGGAAGTCCGATCCGGATATGGAGGCTAACTTGGTTGCACTATATCCAGAGACACAAAATGTCTTTGAGCAAATTTCTTCGAATGGAAGTATTGCTTTGCAGAGGAATGTTGCAGGCGATAGTGTTTCAGAGTGGGCGAAAAAATATCCTGATAATGCTGCTCTATGTGCGATTAGCTACTGGTTGAGCGAAGTTTATAGGAAGGTGTATAAGATTCAAACCAGCGGTGTTGATCTTGATCCATGGGATCTGAGATTTCTGTTGGGGGTTAGAGAACATGTCAATGGAAGCCTCGCCCAAGAAGAAGCTTTCCTGGACAGCATGGGAATTGCATGAATCCGGCAGATGGGTTCATACCTCTATATTGCGAACGGCTGCTCGCATCAATTCGTCATTAACCTCAATGTAGCGTTGAGTTGTGGATAGATGTTTGTGGCCTGCCAGCGCCATGATAACTTTTGGGCTTATACCGCCGTGGGCGAGCTTGCTGATAAACCAGCGTCGCCCGCTGTGGGAAGTTGCGCCATCAAGGCCAGCTTGCCGGTATAGCTGCCCCATCAGTTGGCAGAGGGTGTTGGGGCTGAACGCCGTCCGCTTCTGGGTGACCAGCAGGGGCCTTTCGGCTTTCACAGCGTCGCCCAGAGTGCGTCGGTAACGTTCGATCTCCTTCCGCAGCCGGTCGTTTACGAACATTACGCGGGCGTGACCGCCCTTAGTAATCTCCGCATCCAACCTGATCTGCTCGCGCACGGCGCCGTTTCCGTCCAGTACGTTCCCCCAGGTCAGTGCCGCGATCTCTCCAACTCGTAGACCCGCGAGGTGGGACAGCATAACCGCCATCCGATTGCGGGCAGCGTGTCGGCCCTGGGCGATCACGGCCAGGAGCCGCTTCTGTTCCTGCTCGGTCAGCACCCGCGCCGTAAGCGTCTGCCGAACGCCGGCTTGTTGGGTGTGAGGAAGTAGGTGAAGAGCGGGTCTACGGAGGCTCCATTGGAGTCCAGAAGGAGGCTCGCTTGATGCAGAGGGTCGAGATTATCACCGGCAAGGAGCGGCGCCGGCGGTGGAGCGAAGCGGAGAAGGCGCGGTTGGTGGCCGAGACGCTGGAACCGGGGGCAATCGTCGCCCATGTCGCCCGCCGGCATGGGGTGGCGGAAAGCTGCCTGTACACGTGGCGCCGCCATCTGGTCGGCGGGATGGCTGATCGGCTGCCGCCTGATGACGCCCCGCTGCTGATCCCTGTGAGCATCGACAAGGCCTCGGCTTGCGAAGCGGGGCCGTCGTCCCCGCCATCGGCGCCTGTGCCTCGCGCGCTGGTTCGGTTTGCCGACGGGACGCGACTGGAGATCGGGGCGGACTACCCGACGCCGGCGTTGACGGCGCTGATCGCCGCGCTTACGGGGCGGCGATGATCAGCGTGCCGCCGGGCGTGCGGGTCTAGAGTCTGTCTGATTTAAGTAGAATCGTATCCTGCATGTCGGATATATGCGGCGCACTCGTGAGGCTGGAAGTGCTCCAGCAGGTTTCCGATGCGCCGCCATACGGCTTCGATCGTCCTTTCCTCGGCTTTCCGGACCAAGGTTTTGAGCTTTGCGAACATCATCTCGATGGGATTGAGCTCAGGACTGTAGGGCGGCAGGAAGAGCAGATGGGCGCCGACATTCCGTATGGCGTTGCGCGCCGCGGCTCCTTTGTGACTGCCCAGGTTGTCGAGAACGACGACATCGCCCGGTGCCAGGGTGGGCACCAGGAATTGCTCGACCCAGGCCGTAAACATGGTCCCGTTGATCGGCCCATCCAGGACCAGAGGAGCCACGATCCTGTCGTGACGCAGGCCTGCCAGGAAAGTCAGCGTCTTCCAATGGCCGTGGGGAACTTTGGCGAGGTAAGGCTGGCCCTGCGCACACCAACCCCGGGTGCGGATCATGTTGGTCTTCACCCAGGTCTCGTCGATGAAGACCAGGCGCTTGGGATCGATCTTATGCTGGTGGGCTTTCCAGCGCGCTCGGAAGCGAGCCAGCTTCGTCCCATCCTGCTCCTTGGCCAGCAGCGTTTTTTTTGAAGCTGAGGCCCAACCGGCGCACGCATCGCCAGACGGTGTCCGGCGTCACCACTGTGCCGCGTTCCACCAACTCCGCCGTCAGCGCCCGGATCGTCAGGTCGCCCTTCTCAGCCAGCCGCTCGCGCAGCCAATCCACCGCCTCCGGCCCCAGCACGAAGGGACGATGACCGCCCATCTTGCCCGGCTCAAGCCCTTGTCCGGCACGTTGCTTCTGACCGATCCGCACTGCCGTCGCAACTGAGACGCTGAACTGCTGCGCCACCGCGCGGGTCGTCAGGCCACTCGCCAACGCCGCCGCAATCCGCTCACGAAGATCCAGAGACAACGGACGTGCCATCAGGGTTGATCTCCCAAATCAGTCAACCCGTTGAATCACACATCCGCTCCCTCGGGAATCCCCATCTCCGATTCAGACACAAACAGACAGACTCTAGCTGGCGGCGCGGCCGGTCGACATGCGCAAGGGCTTTGACGGCTTGGCCGCCGTCGTCCAGCAGCACCTGTGCAAGGATCCGTTCTCGGGCCAGTTGTTCGTGTTCCGGGGCCGGCGCGGGGACTGAGCGTCATTCAGCATACAGTTTCGAGTCGGCGCGGGTTGAGTACCCGTGGCACCCGCTGTACGGGAAGACGCTGCGGGTCATGAACCGGACAGTACGCGGTGGCCACCCTGTCTTGTGGCTCGAAGAGCGCCCCGGAACGGCGCGGGAATTGCCGGCCTGGATGTGCGACGCGGCGTACTGCCTTGATATGGCGGCCTTGGGGGCGCCGCAGGCCACGGTCACGGCCCTTGGCGCATTGGCGGCAGTTCTCTCGGATTTACGGCGCTCGGCCAGTGATCGCGCAGCATCGGACAACTCACCCACGGAGGAGGTTGCCGATGACCAGACGACCGCGGCCGACACCCCAGCTCTCGCTTGCCCTCACGGTTCCGCTCCCGGGTTTCGTGGTTCCGGACGAGGTCGTGCAGGTTCTGGCGGACCTCCTTCTGGAAGCCGTCGGAGCCCGGCTGGGCACGGAGAAAAGGGAGGGCGGCCATGAGCCCCAAGATCACCGCTGATCACCTTGGCCGCGGTGCCGCGATCTATGTCCGCCAGTCCACACCCGGCCAGCTGATCAATCATACGGAAGGCCGCCGGCGGCAGTATGCCTTGGCCGACGCCGCACGCACGGCGGGGTTTGTCGATGTCATTATCATCGACGAGGACCTTGGCCGCTCCGGGTCCGGCCTCGAATCCCGCCCCGGATTCCAGAAGCTGGTAGCGGCAGTCTGCGCCGGTACCGTCGGTGCGGTCTATTGCATCGAGGCTTCGCGGCTGGCCCGCAATGGCCGGGATTGGCACCACCTCATTGACCTCTGTGCCCTGGCCGGGGCGCTGGTCGTCGATCCCGACGGTGTCTATGATCCAAGGTTGCTGAATGACCGCCTTCTGCTCGGCCTGAAGGGAACGATGTCGGAATACGAACTCAGCCTGCTGCGCCAACGCGGTATCGAAGCCCGGGATGGCAAGGCCCGCAGAGGCGAATTGCGGTTCACACTGCCGCCCGGCTACTGCTGGAACGAGGCCGGACGGATCGAAATCGATCCTGACGAGCGCGTTGCCGGCGCCATCCGCATGTTGTTCAGCAAGTTCCGCGAACTGGGCAGCGCCCGCCAAGTGTTTCTCTGGGCGCGCGCCACCGAACTGTCGCTCCCTGTCGTGCGGCGTAATCTCACCGCCTGCAAGATCCTCTGGCAGCCGCCGGCCTACCACACGGTGATCCAGGTCTTGCAGAACCCGATCTATGCCGGCGCCTACGTGTTCGGCCGGCGGGGCAACCGGACGCGGGTTGTCGAGGGCCGGGCCCGCAAAACGAGCGGGCATAAACGGGAGCGCACCGAGTGGAATACCCTGCTGCGCGACAACCACGAGGGTTACATCACCTGGGCCGAGTTCGAGGAACATCAGCGCATGCTGGAGGAGAACGCCCACATGCAAAAGCGCGCCGCCCGCAAGGCCGGCCGGGGCGGCCGGGCACTGCTGACCGGGCTGGTTCGGTGCGGGCGCTGCGGCCGCAAGATGCGGGTGTTCTACGGCATGCAGTCTGGACATGCGCACCGCTACCAGTGCCGGGGCGACGACGCCCATGTCGGTGTCGGTCTATGCGTCGGCATCGGCGGTATCCGCGTTGACCGGGCGGTCGTGGCCCAAATGCTGGAAGCCGTCTCCGCCCGTGCGGTGGAAGCGGCCCTGCTGGCCGCTGACCAGGCGGCCGCGGCGGGGGCGGAAGAGCGGGCGGCGCTGGAGCGCGAACTGGAGGCGGCCCGCTATGACGCTTCGCTGGCGGCTCGTCGATATGACCTCGTGGAGCCGGAAAAGCGCCATGTCGTGAGAGAACTGGAAGCGCGGTGGAACACGGCTCTGGAACGGGTGGCACAGATCGAACGCCGGATCGCCGAGACCGAGGCGCGTTCCGTGGCGCGCCCAACGGTGGACAGGGCGGCTCTTCTGGGGCTGGCCCACGATCTGTCGGCGGCCTGGAATGCGCCGACGGCTGACGCGCGAACCCGGCAACGCCTGACCCGGCTGCTCGTGGAGGAGGTGGTGATCGACCTCGACGACGCGGCGCACGAGGCGGTGCTGCGGATCCATTGGGTGGGTGGCCGGCACACCGAACTGCGCGTCCCACGGGCCAGGACCGGGCGTCGGCCAGACAAAGGACATCCGGGAGCGGTGGAGGTTGTGCGCAAGCTGTCCGGCCACTGGCCGGACCATGAGATCTCCGTCACGTTGAACCGCATGAAATGCCGGAGCGAGAACGGGGAGACCTGGACGACCGTGAAGGTTCGGCTGTTGCGGGAGCGACTTGGCCTTCCCGACTTCGACCCGACCGTGCCCCGCCCCGAGACGCTGACGGCCGACAAGGCGGCGAAGCGGCTCGGCATCTCCATCCCATCCGTGCACCGCCTCATCCAACGGGGAATCCTGCCGGCAACACAGCTTGTCTCCTCGGCCCCTTGGCACATCCCAGCCGCCGCCTTGGACACGGATGCCGTACGAACGGGCGTGAACGAGATAAAGGCGCGACGCCCGAAGAACCTCGTTGATTATCAAAGGGATGAGACGATGCGGCTGCCAGGATTGTGAAAGGAGGGATGCACTATGTCACGCGATTCGGCGACCTGCTGAAGATCCTGGTGTGGGACGGCCAAGGCTTCGTTCTAATCTCCAAGAGATTGGAGAAAGGCCGCTTCGTCTGGCCCAGCCCAGCCACCGAACAGGTCCGCCTGTCACCGGCCGAGCTCGCCATGCTGCTGGAGGGCATCGATTGGCGGGCCTTGCGCCGCACCGACGAGCCGGCGCCGACATTGGTTTCCTGACAGCCTGCGGCGGGGTGACTCACCCCGGCTCCGGCCGGTGACCGGTACACTGGCGCCATGCTTCCGCATTCCGCCGGCGATCCGTTCCCCGACGACGTGGCCACCCTTCAGGCGCTGGTGGACGAACTGTCGGCGCAGTTGGCCGAGCGCGAGCAGGCGGTGGCGGCGCGCGACCGCATCATCGACACGCTCAAGGGCCAGTTGGCCGCGTTGCGCCGGCGCAGCTTCGGCCAGAGTTCCGAGAGGCTGGGCCGGACCGCCGATCAGCTTGAGCTACAGATCGAGGAGTTGGAGCAGCATCAGGCCGAGCAAGCGGCCGTCCCCGCCCCGAAGGCGGCGATGCCGACCGGCGAGCGCAGCCACCCGATCCGCAAGCCGCTGCCCGCCCATTTGCCGCGCGAAGACGAGGAACTGGCGCCGCCCTATGCCGCCTGCCCGGGCTGCGGGCTCGCCTTGCGGCGGATCGGCGAGGACGTCTCGGAGGTGCTGGAGATGGTGCCGGCGCGGCTGCGGGTGCGCCGCTACGTCCGCCCGGTGATGGCCTGTCGGTGCTGCGGCGACATCAGCCAAGCGCCCCCGCCGCCGGTGCCATTGCCCAAGAGCAGCGCCGGAGCCAGCTTGCTCGCCGACATCGTGCTGGCGAAGTACGACGACCATCTGCCGGCCTAACCGCCAAGCCGAGCGGTTCGCCCGCGAAGGGCTGGAGGTGCCGCGCTCGACGCTGACGGACTGGCTCGGCCGCACCGCGGCGCTGCTGACGCCGCTGGCCGAGCGCATCGCCGCCCATGTGCTGGCCGCGGGCAAGCTGCACGTCGACGACACCCCGGTGCCAGTGCTCGCTCCTGGCGCCGGCAAGACCCGCACCGGGCGGCTGTGGGTCTACGTGCGCGACGACCGGGCCTGTGACGACGCCACGGCGCCCGCGGCGCTCTACCGCTACACGCCCGAGCGCAAGGGCGAGCATCCCCAGCGCCAGCTCGCCGGCTGGAGGGGAGCTCTACAGGCCGACGGTTACGCCGGCTTCAACGCCCTCTACGAGGCCAAGGGCGGTGATCCGCCGGCGATCATCGAGGTGGCCTGCTGGGCGCATGTGCGGCGGAAATTCTTCGACGTCCACCAAGCCCACAAGGGAGCCGCCGCCAAGGAGGTGCTGGAGCGCATCGGCCGACTCTACGCCGTGGAGGAGCGCGTGCGCGGCCAGCCGGCGGCCCGGCGTGCCGCCGCGCGCCAAGCCGAGGCGGCGCCGGAGACCGCTGCGTTGCGCACCCATCTGGACCAAGTGCTCCGCCAGGTTTCGGGCAAGTCCGCCCTGGCCGAGGCGATCCGTTACGCGCTGTCCCGCTGGCCGGCCCTGACGCGCTACCTCACCGATGGCCGGCTGGAGATCGACAACAACATCGCCGAGCGCGCCATGCGCGCCGTGGCCCTGGGCCGCAAGAACTGGCTCTTCGCCGGCTCGGACGGCGGGGGCGAGGCCGCCACGGTGTTCTACACCCTCATCGAGACCGCCAAGAGCAACGGCCACAACCCGCGCCTCTGGCTCACCCGTGTTCTGGAAGCCATCGGGCGCGAGCGCGACCTCACAGACTATGATGCCCTTCTCCCCTGGACCATGAAACCGGAAATGGCCACCACCTGAAGGGCGTTCCCCAGCCGCTTACCCCGCGCCTGCTTCATCGGAAACCTCACTGTGCGTCATTGTTACGCACAAGATGTTATGTTTTCCGAATGCGCCGCGCTCAAGACATGAAAGAACCCGAGGATTGGTGCGGCTTGCAGCGCGAACCTCACAAAATATTGATTTTATTAGGTTCTATTTCAAAGCCTTCTTGGGCGTCGCCAGGGTCGCCCTTTCGGGGGCGCCGGGCGGATGAGCGGATGAAGGGCATAACACCCTCCATCCGAATTTCGACTCATGCTATCATTTGACCACTTCCATCAGCTTGCCGTAGCTGTCCACCACGTCGTACTTGACTTGGTCCGAGGTGATTTTCGCGAAGAACTTGCGGGCGCAGGCGATCTTGCTCTCCTCGATCCCGCGAAGCTCCAAAGATGAGAGCGAACCTTTCGTCTCCGCGACAAAATAGACGTGCTTCACCGTACCCTGGCGGAAGGCGATGGCCCAATCGGGGTTGTAGTTGCCGACCGGAGTCGGGATGAAGAAGCCGCGCGGCAGCTTGGCGTAGACCACCACCTCGCTGCTCGTATCCAACTCCTCGACGAAGGCCCGCTCCCCCTTCGAGTCAGTGAAGACGTAGTCAAAGACATGACGCTCCGCCTTGAACGCCTTCAAGAGATCGCGCGGCTCTTTTGCCTGGGTAAAGATGTTGCTGCTGAACGTCTCACCTGTCGGATCGTAGGACAAGTGTTCGACGATGACCGTCGCCTTCTGCTCGTTGATTAGGGTTCCGGCCTTCTGGATGAAGTCCTCTGGATTGGTCCGATACTGCGCGAAGATCGGGGCGCCGATGCCCTTCAGAATGGCCGCGATGGTGGCTCGGGTCAGAGTGGTCGCCTCCGCCAGCTTGCCTAACAGATCGTAGGTGACCGACGAGTGGACGGAAGCCTTGTGCGTTTCAGTGGTCGAGGCTCGCACACGGAAGGCTTCGCCGCTTTTCAGCGCCTCATAGTTCGCCTGTTCCACCTGCTCGCCGGCAATGATGTGGTATTGCAGCGGGCTGACCTTCAGTTCCGAATCAAGAGCACGGATGCACTTGCGAACCAGTTCTTCGGTATCGAAGCTGACGGAGTAAGTGGCTCTCCGGTTGATCCTTGCCCAAAGCTCCTGAAACTCCCGCTTCTCGAAATTCGCGTTTCGGGGGTTCTGCACCTTTGCCTGTCCGGCGTCATCCACCGGCGGAAGTTGGGCGTCGCTGAACAGCGTCCCGATCAACTGGTAGACAGCCTCCGCCATCGGTGCCAGTTCCGTCGGGAGCGCCGCCAGTGCGCCTTCGTTCACCGCCTCATGATAGGCGTCGGCGATGCGGTCATGCTCGTCCGTGTAGTCGTTCTTGATTAGGTAGCGGCAGATCAGCTTCGCCATCTGTGGCGTCACGGTCACGTCTCCGTTCTCAGTCTTCAGCACCCTCCCCGAGAAGTAGGCTTCATCGGCGGTGCGCGGCCGAGCCGACAGGGTGGCGGTGATGTCCTTTTGCAGGGCGGCGACGAAGTCCTTGTAGCTTTCGTTCGCCACAACGGTCAGCACGTTGACGTGATGCACGGTGGCCGGGTCATCCATCCGGTCCCCCAATTGATTAACGGCCAACCGGAGGCCTCGACCGACTTCCTGCCGGCGCGAGATGGTGTTGTCGCTATGTTTCAGAGTGCAGATGACGAAAACGTTGGGGTTATCCCACCCTTCCCGCAGGGCGGAGTGGGAGAAGATGAAGCGCACCGGTTCGTCAAACGACAACAGGCGCTCCTTATCCTTCAGGATCAAGTCATAGGCGTCCGCATCGTCCGAGAGTCCCGCTTCCTCGCCTCGCGCCTTGACGGCGGGGTCGATCAGTTTCCCCTTCTTGTCGATTGAGAAATAGCCGTTGTGGATTTTGGCGACGTCGAAGCGGGTCAGATGGTGACGCCACGCTTCCGCCTCCAACGGCAACTCCGCCAGCAATTCTGCCTTCAGGGCTTCGTATTCCTGCTCGAAGAGTCGGGCGTATTCACCCTTTTCATTGGTGCGGCTGTAATCGCGGTACTTCACGACCTCGTCGATGAAGAACAAAGACAGCACCTTGATGCCCTGCGCGAACAGGGTCCGCTCTTTCTCGAAGTGGGCCTTGATAGCCTCGCGAATCTGGATGCGGCGCAAGGCGGCCTCGTTAACATCGCCCACGGCTTCACCGCTCTCGACCTCCACGCCGTTCAGAAAGCTGACGATGTTGCGAAGCGCGTCGATCTCCCCGACCACAAACCCCTTGTACTGGCCAAGCTGACCTGACTTGTCGAACAGGTCGTCGCCACTGCGGAGTTTACGGGGCTCCCGCTTGATGCCGGTACTGTGTCGCACCTCCATCTCCACCTGCGCCTCAGGCGGTTTGTTCTTTGAGACCTCGATGGCATCGAGATACAGGTAAGCACTGGTTCCCGACAGTCCGCGCATCGTAATGCCGCGCACGGCAATTTTCTTCACCAGTTTCTGGTTGTACGCATCAATGGCATCCAGCCGATAAATTCTGTTGTGCTCAGTCCGATGAGTTGCCGAATAGCGCAGGATTATTGGCGCTCGGAACTTAGCCAGCGCATCACGGGTCTTAGCACCTTCCATCTTCTGCGGTTCGTCGAGGATGAGAATGGGCCGGTTGGCAGCGATAACATCTATGGGTCGGCGCGACTGAAAGTCATCGAGTTCTGCATAGATTTTGAGGGCGTCCTTCCCCGTAGCACTGAACGCCTGGATGTTGATAATCATCACATTCAGCCCAGCATCAGAAGAAAAACTTTCCAGATTTTGTAGCTCCTTAGAGCTGTAAGTGAAGAAGCGGGCGCGTTTTCCGTAGTCCTCCAAAAAATGGTCGGCGGTGATCTGGAAAGTCTTTTGCACGCCCTCGCGAATAGCAATGCTTGGAACGACAACAATGAATTTCGAGAATCCGTAACGTCGGTTTAGCTCGAACATTGTTTTTATGTAGCAATAGGTCTTCCCTGTCCCAGTTTCCATCTCAATATCAAGATTGATCGGGGCGGCTTTGCTAGACACCAGCGCGACTGACGGGGCCAAATTTTGCCGTCGCTGAACGGCTTTGATGTTCTCCAGTAGCTGCGCGGTCGGCAGCGGCCCCATGGGCTGTAGAACGTCTGGGTTGCGGAATCCCTCTACTTCCAAGGCAGCCTGCCTTTGACCGTCTACGTCTGAAGCTCGACCAGGATCAACACGATACGTCACACTGCTCATTGCAGGTAGCCCGACAAGACAGTCTACAACAGCCTCAACTGCATCAATTTGATAAGCCTGTCGTTTGAACTTAATTTTCATATTACCCATTTATATAACCTTCATTTCAGTTGCGGGCGACAGCAACTTGAAGATCTGCTCAGCATTGATCTTCACAGCATCGTTCGAGAAGCCCGCATCGCGAAAGACAGCGCGCAATGGTTTGTATGAGGCGATATGCTTTATTACATCTTCCGTCACACTGGTGTCGAAGCAGGCGGCCATTGCATTTCCGTCAACAAAAAACACCTCCTTTCCGTCAATAGTTTCTTTTGTGACTGGAAGCCCAACTTCGACACCCCAATCGATAATTACCTGGAAAAGCAGGTCAAGCGCACATCGATCTGGCTTGACGTTACTCACGTTTTCAAACAAGGCACCTTGTTGAAGGTCGTCTGGCTTATAGTAAACGTCCATCATGTTGGTGCTATCAACTTTAAAAACTCTTATCCCTGTATCAATAGCAGGCATTGAGCCGCTATATTCCGCCATAGATTTCCCAACACGCCGAATTCTCTCTTTTGTTATCTCAGAAATAGTCTCTGGCAATCCAGAACTCTTCAGAAAGTTGATGGCATTTTTCGTAACCTTCTTTGCCGCACCAGTTGCCGCAGAAAGCATTTTCTGCAGATCTTCAGCAATCTGCACTGCAATGACTTGGCATTGGCTACCCTGCGCCTTATTCAATTCAAACACAGAATGAACAGTTGTTCCGGAGCCCGCGAAGAAATCAAGCACGATGTCGCTGTCTTTTACACCCATAGCCTTGAAAATACCGGCAAGAAGATATTCGTCTTTTGGATTTGTGAACACCTTTTCACCAAATATTGCACGCAGCCTCTTAGAGGCAGCCCTTCCATCGACAAAACGAATGCTAGTAAGGCTAACATATTCAGTGTTTGCCAGATAAGTCTTTAGGCATGGCACCGTGGTTTCGTCTGGGCCAAAATGAACCCTATCGTCAGCAATAAGAGTCATTAGCTTGTCTTTTGGGCAAAACCAACCACGTGACGGCGGCTTCACAAGCTTACTAGTCGTCGGATGTTCAATATCATACACGTATTGTCCATCATTCGGTCCAGATATATTATCAGGAAAATAAACGCCTTTATCGTCCATCCAACTATAGTGACTACTATCTTTAATCGGATTTGAATCTGGAATGCTCTTGTACCATTCTAGGGCTGCTTTATGAATCGCTGCCCAATCGCGGCCGTGTGCCTTTTTGAAGCCGTCAAACGCACTGTAAATATCGTCAAGTCCCTGCTTGCGCTCTTTCCATTCCCCCCTGTTGTGTTGTTTATCTCTTACATATACAACTAGATATTCATGCTGGATAGAAATATAATCCTGGTCATTTTTGCTGCTGTTTTTCCAAACGATTTCTCCACAGAAATTATTGCTGCCGAAAATTTCATCGCATATTTTTTTGAGATTAGCGTGTTCGTTTTCGTCTATTGAAATTACAATAATTCCATCGTCGCGCAACAATCTCCTCGCGATTACCAAGCGCGGGTACATCATGCTTAGCCAATCAGAATGGAACCGTCCGTTGGCATCGCGGTTGATGATCAAGCGTTGTCCAGCGCTGTCAATTTGTTTAGAACGCATCATGAAATCAGATGCACTTTCTGAGAAATCATCACTATAAATAAAATCGTTACCTGTGTTGTATGGGGGGTCGATGTAAATTAGTTTTATTTTGTTTAAGTAGGCTTCCTGAAGTAGCTTGAGAGCTTCAAGATTATCGCCTTCAATAAAAATGTTGCGCGTCGTGTCAAAATCGACACTTTCGTCACGGGATGGGCGCAGAGTCTTAGAAATAGCGGCGTTGGCAGCGAGTAGAGCTTCACGCTTCCCTGGCCAGTTGAGTTGATAGCGCTCGGCTGAACCGTCAGCAACACGCCCTGACAGCTCCTGTCGCAGTAGTTCGAAATCAATCACCAGTTCGAGCTTACCGCCCTCGTTCGCCGCTTCAGTGACGCAATGCGGGAACAGCTCGGCCAGCTTGTCGAAATTCGCCTTTGTCAGGTCCAAGGTATGCAGCTTCAGCTTTTCCATCATAGTCCCGTTCAATCTTGCGTTTCGTGTTGCGCCGACAACCGAGCAATTCCGTCCTTGATCGCTCGCAGTTTGGAATTGATCTCCACCTTCCGGTTGAACTGCCGTTCCTGCGCCAATCGCCTTTCCAGCTTATCCAACTCGACCTCCAGCCCACGAACCTGCTCCAACCGCTCCATGTGGTCGCGCAATGTTTCGCCGCGCCGGGACGGCAGGGGCGTCAGCGCATCCAGCATGCGTTCATAGAGGCTAGCCATGTCGAGGGCAACCGGCAGCCCTTGTCGAGGGCTGTCGGCAGGCGCCCAGGGGGTGGCGAGATAGGTCCCCGTCACCCATTTTCCGGCGACTGCCTCTGACGGGCGCTTCCAGGCCGCCAGCGTTCTGGCTTTTCCCCCAAAATGCAGCTCGAAGAGTATCGGGAACGGGATGGCGTCGTCGATGGTGCGGAGTATGGCCTCGTTCAGGTCGGCCTGACGCAGCGCCAGTTCGAAGATTTGGATTTCTGGCACCACTGGGGTGGCGGCCAACCGGACGGTTTCTGGCGCCAGTTTGGCCCGCCACGTCACTTGGTGCAGCTCGGTCACGAACGCTTCACGCAGCTTGGCGGAGACGGTGCCGTTGGCGTAGATCTTGTTCTTCGGCAGAACGCGATTGACGAGAGTGGCGGGCGGGTAGGCGAAGAGGGTCATGCCGCATCCCGCACAACGAGGAACGCGATCAGCTCGAAGTCGTCCAGCCCGGCGATGGAGTCTACCAGAGCCGAGGTACGGGTGCCGCTGAACAGACTGTCGAGGTCCTTTTCCTCCTTCAGGTCGATCATCGAGCGGATCGCGTCCGTCAGCAGGGCCGAGTAGCGTCCCATGTTCCGGCCATCCTGTGTATCGGCGTTGAAAAGGGCGCAGGCGTCGGCCAGAGGCTCGACACGCCCCTTGCAGGCCGCGCGCAGCAAGTCGAGCAGCTTCTTGGCTTCCATGTGGTTGGCAACGACCTGCCCATCCTCGCCGATATAGACGAGGTAATAGGGGTGCAGCCGGTTTTGCTGGCCGATATTGATGCCGTGATTGCGGTTGCGCAGAGCGAACAGGGCACCCGGTGGCAGCGTCGGCGAGCTTGGAACCACCGCATGCATGCCCGTGGGAGCCCGTTCCAGGTCGGGATTGGCCTTGACATAGTTCAGCAGGTCCATGCGGAACTCGTTCAGGCCGAGGTCGGTGATGGAAACGCCGGCGCGGACGTCTTCCAACTCAATCACCTCCTCCTGAAGGCGTCGGAGCTGCTCCTTGCGGTAGGAGACGTCGTTGGCCTCGTGGCTCAGCACATTGTCGTCACCGGTCGCGGTCACATCGGCAATGATCATCCGGTTTTCCACCCGCTCACGCAGGTTGATGTATTCGTCCAGCGTGATGTCGGGCCAGTAATTGACCAGTTGGATCGCGTTGTTGCGAGAGCCGATGCGGTCCACCCGCCCGAACCGCTGGATGATGGCGACGGGGTTCCAGTGGATGTCGTAGTTGATGACCGTGTCGCAGTCCTGAAGGTTCTGCCCTTCAGAAATGCAGTCGGTGCCGATCAGGATGTCGATCTCCCGCAGTTCTTTCGGCAGGACGATGGCCTTATCCTTCGAGATGGGCGAGAACAGCGTGAGGACCGAAGGGAAATCATAGAACGTGTCTAGGGTAGTTTGCGGGGCGCTGGTCCCGCCAATCACCTTGGCACTGTGTAGGCCGTGGCGGTTCAGAACGTCGCGGGCGATGTGGGCGTAGAGGTAATTTGCGGTATCGGCGAACGCCGTGAAGATTAGAAGCTTCCGATTGCTGGGGTTGATGGGGTTGGCGAGCTTGCGCTCGATCTCCCCCTTTAGGTGTTGCAGCTTGGCGTCATGGTCGGGGGTGATCTTGGCCATCTCGGCGAGCAGCGCCTCGATGATGGCACGGTCTGCGGCGAGGTCGCGTTCCCACGACGCGGCGTCCATGTCCGCAAGGCTGATTTTGACCTTCCCGCCGGTCAGGATTTCGTCGGCATCGAAGGTGTCTTCATCATAGCCCACCACCTGTTCCAGCTCCGGGTCTTTGCCCGTCCGCTTCCACTCGGCGATCCGCTCTAGCGTGGTAGTGTGTAGCTCGGCCAGCCGGCTCAGCGTGATGCGGAATGCCTCCACCGAGCTTTCCAGTCTTTTTAGAAGATTGACGGTCATCAGCCGTTGCAGGCTGCGTTCGCGGTCCGACTGCCGAAACCGGCCGCGTCCGCCCTTGACCTCGGTATCGTACAGGGCTTCGTACTTGGCCAGCCGTGATGGAAAGATGTAGCTGATCGGGGCATACACCGACAGCTTCAGCAGGGACAGCTGAGCGTAGATTTCATTGAAGCTGAACACGTCGGGCCGGCGTGTCAGCGGGCAGTGGAACGAGATCGGCTTCAGCCGCTCCGGGAAGCGCCCCACCTCCTCCAGACCGTAGAAGGTCTGTATCTGTCGGCGGGAACGAGCGATGGTCACGCTGTCGAGCAGCTCGAAGAAGTCGAAATCCAGCGCGTTCAGGATGGCGGCGGTGGTTCGCTGTTCGGGAGGCAGCTTCGCCCAACTGTTGAAGGCGGTTTGGGCGCGGCGGAAAATCTCCTCCACGTCCCGACTGGTCTTCAGCTTGTCGTTCAACGCCTTCGGATCACCCTCGTAGGCCAACGCGAGCTGGTTGCGCAGGTCGGCGAATCGGTTGTTGACCGGTGTTGCCGACAGCATCAGCACCTTCGTCTTCACCCCGTCGCGGATGACGGCGTTCATCAGTCGTTGGTAACGGGTTTCCCGTTCCTTGAAGGCATCGTTGTTGCGGAAGTTGTGGGATTCGTCGATCACGACCAGGTCGTAGTTGCCCCAATTAACCCGGTCGAGCGGCGTCCCGAAGGATTCTCCGCTTTCCCGTAAGAGATCGGTATGGCACAGGACATCGTAGTTGAACCGGTCGCGCCCGAAGATGTTCGTCTTGAGGTTCCGGTTGTAGTTCAACCAGTTCTCTGCCAGCCGCTTGGGGCAGAGGACGAGCACGGAGCGGTTTCGCAGCTCGTAATACTTGATAACGGCCAGTGCGGAGAACGTCTTACCGAGGCCGACACTGTCGGCGAGGATGCAGCCGTTGTAGGTTTCCAACTTGTTGATGATGCCGGTGACGGCATCCCGCTGGAAAGGGAATAGCTTCCGCCAGATCAGCGTATTCTTGTAGCCCGTCAGGTCGTTGGGCAGCACATCGTCGTTCAGATCCTCCAGGAACTCGCTGAAAATGTTGTACAAGATCACGAAGTAAATCCGTTCCGGGGAGTTTTCCTGATAGACTGAGGCGATATGGTCGGAAATCGCGGCGGTCACGTCCTCTAACCGGTCGCTGTCGTGCCAGATTTGGTCGAATAGGCTGAGATAGGTCGCGGTCGTCGGCGCGTCCGTCATCTTGTGGATGATGTTGGAAACCGCATCGCCCTTCTGAAAGCCTAGGTCGACGGCGGTGAAGCCGTGCAGCGGCAGGTAGACGGCACTTTCCGTCCCATTGCCTACATGGCCGAACTGCTGCATCGGCGCCTTCCCTCGATTGGAGCGGAAGGTCGCCTTTCGCCTGATCCAGTCGGCGCACTCACGGGCAATCGCGCGCTGGGTCAGCTTGTTCTTCAGTTGCAGCTCGAAGGCGCTGCCGTACAGTGATCGCTCCCGCTCGGCCTTGGGGATCTGAAACTCCCGGTGCTCCTTGCGGAGTCGGTCTGTGGCCTGCTCAGCGAGGAAAGTCGGCGCGGTGAAGATGAACTCCAGCGAGTGGATTGTCTCCAGCTCCCTGCGAAGCGACTCGTAGGCATAGATCGAGAAGGTTGCCGCCGCGATCTTCAGCCGCGCGCCCGAGCGGATTGTACGCTTCAGGTCGTCGCCAAAGAGCTGATTGATGTTGTCGAGGATCATCATGTCTGCGCGGACCAAATTCCCAGCCGGATAACGGTAGCCGGAGGAGGGGAGGTCCCCGTACCGGCCAAGAGGAAGCTACCGAGTGTCGTGCTGAGCGGCTATGATTCAGAGCCACTCGACATCGGATGAAGCGGGGGTGTGCTCCGTGAGCATCCCCCTAGCGTGCGTTCGCAACAATATCGCTCATGGCGTACCTTGGACACAATCAGGAAGGTGGGGGGCTCTGTCAGTTACCTTGCTTTGTAGGTATCACGCTGAGCGTCTGCAAGATCGCGCTGTTTGTCAGCGAGAGCCTTTCGCGCTTTCGTTACAGCCGCGCTCTTCTTCGCCAGCTTGCCGCGTTTCACCAATTGGTGTGCTTGCCGGTATCACAGGGGGGAATTGTTCGTTCTGCGTATAAAGCCGTCATCGCCCCTTCCGTCGAGGCATTCACAGCAGGCGGAAACCCGATTTCCTGCCATCCTCTCATTCCCTGGCTCGCGCCAGTTTCGGTGCCACTCGCCGACCCGGAAGGTGATCGTCGCGTGGGTGGTGGTTGTGGTGTCATCACAGAGCCACCGTCATTTGTCGCCCTGCCTTCAGCAGGGGTGTCCTATTTGCGGGGCCGTTGCCAGCCACCGTATACCGCCGACCGCCCTGGGTAGGTTGGTGCCATTACAGGGGTTACTTTGCGGTGCCCTTCTGGTGGGCTGGCCTGCTCTCCTCTCGGCCTTCGTGTGTTCCTATCGGCTCCCGCCGGTCCTTCCACACAGCGGATAACCTCACCGCCATACAGTCCAGATATGTGCTTTTCGATAAGTATTTATGCGCCGCACAGAGCGGTACTCGAAATAAGTTTAGAGTCTGTCTGATTTAAGTAGGATCGTATCCTGCATGTCGGATATATGCGGCGCACTCGTGAGGCTGGAAGTGCTCCAGCAGGTTTCCGATGCGCCGCCATACGGCTTCGATCGTCCTTTCCTCGGCTTTCCGGACCAAGGTTTTGAGCTTTGCGAACATCATCTCGATGGGATTGAGATCAGGACTGTAGGGCGGCAGGAAGAGCAGATGGGCGCCGACATTCCGTATGGCGTTGCGCGCCGCGGCTCCTTTGTGACTGCCCAGGTTGTCGAGAACGACGACATCGCCCGGTGCCAGGGTGGGCACCAGGAATTGCTCGACCCAGGCCGTAAACATGGTCCCGTTGATCGGCCCATCCAGGACCAGAGGAGCCACGATCCTGTCGTGACGCAGGCCTGCCAGGAAAGTCAGCGTCTTCCAATGGCCGTGGGGAACTTTGGCGAGGTAAGGCTGGCCCTGCGCACACCAACCCCGGGTGCGGGTCATGTTGGTCTTCACCCAGGTCTCGTCGATGAAGACCAGGCGCTTGGGATCGATCTTATGCTGGTGGGCTTTCCAGCGCGCTCGGAAGCGAGCCAGCTTCGTCCCATCCTGCTCCTTGGCCAGCAGCGTTTTTTTTGAAGCTGAGGCCCAACCGGCGCACGCATCGCCAGACGGTGTCCGGCGTCACCACTGTGCCGCGTTCCGCCAACTCCGCCGTCAGCGCCCGGATCGTCAGGTCGCCCTTCTCAGCCAGCCGCTCGCGCAGCCAATCCACCGCCTCCGGCCCCAGCACGAAGGGACGATGACCGCCCATCTTGCCCGGCTCAAGCCCTTGTCCGGCACGTTGCTTCTGACCGATCCGCACTGCCGTCGCAACTGAGACGCTGAACTGCTGCGCCACCGCGCGGGTCGTCAGGCCACTCGCCAACGCCGCCGCAATCCGCTCACGAAGATCCAGAGACAACGGACGTGCCATCAGGGTTGATCTCCCAAATCAGTCAACCCGTTGAATCACACATCCGCTCCCTCGGGAATCCCCATCTCCGATTCAGACACAAACAGACAGACTCTAGAGAACGGTGAAGAATGTTGAACGATATCTACAATTTCCTCTTGTCTAACAGCTTTTGCTCGTCCCAGGTTGAATTTAGCCGTGTGTGGCTCGGCTCCAGCAGTCGCTATTACAGCAATCTTCTTGCTACTGGTCGCGCGCTCAGCATACAGGTGCTGACGAGCCTTGCGCTTCGGTTGGAGCGGCTCTCTGCCACACTGGCGGAACACAGTCCATATTCGGCGATAGCCGTCCGCCTACGGGATTATGCAGACACCGTGTGGATCGACATTGATCAGCGTAGTCTTTGCCGCATGCCACGTCGCCGCATAGTGCGTTCCGCCTCCGTGCTAGCCCAGTAGCAGCTTTGACGATTAACCGCACTGGTTGCGCTTCTGGCGCGCTTGGCGTGCGAACTCAATGTCGGCGGCACATCGACGCTGGATGAGGTGAACGCGAGCCTCAAGATTTTTCATGAATTCCTCTGGCAGAGGCGTGCTTCCGGGCTGGGTTGGGATTGCTAAGTCCGCATCGATTTGCTGGATGTCATCGATATAAGTCTTGTCCATGTATGATCTCCTTGTGTGAGTGTGGAGCTACTACACGAGTAGCACGTGTATTTAGCTCAATACGACACAGAGCTCTTCACGTCAGGTGAAGCGAAATTATTGAGATTTGAGGCATTAGCTCAACCTTTGGTATTGAGTGGCGTTGCCGGGGCATTACCATACGAAAATCGAACGTATAGAGAACATCAATGAGCATCATGGATAGCTTGACGCTGACGAGTACCGCGAAGCGCATCGACACCAGTCCAGTCGGCACCGCTCGCCGCAAGTTGCTCGATGCCCTGGCCCTTCAAATTGAGGCTGTGACGGCGACGATCAAAGGAGAGGTGTTCATCCGCCGGGTCAGCCGGTGGGTGGAGGTCAATGGCACGAAGGAACGCCGCGACGTGCCGGTGCGGTTCCGGCCCTGGTGGTGGAAGGACGAGGCAGGAACGATCCACCTCCACATTCACTACGGCAACAGGCCGCTCGAACTCAAGCCTGGCAAGGCCGCGATCACGGTCGGTGCGATGGACAACCTGCTGCCCACGCTGGAGCAGATCAAGCGGGCGGTGGTAGCGGGTGAACTCGACAACGCAATGACTGAGGCAGTTGCGCGGCGGCGTGGCCTGCTGCAGAAACAGGCCACGAACGACAAGGCCGGAAAGACCGCGCAGTGACCGGGGAGGTGAAGGGGCGTGCGGCAGAAATCGCACGCCTCAATGACCATCTACGCCGAACCTTCGAAGGCGGCCGAGTAGTCATCACCGCCGGTATCGCGGCGCTCGATCCCCTTCACGTCAATCTTATTCTGGCCGGAGTGCGGACATTCAGCGCCTTCACGGCGGGCAATGACCCGTGTGGCGAACATGATTGCGCGTCCATGACGGTGCGAAACACGCGGATCATGTGGAAGATCGACTACTATGATCCTACGTTGACCTGCCTATCGTCCGACCCCGCTGATCCCAACTCGACCGTGCGGGTGCTGACGATCCTGCTGGCAGACGAGTGCTAGGGACTGTTCCGCTTCTGGTCGCGTTCCCGCAATGTTGCGAACTCGTTGCGAACTGCCAAAGTGGGCTGAAAAATCATTTCGTGTCAGTGGCTTATTTTCAGTGGAGTAAGCCACTGCATCACCCAGCAGCAGCCGGCGGCCGGATGACACGGCGGTGAGGTGACGCAGCGCCGGGGCACCGCTTGAAACGGCGGCGCTCCAGGCGCATATTTCAAGCATGCAGTTCAACCCCACCATACCGGCGCTGCCGACGCTCAAGCCACCATCGGCGATCACGCCGACGGTGCAGATGGCGTTGTCCCCGGCGGTGCAGGCGGCGCAGCAGACGACACCGACGGTGCGGACCCAGACGGTGTCGGCCCCGCAGGCCACCGGCAAGGCGGAACAGACGCGCGACACGCGCTCCAGCACCCAGGGTGGCCAGTCGCTCGATACCAACGCGGGGGCTCTGGCCGCGCAGGTCAATGGCCGGGGCTATGGTGGCGCGATGCCGCGCGGATCGTTGCTCGACGTTTCGGTCTGAACACCGTTTTTCCGGACATGAAAAAGGGGGAGGGCGCGATGCCCTCCCCCTTGCGCCTTTCGGGGAATCAGCGGCCCAGTTCGCTGAGCGGGCCGGCTTCCTTGACGCGCTCGTAGCGGTCCTTCTGCCACTTCTCGAGGCCCTGTAGCTGGTCCTTGGTCATGTCGAGGGTCAACCGATCGCCCTTGACGCGCAGTTTGTTCAGCGGTAGCACGACGTCCTTGTCGCTGACGTCCACCGTGTGGTCGACGTCGATCACCGCGAAAAGCTGGCGGTTGTAGCGGACGATGTCCTCGATCTCGGCCATGTCCTTGCCGTCGGAGCCGTGGATGTCCTTCCCCTTCAACTGGTCGACGCGCATCTTCAGCAGCGCCGGATCGACGCTGTCGTCGAGTGCCGCGACCGACGGAGTCGTCGGATGCGTCACGCTGTGGTCCGAGGACGCGGCCAAGACCGGCGACGAGGCGAGAAGGGCGGCGGTGCAACCGGCGAGAAGAATGCCTTTCAAGGGAGTGCTCCTTGCTGTTCGGGATGCCTGAACAACGTGCGGAGCGGGTGAAGGTTTCCCCTCTACCCCCAAAACACAGGGGGCCTCCCTCCACCGGAGGAAAGCCCCTTGCGCCGGCAACAGGCCGAATCGGTTACTTTAGCTCGTCCATGGTGTCGATGATGTGGCTGACGATGCCGTACTCCTTGGCCTCGCCGGCGAACATCCAGTAATTGCGGTCGGTGTCCTTGGCGACCTTCTCGAAGGACTGCCCGGTTTCACGCGCGATGATCTTGTTCAGACGCTCGCGCATGCGGATGATTTCCTTCGCCTCGATGGCGATGTCCGTCGCCCGGCCGCCGGTGCCGCCCAGCGGCTGGTGGATCAGGAAGCGGGTGTTGGGAAGGCAGAAACGGTCTTCCTTGTTCGCCGCCAGGAAGATGTGGCAGCCGGCGCTGGCGACCCAGCCCGTGCCCAGCATCTTCACGCGCGGCTTCACGAAACGGATCATGTCGTGGATGGTGTCGCCCGCCTCGACGTGTCCGCCGGGGGAGTTGACCACCACCGTGATGTCGTCGTCGCCTTCATGCGCCAGCGCCAGGAGCTGGGCCGAGACGGCCTGTGCCAGCTTCATGTCGATCTGGCCGAAGATCAGCACGGTGCGCGCCTTGAACAGGGTCTGCTGCACGGCTGCGAACGGCGGCTGGGCGGTGTCCTTCGACTTTTCGTCCGGTTCCTTTTCGGGTTCGTCGTCGAACCGGGTGTATCCGACCTGCGCCATCGATGTTGTTCTCCCTGGTGTCGAAAACCTGAGATGCCGGAAACCTGGATAGGGCCCGATACGGGCTGCGCGGAGCCGCAAGGCGCCTTGCCTTGTCTCCACATAGCCCGTATCGGGCCCATGTTCAACGTCCCCCGGCGTCAAAACCGCATTCGGTGTCGGGGAACGGCGTCCGCGTTGACGGCGGGTGCGTCTTCTCACCACACTCGCGGGCCCGAGGGATGGAAAGGGACGGGAAAATGACCGTGGGAACGCTTGAAAACGGGGTCTCGGTGATCATCGCGGCCCACCGCGCCCACGACACCATCGCCCGCGCGGTGCGCAGCCTGCTCGACCAGGACTGGACGGCGTGGCAGGCGGTGGTCGTCAGCGACGACGGCACCGACTACCGGCCGACCCTGCGCGCCGCCGGCATCGACGACTCCCGGCTGGTCTTCACCGGCACCGGCCGCGTCGGCGCCGGGGCGCCCGCCGCCCGCAACGCGGGTCTGACCGCCGCGACCCTGCCGCTGGTGGCGCCGCTCGACGCCGACGACCGCTTCCGGCCGGGGCGGCTGGCCGCCCTGGTGCCGCTGGCGCTGGCGCATGGCGCCGCCTTCGACAACGTCGCCGTGGTGCGCGACGAGGACGATGCGCCGCTGTCGGTCCTGTTCCCCGAGCGGGACGGAGTCGGCCGTCTCGACGCCGACGGCTTCCTGGCGACCTCGGTGCCGATGTTTCCGGTGGTGCGCCGCGACCTCCGCCCGGCCTGGGAGGCGGACGTCGATTTCTGCGACGACGTCGTCTTCAACCTGCGGATTCTCGACCGGGCCGGCGCCGTGCCGCTGGTCCGGGCGCCGCTCTACGAGTACCGCCAGCGGGCCGGTTCCATCACCTTCTCGGCCGACAGCGGCGAACGGGCCGAGCGCTGCTACCGCCATGTGCTGGACCGGCTGGAACGGGACGGGATGGGCATCGCCGACGCCGGCCTGCGCGCCCGCTTCGCGGCGGCGTTGGCGGCCAAGCGCGCCCGGAACGCGGCCTACGAGGCGGCCCGCCGGGCCGGGCGCTGCGCCAACTTCCAGGAGTTCCTGGCTCTCGGCGGTGCGTGATCGGACGGTGGGGATGGACGGCGGGGACGCGGGTGCCGCAATCATTGCTTTACCGTTTTGCGGCAGGCTGATGGCGTTCCCGTGACCGCTTCTGGGACCGCGCATGACCGCCCCGAGCTGCTGCCTCGCCCGTATTCCGGCCAATGGAAAATTCTGGCTGAAGAACGCCGCGCTGGAGAACGCGCCGTCGTCCGGTTTTCGGATGGCCGACATCCGGATCGAGGATGGCCGCATCCGCGCCGTGATCCCGGCAGGCGAGTCGCCCTGCTGCGCGCCCGGTCTGGATCTGGACGGCGGCGCCGTGCGTGCCCTGGCACCCGATGGGCATGTCGGGGCCGGACAGCCGGCCGATCTCTCCGTCACGCTGTGCGGGGGCAAGGTGGTGGAGATGCACGCCGGCCACATCGCCGGGCTGCCCGGCGCCCTCTGATGGGGTGCGGCGTTGAACATTCTCGACTCCGGATTTGAACTGAACGATATAGTTCAGTTCGCCGGACCGCTGATTGTTGGGGTTTGGCGATGACGAACCCTCGTTCAGGCCCCGCTCCATGCGCACCCCGTCCCGCGTCGTCGCACTTTTCGTTCTGGCCGCGCTCGGCGGCGGAGCCTACTGGCATTTCGTGACGCGGGGCGGCACCGTGGCCGGGCTGGTCGCGCTGGTCACGGGGGCGGCCCCGGCGCCGGGCGGCGCCTCCGCCGCCAAGTCCGGCGGCCCGGCCCCCGGCGGCGCGCCGCCGATGCCGGTGGAGGCCGTGCCGGTGAGGATCGGCAGCGTCGCCCGCACGGTGACGGCGGTCGGCTCGCTGCTGTCCAACGAATCGGTGGTCATCCGGCCCGAGATCGCCGGGCGCGTCAGCGAGATCGCCTTCCAGGAAGGCCAGAAGGTCACCAAGGGGACGGTGCTGGTCCGCCTCGACGATTCGATCGCGCGGGCGACGCTGGCCCAGGCGCAGGCGAGCATCGCCTTTTCCCGTGCCGAGCTGTCGCGCGCCGACCAGCTCGTTCGCCAGAACACCGGCCCCCTGCGCAACCGCGAGCAGGCGGCGGCCAAGCTCCAGGCCGACGAGGCGGCGGTCCAGCTCGCCAGGGCGCATCTCGACAAGCAGGTGCTGACGGCGCCCTTCGACGGGGTGCTCGGGCTGCGCAAGGTGTCGGTCGGCGACTACATGCAGGCCGGCCGCGACATCGTGAACATCGAGGCGATCGACACCCTCAAGCTCGATTTCCGGGTGCCGGAGATGTTCCTGTCGGCGGTGAAGGTCGGCCAGACGCTGAAGGTCTCGGTGGATGCCTTTGCCGGCCGCGGCTTCGACGGGCAGGTCTACGCCATCGACCCGCTGGTCGACGTCAACGGCCGCGCCGTGGTCGTGCGCGCCCGAATCGCCAACCCGGACGGGAGCCTGCGCCCCGGCCTGTTCGCCCGCGTGGCGCTGACCCTGACCGTGGTGCCCGACGCCGTGCTGATCCCCGAGCAGGCGGTCGTCGCCTTCGGCAAGGAGCAGTTCGTCTTCAAGGTCGCCGAGGGCAAGGCCGTGCAGACCAGGGTTGGCTTGGGCGAGCGCCGCAACGCCGAGGTCGAGATCACCCAGGGGCTGAAACCCGGCGACGTCGTGGTCACCGCGGGGCAGATCAAGATCCGCGACGGCGCCCCGGTGGTGGTCGTCAACGCCAAGCCGGCCGGGAGCTGAACCGATGGTCCTCTCCGACATCTCGGTCCGCCGGCCGGTTCTGGCGACGGTGATGAGCCTCGCGCTGATGCTGATCGGCATCGTGTCGTACCAGCGCCTGTCGGTGCGCGAGTACCCCAAGATCGACGAGCCGGTGGTCACCGTCGAGACGACCTACAAGGGCGCCTCGGCCCAGATCATCGAGAGTCAGGTCACCCAGACGCTGGAGGACAGCCTCGCCGGCATCGAGGGCATCGACGTGATGTCCTCGATCAGCCGCGCCGAGAAATCGCAGATCACGCTGCGCTTCCGCCTGGACCGCAACGTCGACACCGCCGCCAGCGACGTGCGCGACCGGGTGGCCCGCGTGCGCGCCGTGCTGCCCGACGAGATCGACGAGCCGGTGATCGCCAAGGTCGAGGCCGACGCCCAGCCGATCATCTACCTGGCCTTCTCCTCCGACCGGCATTCGCCGCTCGACGTCACCGACTTCGCCGACCGCTACGTCAAGGACCGCTTGCAGAACCTGCCCGGCGTGGCGCAGGTCCGCATCTTCGGCGAGCGGCGCTTCGCCATGCGGCTGTGGCTCGACCCGCAGCGGATGGCGGCCTACCGCGTCACCCCGCAGGACGTCGAGGCGGCGCTGCGCAGGCAGAACGTCGAGATCCCGGCCGGCCGCGTCGAGAGCGTGTCGCGCGAGTTCACCGTCGTCTCGGAAACCGACCTGCGCACGCCCGAGGAGTTCGAGCGGATCATCCTGCGCGACGACAGCGGCTATCTGGTGCGGTTGCGCGACGTCGGAAGGGCGGAGATCGGCGCGCTCGACGAGCGGGTCAGCGCCCGCTTCAACGGGCGCGGGGCCGTCGCCATCGGCGTGGTCAAGCAGTCCACCGCCAACCCGCTCGACGTGTCGAAGGCGGTCAACGACGCGCTGCCGGTCATCCGCGCCGCGCTGCCGGACGGCATGGGGGTGGATGTCGGCTACGACAGCTCGGTCTTCATCGCCAAGTCGATCGACGCGGTGTTCCACACGATCTTCGAGGCCATCGTCCTGGTCGTGCTGGTGATCTTCTTCTTCCTGCGCTCGCTGCGGGCGACGCTGGTGCCGCTGGTGACCATCCCGGTGTCGCTGATCGGCGGCTTCGCGCTGATGTACGCCTTCGGCTTCTCGATCAACACGCTGACCCTGCTGTCGATGGTGCTGGCCATCGGGCTGGTCGTCGACGACGCCATCGTCATGCTGGAGAACATCTTCCGCTACGTCGAGGAGGGGATGGACCCCTTCCGGGCGGCGCTGAAGGGATCGAAGGAGATCGGCTTCGCGGTGGTCGCCATGACCATCACGCTGGCGGCGGTCTACGCGCCGATCGGCTTCATGACCGGCCGCACCGGGCGTCTGTTCACCGAGTTCGCGCTGACGCTGGCCGGCGCCGTCATCGTCTCGGGCTTCGTCGCGCTGACGCTCTCGCCGATGATGTGCTCCAAGCTGCTGAAGCACGAGACCAAGCATGGCTTCTTCTATCGGGCGATCGAGCGCTTCCTGGAAGGCATGACCAACGGCTATCGCCGGCTGTTGCGGCTGTCGTTGCGGGTGCGGCCGTTGATCCTGCTGATCGGCGCCGGGGTAGCGGCGGCGAGCTACGTCCTGTTCGGCGGGCTGAAGTCGGAGCTGTCGCCGGTCGAGGACCGCGGCACCATCGTCGGCATCGCCATCGCGCCGGAGGGGGCGACGCTCGACTACACGATGACCTACGCCCAGCGGATGGAGGCGCTGTTCCGCGAGATTCCGGTGCTGGAGAAGTTCTTCGTCGTCGTCGGCTTCCCGGTGGTCAACCAGGGCATCGCCTTCGTCCGTCTGGTCGACTGGGACCAGCGCGAGGTTAAGCAGCAGGCGATCACCGCCCAGCTCTTCCCCAAGATGTTCGGCATCCCCGGTATCCTCGGCTTCGTCACCAACCCGCCGTCGCTGGGCCAGAGCCCGATCGACAAGCCGGTGAACTTCGTCATCCAGACCTCGCTGCCCTTCGAGGAGTTGCAGAAGATGGTCGACGGGCTGATGGCTGAGGCCCGCAAATTCCCCGGCCTGACCAACCTAGACACCGACCTGAAGCTGAACAAGCCGGAGCTGCGCATCGTGCTGGACCGCGACAAGGCGGCCGACCTCGGGGTCGAGGTCGACGCGGTGGGGCGGACGCTGGAGACGCTGCTCGGCGGCCGGCAGGTCACGCGCTTCAAGAAGGAGGGCAAGCAGTACGACGTGGTCGTGCAGGTCGCCAACATCGACCGCCGCAACCCGGACGACATCGCCTCGATCTATGTGCGCGGCGGCCTGCCGGCGGTGGCCGCGGCGGCCGGCGGGACCGCGCCGATGATCTCGCTCGCCAATCTGGTGACGGTCGAGGAACGGGTCGCGCCCAAGGAGCTGAACCACTTCAACAAGCTGCGCTCGGCCACCATCACCGCGACGCTGGCCCCCGGCACCTCGCTGGGCGAGGCGCTGACCTATCTGCAAGGCGCGGCGCGGCGGGTGCTGCCGGCCACCGCCCAGACCGACTATGCCGGGCAGAGCCGCGAGTTCCGGGAGTCGGCGACCGGGCTCTATTTCGTCTTCGTGCTGGCGTTGGCCTTCATCTATCTGGTGCTGGCGGCGCAGTTCGAAAGCTTCGTCGATCCCTTCGTCATCATGCTGACGGTGCCGTTGTCGATGACCGGGGCGCTGGCCGCCTTGCAGATCGGCGGCGGAACGATGAACGTCTACAGCCAGATCGGTCTGGTGACTCTGGTCGGGCTCATCACCAAGCACGGCATCCTGATCGTCGAGTTCGCCAACCAGCTCCAGCGCGGCGGAGTCGAGATCCGCAAGGCGGTGGAGGATGCGGCGGTGATGCGCCTGCGCCCGATCCTGATGACCACAGGCGCCATGGTGCTGGGCGCCGTGCCGCTCGCCACCGCGCAGGGGGCGGGGGCCGAGAGCCGGCAGGCCATCGGCGCCGTGATCGTCGGCGGCATGACTCTGGGGACGCTGCTGACTCTGTTCGTCGTGCCGACGGTTTACAGCTATATTGCCAGGAAGAGGCCCTTCCCGGCCGGGGAGGCGGCTGATGGGCCGGCCGGCGCGGCGCCGCAAAGCGTCGCGCGTCCGGCGGAGTGACGCCACCGGCATGGCGCCGATGACGGCAGGCGAAGGAGGAGGCCCCCGCTCATGGCCAGCGTGCTTGTCATCGACGACGACGATGTCGTCCGCAGCATGCTGCTGCACATCCTGACCCGCAACGGCCACGAGGCGGCCGGTGCCCGCGATGGGGAGGAGGGAATCGCCCGTTTCCAGCGGAATCCCGCCGATCTGGTCATCACCGACATCTTCATGCCGAACCAGGAGGGGCTGGCGACGATCATGGCGTTGCGGCGGAACCGGCCCGACCTGAGGATCATCGCGATCTCCGGCGGCGGAGCCCGCGCCTCGCTTGACGTGCTGCCGGTGGCGGAGGCGCTGGGCGCGCAGAAGACGCTGCGCAAACCCTTCAAGCCGGCCGAGATCCTGGAGGCGGTGCGGGTGGTGCTTGGCGGGTGAGAGGGGGAGGCGCAACAAGGAAAGCCCTGCCTGGAAGGCAGGGCAAACCAAGGGCACTGGCAAACCAGGGTTACTGACAGACCAGGATCGTCATGGACTCGACCGGCACAGGGGCGACCGGCAAGGCAAGCCGACAACGGGGCCGGCGAAACAACCGGCCGGCGGCTCATGCCACGCGCGGATCAGGCGGCTATCCGCTCCTGCTGGGCGCGAAGGTTGCGGCGAACGCGCTCGAGCATCTGCTGAAAGGTTTCCCGGCTGATGCCATCGCGCGCCATGACGGCGACCACGATGGGGTCTTCAAGGAGTTCCGAAAGGGTCGGCGTCGTCCTGCGGTCCATGCTTCCCTCCCTTGAATCAGTCGATCCAGTCGATCCGGTTGGCCGATCCCTGCGCGCTGTTTCGAACGGCTGGGGTCTGGGCTGGCGACACCAAACCCTTGATCTTCGATTGTACGCAAAAAATACAATCGCGCAACCCTATCGCGGACCAAAAGGAATTGGCACCCGTCCTTTGGTCAAACGGATCTATATCCTTCCGTGAAGCTGTATTCCGCGGGCCGGCCTATGGTCACGCCATGGGAGGTAATGCAAAAGTTTGCGACAAATTGAGGAATGTTCAGGAGCTGTTTTGTTGCACACGCGTGATGCTGGCACCGGACACGGCTCCCTCGGCGGACAGTGAGGGCAGCTCGACATCGGCGTGGACCCGCTGGACTTTGGCATGGCCGAGGCAGAGGTCGGCGGCGCGGCCGGCCAGATAGCCGGGATCGGGAATCGTCTCGTCGGCGCACAGGCGCCGCAGATCCTCGATGATGTCCTCGTAGGACATGACGGCGGCGATGTCGTCGGGAAAGCCGGCGCCGGGATGGGCGACGGTCAGGGTCAGGTCGATCCGCGCGGTCGGCCGTCCCGGCCGTCCGGCCAGATGGACCGTGGCGGTGAAGCCGCGCACGAGAATGGTGTAGGTCAGCGTCGCCCCGTCCGGCTGGACGATGGCGCGCCGTTCCGTGCTGTGCTCAGACAAACGGCTTCTCCCGGCCGGCCTTGTTCCGGCGGTCTGCTAGGGCGATCCTCGCGGGCGCACTATAGGCGGAAGCCCCGGCCGTTGCCACTCACGCCGCCACCGCTCATGCCGTCGGCGCGCGCTTCAGGATCCGGGCGGGGTTGCCGGCGACCGTCGCTCCGGCCGGAACGTCGCGCGTCACCACGCTGCCGGCGCCGACGATGGCGTCGTCGCCGATGCGGACGCCGGGCAGGACGATGCTGCCGCCGCCGATCCAGACATTGGCGCCGATGTGGACCGGAATGCCGGATTCATAGCCGGCGCGCCGCAGGTCGGGGTCGCGCGGGTGGTCGGCGGTGTAGATCTGCACCGACGGGCCGATCTGGCAATGGTCGCCCAGCGTGATGGCCACGACGTCGAGGAACACGCAGCCGAAATTCACGAAGCAGCCGCGGCCGATCCGGATGTTGGAGCCGTAATCGCAATGGAATGGCGGCCGCAGCACCGAATCCTCGCCGACCGCGCCCAGCATTTCGGCCAGCAGGCTGCGCCGCCGTTCGGTCTCCTCGGCGGTGGTCGCGTTGTAGGCGCGCATCAGGCGGTCGGCGCGCACGGCGTCGGCGGTCAGCTCCTCCCCGCCGGCGCGGTAGAGGTCGCCGGCCAGCATCTTCTGCTTCTCGCTGCGCGGGTCGGCATCGGTCATGGTCGGCGTCCTTCTCAAATGGTCTGGAGTGATCACCCGGCGTCCAGCGCGTCGGCCACGCGCACAACCGTGTCGCGGCCGGGCGTGGCGGCCAGAAGCTCGGCGACCGGGGGCCCGAGCGTGGGATGGGGAAGGTCGGCGGCGATGTCGGCCAGCGGCGCCAGCACGAAGGCGCGCTCGGCGATGCGCGGGTGGGGGATCTCCAGCTCCGGCCCGGCCATCGTCCGGTTGCCGTCGAGGTCGCCGTAGAACAGGATGTCGATGTCGATGGGGCGGGGGCCGAACCGCTCGCCGCCGCCGATGCGGCCGAGATCCGCCTCGATCCGCTTGACGAAGCGCAGCAGCTCCAGGGGGGCCAGGCGGGTGGCGCCGCGCACCGCCATGTTGAGGAAGGCCGGCTGGTCGGTGACGTACATCGGCGCCGTCTCGTAGACCGCCGAGAGCCGGTCGACGGCGACGGCCTCGCCCAGACGCCGGATGGCGGCGGCCAGGTTGGCCGCGCGGTCGCCGATGTTGCCGCCAAGCGCCAAATGGACGGTGGCGCCGGGCGGAGAGGGTGGCTTCGTAGCCGGAGAGGTGGCCGTCATGACAGGAAGTGTTCCGGGCGCAGTCGACAAGAGGGCACCTTCCTACCAAATCGACGGTGTGGCGTCATCGCCAACGGGAACAGCGGGGCGCCGGCGGGGTTCCCGGTCGGGTGGCGCCTCTGTCCGCCGCCGTTCACTGGCCGTCCTTTGCTTGTTGAGGAGATCGCATCATGGCTGCGCGCGTCGCGATTGTTCTGGGCCTGTCGGTTGCCTGTCTCGCCGCCTGCGCCACCGGCCCGGGGGCGGAGGTGGCGCAACGCGCCCAGACCGAGCTGGTCGGCATGCCCAAGGACCGGCTGCTCTCCTGTGCCGGCGTGCCGGAGCGGCAGGCGATGGCCGAGGGCCGGGAATACTACACCTACATCGCCCGCCCGGCCTATGCCGCCAGCCCGATGAGCAGCATCGGGGTCGGCGCCGGCAGCGGCGGGTTCGGCAGCGGAGTCGGGCTGGGACTCGGCTTCAGCGTGCCGGTCGGCGGCGGCACCAGCGGCTGCGAGGCCACGGTGGTGCTGGGACGCGGCGGCGCGGTCGAGCAGGTGAGCTATCCGGCCGGCGTCAGCCTGTCGGCCTGCGCCCCGATCGTCCAGAACTGCGTGCAGCCGCGCTGAGACGGGCGCTCCTACGCCGATTGGGGGCTGTCGCGTCCGCGGGCGATACCCTATTCTTGAAGCGTGGCCTTGACCATTCCGCACCCCGCGTCCCGACGCCAGGCAGCGGTCTTTCCGCGCCGGGCTTCCGGACCCAAGACGGTTTTGGAGGAACGACGAACCATGGACATGAGCGGAAACCACCGGATCGAGGCGCCGCGCGAACGGGTGTGGGCCGCCTTGAACGACCCGGAGGTGCTGCGCCAGTGCATTCCCGGCTGCGAGGAGGTGGTGCGGCTGTCGGACACCGAGCTGACCGCCAAGGTGGTTGCCAAGGTCGGGCCGGTGAGCGCGAAATTCTCCGGCAAGGTAACGCTGTCCGACCTGGATCCACCCAACGGCTACACCATCACCGGCGAAGGGTCGGGCGGGGCCGCCGGCTTCGGCAAGGGGGGCGCCACCGTGGCGCTGACCGATGAGGAGGGGGCCACCCGGCTGTCCTACACCGCGCGGGCCCAGGTCGGCGGCAAGCTGGCGCAGATCGGCTCGCGGCTGGTCGACGCCACCGCGCGCAAGATGGCCGACGACTTCTTCACGCGCTTCACCCAGATCGTCGGGCCGGCGGCGACCACCGAATCGGTGGGGGACGCGCCTGCCGCTCCGGTGGCCGCGAATCCGGCCGCTCCGGCCGCCGCTCCGGTCGTGGCCGCGCCGCAGGCGGTCGCGCCACCCCCGGAGGTGCCGCTGCCGCTGCCCGTGATCGGGTCCGCGGCGGCGGGCGGCGGCGGGTTTTACGTGCCATGGGCGGCCATACTCGTGGTTGTCATTCTCGTTGGCGCGCTGGCCTTCGCCCATTAGTTCCGGGACTCGTTCTTTAGGTGGAGGGCGGCACGTTGGGGGGTTGGCCCCCACCCCGGAATGTGTATGCTGCCGCGCGTTTTCGGTCGGCCGGGCATGGCCGGCCATCACTCGGAAGGGAAGCCGAAGAATGAAGAAGCATCTGATGGGCGCGGCCCTGGTCGTCGGCGTCGTCATGGGCGCCGGCGCCGCGCAGGCCGCCGACGCCGCCGCCGGCAAGGACGTGTTCAAGGTCTGCATGGCCTGCCACACCACCGAGCAGGGCAAGAACAAGGTTGGTCCGTCGCTGTTCGGCGTGGTCGGCCGCACCGCCGCCTCCATCGACGGCTTCAAGTATTCGGCTCCGATGAAGGAAAAGGGCGCTGCCGGCTACGTCTGGACCGCGGAAAACCTCGACGCCTACATCAAGGCCCCGAAGGAGATCGTCCCCGGCGGCACGATGGCCTTCGCCGGTCTGAAGGACGACGCCAAGCGCGCCGACCTGATCGCCTTCCTGGCCGAGCAGAAGTAACACCCCGCCCTCACGGGACCGGGTCTGGACGAAGGGCCGGAGGGGAAAGCCTCCGGCCCTTTTTCCATGCCCCGGCCGGGTTCAGCCGGCGGCGTCCAGGCTCTTGCTCGCCACCTCGTAGACGTCGGGCGACAGGCCCGGCGTGCCGACGATCCGCTCCAGCTCGGCCTTCATCAGCGCCTGACGGGCCGCGTCATAGCGCCGCAGACGGGAGAAGGGACCCATCAACCGGGCTGCAACCTGTGGGTTCATCGGGTCGAGCCGCAGGACCTGGTCGGCCAGGAAGCGGTAGCCGGCGCCGCCCGCCTCGTGGAAGCGGACCGGGTTGCCGTTGGCGAAGCCGCCGATCAGCGCATAGACCTTGTTCGGGTTGCGGATCTCGAAGGCCGGATGGCCGAGGAGAGCCGTCACCCGCTCCAGCGTGTCGGGACGGTGGGACATCGCCTGCACGCTGAACCACTTGTCCACCACCAGGGCGTCGCCCTTCCAGCGTTCGTAGAAGCCGGCCAGCGTCTCCTCCCGCTCGGCGGCCTTGGCGTTGGAGAGGAATTGCAGCGCGGCGATCACGTCGGTCATCGCCTGGGCGCCGTGATACTGGCCGAGGCAGAGGCCGAGCGCCTCCTCGTCCTCCAGCGCCATCAGGTAGGCGAGGCAGAGATTCTTCAGCGCCCGCTTGCCGATGGCCGCCGCCTCGACCGAGAAGGGCTCCTGGCTGGAATTGCGGCGGTACAGCGCCAGCCATTGCGGGCGGAGTTCATCGGCCAGCCGCTTGCGGGCGAACTCGCGCACCGCGTGGATGGCGTCGGGGTCGACCACCGCCATCTGGGTGCCGAGATAGGCCTCGGTCGGCAGCACCAGCGCCTGGGCGGCGAAGGCGGGATCGCGCTCGGCGTCCGCCAGAACCTTGCCGACAGCGGCGACGTAGCTCTCCGGCAGGACGAGGTCGCGGCCGGCCTGACGGTCGGCGACGAGGCCCAGCAGGATGCGCGTGCCGAGGATCTGCCCGGCCTCCCAACGGTTGAAGGCGTCGCTGTCGTTGGCCATCAGGAAGGTGAGGTCGGCGTCGGGGATGTCGGCCCTCAGCTTCACCGGGGCCGAGAAGCCGCGCAGCAGCGACGGCACCGGGCGGGCCGCGACGTCCTGGAACTCGAAGACCTGCGTTTCCTGGGTGACGTGCAGGATGCGGCTGGTCCCGGATGCCGTCTCCTCGCCGGCCAGCCGCAGCGGCAGGTCGGCGCCGTCGGGGCCGAGCAAGCCGACCACCAGCGGGATGTGCATCGGCTGCTTGACCGGCTGGCCCGGCGTCGCCGGCACGGTCTGGCGCACGGTCAGCCGGTAGGTCTTCGCCGCCGCGTCGTGGTCGGTCGAGACGTCGAGTTCCGGTGTGCCGGCCTGCCGGTACCAGAGCTGGAACTGGGCGAGGTCGACCCCGCTGGCGTCGGCCATCGCCGCGACGAAGTCGTCGCAGGTCACCGCCTGCCCGTCATGGCGCTGGAAATAGAGGTCGATGCCCTTGCGGTAGTTTTCCGGTCCCAGCAGGGTGTGGATCATGCGGATGACCTCCGCACCCTTGTTGTAGACGGTGGGCGTGTAGAAGTTGTTGATCTCGACGTAGCTGTCGGGCCGCACCGGGTGGGCCATGGCGCCGGCGTCCTCCTGGAACTGCACGGTGCGCAGCCCCTGGACGTCGGCGATGCGCTTGACCGCGCGGGAGTTCAGGTCGGAGGAGAATTCCTGGTCGCGGAAGACCGTCAGACCCTCCTTCAGCGACAGCTGGAACCAGTCGCGGCAGGTGACGCGGTTGCCGGTCCAGTTGTGGAAATACTCGTGGGCGACGACCGCCTCAATGTTCAGGAAATCGGTGTCGGTCGCCGTCTCCGGTTTCGCCAGGATGTATTTGGTGTTGAAGACGTTGAGCGACTTGTTTTCCATCGCCCCCATGTTGAAGTCGCCGACCGCGACGATGTTGAAGATGTCGAGGTCGTACTCCAGTCCGTAGACCTCTTCGTCCCAGCGCATCGACTTGATCAGCGAGCGCATGGCGTGGTCGACCTTGTCCTCGTTGCCCGGCTCGACGTAGATGCGGAGCGTGACGTCGCGGCCCGACGCGGTGCGGAAGCGGTCCTCGGCGTGGACCAGCGAGCCGGCGACCAGCGCGAACAGGTAGCAGGGCTTGGGGAAGGGATCCTCCCAGCGCGCCCAGTGGCGGCCGTCGCCGTGCTCGCCGGCCTCGGCGAGGTTGCCGTTCGACAGCAGGACCGGGTAGCGCGCCTTCTCGGCCGTGATGGTGGTGCTGTAGCGCGCCATCACGTCGGGGCGGTCGAGGAAATAGGTGATCTTGCGGAAGCCCTCCGCCTCGCACTGGGTGCAGAAGTTGCCGGAGGACTTGTACAGCCCCTCCAGCGCGGTGTTCTCCTGCGGCTTGATGCGGACGACGGTCTCCAGCGTGAAGCGATCCGGCGTGCCGGGGATCGTCAGGTTGTCGGGGGTCAGCGTGTAGGCGTCGGCCCCGAGCGTCCGGCCGTCGAGCGCCACCGACACAAGCTCCAGCCGCTGGCCGTCGAGCGTCAGCGCTTCGCCCGCGGCGTCGGTGCGGGCCGGGTTGCGGCGGATCGCCAGCACGGCACGGACGGTGGTGACCTCCTCCCCCAGATCGACGTGCAGGTCGACCGTGTCGATCAGATGGGCCGGCGGGCGGTAATCCTGGAGCCGGATGGCCTTCGGCGTGCCTTTGTCCATGATGCCTTGTCTCTGCTCAGTCGTTCGCGAGGAATCCGATCGGGGAACTGTAGCAAGGCGGATCGGGGCTGTCCCCTGTGGGAATGGGGATGAGGGTGACACCCGGCTTTGCGCCGGTGTGGGATGGGGGTATGGTGCCGGCCCGCGGGCGCCAGTCGGGAGTATCCGGAAAACTTGCGGGCGACGGGCCAACCCCCCGGCGCCAACTGTTTACCCGGCGTGGCACCTGCGCATGGATCGACGGACATGACCGACACACCCAGCCTTCCGCACACCGCCCGCATGGCCAATGCCCGCACCGGCGGCCACGCCGCCGGTGACCGGGACGTGCGGCTCGACTTCTTCCGCGGGCTGGCCTTGTGGTTCATCTTCGTCAACCACATCCCGGCCAACCAGATCTCCTGGCTGACGCCGCGGAATTTCGGGCTGAGCGACGCCACGGAGATCTTCGTCTTCATCTCCGGCTACACGGCGGCGATGGTGTATGGGCGGACGCTGGAGCGCGCCGGCTTCCCGATGACGGCGGCGCAGGTGCTGCACCGCTGCTGGACGCTGTACGTCACCTACATCATCCTGTTCTTCGCCTTCACGGCGCAGATCGCCTACACCGCGCGCGTCTTCGAGAGTCCGCTGTTCACCGAGGAAATGGGGATCGCCAGCTATTTCCAGGATCCCGTCACGGCGCTGACCCAGGCGCTGCTGCTGAAGTTCCGGCCGGCGAATCTCGATGTGCTGCCGCTCTACATCGTGCTGATGCTGGCCCTTCCGCTCCTGCTGCCGGCCCTGCGCCGCCGGCCGTTGATGGTGCTGGCGGGATCGGGGTTCCTCTACCTCGCGGCACGGGCCGGCGAATGGAACCTGCCCACCCACCCGGACGGCGGCGTCTGGTACTTCAACCCCTTCGCCTGGCAGTTCCTGTTCGTCACCGGCGCGGTGCTGCAACGCCTGCCCGGCCTGCGGGCTGCCCTGCTGCGGCCGCGCCGTCCGGTGATGGTCGCCGCCATCCTGTTCCTGGCGCTCAGCCTGTTCCTGGCCCTGTCCTGGCAGTTCGCCTTCCTGCACCGGCTGCTGCCCAACTGGCTGACCGACATCCTCTACCCCATCAGCAAGACCGATCTCGACCCGCTGCGGCTGGCGCATTTCTGCGCGCTGGCCTACGTCGTCCTGCGCCTCACCCCGTTCGACGCGCCCTGGCTGAGGGCGCCGCTCGCCGCGCCGGTCGTGGAGTGCGGGCGGCAGTCCCTGCATGTGTTCTGCGTCGGCGTCCTGCTGTCCTTCGCCGCGCAGACCGTGCTGGTGCACGTCAACGGCTCGCTCTCCGCCCAGTTCCTTGTTACCATTTTCGGGATCTCCGCGATGGTGCTGCTGTCCCGGCTTCTGACGTGGTATCAGTCGGCTGAACGGGCGAGGCGCCAGCAGGCCCCCGCTGCGAGGAATTCGAGAGCATGAGACGACGTGCCGGGCGACGCCTTCCTCTGCTGGCCGCCGCCCTCCTGATGGGCATGTCGGCCGGCGCCGGGAGCCAGACCTTGGCGGGATCCGTATGGGCGGAATCGTTGGTGGATGAGGCGTGCCGGGTGCCGGATTCGGTGCTGACGACCGTCGACGCCGGTCTGCCGCGGGCGCGCGAGCGGATCGACAGCGGGTTGCCGTTGTCGGTGCTGATCGTGAACTCGGTCAAGCCGAGCACCCGGCCGCCGGCATCGGGCTACCCGGTCTGGCTGAAGGGGGAACTGAAGCGGCGCCTGCCGGGCCGCCGGATCGAGGTCGAGGTCATGAACCTGCCGGGCGCGGCGGCGCCGGCCATGCTGGAGCCCCTGCTGCGGGCGGTGGGAGAGCGGCAACCGGCGCTGGTGGTCTGGCAGACCGGCACCGTGGACGCGATGCGCAACCTCGATCCGGAAAGCTTCGGCGGGGCGCTGAACCAGGGAATCGACGGCGTGGTGCGGCAGGGCGCCGATCTTGTGATCATGGACATGCAGTACAGCATGCACACGGCACAGTTGATCGATTTCGCCCCTTACCTGTCCTATATGGCGTGGCTGTCGCAGAACGCGGAGGTCTTCCATTTTCCGCGCTACGACATCATGCGCCACTGGGTGGAAACCGGCCGAGTCGATTTCGGCGAGGCGGACGTGCAGGCCAAGCAGGACGCCTACGAGTTCGTGCATCGCTGCGTCGGTCAACTGCTGGCCGAAAGCATCGTGTCCATGATCGACCATGCCAGGAGGGCGGCGCATTGATCCGCAGGGGGTTTTTTTCGGTTCTGACGGTGGTTTTCGGGGTTTCGGGAGGGGGTTTCGGGGGATTGGGGACGGTGATGGCGGCGGAGCCCGAGGCGGCGCCGGCCAGCGCCTGTCAGGTGCCGAGGGCGAGGACCAGCCTCGCCGCCTATCTGCCACGGGTGGCCGAGCGCCTCGCCTCGGGGCTTCCGGTGCGGATCGTGGCGCTCGGCTCCTCCTCCACGGCCGGGGCCGGGGCGAGCGCGCCGGACCGCGCCTACCCGGCCCGCCTTGCCCATTACCTGCACCAGTGGGCCGGGTCGGTCGAGGTGAGCGTCCTCAACAAGGGGATCAACGGTGAAACCGACGACCAGACGGTGGAGCGGATCGGCAACGACGTGCTGGCCCAGAACGCCGACCTGCTGATCTGGCAGGTCGGGGCAAACACCGTCCTGCGCGACGGCGATTTCGCGCTGAGCGAGAAATCCGTCCGGCGCGGCGTGGAGCAGGCACAGGCCGCCGGCCTCGACGTCGTGCTGATGGATCTGCAATACGCGCCGCGGATGCTCGCCAAGGGCCGCACCGACGCGATGCTGGCGCAGATCGCCCATGTGGCGGCCGACGAGCATGTCGGTCTGTTCCAACGCTTCGCGGTGATGCGGGATCTGGTGGAAAGCAAGCGGATGACCGTCGGCCAACTCATCGGGCCGGACGGGGTTCATCAGAGCGACGCCGGCTACGACTGCGTCGCCCGCACGCTGGCCGCCGGGATCGAGGACGCCATCCGCCCGCAGCAGGGGCGGGCGGACTGAACAGCCGACGTCCTTTTCCGATGATCGCCGCTTTCCCGCTTGGTCATGGCCGGGCTTGTCCCGGCCATCCACGCTCCAACGGCTTCGCAGGATTGCGGCCGTGGGTGCCCGGATCAAGTCCGGGCATGACGCTGTCCGGGAGGGGCGAGGCCGTTAAACAGAAACCTCAGACGTGGAAGCTCTCGCCGCAGCCGCAGCGGCCCTTCTCGTTCGGATTCTTGAAGACGAAGCCGGTCTGGAACTTGTCGTCGACGTAATCCATCTCGCTGCCGATCAGGAACATCACGGCGGCGGGGTCGATCAGGATGGTGACGCCCTTGTCCTCCACCACCTCGTCGAACTTCAGCTTCTCCTTGGCGTACTGGACGTCGTAGCTGAGGCCGGAGCAGCCGCGCGCCTTCACGCCGATGCGCAGGCCGACGATGTCGTCGGTTGCCTTCGACATCAGCGCCTTGACGCGGTTGGCGGCGCTGTCGGTGATGGTGAGCGCCTTGGGGAGCGAACGGGCCATGGCGGTGGTCTCCTGAAAAGACTCAGAACATATCCAGTTGCAGGCGGGCGACCTCGGACATCATGCCCTGGTGCCATGGCGGCTCCCAGACGAGGTCGATCTTGACCTCGTTCACGTCCTCCACGCCCAGCACGGCCTGACGGACCTGTTCGGGAAGCTCGCCGGCCACCGGACACATGGGGCTGGTCAGCGTCATGTCAATCTCGACGTTGCGCTGGCCATCCATGTCCACGCGGTAGATCAGGCCGAGTTCCCAGATGTCCACCGGGATCTCGGGGTCGTAGCAGGTCTTGATCGCCGCCACGACGCGGTCCATGAGTTCTTCGCGCGGGTCGTAGCCAGGGGGCGGGGCCAGCGGGTTCGCCTTCTCGGGAACCGCCTCCGCTGCCACTGGCGCCGCCGCTTCCGCCGACGTCTCGCTGTTGTTGGCCAACCGGCTCAGGGCGTTTTCGGTCATCGCGGTCACCCCTCTCTCAAAACTGGTCGCTGGACGCGGAGTCCTGGCCGTGCAGCGCCGCGTTCATGGCGTGCCACGCCAGCGTCGCGCACTTCACCCGCACCGGGAATTGGCGCACGCCCGACATGACCATCAGCTTCTCCATGGTCTCCTCGTCCACCTCGCCATGGGCGTCCTGCTCGTCCTCGTCCTTGGTGCAGAGCTCGTGGAAGGTGTGGAACAGGGTCTCGGCCTCCTCGGCCGTCTTGCCCTGCACCAGCTCCGTCATCATCGAGGCGCTGGCGGTGGAGATGGCGCAGCCGCGCCCCTGGAAGGCGACGTCCGCCACCACCCCATCCTTCACGGTCAGATAGACCATGAAGCGGTCGCCGCACATCGGGTTCTCGCCCTTCGCCTCGCGGTTGGAATCGTCGGGATGGCGGAAGTTGCGGGGATTCTTGCCGTGGTCCAGGATCACTTCCTGATACAGCTCGCGCAGATCGTCCATCATGCTCCGAAGAACTCCTTGACCGCCTGGAGCGATTCCACCAGCGCGTCGGCCTCCGCGCGGGTGTTGTAGAGGCCGAAGGAGGCGCGGACCGTCGGGCCGACCCCGAACCGCTCGGCCAGCGGCTCGGCGCAGTGGCGCCCGACGCGGACGGCGACGCCATACTGGTCGACGATGGTGCCGACGTCGTGCGGGTGAACGCCGTCGAGCGCGAAGGAGACGATCGGCCCCTTGCCCGGCGCCGTGCCGATGATGCGCAGCCCCTCGATCTGCGAGAGCTGCTGGGTGGCGTATTGCAGCAGATCGTGCTCGTGCGCGGCGATGGCGTCGCGGCCGAGCGCCTCGATGTAGTCGAGCGCGGCGCCGAAGCCGATCACCTCGGTGATCGGCGGGGTGCCGGCCTCGAAGCGGGCGGGCGGCGCCTTGAAGGTGGTGCCCTCGAAGCTGACCGACTCGATCATGTCGCCGCCGCCCTGGTAGGGGGGCATGCGCTTGAGGATATCGTACTTGCCGTAGAGGACGCCCAGCCCCGTCGGGCCGTAGAGCTTGTGGGCGGTGAAGACGTAGAAGTCGGCGTCGATGTCCTGCACGTCGACCCGGCCATGCACCACCGCCTGGCTGCCGTCGAACAGCACGGGCACGCCGCGCTCGTGCGCCAGCGCCGCGATGGTCCTGGCCGGCGTCACCGTGCCCAGCACGTTGGAGCAGTGGGTGATCGCCACCAGCTTGGTGCGGTCGGACAGCAGGGCCTTGTAGGCGTCGAGGTCGAGGACGCCGTCCTCGTCGCAGGGCACCACCTTGATGACGATCTTCTTGTCGGCCTGGAGGAGCTGCCACGGCACGATGTTGGCGTGGTGCTCCATGATCGACAGGATGATTTCGTCACCCTCCGACAGGAAGGTCCGGCCGTAGCTGGCGGCCACGAGGTTGATCGCTTCGGTCGAGCTGCGGGTGAAGACGATGTTGCGGTCCGACGGCGCGTTGATGAAGCGCGCGACCTTGGTGCGCACCGCCTCGAACTGATCGGTGGCGGTCTGCGACAGGAAATGCACGCCCCGGTGGATGTTGGAGTAATCCTCCTCCAGGAAGCGGGTCATCGCCTGGATCACCTGCCGCGGCTTGTGGGCCGAGGCGCCGCTGTCGAGATAGACCAGCGGCTTTCCGGGCTTTCCCTTCCGGGCGTGGACGCTGCGGGCGAGGATTGGGAAATCCTCGCGGACGCGCGCAACGTCGTAGGCTGGGCTCAGGATGGCGTCGGCTTCGGGCATCAGCGTTTTTCCTCCAACCAACCGGCGACGAGGGTCTGGAAGGCCTCGCGGATGGGTTCTTCGGCGATCTCCTCCATGGCTTCGGCCAGGAAGGCGCCGATCAGCAGGCCGCGCGCGGTCTCCTGGTCGATGCCGCGGGCGCGCAGGTAGAAGAGCGCGTTGTCGTCCAACTCACCGGCGGTGCAGCCGTGGCTGCACTTGACGTCGTCGGCGTGGATCTCCAGCTCCGGCTTTGCGTCGATCTCCGCCGTGTCGGACAGCAGCAGGGCGCGGTTCAACTGGTGCCCGTCGGTCTTCTGGGCTTGCGGGCGGACGATGATCTTGCCCTGGAAGACGGCGCGGGCGGTGTCGTCGATGACGCCCTTGTAGACCTCGCGGCTGGTGCCGTTGGGCTGGGCGTGGTCGATCAGGGTGGTGGTGTCGGCGTGCTGGTTGCCGCGCACCATGTAGCCGCCGCTGACGTGGGTCCGCGCGTCGGTGCCGGCCAGCGTGCTGACCACCTCGTTGCGCGACAGCCGGCCGCCCAGCGTCAGGATGAAGTTGTCGTAGCAGCCGTCCTTGGCCACCGTCGCCGCCGTGTGCGACAGGTGGAAGGCGGAGGCTCCCTCGCGCTGGGCCTTGTAGTGGTGCAGCGTGGCGCCCTCGCCGACGAAGATCTCGGCGACGTGGTTGGCCAGCGTCGTGCCGGTGCCGCAGCCGACGTGATGCTCGACCACCACGGCGCGGCTGCCGGCCTCGGCGACGATCAGCGTGCGCGGGTGGAAGGAGGTCGCCCGATCCTCGGCGCCGACCGAGACGAAGACCAGCTCGACCGGCTGATCCAGCGCGACGCCGCGCGGGATGCGCAGGACCGGGCCGTCGGCCAGATAGGCGCTGTTGAGCGCCACCAGCGGCCGGTCGTCGGCGGCGGCGAGGCGGCCGATGTGGTCGCCGACCAGATCGCCGTGATCGGTCAGCGCGGTGGCGAGGCTCAGCAGCTCGACGCCGTCGGGCAGCCCCTCGGTCGAGGACAGCTCGGCGCGGAAGCGGCCGTCGACGAAGACCAGACGCGGGCCGTGACCCTCGGGGCGGACGGTCGGCAGCAGGTCGAAGCAGGCGTCGCTGTCGGCGGTGACGGCCGGGTGGAAGGCCAGCTTGGCCAGATCGCGCAGGTTGGTGTAGCGCCAGCTCTCGTTGCGGATCGTGGGCAGGCCGACGGCGGCGAAGCGCTCGCGGCCCTGCTCGCGCAGGTCGCGCACCCAGGACAGCGCCGCCCCCGGCAGGCCGCTCCTCAGATGGTCGAGCGGTTCCAGGAAGGCGGGGGCCGTCGCCGGGTCGGCGCCGCGCGTCGAGTAGGTGGTCGTCATCGTCGCCATCACGCGGCCTCGTTCACGCCGAAATCGCGGTAGCCGTTCTTCTCCAGCTCCAGCGCCAGCTCCTTGCCGCCCGACTTGACGATGCGGCCGGCGGCCAGGACATGGACGTAATCGGGGACGATGTAGTCGAGCAGCCGCTGGTAGTGGGTGATGACCAGCATCGAGCGCTCGGGCGAGCGCAGGGCGTTGACGCCCTCGGCGACGATCTTCAGCGCGTCGATGTCGAGCCCACTGTCGGTTTCGTCCAGCACGGCGAATTTCGGCTCCAGCACCGCCATCTGAAGCGTTTCGTTGCGCTTCTTCTCACCGCCGGAGAAGCCGACATTGACCGCGCGCTTGAGCATCTCGTCCGACATGCCGAGCGCCTTGGTCTTCTCGCGCAGCAGCTTGAGGAACTGCATGGCGTCCAGCTCCTTCTCGCCGCGATGCTTGCGGATGGCGTTGAGCGCGGTCTTCAGGAAGGTGGTGTTGGCGACGCCGGGGATCTCGACCGGGTACTGGAAGGCGAGGAAGACGCCGGCGGCGGCGCGCTCCTCCGGCTCCAGGGCCAGCAGATCCTTGCCGTAATAGGTGACGGAACCCTTGGTGACCTCGTAGCCGTCGCGGCCGGCCAGCACGTAGGACAGGGTGCTCTTGCCGGCGCCGTTCGGACCCATGATGGCGTGGACCTCGCCGGGGCGGATCGTCAGGTCGACGCCCTTGAGAATGTCCTTGCCGTCCACCTTGGCGTGCAGATTCTTGATTTCGATCATGGTTCGGTCCTTCAGGCGTTCGGCTGTCCGGGGTGTCTGCGCTGTTCCGGAGACTGGCTGTCGAAATTCCGCGAGCGGGCGGCGGGCGCGGGCGTCAGCCCACGCTGCCCTCCAGGCTGATGCCCACCAGCTTCTGGGCTTCCACGGCGAATTCCATGGGAAGTTCCTTCAGGACCTCCTTGCAGAAGCCGTTGACGATCAGGGAGACCGCGTCCTCCTCCGAGATGCCGCGCTGGCGGCAGTAGAAGAGCTGGTCCTCGCTGATCTTGGCGGTGGTCGCCTCGTGCTCGATGCGGGCGGAGCGGTTGCGGCTCTCGATGTAGGGCACGGTGTGGGCGCCGCATTGGTCGCCGATCAGCAGGCTGTCGCACTGGGTGTGGTTGCGCGCGCCCTCGGCCTTGGGCAGGATCTTCACCAAGCCCCGGTAGGTCTGCTGCGCCTTGCCGGCCGAGATGCCCTTCGACACGATTGTGCTGCGGGTGTTCTTGCCGATGTGGATCATCTTGGTGCCGGTGTCGGCCTGCTGGAAGTTGTTGGTGATGGCGACCGAATAGAACTCGCCCACCGAATTGTCGCCCTGGAGGATGCAGCTTGGGTACTTCCAGGTGATCGCCGAGCCGGTCTCGACCTGCGTCCACGAGATCTTCGAGTTCCTGCCGCGGCAGGCGCCGCGCTTGGTCACGAAGTTGTAGATGCCGCCGACGCCTTCCTCGTTGCCCGGATACCAGTTCTGCACCGTGGAGTATTTGATCGTCGCGTCGTCATGCGCCACCAGCTCGACCACGGCGGCGTGGAGCTGGTTCTCGTCGCGCTTGGGCGCCGTGCAGCCTTCCAGATAGCTGACGTAGCTGCCCTCGTCGGCGATGATCAACGTGCGCTCGAACTGGCCGGTGTTGGCTTGGTTGATGCGGAAATAGGTCGACAGCTCCATCGGGCAGCGGACGCCCTTGGGGATGTAGACGAAGCTGCCGTCGGTGAAGACCGCGCAATTCAGCGTCGCGTAGAAATTGTCGGTGTAGGGCACGACCGAGCCGAGATACTTCTTCACGAGATCCGGGTGCTTCTGCACGGCCTCGGAGATCGCGCAGAAGATGATGCCCATCTCCTCCAGCTTGGCCTTGAAGGTGGTCGCCACCGAAACGCTGTCGAACACGGCGTCGACGGCGATGGCCGGGCTCTTGCCCTCCGACCCTTCGACGCCGGCCAGGATCTCCTGTTCGCGCAGCGGGATGCCCAGCTTCGCGTAGGTCTTCAGCAGCTCGGGATCGACCTCGTCGAGCGACTTCGGGCCGGCCTTCATCTTGGGCGCCGCGTAATAATGCGCGTCCTGGTAGTCGATCGGCGGGAAGCTGACGGCGGCCCATTGCGGCTCCTCCATCGTCTGCCAGACGCGGAAGGCCTTCAGGCGCCATTCCAGCAGCCATTCCGGCTCGTTCTTCTTGGCCGAGATGAAGCGGACGATGTCCTCGTTCAGCCCCTTGGGCGCCACGTCGGATTCGATGTCGGTCGTGAAGCCGTACTTGTACTTCTGCTCCGTGACGGCGCGGACCTGTTCGATGGTTTCCGGCTGGGCGGCCATGGCTTGCCTCGTTCTCGTGAGAAGTGGGTTAGTGCGCCGGCTGCGCCGAAGGCGCGGCGGCGGGGGCCGGGAAGGTGACGGGAACCATCATGTCGGACAGGGTGACCTCCTCCAGCGCGCCGCGGATGGCGCGGTTGACTTTTTCCCAGCCGCCGCGCATCGGGCAAAGCCGCTCGACCCCGCACTGGCTGTCGGCGCCGTCGACGCAGGCGGTCAGCGCGATCGGCCCATCGAGCGCGGTGATGATCTCCGCGATGGATATTGCATCGGCGGCCCGGCTGAGCGCATAACCGCCGGCGGCCCCGCGTTGCGAGGTCGTCAGCCCGGCGGGCGTCAGCGCCTTCATCAGCTTGGCGACCGTCGGCGCGGGCACGCCGGTGCGCTCCGCCAGCAGCGACACGGTGTGGACCGTGCCGGCATGGCGCGCCATCTCGCTCAGGACGACGATGGCGTAGTCGGTCAGCTTGCTGAGCCGGATCATGGGCGCACCCCGATGGACAAGGACAGGCTCCGAATACAGGACTAAATTAGTCCTGATTAGATGGCCTACTTAGGTCCTATGTCAAGCAAAAGCGTGGCTGGGCAAGGGGGTGGAATGCCCGATCCGCCCGCTTGGGTATACAACCCAGCCATGCGTCAGCGCGCAACACGAAAAATAGGCTGCGCCGCTGCGTCGCGGCGGCGCCCTCGGTTGCGGTCCTTCCGAAACGAAAGAGGCCCCGCGCCGGGGTGGCGCGGGGCTCAAGGCCGTCGGATGGAAACAGGATGGAAACCCGCGGGTCAGGCCGGCTTCTTCGCCTCCTCGCGGGCGGCGCTGCGGGCCGCGTCGGCGGTGGACGAGGCCGCCTCGGTCACCTCCTCCCTGGCGGCCTCGACGGCGGCCTGGGCGGCGCGGGTGCCGCGGTCCAACGCGTCCATGGCCAGCGTCTTGGCGCGCTCGGTCGCCTCGTCGGCGTAGGGGCCGACCCAGCGGCTCTCGGACTGGGTGGAGGGCAGGGCGGCGCCGATGGCCGCGCCCAGCGCCACGCCCATGGCGCCGGCGACCATCGGGTGGTCCTCCACCATGTCCCAGAAGCCGGTCGAGACGTCGTGCATCCGCTCGCGCACATGGAGGCTGGAGTGGGAGGTGGAGTGCGAGGTCGACAGCGCACCGCCCGGCCCGCGGTTCGCGACACGGTTGCCGTTGTCGCCCAGCGCGCTGCTGGCGCTGTCATAGGCGCTGCCGACCGCGCTGGAGGCGTTGTCGTACGCACCGCTCACCGCGCTCGACGCGCTGTCGTAGGCGCCGCTGACGGCATCCGATGCGCTGTCATAGGCCGAGCTGGCGGCGCTGCGCACGCTGTCGCCGGCGCTGCCGAGCGTGTCACGGGCGTAGCCGACGGCGTCCTCGGCGCGGTGGCGGATCGAACGCAGGGTGCTGCTGCGGGCGATGCGGCGGTCGTAGCCGCTGGTCGACAGCGCCAGCCAACCAAGGCCGACGCCGATCAGCGCCAGCGGGATCGGGTTGCTGGTCACGCTGCCCATCATCGACGACGGGGCGCTGGCCGGGCGGTAGGTGCCGCGCGCCGGCTGGCCATGCCGGTCGCGCTGGTCGCGGTCGGACCCGTGGTCGGGGGAGGTGTAGCTGTGGCTCATCTTGCGCTCCATCAGGGTGCGGGGGGAAAGACGCGCCATCCGGCCGCGCAGCGCGTCGACGGTGCCGTCGATGCGCGCGCGGCTGGCGCGGATCTCGCCCTCCAGGCGGTCGAGGTCGGGGGATGTGTTGCCGTTGCCGGCGTCCGGGCGGGGCATCGGGGGCTCAAATCAGGCGGCTCAGCGGGCGAGCTGGGATTCGGCCCAGCGCTTGTCGTCGTTCAGCGTGCCGATGGTGCGCCGGGGACGGAGATTCTCGGGCTTCAGCCGGTTCTTGCCGACATAGGCCAGAATGCCTCCGATCGCGGCGACGGCGACGCCGACGATCAGCGCGGCCAGCCAGGGTTCCAGCACGGTGGACAGGCCGAGAACCGCCGACGCCAGCAGGACCAGGACGCCGGCGAAGGCGACCAGACCGCCGATGGCGATGTAGGCGACTCCACCGGCCGCCTCGGCCGCCTTGTCGCTGAGTTCGGCCTTGGCCAGAGCGATCTCCGAGCGGGCGAGGTTGGTCGTCTCGCGCGCCAGATCGGCGAACAGGCCGGCCAGCGGCCGGTCCTGCCGTGGATCAGGGCGACGGGGATCGTCGTAGCGGTTCTCGGCCGCGCTCATGGCCGTTGTCCCGCCGGCTTGATGTCGACCGCCTTCACATCGGCACCCTTCACGCTGGCCGTCGTGATGTCCGGCGTCTTGATGGTGGCGCTGCCCAGGGCCGTCTCCGCGGAGCCGCTGCCCGTCGGGGGCGGGTTGTGGCCGCTCGCCGACGCCGGGGCGCGCGACAGCGGCAGGCCGGCCGCCGGCTTGGGCATTCCGCTGGTCTGGGCACCGATGCCGGGGGCGCCGATGCCGTGGGCGCCGCCGGGAGCGTTGAGCGGCGATCCGGTGCCCTCGCCCAGATCGGCGGCGCGACGCGGCGTGCGCAGGGCCGAGTCGGCGATGCCGCCGGCCATGGCGCGGCCGCTGCCTTCGGCCGTGCGGTAATCGGCGCTGCGCCGCGCGTTGCGGCCGGCGGCCTCGGCGGCACGGCTGTGAACCGTGCCGGTCTGGCCGTGCAGACGGCGTTCGCCGGAGCTCTTGATGAAGCGCGCGGCGAGGAAGCCGAGCGCGAAGGCGCCGCCGATGAAGATCTCCGGCTGGCGGCGGGCGAAGCCCTCGACCTCGCCGACGATGTCGTCCAGGCTGGAATGGCGCAGCATGTCGGCCACCCGCTCGACACGGTCGGCGGCCTGCACGGCGTATTGGGCGGCGGTGCCGTTGTTCTCGGCGTTCAGATGATCGGCGGCCTTGTGGAGCGCGCTGGCGACGCCGCCCAACTGGTCGGCGGCGCGGTCGGTCTGCTGTTCCAGCAGCGAGCGGATGCGGCCCTGGGCCGACCCGACGGCCTCGCGGCCGGTGTCCATCGCCGTGTCGGCGGCCTCGCTGGCGGCGCGGCCGATGGACTGTTTCAGGCCCGCCACCGTGTCGCCCGTGCCCATTCCCGCAGACGCGGAATGGGTGCCGGTGCGGCCGGTGTCGGTCGTGTCGCGGTCTGCCATCTGATTTCCTCCTCGGGATTCCTGTCTTCCGCCGGCTGCGGCGTTGCGCCGCGCGTTGCGGCATCCGATGACGGAGAAGGAAACAGAGCGGAGGCTTCAGGGTTCCGCAAAGCCGCGCGGGGAAAATGGACAAGCCGTCCGGTTGTGCTAAACTTTCCCGCGAAAGAGCGCGGTCCCGCCGAACCGGAGGGCGAAGGGCATGAGCGGCGTTTTCAGCGTGCTGTCGGACGCGCGGACGGGCATGTTCCGTTTGCAGCAGGCCAAGAAGCCGTGGGAAAAGGAGCTCGAGGCGGAAGACGCCAAGGGCCAGCTCGGCCGGAAGGCGGAGCGCGCGGCCTTCCAACTGACGCCGCGCCAGTTGCGCGACCACGCCGGCGCCCAGGCGGCGCTGGAGGAGGCGCAGCGCGTCGGCGGGCCCAAGGCCGCCGCCGAACAGCGGCTGGAACGGGTCGAGCGCAAGATCCAGGAACTCAAGCTGGCGATGCGCTACGCCCAGGGCGATCCGCAGAAGATGGCGCAGCTCGCGGCTGAAGCCGGACGCCTCGCCAAGGAGGCCGGTCGGGCGGCGAAGGAGTACGGGGCCGGGATCGCCAACGCGGCGGCGATGGGCTTGCCGGGCGGGGCCGGCATGGCCGGCGCCACCGAGATCACGCGGACGACCACGGTGACGTCCCTGACGGTGCGGCAGACGGAGGTTTCGTTCTCGCTGACGGTTTCGGCCGGGGTGGAGGGCGACGCCATTCCGGCGCCGACGCCGCCTGAGGCCGGAGCCGCGGAGGCGCTGGCCTCAGGCCTGGCGGAAGGGGAGGCGGCCGAGGCGGCTCTCCCGGCCGGCGACGACGGCCTGCCGCCGGAACTGGCGGGCATGGTCAACTCCATGCTGGCCGGCCTGCCGGACAGCGCCGGGGTGTCCGGCGGCGGCACGCGCGGCGAGCGGGCGCGGGCGCTGATCCGGGACATGATCGCCGACAACGACCTGAAGATGTCGCGCTACAAGGAGGCGGATGCCTTCGGCCGGCGGGTCGAGGGCGTGCTGCACGTCGCCAAGCAGGTGGTCGGCGAGGCGAAGGTCGCCAACGAGCTGGACGAATCCGAGAAGCGCCGCAAGGAGCGCCGCGAGGCGTTCAAGCAGATCGACAAGCTGGTCGACGGCGCGCAGAAGGAGGTGAACGCGCTGCGTCAGGCGGCGTTCGGCTCCAAGGTTGAAGGGGCGGGCGCCCTGACCGTGCCGGACGAGACGGCCGGCGATGGCGGGGGGCCGGTGAGCGGGCTGGATGGCGGCACGGTGCCGATGGGAGGCGACGCGGCGGCCGGGGGAGGCCTGCCCACGGTGAACATGCTGGCGTGACGCCGGGTCCGGTGCCTGGACGGTGGCCCCGGCGACGTCACAGCCCCCGGTAGCGCCACTCCGTGCCGAGCGCCGCCGCGTCGCGGTCGCGCAGCGCGGCGACGGCCTCGTGCGCCGAGGACAGCTCGCACACCGGGTCGGCGGCGTCGGCGTCGCCGGCCAGCGCCAGGGCCTGGCAGCGGCAGCCGCCCCAATCCTCCTCCTTGTGGTCGCAGGACCGGCAGGGCTGCGGCATCCAGGCGGTGCCCCGGTAGCGGGCGAAGGCGGCGCCGTCGGTCCAGATCTCCGACAGGCTGCGGTCGAACACCGTTTCGAACTCCAGGCCCGGAATGGTTTCCGCCGCGTGGCAGGGCAGGACGCGGCCGCGCGGGGTGACGTTCATGAAGCGCCGCGCCCAGCCGCCCATGCAGGATTTCGGACGGCGGGCGTAATAGTCGGGAACCACGTAGTCGACGACGATCCGCCCGGCCAGTTCCGGCAGCCGGGCGCGCACGGCGGCGTCCATTTCCAGGAGCTGCTCGCGCGACGGCATCAGCGCCGCGCGGTTCTCCAGCGCCCAGCCGTAATACTGCACGTTGGCGATCTCGATCCGCCCGGCCCCAAGGTCGAGCGCCAGATCGATGACCTCGTTCACCCGCCCGATGTTGTGGCGGTGGAGAACGGCGTTGATGGTCAGCGCCAGCCCTTCCGCCACCACCCGCCGGGCGGTGTCGAGCTTGCGCGCGTGGCCGCCGCGATAGCCGCCGATGCGGTCGGCGCCCCCCGCCTCGCTGTCCTGAAGGCTGATCTGGACATGCTGGAGGCCGGCGGCTTTCAACCGCTTCAGCCGCTCGGCGTCGAGCAGAACCGCCGAGGTGATCAGGTTGCTGTACAGCCCGATGCCGGTGGCGTGGGCGACCAGCTCCTCCAGATCCTTGCGGACGCAGGGTTCGCCGCCCGAGAAATGGACCTGGAGGGCGCCGACGTCGGCGGCCTCGTCGAGCACGCGCCTCCAGGTCGCGGTGTCCAGCTCGGCGCTGGCCGGATCGAGGGCGGTGGGGTTGGAGCAGTAGGGGCAGCGCAGCGGGCAGCGGTGCGTCAGCTCCATCAGCACCGCGAAGGGCGGGGCCGGGGCGTTGGCCGCCACGGCGGCGAAGGCGGGCAGGGTGCAGCTCATGCCGTGAGATACCCCTTGTTGCGCAGGTCGGTCAGAAGTTCCAGAACGTCGGCGGAGATCTCGTCGCGCGGGGCGTCGTATTCCTCCGCCAGCCGGTCGATGGCCTGGGCGACGTCCCCCGCCTCCGCGCCGCCGGCCGGGCCGGTGAAGGCGCGGACGACGGCCAGGGCCATCTCGTCCAGCACCAGAAGCCGCTCCGGCCCCATCAGCATCCACTGCCCGCGCAGGCGGTCGTGGCGCAGCATGACGCCGGGGGCCAACCGCAGCCGGTCGCTCTCCGCAATGCCGGCCAGGGTCACCGGCGGTACTCCGTCGGTGCCATGTCCGTGGGGACGAAGGCGCCGGGTGGGATCAGGTTCGGCGTGACGTAGGCGTGGTGCAGCGCGTCGAGCTGCGCCCACAGCAGCTCGGTCTTGAAGCGCAGGGCGCGCAGGCATTGCTGCTGCTGCTCGGCGGTGCGGGCGTTGGCCAGCACGTAGTTGAGGCCGAACTCGACGTCGCGCGGCGCCTCGTCCAGCCGCTTGCGGAAGTAGGAGAGCGTGCTATCGTTGGCGAAGGCGTAGTTCTGCTCGAAGCCGGCGATGCGCTCGCGGTGGATCGAGGGGGCGAACAGCTCGGTCAGCGAGGAGGCGACCGCCTCCAGCAGCGAATGGTCGCGCACGAAATTGACGTAGGCGTCCACCGCGTAGCGCGTCGCCGGCAGGATGCCCTCCAGCGACCGCACATAGTCGCGGTCGAGTCCCAGCCCGTCGGTCAGCCGCAGCCAGCGCTCGATGCCGCCGACCTTGCCCTCGTCCGGTTCGCCCTGCTGGTTCAGCCCGTCATGGTCGAGCACCCGTTGCAGCCAGGCGCGGCGCAGGGCCGGGTCGTCCATGCGGGACATGATGGTCAGATCCTTGCGCGGGATCGACACCTGGTAATAGAAGCGGTTCAGCGCCCAGGCCTGGATCTGGCCCTTCTCCAGCCGGCCGCCGTGCAGGAGCTGGTGGAAGGGATGAAGGTCGTGGTACTGCCGCTCGCCGATGGCGTGCAGCGCGTCGCGGAAAGCCTCGACCGACAGAAATGCGCTCATAGGGTCAGCTCCAGCCCGTCATGGGCGATGTGCCATCCCGCCGCTTCCGCCTTCCGCCGTTCCGGCGAATCCTCCAGCAGCGCGGGGTTGGTGTTGTTGATGTGGATGTAGATCTTGGTCGCGACGTTCAGCGAGGCGAAGGCGGCGAGGCTGCCGTCCGGCCCCGACATCGGCATGTGGCCCATGCGGGCGGCCGTCTTCACGCCGGTTCCGGTGCGGATCATCTCGTCGTCGGTCCAGGTGGTGCCGTCGAACAGCACGAGCGGCGCCCCGAACAGCCGGTCGGCCAGCCAGCCGGGAAGGGCGGCGCAGCCGGGGATGTAGAACAGCCCCTCGCTGGAGCCGTCCGCCGGCCGCACGCGCAGCGCCACCGTGTCCTCGGCGACCGAGCCGAAGGACGGGCCGGCGGCTTCGTCCTCCAGATAGAGCGCCACCTTGCCGGGGACGGCGAAGGCTTCGATCTCCAGCCCCAGCGGCCGGCCGGCGGCGTCGGCCGGTTCGAAGGGCGTGCCGAGGCTCATCGGGCGGCGCGGCACCAGGGCCGGGTTCAGCACGTTGAAGACCGGGTTGGCGGCCAGCACGCCCTGGACGCGCGGCGTGGCGTAGACCGCGAAGGGGTGGGACTCCCGCAGGGTGAGAAGCCCGGCCACATGGTCGATGTCGGCGTTGGTCAGCAGGGCGGCGGCGATCGGGTTGCCGCGCGTGGCGCTATCTCCCTGGGAAGCGACGGGGGGGTGCAGGGCGGGGTTGGCGAGCAGTTGCGCCCCCAGGTCGGGCGAGGCGTTCAGCAGGATCCAGCGCGCGCCGTCGGCGCTGACCGCCAGCGAGGATTGGGTGCGGGGCCGGGCGGCCGGATCGCCGGCGCGGGCGCGGCGGCAGCCTTCGCAGGCGCAGTTCCATTGCGGAAAGCCGCCGCCGGCCGCCGAGCCGAGAACAAGGATGTGCATGGGCCGGCCCTCACGCTGGCAGGGGGCTGAAAAGGGGTGGTGCCGGAGGATGGGCGCCGCGGTGCGGGGACGCGGCGCCCATCGGCCAGGGCCGATCCGGCTTACAGCGCGGCGCAGGCGTAGGCGTTGATCTCCGTACCGACGGCGATCTCGGTGGTCTTCGGTTTGCGCCAGGTCTTCATTCTGGTTTCTCCCAATTATGGATTGTTGGCGACCACTACTGTTGGTCGATGGGAATAATACCGGTCGGACGGGGGACCGGCCATGGTACGATGGTGCAATGCCGGGCGAGCTGATCGGTTCCATGGCCCCGCCATGGGATTTCAAGATCGCGCCTTCTACGGTGCCGGCGGACCGGGCAGCGGCTGCGCCTCCTCCGTCGGCAACCCGGCTTCCATCCAGCCGTCGACGCCCGTGGGGTACCAATGGACGCGGGTGTAGCCGGCCAGCACCGCCCGTTTGGCCGCGTTCCACGACAGCCAGCAATCGGACAGGCAGTAGAACAGAAGGCCATGCGCGCGGTCGCCGCCGGTCAGCCGGGCAAGATGCTGCTCGAACCAGGACAGCGTCGCCGGGTCGGGAGCGCCCAGCCCGACGTTGGGCAGCCAGACGCTGCCCGGAATCTGGCGGAAGGGCTTCGACAGCAGCCAGGGCGCGCCGGGGAGCGTGCTGCGGTCGAGCTTCTGGACGTAGATCGGCACCGTTCCGCCCTGCTCCAGCAGGGCGCGTACGCCGCCCGTGTCCAGGGTGACGGCGCCCGACAGGCCCGCTGGCGTGGGCGCGCGGTAGTCCGACAGGCGGAAACCCGGCGGCTCATCAACGCCGGCGGCCTTGGCGGGAACGAACGGGACTGCCGCCGCCAGCAGGGCGGCGGCGATCATGGCGGCGCTGAAGAGTTTCATGGTGTCGGCGATGTTCCGTCGGCGGGTGTTCCGTCAGCGGCGTCCGGCCAGCACCCGGTTGGCGATGACCACCGCCTGGGTGCGGCTGTAGACCTTCAACTTTTGCAGGATGGCGGAGACGTGCGCCTTCACCGTGGTTTCGGTGATGCTGAGGTCGAAGGCGATTTCCTTGTTGAGCTTTCCGGTTCCCAGCATCTCCAGCACGCGCTGCTGCTGAGCGGTGAGGGTGGCGATGCGCCGGGCGATGTCGGCGGTTTCAGCGTCCTCCAGGTCGTCCCCGGCGGGGTCGTCGTCGCTCTGCGGAGGGACGTAGAGTTCGCCGTTCAGCACCTGGCGCAGCGCCGAGGCGATGGCGTCGCGCGGGGTCGATTTGGGGATGAAGCCGGCGGCGCCGCTGTCCATCGCCTCGCGCACCATGCGCCGCTCCTCGTGCGCCGACACGACCACGACCGGCGTGGCCGGGAAGCGCTGGCGCAGGGTGCGCAGTCCGCCCAGCCCGTTCATGCCGGGCATGTTCACGTCGAGCAGGATCAGGTCCATGTCGCCCCGCTCCTCCAGCGCGCGCATCACGGACTCCAGCCCGTCGGCCTCCATCACGTCGGTGGCCTGGCAGGAATAGAGCACCGCGTTGCGCAGGGCGTCGCGCACCATCGGGTGGTCGTCGGCGATCAGGATCCGGGTCATGGCCTGCGGTCCCCATGGAAACGACGGAGGGCGCGGTTGGGGAACGGGACGCGTTGGTTCCCGTCCCCCTTTCATCATACTGGCAGAACCGACCGGAGCGCGGCAACTGATGCATGAGGCTGACTGTTTCGTGCGCGAACTTGCCGCACGCCGCGCCACCATGCCATCCGGAAGCGTCGCTTCCGGCGTCAGTCGGCGTGGACGGTCTCCAGCCAGCTCCGGATGGCCCACAGGGCCTCCTGGCCCAGCGCCTCGCCGAAGCGCGGCATGTAGGTGACGCCGTTGCGGACCGCGCCGTTGATGACGCGCTCCTTGAACCACTCGTCGCCGCTGTCGCCGGCCTCCAGGTAGCGCAGGTCGGGGGCGATGCCGCCGGACACCGCGCCCAGCCCGTGGCAGCGCGCGCAATTCTGGTTGAAGGCCGAGGCGCCGATCTCGATGGCGCGCGGGTTGCCGCGGAAGGGGTTGGCGTCCTTCCAGGTTTCGCCCAGCTTGTCGAGGCCGGTGGTGTCGACCGGCTGGGGCGTCATGTCGCCGTGGGCGGAGACGGTGGTCGGGGCGGCGGCCAGGGCGCCGAGCGCGAGGCCGGCGAGGGCGAGCGTGCGCAGGCGGGCGGAAAGGGGGCGCTTCATGGGGGCTGTCCTCATCCTAGGCAACGGTGTGTCCCGGTTTGGCGGGGGCGGGTTGCTGTGGAGGATACCCACCGTTCGAACGCGCAATAATTGGACGATGGTACAAGGGGATGGCCCGTGGGCGGGGCCACCCCGTTGGTCAATGGTCGGATGACGGTTGCGGCAGCGGGGATTCGGATGGGGCGTCGGGGGAGCGGCTGGCGTTGATCGCCGCCTTGATCCTGGCGAGGTGACGGACGGCCGGATCGCCGAGCCGCAGGGCGACCCCGGTGGACAGCACGTCGATCAGCGCCAGATGCACGAGGCGCGAGGCCATCGGCGTGTACATCTCCGTGTCCTCGACCGGCTGGCTGGCGATGGCGACGCTGGCGATGCGGGCGAGGGGCGAGCCGGGGGCGGTGATCGCCACCACCGCCGTGCCCTGTGCCCGCGCCGCCATGGCCAGATCGTTGACGACACCGCTGCGCCCGGTGTTGGAGATGGCGAGCAGCACCCCGCGCTCGCCCAGATTGAGCAGCAGCATGTGGGCCAGCATCGGATCGGGGCAGGCCTGCGCGTCGGCGCCGAAGCGCAGCAGCTTGTGGGCGGCGTCCTGCGCCAGCGCACCCGAGGCGCCGGCCCCGACGCACAGCACGCGCGGGGCGCCGGCCAGCAGGGCGATGGCGGCGCCGAGCGCCGTCTCGTCGAGCGCGGCGGCGGCGGCGGTCAGGGCGGCGGCGCTCGATGAAAAAATTTTTCTTGCGAGCGTGCCGACACCGTCGCCGGGGGCGACGTCCTGGCTGACATAGGGGGTGCCGCCGCGCGCCTGGCATTCGGCCAGCCGAAGCTTGAAGTCGGGGAAGCCGGCGCAGCCGACGCTGCGGCAAAAGCGAACGACCGTGGCTTCGCTGACGTCGGCGCCATGGGCAAGGGAGGTGACGTTCTGTTCCAACACCTTGCGGGGATCGGCCAGCACCAGGGCGGCGACCCGCGCCTCCGATTTCTTCAGGCCGGGTTGCAGGCGGCGGATGTCGTCCAGGATGTCGATGGGGCGCGGCATGGCCGGATTATGGCGAAGATTTTCGCCTTGCGCGAGGGGCGCGGTCATCGCCTCGACCGCGCAAGCCCGATGTCGGGCAGCGGGAGGCCGGCAAAATGAAAAATTTTTTCTTTTCAGCCCGGAGCGCCAAGCGTATGGTTGGATCCGGAAACCATCGCGCCCCTCCAGCGGTTGAGTCGCCATCATGAGCCAGTCTCTGAACGCCATCATCGCCCGCGTCACCGATCGCATCGCCGAACGCAGCCGGGACAGCCGCGCCGCCTACCTCTCCCGTCTCGACAAGGCGAGCGCCAGGCCGCGCCGGCAGAAGCTGGGCTGCGCCAACCTCGCCCACGCCTTCGCCGCCTGCCCGGCCGGTGACAAGGAGGGGCTGCGCGGCGACGTGGTGCCGTCGATCGGCATCGTCACCGCCTACAACGACATGCTCTCCGCCCACCAGCCCTACGAGCGTTACCCGGCCTTCATCAAGGAGTCGGTGCGGGCGGCGGGCGGCGTCGCCCAGGTGGCGGGCGGCGTGCCGGCCATGTGCGACGGCGTCACCCAGGGCTACGAGGGGATGGAGCTGTCGCTGTTCAGCCGCGACGTCATCGCGCTGGCGACCGGCGTCGCCCTGTCGCACGCCACCTTCGACGGCGTGCTGTGCCTCGGCATCTGCGACAAGATCGTGCCCGGCCTGATGATCGGCGCGCTCACCTTCGGCCATCTGCCGACGATCTTCGTGCCCGCCGGCCCGATGCCGTCGGGCCTGTCCAACGCCGACAAGGCCAAGGCGCGCCAGCTCTACGCCCAGGGCAAGATCGGCCGCGACGAGCTGCTGGAGGCCGAGGCCCAATCCTACCATTCCCCCGGCACCTGCACCTTCTACGGCACCGCCAACACCAACCAGATGCTGATGGAGATCATGGGCCTGCATCTGCCGGGCGCCAGCTTCGTCAACCCCAACACGCCGCTGCGCGAGGCGCTGACCGACGCGGCGGCCCGCCGTGTGGTGGCGATGACGGCCCAGAAGGGCGGCGCGGAGGGCGGCGGCACCCCCATCGGCCGCATCGTCGACGAGCGCGCGATGGTCAACGGCATCGTCGGGTTGCTGGCGACCGGCGGCTCGACCAACCACACGCTGCACATCCCGGCCATCGCGGCGGCGGCCGGCATCCAGTTGACGTGGCAGGATTTCGCCGACCTGTCGGCGGTGGTGCCGCTGCTCGCCCGCGTCTACCCGAACGGCTCGGCCGATGTGAACCGCTTCCATCAGGCCGGCGGCATGCCCTTCGTCATCGGCCAGTTGCTCGACGCCGGGCTGCTGCACGCCGACCTTCCGACCGTCTGGGGCGACGGCGGGCTGGAGCCCTACCGGGCGATGCCGGAACTGGCCGGCGAGGGCGGGCTGGCGTGGCGCCGCTCGCCGACGGACAAGAGCGGCGACGCGAGCGTGGTCGCCACCGTTGCCTCCCCCTTCGCGGCCGAGGGCGGCCTGCGCGTGCTCGACGGCAACCTCGGGCGCGGCGTCATCAAGGTGTCGGCGGTCAAGCCGGAGCACCGCGTCATCGAGGCGCCGGCCCGCGTCTTCGACACCCAGGAGGCGGTGCAGGCGGCCTTCCGCGCCGGCGAGCTTGACCGCGACGTGGTGGTGGTGGTGCGCTACCAGGGGCCGGGCGCCAACGGCATGCCGGAGCTGCACAAGCTGACCCCGCCCCTTGGCGTGCTTCAGGACAAGGGCTTCAAGGTGGCGCTGGTCACCGACGGCCGCATGTCGGGCGCCTCGGGCAAGGTCCCGGCGGCGATCCATGTGACGCCGGAGGTGAAGGCGGGCGGGCCGCTCGGCCGGCTGCGCGACGGCGACCTCGTGCGGCTCGACGCCGAGACCGGCCGGCTGGAGGCGCTGGTCGAGGCGGAGGAGTGGGACAGCCGCGGCGCCCCGCCGCCGGCCAGCGAGGATTCCGAGCATGGCTGCGGCCGTGAGCTGTTCGGCCTGTTCCGCAACGCCGTCAGCGGGGCCGAGGTCGGCGCCTCGGTCCTCCAGTTCCCCTACCGGCAGGGCTGACCGCCGCCCGGCCCGCCCTGCGCAGGATTTTGCGCACTGCGCAGAATCCTGCGCGCCATGGACCGACCCAGGCCGCCCGGCGGGCCTTCCGCCCCCTGTTTTTGTGGCGGTTTCGTGACGGGCGGGACCCCTGGCGTGTCTTTTGCAATCCGCGGAGGAATCAATGTCCGGGCGCGAAGTCCGGCGGCTTTCGCGTGAGGTGCGGTCATGCACGGTCCTGGTCTTCGCCTGAAGTGGCGGATTTGGTTTCTGGCGCTTCTGTCGGTCGTCGCGGCCGGGCTGGTGGCGGCGGTCGGGGGTTCCTTCATCAACCGGGCGCTGGTCGAGCAGCGCATGAACAGCGTCCGCTTCATCGCCGAAAGCGCCGGCAGCATCGCCGCCAGGTACCACAGGCTGGCGACGGACGGGACGCTCGACGAGGCGGAGGCCAAGGAGCGCGCCCGCGCCGCCATCGGGGCGATCCGCTACAACAACGGCGAGTATCTCTGGGTCTGGACCTCCGACATCGTCGGCGTCGTCCACGCCAACGCCAAGCTGGTCGGCCAGAGCGGGCGCGAGATCCGCGACCGCAACGGCGTCTACGTCATCCGCGAGGCGGTGCGTGGGGCCCTGGCCCCGGTTCCGGAGTTCGTGCATTACGAATGGCCGAGGGCCAACGACCCTCAGGGCCCGACCTACGAGAAGCTCAGCTACTCCGTCCATTTCAAGCCATGGGACTGGGTGATCGGCACTGGCGTCTATGTCGACGACCTGCGGTCCGACTTCGCCGGCATGATGACGGTGTTCGGGCTGATCGTCGCCGGGGTGGGGGCGGTCTCGCTTCTGCTCGGCTGGCTGGTCGCGCGCGGCGTCACCGGGCCGCTGGCGCGCCTCCGCGCCGTCATGCTGCGTCTGGCCGAGGATGATCTGGCCTGCGAGGTGCCGGAGCAGCAGCGCCGCGACGAGATCGGCGACATGGCCCGCGCCGTCCGCCTCTTCAAGCAGCGTCGCGAGGACCAGAAGCGGCTGGAGGCCGAAAGCGCCACACTGGAGGCGCGGGCGGCCGAGCAGCGGCGCGGCGCGCTCGACGCGGTGGCGGTGCGCTTCGAGGGCAGCATCGACGGTGCCCTGTCGGAGGCGTCGGGCACGGCCGACCGCCTACAGGCGACGGCCCGCCTGATGCTGGACGGCGCCCACCACAACATGGACCGCAGCGGCGCCTCGGCCGAGGTGGCGCAGACCGTGTCGGCCAACGTGCAGGCGGTGTCGGCCGCCGTCGAGCAGCTCGGCGGCTCGATCCGCGAGATCGCCGACCGCATCGACGATTCCTCGCGCGTCGCCGAACAGGCCGCGGCCCACGCCGGCGAGGCGGTCGGCAAGGTCGCCGGGCTGGTCGACAGCGCCGAGCGCATCGGCGACGTCGTCCATCTGATCGCCGGCATCGCCGGGCAGACCAACCTGCTGGCGCTCAACGCCACCATCGAGGCGGCGCGGGCGGGGGAGGCGGGGAAGGGCTTCGCGGTGGTGGCGAGCGAGGTGAAGCAGCTCGCCAGCCAGACGGCGCGTGCCACCGAGGACATCGCCGCCCAGGTGGCGGCGATCCAGTCCGCGACCGGGCTGGCGGCGGGCGACATCAACCGCATCGCCGGGGTGGTGCGCGAGCTTCAAGCCATCGGCTCGGCCGTGGCCGCCGCCGTCGAGGAGCAGAGTGCCGCCACCGCCGAGATCGGCCGCGCCGCCGTGGCCGCCGCCGACGGCGTCCACCGTCTGGAGGGCAACGTCGCCTCGGCGGCGACCGCCGCCCGCGAGGCTGGCGCCGGCGCCGAGGAGCTGTGCCGCGAGCTGGGCTCCATGCAGGAGCGCATGCATGACGTCACCGCCGCCGCCCGGACCTTCATCGTCCAGGTGCGGGCACCGCGTTGAGGGAGCGGGCACCGCGTTAATCCCTTGCCCGGTGGCGGCCGGTCGGCGATGTCTTCAGCATCCTGAGGGGCGGTCCAGGGGCTATTCCGGACACCGGCAGAAGAGAGCAGCGCGATGAGGCTTCCCGAACCGCTCCGCCAGTACCGGCCCGGCACCCTGCGGGGCAAGCTGCTGCTCATCGCGCTGGCGGTGATCTCGGTCCCCATCGCCACCGCCGGCTATCTGCTGGAGCGCGAGGGGCATCAGGCCCTGCTGCTGGAGAAGCAGGAGCGGCTGTTCGGTCTGGCCCGCATCCTCGACAGCCATCTGGAGGGCGGATTCGACCCGCTACTGGCCGAGCGGGGCGCATCGGACCGCGCCACGGTGATCGCCGGGCTGAACGCGGCGCTGGCGCGTTTCACCGACGGGGTCGCCGCCGCCAACCCCGGCGTCGGGGTCGGTTTCTACAGCAGGGCGGCCGACGCCATCGTCACCTATGGACCCAGCCGGGAGTATGCCGACAAGGTCGGCCTGCCCATCGCGCCGGACCATCCCGGACGGCGCGTCATGGCGACCGGAGAGCCGGCGGTGGAGACCGGGCCGCAGGTGCGCGGGCAGATCATGAACGCCATGTGGCCGATCCGCCGCGACGGGGTGGTGATCGGCTACGCCTGGGCCAACGAGCTGGCCGACGTGATCGACCGCCAGTCGGCGGCGATGGACCGCGCCATCCTGGCGGTGAGCGTGCTCGGCGCCCTGTTCGGGCTGCTCCTGATCCATCTGATGTCCAACCGCCTGTCGCGCGACGTCAAGGGCGTCACCGACGGGCTGGAGCGCATGCGGGCCGACCTGGGCCACCGGATCGCTCCGCCCTCCGGCGAGATCGGCGAGATCGCCGTCGCCGTCAACGCCATGGCCAGGGCCCTGCGCGACGCCCGCTCGCTCACCGAGAACATCCTGCACAGCATCGCCGACGGGGTCATCGCCGTCGACGGCCAGGGCCGGGTGACCTCGATCAATCCGGCCGCCCGGCGCATGGTCGGGCTGGCGGGGGCGGGGGAGGATGCGGGAAAGGGAGCGGAGGTGATCGGCCGTCCCTACGCCTCGCTGTTCAAGGAGGGAGCGGCCTTCGCCAGCCCCCTGCTCGACACGCTGGAGACCGGGCGCGAGCATCTGGCCGTGCTCGTCGACTGGCCGCTGCCGGCCCAGGTCCTGCATGTCAGCGTCAGCAGCAGCCTGCTGCGCGACAGCCGCGGCACGCCGATCGGCGCGGTGGCGGTGCTGAAGGACCTGACCGAGCAGCGTCGGCTGAACAAGCAGATCATGCGGGCCGACCGGCTGGCGGCCCTGGGCGAGCTGATGGCCGGCGTCGCCCACGAGATCCGCAACCCGCTGACCTCGATCCGCGGCTTCATGCAGTTCCTGGAGACCTGCGACGACATCGCCGAGTGGCGGACCTACGCGCCCCTGATCGTGCGGCAGGTCGACAGCCTCAACCGCATCATCACCGAGCTGCTGGAGTTCGGCCGCTCCCGCCCGCCCTTCATCCGCCCGGTCGGGCTGAACGAGCTGATTCGCGAGGTCACGCTGCTGATCGGCCGCAAGTCCAACGCCCAGGTGATCCTGGAACCCGATCCGACCCTGCCGCCGGTCGAGGCGGACGGCGAGGCGCTGAAGCAGGTGATCCTCAATCTGGTCATCAACGCCATCCAGGCGATTCCGGAGTCCGGAACCATCCGCATCGCCACCCGGGCGGGTGACGGCTCCGGCCCCGGTGACGGCGATGCCGTCGTCACCGTGACCGACGACGGCGTCGGCATCCCGCCGGAGGATTTGGAAAAGATCTTCGACCCCTTCTATTCCACCAAGCCGAGCGGCACCGGGCTGGGGTTGGCGATGGTCCACCGCATTGTCGACGCCCACCATGGTACGATCGTCCTGACCAGCACGCCGGGGGCGGGGACCACCGCCACCCTGCGGCTTCCCTTCCGTCACAACGCGCCGGCCCCCTCATGAGCAACCCCTCTCCCCTGGCCCTGGTCGTCGACGACGACGAAGGCATCCGCCAGATGCTGTCGGCGGTGCTGAGCAAGGAGGGCTTCGCGGTGACCACCGCCGCCGACGGGGTCGAGGCGGTCGCCGCCTTCGAGGCCAGCCGCCCGGCGGTGGTGCTGATGGACATCCGCATGCCGCGGATGACCGGGCTCCAGGCGCTCGCCGCCATGCGCAAGATCGACCGCGCCGCCGCCGTCATCCTGATGACCGCCTTCGCCCAGGTCGAGACGGCGGTGCAGGCGATCAAGGAGGGCGCCTTCGACTACATCATCAAGCCCTTCGACATCGCCGAGGTGCTGCTGCTGGTCGGCCGCGCGCTCCAGGTGCGCGGCCTGCGCGACGACATCGCCGTGCTGCACCGGGCGCTGACGGCCAGCTACCGCACCGACCGCATCCTGACCAACAATCCGCGCATGATGGAGCTGCTCCAGTCCGTCGCCAAGGTGGCCAAGAGCAACGCCACCGTGCTGGTGACCGGCGAGAGCGGCACCGGCAAGGAGCTGGTGGCCGCCGCCGTCCACTACAACAGCCCGCGCAGCGGCGGTCCCTTCGTGAAGGTCAACTGCGCCGCCGTGCCCGAGGGGCTGCTGGAAAGCGAGTTCTTCGGCCACGAGAAGGGCGCCTTCACCGGCGCCGTGGCGCGGCGCCGCGGCCGCTTCGAGCAGGCCGAGCACGGAACCCTGTTCCTCGACGAGATCGGCGACATCTCGCCCAGCCTCCAGGTCAAGCTGCTGCGCGTGTTGCAGGAGCGCGAGTTCGAGCGGGTCGGTGGGACGGAGCCGGTGCGGTCCGACGTCCGCGTCGTGGTGGCGACCAACCGGAACCTGGAGGAGATGGTCCGCCAGGGCCAGTTCCGCCAGGATCTGTATTTCCGCCTGAACGTGGTGACGCTGCGCACCATCCCGCTGCGCGAGCGGCCGGAGGATGTCCGGCTGCTGTCGGGCCATTTCCTCCAGCGCTTCGCCGCCGAGAACCAGATCGACGTCACCGGCTTCGACGACCGGGCGATGGACTGCCTGCTTCGCCATTCCTGGCCCGGCAACATCCGCGAACTGTCCAACGCCGTCGAGCGGGCGGTGGTGATGTGCACCGGCCGCCTGATCTTCCCGGAGGATCTTCCCGAACAGATCGCCTGCCGTCCCGCCGAGCCGGAGGATGCGGAGGAGCCGGTGCCGGCCGATGCGGCGGTGGACATCGCACCGGGAAGCGGCCTGCCCCTGCGCGTGATGATCAGCCAGTACGAGGCGCGGGCGATCGGCGAGGCCCTGCTGCGCAACGGCGGCAACCGCATGCGCACCGCGCAGGAGCTGGGGATCAGCCGCCGGTCGCTGCTCTACAAGCTCCAGGAATACGGCATCGCCTGAACGGCCGGTCGAGCGGAACAGCCGGTGAAGGGGGCCGCTCTTCAACGATCGCTTCGTATTCAAACATCTTCATGGCCGGGCTTGACCCGGCCATCCATGTTCCGTCCATTTTCCAAAGATTGCGGTTGTGGATGCCTGGACCGAGTCCGGGCATGACGGTGTCGGGCAAGCGCGCGCTGCGCAAAACCCTGCGCAGCGCGCAACGCTCTGCGCACCGTCGGCGGTCCGGCCCTTGCGTGCCTTCGACCGAAAGCGTTGTTTTGGGCGGTTTTCCGCCCTTGGAACATCCCGGCAAGGCCATCTTCGGTTGGCACGCGGCTTGCTTTTCTATAAGTGCGTGCAACGGACCGCGTAAACCGGAGTCCAGTATCCGGGCTTTCGACCGACTGAACGACCCGATCACGGGCCAAGATCAAGCAGCCGACCGACACGATCCCTGTCCGCCACAGTGCCGGTGGTCCCGGAACGTCCCCCGACGTCCCGATTTTCCGCCGGATGCTCTCTCGTGTGCTTCAAACGACTGAGGGGGACGCCATGAGTAAAGTGCGAAAGCTTGAAGACGCCGTCGCGGCGATACCCGACGGCGCGGTTCTGATGATCGGAGGCTTCATGGGCGTCGGCACCCCGCCGCGCCTGATCGACGAGCTGATCCGCCAGAACAAGCGCGGCCTGACCGTGATCGCCAACGACACCGCCCGCCCGGCCGTGGGCATCGGCAAGCTGGTCGCCGGGCGCCACGTCGCCCGCGTGATCGCCAGCCACATCGGCACCAACCCCGAGACCCAGCGCCAGATGATCGCCGGCGAGACCGAGGTGGAGCTGGTGCCGCAGGGCACGCTGGCCGAGCGCGTGCGCGCCGGCGGCTTCGGCCTCGGCGGCATCCTGACCCCGACCGGCGTCGGCACCGTCGTCGCCGACGGCAAGCGCACCATCGAGCTGGACGGCAAGACCTTCCTGCTGGAGACCCCGCTGAAGGCGGATTTCGCGCTGATCCTCGCCAAGCGCGCCGACTATTACGGAAATCTCGAATACGCCCTGACCGCGCGCAACTTCAACCCGCTGATGGCGATGGCCGCCGAGACCGTGATCGTCGAGGCCGAGGACATCGTCCCGGTCGGCATGATCCCGCCGGACCACGTCGTCACCCCGAACGTGCTGGTCGACGTCCTCGTCGCCAAGGAGGCGCGCCATGGATGAAAAGACCCTGATCGCCAAGCGCGTCGCGCTGGAACTGCGCGACGCCCGTCTGGTCAACCTCGGCATCGGCCTGCCGACCCTGGTGGCCCGCTATCTGCCGGCCGGGACCAACGTCTTCTTCCAGTCGGAGAACGGCATCATCGGCATGGAGCCGGTGCCCGAGGAGGGGCTGGAGAACGCGGACCTGAGCGACGCCGGCGGCAGCCCGATCGGTGCCGTGCCCGGCGCGGCCTCCTTCGACAGCGCGGTGTCCTTCGGATTGATCCGCGGCGGCCATCTCGACGTCACCGTGCTCGGCGGCCTCCAGGTCGACGAGGAGGGCCGGCTCGCCAACTGGATGGTGCCCGGCAAGATGGTGCCCGGCATGGGCGGCGCCATGGATCTGGTGTCGGGCGCCAAGCGCGTCATCGTCGCCATGCAGCACAGCGCCAAGGGCGAATCCAAGATCGTCAAGCGCTGCACCCTGCCGCTGACCTCGGTCCGTCGCGTCGATCTGGTCGTCACCGACCTCGCGGTGCTGGAGCCGACCGAGTCCGGCCTGCTCCTGAAGGAGACGGCGCCCGGCGTCAGCGTCGCCCAGGTGCTGGCCGCCACCGGCTGCGAGCTGATCGTGCCCGCCACGGTCCCCGCCATGCCCATCGACGCCTGATGCCGCTGTAAGCCCCTCTCCCTGAGGGAGAGGGGTTGGGGTGAGGGGGCGCAAATCTTCCCTTCCGCCTTCGGCGGATACCCCTCACCCCAACCCTTCTCCCGCAAGGGGAGAAGGGCTTTTCAAGCGGCCCAACGCCAAGCGGGAGACACCGCATGTCCATCACCTCCCAGGACGGCGCCGACACCGGCAGCCGCTTCAACCCGATCCCCATCCTCTCGCGCGGGCTGACCGGGCTGGTCAGCCGCTATCTGCCCGACCCGCTGGTCTTCGCCATCCTGTTGACCATCCTGACCTTCGTGCTCGGCGTCGCGCTGACCCCCTCCACGCCGCTCGACATGGTCCGCATGTGGGGCGACGGCTTCTGGAACCTGCTGGCCTTCGCCATGCAGATGGCGCTGGTTCTGGTCACCGGCCACGCGCTGGCCAGCTCCGAGCCGGTGTTCAAGCTGATGGAGCGCCTGTCTTCCATCGCCAGGACGCCGACCCAGGGCGTCATGCTGGTGGCCTTCTCCTCGGCCATCGCCTGCACCATCAACTGGGGCTTCGGGCTGGTGGTGGGCGCGATGTTCGCCCGGCAGGTCGCCCGCCGCATCCCGGCCGCCGACTACCGGCTGCTGATCGCGTCCGCCTACATCGGCTTTATGACGTGGCACGGCGGCCTGTCCGGCTCGGTGCCGCTGGTCGCGGCGACCAAGGGCAACCCGATGGAGAAGACGGTCGGCATCATCCCAATCTCCGACACCCTCTTCACCACCTACAACATCGGCATCACGCTGGCCCTGATCCTGGTGCTGCCGCTGATCTGCCGGATGATGCACCCGGCCGCCAAGGACGTCGTCGCCATCGATCCCAAGCTGCTGAAGCCGGAGGAGAGCGTCCAGCGCACGCTCGGCCCCGACGCCAGCCCGGCTGAGCGCTTCGAGGAAAGCCGCATCCTGTCGCTGGTCGTCGCCGCCTTCGGTCTGGTCTACCTGTTCCTCTATTTCCAGAAGAACGGCTTCAACCTCACGATCAACACCGTCAACCTGATGATGCTGATCGCCGGCATCATCCTGCACAAGACGCCGATGGCCTACGCCCGCGCCATCACCAACGCGGCGCGCGGCACGGCGGGCGTGCTGATCCAGTTCCCCTTCTACGCCGGCATCCAGATCATGATGGAGCATTCCGGGCTGGGCGGGCTGATCACCAACTGGTTCGTCGAGATCGCCACCAAGGACAGCTTCCCGGTGCTCGCCTTCTTCTCCTCGGGCCTGATCAACTTCGCGGTGCCGTCGGGCGGCGGCCATTGGGTGGTGCAGGGTCCCTTCATCATGCCGGCCGCCCAGGCGCTCGGCGTCGATCTCGGCAAGGCGGCGATGGCGATCGCCTACGGCGAGGCGTGGATGAACATGGCGCAACCCTTCTGGGCGCTGCCGGCGCTCGCCATCGCCGGGCTCGGGGTGCGGGACATCATGGGCTACTGCGTGACCGCGCTCATCATCACCATGCCGATCTTCGTGATCGGGCTCTACTTCTGACGCTTCAACCGAACAAGGCACGGGGACCGGGCGAACCGGTCCTTGTGTTGTCTCCGAGACCATCCAAACGGAGGGACACATGACTGACATCGTCATCGCCGGCGCCGCGCGCACCCCCATCGGCAGCTTCAACGGCGCGCTCGGCGCGGTTCCGGCCCATCTGCTGGGCGCTGCCGTCATCCGCGAGGCGCTCGCCCGCGCCGCGACTGACGCGGCGGAGGTCGACGAGGTGATCCTCGGCCAGGTGCTGACCGCCGGCCAGGGGCAGAACCCGGCCCGCCAGGCCGCCGTCGCCGCCGGCGTTCCGGTCGAGAAGACCGCCTTCGGCATCAACCAGGTCTGCGGCTCGGGATTGCGCGCGGTGGCGCTCGGCTATCAGGCGATCAAGAGCGGCGACGCCGAGGTGATGGTCGTCGGCGGCCAGGAGAGCATGAGCCTGTCGCCCCATCTCATGCATCTGCGCAACGGCACCAAGATGGGCCCGGCGGAGATGGTCGACAGCATGATCAGGGACGGTCTGTGGGAGGCCTTCCATGGCTACCACATGGGCACCACCGCCGAGAACATCGCCCGCCAGTGGCAACTCTCCCGCGAGGAGCAGGACGCTTTCGCCGCGGCCTCGCAGCAGAAAGCCGAGGCGGCCCAGAAGGCCGGCCTGTTCAAGGACGAGATCGTTCCGGTCCTGGTGAAGGGCCGCAAGGGCGACCTCACCGTCGACGCCGACGAGTACCCGAAGCACGGCACGACGGCGGAGTCGCTGGCCAAGCTGCGCCCGGCCTTCGCCAAGGACGGCACGGTGACCGCCGGCAACGCGTCGGGCATCAACGACGGTGCCGCCGCGCTGGTGCTGATGACCGCGGAGAACGCCGCCCGGCGCGGAGTCACGCCGCTCGCCCGCATCGCCTCCTGGGCGACCGCCGGCGTCGACCCGGCCATCATGGGCACCGGCCCGATCCCGGCCTCGCGTCTGGCGTTGAGAAAGGCCGGCTGGGATGTCGGCGATCTCGATCTGGTCGAGGCGAACGAGGCCTTCGCGGCCCAGGCGCTGGCGGTCAACCGGGATCTGGGCTGGGACGCCGCCAAGGTGAACGTCAACGGCGGCGCCATCGCGCTCGGCCACCCCATCGGCGCTTCTGGTGCCCGCGTGCTGACCACGCTGCTGTTCGCACTGCGCCGCCGCGATGCGAAGAAGGGGCTCGCCACGCTCTGCATCGGCGGCGGCATGGGCGTCGCGCTGTGCGTCGAGCGCCTGTGACGGCCGTCCGTTAAGGAGCGTGGCCGGTTGCCGGGGCAAGGCCGATCAGGCTCCCCGGCGCCGGCCATGCCGCGGCGGGGTGGCCGGCGAGGCGGTCGAGCAGAGCCTCCAGCAGCCGCCAGATCGCCGCGTCATGGACGCGGTGATGCGTCAGCAGCCCGATGGGTTCGGCCCCCGGCGGATCGTCGGCGGGGGCTTCGCGGCGTTCGGCCAGGGCGCGGCACAGACGGCCGAGCAGCGCCTCGCTGTCCACCGCCGAGCGCCCGCCATGCCAGTCGATCAGGTCGATGTGGGTGTTCAGCCAGCGTAGACCCGGCGGTGCCTCGACGGCTGGACGAGGGCCGAAACCCGACACGGCGCCATAGCCGGCCTCGACCAGCAGAGCCGGCATGTCCCTGCCCAGCCGGTTCCAGGGCGGCACGAACAGCGGCAGGACCCGGTCGCCGAACAGCCCGCGCAGGCGGTCGAGGCCGCGCGCCGCGTCGGCCCGCCGTGCCTCGGCCGGGCGGCCGGCACCGAACTCGGCCTTCTTCTCGCCTGGGGCGGCGTGGTTGCTGTGCGCCCAGCCATGCACGAGGATCGCCACATCGCGGTGCGCGGACAGCGGTTCGGCCAGCGAGGGCGTCGCGTCGGCGGGGATGGCGGCGAGGCCGAGCGGGATGCCAGCCGACGCGCACAGCGCCAGCAGCCGTTCCAGTTCCGGGCTGGCGGCCACCGCGTCGTCGTCGCGCAGCCAGAGCGGACAGCGCCAGCCGGCCTCCGCCCACCGCGCCAGTTCGGCGTCGAGCGCCCGCCATCCGGTCATCGGGTCCGTTCCTTCCGCAAATCCTTCCGAAGGGCGGTGGCGATCTCCACGCTGCGCGCGGCGCCGGCCAGCGCCGCCGGGTCGAGCCGGGGCACGGCGACGCCGATCACGCCGGCCAGCGCCGCCGCCAGAGTGTCCGGCGTGAGGTCGGCCTCGCGCAGCGTGGCGACGCCGGGGCGACGGGCGAGGAGCGCCGCGCGCGTCGCCTGTTCGGTCTCGTGGCCGTCCTCGAAGGGGCAGAAGACGCTCGGCACTCCCAGCGCGAGGCAATCCAGCGCGGTGTTGTAGCCGCAGCGCCCGACCGAGGCGGCGGCGCGGCCCAGCAGGCTGCGGAAATCGGGGCGCAGGGGTTCGACCGTCAGCCGCTCCGGTCCGGCGATGGCGCGCAGGTGACCGGCGAGGTCCGCCGCCTCGGTCTCCGGTGCGAGCAGCCGCCAGCGCTGCGGCAGGGCGCCGGAGGCGGCGCAGCGGGCGGCGGCTTCGAACAGGACGCGGCCGACCGGCCCGCCGCCGGCGGTGACCAGGATCTCGCCGCGCCCCTCCGGGCCCTCCGCCTCGTCGGGCGGCGGTGGCGCGACGAAGCCGGTGTAGTGGAGCAGGCCGCGCATCGCCGGGGTGATCGGCCAGCTGGCCTCCAGCGGGATGAGTCGCGGGTCGGAATGGACCAGCACGCCGTCGTAGAAGCGGGCCAGCCGCTCTCCGGTCTCGTGCAGCCGCTCCGGCCGCGAGGGTGGGGCCAGGATGTCGCGGATGGAGGCGAGGACCAGCGGCGGCACGGCGGCGGCGCGCGCCCGCTCCAGCAGGGACTCGAACTCGGCGGCCAGCGCCCGGCGCCCGAAGGGGAACAATTCGGTGATCAGGACATCGGGGCGCAGACCGTCGAGAAGGCCGGTCAGCATCCGGCGGCGTTCGGCGAGATCGTCGGGGCCGGCGACCCGGCCGTCGGCGGCCAGCAGGGTGCGGAAGTCGGTCCCGGCGCTCGCCAGCGGCGGCAGCTGGTGCAGGGTCGCGCGGCCGGGGGACAGGTGCGGGGCCGGGCGCCCGCCGCTGATGACGTCGGCGGTCCAGCCCGCGCGGGCGAAGGCGTCGGCCAGGGCCAGCGCGCGGCTGAGATGGCCGCTGCCGAGCAGATGGGTGACGGCGATGGTCACGCGTCCGGGGGTCATGCGCATGACAGGCGGATTCCTTCCGGCCCGCAGGCTGCCCGGATGGACCCATCGGCCGCCAGCGTCACCGCGTAGAGCCGGTCGCGCTTGATGTCGAGCGGTGGCGGCCCGAGGAAGTTCCATCCCCAGCCGAGCGCCACCACCACCCGGATCACCCCGACATGCACCACCGCGAGGTGATCGGGCCCGCTGCCCCGCGTCACGTCGGCGAGCCAGCCTTGCAGGCGGTCGCGCAACTCCGCCGGGCTCTCGCCGCCGGGCGGGCGGAAGTCCCAGCCCCAATGCTCCAGGTCGCGGTAGCCCGAAGCCGGGTCGGCGCGCAGCTCGGCGCCCCGGCATCCCTCCCAATCACCCCAGTTCATTTCCATCAGGCGCGGGTCGGTGCGCACGGGCCGGCCGCGCCCCAGCAGCTCGGCGGTTTCGCGCGCGCGGCCCAGCGGGCTGGCGTGCAGCGTCGCCTCCCCCCAGCCCGCCGGCAGGACCAGCCGGCCGAGATGCGCGCGCCCCTCGGCGTCGAGCGGGATGTCGGTGTGGCCCTGGATGCGGCCGTCGCGGTTCCAACCCGTGACGCCGTGGCGCAGGAAGGCCAGCCGTTTCGGTTCGGTCATCGCCGGGTCTCCTCCAGCAGGATGTTGAGGCGCCGCGCCGCCGCCGTCAGGCTGTGGCACTGCTCGACATGGCGGCGGGCGCCTTCGCGCAGGGCGGCCAGTCGGGGCGGATCGTCGAGCAGGGACGCCACCGCCGCCGCGTAGTCCGTCGCCGTTTGATGCGCCGCCGACAGGCCGGTCAGGCGGCCGCCGACGCCGTCGCGGACGACGGTCCCGGTTCCGGCGTTGTCGACCGCGACCACAGGGAGCCCATGGGCCTGGGACTCCAGATAGACCATGCCGAACGCCTCGTTCAGGCCGGGCCACAGGAACAGGTCGGCTTGTCCATACCAGGGGGCCAGCGTCTCGGGCGGCAAGGCGCCATGCCGGCGCACGCGCTCGCCGAAGGGGGCGAGCAGCGCCGCGACGGCGTCCGCCGCCGGACCGTCGCCGATCACATCCAGCGTCCAGGGGCGGTCCGCCAGCCGTCCAAGCGCCTCGGCCAACAGGCGGTAGGTGGCCAGCTTGTCGCCCGGCCGCATCATGGCGACGGTCAGCAGGCGGGGGATGCCGTCCGCCGGACCGTTCCGGGTGGGCGGGGCGGGCGGCGGGTCGAGGAAGGGCGCCAGCGTGGCGACGCGCTGGCCCGGCGGGCGGTGCGCCTCGACGGCCTGCCGGTCGCGGTCGCTGAGGCAGAGCACCAGCGCCGCCGCGTCGATCGCCGATTCCGCCGCCGCCGCGAAGGCTGCCCAGGGGCCGTCCAGGCGCTTGCGGGCGCGCGACGCCTCGGCGACCACGTAGGGGATGCCGAGCGCGCCGGCCACCGCCGGCCCGATCAGGTCGGGTGCCTTGTAATAGACGTGGTAGCTGAACCACAGGTCAGGCCGCCGCTCCGGTTCGGCGGTGTAGAGACGCAGCAGTCGCGCCTGTTCCGCCCCGGCTTCGGTGAGCAGGCGGCGCTGGACCGCCGTGTCGCCCGCGCCATCGCGGCTGCGCAAGGCGCTGGCGACCTCCACGGCGTGGCCGCCTTCGGCCAGCGCGCGCAGCAGCAGCCGGGCCATCTGGCGGTCTCCGGAGGGGACCGGATGGTCGGGCGGCTTCAGCGGGGCGTGGAAGGCGATCCGCATGGCGGGCTCCTACGGACGGGCGTCTTCGCGCGCCGCCTCCTCGCGCGCCGATCGGGCCAGCCGGTCCAGCAGCCGGTCGATGCCGGCGGTCATGCCGAACTCGGCGCGCAGCCGCGCGTGGGCCGCCTCGCCGAGGCGCAGGCGGAGCGCCGGATCGGGCAGCAGGCGGGACAGGCCGGCGGCGATGGCCTCGGCGTTCGGCTCGGCGAGGATTCCATGCTCGCCGTCGGCGATGAACTCCGGGATGGCGGCGACGGCGGTGGAGAGGATCGCCAACTTCTGGCTGGCCGCCTCCATCAGCACGTTGGGCAGCCCGTCGCGGTCGCCGTCGCCGGCGATGACGCTGGTCAGCGTGAACAGGTCGGCGCGGCGCAGCGCCTCGATCACCGTGGCTTGGTCCTGGGCGCCGCGCCACTCGATGCGGCCGGCGAGGCCGAGCCGCCCGGCCTGGGCGCGCAAGCCGTCACCCAGCGGCCCGCCGCCGATGTGGACCAGCCGCCAGTGCAGCCTGTCGGGCAGGCGTGCCAGCGCGTCGAGCAGGCGGTCGTAGCCCTTCTTTTCGACGAGGCGGCCGACCGACAGGATCTCCACGGCCCGTTCCGGGCTGGAGCCGTCGCGCTCGGCGCCGGGGCCGGCCGCGCGGTCGGGCGGAGCCGGGAAGCGGCCGAGATCGAGCCCGTGATAGACCAGCTCGATCCGTTCCGCCTCGGCGGCGAGCGCCCGCAGATGCGCGGCGCCGCTGGCGGTGCAGGTCACGCCGAAACGCGCCTCGGCCAGCTTCTCGCGCTTCTCCCAGTCCGGCGTGGTCCAGATGTCCTTGGCGTGGGCCGAGAAGCCCCAGCCGACGCCGCGGATCGCCGCCGCGTAGCGGGCGACCGAGGCCGGCGTGTGCAGGAAATGGACGTAGAGGAAGGGCGCGTGGGCCGGCAGTTCCGCCGCCAGGACCAGTGCCTGTCCGAAGCGGCGCCCGCGGTTGGCGGTGGGATCCCGCCGCAGGTCGCGCCACCACAGCCGCGCCGCCGCCCACAGCCCGGCGCGCGGCAGACGCGGCAGGGCGCGCAGCACGCGCAACGGCTCCTGGTGCAGGTATTCCGGCAGGTAATGCACAGGTGCCGTGATGCGCTCGTGCAGCGCGTGGCGCCGCTTGTCGGTCGGGTGGCGCAGCGACCAGATCGACAGCTCCACGCCGCGTTCCTGAAGGGCCAGCAGCTCCTGGGCGACGAAGGTCTCCGACAGGCGGGGATAACCCTTCACCACCACCGCCAGCCGCAACGGCGGGGCGACGCAATCCCTCATGCCGAATCCCTCACGCCGACCGCGCCGCCCACAAGGGGGCCGGTTCCATGAGGTCGGCCATGGCGTCGCGGGCCAGCGCCACCACGCTTTCCAGACCGCTCAGCAGGCTGGGCAGCGGGTTGGCCGAGGGCGGCGGCTGGCTGGCCAGCGCGCGGATCGCGTCGGCCATCACCTGGGGGCCGGTGCCGTCGCGCTCGCAATCGAGCATCCGCGTCAAGCCCAGCGCCTCGGCGGCGGCGGCGCGGATGTGCTGCTCCATGCGCGGCCGGGTGCGCGGGGCGATGACCGACGGCTTGTCGAAGGACAGGATCTCGCAAAAGGTGTTGTAGCCGCCCATCGCAACCACCCCGATGGCGCCGGCGTAGAGATCCTCCATGCGGGAGTGGAAATCCATCGCCTCGACCCGGCCCTTCAGGCGGCGGATGCGCTTGGCGAAGCCCTTGCGCATCGCCCCGTCGAGGAAGGGGCCGTAGACGATCAGCGCGCGCGGGGCCAGCGACGGGTCGTGCTCGTAGGCGGACAGCGTCCAGTCGATCAGCGCGCCGCCGTCGCCGCCGCCGCCGGGCGTCACCAGCACGAAGGGGGAGGCGTCTGCCGGAGCCTCCGGCGGCGTTCCGCGCCGCAGATAGCCGGTGTAGCGCAGCCGCGCCTCGACGTCGGCCGGCAGGTCGAGCCCGGCCAGCGGCTGGTAGACCTCGCGCAGGCCGTAGATCCAGACCTCGTCGTAATAGCGGCGGATGGCGGTCAGCGCCTCCTTGCGCTCCCATTCCGGCTGGAGGGCGTCGGGCGAGTCCAGCACGTCGCGCAGCCCCAGCACCACCCGCGTCCGGCCGCTGGTCCGCATCATCTCCAGGGCGGGGACGAACTCGCCATGCAGGCCGGTCGGTTCCTTGTCGACCACCGCCAGGGTCGGGCGGAAGGACTGCGCGGCGGCGCGGATGATCTCCGCCCGCATCGCCGTCATCTCCTCGATCGGCAGGCCGAGATTCTGCGCGGTGTAGCTGCCGTCCTGGAGCTTGACCACGCCGGGCAGGCGGACATGGTCGACCCGCTCGGGGAAATCGAAGCGCCCGGCCACCGGCGAGCCGGTGAGGATCAGGGCCGAGGCGTCGGGAAAGGCCGAGACCAGGGCTTGGGCAATGGTGCGCGAGCGGCGCAGATGGCCCAGCCCGAAGGTGTCGTGGCTGTAGAGCAGGATGCGCGGCGCCGTCCGGTCGCCGTGGTCCGAACGCGGTGCGGCCTGGGGCAGGGACATGCTTGGGAACTCCGCATCAGCTGCGCGTTGGAAGCGGGAAAACCGTTGCGAGTCGGTGTGTTGAAGCCGTGGCGCCAGCCTTGGGTCTCGTGGTGTCAAGCGTCGGTTGGTCCTGTCGCCTTCGGTGTCGGGCTGCCCCGTGGCAAAAGCCCTCACACGCTTTTCGTCCGGCTTCAAGCGCAATGTGCGGCCGGCTGCGATGTCCCAGCGTTGCGTTGCAATATCGGAACGGGTCGCCGGTTTGCCAACGGTTTTCTCCCTCACTGGTCGTGGTAGGGGTCGAGGGCGTCGCGCAGCCCGTCGCCAAGGAAATTGAAAGAAAGCACCACCAGGATCACCGGAATCATCGGCGCCGAGATCCAGGGGTAGGTTTCCACCGCCATCAAATTCTGCGCGTCGTTCAGCATCACCCCCCAGCTCGTCGCCGGCGGACGCAGGCCGAGCCCGAGGAAGGACAACGCCGTCTCGCCGAGGATCATCGCCGGAATTGACAGGGTGGCGCTGGCCAGCAGATGGCTGGCGAAGTTGGGCAGCAGGTGGCGGCGTATGATTCGCGCGGGCGAGGCGCCCATCAGCTCCGCCGCCATGACGAAATCCTCCTCGCGCAGCGCCAGGAAACGCGACCGCACGGCGCGCGCCAGACTCGGCCAGTCGAGCAGCCCGAGGATCACCGAGATGCAGAGGAACACCGTCACCGGGCTCCAGTGCGCCGGGACGGCGGCCGACAGGGCCAGCCACAGCGGCAGCTCCGGCAGGGACTTCAGGATCTCCGACAGGCGCTGCACCCCGGCGTCGACCCAGCCGCCGAGATAGCCGGCCAGCCCGCCCAGCGTGACGCCGATGGTGAAGGACACGGCGATGCCGAGCAGCCCGACGGTCAGCGAGAGCTGTGCCCCGATGGCGAGCCGGGACAGCACGTCGCGGCCCAGCCGGTCGGTGCCCAGCAGGTGCAGGCTGCCGCCCGGCGGCGGGCAGACCAGCCGCAGCCGCGCCTCGACCAGCCCGAGGAAGCGGTAGGGCTCGCCGGGGCAGAGGAAGCGCAGCGGCAGCGGGCGCGTGGTGTCGGATTCGTAGCGCCAGCGGTACTCGCGCAGGTCGGCACGGCCGGTCGTCGGGTAGACGAAGGGGCCGATGAATTGCCCCTCGTGGAACAGGTGGATGGCTTGCGGCGGGGCGTAGAGATGCTCGACGTCGCGTTCGTTGGCGCCGTGCGGCACCAGGAAGTTGACGAAGGGCAGGCTGAGGTAGGAGAAGCCGAGGAACAGGGCCGCCAGCACCGCCAACCGGTGGCGCAGGAAGCGCTTCAGCATCAACCGCGCCGCCGACGCTCCCGGATCGAGCCGCGAGGCGTGCGGGGCGTCGTCGTCGGGCGACCAGGGTTCCGGATCGACGTAATGGGGCCAGGCTTGCGGCTTCGGCCGGGTCTCGCTCATGGGCGCGACCTCTTGGTCAGGCGGATGCGCGGGTCGAGCAGCGCCAGCAGGATGTCGGAGATCAGCATGCCGACCAGCACCAGCAGCGAGATGAACAGCAGGATGAATCCGGCGAGGAACTGGTCCTGGGCGCGCAACGCCTCCAGCAGCGCCGGTCCGATGGTCGGCAGGCTCAAGACCACCGAGATCAGCACCGACCCCGACACCATCGACGGCAGAAGGGAGCCGATATCGGAGACGAAGGGATTCAGCGCCATGCGCAGCGGGTAGCGGGTCAGCCGGCGCACCGGCGGCACGCCCTTGGCCTTGGCGGTGACGACGTAGGGCTTGCCCAGCTCGTCGAGCAGGTTGGCGCGCAGCCGCCGCACCATCGCGGCGGTGCCCGACAGGCCGATGACGATGGTCGGGATGATCAGGTGATGCAGGATCGAGCCAAGCTTGGCGAGGCTCATCGGCTCGTTCTCGTAGCGCGGGTCGACCAGCCCGCCGATCGGCAGCCCCAGCCATTTCTGGCCGTAATAGAGCAGGATCAGCGCCAGCAGGAAGTTGGGCGTCGCCAGCCCGATGTAGCCGACGGCGGCGGCGAGGTAGTCGACCCAGCTGTTGGCGCGGATGGCGGCCAGCGCGCCGAGCGGGAAGGAGACCAGATAGACGAACAGCACCGCCGCGAAGTTGAGGATGACGGTGAACCACAGCGTCTCGCCGACCACCTCGGCGACCGGCTTGCCGAACTCGAAGGACCAGCCGAGGTCGCCCTGGAGCAGCCCGTTGAAGCCGCTCGGCCCCGGCCAGACGCCGATCCAGATCAGATACTGTTCGGCCAGCGGGCGGTCGAGCGCGTATTCGTGGCGCAGGAACTCGGCCTTGGCCAGCCCGGCCTCCTGGCCCGTCGCGCGCAGCTCGGCGATCTGGTTGGACAGGAAATCGCCGGGCGGCAGGTTGATGACGACGAAGATCAGCATCGACACGACGACCAGCGTCGGGATCATGATCAGCAGACGCCGGAGGATGAAGCGCAGCATGGCGGGTCAGGTCCTCCGGATTGCCAGGAAGCCCACAAGCTCCCTCTCCCCCCCGGGGAGAGGGTCGGGGTGAGGGGGGAGCCTGGCGAGGAGTCCGGGAAAACGGAAAGCGCCGCCCCGTCCCACGAAGTTACGCCGTGCCTCCCCCTCACCCCACCGGGGAGAAGAGGGAGGCAGGAGCGGGAGAGCGAGGAAGATGGTCGGTGCGGAAAGCGCGATCGGGCAGCGCATGTCCTCAGCTCCTCGGCGGGGGATCGGCGAAGAAGAACTCGTCGGGGCGGTAGATGCCGAGGAAGGCGCCGGGATCCCACAGCCACAGCCCGCGCTCCGGAACGTTGCGCAGGCGGTTGCTGGCGACCACCGGCTGCGGCGCCTCGCCGACGATGCCGATGACCAGGACGTTCTCGGCGTGGATGTCCAGCATCCGCTCCCACAGCGGTCGCCGCTCCTCGGTGGTGGCGACGTGTGCCCAGTCGTGGGCGAGCCGCATCAGGGTCTCGGCGACCGGCATGCCGATCGGCTCCCCGGCGGCGCCGGAGGTCTGGTAATACTGCCCCCATTTCGGCCAGGAGAAATTCTCCTGGGTCATCGGCGCCAGCTCCTCCGGGTTGCTGTCGGGCTCCGGCACGCCGTTGTCCCAGCCCGACCACACCGCCATCATCACTTGGCCGGCGTAGACCCGGTTGCGCAGCACGTCGCGGTCGGCGGTGCGCACCAGCAGCCGCACCCCGACGTCGCGCCAGGTCTCGGCGATGATCTGGAGCGTGTCGGCGACCTCCGGCTTCTCGCCGGTGGTCTCGACGATCACCTCCAGCGGGCGGCCGTCCGGCAGGCTGCGGTAGGCCTCGCCGCGCTTCTTCGGCAGGCCGATCTCGTCGAGCAGGGCGGCGGCGGCCTTGGGGTCGTACTCGGCCCACAGCCCGTGGCGCTCCGGCTTGTAGAGGGAGCTGAAGGGCAGCACGCCGACGCCGCCCTCGCGCGCCAGCCCGAAATAGAGCGAGCGGTTGACGATGCGGCGGTCGATGGCGAGCGACAGGGCACGGCGGAAGCGGACGTCGCGCAGCAGCCCGCGCCACACCGGGTCGTTGTAGTTCAGGTTGGGGTAGAGCGCGATGTCGGCTGCGGTCCCCGAAGGCCACAACCGGGTCCGGTAGTTTCCCGATGCCTCGCCCGACACCAGGACGGGCACCTGCGAGAAGGTCAGCGCCTCGGCCTGGAGGTCGGCGTGGCCGGTGGCGACCTGGGCGGGGATCAGGCCGCCAGACATCACCGTCACGTCGAGCCCGTCGGCGTAGGGCAACTGCACGCCGTTGGCGTCGAAGCGGTGGTAGTAGGGGTTGCGCTGGAACAGCAGGTGGGAGCCGCTGCCGCGCGCCACCGCCATCCAGGGCTGGAGCGTCGGCTCGTCGGCATTCTCCATGCGGAACATGTCGTCGCGCGCGTTGTGCAGCGCCGCCCAGTTGCGCACCTTGGCCTTGGCGATCTGCGAGGCCAGCGTCGTCTCGTCGGTGTAGCGGGCGTGGAACTGCTTCAGGTAATGGGCCGGCCGGTAGATGAAGGGCGGCCGGGCGGCGGCGAGGTTGGGGAGGAAATGCGGGTTGGGCGAGGCCCAGCGGAAGCGGACGGTCACCGGGTCGGGAAACGCGACCTCCGGCGGCTTGCCGTCGACCAGCATGAAGCGTGGCGGTCCCGACGGCGACAGCATCGGGTTGTTGACGATGTCCTCCCACCAGTAGCGGATGTCGTCGCTGGTGAAGGGGGCGCCGTCCGACCAGCGGTGGCCGCGCCGCAGCGTCAGGGTGAAGTCGCGTCCCTCCCCGACCGTCACCGCCTTCAGGATGTCGGGGACCAGCTCGCGCTTCTCGTTGTAGCCGACGAGACGGGCGTAGCCGTAGAGCGCGGCGATGCGGCTGTTGCGCCGCTGGGTGATGAAGCTGCGGATCCAGCCGCCGCGCTGGCCGTACTCGCGCCCCTTGGCCGGCAGGTCGACGATCAGCGGCTCCTCGGGCATCCGCTCGGACACCGGGGGCAGCAGGCCGTAGGTGGCGATGTCGCCCAGCGGCGGGGTCTCGCGCGGGACGAAATCGGGATTGGTCTGGGCCGGACACGCCCGGGCCAGCGCCGGCAGCAGCAGCAGGGCCGCCAGCAGGATGCGGAGCGCCGGGCTCATGCCGCCCGCCGCACGAAATGGCCGGGGGCGACCTCGACCAGCGGGGGCGGTCCGTCCGGCGCGGGGCGGAAGGCGGCCGGCCACAGGTCGGGCGCGCCGGCGCCGAGCGCCACCTTGCGGATGTCGATGGGGCGGTTCACGTCCGGCTCCGGCGAGGCAGCGATCAGCGCCTGGGTGTAGGGGTGGACCGGGGCGGAGAACAGGACGGCCGGCGGCGCCTGCTCCACCACCTGTCCGGCGCGCATGACGACGACGCGGTCGGCCAGCCGGGCGACCACCGCCAGATCGTGGGAGATGAACATCAGGCTGAGGCCGAGCCGTTCCTTGATCGACTCCAGCAGGTCCAGGACCTGCGCCTGCACCGAGACGTCGAGCGCCGAGGTCGGCTCGTCGCAGATCAGCAGCATCGGGTCGAGCGCCAGCGCGCGGGCGATGCCGATGCGCTGGCGCTGGCCGCCGGAGAAGGCGTGCGGGTAGCGGGTCGCCCATGCGGGGTCGAGCCCGACCCGCGCCATCAGCGCCCGCACCCGCCGGTGCCGCTCGCCGGCGTCGCAGACGCCGTGGATGGTCAGCGGCTCGCCGATGATCGAGCCGACCGTCATGCGCGGGCTGAGCGAGGCGTAGGGATCCTGGAACACCATCTGGGCGCGGCGACGGTAGTCGAGCAGGGCGGACGGCGGCTGCGCCGACAGATCGACCGCCTCCGCGCCGGTCGCCGGGCGGAACAGGATGCGGCCGCCGGGGTCGGGCCGGTCGGCCAGCATGGCGAGCCGCGCCAGCGTCGTCTTGCCCGAGCCGGATTCGCCGACGATGGCCAGCGTCTCGCCGCGCCGGACCCGGAGGTCGATTCCGGCCAGCGCCTTCACCCGGCTGGCTCCGCGCTCGAAGGTCTTGGCGACGCCGTGGAACTCCAGGATGGCGTCGACGGGGGCGGTGGCGGCGTCGGTCGGCGACACGGCCGCCTCCGGGGCGACCTCTGGATAGTCGGGGATCATCGGGGCCGCCGCCATCAGCTTGCGGGTGTATCCGTGCAGCGGCCGGCCCAGCACATCGGCGCAGGCCCCCGACTCCATCACCCGCCCGGCGCGCAGCACCACCACGGCGTCGGCCATGTTGGCGACCACGCCGAGATCGTGGGTGACCATCAGCACCGCCATGCCGGTTTCCGCCTGAAGCGTCTTGATCAGTGCCAGCACCTGGGCCTGGAGCGTGACGTCGAGCGCCGTAGTCGGTTCGTCGGCGATCAGCAGGCGCGGCCGGGCGACCATCGCCATGGCGATCATCGCCCGCTGGCGCAGCCCGCCGGAGAGCTGGAACGGGTAGGAGCGGTAGGCGCGCTCCGGATCGGGAAAGCCGACCCGCTCGAACATCGCCAAGCACTCGGCGCGGGCCTGGGAGCGGGAGGCGTTGCCGTGCAGGCGCAGCACCTCCGCCGTCTGGGCGCCGATGGTGTGCAGCGGCGAGAGCGCGCTCATCGGTTCCTGGAAGATCATGGAGATCTGGCTGCCGCGGATGGCGCGCAGGCCAGACCGCGACAGCGTCAGCAGGTCGACCTCGCCCGCCTTCTTGCAGCCGAAGCGGACGGAGCCGCCGCAGACCTCGGCCCCGCGCGGCAGGATGCCCAGGATGCTGCGGCAGGTCAGCGTCTTGCCGGAGCCGGATTCGCCGACCAGAGCCACGCTCTGCCCGGCCCCGACCGAGAAGCTCACGCCGCTCACCGCCGGGCGGGGAGAGGCCGAACGGCGGAACCGGATCGACAGATTCTCCACCCTCAGCATCGCACCGTCCTCGCTGCCCGCCGGAAGAGGGTCATGGTGGCGCCTCGCTGGTCAGGCGCCGGCCGATCTGCTGGATGACCCGCATCGGCAAGCTTGGCACGGACGGCAGGATACGCAACAGGGTCGTGCCGTCCAGCCGCAGCAGCCGCAGGTCGGTGCGCGCGCGGATGGTCGAGAAACGCCGGGTTCCCGCCAGCAGTTCCATGTCGCCGAACACCTCCGGCGGCTTGATATAGGCAATGTGCAGCGGCTCGCGCCCCGGCTGGAGCCGGACCAGCTCGGCCTCGCCCTCGGCGATGACGAAGACGAACTCGGGGGTGTCGCCGCTGCGGTAGATGAAGTCGCCGGCCTTCACCATCCGCCATTCCGAGGAGCCGAGCAGCCGGCGCAGAATGGTTTCGGGCAGGTCGGCGAACAAAGGCGAGCGCGACATCAGGCGCAGCGCCGCCTCGTCGGTGCCGCGGTCGCCGGCCGGGGCGCCCTCGTCCTCGTCCTGGTCGGTGTCCTGGCCGCGCGGAACCAGACGCCCGTCCTCCAGATCATAGACGCGGTCGAAGGCCGCGTCGTCGGCGATGCGGTCCTCCAGCACGATCATCGTCATGGTCGGCAGCGCGGCCTTCATGCGGCGGAAAATCTCCAACCGCTCCGCCGGGTCGTAGCTGTTCATGGCCTGATGGATGACGAAGATGTCCGGCTTCTTCAGCAGCCCGCGCACGAGCTGGATGCGCTGGCGCACGCCGACCGGCAGCAGGGAGCCGCCGATCCCGACCTCGTCCAGCGCCACCAGCACCAGCACGTAGCCGCGCGCGTCGGTCTCCAGCAGCGTCTGGTCGACCAGGGCGCGCAGTTCGGCGATGACCTGGGGATCCTCGGTGGTGATGCGGCCGAACAGCAGGTTGTCCAGCACGTTCAGGCGGCCGTGATAGAGGTTCTGGTCGAAGACGAGGATCGCCTCGCGCAGGTCCTCCGGCGGGTCGCCGAGCAGACGGCGGCGGATCGCCATGATCGCGTCCTGCTGCGGCTGCGGCACCAGATCGCCGCCGTCGCGGGTCGGGACGATCATCAGGAACATGGTGGCGAACAGCAGCTTGTCGCTTTCGGACTGGCGGCGCTCCAGCCGGTCGGCGCGCCGCCGCAGCCGGTTGACGCTCTCCACCAGCTCCTCGAACAGCGCGTCGTCGAGGTGCGGGTAGCGCATCATCAGGACCTCGCCGTCGGGGCTGTCCTGATAGACCGAGACGACCCGCATCGAGAAACGGCGGCCGATGCGGACCGCCGGTTCCCACAGCCCGTGCTCCTCCATCAGCGCCCGCAGGCTGGCGTGGCAGACGAGGCGGGCGATGGTCAGGCCCTTGCCGTCCGGCAGGCCGAACAGCATGTTCTCCGCCAGGCTGGCGTGGGGGTTGAAGCGGTCGGGCTCGAAGCGTTCGAGCACGCCGTCCATGCCGCGCTCGGCCAGCGTGTCGCGCAGCCGGTGGCGGGCGCGCAGCAGCGGCTCGGCGATGAAGGGGTAGTCGTCGGGGTCGAAGACCTCGCGCAGGCCCCGGCGGTAGATCTGCTCTTCGCCGCCCGTCGCCTCCAGACACTGCACCAGCCAGGGGCGCAGGCTCTTCCAGTCGGTGACGCCGACCTGGGCGAAGTCGGTCCAGATGTCCTCCATGCTCTCGTGTGGGTTGCCCGACGCCTTGGCCTCGCGGATCTGGCGGCGGCGTTCGGGCGTCATGGTCGCCGGATCCTCCTCCGGCGGGCGGTGGCGCAGGCCGTAGGTCATGTTCTGCATGATGCTGCCGGTGAACATGTGCGGTTCGGGGCCGGCGTAGGCCATGCGCCGCCCCAGCAGGTCGAGCGGCAGCGTGTCGAGCGGATGCTCGCCGATCAGGATGCGGCCGGAGGTCGGCGGCGACAGGCGGACCATCATCTCGGCCAGCCGGCGCAGGGCCAGGGCGTTGGCGCCGGCAATGCCGACGAAGGCGCCCGGCGGGATGTCGAGCGACAGCCGGTGCAGCACCCGGTCGCCATACTCGTTGGTCCAGCTCACCGAATCCATGCGGTAGGGCGCCTGGAGGCCGGTCGGCAGGCCGGGGGCGGGGGCCGGCCACTCGAACAGGAAGGGCGGCGAGAACTGGTCGGAGATCTGCTCGAACTTGATCTGCGCGTCGTAGGCGTTCTGGTAATAGTCGAGCAGCTCCTTCCACGGGGCCGTCAGATCCTTGAAGGCCGACAGCGCCGCCACCAGCGAGCCGATCGACAGGTCGCCCTTGAGCACGAAATAGCCGCCGATCGAGAAGAAGAAGAACGGAGTGATCTGGTTGATGAAATTGTTCAGGAATTTGATGAAGTATTTTCTCTGGTAGATCTCGAAACGGATGTCGAAAATCTGCCCGAGGTACTTGGCGAAATCGGCCTCGACATAGCGGATGGTGCCGTTGGTGCGGATCTCGCGGATGTTGTCGACGCTCTCGCCGATGCGCTCGGAGATCTGGCGGACCTTGCGGATGCGCTCCTTGCCCAGCAGCTTCACCTTGATCTGAAGCTTGGGAATAATGTAGGCCTGCAATGGAATAAGCGCCACCGAGACCAGACCGATCAGCGGCTCCTGGATGAACAGGAACAGCAGGATGGTCAGCATCGTGCCGCCCTGGTAGAGCGGCTGGGCGAAGGCGTCGCCGATGAAGCCGGCCAGCGGCTCGGTCTCCGCCGTCACGGTGGAGATCAGCTCGCCCTGGCTGACCTTGGAGAAGTGCGGCAGCGGAAAGCGCAGCATGCGGTCGAGCAGGGTGAAGCGCAGACGCCGCACCTGCCGTTCGCCGACCACGCCCTTCAGCGTGTTGATCCGCATCTTGAAGGCGCCGTTGGCCAGAACCAGCAGCAGGAAGGCGACGCACAGCACCAGCAGGTAGGGCACCGGCTCCAGCGCGAAGCCGAGGATGGAGCGATGCTCCTCCGGCTCCGAGATGGCCCGGTTGATGATGATCTTCGGCAGTTCGAGCGAGGCGTAGAGGACCGGGAAGGACGCGATCGTCAAAAAGGCGATGAAGATTTGCTGTCTTGCGCTGTGTTTCCAGATGTAATGAAAAATATTCTTTTCCATCAAGGCCCTTCTCACCCATGGCCCGGCGGGTCGGGCCGGCAGCGATCTTTCCACCCGCCTTTGGGGGCGTCAAGTTGGGCGTGGGGCTGACGGAGAAAGAGGCATGTCGTAAGCGGGAGAGCCCGAACCTTCGCCCCCCTTACACGGGGACTGCGCCGAGGGGGACGGCGCGCAGCAGCATGCCGAAGAGGTCGCGCGGCTCGTCGGGGTCGGCCAGCATGTCCAGCTCCTGGTACAGCCGGGTGCCGGCCAGCCGGTCGCGGACGTAGCGCAGGGCCGAGAAATCCTCGGTGGCGAAGCCGACGCTGTCGAACAGGGTGATCTGGCGGGCGTCGCGCCGGCCGGGGGCGGCGCCGGTCATCACCCGCCACAGCTCGGTCACCGGATGGTCGGCGGCGAGCTGCTGGATCTCGCCCTCGACGCGGGTCTGCGGCGTGTATTCGACGAAGATGTCGGAGCGCAGCAGGATGTCACGGTGCAGCTCGGTCTTGCCGGGGCAGTCGCCGCCGACCGCGTTGATGTGCACCCCGGTCCCGACCATGTTGTCGGTCAGGATGGTCGCGTACTGCTTGTCGGCGGTCACCGTGGTGATGATGTCGGCGCCCTCCACCGCCTCCTGCGCGGAGCGGCAGGCGGTGATGGCGAAGCCGAGCCCGCCGAGGTTGCGGGCGCATTTCTCCGTGGCGTCCGGGTCGATGTCGTGGAGCCGCAGCTCGGTGACGCCGAGCAGCGCCTTGAAGGCCAGCGCCTGGAACTCCGACTGGGCGCCGTTGCCGATGATCGCCATGCGGCGCGACTCCGGCCGCGCCAGATGCTTCGCCGCAACGGCGGAGGTTGCGGCGGTGCGCAGCGCGGTGAGGATCGTCATCTCCGACATCAGCACCGGATAGCCGGTGGCGACGTCGGCCAGCACGCCGAAGGCGGTGACGGTCTGCCGGCCCTCGCGCGTGTTTTTCGGGTGGCCGTTGACGTATTTGAAGCCGTAGTTGCGGCCGTCGCTGGTCGGCATCAGCTCGATCACACCCTCGGGGCTGTGCGAGGCGACGCGCGGCGTCTTGTCGAACGCCTCCCAGCGGCGGAAATCCTCCTCGACATAGCCGGCCAGCTCGGACAGGAAGCGCTCGACGCCGACGGTCAGCACCAGCTTCATCATATGGTCGACGCTGACGAAGGGGACGATGTTCAGATTGGGGATCATGGTCAGAGGCTCCGCGCCGGGGTGTATGCCGGGGTGTCGAGGATGCGGCGGCCGAGCAGGCTCGCCGCCAGATCGACCAGCGCCTGGGCGCTGCGGCCCCGCTCGTCGAGGATCGGGTTCAGCTCGACGATGTCGAGCGAGCCGACGATGCCGGAATCGTGCAGCATCTCCATGATCAGGTGCGCCTCGCGGTAGGTGGCCCCGCCCGGCACGGCGGTGCCGACGGCCGGTGCGAAGGAGGGGTCGAGGAAGTCGATGTCGAGGCTGACATGCAGATGGCCGCCCGCCGCCCGCACCCGCTCGATGATCCGGCGCAGCAGCACGGCGACGCCGTACTCGTCGATCAGACGCATGTCGGCGACCTCCACCCCGCGCGCCCGCAGCAGCGCGCGCTCGCCGGGGTCGAGCGAGCGGATGCCGAAGAGATGGACATGGGAGGGATCGACCGGCGCGCGATAGGCGGGAGGGACGATGCCGTCGAAGCCCTCCTCGCCGCACAGGAAGGCGGCCGGCATGCCGTGGAGGTTGCCGGACGGCGAGGTGGCGGGGGTGTTGAAGTCGCCGTGCGCGTCGAGCCACAGCACGAACAGCGGGCGTCCGTTCTCGGCGCAATGGCGGGCGATTCCGGACACCGAACCGATCGACAGGCTGTGGTCGCCGCCGAGGAAAACCGGGAAGGCGCCCTCGCGCATCACCCCGTAGGAGCGCTCGGCCAGCGCGTGGCACCAGCCGGCGATGCGGGCGCGGCGGTCGCTGGCGGTGAGGTCACCGTCGGCCGGCGCGACGTCGCCGAGGTCGCGGACCGTCAGGCCCAGCCCCTCCAGCGTCTCCACCAGCCCGACGATGCGCAGCGCCGCCGGTCCCATGGAGGCGCCCTTCTGGCCGGCGCCGACGTCCACCGGAACGCCGACGATGTGGATGGGTGGGTGTTGCCGTGCCGCCGTCATGCTCGTTCCCTGTTCCCGTGGCTGCGCCTGTGCTTGGTCTGCCAACAGTATCGGGGACGGAGGAGGCGGTAAAAAGCCGGCAGACCGTTAGAAACGCGTGGTCGTTTTGACAGTTTGGCAAGCTTGACTTACCATTTCGGCATGGACGATCTCGATCACCGCCTGCTCGGGTTGCTGCGCGCGGATTCGCGCCGCTCGGTGGCCAGCCTCGCCGAGGAGCTGGGATTGGCGCGGGCGACGGTGCGCGCGCGCATCGACCGGCTGGTCGCCGACCATGTGATCGTCGGCTTCACCGTGGTGGTCCGTTCGGACACGCAGGGCCGGATGCTGCGCGCGATCACCATGATCGAGGTGGAGGGCCGCGCGGCGGAGGCGGTCATCGCGCGGCTGAACGGCTTTCCGGAGGTGCGGACGCTCTACACCACCAACGGTCGCTGGGACATCGTCGCCGAGATCGAGACGGAGACGCTGGAGGGCTTCGACGACATGCTGCGCCGGATGCGCCAGATCCCTGGCATCGCCTCGACCGAGACGAACATCCTGCTGTCGGCCCGCAAATCGACGGTTGGGCGGTAAGCCGAAGCGGTCAGTCCCGCCAGGGGATGACGCCCGGCGGCAGGCGGCGGCCCAGCGCGCCGACCGCCAGCATGACGGCGACGATCAGGACGATGGTGAGGATGCTCAGCGCCGCACCCAGCGTCGGGCTGCCGCCCTCCTCCAGCGCGTAGAGGACGACGCCCAGCGTCTCTGTCCCCTGCGACCACAGCAGGATGGAGACGGTCAGCTCGTTGAAGGTGGTCAGGAACACCAGCACGCCGCCGGCCGCCACGGCGGGCGCCACCAGCGGGGTGACGATGGTCAGCAGGCGGCGCAGCGGGCCGGCGCCGCAGGAACGCGCCGCCTCCTCCAGTGTCGGGGCGAGCGCCGCGCAGGCGGCCTGGGCCGGGCGCAGCGCCAGCGACAGGAAGCGGGCGAGGTAGGCGGCCAGGATGATGCCCAGCGTGCCGTAAAGGCCGATCCCCAGCAGCGGCAGCGGCTTGAGGAAGACCAGGATGCAGCCGATGGCGAGCACGACGCCGGGTACCGCGTGCGGCAGTTCGACCAGCACGCCGACGGCCCGCGCGATGCGTCCGGCACGGCCCGGCCCGGTCATGGCGTGGGCCAGCGGGACCGCGACCAGCGCCAGCAGCAGCGCCGCCGCTCCGGACAGCAGCAGCGAATTGCGGAAGGCCCGCCCGACCTGATCGAGGCCGAGCACGGTGGCGTAATGGGCCAGCGTCGCCGTGCCGGGGCCGAGCGGCAGGCCGTAGACGCGGATCAGGCTGGCTGAGAGCAGGGCGGCCAGCGGGGCGGCGAGCACCAGCGCCACCACCACCCAGCAGGCGACCTCGACCGGCAGCCGCCAGCGGCCGAGTGGCAGCACCGCCGTCGTGCCGATCCGTCCGGCGACGCGGGCGTGCAGGCGGCGCTGGCAGACCATCTGGACGGCGATGCCGAGGCAGGCGATGGCGCCGATCAGCAGGGCCAGCACCGCGACCTCCGGCAGCGCCGACGGGCCGAAGCCGGACATCCGGCGGTAGATCAGCGTCGGCAGGGTCGGGATGCCGGCCGGGATGGCCAGCAGCGCCGGCACGCCGAAATTGCCGAGCGCGGCCACGAAGGCCAGCGCCAGCCCGGCGGCGAAGCCGGGGACGCCGAGCGGCAGCGCGACCCCGGCCAGTGCCCGCCACGACCCGGCGCCGGTCGCCCGTGCCGCCTCGACCAGATCGCGCGGCACGCCGCGCAACGCCGCGCGGAAGGCGAGGAAGACCAGCGGCGCATGCTCGATCCCCATCACCAGGATCAGTCCGGCCGAGGAATGCACCGGGTTGGGCGTGCCGGTGGGCGGCGCCAGCCCGAGCGGCTTCAGCAGCGGGCTGCCGGGGCCGGTCAGGTGGATCCAGGACATGGCGATGATCTGCGGCGGGATCATCAGCGGCAGGATCAGGCAGAAGGCGAGCGCCGTCTTGCCGCGCAGGTCGGTGGTTCCGGCCAGCAGGGCGAAGGGGCCGCCGAGCAGGCCTGCGACCAGGGTGGCGCCCAGCGCGATGGCGACGCTGTTGCCGGTCGCCCGCCACGTCATCGGTGAATCCAGCACGCGGGCGAGCGCCGTCACGTCGCCGCCCAGCGCCGGCCCGGCGACTTCCCAGAGCAGGCGCAGGATCGGCAGCAGTACGACCGCGCAGACCAGGACCGACAGCCAGGACCCGCCGGGAAGGCCGAAGCGGCGGGGCGTTTCCGTCCCCCGCCGGCCGGACAGCGCCGCGCTCGTCATGCCGAACCCTTCATGCCCAACACACCCCGCTTCAGCCGCCGAACAGGTCGGCGAAGGCCTTCTTGTTGGCGTCGTCGTCCTTCAGGGCCTTGGCCGGGTCGTAGGGCATCAGGGTGACGGTCGCCGGGTCGGGGAAGCCGTCCGGCGCGCGCACGCCGGGCAGCGCCGGCAGGAAGCCCTGGCGCGACGCCAGCTCCTGCCCCTCGCGGCCGAGCAGGAAGGAGACGAAGGCCTTGGCGGCGTCCGGGTTCCTGGTGGTGTTGAGGATGGCGACCGGCTCGCTCACCGCGCTGACGCCCTCCTTGGGGAAGACGAAGGCGACGGGGGCGCCCTTCGCCTGCTCGCGGATCGGCAGGTAATCGACGATCACGCCGTACAGCTTCTCGCCGCCGGCCACCGCCTTCAGGATGCCGCCGTTGCCCTTGGCGGCGGTGACGCCGTTGCGGGCCAGAGCCTCGTAATAGGCCATGCCGAGCGCCGGCTGTTCCTTGACCGCCGCCATGTGGATGGCGGCGGCACCGGAATAGAGCGGGCTGGGCATCACCGTGGTGCCCTTGGCCTCCGGCTTGGTCAGGTCGGTCCAGGAAGCCGGCTTCATCGGGGCGGCGGTGTTGTAGACGATGCCCGTGGTGATCAGCTTGGTCGCGAACCAGGTGCCGTCGGCGTCGTGGGTGCCGGGGCGGTAGCCCTGGACCGGCGCGTCCTTGTAGGCCAGCAGGCGCTTCTCGGCCTTCAGGGATTCCATGGTGACGGCGTCGGCGATCAGCAGCAGGTCGGCCTGGGGGGCGCCGGCGGCGATCTCGGCGCGCAGCTTGTTCATCAGCTCGGTGGTGCCGCTGCGGACCCAATCGACCTCGACGCCGGGATTCCGCGCCTTGAACGCCTCGACCGTCTGCTTGGCGTCGGCCTCCAACTGCGAGGTGTAGAGCACCAGCTTGCCGGAGGCGGCCTGCGCCGACAGCCCGAACAACAGCACTGCCGCCGAGGCAAGGGTGGCGAGGGTGGCCTTCATGTCTGCAATCTCCATGCGCATCGTCTTGGGCCCGCGCGGAACACGCGGCGCCGTCCCGTGTCTACGCCTTGTCCATGACAACGGCGTGACGGCCCGGCCCGCGGATCCTTACTATCCGAAGCTTGCGTCGCGCGGACCGAGGTCGCCGTAGGCCATCTTCAGGAAGGCGTCGGCGGTCAGGTCGGCGTCGAGCAGCGCCCCGTGGTGGGCGAAGCGGTCGCTGCGGTCGAGCCACAGCCGGTCGCACAGCGCGTCCAGCGACCCCGAGGCGCCGGGGAAATGCTCGTGCGACATCTCCTTGGTGCACAGGAAACGCGAGCTGCCGAACACCTCCGTTCCCCACGGCACCCTGCCCATGCGGGCGAACTCGTAGTTCAGGAAGTCCATCTCGTTCTCGTAGGCGTGGGCGATCAGCGGATCGTCGCCGAGGAACGCCATCATCTCCTCGACCACCTGCGGGAAGCGCGGGGCGGTCTTCAGGTCGTTGGGGCGGATGTTGTGGACCTTGATGGCGTCGGGGTGGATCGGCGCGTCGGGGTTGACGCGGGTTTCCCAGGTCCGGCCCTTGGTCCAGCCTCCATTCTCCCCCTTGCCGTCTCGCAGCAGCTCGATGCAGCCGATCTCGATGACCAGGCCGGGCTGGCGCAGCCCCTTGGGGGCCTTGCGGATGTCTTCCAGCTTCGGCATCCGCCGGCCGGTGGTTTCGATGTCGATGGCGACCAGCCGGTCGCTGCCGTCCCAGGGTTGCGTGGTCATGGCTTTCGGGGTCCCCGCCTGTTTCGCTCCACTGGTAGGCCGCTCCGGCGCCGCCGTCGAGAAAAACCGACCGCCGGACGCGGCCGGGGCCGGCGGCGCGGCGGTCTATAGCAAAAGCCAATAGCCGCGTCGGGCTTCCAAATGGCAATGGGGGCGGCTTTGGCGATGATGGGGGTGACACAAATCATCGCCGCCGGTGATTGAGAGTGCTCTCATCCATGGCGGGTCCACCGCCGGCGCCAGGGCCCCGGCGCAGCGCGACGCGCATTGCTTTCGAAGAGGTCTGTCCGATGGACGCCAACTACATGCCCTTCCATCCAAGCCCGCGCAAGCCGGCCTACGCGCCGCCGCCGGGAGCGGTGGACGCCCATTGTCACGTCTTCGGGCCGGGCGACGTCTTCCCCTACGCGCCGGAGCGCAAATACACCCCCTGCGACGCGCCCAAGGAAAAACTGTTCGCGCTGCGCGACTTCCTGGGATTCGAGCGCAACGTCATCGTCCAGGCGACCTGCCACGGCAAGGACAACCGGGCGCTGGTCGACGCGCTGAAGGCGTCGAACGGGCTGGCGCGCGGCGTCGCCTCGGTCGGGCCGTCGGTCAGCGACGCCGAACTGCACGACATGCACGAGGCCGGGGTGCGCGGCGTCCGCTTCAACTTCGTCAAGCGTCTGGTCGACGCCACGCCGAAGGAGGTCTATCTCGGCATCGCCGACCGCATCGCGCCGCTCGGCTGGCACATCGTCGTCTATTTCGAGGCGCCGGACCTGGAGGGGCTGATCCCCTTCCTGCGCCAGCTGCCGACCACCATCGTGGTCGATCATATGGGCCGTCCCGACATCGCCAAGGGCGTCGATCACCCGGACTTCCAGCGCTTCGTCGACCTGATGGCGGACAACCCGAACGTCTGGTCGAAGGTCAGCTGTCCCGAGCGCCTCAGCGTCGACGGCCCGGCGACCAACTACGCCGACGTCGTGCCCTTCGCCCGCCGGCTGGTCGACCGCTTCACCGACCGCGTGCTGTGGGGCACCGACTGGCCGCACCCGAACATGACGACCCACATGCCCGACGATGGCGCGCTGGTCGACGTCATCCCCCACATCGCCACCGACGCCGCCAAGCAGAAGGCGCTGCTGGTGGACAACCCGATGCGGCTCTACTGGAGCTGACCCGCAACCGCAGAACCACGGCCACAAGAAAAGTCCGAAAGAGGAAGCGCCCATGCCCATGCAACCCTCCCCGACACGGGACCCGATTCCCGGCACCACCATCTTCGACGGCACGATGGCGATGCGCGGCTATGCCCTGAACAAGATGTGCTACTCCTTCAACGAGGCGGCCAGCCGGGCCGAGTTCCTCGCCGACGAGGACGCCTACTGCACCAAGTACGGGCTGAACGACGCGCAGCGGGCGGCGATCAAGGCGCGCAACGCGCTCGACCTGCTGGCCGCCGGCGGCAACATCTACTACCTCGCCAAGTTCGTCGGCATGCTCGGGCTGAACGTCCAGGACGTCGGCGCGCAGCAGACCGGCCTGACGGTCGAGGAATTCAAGGCGAAACTCCAGGCGGCGGGGCACTGACATGGCGAAGATCGTCGGTGGCGTCACCACCTCCCACATCCCCGCGATCGGCAACGCCATCGCCAAGGAGCTGTTCGAGGACCCTTACTGGAAGCCGTTCTTCGACGGTTATCCGGCGGTCCGCGAATGGCTGGACCAGGTCAAGCCGGACGTCGCCATCGTGGTCTACAACGACCACGGGCTGAACTTCTTCCTCGACAAGATGCCGACCTTCTCGGTCGGCGCCGCCTTCGAGTACACGAACAAGGACGAGGGCTGGGGGCTCCAGCCGCTGCCGCCCTACGAGGGCGACCCGGAGCTGTCCTGGCACATCATCGAATCGCTGGTGGGCGACGAGTTCGACATCTGCTCCTGCCAGGAGATGGCGGTCGACCACGGCTTCACGGTGCCGATGTCGCTGCTGTGGCCGGACCGCTCGAAGATGACCGTCAAGACCATCCCGGTGGCGGTCAACACGGTGCAGCACCCGCTGCCGAGCCCGGCCCGCTGCTTCAAGCTGGGGCAGGCGATCGGCCGGGCGGTGGAGTCCTACGGCAAGGACAAGAAGGTCGTCGTGCTCGGCACCGGCGGCCTGTCGCACCAGCTCGACGGCGAGCGGGCGGGCTTCATCAACAAGGAGTTCGACCTGATGTGCCTGGAGAAGATCGTCGACGAGCCGGAGGCTCTGGCGCGCTACTCCATCCATGATCTGGTGCGGCTCGCCGGAGCCCAGGGGGCCGAGCTGATCCTGTGGCTGATCATGCGCGGGGCCTTGGGGGAGAAGGTGTCGAAGGTCCACAGCAACTACCACATTCCGATCTCCAACACCGGGGCCGGCTTGCTGGTTCTGGAAAGCGCGTGACGATTGGCTGCCGCCTTTCCCTCGCATCCATGCGGGGGAGGGGCGGCTCTTCGTTTCGCCGAAGCGCCATCGGGGCGCCGCTGCTGTCGATGCAGCGGCGCCCCGATGGCGTTTGCGCCAGGCGTCGTAAAATGTTCGGCAAGCTTTCAGCAAAATTTCCGAGTGTCTTCTCGCGCGGCGGCATGTCTCCCTGTTCGCCGCGACCGGGCTTGCCCCGGTCATCCACGTCCAATCAGCCTCGCATGACTTGCGGCCGTGGGTGCCCGGCACAAGGCCGGGCATGACGGGTGAGGCGAGAGGCTCCTTCCACAGGCGCGCCGGTGAAAGGCGACGTCAGTCGGCCAGCGCCTTCTCCAGCCGGTCGAGCGTGCGCATCGCCGGCAGGCATTGGGCGACGCTGGCGTTCGGTTCGCGTCCCTCGCGGATGGCGGCGAAGAACTCGCGGTCGATCAGCTCGATGCCGTTGTTCGACACGGTGACGCCGCTGAGGTCGATCTTCTGCTCGTTGCCGTCGTAGAGGTCGTCGTAGCGGGCGATGTAGGTGCCGTTGTCGCAGATGTAGCGGAAGAAGGTGCCGAGCGGTCCCTTGTTGTTGAAGGACAGCGACAGGGTGCAGAGGGCGCCGGACGGCACCTTCAGGCCGATGCTCATGTCCATGGCGATGCCCAGCTCGGGGTGCGGCGGCCCCTGGAGCGCGTGGGCGCGGCTCGCCACCTCGCCGGTCTGGTACTGGAACAGGTCGACCGTGTGGCAGGCGTGGTGCCACAGCAGATGGTCGGTCCAGGTGCGCGGCTGGCCCAGCGCGTTCATGTTGGTGCGGCGGAAGAAGTAGGTTTGCACGTCCATCTGCTGGATCGTCAGCTCGCCGGCCTGGATGCGCTGGCGGATCCACTGGTGGCTCGGGTTGAAGCGGCGGGTATGGCCGGCCATCGCCACCAGACCGCTCCGCTTCTGGACCTCGACCAGCCGCTCGGCGTCGGCGAGGCTGTCGGCCATCGGGATTTCGACCAGCACATGCTTGCCGGCCTCCAGGCACTGGATCGCCTGGGAGGCGTGGACCGGGGTGGGGGTCGCCAGGATGACCGCCTCGACCTCCGGCCGCTCCAGGCTCTCGGACAGATCCTTGGTCCAGTGCGGGATGCCGCGCTGCTTGGCGAAGCCCTCGATGTCGTCCGGGCCGCCGCCGACGACCGAGACCACTTCGATCCCGTCGATGGCGGCGATGGCGTCGAGATGCTTGACGCCGAAGGCGCCGGCGGCGCCGGCCACGCAGATTTTCATGCTGATGCTCCCGGAAGATGAAAGACCCGGCGTTCGGCCGGCAGCCCGCTCCCGCTGGGTGGAGCTTTCCCTGGCCGCCCTGTTCCGTCGCCGCTGCTCATGACTCATCGGGTAGCAAACAATCAGCCCGCATTGAAATTGAATGACAGGGAGCGTTATTCATTTTGTGTTCGAGCCTTGTGCTAGCGGGCCTGCTTTCCGGCGTCGCGCAGGCAGGACAGGAAGCGGTCCTGCGTCGCCGTCGGGCGCCAGCCGCGCCGCAGGGTCAGGCCGATCGGCCGCTCGCCGCCCGGCAGCTCGACCGGCAGCGGCACCAGCAGGCCGAGGTTGCGCTCGTGCCGGATCTGGTGGAGCGAGATCAGCGTCAGCGCGTCGCTGCCCAGCAGCAGACCGCGGATCAGTTGCAGCGAGCTGGCCTCGACGATCCCGGCGGGCAGGGGAAGACCCCGCTCGGCGAACAGCGCGTCGAAGTGCTTGCGGGTCGGCGTGCCGGGACGCGGCACCACCCAGCGGCCGGCGGCCAGATCGTCGGGAGTCACCGCCCGACGGGTCAGCGGGTGGAAGGCGCGGACGACGACGGCCAAGGGGTCGGTGAACAGGGTTTCCTGCACCACGTCGTCGATCGGCACCGGGTCGCGCAGCGCGCCGATCAGCACATCGATCTCGCCGTGCCGCAGCCCGTGCAGCAGGTCGTCGTAAGGACCGTCGACGACCTGGATGCGGACCTCCGGCCGTTCGGCGGCCAGCGCGTTGATGGCCGTCGGCAGGATGTGGGTGCGGGCCAGCGGCATGCTGCCGACGACGATGCGGCTCTGGTCGGTGCCGAGATGGTCGGCTAGCTCGGCGAAGCCCTGCTCCAGTTCGGCGATGGCGAGCTTCACATGCTGGACCAGCGCCTTGGCGGCGGCGGTCAGGGTGATTCCGGCCGCCGAGCGGGTGAACAGCGACAGCCCCGACAGCCGCTCCAGGTCGCGGGCGGCGCGGTGGATGGAGGGTTGGGCGATGTTCACCGCGCGGGCGGCGAGGCTGAAGTTTCCGGCGTTGGCGATGGCGACCAGGGCGCGGAGTTGGGCGGCGGTGAGGAGCTGGTCGAAATCGGCGAAGCCGCGCGCCGCCTTGCGGTCGCCGACACGGACCGCCTCGCGGGCGCCGCTGCGCAGGCCCTCCAGCATGCGCTCCACCCGGTCTAGGAACAGGGCTCCGGCCGTGGTGGTCGGCATGCCGTCGAAGCGGCGCTCGAACAGCGCGGTGCCGAGTTGGGCCTCCAGCTTGGCGATGGCCTGGGTGATGGCCGGCTGCGACAGGTGTACCCGCTCCGCCGCCTGGCTGATGCTGCGCTGCCGCGCAACCTCCCGGAAGGCGCGGAGGTGGCGGATGTTGGGAAGGTCGGTCATCGATCCGCCGTAGAGCCAGCGCCGTTCCGTGCACGGCTATAGCTGGATTTTAATCCCGCACTGTCACACATTCTCTGCGACAAATCAGCGCTTTATGGCGGCTTCCAGCCGTGCGGGGGAAGGCCGGGCTATGACGGGACGACCAACGGAATCAATAGCATCCTTCCTGGTTTCCGGATTGGGGCGGATCGTTCGGGGTTTTTCACCCGCCTCATGCCGGCAGGCGCCCGCAATGGCACCGCCGTCCAGGGCGGGGGTGGGAAGGGCTCGACAAACCGGCGCCCTCAACTATCTGAGGCCTTTCCGAACCATCACGCGCGAGCCGATCCGTGCCAGCCAAGCGCCCGCCTCTCGTCACTCCGGACGGCCGCTACATTGTGGTCCGGGGGCGGCTGTGGCGGACGGCCAACCCTGCGTTGCCCGAGGCGGAGCGTGAGAGACTGGTCGCCGGCCTGATGGACGCGCGCCGGGCGGTCGCGGCGGCGCGCCGCACGTCCGATCGCGACGCCGAAGCGACCGCGCACACGGCGGTCGACCATGCCAAGCGTGCGCTCGGCGAACGCGGGCCGGTGTGGTGGTCCGACGGCGCGCCCGACCTCAACCGGCGCATGGTGCGGACGACGCCCTACGCGGCGTGGTACCGGGTGGTGTCGGCCAAGGCGCCGGAACCGGGCCTCGCCGAAGATTCGTGATTTTCCGGGTGGGGAGAGGCCTCCCGGTCGGGCGGCCTCTCCCTGTCGGGCGTCATCCCCGCTTTCAGTCCAGCATCGGCAGGCCGGTTTCGATGCGGACCAGGGCGGCCAGCAGCGGGGCGCCGATGTCGCGCCGGACGAAGTTGCTCGACTTCTCCGCCGCGTTGATCGCCTGCTGGAAGGAGCGGCGCCAGCGGTCGTCGTTGTAGACGATCTTCTCCGCCTTGGCGCGCTGGGCCAGCAGGCCGGGCCGGCGGCCGGCGGCCTCGTCGACCAGCTTGTTCAGGCGGCGCAGCAGGTCGTTGGCGCCGGCGGAGTCGTTGCGTTTGTGCGCCGCATCGATCAGCTCGGCCAGGGCCTCGCCGCGCGTGTCGATGTCCGAAACCTGCTCGGCGTAGGACAGCGCGGCAACGGTCTCGCCGCGGCGGGCCAGCCGTCCCAGCACCGCCGGGATGGTCCAGGGATTCTCGTCCTGCACGGTGCGCAGCAGGTTGAGCGCCAGGGGAGCGTCGCCCATCTCCGCCGCCGCGACCGCCAGCTCCGGCGGGCAGCAGTCGCCGCGCGTCTCCTTGAACTTGGAGAACTGGGTCTCGACCGTGTTGAGGAACAGGGTGCGGGCCTGCGCCTCCTTGCCGGCGCGCAGCAGCGCCTGCGAGACCAGCCCGAGCTCCCACGAGCAGTTGCGGGTGGTGGCGTAGGTCTTGGCCTCCTCGGCCAGCGCGCTGGCGAGCCCGGCGTCGCCGCGCCAGGCGGCGGCCTTGGCGATGTCGGCGAGGTTGTAGATGCGGGTCGAGCAGTCGGCGATCTGCCGGGTGATGTCGAGCGCGAGCTGGGTCTGCCCCATCAGGGCCAGCGCGCGGGCGACGAACAGATCCTGGCCGGAGCTGTCGGTGATGCCGCCGCGCCGCACGGCGCTGACGAAGGGGGCGACGATCTCCTTGGCGCGGCCGGGGTCGCCGATCTGGTGGTAGGCGACGGCCAGGGACAGCCAGTCCCAGCGCGCGGCGGAGATCGGGGTCTCCACCGGCGGCAGCATCTCGCCGATGCGGTGCAGGGAGCACAGGCTGGTCAGCGGCTCGTTGCAGACCATGGCGCGGATGCGCGAGCGGAACTCGTAGAAATCGAAGTCGCCGACGAACTGGTTGGTGACGAGCTGCACCGCCAGCGGGCTGTCCGGGAACTTGGTGACGATCTCGTTGAACAGCTTGTCGGCCTCCTTCAGGAGGCGCGATTCCTCGGCGACGTCGTAGGTGTTGTCGGCCTGCCGGATGAGCTGCATCGCCTGCACGAACAGGCGGTTCGCCGGCCCCGGATCCTGCGCCATGGCGGGGCCGGCCAGCGCCGCCACCGCCAGGAACAGGGCGGCGAGGAGGCTGGCGGTGCGGGCGTACGCGGTCACGCGGGCGAAGGCGGGGGCCATGGCGATGCGGCTTCGATCTTTAGGGGCTGGTGAGAAGGCGGACGTAGTTGACGACGCGCTGGACGTTGGCGACCGAGCGGGCGTGCTGGATCACCGTGTCCAGCTCGGCCTGCGTGGTGGCGACACCCATCAGATAGACAACCCCGTCGACGGTATCGATGCTGTAGTTCTGGCTATGAACGTCGCCATCGAAGGTAATCCTGGTGCGCAGTTGGGTCGAAATCCAGGTGTCGCGGGCGTTGTCGACGATGCCGGCGCCGTTGTCGATCTGGATCTCGTTGATGACCTCCCGCACGCCCTCGGCCTGCCAGGCAAGCCGGACGGCGTCCAGCCGCATCTGCGCGTCGGTCGCGCGGCCGGTCAGCAGCACGCGGCCCTGGTTGATGGACAGGCCGATGCGGTTGGTCATCTCCAGAGAATGCTGGAGCCAGAGATGGTTGATGCTGGCCCGGATCTGGGTGTCGCTGGCGAAGCCCTTCAGCCCGCGATGCTCCGACGCCACGGCGGCGGTGGCGCCGGCCCCGCCGATCACCAGCGGCGCGCAGCCGGGCAGCGCCATGGCGGCGGCCAGCGTCAGGCTGACCAGCGTCAACGTCGCAAGCGCCGGCCGGAACGTCGAATGGCGGCTCGGACCCGTCACAGCATGCCTCCCCTCTCCGGCGCGTCCGCCGGGCCGCCGACGTGGCGGGCGGCCGGAAAAAGTCACGGCCGGCGGGGGTTGGCAATGGGGATTCTTGGAAGTCTTGCGGGTCATCGTCGATTTGTCCGTCAGTGATGCACGGATGTTGCACTCGCTGCGCTTGCGAAGGAACGCGCGGGGCAGGGTGGGGCCGGGATCGGGCCTCGGATCAGGCGAAACCGCGCAGCGTCAGCACGGTGGCGATTTCGCGCGCCAGCACGTTGGCGATGACGCGGCGGGCCTTGGCGTCGCGCAGGATCTCCTCGTCGCGGGGGTTGGACAGGAAGCCGGTCTCGACCAGCACGGAAGGGACGTCGGGCGCCTTCAGCACCGCGAAGTTGGCGGAGCGCATCGGGTTGTCGAGCAGGCGCAGATCCTTGCCGGCCCCCCGCACCAGCGTCTGGCGGGCGATCAGCGAGGCGTTGCGGGTGTGGCGGGCGGTCAAATCGAGCAGGATGTCCTTCACCACCTTGGTCGCTCCCTTCCAGTCCGGTCCGGCGAAGCGGTCGGCCTGGTTCTCGCGCTGCGCCAGCCGCGAGGCGAAGGCGTCCGACGCCTTGTCGGACAGCGTGTAGGCCGACAGGCCGCGCGCCTGCGGGTTGGGGGCGCTGTCGGCGTGGATCGACACCAGGAGGTCGGCGTCGGCCTTGCGGGTGATCGCCACGCGCTCCTCCAGCGCCAGGAAGCGGTCGTCGCCGCGGGTCAGGCGGGCGGTGACGCGGTGGCGCTCGCCCAACAGGCGGGCCACCTCGCGCGCGATGTCGAGCGTGACCTCCTTCTCCTGGGTGCCGCGGGTGCCGATGGCGCCGGGGTCGGCGCCGCCATGGCCGGGATCGAGCATGACCAGGCGCGGCCGCCGGGCCGGTCCAGCGCCGCCGGGTTTCGCGGGGGGCTTGCGGCCAGGGAGGGGAACGGGATCGGGGGCGGCCAGCGCCGGCGGGGTGGTGAAGGGGGACGGAACCGCCAGCGGCAACGTCAAGGCCAATCTCAAAAGCCGTCTGCGATCCATGATTCCACACACCGGTTTCATAACATTGCGTGTTGCGGGCGACCCCTGCCGTGAGCTTGGCCGGTTCTGGCGAGCCGTTAACCAGTGGGTGTGCGAAAAAGTGTTTTCAAGTGACGCAAGGTTACCGCCTTCGAATATTGATGTGCGCTTCGTCATACCTCCGGGGTTGACCCTATGATGATTCGACACAGGTGAACAGTTGCTTGAAGATGGAGTCGGAAAGCGCTAAAATTTTAGAGACAAGCTCGGGAGGTAACGATGTTGAGGAAAGCCTTGTTCAACATCATCCGGCAAGAGCAGCGCGAGGTCGAGGACGAGCTGGAGAAGGAGGAGCGCTGCTCCACGCCCGACGTCGGACGCCTGATCGGCCTGCGGCAGGAGGTGAGCAGCCTGCGCCGCGAACTGGAGCATTTCCGGGACGTCTGAAGCCGGGCGCCCGCCCCCGAATCCGCTTCGGAACATCCGGCCCTGCTTCCAGGGAGCCTTACGCTCTCTGGAAGAAAAATGATTACGCCTGTTTTCCTACTCCCCCTTCTCCCGCGATAGGCTGGAAAGGGGACCGGCGATGGAGCTGGACCGTCACCCGAGCTTGACGTAGCCCCGCTCGATGACCCGCTCCGCCGCCTCGTAAACCGATTGCATCTCCTCGTAGGCGGCGCGCAGCCGGGCAAGCTCGGCGACCGCCGCCGCATCGGGATGGCGGCTGTCCGCGGCCTTGATGCCGGCGCGAAGATAATCGGCGCGCAGTTCGGCCACCCGCACCGCCATGCGCAGGAAGGTGTCGCGGTTCAGGTTGGGCAGTTCGCGCCCGATGACCTCGCAATTGGCCTCCAGGATCGCGGCGTCCATGTTTTCCAGGAAGCGCCGGATGCGGTGGCGGGCGCCGATGTCGACGGCCTCCGGCGGCAGAAGCTTGTCCACCTTGCCCTTGTTGAACTCTCCAACGACTTTTCCGCGCGACGCCATGGGACGCTCCGTTGCGCGCGGCCGGTGTGGCCGCCTGTCCGGGTGATTGTGGCACCGCCTCCCGTGCGACGCCAGAGGACCGAAAGCCCGTTGCCGCATCCGTGCAAGGGTGCCGCCGCAATCGAGCGGGTGCAACGCAGCGCGGTTCATGATACGCAGGCTTCCCCTTTTCCGTTGCCCGCACTGGTAGACGCGCGATGTCCGAGACCGGCTCCGATTACATCCTGACCATTTCCTGCCCCGACGCGGTCGGCATCGTCTATGCGGTGTCCGGTTTCCTGGCGGAACGGAGCTGCAACATCGTCGACAGCGCCCAGTTCGGCGACCGGGTGTCGGGCCTGTTCTTCCTGCGCATCCATTTCACCGCCGGTGCCGGCGGCCCGTCGCAGGCGTCGCTCCAGGCCGATTTCGCCGCCCATGTCGCCGACCGCTTCTCCATGACGTGGAAGCTGCACGACGCCGGCCGGCGCCAGCGCGTGCTGATCATGGTGTCGAAGTTCGGCCACTGCCTGAACGACCTGCTGTACCGCTACCGCACCGGCTACCTGCCGATCGAGATCCCGGCGATCGTCTCCAACCACCGCGACTTCTATCAACTGGCGGCGTGGCACAACATTCCGTTCCACCACATCCCCGTCGGCCCCGAGAACAAGGCGCAGCAGGAGGCCCGGCTGCTGGAACTTGTCGAGGAGGAGCGGATCGATCTGGTCGTGCTCGCCCGCTACATGCAGGTGCTGTCCGGCGCGCTGTGCGAGCGGATGGCCGGGCGGGTCATCAACATCCACCACAGCTTCCTGCCCAGCTTCAAGGGCGCCAAGCCGTACCACCAAGCGCACGCGCGCGGCGTGAAGCTGATCGGGGCGACGGCCCATTACGTGACCTCGAACCTCGACGAGGGACCGATCATCGAGCAGGAGGCCGAGCGCGTCGACCACACGATGGCGCCCGACGACCTCGTGGCCATGGGGCGTGACATCGAGAACGTCGTGCTGGCGCGCGCCGTCCGCTACCACGTCGAGCATCGGGTGCTGCTGAACGGCAACAAGACGGTGGTCTTCCGCTGACCGCGGCGCCCTGAGCCTTCCGAATCGCGAAGGGCGGCGCGGGCCTTGGTCCGGGCCGCCCTTTCCGTTTCCGGCTCAGTGTGGCTGGGCGGTTTCGCGGGCGTCCTCCGGCTGCGGCATGAAGACCGCGCGGGTGATTGCCTGCTCGATCTGGTCGCGGGTGAAGGGTTTCGGAATCACCGGCCCCAGATGCTCCAGCCCATGCTTGGCGAGGTCGTCCGGGAAGGCGGTCACGAAGATCACCGGCAGGAAGCGCTGGGCCCGCAGCTCGCGCGCCACCTCCAGCCCGTTGTCGCCGTCGGCCAGCCGGATGTCCATCAGCGCCAGCGTCGGGCGGTGCTCCGCCGCCAGCGTCAGCGCCTCGTCCATCGTCGCGGCGTTGCCGCAGACGATGTGGCCCATGCCGCGCACCGTCTCGGCCAGATCATAGGCGATGATGGCGTCGTCCTCGACGATCAGGATCGTCGCGGTCAGGCGGGCGCGCACCCGGTCGCGGGCGTGGGTCAGGCGATGGACCGCGTCCTCCGGCGGCAGCCCCAGCACGGCGGCGGCGTCGGCGACCGGCAGATCCTCCAGATTGACCAGCAGATACAGGCGCCGGTCGGTTTCGTCCAACGCCATCAGCGCCGACTCCACCGGGTGGTAGGGAGCGACGGACGGCGGAACGGCGCCTTCGTCCTGCAACTGGTTCAGGTGACGGTAGAGGGCGCCGCGCGACAGATCCGCGGCCCCCTGGGCTTCCAGGTACCATTCCAGGGTCCGCGTCACCAAGGCGTCGCCACGGCCGCTGGTGCCTGTCAGCGCGCGGGCGTAGCGACGCAGGTAAGGCAAATGCTGCATGAAGTGGCCGGTGTACTGCTCCATCTCTCTCCCCGTGCCTTGACTTGCGGCGCGTTCTGCCGGGCGTCTTGCGGTGGTCCCCAATCGGCCCGCCGAGCTCTCGGCTCACAAGAGAGTGCCCTGTCCGGGAGCGCGGCGGTCAAGTTCATATGGCGCAGCCCACGGCCAAACGGGAGTGAACCCGAAAGATTTATTCGAGATACCTGCAAAGAATTACCCATTCATGGCTAGGCCGCCGGACGAATGGACATGCGCCCGTTTAGCTCGAAAGGGATAAGTGCTCTCCCTGCCTCGCGAAAACGCCCAACGGACTTTAACCGTTCTGAAAGACTTAGCGCCATACTCTGACATTGCCCTCCGGCTCCGGCTGTGAGAGGGCGAGGCGAGTGTTCCCGATCCTTGGACGCGCCGGCACCTTCCCCCGGGCCGGCGCGTTTTTTCTTGTCCCGCTTTTGATGCCCTCGGGGATAGCCGGGCCGGGAGCGCCGGGAACCCTCCGCGCAAGGGAGTGTTGAGCGATGCAACGGTGTGATTCCTCCCCGAACCGCCGCATCCTGCCCGCCGCCGCACGCCCCCGTCCCGCCGGAGCGCGTGGGCGGCGCTTTTTTTTGCCGGTTCTTTCACACAGCGGCGCTTGCAAGCCGCTTAAGCGGAAGTTAATGACATCGACACAACGTCATCTCAGGGATGGGGGTTGCGGTCGGATGCCGCACCCTTTTCGGTTGCCGCAGCGGGTCCGGATTCACGCATGGAAGACCAAGAGTTCGACCGGTCGCTGACCGACGGCGTGCCGCCGGATGAGCTGGCCGATTACAGCCGGTGGCGCGACCGCGTGCGGGGCACCAACATTTCCGACAAGACGCTGCTCGCCACCGACTACCTCAATCACTTCAACGAAATCGTGATGCTGATCGAGATGGTTCCGGACATGCCGGACATGCTGGAGGAGTGCCTGATCTGGCAGCCCAAGAGCTACGCCGAGCATTTCCGCGACAGTGGCTTTTCCGACCGGGACCTCGCCATCGAGGCTTATGGGCATGTCCCGTCGAAATTCCGCCGGCCTTTCGAGGACACCATCGCCCAGGCCCATCAGGTGATCGCCCACACGCTGGAGCGGGTCTCCACCGACATCCAGGGCGGCGACCCGGACAAGCTGCGGGCCGACTGCCAGATTTCCGTCGCGATGATCCACCGCATCATCCAGGTCGCCAACGGCATCATCCATGGCACCGCCCATGTGATGGAGCAGGGCGAGATCGACCTCTATCTCAGCAACGGCTGAGAGGGGCCGAGAGGGGCTGAAGGGGGCTGTGAGAGCCGGCGGCGCGCGCGCCGGAAGCCCATCTCCGGCCGTAGACGCCCGGCGCGAATGGCGATTGATGGTGCACCCACCATTCGGTCGTTGCATGGCTCCTGGCCTCCGCCCTGCATTATAGTGGGGTCTCTAAGAAAAGACGGGGCCGCGTGCGCGCGTCCACCGCGGGGGGAGTTGGAGCAAATCCATGAAGGCATGCGCCTTCGCACCGGCCGTGGGGCTGGTTGCGCAGGAAGATGGCGCGTGGCGGCCTTGTCCCGCCACCGATCACGCCGACCTCGCCGCACCCGTCGAGCATTCGGGGGAGGGCGGTAGACGCATGGGACGTACCGGGCATCTCGACAGCTTCACCCGCGACCGGCTGCCGGCGCCCTCGAAACGCCCCGATTTCCTTCTCGACCGTCCCGAGCTGGCCTATCCCGAACGGCTCAACGCCGCCTCCGCCCTGCTCGACGGCTGGCGCGCGCGCGGATGGGACGAGCGTCCCTGCCTGATCGACGGCGCCGGCACGGTGTGGAGCTATGGCCGGGTCCGCGACACGGTCGACCGCATCGCGCGGGTGCTCACCGAGGATTACGGCATCGTGCCCGGCAACCGCGTGCTGCTGCGCGGGCCGAACAGTCCGATGCTGGCGGCCTGCTGGCTGGCGGTGATCAAGGCCGGCGCCGTGCTGGTGCCGACCATGCCGCTGCTGCGGGCGCCCGAGCTGGCCGACGTGCTGGCCCGCGCCTCCATCGACATGGCGCTGTGCGACGTCCGCGCCCTCCACGACCTGGAGGAGGCGGCCCCGCCGTCGATGCGGGTGGTCGGCTTCCTCGACGGTCTCCAGGGTGGCGAGCTGGAGCACCGCATCGCCGGCAAGCCGGCCGGCTTCGAGGCCGCCGACACCGCCAACGACGACGTGGCGTTGATCGCCTTTACGTCCGGCACCACCGGGACGCCGAAGGCGGCGGCGCATCCGCACCGGCATCTGCTCGCCATCGCCGACCTGTCGCCGCGTTCGGTGCTGGGCACGACGGCGGACGACGTCTTCTGCGGTTCGCCGACGCTGGCCTTCGCCTACGGGCTTGGCGGGCTGCTGCTGTTCCCGTTGCGCATCGGCGCCTCGGTGGTGCTGCTGGAGCGCGGAACCCACGACCGGCTGCTGGAGGCGGCGACCCGCCACAAGGCGACCGTGCTCTTCACCGTGCCGACCGTCTACCGCGGCATGATCGCCCATCTGGAGCAGGAGCCGGCGCTGGCCGAGGGGCTGCGCAGCCTGCGGCTCTGCGTGTCCGCCGGGGAGCCGCTGCCGCTGACCACCTTCGAGGGCTGGCGGGCGATGACCGGGCAGGAGATCCTCGACAGCCTCGGCACGACCGAATTGCTGAACGCCGTGCTGCACGCGGTGCCGGGCAACGTCCGGCCCGGCTCTACCGGAAAGCCGGTCCCCGGCTACGAGGCGATGGTGGTGGACGAGCAGTTCCAGCCGGTGCCGCCGGGCCAGGTCGGGCGGCTGGCGGTGCGCGGCGCCACGGGCTGCCTGTATCTCGACGACCCGCGTCAGGAGAATTACGTCCAGCATGGCTGGAACCTGACCGGCGACGCCTTCCACGTCGATGAGGACGGCTTCTTCTGGTATCACGCCCGCACCGACGACCTGATCGTGTCGGCCGGCTACAAGATCTCCGGGCTGGAGGTCGAGAACATCCTGATGGAGCACGAGGCGGTGCAGGAATGCGCGGTCATCGCCGCTCCCGACCCGGTGCGCGGCACCATCCCCAAGGCGTTCGTGGTCATCCGCGAGGGAATGCGGCCGGACGACCGGCTGGCCGAACTGTTGCAAACCTACGTCAAGGACCATATCGCCCCCTACAAGTACCCGCGCGCGGTCGAGTTCCTCGACGAGTTGCCGCGCACCGAGACCGGCAAGGTCCAGCGCTTCAAGCTGCGCCGCCGCGAATGGGAGCATGGTGAGGACGACTGAGCCGGGCGCGGTCGGTGGCGGCGTCCATGGCTGACGGGCCGCTTCGCCAGTTCCTGCTGTTCGCCCTGGTCGGGGGCGTGGCGGCGGTGGTCCATTACGGGACGCTGGTCGCGCTGGCCGAACTGTTCAGGGTTGCGCCGGTGCCGGCCTCGGCCGCCGGTTTCCTCGTCGGCGGCGTGGTCAGCTATCTTCTGAACTACGGGCATGTGTTCCGCAGCGAGCAGGACCATGGTCCGACGGCCGCGAAGTTCGTCGCGGTCGCCGCTGTCGGGCTGGGCCTGAACAGCGCCATCATGTGGGCGCTGGTGCATGGCGTGTCCCTGCATTACCTGCTGGCCCAGGTGACGGCGACCGGGTTGGTGATGCTGTGGAGCTTCGCCGCGAACCGCTATTGGACGTTCAGCGCCGGAGCCGGCTCCTCGGCGTCCTGAGGCGTCCGGGTTCGTGGGTGGGCGATGAAGCTGCGCCGGTGCGGCGTCGGGCCGATGTTGCGGGGCAGGCGGATGCCATGCAGGCCGGCGTGTTCAAGCCGCTCCAGAACCTCGTCGGGGGTGTAGGTGGCGAACCCGGCCTCGCGGCGGACCTGCCGGTAGTCGGAAAGGGTCAGCCGCAGCAGCGCCACCAGCGACGCGGTCAGGAATCCATGCTCCCAGCCCATCCGTAACTGGCTGGCGACGTCGGCCAACATCGGGGTGCCGGGATCGACCACGTCGGCGATCAGCGCCCTGCCGCCGGGGGACAGGAGCTTGCGCCAGCACGCCAGCAGTATCGGCAGATCCGGTTCCGGAATGTACTGGAGAACCGAGACGACCAGCAGCAGATCGACGCTTCCCGGCGGCAGCGCGGCCAGGCCGCGCTCGTCGAGGATGCGGACGCGCGGGTTGCCGGAAAAGCGCTCGGTCAGCCGGGCGCGGACAGCCGGCGAGGCGTCGAAGAGAAGGAGGCAGCCGCAGCGTTCGGCCATCGCGTCGGCCGCCAGCGCGTCGCCGCAACCGAAATCCAGCACGGTGCCGCCTGACGGCAGATGCTCCGCCACATCCTGCCCGATGCGGGCGAAATGAGCCTCGAGATGGCGCCGGTTGGCGTAGATGCTGTGTGGCCGGTTCCAGAACTCGACCCAGCGATCGGCGGCGGAGGGCGGGGCGGTCGGGGAGGCCGTTCGAGCGGAGTCCATCGGTGCGCTGCCCCTCCCCGGAATGGTGGTTGCCCGCGGCCGGCGGTGCGCCATCGAAACGTGCCGGTCCACCGCGCAACGAAACACTGGGGAAGGGTAGGAAAGAAACCGGAAAGGCGTCAAGTCGGAATGTTTGCGAATCCAGCGAAACGGACCAGCCGCAGGCCGCACTGGTCCAGCAGGTCGGCAAAGGCCGGGCCTTTGAGATAGGCGTGTTCGGCACGTCGGGGTTCGACGAGGCTGTCGACGCGGCGCAGATCCTCGTCGGGAATGCCGGGATGCACCATGACCAGCGGGCGGTCGTCCGGCCGGTGTCCGGGCGTGTCGAGGAAGCGTGGCAGCAGCTCGGCGAAGGGGGTGGCGGTGGCGAAGTCGTAGACTCCGGAGAAACGGTTGTTGGCTGGAATGCCGCGTTCCCGCGCCAGCCGGGCGAGGCCGCCGCCCAGGCCCCCGATCAGCAGCGCCTTGGGCACCGCCACGCCACGCCGCAGGACGGCGGCGGCCGGCTCGCTGCACAGCCGGACATAGGCGCCGGGCAGGGCGGCCAGGGCGTCGGCGACCGCCTCGCGCACCGTCGGCAACTGGTGGATGTGCTGGTGGCCGTCGATGTAGGCGGGCGGGCCGCCCCAGGCCTTGGCGAAGGCGTCGAGCTGGCGCGCAAGCTCGTCGTGGATTTCGGCAGCGTCGAGCCGGCCGCCATAGGCGAGCGCCATCAGCCGGCCGAGCGGCGGCAGGCGGCCGTCGCGGGCCAGTCGCGGCATCGGGCCGAGCGGAGGCTGGTCGGTCAGCGTGAAATGCAGCCCGACGTCGGCCTTCCCGGCCAGCTCGCGCAGGGGGGCGGCGCCCGGAGCCCAGAAGGGGCAGAGGCTCATGACCGAGGTGGCGGTCAGCCGGTCCAGGGCGATCAGTTCGCGGATGGCGGCGTTGACGCCCGGCGCCAGTCCGTAATCGTCGGCGCACAGCAGGATCGGGATGGTCATGGGTCCGGCTCGTCAGGCATGGCGGATGCCTCGCCAAGATGGCCGGGCGGTCCTGCCCGATCAAGCGCGGCTTGTCTAGATCCGGTCGGTGCAGGCGCGGTCGGCGGCCGCCTCCGGCGCCGGGGCGCCCGGCCTCGCGGGCAGGGTGGCCAGCGCCACGCCCGGCAGCACCAGCAGGACGCCGGCCAGATGGAAGGGCTCCAGCCCCTCGCCCAGCAGCAGCCAGGAGCCCAGCGCGGCCCACAGCGGCGACAGGTAGAGCGCCGTGGAGGCCTGCGCCGCTCCCATCAGGGCGATGGTCCTCTGGTAGGCGATGAAGGCGAGGACCGAGGCGAACAGAGCCACGCTGCCGATCGACAGCATGGTGTGAACGGTGAAGGGCACCGGCCGCACCGCCAGCGTCTCCCACGCGTAGAAGGGCGTCAGCACCAGCACGCCGGCCAGGGCGTTGGCTGCGAAGCTGGTCATCACCGGCAGCGGGCCGCCGCGGCTCTGGCGCAGCAGGATGGTGAAGACCGACCAGGAGATGGCGCCGGTCAGCACCTGGAGGTCGCCGATGTTGAAGGACAGGTGCAGCAGGGCGTTGAGATCGCCGCGCGTCAGGATCACCAGCACGCCGGCCATCGCCACCAGGATGCCGGCGACCTGCCGCGGGCGGATCGCCTCGCCCAGCCAGACCGCGGCGATCGCCAGCACCATCACCGGGCTGGTGGCGTAGATCAGGCTGGCGTTGGTGGCGCCGGTGTGGGCAAGGCCGTAATAGACGACGGCGCCCGAGATGCCCTGCCCGAGAACCCCCAGCATGAGGAAGCGCCGCCAGTCGGCGAGCAGCCGGTGGCGGTGTGCCAGCAGCCCCGGCAGGGCGAAGGGCAGGATGATGAGGAAGGCCAGCGCCCAGCGCCAGAAGGTCAGACCGACCGGTGGCACCACATGGGCGAGCGCCCGCCCCAGCACGGGATTCGACGCCAGCAGGGCGGAACCCACCAGATACAGGCCATAGATGGACAGCGGGTTCGAGCGCGGAGCGGAAGCCATGAAGCGGGGCGGAGCGTGGTGGAGGGGGTGCGGCGCGTCGTCGCGGCCCGCTGCAACCAACCCTAGCATGGTCCACCACGGGGCCGAGTAGGGCGGGTTCGCATGGCTGCCGCCCTTGTCGGCGGCCCTTTCAAGGGAGCGGAAAACCGGATTCGGCGCGTCAACCGTCTGTCCGTTGGGTAAACGGAATTTTCAACTTGGCAACTGTTGCCGAATGCTGCCCGAAAAGCGTATGAAAACATCGTCCTGGAGCCCGGAAAAATGCGCCGTAGGGTAGAGTAGCGACGTATGCATGTTCACGTTGACAGTTGCCTCGGGCACGAGCCAAATACCCCGGAACTCAAAGGCGATTTGGCGAATTTCGATCGCTTCAACCGGAATCGGGAGGCTAGAAGAATGAAGCGCATCCTGTTGGGTGCCGGGCTTGGTATGGCCGCGGCGCTGGCGCTCGCGGCGCCGGCCCAGGCCGCGAAGACCCTTGTCTACTGCTCCGAGGGTAGCCCCGAAAACTTCAACCCCATGCTGAACACGACGGGCACCAGCTTCGACGTGTCGCTGCCGGTCTACAACAACCTCGTCCAGTTCGAGCGGGGCGGTACCAAGGTCGTCCCCGGCCTCGCCGAGTCCTGGACGGTCTCCGAAGACGGTCTGACCTACACCTTCAAGCTGCGCGCCGGCGCCAAGTGGCACAGCAGCAACGATTTCAAGCCGACCCGCGACGCCAACGCCGACGACGTGCTGTTCTCGTTCAATCGCCAGTGGAAGGCGGACCACCCGTACCACAAGGTGTCGGGCGGCGCGTACGACTACTTCGGCGACATGGCGATGCCGAAGCTGTTGAAGTCGATCGAGAAGGTCGACGACCTGACCGTGAAGTTCACGCTGAACGCGGTCGAGGCTCCCTTCCTCGCCAACCTCGCCATGCCCTTCGCGCCGATCATGTCGGCCGAATATGCCGAGCAGCTCCTGAAGAAGGGCACGCCGGAGAAGCTGGACCAGATTCCGATCGGGACCGGCCCCTTCCAGTTCGTCGCCTACCAGAAGGACGCGGTGATCCGCTACAAGGCGTTCGAGAATTACTGGGGCGGGCGCCAGCCGCTCGACAACCTCGTCTTCGCCATCACGCCCGACGCGGCCGTCCGTTACGCCAAGCTGAAGGCGAACGAGTGCCAGATCATGCCGTACCCGAACCCGGCCGATCTGGACGCGATGAAGAAGGACAGCTCCATCGTCCTGCAGGAGCAGGAGGGGCTGAACGTCGGCTACCTGTCCTTCAACGTGCAGAAGAAGCCGTTCGACGACGTGCGCGTCCGCCGCGCCATCAGCATGGCGCTGGATAAGAAGGCGATGGTCGACGCCGTCTACCAGAGCGCCGGCGTTCCGGCCAAGAACCCGATTCCGCCGACCATGTGGTCCTACAACAAGGCGATCGAGGACTACCCCTTCGACCAGGAGCGCGCCAAGAAGCTGCTGGCCGACGCGGGCTACCCGAACGGCTTCGAGACGGATCTGTGGGCGATGCCGGTGCAGCGCCCCTACAACCCCAACGCCAAGCGCATCGCCGAGATGATGCAGGCCGACCTTGCCAAGATCGGCGTCAAGGCCAAGATCGTCCAGTATGAGTGGGGCGAGTACCGCAAGCGCATGCAGCAGGGCGAGCACCAGATGGGCATGCTCGGCTGGACCGGCGACAACGGCGATCCGGACAATTTCCTGTACAACCTGCTGGGCTGCGAGGCGGCCCGTCCGGGCGGCAGCAACCTGTCCAAGTGGTGCAACAAGGAGTTCGACGATCTCGTCGTCCAGGCCAAGCGCACCACCGACGTCGCCGCCCGCACCAAGCTGTATGAGCAGGCCCAGGTGATCTTCAAGGAGGACGCCCCCTGGTACACCATCGCCCATTCGGTGGTGCACATGGGGCTGAGCAAGAACGTCGTCGATTACAAGATGGATTCCTTCGGCATCCATCGTTTCGAAGGCGTCGACCTGAAGCAGTGAGGTTGGTGCCGGCGTTTCCCGTCCAGGCCCGGTAGCGTTTTTAAAACCGGGCCTGGACGGCCGCCGTTCAGGCAAGGTCGTTTTCCAGCTTTCCGACCATCATCCCCGCCCATGCGGGGATGATGGATTTCGCACAGGCCGGACACCATTTTTTTGGGTGTTTCCCGGCCGACCCTGATGTTTCGACCGTGTTTTTAAAAGAGTGATCCTTCGATGCTGCGCTTCATCCTGACGCGGGTGAGCTTGGTGATTCCGACCTTTCTCGGCATCACCTTTCTAACCTTCATTCTGATCCGGCTGGTTCCCGGCGACCCCATCGAGGTCCGCGTCGGCGAACGCGGCATCGCGCCCGAGCGGCTGGCCCAGCTTCGCCACGAGATGGGGCTCGACCTGCCGCTGTGGCAGCAGTTCCTCGACTATGTCGGGAACGTGCTCAGCGGCGATTTCGGCCTGTCGCTGATCACCCGCAACCCGGTTCTGGACGAGTTCGTCACGCTGTTCCCGGCGACGCTGGAGCTGGCCTTCTCCGCCATGCTGTTCGCGACGCTGGTGGGCCTGCCGGCCGGCATCCTGGCGGCGGTGAAGCGCGGCTCGATGTTCGACCATGGCGTCATGGGGCTCAGCCTGACCGGCTACTCGATGCCGATCTTCTGGTGGGGTCTGCTGCTGATCCTGTTCTTCTCGGTCGGCCTCGGCTGGACCCCGGTGTCGGGCCGGCTCGACCTGCTCTACTATGTGGAGCCGACCACCGGCTTCATGCTGATCGATACGCTGCTGGCCGGCGAGTACGGCGCCTTCCGCTCGGCGTTGCAGCACCTGATCCTGCCGACCATCGTGCTCGGCACCGTGCCGCTGGCCGTGGTGGCGCGCATGACGCGCTCGGCCATGCTGGAGGTGCTGGGCGAGGATTACATCCGCACCGCCCGCGCCAAGGGGCTGGCCGGCCGCCGCGTCATCGGCATGCACGCGCTGCGCAACGCGCTGATCCCGGTGGTGACGGTCATCGGCCTCCAGGTCGGCACGCTGTTGGGCGGCGCCATCCTGACCGAGACGATCTTCTCCTGGCCCGGCGTCGGCAAATGGCTGATCGAATCGATCGGCCGGCGCGACTACCCGGCGCTCCAGGGCGGCGTGCTGCTGATCGCCACCTCGGTCATCCTGGTCAATCTGCTGGTGGACGTGCTGTACGGCGTCCTCAACCCCCGCATCCGTCACGCGCGGTGAGGCGAGCCATGTCCACGAATCTGTCCTCCACCCCCTCCACGCCGGATCCGGCCTCGCCGGTTCCGGCGACGTCGATCGACACCACGCCGGTGTCGCGCCCGCCGCATCCGCTGGTCGAGTTCTGGTATCACTTCAAGCAGAACAAGGGCGCGCTGCTCGGCCTCGTGGTGATCCTGGTGATCGCCTTCGTCGCCGTCTTCGCCGAGCTGCTGGCTCCGCACGACCCCAACATCCAGTACCGCGACGCCATCCTCGCCGCGCCGGTCTGGTACGAGGGCGGGACGTGGCGCTTCATCCTCGGCACCGACGACATCGGCCGCGACATGCTGTCGCGCCTGATGTTCGGCGCCCGGCTGTCGATGATGATCGGCTTGATCGTCGTCACCCTGTCGCTGGCCATCGGGCTGGGGCTTGGTCTGGTCGCCGGCTTCTTCGGCGGCATGACCGACGTGCTGATCATGCGCTTCATGGACATCCTGCTGGCGCTGCCCAGCCTGCTGCTCGCCGTGGTGGTCGCCGCCATCCTCGGGCCGGGGTTGACCAACGCGATGATCGCGGTGTCGGTGGTCGTCATCCCGCACTACGCTCGCCTGACCCGCGCGGCGGTGATGGCGGAGACCGGCAAGGACTACGTCGTCGCCTCGCGCGTCGCCGGGGCCGGACCGCTGCGGCTGATGCTGATCGTCGTGCTGCCGAACTGCCTGGCGCCGCTGATCGTGCAGGCGACTCTGGGATTCTCCACCGCGATTCTCGACGCCGCCGCGCTGGGCTTCCTCGGCCTGGGCGCGCAGCCGCCGACCCCGGAATGGGGCACCATGCTGGCCTCCTCCCTCCAGTTCCTCCAGCGTGCGCCCTGGGTCGTCACCTGGCCCGGTGTTGCGATCCTGGTGACGGTGCTGGCCTTCAATCTGTTGGGCGACGGTCTCCGCGACGCGCTCGACCCCAAGCTGAAACGTTGACGTCATGCCTCTTCTCGACATCAAGAACCTGTCGGTCGAGTTCACCACCCGCGCCGGCACCTTCCGCGCGGTGGACGGGATCGACCTGACCGTGGACGAGGGCGAGGTCGTCGGCATCGTCGGCGAGTCCGGCTCCGGCAAATCGGTGACGTCGCTGGCGGTGATGGGCCTGCTGGGATCAAACGGCAAGGTCGTCGCCGACCGCATGATGTTCGGTGGCAAGGATCTGCTGACCATGCCGCCGGCCCAGCGCCGGGCGATCACCGGCAAGGACGTCGCCATGGTCTTCCAGGAGCCGATGACCAGCCTCAACCCCTGCTTCACCGTCGGCTTCCAGATCATGGAGACGCTGCGCGTGCATGAGGGGCTGTCCGGCAAGGCGCTGCGCAACCGCGCCATCGCCCTGCTGGAGCAGGTCGGCATCCCGGCACCGGAGACCCGGCTGTCGGCCTTCCCGCACCAGCTTTCGGGCGGCATGAGCCAGCGCGTGATGATCGCCATCGCGATTGCCTGCAACCCGCGCCTGCTGGTGGCCGACGAGCCGACGACCGCGCTCGACGTCACCATCCAGAAGCAGATTCTCGACCTGCTGGTCCGTCTCCAGAAGGAGCGGGGCATGGCCCTGATCCTGATCACCCACGACATGGGCGTGGTGGCGGAGACCGCCCAGCGCGTCGTCGTGATGTACGCCGGCCAGGTGGCGGAGACGCGGCCGGTCGCCGATCTGTTCGAGCGGCCGCGTCACCCCTACACCGGGGCGCTGCTCGACGCGCTGCCGGAGCGGGCGCTTGGCAAGCGGCGGCTGCCGACCATCCCCGGTATGGTGCCGGGCATCGCCGACCGGCCGTCGGGTTGCCTGTTCAGCCCGCGCTGCCGTTTTGCCGACGACCGCTGCCGGGCCGAGCGTCCGGCCCTGTTCGACGTGGACAACGGCAAGGCCCGTTGCTTCTACCCCCTGCCCGACACCTACTCCGGCGGGCTCGCCGCCGCCGAGGGGGCGATCCGATGAACACCGACATTTTGCAGGCCGCCCCCGATCACGCCGCCGGCCGCGGCGTCGTCCTGGAGGCGCAGGACCTGCGCAAGTATTACGCCGTCAAACGCGGCGTCTTCAAGCCGATGGCGACCGTCAAGGCGCTGGACGGCGTGTCCTTCCAGCTCCAGGCCGGGCGCACGCTGGCGGTGGTCGGCGAGTCCGGCTGCGGCAAGTCGACGCTCGCCCGTTCGGTCACCATGATCGAGCCGCCGAGCGCCGGCGTGCTCTGCTACGACGGCCGCGACGTCGTCGGCCGCAGCGCGTCCGAGATGAAGGATCTGCGCCGGACGGTGCAGATGGTCTTCCAGAACCCCTACGGCTCGCTGAACCCGCGCAAGACGGTCGGCTCGATCCTGACCGAGCCGCTGGTCATCAACACCGACATGGGCAAGGAGGAGCGGCGCGCCCGCGCCGTCGCCATGATGGGCAAGGTCGGGCTGCGGCCCGACCAGGTCGACCGCTACCCGCACATGTTCTCCGGCGGGCAGCGCCAGCGCATCGCCATCGCCCGCGCCCTGATGCTGAACCCCCGCGTGGTGGTGGCGGACGAGCCGGTGTCGGCGCTCGACGTGTCGATCCAGGCGCAGGTGCTCAACCTGATGATGGATCTCCAGGAGGAGCTGAACCTCGCCTACCTGTTCATCTCGCACGACCTCAGCGTGGTGCGGCACATCGCCGACGCCATCATGGTGATGTATCTCGGCAAGCCGGTCGAGCATGGCGCCAAGGACGTGGTCTTCGCGCGTCCCCGCCACCCCTACACCCGCATCCTGCTGGCGGCGACGCCGCGGGTGAACCCGTCCCTGCGGCTGGAGCGGGTGCTGCCGAAGGGCGAGCTTCCCTCGCCGCTGAACCCGCCGCCGGGCTGCTCCTTCCACAAGCGCTGCCCCTACGCCACCGAGCGCTGCGCGGCGGAGGTTCCGGCCCTGCGCCCGGTGGACGACCGGCTGGTCGCCTGCCATTACGCCGAACAGATGAACTGACGGGCGGGTTCGGCGAGAACGACCGGGGAAGGCGGCTGTTGAGTGCGGCGGCCGTCTTCTTTACGGTGCGCCGGATTCGCTCATTCAAAAATCAGGGAGAAAGCCGCCATGCCGTCGTTCGACATCGTGTCCGAGACCGACATTCACGAGATCGACAACGCCATCGCCGGCGTCCGCCGCGAGATCGAGACCCGCTTCGACTTCAAGGGGTCGAAATGCACGGTCGAGCGGCTCGAGAACGACATCACCCTGCTGGCCGACGACGCGCCGAAGCTGGCGCAGATGCAGGAGCTGCTGCGCGTCCATGTCACCCGCCGCAAGCTCGACGCCGCGGCGCTCGACTTTTCCGCCACCCCGGAGCGGGCGGCGGGCGACGCGCTGCGCCACAAGGTGACGGTGAAGCAGGGGATCGCGCAGGATCTGGCGAAGACCATCGTCAAAGGGATCAAGGACGCCAAGATGAAGGTCCAGGTCTCCATCCAGGGCGACGAACTGCGCGTGACCGGCAAGAAGCGCGACGATCTGCAAGAGGCCATCGCGCTGGTCAAGCGCATGGGCATCGAGCAGCCGTTGCAGTACCAGAACTTCCGGGACTGACGCTTCGCGACGGGCACACCCCGGCAGGGCTTGCCGGGGTGTGGGAAAATTATGCCGGGCCGCTGGGCAATTTCTGCCGGGCGATTTGCCGCAGGACGGCTGCTCCGCTTGACTCCCGTCGTCCGTTCGATGGCGCGTAAATTGCTTGATCCCCTGGGTTCGCGGCGAATGGTTCGTCGCGGCTCGCAAGGGCGTTTCCATGTCGACGATGGCCAACAGCGAGGCCACGCAAGCCATGCGGATCCGGGCCGAAGAGGTCCTGGAGCGCAAGGGGGCGTCCGCGCCCCGGCAGGCGGGGGCGCTGGCCGGCCAGTTCGCGGCGATGCTGGAGACGCTGAACGGCGTCGGCGAGGCATCGGCCGGCGGTGCGAACGGCCCGGCGGTGGCGCCCGTGGCTCAGCCGGCGCTGCGGCTCGGCGTCGGCGCCGTCAGCCTGTTCGCCCAGCAGGCGGAGGGGTCCGAGGGCGCTGGCCAAGCCGCCGACATCCAGCCGCCGAACCCCGACGAGGGCGCGCTTCAGGTCGTGGAGAGCGCCATCCATGCCGGCGACGGCTCCAACTTCCGCTGGCTGACCACCCTGCTGACCCAGAACACCGCCGCTTGAAGTCCTCACGGCGCGACCCGTCACACCGTGCAGAGGAAGCGCCGCTGCGTTCCCTCCAGCACCAGCGCGGTGAGGCGGTTGGTGGTGTAGGCCCCGGTGTCGATGCCGATGCGGTTGGCACGCTGCTCCGGTTCCGGCGCGATGGTGTGGCCGTGGACCACCATCTTCCCGTGGTTGGTGCGCGAGGACAGGAACTCGTTGCGGATCCACAGCCGGTCCCCGTCGTCCTGGCGGTCGAGCGGCACGCCGGGGCGGATGCCGGCATGGACGAAGTGATAATCGCCGATGGTCAGGTGGCTGCGCAGCCCGCCGAGGAAACTGCGGTGGTGCGGCGGCAGGGCGGCGTTCAGCAGGCGCTGGGCCTCCAGCAGATGCTCCGGCGGGGCGTCGGGCGCCGGGGCGGGCAGGCCGTAGCTGGCCAGCGTGGCGTCGCCGCCGTAGGTCAGCCAGCCCGGCCCGGCCGTGATGTCGGTCAGGAAGGCCAGCATCGTCTCCTCGTGGTTGCCGCGCAGGAAGACGGTGCCGAAGACCGGTGGCAGGCCGGTCGCCAGACGTTCGATCACATGGGCCGACTGCGGCCCGCGGTCGATGTAGTCGCCGAGGAAGACGAGGTATTTCATCAGGTCGGGAGCCTGCTCGGCGTCGCGGGCGATCTGGCCCAGCAGTTGGTCGAGCAGGTCGAGGCGGCCATGGACGTCGCCCACGGCGTACACCCGCATCCCCTGCGGCACCGAGGCTGGCGCCGCCTCGGCCTCCGACCACAGCCGTCGCGCGAAACTCAACACCCGTGTTCCTCCGCGTTTGCCGTGTCCCCCTGTGCAGAACTGGGGTTCGGCTGCTGGAGACTCAAGAGGCCATGTGCGGGTCTTGTGGCTGAAGCGCAGCGGAAATCCGCATCGTGGCGAAGATGTTCCATCCCTGTCTTGGCGTCGCCGTGCGCCGGATGGGCGGCCCACCTCAGATTGTCGTTTGTTTTCTGAAACACGACGCAAAGGCTTGATCTGTGATTTACTGCGACTGATTATCGCACAAATATGAAAGTGTCGTTGCAAGCAGCGGGGTGCGGTGTCGTGGCGGGTTGGATGAAGCTTCGGTTGCGGACGAAGATCGTCGTCGGGATGGTGGCGGTGCTGACGGTGGGCGCGACGGCGATCACCGGCGTGTCGCTGTGGTTCTCGCGCGAGGCCGCGCAGGCCTCGGCCATCGCCCTGACCTCCGAGATCGCCGAGCATCAGGCCGCCCGCGTCGCCGCCGACATCGCCGCCGCCGTGGACGGCGCGCGCGGCATCGCCGATCTGGTCGCCGCCGAGCGCAGCCTGGACGGCCCGCGCCGCGCCGTGGTGAACCGCTATCTGGCACGGCTCGCCGCCGGAAACCCGGCCTATGCCGGGGTGTGGGTCGACATGGCCGACAACGGCTTCGACGGCCGGGACGCCGACTTCGCCGCCCGCGGCGACGAGATTCTCGGGCTGCCGAACACGGGGCGCATGAGCCTGCTGTGGCTGCCTTCCGCCGGCGGCCCCCGCGCCGACGACAGCGAGGGCGTCGGCTACGCCGAGGTCCAGGAGAAGGAGTATTACAAGGCCGCCGCCACCGCGCGGAAGGCGGTGGTGACCGAACCCTACCTCGACGACCTGACCAAGCAGTTGATGACCAGCGCCGCCATGCCGGTGCTCGAAAACGGTGTTGATGGCGGAAAGGTCATCGGCGTCGCCGGCATCGACCTGTCGCTGGCCGGGCTGACCGACATCGTGCGGTCGGCCAAGCCCTACGGCGACGGGTATGTCGCGGTGCTGTCGGCGTCCGGCCACTACGTCGCCCATCCCGAGGCGGCGCGCCTGTCGCAGCCGGGTGACGATCTGCCCGCCGCCGCCCGCCGCGCCGCCGCCGAGGGGCGCGTCTACGAGGGCGAGGCGGAGCTGGCCGGGCGCAGCCATTACCTGCGGGTGTCTCCGATCCGTTTCGGACGGACCGACGCCGTCTGGTCCTTCGTCGTCGCGGTCCCGCAGGCCAGCATCATGGCCGACGCCAACCGGCTGACCCTGCTGTCGGCGCTGGTCGGGCTGGTCTGCGTCGCCGCCGGCACGCTGATCGCTCTGGCCATCGGCGGCGGGCTGGCCCGCCCGCTGGCGGCGATGACCGAGGCGATGAAGCGGCTCGCCGACGGCGATCTGGCGACGCCGATCCCGGCGCTCGACCGTGAGGATGAGGCGGGGACGATGGCGCGGGCGGTCGACGTCTTCAAGGGCGGGCTGATCCGCGCCCGCGATCTCGACCTCGCGCAGAAGGCCGAATGGCGGGCGCGGGAGGAACGCGCGACGGCGTTGGCGACCCTCCAGCGGGAGTTCGAGGGCAAGGCCGGCGGGCTGTCCGGCGAACTGGCCGCCTCGGCGGTGCAGCTGAAGGCGACGGCCGAGGCGCTGGCCGCCATCGCCGCCCGCACCAACGGGCAGGCCGCCTCGGTGGCCTCCACCGCGCAGCAATCCTCCGGAAACGTGCAGACCGTGGCGGCGACGACCGACCAGCTCTCCGCCTCGATCCGCGACATCGGCCGGCAGGTGGATGAATCGGCGCGCATCGCCGGAGCGGCCGTCACCGACGTGGAGCGCACCAACGAGACGGTCGCGGCGCTGGCCGAGGGCGCCCAGCGGATCGGCGACGTGGTGACGCTGATCCAGTCGATCGCCGCCCAGACCAACCTGCTGGCGCTGAACGCCACCATCGAGGCGGCGCGGGCGGGCGAGGCCGGCAAGGGCTTCGCCGTCGTGGCGCAGGAGGTCAAGAATCTCGCCAACCAGACGGCGAAGGCCACCGAGGACATCGTCGCCCAGGTCGACGAGATCCGCGCGGTGACCGGCCGCACCGTCACATCGATGCAGGGCATCGGCGAGACCATCGCCCAGGTCAACCGCATCACCGCCACCATCGCCGCCGCCGTCGAGGAGCAGGGGGCCGCGACCGAGGAGATCGTCCGCAACATCCAGCAGGCGGCGCACGGTTCCTGCGAGGTCAGCGACACGATGGGCGGCATCCGCGGCGCCGCCGCCGAGACGGGGGTTGCCGCCTCCCAGGTGCTGGCGGCGGCGGTCGGCGTCGCCGAACGCTCGAAGGCGCTGACGGCCGAGGTGGACGGCTTCTTCGCCGCCGTCCACCGGGCCTGATGGAGGGGGCGCCATTTTGTTGCGCTTCGGGCCGGAACGGCGATTCCGCTTTGACAGAACGGGTCGCTCCGGTGGACTCTTCGGCCCCAGGATCGAACCGTCCCACCAAAGGCAACGTGGCACCCATGACCAACGACCATAAGAACCGTTCCACCGGAGGAATCACGCTCACCCGCCGCCAGCTCGGGCAGGCCGCCGTCGCCGGCGGCGCGCTCGCCGCCTTCGGCCGGGCGCCGGCCTTCGCCCAGAACACGACGCTGAAGGTCGGCGTGCTGCTGCCGCGTTCCGGCCTGCTGGCCCAGGCCGGCCAGGCCTGCCAGCGCGGCGCCGAGATCGCGCCCGCCGTGCTCGCCGAGATGGGCTACAAGGTCGAGGTGATGTCGGCCGACACCGAATCGAACGTCGACGTCGCCCGCTCGCGCACCGAGAAACTGATCAACGACGGCGCCAACGTCATCGTCGGCGCCTTCGACAGCGGCCAGACCGCCGCCGCCGCCCAGGTCTGCGAGCAGCGCGGCGTGCCGCTGGTGATGAACATCGCCGCCGCCGACCGGCTGACCGAGCAGGGCTTCAAGACCGTCTTCCGCAACTTCCCGACCTCGACCATGCTGGTGTCGAACGGGCTGGCGCTGATGAAGGACCTGTTCGCGGCGACCGGCACGACGCCGAAGTCGGCGGTCTTCCTGCACGCCAACGACACCTTCGGCATGGCGAACAAGCAGGCGCTCGACGCCCTGTTCCCGACGCTGAACATGCCCTTCACGCTGATCGAGTCGATCTCCTACGACCCGAAGGCGCAGGATCTGGCGGTCGAGGTGGCCAAGGCCAAGGCGACCGGCGCCGAACTCGCCATCGTCACCACGCGCGCCAACGACGCCATCATGCTGGTGCGCGAGATGGTCAAGCAGCGCTGGGAGCCCAAGGGCATCGTCTCCCCCGGTTCGCCCGGCCTGTACGACGAGCAGTTCTACAAGGTGCTCGGCAAGTACGCCGACTTCGCCATGACCAACCTGCCCTGGTACGATCCCAAGGCGGCGATGACGAAGAAGGTCGAGGCCGCCTTCAAGAAGCAGTTCCCCAACGACCGCTTCGAGGGCTACGCCTTCAACGTCGCCTTCACCTTCGAGGCGATCCTGATCGCCGCCGACGCCTTCAAGCGCGCCGGTTCGGCCGATCCGGCCAGCCTGCTGGCGGCGCTGCGCGAGACCAACCTGACCGACAAGATGATGGTCGGTCCGGCGATCAAGTTCGACGCGAAGGGCCAGAACACCCAGCTCGTCTCGGCCTGCATCCAGAACCACGGCCAGCGCCCGACGGTGGTGCTGCCGAAGGGCTCGGCCGAGCACGACCCGGTGTTCCCGGCGCCGGGCTGGGGCAAGCGGGCGTAAGGCGCTTTTCCTCTTCCCGTCCCGTTCCGGGAGGCTGGGCGGCCGCCTTCGGCGGAGGCGGTCTCCCGGCCCGCGCGGGGCGGGGAATGGAACGTTTGGAACGTTTGAAACACCGTGGAACATTTTCCCGGCCCTGTTCCGTGTTCCATCGTCTCCCCCGTCGCCGGACGGGGCGTGCGCGCGCTTGGCCGCGCGGTTCGTCCGGCTGGCCGGGATTGGGGTGACGGGGGTGTCGGGGAGCATGACGGGGCTCCGTGGGCGACGGAAGGGGGCCTCCATGATAGGGAAAAAGGCCTTCGGGCGCGGAGATTTCGGCAAATTCCCGAGCCACGGCTTCTCCCTCCGCGCCGGGGAGAGGGCCGGGGGGAAATGGTTCCCGTGTGCGGGGGACCTTGTTCCCAGGGGAGGAAGGCTGGAGCGGATCGCGTGAAACCGGAATCGGTTTGGAGCGTGAATCCGCTCGTCATCAAAAGGCTAAGGTTTCGTGCGTTTCTTGTTAAACGCACGAAACGTCAGCTTCCCGGCGCGCGGGGCGCGCTCCAGCCGCGCAGCACGCTGACCACGCGCAGGCCGAACACCACCACCGCCCCGGACACCGCCACCGGCACCGGCGGCAGCGCGAGCCACTGGCCGGCGATCACCACCAGGGCGCCGACCAGCGCCGCCATGGCGTAGATCTCCTCGCGCAGCACGCGCGGCACCTCGGCGACCAGCAGGTCGCGCGCCACCCCGCCGCCGCAGGCGGTCATCACGCCGAGCAGCGCCGCCGGCAGCGGACTCAAGCCGTAGGCCAGCGCCTTGCCGCAGCCGGCCACCGCGAACAGGCCGAGCCCGGCGGCGTCCAGCACCATCACCGGCTTGCCCAGCCGGTTGATCTGCGGGTGGAAGAAGAAGGCGACCAGCCCGGCCGCCAGAGCCGCCCACAGATAGCGGTCGTCGTGCAGCGAGGCCGGCGGCACCGCGCCGATCAGCAGGTCGCGGCACACGCCGCCGGCCAGCGCCGCCGCCAGCGACAGCACCATCACCCCGAAGATGTCGAGCTTCTTGCGGACCGCCAAGGTTCCGCCGCTGAGGCCGAAGACGAAGACGCCGGTCAGATCCATGGCGTAGAGCAGGGTGGTCAGGTCGGCGTGCATGGTCGGGTCGTCGCTGGTCTCGGTCCGTGGGATGCCCAAAGACTGAGCACAGCCGGCGCCCGCCGCCAAGCGAAACCGTGGCCGCCGGTGAACCGCTCAGGTCGGGTCGGGCGCCGACAGCCGGATGCCCATGCGCCGCGATTCCAGCATGAAGGCCCGCGTCATCTGCAACAGGTCGGTGCGCCAATAGAGCTGGGCCAGCGGATCGTCGAGGAAATCCTCGGGCAGCATGGCGTAGCAGTAGGTTTCCACCGTCCGCCGCTCGGGAGCCCAGGGGTCGGTGCCGTCGCGCCAGCCGATCATCCAGCCGGCATGCCCGGCGCCGATCGCCCAGCGCTCGAAATGCGGGGCGATGGTGTTGCTGTCGATGGGGTCGGACACGGGCACCTGATAGATCGCGACGAAGCGGCGGACGTTCAGTTGCAGCCGCATCAGCAGCGAATCGCCGAAGGCGCGGATGCGGTAGATGCAGTCGGGCGCGCCGGGGGCGTGGCTGAACTCCACCGCCGCGCGCCGCAGCTCATGAAGCGGCGCGGGGGAAGGGGCGTCGGACAGCGGCGGCGTCTCGTACTCCACGGCGCGCAGCTCCTCCACCATGTCCTGGGTGAGGAAGCGGAAGACGCGGGCGTGTGCCTCGTCGATGGTCAGGCGGGTCATTCGGGGCGGCTCGGGGTTGTGAAGCGGGTTCGGAGGGAACGGCAGCCGCGGCGCTTTGTTCAGGCGCGCTTTCACCCCTTGACCTTCCAATGGCTGGAACCTCCATATCTGGACATGCCGCATCGAACGGGCAGCAACCCACTGGAAGGAGAGCCGGCATGACCAGCGCACCGGACACCGCCGCCGCCACGACGACCGCCGATCTCGACATCGGCGTGTCCGGCATGACCTGCGCCTCCTGCGTGCGGCGGGTCGAGAAGGCGCTGGGCCGGGTGCCGGGCGTGACGTCCGTCTCGGTGAATCTCGCGACCGAGCGGGCGCGGCTGGCCTTCTCCGGTCCCCCGGACGCCAGGGCCGCCGCCGCCGCCATCGAGGCCGCCGGCTTCCAGGCGGAGCGGCGGGAGTTCGACCTGTCGGTGTCGGGCATGACCTGCGCCTCCTGCGCCGGCCGGGTCGAGAAGGCGCTGGGGCGGGTTCCCGGCGTGGAAACGGCGTCCGTCAATCTGGCGACCGAGCGGGCCCATGTCGTCGCCTTCGCCGGCAGCACCGACGCCGCCGCGCTGGTCGCGGCGGTCGAGCGGGCCGGTTACGGCGCCGCCCCGGTCGAGGCCGGCGGCGAGCGGGCCGAGGCCGAGGCCCGCGAGGATCGCGGGCGGCGCGACCGCAACCACGTCCTGATCGCGGCGGCCCTGTCGGCGCCGCTGCTGGCGGGCATGGCCGGCGACCTCGTGGGGCTCGACTGGATGCTGCCCGGCTGGGTCCAGATGGCGCTGGCCAGCGTGGTGCAGTTCTGGCTGGGCGCGCGCTTCTACCGGGCCGGCTGGAACGCCGTGCGGGCGGGCGCCGGGAACATGGATCTGCTGGTGGCGCTCGGCACCTCGGCGGCCTGGGGGCTCAGCGTCTACATGGTGGCGACCGCCCATCCGGGGCACACGCCGCATCTCTATTTCGAGGCGTCGGCGGTCCTCATCACCTTCGTGCTGTTCGGCAAATGGCTGGAGGCCCGCGCCAAGGGCCAGACGGCGGCGGCGATCCGCGCCCTGATGGATCTGCGTCCGGCCACCGCCCGGCTGCGCCGCGACGGCGTCGAGACCGAGGTTCCGGTCGAGCGGGTCCGTGTCGGCGACCTCGTCGTCGTCCGCCCCGGCGAGCGCATCCCGGTCGACGGCCGCCTCGTCGAGGGCGCCGGCAGCGTCGATGAATCCATGCTGACCGGCGAGAGCCTGCCGGTCGACAAGGAGCCCGGCGCCCGCGTCACCGGCGGGTCGATCGGCGTCGACGGGTTGCTGGTGGTGGAAACCACGGCGGTCGGCACCGAGACGATGCTGGCGCGGATCGTCCGCATGGTGGAGGGGGCGCAGGCGTCGAAGGCGCCGATCCAGCGGCTGGTCGACAAGGTCAGCGCGGTCTTCGTGCCGGTGGTGCTGGCGGTCGCGGCGCTGACGCTGGCCGGCTGGTGGTTCGCCACCGGCGACCTGGAGCACGCCATCGTCACCGCCGTCTCCGTGCTGGTCATCGCCTGCCCCTGCGCGCTCGGGCTGGCGACGCCGACGGCGATCATGGTCGGGACCGGCGCGGCGGCGCGCCACGGCATCCTCATCAAGGACGCCGAGGCGCTGGAGCAGGCGCACGCCCTGACCGCCGTCGCCTTCGACAAGACCGGCACGCTGACCGAGGGCAAGCCGCGCGTCACCGACCTGATCCCGGCGGAGGGCACCGACGCCGCGACCCTGCTGCGCCTCGCCGCCGGCTTGCAGGCGGGCAGCGAGCACCCGCTCGCCCACGCCGTCCGCGCCCAGGCCGTGGAGGCCGGGCTGACGCCGGAACGGCCGGCCGATTTCCGGGCGCTGGCCGGGCGCGGCGTGTCCGGCCGGGTGGAGGGGCGGGAACTGCTGCTGGGCAACGCGCGCGCCCTCAAGGAGGCCGGCCTGGACGGCGGGGAGCTGGCCGGGCGCGCGGCGGCGCTGGAAGGGGATGGCCGCACCCTGTCGTGGCTGATCGAGACCGGAGGGACGGGGGAAGGGAGCGGCGCGGCCCGCCTGCTCGGCCTGATCGCCTTCGGCGACACCGTGAAGGAGACGGCGGCCTCGGCCTTGCGGGCGCTCGAGGCGCAGGGGGTCGAGCCGGTGATGGTGACCGGCGACGGCTGGGGGGCGGCCCGTTCGGTCGCCGCCGCGCTGGGGATCGGGCGTGTCTTCGCCGAGGTGCTGCCCGGCGACAAGGCCGCCGTGGTGGCGACGCTGAAGGGCGAAGGCAGGACCGTCGGCATGGTCGGCGACGGCGTGAACGACGCGCCCGCCCTGGCGGCGGCCGATGTCGGCATCGCGATGGCGACCGGCACCGACGTGGCGATGCACAGCGCCGGCGTCACCCTGATGCGCGGCGATCCGGCCCTGGTGGCGGGCGCCATCGACGTGTCGCGGCGGACCTACGCCAAGATCCGCCAGGGGCTGTTCTGGGCCTTCGCCTACAACGTGGTCGGCATCCCGCTGGCGGCGTCCGGACACCTCAGCCCGGTGCTGGCGGGGGCGGCGATGGCGCTCAGCTCGGTCAGCGTCGTGCTCAACGCGCTGACCCTGCGCGGCTGGGCGCCAAGGACGGGAGGAGAGGGGTGAACATGGACACGGGCGTTGGCATGGGCATGACCATCGGCGACGCGGCCAAGGCGTCGGGGGTCAACGCGAAGCTGATCCGCTATTACGAATCCATCGGCCTGATCCCGGAGGCCGGGCGGACGGTGTCCGGCTACCGGGTCTACAGCCCGAGCGAGGTGAACGTCCTGCGTTTCGTCAAGCGCGCCCGCACGCTGGGCTTCGGGATCGAGCGCATCCAGCGGCTGGTCGGGTTGTGGCAGGACCGCTCGCGGTGCAGTTCCGAGGTCAAGCGGGTGGCGCTGGAGCACATCGACGAGCTGGAGGCGAAGATCGCCGAGCTGGCGGCGATGCGCGACACGCTGCGCGAACTGGCCGACGCCTGCCATGGCGACGAGCGGCCGGAATGCCCGATCCTGCGCGATCTGGCGGGATGACGGCGGGAGGGGAGCGCCGGCCCTCCCTCACCCCCTCGCGGCGAGGGTGCGGATCGCCAGGGCGGTCGCCGAGGCGCGGTTCTCGACGCCCAGCTTGGCGAAGACCTGCTCCAGGTGCTTGTTCACCGTGCGCGGGCTGATGCCCAGGATCTCGCCGATGTCGCGGTTGGGCTTGCCGTTGGCGATCCACAGCAGGACCTCGGCCTCGCGCGCGGTCAGGCCGAGCGCGTCGCGCAGGATCGCCTCCTGCCGGCCGGCGGCGGGCTCGCTCAGGCGGTAGAGGAACTCGTCCGGGTTGGCCGGGCTGAGGTAGGAGAAATCCAGCCGCCGGGTCGAAGCGCCGTCCGGGATCTCCAGCGAGAACACCTCGCCGACCCCGGTGGCGGCCACCGCCGGGGTCTGGCGCAGCCGGGTCAGCCCCTCGGCCAGCGCGGCCGCCAGGGCGGGGCTCCGGCCGGGGATCTGGGCGTCGGTTCCCGGCAGCAGGCCGGCCAGCAGCCGCTCGGCCTGCGGGGTGCACCACAGGAGCTTGCCCGCCCCGTCGGTCGCCAGCAGGAAGCGGCCGGTGGCGTCCAGCGCCGCGCGGGCGGCGTGGGACACCCGCGCGTTGTTCAGGTGGACACGGATGCGGGCGATCAGCTCGTCCACGACGATCGGCTTGGTGACGTAATCGACGCCGCCGGCCTCCAGCCCCTTGACCACATGCCCGGTGTCGCTGAGCCCGGTCATGAAGACGACCGGCAGGTGCGACAGGTGGGGGACCTGCTTCAGCCGCCGGCAGGTCTCGAAGCCGTCCAGCCCCGGCATCACCGCGTCCATCAGGATCAGGTCGGGGGTGATCTGGCCCAGCAGCTCCAGCGCGCTCTCGCCGTCGACGGCGACCAGCACGGTCAGGTCGGCCTGCTCGATGGCCTCCGTCAGGAATCCCAGCGTCTCGGGCGTGTCGTCCACCACCAGGATCATGTCGCGGCGTTTCATCGTGTCAGGTCCCATCGCTCCTCGCGTCGGCGGTGCTGGCCGCCCCGTCCAGCGCCCTCATGTAGCCCTTCAGGTCGAAGGCGCGCAGCAGCGCGCGCAGCCGCTCGACGAAGGGGAGGGCGCTTGCGTCCTCCGCCTCGATCTCGCGCAGCTTGGCTTCGATCCCGCGAATGTAACCGATACGGCCCAGTTGGCGCAGGTCGTCGATGTGCCGCAACGCCGATTTCGGCGGGCCGGCGGGCGGCGGAGCGGCGGCCGGAGCGGTGACAGGCGGAGCGGGGGCCTTCTCCGGCAAGGGGTCGGCGGCGTGGATCCATTCCAGACCGGTCAGCTCCTGCACGCGGTCGAGCAGGGCGTGGATCTCGATCGGCTTGGCGACGAAAGCGTCGTGCGGGGCGCGGCCGTCGCCGGGGCCCTGCGACTCGTAGGCGTTGGCCGAGACCATGATGATGCGGATGCGGTCCTCGAACAGCCGCCGCAGCCCCTCGGCGACGTCCCAGCCGCTCTCGCCGGGCATCGAGATGTCGAGCATGGCGATGTCCGGCTTGCACTGCGCCGCCGTCGCCAGACAGCTTCCGGCGTCGGACGCGGTGAACAGCACGAAGCCCAGCGGCCGCAGGATGTCGGTCATCAGCGCCAGATGGTCGCGGTCGTCGTCGGCCAGCAGGACGGTGATCGGCGGACCGGCGTAGCCGCTGACGGCGCGGCGCTCGGCGATCTCGCCCGGCCTGTGCATCGCCTCCGACAGCAGCAGGCGGACGGTGAAGGCGCTGCCCTCGCCCAGCCGGCTGCGCAGCGCGATGTCGCCGCCCATGATGCGGGTCAGCAGCCGGGTGATGGTCAGCCCCAGCCCGGTGCCGGCCACCGTCCGCACGGCGGCGCCGTGGCCGCGCTCGAACGGCTCGAAGACGCGGTCGAGATCCTCCGGCCGGATGCCGATGCCGGTGTCGGCGATCTCGAACTCGGCGATCTGGCTGCGGTAGCGCACGGACAGGGTGACGTGGCCGCTCTCGGTGTATTTCACCGCGTTGGACAGCAGGTTGATCAGGATCTGCCGCAGGATCTTGCTGTCGGTGTGGACGTAGGCCGGCAGGTGGGCGACGCGGGCGTAGCGGAACTCCAGCCCCTTGGCGGCGGCCTGGAGGCGGAACATGTCGGCGAGCTGGTCGAGGAACTCGATCAGGTTGATCTTCTCGCGGCTGAGCCGGCGCAGGCCCGATTCGATCTTGGAGATGTCGAGCAGCCCGTCGATCAGGTTCGACAGATGCTCGGCGCTGCGGCGGATGACGCGGACGGCGTCCTGCGGGCGCTCGGTGGCGTTGCGCTCCATGAGCTGGGCGTAGCCGGAGATGGCGTTCAGCGGCGCCCGGATCTCGTGGCTGACGCCGATGATGTAGCGGCTCTTGGCGGCGTTGGCGGCCTCGGCGACCTCCTTGGCCTTCTGGAGGGCGGCGTCGGTGCGCTCGTGGGCGGCGATCTCGTCCATCAGCATGGCGGTCTGGCGGCCGGTCTCCTCCTCGGCCTTGCGGCGGCTCTCGTGCGCCAGCACCAGCAGCCAGGCGGCGACGCCGGACAGGATGAACAGGCAGACGAAGACCGCGAACAGGGCGGTGTGGATGGCGGCGCGCTGGGCCTCCTCGGCGTTGGCGTACTGGAAGTCGATGACCAGCAGCACGCCGCCCAGCACCAGCGTGAACAGCGTCATCACCCCGATGAAATGGCCGGTGCGGGTGTGCACCCCCGCCCCCATCCGGCCCGGCAGGACGCCCTTGAGGAAACGGGCGATCTGGTCGGCGAAGCGGCTGTCGGTCTTGCACAGGTCGTGGCAGCGCGCCTCCAGCGTGCAGCAGAGCGAGCAGATCGGCGCGTCGTAGGCCGGGCAATGGGCCATGTCGGGCCGTTCGAACAGGTTCTCGCAGATGCAGCAGCGGATCTCGGCCTTGCCCTCCGGCAGCCCGGTCGGGGGGCGGGCGAGGTAGTAGCGCCCGCCGGTCCTCCAGGCGATCAGCGGGGCGGCGATGAAGGCGACGGTCAGGCCGATGAAGGGGGCCAGCGCCTGAGCCACCGGCCCGAGGAATCCGAAGAAGGCGGTGGTGGAGCACAGCACCGACAGCCCCATGGCGCCGACCCCGACCGGGTTGATGTCGTAGAGGTGGGCGCGCTTGAACTCGATGTGGGGCGGGCTGAATCCCAGCCGCTTGTTGATCGCGAGGTCGGCGGCGACGGCGCCGAGCCAGCCGACCGCGACGTTGGCGTAGAGGCCGAGGATGCTCTCGATCACGCCGAGGATGCCGATCTCCATCAGCAGCAGCGCCAGCAGCACGTTGAACACCAGCCAGACGACGCGGCCGGGATGGCTGCGGGTCAGGCGGGAGAAGAAGTTCGACCAGGCGATGGAGCCGGCGTAGGCGTTGGTGACGTTGATCTTGATCTGGCAGACGACGACGAACAGCCCGGTCAGCGCCAGCGCCAGGCCGGGCGAGCCGAAGACGTCGAGGAAGGCCAGATGATACATCTGCGTCGGCTGCGCCGCCTCCTCGGCCGACAGCCCGTGCCGCACGGCGAGGAAGGCCAGCAGGGATCCGGCGACCAGCTTCAGGCTGCCGATCAGCACCCAGCCGGGGCCGCCGGCCAGCATCGCCGTCCACCAGCGCAGCCGGCCGATCCTTTCCCGGGGCGGCAGGAAGCGCAGATAGTCGACCTGCTCGCCGATCTGCGGCAGCAGCGACAGCAGCACCGACGCCGCCATGCCGAAAGGCAGCAGCGCCAGCCCGCCGCCGGGCGCCCCCAGGGTGCCGGGCATCGCCATCCACTCCGCCACCGTCGAACGGTCGAGCAGGGCGACGTAGGCCAGCGGCACGCATTGCAGGGCGATCCAGATGGGCTGCGTCGCCACCTGCATCCGGCTGATGAAGCGGATGCCGTAGACGGCGATGGGGATCACCGCCAGCGAGCTGATGACGTGGGCGACCGAGGCCGGGATCCCCAGCACCATCTGTAGGCCGGCCGACATGATGCTGGCCTCGATGGAGAAGAGGATGAAGGTGAAGGAGGCGTAGACCAGCGAGGTGATGGTCGAGCCGAGATAGCCGAAGCCGGCGCCGCGCGCCAGCAGGTCGATGTCGACCCCGGCGCGGGCGGCGTGGCGGGTGATCGGCAGCCCGACCAGGAAGGTCAGCACGCCGACCGCCAGGATCGCGGCCATGGCGTTGGCGAAGCCGTAGGTCAGCGTCACCGCCGCGCCGATGGCCTCGCAGGCGAGGAAGGAGATGGCGCCGAGGGCCGTGTTGGCGACCCGCGAGGCGGTCCAGTGCCGCGCCCGTTCGGCGGTGTAGCGCAGCGCGTAGTCTTCGAGCGTCTGGTCGGCGGCGAGCTGGTTGTATTGCCGGCGTTCGCGAACGATTCTCTGCCTTGCGCTCATGCCCGCCCGTTCCGCCCGTCCTCGGCCATTCGCCGCCGCACCGCATGGTCGGGAGTTTGCCGGTCGTTGGCAAGCCGCAACCACGCGCGGCCGGCCCGGTTGACAGCGCCGTCCGCCGGCCGTTAGCACTGGCCGGGCAAAGGCGGCACCCGCCCGTCGCCGATCCCATTCCGGAAACGGTCCGATGCCTGTCGAACTTATCGTCTGCGAAACCTGCCGTCATCCCGAGGATCCGCCGGAGGCCATGCCGCGCGCCGGCGCCCAACTGGCCGGCCTGATGGAACGGGCGCTGGCGGCGGATCCGGACCTGGCGGGCAGGGTCCGGCTGCGCCCGTTGCGCTGCCTGATGAGCTGCCGCCGCCCCTGCGCCGTCGCCGTGCGCGCCGCCGGCCGGATGAGCTATGTGCTGGGCGACCTGCCGGCCGACGATGCGTCGGTGGAGACGCTGACGGCCTATCTGCGGGCTTACGCCGACACTTCGGACGGAATCGTTCCGTTCAAGCAATGGCCGCAGGGTGTCAAGGGTCGTTTCGTTGCCCGTATGCCGCCTTTGGACGAGCCGGAGGAGGATCGGCCGGGCAAGACCTAGGGCTTGTTTCGCAGCGCCGCAAACTTTCGTTTGACAGCGGATCATCCGAAAGGAAGTATAGTCCGTAAGGCCAACGAATTCGTGGAGGCATGCCTCATGAACGTCGAACCGGATGTGCTGGCTTTCGCGACCTCGCTGCTCCAGGTCGCCAGCGACGCCGAACGGGCGAACGGCTGGGAGCCCGGCGACCTGTTGCGCACCACCCTGCGCCTTCTCGCCGTCGCCGGTGCCGACCGGCATGACTGGGCCGCCGACGAGTTGGCCGACGAGGTTCGCGATCTGGTCGAGGCGCTCCAGCTCCGCAACGCCCATGCCCTGTCCGGCGCCTTCGACTGCCACGGAATGGCGGCGGCGCACTGACGCGCCCGCGTGATCACGGCTTCTGGACGATGACCCCGTACCAGCCGAGACCCTTGTAGGTCTCGTAGCCCGGCGTCAGGGCGTAGCCGACCAGCTTGCCCTGGGCGTCGATGTAATGGCCCATGGTGCCGGCACCGCGCTTCAGCGGGATCGTCTCGGCCAGGATGCCGCGCCCGTCCGACGAGGCGATTACCCGGTGGCGGGCGTCGAGCAGCAGGCAGCGCGAGCGCTCCCGCTCGTTCTCCTCCAGCCGCACCCCCTGCACCACCGCCGCCGCCTGCGGCTCCCAGTCGAAGAAGATGCCGAGCACGCCGACCGGCTCGCCGTTGGCCTCGCCGCCGCGGCGGATCGCCGTCGCGTAGGTCGCCACCACCCGGTCGTCCAGCGTCCGGTTGCGGGCGACGTCGCCCACCGTGAACCCGCCGCCGTCGCGCGTCGCCAGCGCCTGCCGGAACCACGGCTCGTCCGACACGTTGGCGCCGACGGCGTTGCGGTAGCGGTCGGGACGGCCGTTGGCGATGACGGTGCCGTTGCGGTCGGCGATCCACAGGTCGAGGTAGACGGTGTAGGATTCCAGGATGACGCCCAGCCGGTGCGCGGCGTGGCGGCGCGCCTGCTCGGACGGGGATGCCGCGCAATCGACCACGGCGCTGTCGGTCGCCCACCAGCGCACGTCGCAGGAGCGCTCGTACAGGTTGCGGTCGATGATCTCGATCATGTTCAAGGACAGGTCGGCCAGCCGCCTGCCATGCATCTCCCGCACCATGGCGCTGCCGGTGGTGGTCAGGTGATCGACGCGGGCGACGATCTCCGAGCGCAGTTCCCTGGTGATGCCGTTCACCTGGGTCGAGATCTCCGAGACCTCGTTGGCCACCACGGCGAAGCCGCGGCCGCGGTCGCCAGCGCGGGCCGCCTCGATCAGCGCGTTCATCGCCAGCATCTTCATGCGCCGGGTGATGTCCTCGATCCGGGCCACCTTCTGTGACGCCACGTCGAGGACGCCGCGCGACAGGTCGAACAGGCTGTTGCCTGGGTTGGTCATGGGCGTCTCCCACCGCTCGAAAACAAGAGAAACCGTTTGCCGCCGGCAGCCTTCCGCCGGACGGCCCCATTCCGCTTCGCGCCGGAACAGGCGGCGCGTGTCCTCGGCCCAGGTTTTTCCGGCATGGCCCATGCCGTTCCGGCGATTGATTGGTGTGTCGGGCGAACAGGCGGCGTGCCCCTGTCCGATGCCGCCTGGTCTTGGTCCATCATCGCCGCCTCCCAAGAAGAGCATGACGATGTTGCGATGCAACAACTGTGAAGCGGACTTTCTTTCCAAATCGTTAGCGAAATCCGATGCGTGAAGATTGCGTCGAGGCATCAAAGGGGGGCATGAGCGTGGCAATTGAATAGAATTTTACTCGATCTGCCCAAGAGTGGGATTGTCAGCACCCTCCGCGCGGGCGGGCGGGCTTGGGCGGATTGGGTCTTTGGTGCCTGTGAACGTCACCTTGGGCATACCCCTTCGACATGGCGGGCGCTCCGTTCGCTTGGAAGGCATAGAACCTCTGGTGCAAACCTTTGGCGTAGTTCGCATTCCGGTCCCGATGGGGCATGTTCCGGGCCGGTTTCCAACACGCTGACGGACGGATGTCGCCACTCGCCACGCTTTCGGCCTCTTCACCTCCGGTGTCGCGCTGCGTCGTTTTCCTGGTTGCCGGCCACCCGCTGGCGCTGCCGGTGGAGGCCGTGCGGCGATTCCTGCCCTTGCCCCATCTCGACCGGCTGCCGACCGCCCCGCCGCCGGTGGAGGGCGTGTTCCGCTACCACGGCGAAATCGTTCCCGTTCTGCGACTGTCGATCCTTCTCGATCTGGGGGCGGGCGACGCGGGGCTCTACGCCCCGCTGATCCTGGTCACATGGCAGGGACGACCGCTGGCGCTGCTGGTGGACCAGGTGCGCGGCGACGTCGCGGTGCCGGCGGAAGCTCTGCTGCCGGCCGAGCCGTCGCTGTCCTTCAACGGCTGCGCCATGGCCGGATTCGCCGATCCGGCCGCCGGGCCGGGCGGGACGGTCAGCCTGCTTGATCCGGACCGGCTGCTGAGCCGCGCGGAAGGGCGGCTGCTCGAGGCCTTCCGTGCCGCCGAGGAGCGCCGGCTCGGGCTGTGGACGGACGGGACGGCCGAGGGGGCGGCGCCATGACTCCCATCGAAACGATCCTGCGCGACCCGGCCTATCCCCGGCTGAAGGCGATGGTGATCAACGCCACCGGGCTGGCCTATTACGCCGACAAGGACGCGGCCTTCGCCGAACGCATCAACCGCCGCCTGCCCTACGGGCGGGTGACCAGCGTCGGCGGCTATCTGGCGGCGCTGGAGGCGCAGGGGCCGGGCGGCGCCGAGTATCAGGGTCTGATCAACGAACTGACGGTCGGCGAGACCTTCTTCTTCCGCTACATCGAGCAGTTCGACGCGCTGCGGGCGGTCGCCATCCCCGAATGCCTGCGGCGCAACCGCAACAGCCGGCTGCTGCGCATCTGGAGCGCCGGCTGCTCGATCGGGCCGGAAGCCTACACGCTGGAAATCCTGCTGAAGCAGCATTTCGCCGACCAGCTCGACGGCTGGCAGGTCCACATCGTCGGCACCGACATCAACGCCAACTTCCTCGAACAGGCGCGGCGCGGCGCCTACGGCGACTGGGCGGTGCGCGGCCTGTCGCCGGAGACGCTGGACGCCTGCTTCGACCGGCTCGACCGGCTGTGGTCGGTGAAGCCGAAGTTCCGGCAATGGACCAGCTTCATGCCGTTCAATCTGGTGGAGGGCACCATCCCGTCCTACCCGCACGGGATCGGGCTGTTCGACATCATCCTGTGCCGCAACGTCATGATCTATTTCGACGAGACGACCCGGCACCGGCTGCTCGGCGACCTGCACAAGGCGCTGTCCGACGGCGGCTGGCTGGTGGTCGGCCACGCCGAGGCCGGACCGCAGTTGAACGAGCTGTTCACCCCGGTGTCGGTTCCGGGGGCCACGCTCTACCGCAAGCAGATGGAGCCGGCGGCCCCGCCTCCGCCGCCTCCGCCGGGACGATGGGCGCCGGCGCCCGTCGGGACGCCGCGCCCGGCGGCGGCCAAGCCGTCCGTCCGCCGCCCCGCCGTCCCGCCGCCTCCGCCGCCGGCCCCGTTGGATGGGGCGGCCGGCGAGCGCTCCACCGCGCTGGAATCCTGCCTCGCCCGGATCGAGGCCAACCGGCTCGACCCCACGGCCCATTACCAGCTCGGGCTGGTCGAGGAGGAACTGGGGGTCGGCGATCCGGTGGCCGCCTTCAAGCGGGCGCTGTATCTCGATTCGGGCTTCGTGCTGGCCGACTACCATCTGGCGCTGGCCTACTGGCGGCGCGGCCGTCTCGGGCCGGCGCAGCGCCATTTCCGCAACGCCTGCGACGCCCTGGCCGGGCGCGCGGACGACGAGCCCATCGCCGAGGGCGGCGGGCTGACCGTGCGTGAACTGCGCGGCATGCTGGATCTCTGGCTGTCGGGCGAGGAGGCGTGATGGCCGATGAAACCCCGACGGCCGGCTCCTCCATCGACTGGGAGCTGGTGCGCGACAGCGTGGCGCGCCGCAACGCGGCGATGGACGAGGCCTTTGCCGGGCGCGGGCCCTGGGCCGACGCCGTTCTGCGCCGCCGCGCCGAAGCGCTCGCGGAAGGCCCGGAGACGCAGGACGACCGCCCGCTGGTGCCCCTGCTGCTGGCGCGCGGCGCGGCGACCCTGTACGGGCTGGACCTGCGCCATCTGGCGCACATCGTGCCGATGCCGCGCCTAGCCCCCGTGCCGGGGAGCGTGCCGGCGATGCTGGGCGTCATCGCGGTGGGCGGCCGGGTGATGCGGCTGTTCGATCTCGACCGGCTGTGCGGCGGCGTGGCGCTGCCGCTGCCCGGCGGGGAAAGGGGCGAAGCCGGCTACGCCATCGTCCTGCGCACCGGGAGCGGCCGCCCCGCCGCCCTGCGGGTGGCGGCGGTGGAACGGGTGGCCGACGTCGATCCGCCGCGCGCCGCCGCCCCGCCGGAAGCCGGCGGATTCGTCCGGAGCATCACGGCGGACCGCACGGCGGTCCTCGACATGACCGCACTTCTCGATTTCGTGAAAGCCTAAGGCCGGAGACCAGGAATGAACATCAAAGTCGCGCACAAGCTGGTCCTCGGTTTCGGGGTGATCTGCGTGCTGTCGGCCATGCTGGCCCTGTTCCAGATGGCCCGCTTCTCCGACGCGCTGGGCGTGATCATGGCGGTGTCCAGCTACGACACCGACGCCGCCGAGCAGGTGAACGAGGTCGGCACCCTCCAGGCGGAGCTGCGCAGCATCCGCGAATCGGCGCTGAACGCCGTCTCCGTCGCCAACGCCGAGGGGCGGGCCGCCGAGATCCCGGCCCTGATACCGCCGATCCGGCAGCGCTACGAGGAGGTCGGGGCGCGGCTGCGCGGCACGCTCGGCAGGCTGAGGACGATGGCGGCCGAGCGCGCCTCCCTGTCCCCGATCGACGGCCGCCGCCGTGGCTGGATCGAGCTGGACAACGCGTCCAGCGAGATGGGCCGCGCCGTCGCCATGGTCGGCGACGAGGCCCGCCTCATCTACGGCCTGCTGGAGCGCAACCAGGTGAACGAGGCGCTTCAGCACCGCGCGCGCGTCGAGGATCTGCGCAAGACCATGGAAGCCAGCATCGCCAAGTCGCAGGAGGTGATCGACCGGCTGACCCAGGCCGGGCGCGAGGAGATCCGCTCGATCTACAACTCGGCCCTCCAGGCGTCGATCGTCGCGCTGGTCGTGGTGTTCCTGATCGCGGTGCTGGTCGCCTACCTGATCGGCGGATCGATCACCAGGCGGCTGGGCAAGGCGATCGAGTTCGTCACCAAGGTCGGGCACGGCGACCTGACCCAGTCGGTGACCATCCCCGGCCGCGACGAGCTGGCGATTCTCGGCGACCATCTGAACGAGATGGCCGGTCGGCTGAAATCCATGGCCGGCACGACGCGCCAGACCGCCGAGAGCGTCCACGCCGCCACCGCCCAGATCCGCGCCTCCACCCAGCAGCAGTCGGCCAGCGTCGCCGAGCAGCTCGCCGCGGTCGAGCAGACCACGGCGACCCTGTCGGAGATCACCGAATCCGGCGCCCAGATCAACCGCCGCGCCCAGGACGTGGCGCACGGGGCGCAGTCGGTCGCGGCGTCGAGCCATTCCGGGCTGAAGGCGGTGGACGACACCATCCAGGCGATGGACGCCATCCGCGAGCAGGCGGAGGCGGTGGCCGAGAACATCGTCATGCTGTCCGAACGCACCCAGGCGATCGGCGAGATCATCGTCACCGTCAACGACATCGCCGAGCGCTGCCACCTGCTGGCGCTGAACGCCGCCATCGAGGCGGCGGCGGCCGGCGAGCATGGCCGGACCTTCACCATCGTCGCCGGCGAGATCAAGAGCCTCGCCGACCAGTCGAAGGAGGCGACGGCGCAGGTGCGCTCCAACCTCAGCGAGATCCAGCACGGGATCAACGCCTCGGTGATGCTGACGGAGGAGGCGGTCAAGCGCGTCGCCGCCGGCAAGCGCCAGACCGATTCCACCCAGACGACCATCCGCAGCATGGCGGACAACATCCAGGAGAGCGTGCTGGCCTTCCAGCAGATCGTCGCCGGCACCAACCAGCAGCAGATCGGCCTGGAGCAGGTCATCCAGGCGCTCCAGAACATCCGCGAGGCGAGCAGCCAGACGGCGGCCGGCACCCGGCAGCTCGAAGGGGCGGCGGCCAACCTGAACAACCTCGGCCAGGGGCTGGTCGAGGCGGTGCGGAACTACCGGGTGTGATGGGGACGCCCGCCTGATGGACATCCGTCAACGGCTGCTGGCCGCCTTCGAGCTGGAGCACAAGGATCATCTGACGGTGATCCGCGCCGCCCTGCGCGCGGCCGAGGCGAGCGGCGAGGCGCCCGACCTCGTCGAGATCCACCGCCGGGCCCACAGCCTCAAGGGCGCGGCCCGCGCCGTCGACCTGCCGGAGGTGGAGAATCTCTCGCACCGGCTGGAGGCGGCCTTCATCGCCGTGCAGCGCGGCGAGGCGCCGCTCGACGCCTCCACCATGGCGGTGGTGCGCCGCGCGCTCGACGCCATCGAGGACGTCGTCGCCTGGTCGACCCAGGGAGGCGCGGAGGTCGAGCTGGCCGGCGTGTCGGCCGATCTCGACCGCATCGCCGGCGAGCGCGTCGCCATCGCCGCCCCGCCGCCGCCGCCGGCCCGCCGGCCCGCGCATGGCCCGGGCCCGGGCCCGGAGCGCGCGCCCGACCGGGCGGGGGAGGGCGACACCTCCGCCCTCGTCCGCATCGCCGCGCGGGGGCTGGAGCGCCTGTCCGACACCGCGTCGGCCCTGTTGCCGGAGGTCGAGGCGCAGGCGGGGCTGGGCGAGCAGATCCAGATGATGCGGCGGGAATGGTTGGCTCTGGAGCGCTCGTGGCGGCACCTGCGCGTCCAGTTGAACCAGGCCGCCGTGCTGGCCGGCGAGCAGGGCGAGACGGCGCGCGGTTCCGGCCCGGCGGCGGCCTTCGAGCAGCGTTTCCGCGAACTGGGCGGCGCGCTCGACCAGGCGCACCGCACCCACGACCGGCTGCTGTGGTCGATGCGGCGCTGGGGCGGCGGCTTCCAGGAGGACATGCGGCGGCTGCGCATGCTGCCGGCGGAAAACCAGCTCGGCGGCCTCGGCCGCATGATCCGCGACATCAGCCGCAGCGAGGGCAAGGAGGTCGAGGTCGATGTCCGTGGCCTGGAGGTCGAGGCCGACCGCGCCGTCCTGCAACGGCTCAAGGATCCGATCCTGCACATCGCCCGCAACGCCATCAGCCACGGCATCGAGCCGCCGGCCGAACGGCAGGCCATGGGCAAGCGCCCGGCCGCCCGCGTGGCGATCGCCGCGTCGGTGGAGGGGGCGCGCCTGCGCCTGCGCATCGAGGATGACGGGCGCGGGCTCGACCGCGCCGCCATCGCCCGCCGCGCGGTCGAACGCGGCCTGCTGCCCCCCGAGGAGGCCGGCGAGGCGCCGCTGGAACGGCTGGTCGACTTTCTGTTCCACCCCGGCTTCTCCACCGCGGCCCGGACGACCGAGCTGGCCGGGCGCGGCATGGGGCTCGCCATCGCGCGGGCCGAGGTCGAGCGGCTCCAGGGCAACCTGACCATCGCCGGAAGGCCGGAGGGCGGCGCCGTCGTCACCATCGAGGTGCCGCTCAGCCTGCTGAGCCAGCGCCTCGTCTTCGTCGCGGTGCAGGACCAGACCTTCGCCCTGCCGTCGGCCGACGTGGTCCGGCTGAACCACACCCTGTCCGACACCCTGTTCTCCGGGGTCGGCACCCCGATGATCCGGGTCGGGGAGGAGGACATCGCCGTCACCTCGCTCGCCGCCCTGCTGGGGCTGGAGGCGCCGGTGCTGCCCGCCACCGGAAAGCGGCTGGCGCTGATCGTGGTGCGGGCGGGCGAGCGCCGGCTGGCTCTGGCGGTGGACGGCTTCGCCGCGACGCGCGAGGCGGTGGTGACGGCGGCCGAGGAGACCGGGCTGGACCCGGCGCGCTACCTCGGCACCGTGCTGCTCGACGACGGCGGCCCCTGTCTGGTGCTGAACGTGCCCGGCCTGATGCCGTTGCCCGGCAGCGCGCTGCCCGCCGCCGCCCGCCCGGCGGAGGAGGCGCCGCCCGCCCGCGCCCACATCCTGGTGGTTGACGACAGCATCACCACGCGCACGCTGGAAAAGAGCATCCTGGAGGCCCATGGTTATCGGGTGACGCAGTGCGTCGACGGGCGCGAGGCGCTGGAGCGTCTCGCCGAGGGGATGGAGGTCGGGCTGATCGTCAGCGACGTCGAAATGCCGCGCATGGATGGCTTCGCCCTGTTGCAGGCCGTCAAGGCGGACAAGCGGATGGCGGAGATTCCCGTCATCCTGGTGACCTCGCGCGCCAGCGACGAGGACCGCGAGCGCGGCCTGCGGCTCGGCGCCGACGCCTACATCGTCAAGACACGTTTCGACCAGAACGAGCTTCTGGCCGGCATCCGGCGGCTGCTGTGACCGCGCCGCGCCGCATCCGGGTGCTGGTGGTGGAGGACTCGCCGGTCGTCCAGCAGCTGCTCGCCCACATCATCGGGACCGACCCGCGCCTGGAGGTGGCCGGCGTCGCGTCCTCCGGCGAGCAGGCGCTGCGCATGATCGAGCGGGCGGCGCCGGACGTGGTGTCGCTCGACATCCGCCTGCCCGGCATCGACGGCTTCGAGGTGACCAGCCGCATCATGCGGCAGCACCCGCTGCCCATCGTCGTCGTCGCCTCCGACGTGGGCGACCTCGACATCCCCATGCGGGCGCTCCAGGCCGGGGCGCTGGCGGTGGTGGAGAAGCCGGGCAGCGTCGCGCGGGCCGATTACCAGACGGTCGCCCACCATCTCTGCACCCAGCTCGTCATCATGAGCCAGGTGAAGGTCATCCGCCACCGCATCAGCGCCCGCGCCGCCCTGCGGCCCGGCCGGGCGGCGGACGGCGGCGACGCCGGCTCCGGGCCGGGGGCGCTGCCCGGCGAGGCGGCGGCGGCGGACGGCCGGCGGCGGCGCTTCCGCGCGCTCGGGCTGGTGACCTCCACCGGCGGGCCGGCGGCGCTGGCGCGGCTGCTGAAGGAGCTGCCGCCCGACTATCCGATGCCGGTCTTCGTGGTCCAGCACATGGGGGCGCCCTTCATGGCGGGCTTCGCCTCCTGGCTCGACACGGTCGTTCCGCTGCCGGTTCTGCTGGCCGAGCATGGCGCGATCCCGCGCCCCGGCCATGTCCATGTCGCCCCCGGCGACCGCCACCTGACGATCGAGAACGGCGTGGTCCGCCTGACCGCCGGGGATCCGGTCTGCGGGCAGCGGCCGGCGGGCGAGCTGCTGTTCCGGTCGATGGCGACCGCCTACGGCGCCGCCGGCATCGGCGTCCTGCTGACCGGCATGGGCGAGGATGGCGCCCGCGGGCTGGTCGAGATGCGGCGGGCCGGCGCCTACACCATCGCCGAGCATGCCTCCACCGCCGTCATCCACAGCATGCCGGGAACGGCGGTCCGCCTGGGCGGCGCCGTGGAGGAACTGCCGCTCGACCAGATCGCATCCCGGCTCGTGCAACTGATCTCCGATGATAAGATGGCGTCATGAACGGACCCCGTACCCTCGTTGTCATGGCCTCGCAGACGCAGGGGCTGCTGCTGAAGCTGCTGCTGGAGGAGCGTGGATTCGAAACCACCTGCGTCGAGGGGATCGAGCGCGCGTGGGACGAGCTGGCCCGCCAGCCGACCGACCTGCTGATCGTCGAGGCCGAAACGGTGGGGCGGAGCGGGCTGGCGGCCTTGCAGGCCGGCGGACCGACGTCGGTCATCGTGCTGGGGCACGGCGAGGGGGAGCATGATCCCGCCGACCCGCAGGGGGTGGTCGGCGAGGCCGTCGCCCTGCTGGAGCAGCGCAACGCCGCCCCGACCGCGGCGGACATCTTCCGCCGGGCGCGCATCCTGATCGTCGACGACAGCGCCACCTACCGCGAGTTCCTGCGTTCCGAACTGGAGCAGGAGGGCTGCATCGTGACGGCCGCCCGCAACGCCGACGAGGCGGTCGCGGCGCTGTCCGGCGGCGGGCTCGACTGCGTGATCCTCGACCTCGTTATGCCGGGGACCAGCGGCACCCAGCTCTGCCAGCGCTTCGACCGGTTCCGCCGCCGGCGCGGGCTGTTCTTCCAGATCGTCATCCTGACCAGCCAGGACGACGAGGAGCAGCTCGCCATCAGCCTGAACGCCGGCGCCGACGATTTCGTCGGCAAGGCGCAGACCATGGACGTGCTGAAGGTGCGGCTGATGGCGCTGCTGCGCCGGAAGTATTTCGTCGAGGATCATCTGCTGCGCCTGCCGAGACCTGGACCTTCAGCATAGGAGGGAGATAGCGCCAACGTTTGATTTCGCGATGCGGTGCAGCCGTTTATTATCGGCAGGCTTTTCAAATTGTTCCGATGACGGACGTCGTTCCCGCATGGCGATCAGCCTGACCCATCCCGAGACTCCGATCTCAAGAGCCCGTGACGCGATGCTCCGTTCCTCGGCTACCCCCATCTCCGCGACCGACCTGCGGTATCGAGACTGCCTCGACAACGCCCGGCGCCTGTGCGCGGCGAGCGCCATCCCGTCGCTGCTGATCGTCGGCGCTCCGGACATGGCGGCGCTGCGCTGCAACGAGGCGCTGGCTCTGCTGCTCGGAAAGCCGCGCGCGGCGGCGCGGGACGAAACCGGCCCGACCCTGCTGGCGGGCGTCTGGCCGTCGCTGCTGGCCGAACTGCGCCCGCTCTACGGCGACGCGGCGCAGCGGCCGGAGGTCGCCACGCTGCGCCTGCCGCTGACGCCGCCGCTGACCCTGCGCGCGGTGCCGCTGACGGTGGATGGGACGGTGATCGGCGCCCTGGCGACCGCCACGCTGGACGACGCGGTCGAGCACATGACCACGACCATGCGGGCGGAGGTCGAGCGCACCACCGCGGCCCGCTCGCGCTTCCTGGCCTCGGCCAGCCACGACCTGCGCCAACCCTTCCAGGCGATGCGGCTGTTCCTCGACGCGCTGACCCGGCAGGTTGTGGGCAACTCGCGGGCGATGCGGACCACCGGCATGCTGGGAAACGCCATGACGGCGGGCGAGCGGCTGCTCAACGCGCTGCTCGACATCTCGACGCTGGACGCCGGAACGGTCGAGCCCGAGATGCAGGTGGTGGCGCTCGACACGATGCTGAACTCGCTGGCCGACGAATTCCGCCCGCAGGCGGAGGAGAAGGGCCTGCGGCTGCGCGTGCGCGTGCCGAAGGGGACGACCCGCAGCGACCCGGTCCTGCTCGGGCGGATCGTCCGCAACCTGCTGGCCAACGCCATCCGCTACACCCAGCAGGGCGGCATCCTGCTGAGCGCGCGCCGGCGCGGCGACCGCTGGCGGATCGAGGTGTGGGACACCGGCTTCGGCATCCCGCCGGACAAGCAGGACGTCATCTTCGACGAATTCCACCAGCTCACCAACCCCAGCCGCGACCCGACCCGCGGGCTCGGTCTCGGGCTCGCCATCGTGCGGCGCCTGTCGGTCCTGCTGAACGCGCCCATCGACGTGCAGTCGCGCTCCGGCCGGGGCTCCGTCTTCGCGGTGACGGTGGAGCGGCTGGAGGAGGAGGCGCCCGCCGAGGCCGCGCCGCCTCCGCTCCAGAGCGCCGAGGCTGGCGGGACGCTGCTGGACGGCATGAGGATCCTGGTGGTGGACGATGACAGCATGGTGCTGTCCGGCCTGCTTCTGACGCTGGAATCCTGGGGCTGCGCCTCGGTGTCGGCGTCGGACATGCGCGAGGTCTTCGCGGCGGTCGACGGGCTGGAAGGCCCGCCGGACGCGATCCTGACCGACCTGCGTCTGCCGGGGAAGGTGTCGGGCTTCGACGTGATCGACCGGGTCCGCAAGCTGTTCCGCTCCACCATCCCGGCGGTGGTGCTGACCGGGGAAACGGCGCCGGACGCGCTGCTGGAAGGTCAGCGGCGCGGCTGCGCCTTCCTGCACAAGCCTCTGCATCCGGGCGAGTTGCGGCGCGTGCTGGAGGAACTGCGGCGGGCCGCCGGGCCCGCCGGGGATGCCCCGACGATCTGATCGGGGGCGCCGCGGGCGGCGTTACGCCGCCCAGCGGTTGCGCCCGGCGCGCTTGGCGGCGTAGAGCGCGTCGTCGGCGGCCTGGATGCAGGCATCGGCGGTCCAGTCCGGACGATACGCCGCGATGCCGAGGCTGAGGGTGATGTGGATGTCCCGTCCCTCGACGTGCATCCGGTGGTCGTCGACCAGCCGCCGCAGCTTTTCCGCGACGGTCTTCGCCTGCTCCTGGTCGGTCTGGGTCAGCAGGATCAGGAATTCCTCGCCGCCCCAGCGGGCGCACAGATCGTGGCCGCGCAGATTCTGCCGCAGGATCCGGGCCGTCTCCACCAGCGCCGTGTCGCCCACGGCGTGGCCGAAGGCGTCGTTGATCGCCTTGAAATGATCGATGTCCACCATGACCAGCGTGAAGCCGCCGCCATGGCGGGCGATGCGGCCCAGTTCCGATTCGAGCCGCTCGATCATGTGGCGGCGGTTCGGCAACTGGGTCAGCGGGTCGGTCTGCGCCGCGGCGTGGAGGACCTGCGCCATCTGGCGCGAGTCGGTGTGCATGCGGTCGCTGATCGTGGCGATCTTGGTCAACTGCCGCATCAGCTTGCGGTGCTCGGCGGCGAGCGTCCGGAACTCCTCCATCAGGGGATGCCCGGCGTTGTCGCCCGTCTCCTCCAGACGCTGCACCCAATCCAGGAGCCGGCGCTCCTGGGCGCTCATCTCCGTCGTTCCGCGCGGCACGGTCCATCGGCTCATGGTGTGGATTCCAGCGGCAGGCGGACGGTGAAGGTCGATCCCAGTTCGGGTTCGCTCGCCACCGCGACGGCGCCGCCATGCGCCCCGAGGATGCGGCGGGCAAGATGCAGGCCGAGGCCGGCCCCGGTCGTGCCGGCGGCGTTGGAGGCGCGGAAATACTTGTCGAAGATGCGCGGGCTGTCGGCGGCGTTCACGCCGATTCCCTCGTCCTCGACACGCACGACCGCCTGGACGTCCTCCTGCGCGAGGCTGAGCCGGATGTGGCCGCCCCCCGGAGAGTATTTGACGGCGTTCTCCAGGAGGTTGGAGAAGACCACGGCCAGCAGGTCGCGGTCGCCGGGAATGACCAGCGGCCGGCTACAGCCCCGGATCTCGAAATGATGGTTGGGGCTGGCGCTTCCGCGTTCCGCCATCATCTCCATCAGCAGGGCGGCGAGGTCGAAGCGGCCGGTCACCGTGCGGGCGACGCTGTCCAGCCGGTCGTCGGCGAGGCATCGGTCGATCAGATGCAGCATGCGCCGCACCGCGTTGCGGATCTTGCGCACGCGCGGTCCCGCCGACGCCGGCAGGTTGGGCTCGATCTCCAGCATCTGCGAGGCGCTGTCGACGATGGCCAGGGGGGTGCGGAACTCGTGGCTGACCATCAGCACGAACTGGCGCTGCTGCTGGGCCATCTCCTTGGTTTCGGTCTGCAACCGGTCGCTGATCTTGGCGATCTTGCGGAACTGGCGCAGCAGCTTTCCATGGCGGTCGGCCAGAGTCTGGAACTCCGTCAGCAGGGGATTGCCGGCGTTGGCCGGGTCCTCGGCCAGACGCCGGACCCAGAGATGGAGGTCCTCTTCCTGCGACCGCATGACGGGCATTCCTTCAGCGGGCCAGGATGTCGAAGGGCAGGGTCACGTCTTCCTTGAACTCCTCCGCCATGTCGAGCGCGCGGTCGTTGTCGCGGTCGTAGTGCCAGCGCACCGACGCCGGCCGGCCCTGGGCGTTGGCGGTGTCGAGCATCTCCAGCACGTCGATCAGGCACTTGATGCTGCTGGTGTTGAGGTAGCTGAGGCCGATGTCGAGCACCACGGCGGGGGCCGGTTCCTTCAGGAAATCCTCCAGCCAGGAAAAGACGGGGGCGTAGAAGTCGAAGGAGTTCTCCGGATAGGATTCCCCCTCGATCCGCAGGGTTCCGGCCTCGGCGTCGAAATCGATGAGAGGCGAGCAGGAGGTCGCCTCGATTCGCAAACTGTCCATCGTCGTGCTTCCGCGTCCTTAAATCTGGACTTCAAGGCTGAAGAAGAAATACCGGCTGTCGACGGGGCGCACCGCGTAGTCGAGCGGACGGCTGGCCTTGCGGGCCATGTCGATCAGTCCCAGCCCGGCGCCGCTGGCGGCGGCCTCGCGCGGCTTGCGGGACTGCTCCTTGTAGGCGGCCTTCAGCCCGGCCTTGTCCAGGCCGCGCAGCCGGTCGAGCGACGCCGACAGGATGGGCACGGCGTCAGCCTCGACCAGGTTGCCGGAACTGACGACGTAATGGTCGCCGTCCTTGCCGATCACCACGATGCCGCTGTTGGCCGGGATCGGCCGGCCCGCCGCCTCGCAGGAGGCGGTGTAGTTGCGGACGTTCTGGGCCTGCTCCACATAGACGGAGAAGACGTCCATGATGGCCGACTTTCCGATCTGCTCGGTTTCCAGATGGTTGCGGACGGCCTTGCCCAGCTCTTCGATGACGCTGTGGCTGAAGGGGCCGCTGAAGCAGATCAGGAGCTTCTGCCGTGACAGAAGCTCTTGAAGGTTGAAGAGGTCGGTGCCTTTCATTGTTCCGCCATGGCCTGACTTGACTGGGAATTGGTGGTGGAGGCGGGCGCGACGGCGAAACCGAGAAGGGTGATGTCGTCACGCTGCGGCCGGTCGCCCTGGTGATTGGCAAGGGCGCGGGCGAAGGCCGTCTTGCGATCGGCCATCGGCTGTCCGGCCTGTTCCAGCAGCATCGCGTCGAAGCGCCGGTTGCCGAAACCGAAACCGCGCGGCCCGCCGGCCTGGTCGAGGAAACCGTCCGTGGTCAGGTAGAAGCTGACGCCCGGCGCCAGCGGAACCGTGTGGACGGTGAAGACGTGGTCGATGCGCGAGCGGCGGTAGCCGAGGCTCTGCGGATCGCCCTTGATCTCGGCGACCGTGCCCGCCGCCGGATCGACGACGTGCAGGCCGATGCGCCCGCCGGCGAAGCGCAGGTCGCCGGACCGCGGACGGACGAGGCACAGGCCGATGTCGAGCCCGTTGTCGAAGCGCGGATTCTCCCGCCCGCGCGCCAGCGCCGCGCGCACCATGCGGTTCAGCCCGCCGAGGATGGCCGACGGATCGCCGTCCGGCGTCTCCGACACCACATGGTCGAGCACCGCGTTGACCATCATGGTCATGAAGGCTCCCGGCACCCCGTGGCCGGAGCAATCGGCGACGCCGATCAGGAAATCGCCGTCCGGCCCGTCGCCCAGCTCGCGGAAGATGTAGAAGTCGCCGCCGACCACGTCGCGCGGCCGCCACAGCGCGAAGACCTCGTCGAGCCGGCGCGCCATGGCGCGCTCGTCGGGCAGGATGGCCGCCTGCAACAGGCTGGCGTACTGGATGCTGTCCATCACCTGCCGGTTGACCACCCCCAATTGCTCGTTGGACTGGCGCAACTCCTCGGTGCGTTCGGTGACGCGCTGTTCGAGCGTCATGGTGTAGTCGTGCACCGTGCTGGCCATATGGTTGAAGGCGCTGGTCAGCTGGCCGATCTCGTCACTGCGGGTGTTGCGCAGGCGGATGCGGTAGTCGCCGGTCGCGATGGCGCCGGCCGACCGGGTCAGCCGCGCCAGCGGCGCCAGCACCAGCCGGTTCAGCAGGATGCTGATCATCCCGATGACCGCCAGCAGCGAGAAGAACACCAGCCCGGCCATCGGCGCCAGCGCCGTCAGGGTGGCGTTGTCGGCCTCCTGCAATGAATAGTCCAGCCGCAGCAGCCCGACCGAGCTGCGCTGGCCGTCGGCGCCGGTGATCGACACGGTGCGCTCGACGGTGGTGAAGCCGGCACGGTCGGCCGGCCGTTCGAGCGAGGCCAGCGGCGCGCCCTGGCGCCCGCTGGACGCCCAGACCTTCACCGAGCGCACGGCCGGGTCCTGCGCCATCAGGCCGCGGAACATCTCCTCCACCGCGCGGGTGTCGAACTCCCACACCGCCTGCCCCAGCGCGCCGGCCTGGAGCGTGCCGATCAATTCCGCCCGGTGGACCAGCGCCTCGCGCTGCTGCTGCCCGACGAGGATCGCGGACACGGCCATCGACACCATGCCGACCAGCAGCGTGCAGCCGACGATCATCACGATGACGCGGGTCAGCAGCGAGGCCGACCGTTTGGGCCGGGCGGCCGTTCCGGCGCCTCCGGGACCGGGGGTGATCGGGTCGTGCAGTTCGCGGTCCGATCCGGAGCGGAGCGATTCGTAGGATTCGGTGTCGTCCCAGCCCGTGACGCTCATCCAGCTTCTCCTGATCCACTCCACGATGCTCATCCGGTGCACGGCGCGCCCAGGTGCGGCTCCGTCCGGCCGATCCGTTCCACGCATGTTCCGTCCCGGTTCAGAGTCTTCGGCGCTTGCCATCCGGGCAGTAATCCCGTCCGTGCAGGCAGCATAGTGTCAATCGCCATGTACGCAACGGGCCTGTGACCTTCTGTCCCCCCTTTCGTATCCGTACCACGGGGGTTCCGAAGTTTCTCTCAAGAACCTGCGGCGTTGCGTGACTTGACTGTGAGATTCTGTATGGATTCCCAATGATCCACGACGTGGCAAAACGAACATCGCCGATTTGTGACGAAAAGTGACCATTTCGCGATGCGCCGGCCGCTTGGCGCGTCAAATCCTATGGTCAGGGGCCCGGTCCCGCATGCTAACGTCCGCGGCACTGCAACGAAGCGGAGGTGGGCGATGGCGTCGCGCGTCGGTCGGACGTTCGGAATCCTGGGGCTGGCGGTTCTGGCCGTTGCGGGCCATGCGCCGGCCGCGACGGCGCGGACCTTGACCATCCTCGCACCGGAACTGCCGCCGATGGTCGCCGCCGACGGCACCGGGCGCGAGGTGTCGATCATCGCCGAGACCCTGGCCGCCTGCGGCCACACGGCCGTCTTCAAGATCGTGCCCTTCGGCCGGCACTGGATCGATTTCCGCGACGGCGCGGCCGTGGACGCGGTTTCCACCGTGCCGGCGGGCATGGCGATGCCGGGTGCCCGGTCGGTGCCCTACATCCGCTACCAGAACGGCGCGTCGGTGCTGAAGGCGGGCGGGCTGAAGGTCGCCTCGCTGGCCGACCTCGCCGGCAAGCGGGTCGTCACCTTTTCCGGCGCGCCCGACGTGCTGCCGGGCTTGCGCGAGGCGATCCCCAGCTTCGCCGATTTCCGCGAGCGCGCCGACCAGCTCGTGCACTCCAACCTGCTGTTCGCCGGGCGCGTCGACGCGGTGCTGGCCGACGGGCTGATCTTCGCGGAATACAACCGGCAGCTTCGGGAGAAGGCGGGGAGCGGCGGCGGGCTGCCGTTCGATCCCGCCCAGGATGTGGTGTTCACCGCGATCTTCCCGCCGACTCCATACGCGATGATGTTCCGGGATGACGCCTTGCGCGGGGAGTTTGACCGCTGTCATGGGGATTTGGTAAAGAGCGGCCGCGCCGATGCCATCGATCGCGACGCCATCGCACGCTATTCCTCAACCGTTGGTGACCAGTATCTGCCAAATCGTTGAAACAAGGATAATTTAGGTTGCGAGGTTTGGCGGTTGGGGTTGGCGTGGCGGCGGACGGTGGTTAATATCGCCGCATACGGTCTGGAACTGAGGATTGGGAACCCCGTGCCTCGCATCATCGTGGTCGAAGACGAAGCCGACCTTCGGGATGATCTTGTCGAATATCTGGATCGGTGCGGCTTCGAGGTGCGTGGCGCGTCGAGCGGAGTCGAGCTGGACGGTCTTCTGGAAAGCCACGGCGCCGACGTGATCGTGCTCGACATCAATCTGCCGGACGAGGACGGGTTTTCCGTCGCCCGGCGGGTGCGGGCGGCGTCGCAGGCGGCGATCATCATGCTGACGGCGCGGTCGAGCCTGATCGACCGGGTCATCGGGCTGGAACTGGGCGCCGACGTCTATCTGGTCAAGCCGGTCGATTTCCGCGAGATCGAGGCCCAGATCAAGGCGCTGGTCCGCCGCATCCAGAAGGGCGCCGCGCCGGTGGCCGTGCCGGCGCCCGCGCCGGGGCTGGCGTCCGTGGCGGAAACCAAGAAAAGCTGGCAGTTCGACGACGTCGAGTGGCGCATCCAGCCGCCCGAGGGGCCGGCGGTGCCGCTGACGGCCACCGAATACAAGTTCCTGGCGCTGCTGGTCGTCGCTCCCGGCGAGCCGGTCAGCCGCCAGGACATCTCCATCGCGCTGACCGGGCGGGACTGGGATCCCTACAGCCGTTCCATCGATTCGCTGGTCCGCCGCCTGCGCATCAAGGTGGAGGAACGCACCGGCTGCGCGCTGCCGGTGCAGGCGGTGCACGGCGTCGGCTACGCCTTCGTCGGCGCGGTGGTCACGACGGCATCCGAGGACGGGACGGGGTGATGGCGGGAGCCCCTTTCCCGGAGGGGAAAGGGGCCGTGGCGCCGGTTGATCAACCGCCGAAGACGTAGGCGGTCTTGACCGTCGTGTAGAACTCCCGCGCGTAGGAGCCCTGCTCGCGGGCGCCGTAGCTCGATCCCTTGCGGCCGCCGAAGGGGGCGTGTGGATCGACCCCGGCGGTCGGCAAATTGACCATCACCATGCCGGCCTGGGCGTGGCGCTTGAAATGGGTCGCGTGCTTCAGCGAGGTCGTGCAGATGCCGGCCGACAACCCGAACTCGGTGTCGTTGGCGACCGCCAGGGCCTCGTCGTAGTCGCGGACGCGGACCACCGAGGCGACCGGGCCGAACACCTCCTCCCGGTTGATCCGCATGCTGTTGTCGGTGTCGGCGAACAGCGCGGGGGCGAGGTAATAGCCCTCGGTCTCGCGCGACAACCGCTCGCCGCCGGTGACGAGGCGGCCGCCTTCCTCCCTGGCGATGGCGATGTAGCGCAGATCCTGCTCCAGCTGGTCGGACGAGACCACCGGGCCGATGTCGGTGCCGGGCTTCAGGGCGTGGTCCACCTTGAGCGCCTGCATCTTCTCGGCCAACGCGGCGACGAAGCGGTCGTGGATGCCCTCCGTCACCACCAGCCGCGACGAGGCGGTGCAGCGCTGCCCGGTGGAGAAGAAAGCGCCGTTGAGCGCGGCGCCCACGGCGGTGCCGAGATCGGCGTCGTCCAGCACGACCAGCGGGTTCTTGCCGCCCATCTCGAGCTGGAACTTCTTGCCCGTCTCGAAGGCGCGGGCGCCGATGCGCCGCCCGGTGGAGACCGAGCCGGTGAAGCTGATGGCGGTGACCTTCGGCGACGCGACGATGGCCTCGCCGACCACCGAGCCGCGCCCCATCACGAGGTTGAAGACGCCGGCCGGCAGCCCGGCCTGGACGAGGATCTCGGCCAGCGCCCAGGAGGAGCCCGGCACCGCGTCGGCCGGCTTCATGACGACGCTGTTCCCGTAGGCGAGCGCCGGGGCGATCTTCCAGGCCGGGATGGCGATGGGGAAGTTCCACGGGGTGATCAGACCGACGACGCCCAGCGGCTCGCGGGTGATCTCGACATCGACGCCGGGGCGGGTGGAATCGAGCCGCTCGCCCGACAGGCGCAGCGCCTCGCCGGCGAAATACTTGAAGATCTGGCCGGCGCGCGTCGCTTCGCCGACGCCCTCGGCCAGCGTCTTGCCCTCCTCGCGCGACAGCAGGCGGCCCAGCTCGTCCTTGCGGGCGAGGATGGCGCTGCCGGCGGCGTCGAGGATGTCGCCGCGCCGCTGCGGCGAGGCGGCGGCCCAGCCGGGGAAGGCGGCGGCCGCCGCGTCGATGGCGGCTTCGGTCTGGGCGGCGTCGGCCTGGGCGTAGTCGCCGACGACGTCGGACAGGTCCGACGGGTTGATGTTGCGGCTGGCGTTGGTGGAGGTCGTCCACTCGCCGCCGATGAGGTTGGCGTGGATGTCGGCCATCACAGGCTCCCTTGCTTCTGTTCGGCGCCCATCGCCTCCCACAGGTCGGAGGGGGGCAGGGTGCGCGTGTAGTTGGCGCTGACGAAGGTGCCGCCCTGGTGCGTCTCGTCAAGCGGGTTGGGCATCGGGTCGAGCATGCCGGGCTTGCCGGCGTGGGCCTCGGCGTTGTCCTTGGGCCGGTAGCCGATCGTCTCGGCCGAGCGGTCGCGCCACCAGCGGCGGTCGTTGGCCGACACGCCGTAGAAGACGGCCGCGCCCAGCCGCTCGGCGCGCAAGCTGCGGTCGATGAGCTGCGCCAGATCGTCGTGGCTGAGCCAGGTGCTGAGATGCCGCTTCTGGCTGGGTGCCGCCTCGCAGGAGCCGATGCGCAAGGACGCGCTCTCCAGCCCGTGCTTGTCCCAGTAGAATCGTGCCAGCAGCTCGCCATAGGCCTTGCTGAGCCCGTAGAAGCTATCGGGCCGGTAGGGCGAGGTCTCGTCGAGCAGGGCGCTGCGCGGGTGCATGCCGATGGCGTGGTTGGAGCTGGCGAAGACGACGCGACGGTTGCCGGCGCGGCGCGCGCTCTCGAAGACGTGCTGGGTGCCGCGGATGTTGACGTCGAGGATCGCCTCGAAGGAATCCTCGACGGAGATGGCGCCGAGATGCAGCACGGCGTCCACCCCGTCGCAGGCGGCGTGAACCGCGGTGCGGTCGGTCAGGTCGGCGGGCACGAACTCGGCGTCCGCCGGCAGGGCCGCCGGGCGGACGCGGTCGCTGAAGCGCAGGCTGTGGCCCAGCGCGGTCAGGCGCGGCGTCAGGGCGGTGGCGACGGCGCCGCCGGCGCCGGTCATCAGGATGTGCATCTGTCAAAGCCCCTTGCTGGAACTGGCCAACTGGAAACGGCCGACCGGAACGCCCGCCACCTCGGCGCGCGCCATGAACACGCCGCCCGATTGCGGGTGGCGGAGCAGGGCATCGTCGGACAGGCCGTCGCGCAGGCTGGTGATGAACAGGGTCCGCATGTCCGGCCCGCCGAAGGCGCACATGGTGGGGGCCGGCACCGGCACCGGGATGCGTTGCAGCAGCGTGCCGTCGGGGGCGAAGCGGTTCAGGCAGCCGGCCGACACGCCGCAGCTCCAATAGCAGCCCTCGACGTCGGTGGCGCCGCCGTCGGGGCGGCCCTCCTCGCCGGTCAGGGTGGCGATGCGGGTGCGGTCGCCGAGCGCGCCGGTCGCCGGGTCGAAGCTCCAGCGGTCGATCCAGGGGCCGCGCGAATCGGAATGGAACAGGGTGCGCCCGTCGGCGCTCCAGGCCAGCCCGTTGGAGACCAGAAGCCCATCCACCTTGCGCTCCGCCGTGCCGTCGGGGGCGATGCGGTGGAGGGCGGCGACCGGCTCCTTGGTCGGCCGGTCGTCCATGCTGCCGACCCAGAAGGCGCCGTCCGGCCCGGCCTTGCCGTCGTTCAGCCGGTTGGTGGTCATGCCGGGCTCCGGATCGACCAGGAAGCGCAGGGCGCCGGTCGCCAGCGACAGGATGTGGACGCCGTCGGGCAGGGCGACGGCCACGTCGTCGGACGCCCTTCCGTTCGGCTTGGCGCACAGGGCGATGGAGCCGACGGGGGCGGGCAGGGCCCAGGAACGCACGGCGCCGCTCGCCAGATCGACGGCGGACAGGCGGCATCCCGGTATGTCCACCCAGAACAGGCGGTTGCCGCCGGCATCCCAGACCGGGCTTTCCCCGACGCGCGCCCGCGCGTCCACCAGACATTGGATCGGGCCGAGCATGGCCGTGCGCCTCCCCCTCGTTTCGTCCTTGCGCCGATCGCGCGCCCGCGTGCCGGTGCGTCACGGTTTGTTGGGCTGAGAAAGTGATTGGCGGCCTCGATGTTGTCAAACAAATTTGTGGCTGATTGGTCATCGGTACGGCTGGAAGCCGGCATCGCAGCGTGAATGCGGTTTTCACTTGTCAGACAACAAGGATGTTGTCATACCTCTTTACGCCTTGGGCGTTGCGCCGCCGCGTCCCGTCGCCAAAGGCCCGGACCATCCCGGACATGCCCCGGAAACGTCGTTGTAGGAGGATTACGTGAAGACGACCCCCGTCACGCGCGCCGATCTCGAACGGTCGGTCATCGCGGTGCCGCCGCTGGCGCGCAACGCCGACCTGTCGCTGAACCGTGAGGAAAACCGCAAGCTGGTCCAGCATCTGGAGCGGGGCGGCGTCTCCACGCTGCTGTATGGCGGCAACGCCAACCTCTACAACATCGGCACCGGCGAGTTTCCCGAACTGCTGGCGCTGCTGCGCGACATCGCCGGCCCCGAGACCTGGGTGATCCCGTCGATCGGTCCCGATTACGGCAAGGCGCTGGACCAGGCCGCCATCCTGCGCGAGTTCGATTTCCCGACCGCGATGATGCTGCCGATGGCGTTCGGCGCCACCCCGGCCGGCATTGCCACCGCCATCGCCCGCGTCGCCGAGCGCGCCGGCCGCCCGCTGACCGCCTACGTCAAGTCCGACAACTACCTGGAGCCCAAGGCGCTGGCGGCGCTGGTCCGCGACGGGGCGGTGTGCTCGGTCAAATACGCGGTGGTGCGCGACGATCCGTCGAAGGACGAGTATCTCCAGCGCATCCTCGACGCGGTCGACGCCCGGTACATCGTCAGCGGCATCGGCGAGCGGCCGGTGCTGGCCCATCTGCCCCAGTTCGGCCTGACCGGCTTCACCTCCGGCTCGGTCTGCGTCGCGCCCAACCTGTCGATGGCGATCCTGCGGGCCCTGACCCGCGGCGACGTCGCCGAGGCGGCGGCGCTGCGCGAGCGCTTCCTGCCGCTGGAGGATCTGCGCGACGGAATCTCGCCGATCCGCGTGCTGCACGAGGCGGTGACGCTGTCGGGAGTCGCCGACATGGGGCCGATGCTCCCCATGCTCTCCAACCTCACCGACGAAGGGCAGCTCGCCGCGATCCGCGCCGCCGCGTCGACGCTGCTGGAGGCCGACCGCGCCTTCGCCGGCTGAACCGGACCGGCGGACGGGAACGGGCCGGGGATTGGGTGTTCCCCGGTCATCGCCGCTCGACTCCCGTCCGTCCTTCGGCGATGGTAGCGCCCGCAAGGACGCACACGAGACCAGCCCCATGACCGACGCCACCGGAACGACCGACGGAACGACCGACACCGCAACCCCGGACACCGCCACGGTCCCCGACCGCAGCGGCCTGTATCTCGTGGACGGCTCGGGCTTCATCTTCCGGGCCTTCCACGCGCTGCCGATGATGACGCGGCCGGACGGCACGCCGGTCAACGCGGTCATGGGCTTCTCCAACATGCTGCTGAAGCTGCTGGCCGACATCAAGGCCGAGGCGGTGGCCGTCGTCTTCGACAGCAAGCGGCTGAATTTCCGCAACGAGTTCTATCCCGACTACAAGGCCCACCGTCCCGAGCCGCCGGAGGAGCTGAGGCCGCAGTTCGCCCTGATCCGCGAGGCGACCGAGGCCTTCTGCCTGCCCTGCCTGGAGCTGGAGGGCTATGAGGCCGACGACCTGATCGCCACCTACGCGCGGTTGGCCCGCGACGCCGGGCGGCCGGTGACCATCGTGTCGTCGGACAAGGACCTGATGCAGCTCGTCGGTCCCGGAATCGGCATGTTCGACCCGATGAAGAACAAGAGCATCGGCCCCGACGAGGTGTTCGAGAAGTTCGGCGTCGCCCCCGACAAGGTGGTGGACGTGCAGGCGCTGGCCGGCGACAGCGTCGACAACGTGCCGGGCGTTCCCGGCATCGGCATCAAGACGGCGGCCCAGCTCATCACCGAATACGGCGATCTCGACGGGCTGCTGGCCAACGCCGAGAAGATCAAGCAGCCGGCCCGCCGCCAGAAGCTGATCGACTTCGCCGAGCAGGCGCGCGTCTCGCGCCGGCTGGTCCAGCTCGACGCGCACGCCCCGCCGCCCAAGCCGCTGGAGGAACTGCGCGTCCGCGAGCCGGATCATCAGAAGCTGATCGACTTCCTGAAGGCGCAGGGCTTCCGCAGCATCGTCGCCCGCGTCGAGATGGAGATGCAGAAGGACGGCCGCATCGCCGACGGCTCGGCGCCCGCCGCGGCTTCCTCCCCGACCGCCGCCGCCCCCGCCGGAACGGCCCTCTCCGGAACGGCCGCGGCCACCGAAGCGCCGGCTCCGGCCGCGCGCCCGCACGCCCTGCACAGCGTCGAGAAGCGTTACAAGCTGGTCCAGGATCTTGCCGCGCTGGCGGTCTGGGTCGAGCGCGCGCGGACGACCGGCGTCGTCGCGGTGGACACCGAGACCGACAGCCTGACCCCGGCGACGGCGACGCTGGTCGGAATCTCGCTGGCGACCGAGCCGGGGCTGGCCTGCTACATTCCGCTTGCCCATGGCGCCGGGGCGGCGGAGGCCGGGCAGCTCGATTTCGACGCGGCACCGCCCCCCGCGCAGATCCCCGTCGCCGAGGCGATGGCCGCGCTGAAGGGCGTGCTGGAGGATCCGGCGATCCTCAAGGTCGGGCACAATTTCAAGTTCGACCACCAGCTCTTCGCCCGCCACGGCATCAGCGTGTCGCCGATCGACGACAGCATGCTGATCTCCTACGCGCTGGAGGGCGGCGCCCACGGCCACGGCATGGACGAGCTGGCCGAGCTGCACCTCGCCTACACCCCGATCCCCTTCAAGGAGGTCTGCGGCACCGGCAAGAACCAGATCACCTTCGACAAGGTGCCGCTCGACAAGGCGCTCGACTACGCGGCGGAGGACGCCGACATCACGCTGCGCCTGTGGACCCTGCTGAAGCCCCGGCTGGTCGAGGCGCGCATGGTCACGGTCTACGAGACGATCGACCGCCCGCTGGTTCCGGTCGTCGCCGACATGGAGCGCTGCGGCGTCCGGCTGGACCAGGCGGCGCTGGCCCGGCTGTCGCAGGATCTGGCGGTCCGCCTCGTCGAGATCGAGAAGGACGTCCACGCGCTGGCCGGGCAGGGCTTCAACATCGGCTCGCCCAAGCAACTCGGCGAGGTGCTGTTCGACACGCTGAAGCTCGGCGCCGGCAAGAAGGGCAAGACCGGCGCCTACTCCACCGATTCCAGCGTGCTGGAGGAACTGGCCGAACAGGGCCATGCCATCGCCCAGCGGGTGCTGGACTGGCGCCAGCTCGCCAAGCTGAAGAGCACCTACACCGACGCGCTCCAACAGAAGATCGACAAGAACACCGGCCGCGTCCACACCGCCTTCGCGCTGGCGGCGACCAACACCGGGCGGCTGTCCTCCACCGATCCCAACTTGCAGAACATCCCGGTCCGCACCGAGGAGGGGCGCAAGATCCGCCGCGCCTTCGTGGCGGCCGACGGCCACAAGCTGCTGAGCGTCGATTATTCGCAGATCGAGCTGCGGCTGGTCGCCGAGATGGCCGACATCAAGGCCCTGAAGGACGCCTTCCGCGACGGGCTGGACATTCACGCGGCGACCGCCGCCAAGGTGTTCGGCATCCCGCTGGAGCAGATGACCTCCGACATCCGCCGCAAGGCCAAGGCGATCAATTTCGGCATCATCTACGGCATCTCCGGCTTCGGGCTCGGCCGCCAGCTCGGCATCGCGCCGGGCGAGGCGAACGCCTTCATCAAGGCCTACCTGGAGAACTTCCACGAGCTGAAGGTCTGGATGGAGGCGACCAAGGCCTTCGCCCGCCAGCACGGCCATGTGGTGACGCTGTTCGGGCGGCGCTGCTACATGCCGGGCATCCAGGACAGGAACGCCGCCCGCCGCTCCTTCGCCGAGCGTCAGGCGATCAACGCGCCGATCCAGGGCACCGCCGCCGACATCATGAAGCGCGCGATGAACCGGATGCCCGCCGCGCTGGCCGAGGCCGGCAGCAACGCCAGGATGCTGCTCCAGGTGCACGACGAACTGCTGTTCGAGGTCCCGGAGGCCGAGGCCGAGCAGGCGGCGGCGCTGGTGCGCAAGGTGATGGAGGAGGCCGCGAGCCTCAGCGTGCCGCTGGTCGCCGAGGCCGGCATCGGCGACAACTGGGAAGAGGCGCACTGAGCGCCTCCCGATCGGGCTCAGCCGGCTGGAATGACGGCCCTCAACCCGTCGATCAGCCGGTCGAGCCCGAAGCGGAAACGCTCCCCGTCATCGTCTGAGGCAAGGACCGTTGCCACCGCCGCGCCGTACGGGTAGCGCGCGGTTTGATCCTGCGTGATCCGTTGCGCGAGGGCGGACAGATCGACGCTTTCCGACGCGGGAGCGGCCGCCTGCTCCTCGATGGTGAATCCAAGCGCGAAATACTGGAGGGTGAAGAGGGCGCGAACCGCCGTCCTCTCGTCCGCTCCGGCCGCCAGCAGCCGGCCGACGGCGCGGTCGCCGATCCGCAGCACATTCTCCGTCACCAGGAAGGTTCCGGCGAACACCCGCGCGCCGTCGCGCCGGGCCTTCAGCGCGCGCCGGAATTCGATCAAGGCCGCCCGCAGCCACGCGTCCCACGGCAGCGCGTCGTCCGGCAGGGCGACGCCATCCAGCATGGCATCCGCCATGGCGTCGAGCAGCGCCTGCTTGTTGGGGAAATGCCAGTAGAGCGACGGCGCCTGGATTCCCAGCGCCTGGGCGAGCCGCCGCATCGTCAGCCCCTCCAGCCCCACCTCGTCCAGCAACGCCAGCGCCGTGTCGATGACATCCCGCCGCTGCACCTTCATGCCCGCACCATCGCCCAAGCCCCATTCACCTTGACAGGCTAACGCCGTTAGGCAAAATCTAACAACGTTAGTTTCATCGGGAGCGACACCATGGACCCCCACCGGATCGACACGGTCGCGGCGCTGCGCCGGCTCTATGACTTGCCGAGCGAGCGCATCCAGAAGCTGAGCTTCCCCTTCCTCGACGATCACAGCCTGCGCTTCGTCGCGGAATCGCCGCTGGTCTTCGTCGCCACCGCGTCGGAAACCGGCATGGACTGCTCGCCGCGCGGCGGGCGGCCCGGATTCGTCCACGCGGTGGACCGGCGCGAGCTGGCGATCCCCGACTGGCCCGGCAACAACAAGCTGTCCTCGATCGTCAACATCCTGACCTCGGACGGGGCCTGCGGGCTGGTGTTCCTGGTGCCGGAGCAGGATATCTTCCTGCGCGTCAACGGCATCGCCACCGTCACCACGGCGCCCGACCTGCTGGCCGTTCTGGGCGAGGAAGGGCGGCGGCCCAAGGCGGCGATCCGGCTGGCGGTCCGCGAGGCCTTCTTCCATTGCGGCAAGGCGCTGCGCCGCTCCCATCTGTGGCAGCCCGACGCCTGGGCCGTCCCGCAGGGCATGCCGTCGCCGGGGCAGGTGGTGAAGGACCAGTCGGGGCTGGCCGATCTGTCGGTCGAACAGATGGACGCGCATTATCAGCGCGCACTCTCCGAACAGCTCTACAGCGAATCGGAGAGCTGACGCCGTTCGGCCAAACAGTTTCATACTTTTTGCAGTGCGACATTCTGTTGACCGGAAGAAGCGGTTCACGCAATAACTTTGCGCAAGGCCTCCACAGAGGGGCCTGCGAACCGAGCGCGCAAGAGAATGGGACACGCAACGAGATGACCAACTGGATCCGACGCGGCGGCCTGCAAATCGCCCAGCCCCTGTACGACTTCATCGAGACGGAGGCCCTGCCGGGCACCGGTGTCGAGGCCGACGCCCTGTGGTCGGGGCTCGACGCCCTTCTCCATGATCTGGCGCCGCGCAACAAGGCGCTGCTGGAGACTCGCGACGCGCTCCAGGCCAAGATCGACGCGTGGCACGTCGCCCGCCGCGGCCAGATCTTCGACGCCGCCGAGTATGAGGCGTTCCTGCGCGAGATCGGCTATCTGGTGCCGGAGGGCGAGGATTTCGCCATCGGTACCGGCAACGTCGACGACGAGATCGCCCGGCTCGCCGGCCCGCAGCTCGTGGTGCCGATCACCAACGCCCGCTACGCGTTGAACGCGGCGAACGCCCGCTGGGGCAGCCTGTACGACGCGCTCTACGGCACCGACGCCATTCCCGGCCATGCCGCCGCCGGCGGCTACGATCCGGCGCGCGGCGCGCAGGTCATCGCCTGGGCCCGCAAGTTCCTCGACGACAGCGTGCCGCTGGCCGACGCCAGCCACGCCGACGCCGCCGGCTATGCCATCGAGGGCGGCGCGCTCGCCGTGACGCTGAAGGACGGCCGCAAGGTCGGCCTCAAGGACGCCGCCGGGCTCGCCGGCTGGCAGGGCGAGGCCTCGGCGCCGACCGCCGTGCTGCTGGTCCAGAACGGCACCCACATCGAGATCCGCATCGACCGCAGCCACCTGATCGGCAAGGACGACGCCGCCGGCGTCGCCGACGTGGTGCTGGAGGCGGCGCTCTCCACCATCCAGGACTGCGAGGATTCCGTCGCCGCCGTGGACGCCGAGGACAAGGTCGGCGCCTACCGCAACTGGCTGGGCCTGATGAAGGGCACGCTGGAGGCGAGCTTCGCCAAGGGCTCCAAGACCGTCGTCCGCACGCTGAACCCGGACCGGACCTACACGACCCCGACCGGCACCCTGACCCTGCACGGCCGCAGCCTGCTGCTGGTCCGCAACGTCGGTCACCTCATGACCAACGACGCGGTCAAGCTGTCGGACGGCAGCGAGGCGCCGGAAGGCATCCTCGACGGCGTCTTCACGTCGCTGATCGCGCTGCACGACCTGAAGGGCACCGGCCCGCTGCGCAACAGCCGCGCCGGCTCGGTCTACATCGTCAAGCCGAAGATGCACGGCCCCGAGGAGATCGCCTTCGCCAGCGAGCTGTTCGCCCGCGTCGAGGATCTGCTGGGCATGGCCCGCAACACCCTCAAGGTCGGCATCATGGACGAGGAACGGCGGACCACCGTCAACCTCAAGGAATGCATCCGCGCCGCCAAGGATAGGGTGGTGTTCATCAACACCGGCTTCCTCGACCGCACCGGCGACGAGATCCACACCTCGATGGAGGCCGGTCCGGTCGTCCGCAAGGCGGCCATGAAGGCCACCAAGTGGATCGCCGCCTACGAGGACAACAACGTCGACGTCGGTCTGAAGGCCGGGCTGAAGGGCCGCGCGCAGATCGGCAAGGGCATGTGGGCGATGCCCGACCTGATGGCCGACATGCTGGCCGCCAAGATCGGTCACCCGAAGGCCGGCGCCAACACCGCCTGGGTGCCGTCGCCGACCGCCGCCGTGCTGCACGCCACCCATTACCACGCCGTCAACGTCGCCTCGGTGCAGGAGCAGCTCGCCAGCCGGCAGGCCGCCGCGCTGTCCGACATCCTGACCCTGCCGCTCGCCGACCGCCCGAACTGGTCGGAGGAGGAGATCCGCCAGGAGCTGGAGAACAACGCCCAGGGCATCCTCGGCTACGTCGTCCGCTGGATCGACCAGGGCGTCGGCTGCTCCAAGGTGCCGGACATCCACGACGTCGGGCTGATGGAGGACCGCGCCACGCTCCGCATCTCCAGCCAGCACATCGCCAACTGGCTGCACCACGGCGTCTGCACCGAGCCGCAGGTGATGGAGGTGATGAAGCGCATGGCCGCCGTGGTCGACAAGCAGAACGCCGGCGACCCGCTGTACCGTCCGATGGCCGGGAACTTCGACGGCAGCGTCGCCTTCCAGGCGGCCTGCGACCTCGTCTTCAAGGGCCGGGTCCAGCCCAACGGCTACACCGAGCCGGTCCTGCACGCGCGTCGGCGCGAGGCGAAGGCGGCGGCCTCGGCGTAAGGCTGGCGCACTTTTGAGAACAGGCCCCCGTCCCGCAAGGGCGGGGGCCTTTTTCGTGTCAGAAGCCGGCGATGACCCGGTCGGCCGTCGCCTCGTTCAGCGCCGCCGGCACGTTGTAGAGCGCGGTCAGGCGGATCAGCGCCTTCACGTCGACGTCGTGCGGCAGCGGCGTCAGCGGGTCGATGAAGAAGAACAGGGCGTCGATCCTCCCCTCGGCGATCAGCGCGCCGATCTGCTGGTCGCCGCCGAGCGGGCCGCTCTTCAGCGGGGTCAGGTCCAGTTCCGGGCAGGCCTCCTTGATCAGCCCGCCGGTGGTGCCGGTGGCGAACAGGGTGTGGGGCTGGAGCTTGGCCCGGTGGCGCACCACCCAGTCGACGAAGGACGGTTTCAAGCGGTCGTGGGAAATCAGGGCGGCCTGCAAGGCGGGACTCCTTCAACGCGGTCCGGGAAAGGCTAGCGCATCGGGCAGGGCGTGGAAAGCCGGCGCCGCCGTCCGGAAAGTTCGCCGTATCAGGCTGTTGCGGTCTTCCCGCCGATCGACAGGATGCGCACCGCCACCTGTTTGGTGAAGGGGCTGACGGCGAAATACTCGTAGCCGACCGCGTGCCCGGCGGCGAACTCCTGGAAGGCGCGGTACTCGTCCTCGCGCCAGCTCCGGTTCCCGATATACTCGTCGAAGACGACGACGCTGCCGGGCATCAGCCGGCCGGCGAGCGCCGCCAGCACGGTGCGGGCCGAGGCGTAGATGTCGCTGTCGACGTTGACGAAGCGCACCGGCCCCGGATGCGCGGCCAGGAAGGGCGGCAGGCTGTCCTCGAACCAGCCGACATGCAGACGGGCGTTGGCGCGCACCGCCGGCAGTTGGCGCCCGGTGGTCAGCACGCCGCGCGGGGCGTTGACCCAGCCCTCCGGCAGCCCCTCGAAGGAATCGAAGCCGTGCACCTCCTGCCCGGCGGCCTCGGCCAGATGGTCGAGCGAGGTGCCGCGGCGGACGCCGAACTCCAGCACCAATCCCGGAACCGTGGCTTCGGTCAGCGCGTGGCGCAGCAGCCGGCCGCTGCTGCCGAACAGGCGCAGGTCGGCGGCGAGGTCCGGCAGCAGGGCCAGCGCCCCGTCGACCAGCGGGCGGTGCTTGGGCGCCGGGACGATGTGCGCCGCCTCGACGGCGCGGGCCTCGTCGGCGCGGCCGAGCAGCAGCAGGGTGGCGCAGAGATAGGCCCAGTATTTGCCGTTCGCCCCGCCGCAACGGGTGGCGCGGCGCAGGCGGCGCAGCGCCTCGTCGGGGCCGAGCCCATGCATCGCCTGGGCGTGGCTGCCGAACCAGCCGGCGGCGTGCTCCGGATCCTCGGCCAGCAGCGCCTCGAAGCTTTTCAGGGCGTCGGAGTCGCGGCCGAGGCAGGCCTCGCTGGTCGCCGCCTCGAACAGCAGGTCGATGCCGCGCTCGCCGTCGGCCAGCGCCGTGCGGGTGGTGGCGAGCGCGTCGTGGTAGCGGGCGTCGCGCCGGTAGGCCCCGGCCAGCAGCGCGCGGATGCCGGGCAGGCCGGGGGCGAGGCGGGCCAGCCGCTCGAACCAGCGCACGGCGGGGAAGGGGGCGTTGGCCGTCTGATGGGCTTGCCCGAGATGCAGCAGCGCGTCGGGGTCGTCGGGCCGCTCGGCGGCCACGCGGCGGAAATGGGCCAGCGCCTTGTCCGGCTCCCGGTGGCCGAGATGGGCCAGCCCGAGCAGCCGGTGGCGTTCCGTTCCCTCGGGCGCGTCCTGCCTCAGACGGCGCAGGGCGATTCGGTAGCGGCGCGCGTCGATCAGGGCGCGCGCCTCGGAAAGGACGGGATCGGTCAGGGGCAAGGCATCACGGCAAGCGGTGGAACGTCCAGACGGAGGCCGGCGGCAGGTTCCGGGCGATCCAGGCGTGGCGGCGCGGTTTCAGGCGCAGCCGGCGGATCAGTTCCGGATTCACCGGGGCGAAGGGGCCGTAGGTGAATTGCACGAAAACCCCGTCGGGCGCCAGCACGGAAAAGGCGCCGCGCACGACCCGCGCCTGCACCGAGAGCGGCATGGCGATCAGCGGCAGGCCGGACACCACGCTGTCGCAGGTTTCCCAGCCATGCTCGTGGACGATCTTCTGGATTCGCGTGGCGTCGCCCCGGACCACCCCGGCGCCGGGGTGCAGCGTGGAGAGGTGGTCGGCGAAGGCGGCGTCCAGCTCGATCATGAGCAGGTCGCGGGCGGCCGTGCCGTGCTCGCGCAGCGCCGCCGTGACCGGGCCGGTGCCGGGGCCGAGCTCCACCACGCGCCGGCCGGGGCCGCTGGCCGCCGCCCGGGCCATCGCCCGGCACAGCTCGGTTCCGCTCGGCGTCACCGATGCAACCTTCAAGGGAGAGCGAATCCACCGCTCGACGAAGAGCTTGCGTTCCGCCAGTGACATCAGCCCACCTCCGCCCCAAATGCCCTGACCGCGATATGGTCTTGCATCGCTCCTTTCTACCGGGATGCGTTTCATTGCGCCAGCGCAATGGATTTTGAACGATCGTTTAACAATACAGTTACACGGGTATGACATTTTTTGTTAATGGTTTGATGGCAAGATGGTTTCGGTTCTTTCCAATCCGTTGATCCAATGACACTCTGTTCACAAAGCCGGGGCAACCGGCGCCATGGTCTCTCCGGGAGGGTGCAACCTTGAACAGCCTGCTTCTGCGGCACAAAATTCCTGGCGCGCTGGTCGCCTCGGCGGTTCTGTCGGCGGTCCTGCTCGGCAGCTTCGCCTATTCGGCGGCCACCGACCGCCTGCGTGACGCCGCCCAGGACAAGCTTGTGGCCCTGGCCAACGCGCGCGGCGCCAGCGTCCAGTCCTACATCGAGGGGCTGGAGGGCGACGTCGTGCTGACCGCCAACACGCGTTCGATGCGCGACGCCGTGGTGGCGCTGAACAATGGCTGGCGAATCGAGGCCGACCGCGGCGACCCGTCGGCCCAGCTCCGCAAGCGCTACGTGGACGGCAACCCGCATCCGGCGGCCGAGCGCTACAAGCTGGAGAAGCCGGAAGGCAGCACCATGTACGACATGGCGCATCTGCGGCTGCATTCCTGGATGATGGACCTGATGCTGCGGCGCGGGCTGGCCGACGTGCTGGTGCTGAACCCGGACGGCACGGTGCTCTACAGCACCGCCAAGGGGGCGGATTTCGCCACCTCCGTCGCCTCCACCCCGCTCGGCGCCTTCCTGGAGGAGGTCAAGCGCGACCCGAAGCCGGGCGCCGCCCGCATCCTCGACTTCACCCCCTACACCCCGGCTGGCGGGGTGCCTTCGGCCTTCCTCGCCAGCCCGGTCGTGCTTCAGCAACCCGACGGCGGGGTGCAGACCCTCGCGGTGCTGGCCTTCCGCATCCAGTCCGAAGGGCTGGACCGCATCATGCGCACCACCGAGGGCATGGGGGACAGCGGCGACACCTTCCTGATGGGGACCGACGGCAAGCTGCGCAGCACGCCGCGCTTCGCCAGCGAGATGGCGGTCCTGAAGCCCTATGTCGGCGGGGCGGCGGCGACGATCGGCGCCGACAGCGACGGCATGGGCGTGGTCGAGGCCAGCAACGTGCGCGGAACCGGCCCGGCGCTCACCGCCTACCGGCCGCTGAAGCACCCGACGCTGCGCTGGACGGTGCTGGCCGAGGCGGCGGTCGACGAGATCCTCGCGCCGGTCCATTCCATGCGCAACCAGATGATCATGGCGGGCGCCGGCCTGCTGCTGGTCGTCTGCCTGGTCGGCGTGGTCTTTGCCCGCGGCATCACCCGCCCGTTGTCGGCGATGAGCGACGCGATGCAGCGGCTCGCCGACGGCGAGCGCCAGCTCGAGGTTCCCGCCCGCGGGCGCACCGACGAGATCGGCCGGATGGCCGGCGCCATGCAGGTCTTCAAGGAAGCGCTGATCCGCGCCGACGAGCTGCACGCGGAGCAGGATCGCGTCCGTGCCCTGCGCGAGGAGCGCACCAAGCAGCTGGAGCGGGTGACCCAGAGCTTCGACGCGCGGGTCGGCGGCATCGTCCGGGCGGTGAGCGTCGCGGCCGGCGGGCTGGAGACGACCGCCAGGTCGATGAGCGACGGCGCCGACCAGACCCTGCACGAGGCGACCAGCGTCGCGGCGGCGGCCGAGCAGACCGCCTCGAACGTCGGCACGGTGGCCTCGGCGGCGAACCAGCTCCGCGCCTCGATCGGCGACATCGGCCGCCACATCGAGGAATCGGGCCGCATCACCCAGGCGGCGGTCGGGGCGGCGGCCCAGGCCGGCGAGACGATGCGGGTCGTGGTCGAGACCGCCAACCGCATCGGCGCGGTGGTGCAGCTCATCCACGACATCGCCGCGCAGACCAACCTGCTGGCGCTGAACGCCACCATCGAGGCGGCGCGCGCCGGGGAGGCCGGCAAGGGCTTCGCCGTGGTGGCGTCGGAGGTCAAGAGCCTCGCCAACCAGACCGGCAAGGCGACCGAGGAGATCTCCGGCCAGATCGCCACCATGCAGTCGGTGACCGACGGGGCGGCGGCGTCGATCGGCCAGATCGTCACCGTCATCGAGGACATGGGCCGCATCTCCGGCGTCGTCGCCAGCGCCATCGACGAGCAGGGAACGGCGACCATGGAGATCGCCGCCAACGCCGAGCAGGCGGCCAAGGCGACGCAATCGGTCACCTCGATCATCGACGGCGTCGCGCGGGCGGCGGACACCACCAAGACGACGGCGAACGAGGTGCTGACCTCCTCGCAGGATCTGACCAAGCAGGCCGGGCATCTGCGCAGCGAGATCGAGCGGTTCCTCGCCGACATCAAGGCGGCGTGACGCGGGCATGATCCAAGAGCGCAAGGCACGTTTGCGGTAAGACCGCAATCCTGCCTTGTGTCATCCTTTCCCACTGCTATGCTTTGGGTCAGGCTTCGGCACCGGCGGCGCTCCACGGGAGGGCTGCCGGTGCCGCGACCCGATCGGGGAGGGAAAACAAAGGCATGCCGACGCGCGCACCCGCACATCCGGACCAGGACAGCGCCGATCTGTTCGACGACCGCGGCAAGCCGCCCCGGCTGCTCGAACTGGACGTCGCGTCGATCAGCGAGAATCCGAGCCAGCCGCGCCGCCATTTCGACCCGGACGAGATGCGCAGCCTCGCCGATTCGATCGCCGACTACGGGATGAAGCAGCCGATCCTGGTGCAGGAGGTGGTCGGCGGCTACCGGCTGGTGGCCGGCGAGCGGCGGCTGCGGGCGCACCGCATGCTGGGGCTGGCGACCATCCACGCGCTGGCGACCTCCGGCAACCCCGACGAGCTGGCGCTGGTGGAGAATGTCCAGCGGGTCGACCTCGACGCGCTGGAACTGGCGGAGGCGCTGGAGCGGCTGATCGACCGCTACGGTTACACGCAGGAGCAGCTCGGCCGCATCATCGGCAAGAGCCAGAGCAACGTTAGCCACACCCTGCGCCTCAACACGCTGCCGCCGGAGATCAAGCGGGAATACGCGGCGGAGCACCGCGACGTGTCGCGCTCCACCCTGATCGAAATCGCCTGGATCAAGGATCTGGCGGAGCAGATGGTCCAATGGGAGCAGGTGAAGGCCGGCGACCGCACCGTCCAGGCGGCGCGAAGCCGCAAGGACGACGCCAAGGAGCCCAGCCTGCGCACGATGTCGGCGGTGGGCCGCTTCCTGGAGGCGCTGCGGCGGGCGACCCGCAGGCTTGGCGACCCGCGCGAGCACCGGGCCTATCTGGACGACGCCCAACGCCGCGAGCTTCTCAGCCTGCGGCGGCGGATCGACCTGCTGCTCGGCGACGAGGAGCCGATGGTGGATTGAGGCGGGTCAGTCGGTCAGGAACGGGTTGTACAGACGCTCCTCGCCAAAGGTCGACATCGGGCCGTGGCCGGGGATGAAGGCGATGTCGTCGCCGTAGGGAAGCAGCTTCTCCTTGATCGACGCGATCAGGTCGCCGTGGTTGCCGCGTGGGAAGTCGGTGCGGCCGACCGAGCCCTGGAACAGCACGTCGCCGACGATGGCAAGCTTGCTCGGCCGGTGGATGAACACGACGTGGCCGGGCGTGTGGCCGGGGCAATGGCGCACCTCCAGCGTCAGCGTGCCGACCGTGACCGTCTCGCCGTCGGCCAGCCAGCGGCCGGGGGTGAAGGAGCGCACCGGCGGAAAGCCGAACATCTTGCTCTGCTGCGGCATGCCGTCGATCCAGAACTGGTCGTCGGGGTGCGGTCCCTCGATGGGCAGCGACAGCTTGTCGGCGAGGTCGGCGACGCCGCCGGCGTGGTCGATGTGGCCGTGGGTGACCAGGATTTTCTCCAGCGTCACGCCCTTGGATTCGGCCGCGCCCAGGATGCGGTCGAGGTCGCCGCCGGGATCGACCGCCGCCCCCCTCATCGTCTCGGGGCACCAGAAGACCGTGCAGTTCTGCTGGAAGGGCGTGACCGGAACGATGACGTATTGCATGCCTTGTCCTCATGGGAAAAAACGGCGTTCGGCGTGCGCGGACCTTAACGCGGCGGCGGAAGTCGGAGCAAGCCGGCGTTCTTACTCGCGTTGTGTGTGAAAAGTCGCTACTGTCCAGGCGTCTGATCGGCTTGTGCCTTTCGGGCATCTTGCGTGCGCTTTTTTCAATCCTCGCCTTTAGGAACGGGTTCCGCCGGAATGCTGTCGCAGAAAGCCAAATACGCGCTTCGTGCCCTGATCATGCTGGCTGAGCGGACCGACGACGAGTTGACCCTGATCGCCGACATCGCCGAACGGGAGAACATACCGCGCAAGTTTCTGGAAGCCATCCTGGTGGAGTTGCGCAAGCATGGGCTGCTGTTCGCCAAGCGCGGCAAGAGCGGCGGCTACCGTCTGGCCCGCCCGGCGTCGGACATCTCCTTCGGCGAGGTGATCCGGCTGGTCGACGGCCATCTGGCGCCGATCCCCTGCGCCAGCAAATTCTCCTTCAAGCCGTGCGACGACTGCATCGATCCCGGCACCTGCTCGGTGCGCTGGCTGATGGTGCAGGTGCGCGACGCCACCGCCAACGTGCTCGACAACCGCACCCTGTCCGACGCGCTGCGCCACCGCCAGTCCACCGGTGACCTGGCCGCGAATTTCGACATCTGACCCAGGCTTTCCGGCGCCGGGCCTTGTCACGGGATCAGGTCGACCGCGACGAACACGCGGTCGAGCGCCCGGTTGGTGACTTCGCGCAGGATGCCCGCCTCGATCAGCTCATCGACCAGAAGCTGGGCGCCGCGGAAGGTGGTCCCCAGCCGTTTCTGGACCCGGCGCACCGTGAAGGCGGGCTGCTCGAACAGGCCGTCCATCACCTCGGGCAGGCGCGAGTTGCGGCGGCGCTGGCCGATGCGCCGCCGCCAGGATTCGGCGGCGTGATCCAGCGCCGCCAGCCTGTGGCGCTCCCGCCGCGCCGTCTCCGCGACCGCGTCGGCCAGCCAGACGCGCCAGTCCTCGCCGTCGCCGCGCGCCGCGATGGCCGAGGCCGTGCGGTCGGTCCACAGCGCCGTGGACATCGGCAGCCACAGATCCGGCAACCGGCAGCAGCGCCCCACCGCCAGCGCCGCGAGCAGCCGGGCGGGAGGGACCGTCCAGGCGGGGGAGCGCAGGTCGGGTCGCGGGCGCAGCAGTTCGGCCAGCAGCCCGACGCCCCCCAGCAGGGCGGGCGCCTGCGCCGCGTCGTCGAGCCGGCCGAGCAGGGCGACGGCGTCCAGTTCGCGCTCCGGCGACAGGGTCAGGCGGGCCGGATCGCGCCCCGACACGCCGGCCTGCATGACCCGCCAGGAGGCCTCGACCCAGCCGAGCGTCCAGGGCGGCGGTGATTCGCCCCGCCCGGCGGAGTCCGGGTCGCCGGATTCCGGTTCGTCGTCCGCTTCGCCATCCGGCCCCGCCTCCAGCCCCGCCTCCAGCGCGGCCACGGCCCGCCACGCCTCGGCCGCCGCGCCATGCTCCACGGGGCGCCGCGCCGCCGATCCGGCCCGCTTGGCCGGAGCCGGCATCGCGCCCTGCGCGAACAGCGCCCCCTGCCACAGGGCGTGCACCGATTGGGCGTCCGGCCGGCCGGCCGTGGGCACCAGATCGGGGTTGACGGTGGCGATCATGAAATCGGTGGCGTCGACCGCCACCCCGTCGAGCCGCGCGGCCGCGCACGCCTCCCGCCGCGCCGAATCGGCCCACAGGCGGCGCCGCCGCTCCGGCGACCGGCAGGCTTCCGCCAAGCGCCCCAGCGCCCGTTCCGCCTCCAGCAGCGCCGTCAAAAATGTGGGGGAGGGTGGGCTCATCGGGATTCGGGCTTGCGGGAGAAGAGGGGGAGCCCAATGATACCAAACGGTCTGATGGCTTTCAGTGTTAAATGACAGTGTGAAATGATCAATCGGCGGGATCGGATTTCCGGCCTCCAGGCTGAGTATTTTTATATTGTTTTTCAATATGTTGATTGAAAATCTCGGGAATTTTCGGGTTTTGGGATAAAAAAGCGCTTTCCAGCGTGGAACCGGTTTGGCAATCTCTATTCAGAAAATAGAAATGAAGCCGTGGTTTTTTGTGTGAAATTCTGCGGCCTCCGGGACCAACCGAAGGAGACTCCGATGTCGTTTCGTCGCCGCCTGTCCCTCCTGGCCGCAGGGCTTACGCTGGCCTGGCTGGGCGTTGCCGCTGCCGACGCGCAGGATAACCTCCTGAACGTCTCATACGATCCCACCCGTGAGCTGTACGTCGATTTCAACAAGGCCTTCGCCAAGAAGTGGCAGGCCGAGACCGGCCACACGCTGACCGTCAAGCAGTCGCATGGCGGCTCCGGCAAGCAGGCCCGCTCGGTGATCGACGGTCTCGACGCCGACGTCGTCACGCTGGCGCTCGGCTACGACATCGACGCCATCGCCGACGCCGGGCAGCTGGCGAAGAACTGGCAGAGCCGGCTTCCCAACAACAGCGCCCCATACACCTCGACCATCGTGTTCCTGGTGCGCAAGGGCAACCCCAAGGCCATCAAGGACTGGAACGATCTGGTGAAGCCGGGCGTGTCGGTCATCACCCCGAACCCCAAGACCTCCGGCGGCGCCCGCTGGAACTATCTGGCGGCCTGGGCCTACGCCCTGGAGAAGAACGGCAACGACGAGGCCAAGGCCAAGGAGTTCGTCGGCCAGCTCTTCAAGAACGTGCCGGTGCTGGACAGCGGCGCCCGCGGCTCGACCGTGACCTTCACCCAGCGCGAGCTGGGCGACGTCCTGCTGGCCTGGGAGAACGAGGCCTACCTGTCGCTCCAGGAGTTCGGCGCCGACAAGTTCGAGATCGTCGTTCCCAGCCTGTCGATCCTCGCCGAGCCGCCGGTCGCGGTGGTCGACGCGGTGGTCGACCGCAAGGGAAGCCGCAAGGTCGCCGAGGCGTATCTGCAATTCCTCTACACCCGCGAGGGGCAGGAGATCGCCGCGAAGAACTTCTACCGTCCGCGCCTGCCGGAACTGGCAACCCAGTATGCGGGGCGCTTCGCCGATGTTAAGCTGGTCACGATCGACCAGACCTTCGGCGGCTGGCGTCCGACGCAGGAGAAGCATTTCGCGGATGGCGGTGTCTTCGACCAGATCTACCAGAAGGGCCGCTGATCCGTGGTCGCAGCCTCTTCGACCGACACCGCGTTCCCCAGGGCGGGGGGCGCGGTGACGTCCATCCTCCGGAAACCCAGCGTGATCCCCGGATTCGGCCTGACGCTGGGCTTCACGCTGACCTATCTGAGCATCCTCGTCCTGCTGCCGCTCGGCGCCCTGATCGCCAAGGCCGGCGGGCTGGGCTGGAGCGGATTCTGGAACGCGGTGCTGACGCCGCGCGTGTGGGCCGCCTTCGAGGTCAGCTTCGGGCTGTCGCTGGTCGCCGCCGCCGTCAACGCGGTGTTCGGCTTCATCGTCGCCTGGGTGCTGGTGCGCTACAGCTTTCCCGGCAAGCGGCTGGTCGACGCGCTGGTCGATCTGCCCTTCGCCCTGCCGACGGCGGTGGCCGGCATCGCGCTCAGCGCGCTCTACGCGCCGAATGGCTGGGTGGGGAAGCCGTTGAACGAGCTGTTCGGGTTGAAGGTCGCCTTCACGCCGATCGGCATCGCCATCGCGCTGACCTTCATCGGCCTGCCCTTCGTCGTCCGCACGGTGCAGCCGATCCTGGAGGATCTGCCGCCGGAGGAGGAGGAGGCCGCCGTCTCGCTCGGCGCCACCCGTGGCCAGACCTTCCGCCGCGTCGTGTTTCCGGCGGTGCTGCCGGCGCTGGTGACCGGCTTCGCCCTGTCCTTCGCGCGCGGGGTCGGCGAGTACGGCTCGGTCATCTTCATCGCCGGCAACATGCCCGGCCTGACCGAGATCCTGCCGTTGCTGATCGTCATCAAGCTGGAGCAGTATGATTACGCCGGCGCGGCGGCGGTCGGCACCGCGATGCTGCTGGTGTCCTTCGTCATGCTGCTGGTCCTCAACCTGCTGCAAACCTGGATGAGGTCGCGCCATGCCCGCTAACCGTTCCGGCGTGGCGCTCAGCGATCCGGCCTGGATGCGCCGGCTGCTGATCGGCACCGCCCTGGCCTTCCTCGCCCTGTTCCTGCTGCTGCCGCTGGTCGCGGTGTTCGCCGAGGCGCTGCGGCGCGGCTTCGGCGCCTACTGGGCCGCGCTGGTCGAGGAGGATGCGGTCGCCGCCATCAAGCTGACGCTGATCGTCGCCGCCATCGCCGTGCCGGCCAACCTGGTGTTCGGCGTCGCCGCCTCCTGGTGCGTCGCCAAGTTCGACTTCCGCGGCAAGAATCTGCTGATCACGCTGATCGATCTGCCCTTCTCGGTCTCGCCGGTGATCTCCGGCCTGATCTACGTGCTGCTGTTCGGCCTGAACGGCCTGATGGGGCCGTTCCTGAAGGCGCAGGGCATCCAGATCATCTTCGCCGTGCCCGGCCTCGTGCTCGCCACCATCTTCGTCACCTTCCCCTTCGTCGCGCGCGAGCTGATCCCGCTGATGCAGGAGCAGGGGTCGGAGGAGGAGGAGGCGGCGCTGGTGCTGGGGGCGAGCGGCTGGCAGACCTTCTTCCGGGTGACGCTGCCCAACATCAAGTGGGGGCTGCTCTACGGCGTGCTGCTGTGCAACGCGCGCGCGATGGGCGAGTTCGGCGCCGTGTCGGTGGTGTCCGGCCATGTCCGCGGCTACACCAACACGATGCCGCTCCACGTCGAAATTCTGTACAACGAATACAACTTCGTCGCCGCCTTCGCGGTGGCCTCGGTGCTGGCCATGCTCGCCCTCGTCACGCTGGTGGTGAAGACGGTGCTGGAATGGCGCTTCGGGGCCGAGCTGGCGGCCACACGGCACAAGTAGGGGTTCGGCGTCGATGGCGATCCAGGTTTCGGGAATCACCAAGCAATTCGGGTCCTACAAGGCGCTCGATGCGGTCGATCTGGAGGTGCGGTCGGGCGAGCTTCTGGCTCTGCTCGGGCCGTCCGGGTCGGGGAAGACCACGCTGCTGCGCATCATGGCCGGGCTGGAAAGCCCGGACGCCGGCAGCCTGCAACTGAACGGCGAGGAGGCGCTGGGGCTGAAGCCGCGCGACCGTCAGGTCGGCTTCGTGTTCCAGCATTACGCCCTGTTCCGCCACATGACCGTTTTCGACAACGTCGCCTTCGGCCTGAAGGTGCGGCCGCGCGGCCAGCGGTTCGGCAACGCCGAGATCAAGCGCCGGGTCACCGAGCTGCTGGAGTTGGTCCAGCTCGGCCATTTCTCCGACCGCTACCCGGCGCAGCTTTCCGGCGGCCAGCGCCAGCGCGTGGCGCTCGCTCGTGCGCTGGCGATCGAGCCGAAGGTGCTGCTGCTCGACGAACCGTTCGGCGCGCTCGACGCCAAGGTGCGCAAGGAGCTGCGGCGCTGGCTGCGCAAGCTGCACGACGACATCCACATCACCTCGGTCTTCGTCACCCACGACCAGGAGGAGGCGCTGGAACTGGCCGACCGCGTGGTGGTGATGAGCCAGGGGCGGATCGAGCAGATCGGCTCGCCGGCCGAGGTCTACGACCATCCCTCATCGGCCTTCGTCTACGAGTTTCTTGGGCAGGTGAACCGCTTCGACTGCACGGTCGAGGACGGGGTGGCGCGGATCGGCAACGGCGCCCTGTCGATACCGACCGATCCGGCGGTGCGGGGAGCGGCCATCGCCTATGTGCGTCCGCACGATCTCGGCGTCAGCCCGGCCGCCGGTGGGCCGGGGCGGATCTCGGGCGTCCATGTCGTCGGGCCGGACGCGCGCGTCGAGATCGAGCTTGCCGGCCTGTCGCTGGAGGCGGAGATGGACCGCGAGCGTTTCGGCGCGCTCGGCATCGCGCTGGGCGACCGCTGCGCGGTTCACATCGACCGCGCCCGCGTGTTCGCGCGCTGAAGGACGGGACCGGGGCCGATCAGTC
>NZ_JAIFZR010000004.1:360000-625000 GCF_020005195.1 Azospirillum agricola
ATGGGCTAGGGGGGCGCGAGCCTTACCAAACCTAACCAAACTCCGAATACCCGGAAGCACAGTCCGGCAGACAGACGGTGGGTGCTAAGGTCCATCGTCGAGAGGGAAACAGCCCAGACCGCCAGCTAAGGTCCCCAAATCACGGCTAAGTGGGAAAGGATGTGGGAAGGCCATGACAACCAGGAGGTTGGCTTAGAAGCAGCCATCCTTTAAAGAAAGCGTAATAGCTCACTGGTCTAGTTAAGCCGGCCTGCGCCGAAAATGTATCGGGGCTCAAGCCGTGTACCGAAGCTGCGGATGTGATCTCAGATCACGTGGTAGCGGAGCGTTCCGTAAGCCTGCGAAGGGTGTCCGTGAGGCCGCCTGGAGGTATCGGAAGTGAGAATGCTGACATGAGTAGCGACAAAGAGTGTGAGAAACACTCTCGCCGAAAGTCCAAGGGTTCCTGCGCAAGGTTAATCCACGCAGGGTGAGCCGGCCCCTAAGGCGAGGCCGAAAGGCGTAGTCGATGGGAACCACGTTAATAGTCGTGGGCCAGCGGGTGTGTGACGGATGGGAAAGCGTGTGCGGCCTTATCGGATTGGCCGCGCTGGGGACCCGTTCCAGGAAATAGCCCCCGCATCAGACCGTACCCCAAACCGACACAGGTGGACAGGTAGAGCATACCCAGGCGCTTGAGAGAATGGTGTTGAAGGAACTCGGCAAATTGCCCTCGTAACTTCGGAAGAAGAGGGCCCCGTTCGTGCGCAAGCATGGGCGGGGGGCACAGACCAGGGGGTGGCGACTGTTTACTAAAAACACAGGGCTCTGCGAAGCCACACAAGGCGACGTATAGGGTCTGACGCCTGCCCGGTGCCGGAAGGTTAAGAGGAGGGGTGCAAGCTCCGAATTGAAGCCCCGGTAAACGGCGGCCGTAACTATAACGGTCCTAAGGTAGCGAAATTCCTTGTCGGGTAAGTTCCGACCTGCACGAATGGCGTAACGACTTCCCCGCTGTCTCCAACACCAACTCAGCGAAATTGAACTCTCCGTGAAGATGCGGAGTTCCCGCGGTCAGACGGAAAGACCCCGTGCACCTTTACTACAGCTTTGCAGTGGTGCTAGGGATCTCATGTGTAGGATAGGTGGGAGGCTTGGAAGCATGGGCGCCAGCTCGTGTGGAGCCAACCTTGAAATACCACCCTTGAGGTCTCTGGCATCTAACCGCGGCCCGTTATCCGGGTCCGGGACCCTGCATGGCGGGTAGTTTGACTGGGGCGGTCGCCTCCCAAAGTGTAACGGAGGCGCGCGATGGTGGGCTCAGAGCGGTCGGAAATCGCTCGTCGAGTGCAATGGCATAAGCCCGCCTGACTGCAAGACTGACAAGTCGAGCAGAGACGAAAGTCGGCCATAGTGATCCGGTGGTTCCATGTGGACGGGCCATCGCTCAACGGATAAAAGGTACGCCGGGGATAACAGGCTGATGACGCCCAAGAGTCCATATCGACGGCGTCGTTTGGCACCTCGATGTCGGCTCATCACATCCTGGGGCTGGAGCAGGTCCCAAGGGTTCGGCTGTTCGCCGATTAAAGTGGTACGTGAGCTGGGTTTAGAACGTCGTGAGACAGTTCGGTCCCTATCTGCCGTGGGTGTAGGAGTTTTGCGAGGATCTGTCCCTAGTACGAGAGGACCGGGATGGACGCACCTCTGGTGCACCGGTTGTCACGCCAGTGGCATGGCCGGGTAGCTAAGTGCGGACGGGATAACCGCTGAAAGCATCTAAGCGGGAAACCCACCTCTAAACCAGACCTCCCTTGAGAGCCGTGACAGACCATCACGTCGATAGGAGGCGTGTGGAAGGGCGGCAACGCCCGAAGCTAAGCCTTACTAATCGCTCGATTGGCTTGATCTCCTCCGAGCGCCATGCACAGCGGTAAGCCGCTCATGGACGCCGGAAAGATTGCATCCTCAGAATTCACGATCCGTCACGAAACTCGACTTTATCGCGATCCTGATCGAAAAAGGGCGCCTTCCGTTGGAAGGCGCCCTTTTCGTATTCTGGTTCTTGCCTTTCTATTCGCCCAGGCTCTTGAAGCCCATGTCGCTGTCGGCTGTCGTGACGAACCAGGCCTTGGGATCGCCGGTCAGCGGTTTCAGCTCCGGCTGGTCGAGCGCCGGCCGCACCATCATGCGGGTTGGCGTCCGCAACCCGTTCTTCAGGCAGAGGAAGCCCATCAGCGACAGCGGCCGCGCCGCCTGGGCGTTCAGGGTCCGGCACATCAGCGCCGCCATCCCCTCGCGCCGCGCCTGCTCGACCACCAGGGCGAAGGCGGGCATCAGCCAGCCCGGCCGGGCCAGATAGTCGCACACCACCGCCACCGGCTCGCCCTTCCAATGATCGACGCGCAGCACGACGTAGGCCAGCACGGTCTCGCCGCGCGTGACGTAGAAGCGCCGGTGCCGGTCCGCCTTGGGCGAGGCGTCGAACCGCCAGTTCAGGAACGCCCAGTCGCGCCGGGCGATCACCGGGTGCTGCGGCGAAGCCGCTTCCCACAGCTCGTCGACCCGGTGGTCGAAGCTGCCGATCTCGACGAGCTTGGCCCCGAAGGCGCGGCTGCCCATGGCGTAGCCGAAGGAGGCGGTGGTCAGGGCCGGCTTGCCGACCTTGGCCACCAGCTTCGCCAAGCCGCCGCCGTAGGGGCTGACCCGCAGGCAGCGCGGCGGATCGAGGACGCGCAGATAGGTCGGGATGGTGCCGAGGTCGGTCCAGCCGGCGCGCTTGTAGGACTTGTAGGCCGCGTCGGTCATCGACAGCGACACGGCGAGGTCGCTGGCCGCCATGTGGCTTTCCGACAGGGCCGGGCCGACCCCGCGCAGGCGCCATTCGGCCGCGACCATCAGGTCGATGGCCCAGGACGCCTTGCGGGTCCGATCGCCGACCTTCAGGGCGAAGGGGATTCCGCCCTGCTGGCCGACGATGGCGCCGTTGCGCTTGCACACCCAGAGCTGGACGCCCTCGTCGTCGCGCTCCGGGGGCTCCTCGAACAGCCAGTGGAAGTGGTCGGGCGCCAGCTGCATGGCGTCGGCGCCGAAATTCTCCCGTTGGAAGGTTTCCAGAAGAGGGCGGTCCTCCGGCTCATACCGGACGACCCCACGCTGCTTCCAGTCGATGACGCTCATGCGTCGCTCCCGATGTCGACCGGCTGCACCAGCGCGGCGTGGCGCAGGATGCGGGCCGAGGTGCGCCGCTTGGCGGTGATGTCCTTGTAGACGCGGTGGACCTGCTCGACCGGAATGCCGAGGGCCGCGGCGGCCTCCTCCTCCGATGCGCCGCGACCGTAGGCGCAGAGCGCCAGATCGAGCTGGTCATAGGGCAGGGCGTAGTAGAACTCCTCCTGCGACTGCGGCAGGGTGTAAGTGTCGGTGCTGGGCGACTGGCCCTGGATCTCGGCGGGCAGGCCGAGATGGGCCGCCATCCCGTAGACCTGCGACTTGTAGAGATGCGCGATCGGCTTGAGGTCGGCCAGACCGTCGCCGCCGCGCACGAAGAAGCCCAGCTCATATTCCAGCCGGTTCGGCGTGCCGAGCACGGCGTAGTTCAGGCGGTCGGCGTGGGTGTATTCGACCGTTTTGCGGATGCGCTGCTTCAGGTTGGTCGCCGCGACGACGTCGAGATAGACGTCCACCGGCATGCGGCTGCTCTGGCGCTCACCGTCCGGCGATTCGACGGTCAGGGTGAAGTAGTTGACGCGGTCGGCGTCGAGCAGGCCGGCGGCAAGGCCGATCTTCTGCTTCCAGCCGGGGCCGAACTCCGGGAACAGGCGGCGGATGGCGTTGTCGCGCCGCTCGTAGCAGCCGAGCGCGGTCAGCGGGGCGGTGATGTTCTCCATGATCGGCGTGACGCCGAGATGCTCGCAGAGCAGGGTGCCGAGGCGGGTGCTCTTCGGCGAATTCTCCTTCTCCGGCATCAGGATGGCGCAGACGCGCTCCGGTCCCAGGGCGCGGACGGCGAGCGCCGCGCAGACCGAGCTGTCGATGCCGCCGGACACACCGAGCACGATGCCTTGGCGGCGCAGATCATGGGCGACGATGCGCTGGATGGCTTGCTCGATCTCACGCGCCGCGGCCTCGTAGTCCAGATCGAGGGCCTTGGAGTCGAACGAGTGAAGGGCGTTCAGCATGGCGTCAGATTTCCCGGTTCGCGGTTGAAGCATCGTCGGTAAGAGTGGAGAGAGCCGTCAGGCCGCCGCCGTGGAGCGGGCGGTGGCGAGGCGGTCCTCCAGGACATGGATGTCGGCGCGCTCCAGGGCGTCGCGCTGCTGGCGGACGCGCTGGGGCAGGTCGTCGAGCATGGATTTGGCCAGCATTTGCAGGGTCAGCACGCCGACCAGCGCCATCTCCTCGCGCTCGCCGGCCATGTGGCCGTTCTGGCGGTGGGCCTTCCCGGCCAGCGCCGACACCGCCGTGGCGTCGGCAAGGCCGTAGCGCGACAGAGCCTCGGGCGAGAGGAGGTCGCGGACATAGGCCGGCGCGTCGGCGCCGAACAGCGCGCTGGTCATCGGCGCGCGGTAGGGGCGCTTGGGGCGATGGCCGATCTCCGCCGGCAGATGGCGGGCGGCGAGGCAGCGCAGCGCCAGCTTGTCGCGCAGGCCCAGCATCTTGACCCGGTCGGGCAGGGCGGCGCAGAGGTCGTCGACGCCCGGATCGAGGAAGGGGTAGCGGACCTCGATGCTGTTGGCCATGGCGACGCGGTCGCCCTGGCTGGCCAGCAGATAGGGGGTCATGAAGGAGGCGATCTCCGCCCACTGGGTGCGGGCGAGCGGCGACCAGCGCGACCAGCCGTCGGGCAGGTGGGCGGCGATCCGCTCCTCGAAGGCGGCGGCGTCGGCGGTGGCCTGGACGTCGCCGTTCAAAAGGCGCTGCGACCAGGCGGTGTTCTGCCAGCGGGTGCGGTGGGCGTAGAAGGGCTCGTCGGTGTCCATCATGCCGCGCTTGAAGAAGGCCTGCCACAGCGGGCTGTCCTTCTGGCCGGTGACGGCGGCGAAGGGGTGGACGCGGCCGAGCAGCTTGGGACGCGCCTTGGAGGTAGGCTGCCGCGCCCAGAAGCGGCGGACCTTGTCCTCCTTGAAGATGTCGTAGCCGGCCAGCCACTCGTCGGCGCCCTCGCCGGACAGCACGACGCGGATGCCGCTGTCGCGCACGAGGCGGGAGAGCAGGAAGAGCGGGGCGGGCGCGGTGCGGACCAGCGGCGACTCGCCGTGCCAGATCACGTCGGGCAGGGCCGCCTGGATGTCCTGGGGGCCGCAGAGGATGTCGTGGTGCTCGGTGCCGACATGGGCGGCGACGAGGCGCTGCTGCGGGGTCTCGTCGAAGCCGGCGTCGGTGAAGCGCACGCCGAAGCTGTGCATGGTCGTGGTGTCGAGCTTGCGGGCCAGCGCCGCGATCACCGAGCTGTCGAGCCCGCCGCTGATGTAGACGCCGACCGGCACGTCGGCGCGCAGCCGCAGGCGGATGGCGTCGAGCAGCTTCTCCTCCAGCCGGTCGGCGGCCTCGTCGAGCGAGATGTCCGACAGGGAGGCGTCGCCGGACAGGTCGGGCTGCCAGTAGCGCTCGGCGTGCGGCACGAGGTTGGCGTCGATGCGGATGGCGGTCGCCGCCGGCACGCTCTCGACCCCGGCGAAGACGCTGCCGTGGGGGGCGGCGCTCCAGTGGGTGAAGACCTGGGCGAGGCGGGCCGGATCGAACTCCGGCGTGACGCGGCCGCCGCCGAACAGGGCCTTGGCCTCCGAGGCGAAGACCAGATGATCGCCGCGCCGGGCGTGGAACAGCGGCAGGATGCCGAGCCGGTCGCGGACCAGCCAGAGGTCGTGGCGGCGCGCGTCCCACAGGGCGATGGCGAACTGGCCGTTCAGCTTGGCCCACAGGGCCGGTCCGTATTCCTCGAAGCCGTGGACGATCACCTCGGTGTCGGTCTGGGTGTAGAAGCGATGGCCGCGCGCCTCAAGGTCGCGCCGCAGCTCGACGTGGTTGAAGATCTCGCCGTTGTAGCTGACCCAGAGCGTGCGGTCCTCATTGTGGATCGGCTGGAAGCCGCCGGCGAGGCCGACGATGCTGAGCCGGGCGTGGGCCAGTCCGACCCGCTCGTCGCGGTAGAAGCCGTAGCCGTCCGGGCCGCGATGGCCCAGCATGGCGATCATCCGCTTCAGCTCGTCCAGATCGGCCGGTTCGGCGCGCGGTCCGGCGAGAACTCCGGCGACACCACACATGGGATTGCTCTCTCTTTGCGGAGGGGAGGACGGATTCAGGCGGTCTGCGCGAGATCGGCGCGCCGGATCTTGCCGGTCTCGGTCTTCGGCAGGGCGTCGCGGATCTCGAGGAACTTGGGCACCAGATGGCTTTCCAGCCGGCCCCGGCAGTGCTGGCGGATTGCCGGCTCCGACAGGATGGCGCCGTCGCGCGGCACGAGATAGGCCTTCACCGCGAGACCATCGGCGGCGTCGGGGACGCCGACGACGCAGGCCTCGGCGACGGCCTCCAACTCGTAGAGGACATTCTCGACCTCCTTGGGGCTGACCTTCTCGCCACGGCACTTGAAGACGTCGTCCTTGCGGCTGACGAAGTAGAGATGCCCGTCGGAATCCTGGGTGAAGAGGTCGCCGGAGAACAGCAGGGTTTCGCCCAGCGGGCCGCCGCGCAGGCGCTTGGCGGTTTCCTCCGGACGGTTCCAGTAGCCGCGCATCACGTTGGCGCCGCGCACCACCAGCTCGCCCACCGTGCCGGGGGGCAGGCGGTTGCCGTCCTCGTCGGCGATGAAGGTCTCGCAGTTGGGGATGGCGCGGCCGACGGAGGCCGGCTTGCTGTCGAGGTCGGCCGGGTCGAGCGTGCAGATGCGGGTGCAGCACTCGGTCATGCCGTACATGGAATGGAAGACGGCCTGCGGGAAGAGTTCGCGCACGCGGCGCAGATGGGCGGCCGGCAGCGGGGCGGCGGCGTTGGTGACGTAGCGCAGCGACGACAGGTCGGCGGTCTTCAGCGCCTCCAGGTTCAGCAGGGTCGAGAAGAAGGTCGGCACGCCGGGCAGGCCGGTGATGCGGTGCTGGACCATGCGCTTCAGCGTCTCCAGCGGGAAGGCGAAGGAGCGCTCGAGGACCACGGTGAAGCCGACGCGGGCGCCGGTGAGGATCTGCGACAGGCCGTAGCCGAAGGTCAGCGGCAGGACGCACATCACGACGTCCTCGGGCGTGTTTTCGAGATAGCTGGAGATCGCCCAGCTCGTGTTGACGAAGTTGGCGTGGGTCAGCATCACGCCCTTGGGCCGGCCGGTGGTGCCGGAGGTGTACATGATCGCCGCCAGATCCTGGTCGATCAGGCCGGGGTCGGCGGGGATCCGGTGCGGGGCCGACAGCGCGTCGGCGTAGAGCAGCCCCTCCGCCTCCGGGGGAAGGGCGGCGCCCACCCACAGGACGGCCGGCGGGGTCGGCAGGTCGGACAGGGCGGGCAGGACCTGGCGGGCGAGCGCCGACGGAGCCAGCAGGGCGCGGACGCCGCAGTCCGCCAGCAGATAGCCCAGCTTGTCGGACTTGGTGGAGGGATTGACGGGGACGAAGACGGCGCCGGCCTTCAGCGCGCCGAACAGGCCGGCGACATACTCGATGGAGTTCTCCAGCATCACCGCGACGCGGTCGCCGCGCCCGATCCCCGCCGACTGGAGCGCGCAGGCGACGGCGTCGCTGTCGCGGTCCAGCTCGGCGAAGGAGCGGCGGGCGTCGCCCGCGATCAGCGCGGTGCGCGCGGGGGTGCGGGCGGCGGTCTCGGTCAGGAACTGATGAAGCAGATGGGCCATGATCGTCCCCGTCAATCAACAGAGCCGGCGGGCCGAACCGGTTTCCGGTTCCGCGGCGCGTCCGGTGCCGCCGTCAGGCGGCGGTGCGCAGGGTCTGCTTGCGCTCGACGAAGGCGGTGATGCGGTTCACCGATTCCAGGTTGTCGGCGATCATGTCCTCGTCGTCGACGGTGATGCCGAAGCGTTCCTCCAGGAAGGCGACGACATGCATGATGCCGGTGGAGTCGATGATGCCGGATTCCAGCAGGGATTCGCCGTTGTCGAAGCCGGAGTCCTTGCCGAGCAGGAAGTTCTCCACGATGAAGGCGCGGATCTCCGGCAGGGCGGGAGCGTTCAGGGTCGTTTCGGTCAGGGTGGCGGTCCGCATGTCGCTGAAAACTCCTCGTAGGTTCGGGCGTGAAACGGTGGCTGGTCTCATCTGGCGGTTGAGCCTTCCTCGGGCCCGGTCACCGCGTTTCGCATCCGCGTGATACAGTACTTTTATTGTGTCAAATTCCTGGTTTGGCGAGAGAGCAAAGGATAGGGGTGGGTCGAAGACTGTGGTTAGCCACTCTGTTCCGGGATGTAGAGCTTGAAACGGTCGGCATAGATCTTAGAACTCGACGTGCTTGACTTCCGCATCGGCCTCCAGGCCGAGGGTAGGCGGTCATACGCCGGCCGGCTGATGGGCCGACGGGGTGGCGCTGTCCGGCTTCCAGCCGGCCGCCGGCTGCGCGGGGGCGGCCGGCGACCTCCATTTGCGCAGCCAGGCCGGAATCCCGGTGAGCTGGACGCTCAGCCACTCGACCGACGCGTCGTCGGAGAGCGGAAAGGCCTTCAGCCGCAGCGGATCGCTGCCGGCGCCGTTCCAGCCGGGATCGATGGTGCGGGCGGTGCGGTAGCCGGCCTTGTGGATCTCCTCCACCTCGCGCTCGCTGAAGTCGCCGTTGGGGAAGGCGAAATGGCGGCAGGGCAGGCCGACCGCCTCCTCCAGTTCCGTCCGGCACAAGCCGATCTCCTCGGCGCACAGCCGGTCGTCGCATTGCAGAAGGATCGGGTGGGTGCGGGTGTGGGCGCCGAAATCGGCGACGTCGGTCATGCGGGCGACCTCGTCCCAGCTCATCGCCTGGAGGTCGGCGCCGTCGCGGTCGGGGTCGTCGCCGGCCTCCGCCAGCAGGCGGCGGCGCTCGGCGTCGGGGACGCGCTTCAGCGTCTCCACCCCGATGCGGTCGGCCGCCGCGGTCTTCCACCAATAGGGCCGCGCGGTGCCGACGATGCGGCTGCACAGGTAGACGGTCGGCCGCAGGTCGTATTCGCGGAACAGGGGGGCCAGCGCCGTGTTGTTCCGATGCCCGTCGTCGAAGGTCACCACCAGAGGGTAGGGCGGCAGCGCGTCCCAGCGCCCGGTTTCCATCGCCGTCGCGACGGCGTCCAGCGTGGTGAAGTTGTAGCGCTTCGCGTACCACTCCAGATGCTGGCGCATCACCTCGGGTTCGGGGTTGTGGTAGACCACGATGGTCACGCCCCGGCGCGCCATCAGGAAGCGCTGCAAGGCGCCAAATCCCGACCAGCGCACCATGGCGGCAATGGTTTGCTGCTTCATGGTGTCCGTTCCTTTTTCCGTGGCGCCGCTCAAGACATGGTCCGGGCGGCGCCGCTCAAGACATGGCCGGCTCCGCGCGACCCTCCCTTGCGGCGGGGCGCGCGGAGCCGGGGGCGTCATCCGGTGCGCTCGGCGGGACCGCGGGCGCCCATGGGCCCGGCGGTGGGCGGAGTCTCGGTCTCGGTCCTCCAGCCCCGCGCGTTGCGCCGGTAGATGTCGAGGATCCGCTCGCGGTACACGGCGATGTCGAACTGCCGTTCCCAGCGCGAGCGGGCGCCGATGCTGAGGTTGCGGCGCAGGGTCGGGTCGTCGATGACGCGGGCCAGCGCGGCGGCCAGCGCGTCGGTGTCGCCGGGTGGCACCAGCAGGCCGGTCTCGCCGTCGGCGATGGCGTCGGGAACGCTGCCCACCGGGGTGGCGACGATGGTCAGCCCTTCGGCCATGGCCTCCAGCACCGACATCGGCAAGCCCTCGAACATCGAGGGCTGCACCAGCACCTGGGCGGCGGCCAGTTCGCGCCGGCAGCCCTGCTGGTCGAGCCAGCCTGTGAAGCGCACGCGGTCGGCGATTCCCAGATCCTGGGCGAGCGCCCGGTAGGTGCAGAGGTCGCCGTCGCCGGCGATGGTCACATGCCACGGCTTGTCGCGGCAGGCGGGGGAGGCCAGCGCGTTCAGCAGCACGTCGATGCCCTTCAGCTTGATGAGCCGGCCGAGGAACAGCAGCCGTACCGGGCCGTCCTCCACCTCGCCATCCGCCGTCGCCCGGCGCGGTGGTTGCGCCGGCCCCGGCACGGCGTTGTGCAGCAGCGTGGTGCGCCGCCGCGCGTCGGGGCCGAAGGCGTCGGCCACCCAGTCGCGCCAGAACTCGCCGAGGACGACGATCTCGCTGGTCATCGCCATCATGCGGCGGATCCCCCAGCGGATCAGCGGATTGGCGTCCTTGTAATGCTTGGGGAAGCGGCCGCCGTGCAGATGCAGCACCACCGGCACGCCAAAGGCGCGGGCGAGCCCGATCAGGATGCCCTTGCGCAGCACGCTGCCGTATTCGGCCATGTGGATGTGGACGAGCTGCGCCTTGCCCGAGGCGAAGCAGCCGGTCAGATGAGCCGTCGCGCGGGCGAAGTAGAAGGGCATCAGCCGGAATTTGCCGGGACCATAGCTGTCGACCACCTCGAACCGCACCTCCGGGCAGTTTTCCCGCAGATCGGTGGTGAAGTTGTCGACGACCCGTCCCATGCCGCCCTTTTCCTGAGTGCCGCCGGGGGAGACGATGTAGATCATGTCCGCTCCTGGTCCTTGTGCCCGCTCGCTGTTTCCCCCGGCCCGAACGGTCGGTCTCCATCCGGAAGGGGAAGCGATCTGTTTTGATCCCGGCGAAGTTCCAAAGAAGAGTCCGGCGCTATCCACTCCAAAGCAGGTATTTGAAAATACCGTCGAGAATAACGCGACAGCAACGGTCCGAGGGTATTAGGCGCCTTTGCCGAGGCCATGTCCGACGGACCTGTTTTGGAGCAACCGGAAGAACATCTGTGCCGGGGCGATTACCTCGTTCGTTCAGCGTCCGCCCATGCGGGGTACGGACGCCTTGGGGGACGCGCTCGCCGCTTCGGCCAGCGGTTCCAGACGGGGGTCGAGCTCGGCTCCCGGCCGGTCCAGTTCCTGGTAGATGGCGAGCAGCGACTTGCCGTAGGCGTCGATGACGAACTGCTTCAGGAACAGCCGCCGTCCCTGCTCCGCCAGCTTGCGGTGCAGGGACGGGTCGGCGGCCAGCCCGGCGATGGCGTCGGCCAGGGCGGCCGGGTCGTTCACCGGGATGATCCGGGCGGTCTCGCCGTCGGTCAGCACCTCGGGGATCGAGCCGACCGGGGTGGTGATGACCGGCAGCTGCGCCGACAGCGCCTCCAGGATGACCATCGGCAGCCCCTCGTGGGTCGAGGGCAGCAGCAGCAGGTCGTGCGACTTGATGTGGGCGTGCGCGTCCTCGCGCGATACCCAGCCGAGGAAGCGGCATTCCTCGGCCACCCCCAGCGATTCGGCCATCCGGCGGTAGCCGTCGATGTCGCCGCCGCCGCCGATGGTGACGTGGAAGCGCAGGCCCCGCTGCTTCAGGCGCTGGCAGGCGCGCAGCAGCGTGCCGATGCCCTTGCGTTCCGACAGGTTCGCCAGCACCAGCAGCGACAGCTCCGCCCCCGGCGGCGGCGGATCGCGCGGGGCCAGATCGGCGCCGATGTCGGGAACGGCGTTGTAGAGCACCCGGACCTTGTGCGGGTCGGTGCCGACCGACTGGACCAGATAGTCGCGCCAGTTGTCCCCCAGCACCACGGCGCGGCCGCAGCGGTTGAACAGCCAGCGGCTGATGGCGCGGGGGAAGGCGCCGCTCTCGAAATACTCGACGAAGGAGGCCCCGTGCAGATGGACCACGGTCGGGCAGGAGAACAGCCCGGCCACCGCCTGGATCGCCGCCTTGCGCAGGAAGCTGCCCTTCTCCGACACGTTGATGTGGACCACCGACACCCGGCGCCGGGCCAGGAACCAAGCCAGCCGGGCCATCGTGCCGGCGAGGAAGAAGGGGGACCACAGCACGCTGCCGGTGCCGCGCGTGTCGAGCACGATCGTGCTGGGCGCGCCGGGGCTGGCGGCGAACTGGTCGACGACGTAGCCGGTCATGCGGCCGATGCCGCCGCCGCCGTCGAGGGCTCCGGGGGTGGCGAAGACGATGGCCACCCGTTCCTTGGCGGAACGGGGCGTCGTCGCCGGTTTGCCGTGGCCCGGCTGGGTCTGGTCGGCGCGCGGGGCGCGGAATTTCTGCATGGAGTCCGGTCCTTCCGACGTCGTCATCAGGCCGCGCCGGGCGCGGAGAACAGGGCTTGGCGCAGACGCCGCCGGAGGCCGACCGGCATCAACGAGTGCATGGTGAAGGTGGCGAGCGCCATCGGCGTCGGCCGCCCGTCGCGCAGCGCCGAGTTCAGGATCCGCCAGCGCACCCCGGCGGTCCGCGCCGCCTGCTCGCCGCCGGTGGCCTGCAACAGCAGGCTGGCGTAGGCGCGCGGCGACAGCCGTTCGCGCATCGACTCCGCCCACTCGATGGCGAGGTCGATGTTGCGGCAGGTCGACAGGGTGACGCGGTTGTTCTCGGTGTAATGGACCGCCATCACCTGCGGGATGTGGACCAGCGCCACGCCGTCCAGCGTGCCGCAGGTGATCAGCCATTCCCAGTCGTCGAAGCGCGATTCCGGGATGGGAACCTGCTCCAGCAGGGCCTTGGGCGCCAGCAGCGTGGTGGTCGGCGCGAAGGTCTCGCCCTTGAACAGGCCGCGGCGGACGAAGAGATAGTCGCCGATGGAGTCGTTCACCGTCGCCAGCCGGCGCGGCCAGGCGAAGTTCCCGCGGGCCGTCACCACCTGGCAGCGGCAGCTGATGATCGGGTAGCGCACGCCGGGCGGACGGGCCGCCATTTGCAGGGCCACCTTCTCCGGCATCCAATGATCGTCGTCGTCGAGGAAGGCGATCCACTGGCCCTTGCCCCGGCGCACGCCGATGTTGCGGGCCTCGGCGGCGCCCTGGTTCTTCTCAAGCTCCAGGACGGTCAGACGCGGGTCGGCCAGCGTCGCCAGATGCGTGGCGGTGGCCGGGTCGGGGCCGTCGATGACGACGATCACCTCCAGGGCCTTGTGGGTCTGCGCCAGTGCGCTCTGCACGGCCCGCATCACCATGTCGGGGCGGTTGCGGGTCGGTATGACGACGGTTACCAGCTCTTTCGAGGACTTCATGATTGTGCCTTCGGTCGAAGGGGAATGGGGAGTGGCCTCAAAATGGGCGGCCGGGTCCGGCATAGACCGGTGCGTTGGCGGCGTAGGCGGCCTGCTCGCGCGCCTGCCTCTGCGCGCGGGCGTGGTGCTGGGCTTGCAGGAAGCGCTGGCGGCGGCTGTGCTCCATCAGGCGGACGACGCCGATCACCAGGACGATCCAGTTCATGGAGTGGCGCTCCAGGAACACGCTTTCGGAGATCGAGATGGCGATCAGCGCGCAGCCCACCGCGAAGGCCCAGGCCGGCTCGGCCCGGCTGGCGCCGTAGCGGGCGGCGAAGAAGCCCTGGAACAGCAGGCGGCCCATGATGACGATCAGGATGATGACGCCGGGAACGCCGAGGTCGAGCGTCGCCTCCAGCCAGCCGTTGTGGGCGGAGTTGATGCCCCAGCTCTCGACGAAGGAGCTTCCCGGCCCGTAGGCGCCGTACCAGTAGGCGGCGTAGCCGTAGCCGAGCAGCGAGCGGTCGGAGATCGAGCCCAGCACATGCTCCCACAGCACGGTGCGGCCGGTCAGGGTTGGATCGCGGCCCAGCGCGTAGAGCGCGTCGTGCCAGAAGGAGGCGGTGGCGGTGCCGGCGAGGATGAGCGCGACCAGCATCAACGCCATGGTCGGCGCGAAGCTGCGGATGTTGCCGCGCACCAGCCCGGTGGCGAGCAGGGCGGCGGCCACCAGCACCGAGGTGACGAGGCCGGTGCCCGAGCGCGACATGACGATCAGCAGCAGCGCCAGCGCCAGCAGCGAGCGCGTCACCCAGCGCTTGGCCTCGCGCTGCCAGTCGAGCCACAGCAGGCACAGAACCAGCCAGACCATCATGCGGCCGGTCACGTTCTTCTGGAAGAAGATGCCCTTCCAGGCGCCGACATGCTGGGCGCTGTCCAGACCGACCGCCGGCATGGCGACGACCGAGGCGAAGGACAGGAACATCAGCGCCGACAGGCCGGTCACCAGCAGGCGCATGATCTCCGGGAAGGTGAAGCGGAGCGCCATGTAGATCCCGAACACCGTGGTGAACAGGAAGGCGAGCGAGCGCCGCAGCGTGACGTCCGGGTAGAGCGACCACAGCGCCGAGACGAAGGCCAGCACCAGCAGCACCGTCACCGCCGGGCTGGCGGTGGGGATGCGGAAGGCCAGGCTGGGGCGCAGCGCGATCAGCAGCAGGATCAGCACGTAGATGCCGGCGAAGAACATCATGGCGCCCGACGATTCCTGATCGGCGGCGACGACGCTGCCGCCGGTCAGCAGAACCGGGAGCACCGTGCCGCCGAAGGCCATGATGCACACCACGGTGATGCTCTTTTCCAGAAATTCGAGGATTCTCATGAGCTGCCGTTCCGCTTTTGGCTGTGCAACAAGAAGATGCCCACCGATGCCGCGCCCGCGTAGACAGGCGGAGGCGTTAGACCGAAGGAGGCTTTCCCCGTCCGGGGTACCCGCAACCGCCGTGTCCCCTCCTTTTCCCGCGCTCCGATTGGCGGTCCGTGACGCTGTCCCCCGAAACGCCTCGAGGCCCTTCGCGCCGGGGGAAGCGCGAAGGGCCTCGAGGCGGGGTGGGGCGGCCTTACGACCCGTCGCCCTTCAGAACCATCACCGCCGTCTTGCACAGGATGAAGAAGTCGAAGAGCAGGCCGCAGTTGCGGACGTAGAAGACGTCCATCGACACGCGCTCCTGGAAGGTGGTGCGGTGGCGGCCCGACACCTGCCAGTAGCCGGTCAGTCCGGGGCGGACCGTGCCGATCACCTCGGCCGAGGGGCCGACCTCCGGCAGTTCCTTCGGCATGTAGGCGCGCGGACCGATCAGGCTCATGTCGCCCATCAGGATGTTCCACAGCTGCGGCAGCTCGTCGAGCGAGGTCTTGCGCAGGAAACGGCCGAGCGGGGTGATGCGCGGATCGACCGTCAGCTTGTGGTAGGTCATGTACTCTTCGCGGGCGACCGGATCGTTTTCCAGAAGCTGCTGGAGATGCTCCTCGGCGTTGATGTGCATCGAGCGGAACTTCAGCAGGTCGAAGGTCTGCTTGCCGCCGGCCCAGCGCTTCTGGCGGAACAGCACGGGGCCCGGGCTGTCGAGCTTGATCGCCACGGCCAGCCCGAGCATCAGCGGGGCGACCAGGACCAGCAGGATGCTGGACAGCACGATGTCCATGGCGCGGCGGATGCGCAGGTAGCCGGTCGGCGGACGGACGCTGACGCGCAGGGCCAGCGAGCCGTGCAGGTTGTGGTAGGTGGCGTCGACGGCGCTGACGTTGCCCTCGCCCAGCACGCAGTAGACCTGCTTGAAGGGCAGCTTGCGCACCAGATCGGTCACCTCGCAGCCGTGGCGGCCCATGTCGGCGACGATGGCGGCGTGGGCCAGGCTGGCCATGGCCGGGGATTTCGCCAGCAGGTCGACCGGACCGATCACCGGCAGGCCGGAGACACGGGTCTGCCAGAGGGAGTCGTCGTTGTCGACGAAGCCGACCGGGCGCATGCCGAGCCAGGGCAGGCGCTGGAGCTTCTCGGCGATGGCGGCGCCCTGGGCGCCGGCGCCGACGATGACGACCGGGGTCCGCCAGTCGAGCGCGCTCGCCAGCAGCCCCTGGATGAGCAGAAGGTCGGCGACGTAGGTGGTGGCGAAGCCGAGCAGCGCGATCGACAGCGCCTCGACGAAGAAGGAGCGGAAGCCGTCCATCACGATGAAGGGAACCGCCAGCACGGCGCAGCACAGGAAGGCCGCCTGGAAGGTGCGGCGGGTCCGTTCCATGTAGTCGAAGCGGCCCAGCGTGTAGATCCCGAAGACCGACTTGACCAGCGGCACCAGCATCAGGCCGGTGACCAGGGAGCGCTGCCAGGCTTCCGCCTCGACGGGGGCTGTTTCGGGCGCGAAGAAGTGGTTCAGCGCCCATCCGACCAGAGCGAGCACGAAACCGTCGGATAGGGCCAGCAGAAGTCCGGGGGCCAGAGGCGGAATGGCCGCCTTCTTGGCCGGGGTCAGATCGATGACCACTTCGGGGTCCAATTTGCTCATCGCAGGTCCCGTGAGTTTGAAGGGAATGCCAGCCAGCCCGCACGCCCGCCGTGCGGGTGGTCGCTCGTCATCAGCCTTTCGACCGGCCTCAACATTCTCCCGCCGCAAAGCGCCCATCACGAAATTCGCCATCGGCGTATTTATGAGAACTGCGCTCTTTATGCGACGTGGAAGCAGGGCCGCGTCTTGTTGAAGTACGAATTAGGATGAGGAACGCCGTTCAGCAACAGATCATAGGGGTTTTGCTTCCGCGTCGGCGATAACCCCAGGGCTTCGAACGGTGCGGGCCATGAAATATTAAAGACGATGCTTTGGTGGTGCCGCCTCCAGAGGGGATAGCGCAACGGGTGGGCCGACCGGGCGTGTCCACCCCGGTCGGCACCTTCCGCTATCCGCGAATTGTGGGTAGAGGGGTGCCGACGCTCATCCCTTCGGTCGGGTTTTCCGGTCGGCCCCGACGGGCGCCGCCGGACGGCCCGCCGAAGAGGTGGGGGCGGGCGGCTCCGAACGGGGTTCGCCAGCAATTCCGGACAAGGCGTCGGCGCGAACGCCCCCTTGCGAGTTTCGGTTGCGCGGCGGCAGAGTCGGCCAGGACGGAATGTGTACTCGCAAGGGGGTGCCCCCGCGCGCCCCCTCGCCCGGAGCGGGAGAGAATAGCCCCGAAGAGTGCTCCGACCGGCTTCAAGGCCGAATTGACGGTGCTCCGACCACTCCCAATGATTGGGGCCACTCTTCTTGTGCGGTCGCGAGAGCACGGCCGCGCTCAGGCGTTGGTGCGGGGAGACGCATGGCTTCGGAAGCTGGAAACATCATCAGGCATGGCTGGCTGTTCATGGTGGCCAACGTGGTCAACCGGGCGGCCGGCCTGCTCTTGCTGCCTCTCTACACCAAACTGCTGGCGCCGCCCGAGTTCGGCGTCTACGCGCTGGTCGTCGTGGTCAGCGACCTGCTGGCGGTCATGCTGATGATCGGCATGAGCAACGCCTTCACCGCGGTCTATTTCGAGCATGAGGAGGGCCGCGACCGGCAGCGCGTGGTGTCGACCTGCCTGATCGCCCTGTTCGCCGTGTCGGTGTCGATGCTGGGGCTGGCCTATCCGGCCGGGCTGGCGGGAAGCTGGGCGATGTTCGGGTCGGGCGAGCACGCCCCGGTGATGGCGCTGGCGCTGGCCGGCGTGGCGCTGACCACGCTGTTCGAGCTGGCGCTCGCCTATTACCGGGTGCGCAAGCGGTCGGGCCTGTGCCTCCTGGTGTCGGTGGCCAAGGTGGTGGCGCTGCTCGGCTTCAACCTGCTGTTCCTGTGGGGCATGGGGCTGGGCGTCGAGGGCATCTTCCTGGCCAACGGCGGATCCTTCGCGGTGCTCGGGCTCGGGCTGATGGTGGTGATCCTGCGCGAGAACGGCGCCGGCTTCTCCTGGCCGGTGCTCAAGCGGGTGGCGACGCTCGGGCTGCCCTACATGCCGCAGTCGCTGCTCGACATCGCCAACAACTTCGTGGCGCGCTGGCTGCTGAACATCCTGCTCTCCACCGCCGCCGTCGGCATCTTCGCCTTCGGCATGCGGCTGGCGCAGATCCTCTACATGTTCCTGACCGCGTCCTTCCTGCAAATCTGGTCGGTCAGCCGGCTGGAGGCCGGGCGGGAGAGCGACGGCACCCAGGCCGATTTCGTCTTCCACCTGTTCGTGACGCTGCTGACCGCCGCCGCTCTGGGGATGGCGCTGACCGCGCCGGAAATCCTCTGGCTGATCGCGTCGGATGCCTACGCGCCGGTGCTGCCCTGCATGCCGCTGCTGGTGCTGGCCTTCGTGCTGCACGGCGTCCGCATGAACCCGGAGGTCGCCATCCTGAAGGCGCGGCGGGTCGGGGTGCTGCCCTGGATCTCGGCGGCGAGCCTCGCGGTCGGCACGGCGCTGGCGGTGGTGCTGGTGTGGCGCTGGGGCGTGTTCGGCGCGGCGCTCGCCAATCTCGGGCGTGAGGTCTTCCAGCTCGTGCTGACCGAGGCGGTGCGCCGCCGGCTTGCCGAGGGCGACGTGCCGCTGAACGCGGCGCGCATCGGCTGGATCCTGGCTCCGGCCGCCGTCGCCTACGCCGCCGGGGCCTATCTGTTCGGCGACGCGGTCGATCCGACCTTCACGGCGGAGAAGGTTCTGCTGACCCTGGCCTTCCTGGGGGTGGTTCTGTTCGGCCCCGGCATCGGATCGGCGGGACGCGCGGTGCTGGTCAAGATGCTGCCGCGCCTGCCGCGGCGGGCGCCCTCGACCCCCTGACGGTGGCGGGGAGCGGACAAGGGGAAAGGGCCGGCAGCGTGCGCTGCCGGCCCTTTCCCTTAGACCTTCGATCCGAGCGGCGGATCAGGCCGCGTGCTGCAACAGGTCCTGGTGCAGCGAGTCGTAGTAGCTCACGATCGCTTCGGCTGCCACGAGGTCGGCATGGGTGACGTGGGCCAGATCGACGCCGGCGGTGGTCAGAACCGTGTCGATGTTCGGCTGGGTGGCCATCGCGTTGTACACGTTCGTCGCGGCGGCGGCTTCGGCGGCCGGAGCGGAGGCCGCGGCGGCCTTGGCGGCGGCGTCCACGATGGTGCCCAGGCCGGTGCCGTCGGCGATCGTCGCCTGGGTCGAGTTCGACAGCTTCAGGCTGAAGGTCTCGTTGCCCTCGGTGACGCTGTCGCTCAGCACCTTGACCGTGACGGTCTTGCTGATCTCGCCGGCGGCGAAGGTCAGCTTGCCGCTGGTCGCGGTGTAGTCGGAGCCGGCCTTGGCCGTGCCGTCCACCGTGGCGTAGTCAACGGTCACCGCCTGGGTGGCGGCCGAGGACAGCTTCACGGTGAAGACCGCGTCGGTCGTGGTGGTGGTCGAACCGCCGGTCGAGCCGCTGAACAGGCCGGCCTTGATGGCGTTGTACTTGTTGTAGTCGACCTGCCAGCTGTCGGTCATGATGCCGCCGGTGTCGCCCGAGCCGGGGCTCCAGGCCCAGTAGGTCCAGCTCGCACCCTGGTCGCCCTTGGCCAGGTCGATGGTGCCGTTGCCGTCCCAGTCGCCGTTCATGTACTGGATCAGCTTGGGCATCCAGACCTTGTCGATGGCGGTCTCCATGCGGCTGCCGAACTCGCCGATCAGGACCGGGTACTGGTCGTTCTTGATGAGGTTGCCCCACATCTGGTCCCACTTCGCCGGCATGTTGTTCGGGAAGTCGGACGCCTTGAACCAGTCCATCATGTGCAGCGACGGACCGTAGTCGTGCACCGAGTAGACGAGCTTGTTGTCGACGTTGAAGTTGACGTCGTAGTTCTTCTGGCCGAGCAGGTTGCCGCCCCACCAGTACCAGTTGTTGTTGACGATCTCGACGCCCTCGACGATCATCAGCCAGTCCTTGTTCACGGACTGGATGGCGTTGCCGATCCGCTCGGCGGCGCGCGCCCAGTCGGTGGACGTGTTGCCGTCGCCCCAGGTGGCCGCGCCATGCGGCTCGTTGTGCAGGTCGGCGGCGATGACCGCGTCGTTGCCGGCGTAGCGCTGGGCCAGCATCTTCCAGTTCTCGATCATCTTCGATTCCGGATACTGGCTGGTGTACCAGAGGCCGTTCTCGTTCGCCGACGCGCCGTCGCCGGAGCGGTGGTGGTCGAGGATGATCTTCATGCCCGTCTTCTGGGCGTAGTCGATGATCTTGTCGAAGACCTGGAGCGAGGTCAGGCCCTTCAGATCCGGGTTCTTCGAATAGTCGATTCCGGTCGGCATGCGGCCGTTGTCGAGCATGGCGTCGGAGAAGGGCAGGCGGATGACGTTGAAGCCAAGTTCCTGCATCTTGTTCATGTGGTTCTGGTAGCTGTCCATCCACAGCCCCTGGGGCGCGAAGGCGTAGCCCTCGGCACCGAACCAGTTGACGCCCGTCAGCTTGACGCTGTTGCCGGCGCTGTCGAGGATCTGCCCGCCGTCGGTGTGCAGGAAGCCCGGCGCGATGCCCTTGGAGCCCGTGCTGGTGCCGGCGGTCGGCTCGGTCACCGTCACGTCGTTGACCGACAGGCTCGGCTGCGTCGGGTTCGTGGGATTGGTCGGGTTCGTCGGCGTCGTCGTGCCGCCGTTGGCGAAGAACGACTTGTCGGCGTTCACGACCAGCGTGCCGTTCCACCACATGTCCTTCTGACCGGCGGCGACGTCCTTGCCGTCGAGCGCGCCCTTGTCATAGGTGACGATGCTGTCGGTGGGGGCGACGGCCTTGCCGCCGATGGTGATCTTGTTGACGGTCAGGTTGCGGTCCTGGCCGTTGATGTAGGCGTCGTTGTCGTACTGGATCTGGACCTTGTGGGCCTGATCGGCGGTGACGTTCGCGTTGAAGGTGTAGTCCTTCGCGCCGGTCGTGGCGGTCGCCTCGCCGATCACCTTGCCGTCGACCATCACCTTGAAGTGGGCGTTCACGCCGCCGGCGGCCATGCCCTGGGCGTTGACGATGATCGGCGTCGTGCCGGTGGTGGGGTTGGTCGGGTTGGTGGGGTTGGTCGGCGTCGTCGGGGTGGTCGAGCCGGGGAAGAAATCCTTGGCCATGCTGAAGTTCAGCGACCCGTTCCACCACATGCCCTCCTGGCCGGCCAGGGTGCCCTGGCCATCGGCGGCGTAGGAGACGGCCGAGTTGGTGGAGGCAAGGGTCTTGCCGTTCACTTCGATCGACTTGACGAGGAGATCGCGGTACATGCCGGACTTGTCCGTGGACAGCCAGTCGTTGTCATAGACGATCTGAATCTTGTGCGCGGCGTCGGGCGCAACCTTGGTGGTGAAGCTGTATCGGCCGGCGTTGGTGGAATTGACCGTCGCCTGGCCAACGGTCACGCCGTCGACGAGGAACTTGAAATGCGGCCAGACCCCTCCGGCAGCCAGACCCGAAGCGTTGACGACGAAGGTCGTATCGACGGGGTTCGTTGCCATTGGAAGTAACCTCTTTTCCGTGTTTCGCTGGAGCCCAGATTGGACGGAAAAGGTTAACGAGGTATTTCGCATTTTAGGGAAATGCGGCCCTAATGCCACGCAGGGCTGTGAAAAGAAAGAGACGCGAAAATACCCCTTTTGTGATGCGCAAGCGCAACAAAGTGGTATTCGCGTCTCTAAATATATGGATTTGAATGATATTTTTCTGAGTCGCCTTGCCTCAATCGGGCTTGCGAGCAACCATGAACACCTCGGGACGGAACAGATAGAGCTGACCAACCCTTCCGAGCTTGCGCTTTAGGGTTAACGGCAAGCGTCCCAAAAATGCCTCCACCCCCCGCACATAGGCGAGATAGCCGCGTCCGGCGAAGTGGAGGTTCCAGCGCCGCCGCAACGCCATCGGCGCGACGTAGACCGCCTCGATCCGGTCGAAGCCGGCCTGGCGCAGCAGGGCTTCCGTCTCTGCCCAGATGTATTCGCGCAGATGCATGCAAATCGGCTCGTCCAAGCCGAACACCTCCGACAGATCCATCGGGCCCGCGAACTTGTGCGGCATGTTCAGGACGTAGCGGCCGCCCGGCTTCAGGATGGCGAGGACGTTCTCCATGTGGAGGGAGACGTCCTCGGGATGGAAATGCTCGATGACGTGGGTCGAGATCACCGAATCGTAGCGGTTGGCCGGCTCGAAGCGGGCGAGGTTGACGCCGTCGCAGCAGCGCCATGTGATGTTGGGATCCTCCTCGATCCAGCGCTCGCCGCGCTCCCGCGTCACCTCGGTGGCGACGCAGCGGTAGCCGTGGCGGGCGAGGTAGCGCAGCAGCCGCGCCTTGCCCGACCCGACCTCGTAGACGTCCTGCGGCCCGCCGAGCAGGGTGAGGAAATGGCGGAAGTCGAGATCGTCGTCGCGGGTGCCCGCGTCGTCCTCGGCCTCGTTCAGCCAGGGGCAGCCGGAATAGAGCGTGGTGTAGGCGCGCTCGAAGGTGTCCCAGCGGTTCTCCCGGCTGGAATCGAGCAGCTCGCGGGCGAGCTGGCGCTCCAGGTCCCAATGCTGCCGCACCATCGCCTCGCTCAACGGGTAGGACGGGGCGAGATGGAACTTCCGCTTGTAACGGGTGATCAGGTCTTGAGCATCCAGGGTGGTGGTTGGCTGATCCAAGATCGACCTCGTTCGGTGAACCGCGACACCACCGAGATGTGGGGCCGCGGCTGCCGGAGTACCCTGGTGCGGACGGGCGGTGGCGCGGCGCGATCGGGCGGGCTAGCGTCACGGATGGCGTTACCCCGTACGGCGCTCAACCGGCACGGGTCTTGCCGCGCAGCGCCTGGACCGCCGCCTCGTACATGGGAAGCGGGCGGGAGTGGCGGTCGTAGGGCGAGGGTTGCGGATCCAGACCGGCGTTCTCGCGCGCGATGAAGTTCAGGTCGGAGCGCAGGTGCCACCAGACCAGCTCCTCCAGCCGGGAATTGGCGGCCACGTCGCTCAGATACTGGCCGGCGAGCAGGGCCAGCGTGCGGTCCTTCTCCGCCCGCGACCAGGAACGCGGCAGGCGCGTCTCGTCGACGTCCATCTCGGTGATGTGGACGGCCAGCCCCAGCCGGTCGACCGCGCGCAGGAAGCGTCGCATGCCCTCGCGGTCGTAGGGCTTGCCGGCGATCAGGTGGCTCTGCAACCCGATGCCGTCGAGCGGGACGCCGCGCTTGACCGCGCCGGTCAGCCAGTCGAGCAGATAGGCGCGCTTGCGCTGCTGCCAGCCCTCGTTCAGCTCGATGCCGAACTCGTTGATCACCAGCTTGGCGTTGGGGAAGGCGGCGCGGGCCTGGTGGAAGAAGGGGTCGAGCCATTCCGGCCCGGCTTCCGCCCCGCCGGCGGCGACCCACCACATGCCGCGCCGGAAGCCGAAGCGGTCCTGCTCCTGCGGGTGGCTGTCGGCGGTCTCCCAGAAGAAGACCTCGTTGGCGACGTCGATCCGGTAGAAGCTGTCGCCGTAGCGGGCCTTGACGCGGGCGACCGTGTCGGCGAAGCGCGCCTGCACCGTGTCGGGGCCGAGCGTGCCGTCGGGCGAGAAATAGGCGTTCTCGGCGATGCCCAGCTCGGGCTGCCGCTCGACCGGCAGCTTCATGTAGGGCGGCATGCCCATGTGCTGCCAGATGATCGTGTGCCAGTTGGGCATGGCGCCGATGCCGCGCGCCAGCTCGACGCTGGCGTCCATCCGGCGCCAGTCGAAATACCCCTCCTCGGGTTGGAAGACCGCCCATTTCCCGCCATTCTCCGGCGTGACGACGTCGCATTCGCGGGCCATCAGACGGTCGAGAGCCGGATCCTCGGGATCGATGAAATGGTCGCGCGCGGCGCCGTGCCGGATCTTCGCGGCGCGGCAGACGTCGCGCAGCGTCACCGCCGGCTCGTCGGGCCGGTCCGGGTGGGAGGCGGCGGCGATGGCGGCGGTCGGGTCGGTGGCGGCGCGGCAGCTCGCCAGGACGGCGGCGCAGGCCGCCACGCGCAGGACGTCGCGACGGCGGGGGAACGGAAGCGTGAGCTTGGTCATAAGGGCCAGTCCACGTGCTGTTTTCGACGGAGGGAATGAAAAAACTCCCTCTCCCGGTCAGGGGAGAGGGAGCGCCGAAGGCTTGGTCCGCGGGCCTTACGGGGCGGCCCGCAGGCTGCTGTCGCCGTAGTATTTGCGGGTCGCCATGTAGCTGTTGTACGGCCCTTCATACCCGCGCGAGGCGGCCTTCTTCAGGTTCACGTCGGTCATCACCGCGATGAACTTCTCGTGATCGATCGGGCCGAGGTCGGCGACCGCCTGGAGGTCGCTGGCCGTGGTGTGGCCCCAGCGGCTGACGAACAGCACCTTGGAGGCGGCGCCGCAGACGATGCGGGCGTCCGACACGGCCAGCGCCGGGGCGGTGTCGAACACCACCAGGTCGAAGTGCGGCGACAGGCCGGCCATCAGGTGGACGAGGCCGTCGACGTTGAAGCGGTCGAGCGTCTCCGGCATCAGGCGGCCGGCCGGGACCATGGCGAAGGGCACGTCGTCGCTGCTGTGGACGATCTCGTCGAGGGTGGCGGTGCCGGCGATCCAGTCCGACAGGCCCTTCTTGGCCGACAGGTTGAACAGGCCGTCGATGCGCGAGCGGCGGAAGTCGGTGTCCACGACCACAACGCGGCGGCCGGCCTGGGCGGCGACCTGGGCGACGGCGAGGCTCATCGAGGTCTTGCCGTCCTGCGGGCGGGCCGAGGTGACGGCGATCGAGCCGACCGGACCCAGATCCGACAGGTGGTTGCGGAACAGGGCGCGCAGGGATTCGCTGAACAGCGAGAAGGGGTGGTTCTGGAAGATCTGGTAGAGCCGGCCGCGGGCGCCGCGGGTCGAGTGGTGCGGGACGATGTGGACGTTGCCGACGCCGAGGATGCGGCGGACGGCCTCCGGCGTGCGGATGCGGCGCTGGAGCAGCTCGATGCCGAAGACGGTGAAGATGGCGATGAAGACCGAGGCGGCGAAACCGGCGATCAGCAGAAGGACGCGGAAGGGACCCGACGGCTCATGCGGGACCTGCGGCGCCGAGACCAGCTTGACGGCGGTTGGGAAGGCGCGGTTGTCCTGCTGGGCCGAAACCTCCTCCAGGCGGGCCATCAGGCTGTCAAGCAGGGTGCGCTTGGCGGTGGCTTCGGACTCCAGGGTGCGCAGCGGCACGGCCTCTTCCGCCATCGTCTGGTAGCCGGATTCGAGCTTGGCGATCATCGCCTTCAGGGCGTTTTCCTGCTCGATGGCGACGTTGGCCGCCTCGCGGACGCCGGTGATCTCGCGGCGCATTTCGGTCTGCATCGAGGAGTTGGCCTCGGACAAACGGGCCTGGAGCTCCAGGATGCGCGGGTGCTTCGGACCATACTGGCGGGAGAGCTGCGCCATTTCCGTGGAGATGGCGGCGACGGTGGCGCGGAGCTGGGCGACGACCGGCGAGGCGATGCTGGCGCCGTTGCCGCCGCGACGCTCCAGCGTCTCGGCCTGGGCGACGGCGCGGGCGCGCAGGGCCGAGGCTTCGGCCAGGCGCAGGCGGGCCTGCTCAAGCTCGCCGGTGGCCATCAGGCCGTTGCCGCCCTTGACCAGCCCGGCCTTGAAGCGGATGGATTCGACGCGCTGGTCGGCCTCGGCGACCTCCTTGCGCAGGGTGTCGATGCGGTCCTGCAACCAGGCCACGGCGCTGGTCGACAGGTCGCGGTCCATCTGCTGGCGGGTTTCCATGTAGCGGCGGACGATGGTGTCGACGACGTCCTGCGCCAGCTCCGGGTTCTTGGCGGTGTAGCGCACCTGGATGACGCGCGAGCGGCCGACGATGGCGACGTCCAGCTTGCGGCGCAGGCGGTCGAGGATCCCGTCGATGCCGGCCGAGGCGTGGGCCTCGCGGGCCAGCGTGTCCTTGGTCATGCCGTCGCCATGGGCGAGGATGGCGGTGACCGGGCCGGGCAGCTCCTCACCCCAGACGAGATGGGCCTTGTCGCGGAGGAAGGCGGTGGCCCGCTCCACGAAGGGCTTGGTCTCGTCGGCCTGGACCGGCGGGTTGAATTCCGGGTTGGTGGCGAGCTTCAGGTCCTCCACCGCGCGGGACAGCACGGCGGTGGACTTCAGGATCTCGATCTCGGAGAGGATGGCGGCGTCCTCGGCCGGGATGGAGCCCAGCGCCTGATCCTCCGCCCGCACCACGCGGACCTGCCGGTTGTCGACCAGCAGCAGGGCTTCCGACGTGTACTGGTCCTTCAGCAGCGAGACGCCGAAGGCGGTGAGCGCCGTCAGCAGCACGACGATGACGGCGATCAGCATCTTGTGGGCGCCGAGCACGCGCAGGATGAAACGGAAGTCGGGGCCCATGGCGGGGGCCTGTCCCTCGAACTCGTTGCGCGGCATGTGATGGCCGACGCTGGTGGGCCAAGCCGGAGCCGGCGGGCCGCCGCGATTGATCTGGGGAAGGTTTTCCACGTCTCAAAGCTCCTTGTGCATGGGCGTGCGGGGCGCGGCCGAGGCGGACCCGGTGGACTGGATGGGGGCGGGACGAAGGGGCGTGGACCGCAGCGAGGCGGCACGGCGGAGAAGCAGGACGGTGCGGGCGAAGCCGAACGCACCGACGCAGTAGCGGTTGAACAGGCGCTTCGGTTCCTGCGCCAGCCGGAAGGCCCATTCCAGGCCGGAGCGCTGGACGGCCTCCGGCGCGCGCTTGAAGCGGCCGGCCAGGAAATCGACGATGGCCCCGCCGTTGACGATCAGGACCGGATAATCGAGCGAGCGCTTGAGCAGCGCCGCCACCTCCTCCTGCCGCGGCATCCCCATGGCGAGCAGGATCACGTCGGGACGCGAGGCGCGGGCCTGGGCGATGTAATGCTCGACCGGATGGAAGCCGTGCTGGAGGTCGGCGTACTGGTGGGGCGTGTTCGTCTCCAGCACGGCGCGGGCGCGCTCCAGCCAGGGGGTGGCGGTGCCGTAGACGGCGACCTTGCGGGCCGGCAGCGTGCGCAGAAGCAGCGGGATGAAGTCGGTGCCGTTCATATTCAGGCCGGGCTGCAAGCCCAGGAAGGGCAGCACGGACTGGAGGCCGACCCCGTCGCGCAGCAGGATGTCGGACGCCCGGAAGGCGGCCAGCGCCGGATCGGAGGCCATGCAGACGTTCACGCCATGGGCGTTCAGGAAGGACAGGATGGTCGGCCGTTCCACCGCGCCCAGGGACGCCAGCAGAGCGCGGCGTTCGGCGTCGTTGGACACGCACCGCATTCGCTCGACGAGTTCCAGGACGTCACGAGGGCTCGGCATGCGCATCTCCTGAGGAAAGAGGGGCGGGAGCGGGGACGGACCGCTCCGGCCGGTCGATGATGCTGGCGCGGGTGGGCGACTACTCCCTTGGAGCGCCGCCCGGGAACCGCACGTGGCTCTATGTGGCCGGTCCTGCCCCCTTTTCGCACGGGCGAGATTGGTGAAGCCGGGGCGGATTCGAATTAGCCCGGCCTCGCCGTTCGGGGTGGAATCGGCTTGCCGGGGCAAGCGGTTCAGCCCATATAGGGAACCCGGTCCGATGCGGAGGCGCGGGTGCGCCGCGCCGGCGCGTCGCCGCATGCGCCCCCTGAGCCACGCCAGGGGCCGGCCCGTTCAAGAAAAAGACACTGGATTCATGACCGACGACCGCTCCGCCCCCGAGACGGGCAAGACCCCCGGCACCGCCGACGAATACGACCGCCGCGAGGCCCTGCGCGCCATCGCCGCCGTCGTGCGCGGCGACGGCATCGAGGTGGACGCGGACAGCACGCCGGCCCGCTGGAGCATCGCGGTCGTCCATCCGGTCGCCATCCCCGGCACCGACCGCAGCCTGAAGCTGCGCTTCAAGATCGCGCTGGGCCCGCTGCCGGACATCGAGGCCGAGCTGTGGGGCCTGCTGACGGCGGAGGAGGAGTTCGGCCGTCCCCAGGCCAAGACGCTGGGCAAGAAGGTCAAGGCCGCCTGCCTGTCCTCCTCGGCCATCGAGAAGGCCAAGGGTCGGGTCGACGGCTGGTTCCAGTCGATGCAGCAGCGCGCCGCCGGCTTCGGCGACGCGTGGCGGCCCAAGGGTTTCGCCGAGGAGCTGGGCCGCGTCATCGGCTTCGGCGGCCGCATTCCCCGCTTGCAGACCCTGCTCGACGCGCTGGAGGAGGCCTTCTCCACCGCCGCCTCGCGCGCCGGCCTGAAGGTGCGGCGCGAGCGGCTGGAGAACGCGTCCGGCATGGGCGTCTATCTCGACAGCTTCACCACCGCCCGCGCGATGATCCGCAAGCTGCGCCTGTTCGTCGGCCCGACCAACTCGGGCAAGACCCACGCGGCGATGGACCGGCTGGCCGAGGCGGAGAGCGGCTGCTACCTGGCACCACTGCGCCTGCTGGCGCTGGAGGGGCAGGAGGCGCTGGAGACGCGCGGCCGTCCGTGCAGCCTCGTCACCGGCGAGGAGCGCGACGTGCGGCCGGGGGCCTCCTTCACCTCCTCGACCATCGAGATGGTGAACACGTCCAAGATCTGGGGCGCCTGCGTCATCGACGAGATCCAGATGATCGGCGACGCCGATCGCGGCTGGGCCTGGACCCAGGCGGTGGCCGGCGTGGCGGCGCCCGAGATCCTGATGACCGGCTCGGCCGACGCCATCCCCTACGTCAAGCGGCTGGCCGACGCGATGGGCGAGGAGCTGGAGGTCGTCGAGTTCACCCGCAAGTCGCCGCTGCGCGTGCAGGAGGAGAAGGTCGCGCTGGAGAATGTCCGCCGCAGCGACGCGGTGATCGCCTTCTCGCGCAAGGACGTGATGGCGCTGCGCCATGATCTGCTCGGGCGTGGCCACACGGTGGCGGTGATCTACGGCGCCCTGTCGCCGGAGGTGCGGCGGGCCGAGGCGCGGCGCTTCCGCGACGGCTCGGCCGACGTGCTGGTGGCGACCGACGCCATCGGCATGGGGCTGAACCTGCCGGTCGCCCGTGTCGTGCTCTCCACCACCCGCAAATACGACGGGCGCGAGGAGCGCGACCTGAACCATTCGGAGATCCGCCAGATCGGCGGGCGCGCCGGCCGCTTCGGCATGCAGGAGGACGGGCGCGTCGCGGTGCTGGAGGGCGAGAACATCAACCCGGTGCGCCGGGCGCTGACCTCGCCGCCGGTGCCGCCGGAGGATCCGCGTTCGTGGATCTCGCCCAACCTCAGCCATGTCGAGGCCATCGCCCGCGAACTCGACACCGACAGCCTCGCCAAGGTGCTGCGCACGGCCGGGCAGGAGCTGCTGCGCGCCAACCAGACCTTCCGCATGACCGACCTGGAGCAGCGCATCCAGGCGGCGGCGGCGGTCGACCGGGCCAAGCTGCCGCTGGCGGTCCGCGACATCCTGGCGCGCTGCCCGATCGACACGCGCGACCAGAACAACCTGCGCCTGCTCGGCAACTGGGCGATGAACCAGGGCAAGGAGATCCCCAACGGCGCTCCCGACGCCGCCGAGCGCTTCCGCCACAATGTCGGGACCGACGTGGAGCTGGAGAAGGCCGAGCGCGCGGTGAAGGAGCTGACCGCCTACGCGTGGCTCGCCTACCGTTTTCCGGAGGCCTATCCCGAGATGGATCTGTGCCAGGAGCGCCGGGCGCACCTGAACGCCTTCATCGAGCGGACGCTGGCCGAACGCTCGCTGGCGCGGGCCTGCCCGGTCTGCGGCACGCGGTTGAAGGCCAACCACCGCTTCCGGGTCTGCGACAGCTGCTACGGCAACCGGCTGGAGGAGCGGCGGGGCGGCGGTGGCGGACGTCGCGAGGGGCGCGGCCGGGACGGCGGGGCTCCAAGGGACGGTGGCGCCCCGGCGGCCAACGGCGGCGACAAGCCGCCGGCCCATCCGCATTTCCACCATGCCCAGCCCGGCGGCCGCGGCAAGGGGCGGGGCAAGCCTCCAGGCAGGCCCGGCGGCGGGCCGCGCCGGAAGGGTCCGACGCCCTGATCCCTCGCACGAAGCGCGGAGTTGCCAGCGGCCGGGGACGTCTGTATCAGGGGTGACGCCCATCCGCCGGACGACCAGCCCGCATGCTCGACAGTTTCCTGCTTGCCTTCACGGCGCTGTTCTCGATCGTCAACCCGATCGCCATGGCGCTGATCTTCAGCCAGGTGACCGCCGAGCGCAGCGAGCGGGAGCGCGCCCGGCTGGCCGGGCTGGTCGGCCTCTACTCCGCCGTGGTGATGCTGACCGCGCTCTGGGCGGGGGCCTATGTGCTGAACTTCTTCGGCATCTCGCTGGCGGCGCTGCGCATCGCCGGCGGCTTCGTGGTGGCCGAGCGCGCCTGGGTCCTGCTGACCGCCCCCGAGACGCACGAGGCCAGGAAGCAGGAGCAGGCGGCCCCGGCGGAGACCGCCGAGGAATCCGCCTTCTTCCCGCTGACCATGCCCTTCACCACCGGGCCGGGCACGATCTCCGTCGCCATCGCGCTGGGTTCCACCCGGCCGGCGGACAGCGGAGCGCTCACCGGCTTCTTCATCGGCGTGTCGGCGGCGGCGCTGGCCATCGCCGTGCTGATCTGGCTGTCCTACCGCTCGGCCGACCGGCTGGTCGCCCTGCTGGGGCCGACGGGCGCGCGGGTGCTGACGCGGCTGTTCGCCTTCCTGCTCTTCTGCGTCGGCGTGCAGATCCTGCTGAACGGCGTCATCGACGCCGCCACACCGCTGCTGGCGCAGCGTCCGTAGCCGTCAGGCCTTGGGGCGCAGGTCGCGCACCCGCTTGGCCTTGCCGATGGAGCGGGCGACGCCGCCCTGTTCGACCGGCTCGACCGTGGTGCTGATGCCGACACGCGACTTGATCGAGTGCTGCAACTGTTTGGCGTGCCGGTCCCATTCGGAGGGGTGGACATCGTGATTCATCTCGACTCTGACCGTGAGGCAGTCGAGATGGCCCTCGCGGGTGACGACCAGTTCGTAGTGCGGGGCGAGCGCCGGGTTCTGGCAGATCAGCTCCTCGACCTGGGTCGGGAAGACGTTGACGCCGCGGATGATGAGCATGTCGTCGGAGCGTCCGGTGATCTTGTCCATCCGCCGCATCCCCCGCGCGGTGGGCGGCAGCAGACGGGTCAGGTCGCGGGTGCGGTAGCGGATCACCGGCATGCCCTGCTTGGTCAGGGTGGTGAAGACCAGTTCGCCGTAGGAGCCGTCGGGCAGGACCTCGCCGCTGTCGGGGTCGATGATCTCCGGGTAGAAATGATCCTCCCAGATGACCGGCCCGTCCTTGGTCTCGACGCATTCCGAGGCGACGCCCGGTCCCATGACCTCCGACAGGCCGTAGATGTCGACGGCGTGGATGTCGAAGGTCTTCTCGATCTCGCCGCGCATGGCGCCGGTCCAGGGCTCGGCCCCGAAGATGCCGACGCGCAGGCTGGTGGCGCGCGGATCGATGCCCTGGCGGCGCATCTCCTCGGCGATGTTCAGCATGTAGGAGGGCGTCACCATGATGATCGACGGCTTGAAGTCCATGATGAGCTGGACCTGCTTCTCGGTCTGGCCGCCCGACATCGGCACGACGGTGCAGCCGAGCCGTTCCGCCCCGTAATGGGCGCCCAGGCCCCCGGTGAACAGGCCGTAGCCGTAGGCGATGTGCACCATGTCGCCGCGCTTGCCGCCGGCGGCGCGGATCGAGCGGGCGACGCATTCCGCCCAGACGTCGATGTCGCCCTTGGTGTAGCCGACCACCGTCGGCCGCCCGGTCGTCCCGCTGGAGGCGTGGACGCGGACGATATCGTCCATCGGCACGGCGAACATGCCGAACGGGTAGTTCTGGCGCAGGTCGTCCTTCACGGTGAAGGGGAACAGCGCCAGATCCTTGAGTTCCCTGAAATCGTCGGGATGGACCCCCTTCGCCTCGCATTTGGCGCGGAAGGCGGGAACGTTGGCGTGGCTGTGGCGCAGCGACCAGGCCAGCCGTTCGGTCTGCATCGCCGTGATCTCATCCCGGCTGGCCATCTCGTAGCGGTCGAGACCGGACGGGGAAACGGCCGATGGCGGCGCGACGGGGGCGGTCTCGGTCAGGGTGGTCGGCATGGTGCGTTTCTCCCGTTTCCTGGATCGTTTTTCGGGTCCGGCGCTTTTGGTGGCCGGTTCTTGGTTGCTCAGACGCGCTCGACGATCATGGCGATGCCCTGGCCGACGCCGATGCACATGGTGCAGAGCGCGCGGGACGCCTTGCGGTCCTCCAGCTCCATCATGGCGGTGGCGACCAGACGGGTGCCGCTGGCGCCCAGCGGGTGGCCCAGCGCGATGGCGCCGCCGTTGGGGTTCACATGCGCGGCATCGTCGGGCAGGCCCAGCATCCGCAGCACCGCGAGGCCCTGCGCGGCGAAGGCCTCGTTCAGCTCGATCACGTCCATGTCGGCGATGGTCAGGCCGAGGCGGGCCAGCAGCTTCCGCGAGGCCGGGGCGGGGCCGATGCCCATCACGCGCGGCGCCACTCCGGCCACTGCGGTGCCGGCGACACGGGCGCGCGGCGTCAGGCCGTAGCGCTTCACCGCAGCCTCCGACGCGACGATCACAGCGGCGGCGCCGTCGTTGACCCCGGACGCGTTGCCGGCGGTGACGCTGCCGCCCTCCTTGCGGAAGGGGGTGCCGAGCTTGGCCAACGCCTCCAGCGTGGTGTCGGGGCGCGGATGCTCGTCCTCGGCGATCACGACGGGGTCGCCCTTGCGGCGGGGAATGCGGACGGGGACGATCTCGCGGGCGAAGCGGCCCTCTGCTTGCGCGCGGGCGGCGCGCCGCTGGCTGCGCAGGGCGAAGGCGTCCTGGTCGGCGCGGCTGACGGCGTAGTCGGCGGCGACGTTCTCGGCGGTCTCCGGCATGCTGTCGATGCCGAACCTGGCCTTCATCAGCGGATTGACGAAGCGCCAGCCGATGGTCGTGTCGAAGATTTCCGCCGAACGGGAGAAGGCGCTGTCGGCCTTGCCCATCACGAAGGGCGCGCGGGTCATGCTCTCGACGCCGCCGGCGATGATCAGATCGGCCTCGCCGGCCTTGATGGCGCGGGCGGCGATGGCGATGCTGTCCATGCCGGACCCGCACAGCCGGTTGATGGTGGTGCCCGGCACGGCGTCGGGCAGGCCGGCCAGCAGCGCCGCCATGCGGGCAACGTTGCGGTTGTCCTCGCCGGCTTGGTTGGCGCAGCCGAGGATCACGTCATCCACCGCCGACCATTCGACGCCGGGGTTGCGCTCCATCAGCGCCTTCAGCGGAACGGCGGCGAGGTCGTCGGGACGCACCGGGGCCAGCCCGCCGCCGTAGCGGCCGAACGGGGTGCGGACGGCGTCGCAGAGAAAGGCTTCGCTCATGATTTGCTCCACCAACGAACAGATGGTGGCCGACTCAGCCGAGTTCGACCACGTTTCCCTTGATGCGCGCCGATTGGCCGCGGAACAGCCCGACGACCGCGCCGTCCTGGTTGGTGACGGTGACGTCGTAGACGCCCGACCGCCCGCGCCGGTGGATCTCCCGGCATTCGGCCGTCAGTTGGTCGCCCAGTTTCGCCGGGGCGGGGAAGGTGATGGAGCAGCCGGCCGCCACCGTCGCCTCGTTGGCGGCGTTGCAGGCGTAGGCGAAGGCGGTGTCGGCCAGCGTGAAGGTCATGCCGCCATGGCCGATGTCGTGGCCGTTCACCATGTCCTTGCGCACGATCATGGTCATGCGGGCGTAGCCGGGGGCGATCGCCAGCAGCTCGATGCCGTGGGCCCGGGCGCAATGGTCGCGCTCGTACATGCCGCGCCCGACCGCCTCGGCGACGGCCTGGGCGTTGAGAGTGGACGCGGCGTCGTTGGTCTCAGCCATGAAAATGGGTTCCTCCCCAGATCTTGCGGCGCAGCAGCGCCGAGGCGCGGTAGCGGTCCTCGCCGTAGGTGCGGGCCAGCGCGTCGAGCGCCGCCAGCACGCGGGTTCCGCCGATGCGGTCGGCCCAGGCCAGCGGCCCCAGCGGGTAGTTGACGCCCTTGGTCATCGCGAGGTCGATGTCGGCGGGGGAGGCGACGCCCTGGAACGCCGCGTCCGCCGCCTCGTTGGCGAGCATGGCGACGGTGCGCAGGACGACCATGCCGGGCGCGTCGTCGATCACCGAGACGTTCTTGCCCAGCGCCTGGAACAGCCCGGCGGCGCTGGCGAGGGCCTCGGCCGGGGTGCCGTCGGCGGCCGCCAGGGCGACGCGGGTCGCCTTGCTCCAGTCCAGCGCCAGATCGAACAGGACCAGGGGCGTCCGGCCGTCCTCGGCGGCGCGCTGGGTGGCGCTGCGTCCGTCGGTCAGGGCCAGCGTGACACCGTCCACCATGAGGACGCCGTCGCCGGGCCGTTCCTCGACCGTCGCCCCGGCGTCCCGCAGCAGGCCGGGCAGGGCGGCGGCGGGACCGAGGTCGCCCTCGACCACGACGCGCGACGGGCGCGGGCCGGCGGCGGCCTCGCTCGTCGCTGGCCGGGCGGCACCGGGACTGTGGTCGTAGAAGCCGCGTCCGCTCTTGCGGCCGAGCCGTCCGGCCTCGACCAGCTCCTGCTGGATCAGCGAGGGCTGGAAGCGCGGATCGCCGAAATAGGCGGCGTGGACCGAGCGGGTCACCGCGAAGTTCACGTCGTGGCCGATCAGATCCATCAACTCGAACGGCCCCATGCGGAAGCCGCCGGCCTCGCGCATCACCGCGTCGAGGGTGGCGGGATCGGCCGCACCCTCCTGGAGCAGCCGCAGCCCCTCGGCGTAGAAGGGACGGGCGACCCGGTTGACGATGAAGCCGGGGGTGGACCGGCAGCGCACCGGACTCTTGCCCCAGGCGCGCGCCGTGTCGAACAGGCTGTCCAGAACATCGGCGGCGGTCGCCAGCCCGCTGACCACCTCGACCAGGGCCATCAGCGGCGCCGGGTTGAAGAAATGCAGGCCGGCCAGTCGCTCCGGCCGCGCCACTCCGGCCGCGATGGCGGTGACCGACAGGGACGAGGTGTTGGTCGTCAGGATGGCGTCGGGGGCGACGACGGCCTCGATCCCGGCGAACAGGCGGCGCTTGACGTCGAGGTCCTCGACGATGGCCTCGACGACCAGCCCGGCCGGGGCGAGGTCGGCAAGGCCGTCCACGGCGCACAGCCGGTCCAGCGTGGCGTCGCGCTCGGCGGCGCTGCGCTTGCCCTTTTCGACCAGCGCGGTCAGGGCCTTGGCGATGGCCTCGATGGCGGCCCCGGCGGCGCCGGGACGGGTGTCGAACAGCAGGACCGTGTGGCCGGCCTGCGCCGCGACCTGGGCGATGCCCTGGCCCATGGCGCCGCTGCCGACCACGGCCACGGTGACGGAGGGGGACAGCGCCGTCATCATCGGCCCTCGAAGGTCGGCGCGCGCTTCTCGATGAAGGCGGCCACACCCTCCCGGTAGTCGCTGGACCGGCCGGCTTCCCGCTGGAAATCGCGCTCCAGGTCGAGCTGGGTGTCGAGGTCGTTGGTGGATGAGGCGTGGATCGCCCGCTTGATCAGAGCCAGCCCGTGGGTCGGCTGGGTGGCGAGGTGGCGGGCGAGGGCACCGGCCTCCGCCATCAGCCGCTCGTCGTCCACCACCTTCCAGATCATGCCCCAGGCTTCGGCCTGTTCCGCCGGCACCTTGTCGCCGAGCATGGCGAGCGCCATGGCGCGCGCCTGCCCGACCAGACGCGGCAAGGTCCAGGTGCCGCCGGAATCGGGGATCAGCCCGATCTTGCAGAAGGCCTGGATGAAGCTGGCCGAGCGGGCGGCGAGCACGATGTCGCAGGCCAGCGCGATGTTGGCCCCGGCCCCCGCCGCCACGCCGTTGACCGCGCAGACCACCGGCATCGGCAGGTCGCGCAACGTGCGGATCAGCGGGTTGTAGTTCGTCTCGATCGAGACGCCGAGATCCGGCCCCTTGGCGCCGGGGGCGACGGCCCGGTCGGACAGATCCTGACCGGCGCAGAAGCCGCGCCCGGCGCCGGTCAGCAGCAGGCAGCGGACGGAGCGGTCCTCCCGCACCTCGGCCAGCGCCTGGCGAAGCTCGTCGTGCATGGCGGCGGTGAAGCTGTTGAGCCGGTCGGGGCGGTTCAGCGTGATGGTGGCGACGCCGTCGGCGATCGCGAGGAGAACGCTCCTCTCGGTTTCCGAACCGCTCATTGGGCGGCCTCCGCGATGACGGGAACGCGGCTCTGCACGACGCGGAAGCGGTTGGCGACGAAGGCGAGGTCGCACAGAGCGGCGTTGGCGGCCGGGTTGGCGCCGGTGCCGTGGAAGTCGCTGAAGGCCGCCGACTGGTTGACGAAGACGCCGCCGGTCAAATTGACCGACAGGGCGACCCCGGCCTCGACGAAGGTCTCGGTCGCCCGCTCGATCAGGGCCGGATCGGTGGAGTAGAGGCCGGCGGTCAGGGCCCCCCTGGTCCGGGTCAGGCGGGCGGCGCGCTCCAGGCTGTCGGCGGTGGACTCCGTCTTCACGACGATGGCGATCGGGCCGAACAGCTCGTGCCCGTATTTGTCCTCGTCGGCCGCGTCCATGGTCAGGATCAGCGGCGTGCGGACGCGGGCCTCGGGGAATTTGGGATGGGCGATGGCGCGCGACGGCAGGGCGACGGTGCCGAGCTTGGACGCCTCCTCGATGCGGGCCAGCGTGGCGTCGGACTGGATGGCGCCCAGCACCTCCACCGCGCGCTCCGGGTCGGACAGGAACTTGTCGACCCCGCCGGCCAGCGCCGCGACCACCTGATCGAAGCCCATCCGCTCGGCGCCGGCCTGGATGCCGTCCTTCGGCACGAAGATCACCTGCGTCGTCGTGCACATCTGCCCCGAATAGAGGCTGAGCGTGAAGGCGAGGTTGCGGACCATGCCCTTGGGATCGTCGGTGCCGTCGATGACCACCGTGTTGACGCCGGCCTTCTCGGTGTAGACCTGGGCCTGACGGGCGTTCTGCTCCAGCCAGTCTCCGAAGCCGGTCGAGCCGGTGTAGTCGATGATCGCCACTTCCGGCCTCAGCGCCAGATCCTTGGCGATGGTGTCGCCGACGGCGAGCGTCACGAGGTTGGGGTCGAGCCCGGCCTCGGCCAGCACCTCGCGGGCGATGCGGACGGTGATGGCGAGCGGCAGGACGGCGGTCGGCCCCGGCTTGACGATCACCGCGTTGCCGGTGACGAGGCTGGCGAACAGGCCCGGATAGCCGTTCCAGGTCGGGAAGGTGGCGCAGCCGATGACCAGCGCGACGCCGCGCCCGACCACCTCGAAGCGCTTGTCCATCACCAGCGGCGGATTCTTGCCCTGCGGCTTCTCCCAGCGGGCGGCCGGCGCCTGGGCGGTCATCGCCGCCCAGCCATAGGCGACGGCCTCAAGCCCGCGGTCCTGGGCGTGCGGGCCGCCGGCCTGGAAGGCCATCATGAATGCCTGCCCCGTGGTGTGCATCACCGCGTTGGCGATTTCGAAGCTGCGGGCGTTCAGCCGTTTCAGGATTTCCACGCAGACCCCGGCGCGGCCGTCCGGCCCGGCCTTGCGCCAGCCCGGCATCGCCGCCTTGGCGGCCGCCAGCAGCGCGTCGATGTCCGACACCGGGTAGGTGACGCCGAGATCGAAGCCGAAGGGCGACCGCTCTCCGCCGGCCGTGCCGGTGGTTCCGGGCTGTTCCAGGGCGAAGGGTTTGTCCTTGTACCCCGCGAAGGCCGCCTCGCCATCCGCCGCCGCCGTCTCGCCATAGGCGCGCGGGCTCGGCATCTCGGGGAAGGCCGACCAGTAGGCGCGGCTGCGGCTGGCCTCGACGGCTTGGCGCAGCGTGGCCTCGTGGGTGGCGAACAGGCTCTGCGGGGTGGTGGTCATCGGGCGTTTCCTCGTTCTTTTGTCGCGTTGTGCGTTCTGTCGCGTCTTGCGGGCGCGCGTCTTCAGGCGGCGTCGAAATCGATGACGACCCGCTCGGTCAGCGGGCGCGACTGGCAGGTCAGGACATAGCCGGCCTCGACCTCCCAGGGTTCCAGGGAGTAGTTCTCGGCCATCTCCACCTTGCCCTCGCGCAGCTTGGCGCGGCAGGTGCAGCAGACACCGGACTTGCAGGAGTAGGGCAGGTCGGCGCCATGCCGGTGGGCGGCGTCGAGGATGCTTTCCCCGTCATAGGCGAGCGCGAACTCCTTGCGCTTGCCGTCCTGAAGAATGGCGATGGTTGCGGCGTCGGCCGGGCTGTGGCTGTCGGCGACGGTCTTCGGCCGGGCGGGGCGCGGACCGGGGGCGGTGCCGAACAGCTCCAGATGGATGCGCTCGGGCGGGGTGCCGGCCGCCGCCAGGGCGTCGCGCACCGCCTCGACCATCGGTTGCGGGCCGCACAGGAAGGCGGCGTCGATCGCGGCGGCGTCGATCGCCCCGTCGCACAGCTCGCGAACCAGGGCGGCGTCGATGCGGCCGGACAGCAGCCCGGCCTCCTCCGGTTCGCGGCTGAGCAGATGGTGGATGACCAGCCGGTCCATGAAGCGGTTCTTCAGATCCTCCAGTTCCTCGCGGAAGATGATCGAGGAAACCGTGCGGTTGCCGTAGACCAGCAGGAAGCGGCTCCGGGGCTCGCGGGTCAGCACCGTCTTCAGGATCGACAGGATCGGCGTGATGCCGCTGCCGGCCGCGAAGGCGACGTAGGTTCGCGCCGCCGCCGGGTCGAGCGGCGTGGTGAAGCGGCCCATCGGCGTCATCACCTCGATCACCGCGCCCGGCGCCAGCGTCTGGTTGGCGTGGGTGGAGAACAGGCCGCCCTCCACCCGCTTCACCGCGACGCGCAGTTCGCCCTCGTCGACCCCGGAGCAGATCGAATAGGAGCGGCGGACCTCCTCGCCTCCCAGCGTCGTCTTCAGGGTGAGGTGCTGGCCCTGGACGAAGCGGTAGCGGTCGGCGAGGCCGGGCGGGACGTCGAAGAGGATCGACACGGTGTCGGCGGTTTCCCGGCGGCACTCGCGGATGGTCAGCGGGTGGAAGCTGGGGGCGCTCATGGGGACGGGATTCCTTGTCGGACGTACGGCCGCTCGGTCGGGGCCGCTCAATGGCATTTGAAGACGTCGAACGGTTCAAGACAGGCGTTGCAGCGGTGCAGCGCCTTGCAGGCGGTCGAGCCGAAGCGGCTGATCTGCATGGTATCGGCCGACCCGCACAGCGGGCAGGCGACCGCCTCGTCGGGAGCGGTCAGCGCGCGCTTGCCGGATTTCGGCGGAGGGACGATGCCGACCCCGGCCAGCTTGGCGCGGCCGCTGTCGCTGATCCAGTCGGTCGTCCAGGGCGGCGCGATCACCACCGACACCCGCGCGTCGAGCCCGGCGCGTGCCAGCGCGGTCTCCACCTCCAGCACGATCACGCCGGTGGCCGGGCAGCCGGAATAGGTCGGGGTCACCGTGACCGCCAGCCGGCCGGACGCGTCGCGCGCCACCGAGCGGACGATCCCCAGCTCGACCACGCTCAGCACCGGAATTTCCGGGTCCATGACCGTGGCCAGGGCCTCCCACGCGGCCTTCACCGCCGCATCGGCCCCCGGCTCCGGTCCCCAGCAGCCTGCTGCGTCGGGCATGGTCGCCTCACCACACCGCGTCGGGGTAGGCGCGCGGCAGGAACTGCATTTCGGCCAGCAGATAGCCGAGATGCTCGCTGTGCTCGCCGCGCCGCCCGCCCTTCTGCATCCAGCCGTCGGCCGGACGCTCCAAAGTCGCCTCGTCCAGCACGGCGGAGACGCGGGCGTTCCAGGCGGCGCGCAGCTCGGCCGGGTCGGGGACGATGCCGGCGGCGACCAGCGTCTCCTCGGCGGGGTCGCGCTCGAACATCTCGCCGGTGTAGGGCCACAGCCGCTCCAGCGCGTCGGCGACCCTGGCCCGGCTGACATCGGTGCCGTCGCCGAGCCGGATCAGCCAGTCGGCGCTGTGGCGGACGTGGTAGCGCACCTCCTTGGCCGCCTTGGCGGCGATGCCGGCCAGCGTGGCGTCGGCCGAGGCGGCGAGGCGGCCGTACAGCTCGGCCGCCCAGGAATCGTGCAGGAACTGGCGAACGATGGTGTGGCCGAAGTCGCGGTTGGGCTGCTCGACCAGCAGATGATTGCGGTAGTCGAAGACGTCGCGGCGGTAGGCGAGGCGATCCTCGTCGCGGCCCTTCCCCTCGGTCTCACCGGCGTAACTCAGCAGCAGGCGGGCGTGGCCGACGAGGTCCAGCGCGACGTTGGTCAGCGCGATGTCCTCCTCCAGCTCCGGTGCGTGGCCGCACCATTCCGACAGCCGGTGCCCGAGCACCAGGCTGGTGTCGCCCAGCCGCAACGCGTAGCCGAACAGGGCCTGTTGGCGATCCGTGCTCATGCGATGGCCTTCCGTGTCAGATGGTCTTCATGTCAGATGTTCTTCACGGCGGCGGGGATGTCGTAGAAGGTCGGATGGCGGTAGATCTTGTCGTCCGCCGGCTCGAACAGGCTGGCCTTCTCGGACGGGTCGGAGGCGGCGATGCTGGCCGCCGGCACCGCCCAGATGCTGACGCCCTCGCCACGGCGGGTGTAGACGTCGCGGGCGTTGTCGAGCGCCATGCGGGCGTCGGCGGCGTGCAGGCTGCCGACATGCTTGTGGCTGAGGCCGTTCTTCGGGCGGATGAAGATCTCGAACAGCGGCCAGTCCTTGCGATCGGTGTTTGGCGGGGCCATGGTCTCTTTCCCTCGTGTCTCTTGTCAGCCGGCCTTCTTCAGCGCGCGGGCGGCGCGCTTGGCGGCGTGGGCGCCGGCGGCCTCGCGCACCCAGGCGCCCTCGTCCCACGCCTTGCGCCGGGCCTCGATGCGCTCGCGGTTGCAGGGGCCGTTGCCCTTCAGGATTTCGTTGAATTCGGTCCAGTCGATGGCGCCGAAGCGGTAATGGCCGCTCTCGGGGTCGAGGCGCAGGTCCGGGTCGGGGATGGTCAGGCCCAGGAACTCGGCCTGCGGGACGGTGGCGTCGACGAAGCGCTGGCGCAGCTCGTCGTTGGAGAAGCGCTTGATCTTCCAGGCCATGTTCTGGGCGGAATGGGCCGACTGGTCATCGGACGGGCCGAACATCATCAGGGCCGGCCACCACCAGCGGTTCAGCGCGTCCTGCGCCATCCGCTTCTGTTCCGCCGTGCCGGTGGCGAGCGCCAGCATCAGCTCGTAGCCTTGGCGCTGGTGGAAGCTCTCCTCCCGGCAGACGCGCACCATGGCGCGGGCGTAGGGGCCGTAGGAGCAGCGGCAGAGCGGCACCTGGTTCATGATGGCGGCACCGTCGACCAGCCAGCCGATGGCGCCGATGTCGGCCCAGGTCGGCGTCGGATAGTTGAAGATGCTGGAATATTTGGCCTTGCCGGACAGGAGTTGCTCGACCAGCTCGTCGCGCGACACGCCCAGCGTCTCGGCGGCGCTGTAGAGGTAGAGGCCGTGCCCGCCTTCGTCCTGCACCTTGGCCAGCAGGGCGACCTTGCGGCGCAGGCTGGGCGCGCGGGTGATCCAGTTGCCCTCCGGCAGCATGCCGACGATCTCCGAATGGGCATGCTGCGAGATCTGGCGGACCAGGGTGCGCCGGTAGCCCTCGGGCATCCAGTCGCGCGGCTCGATCTTCTCCTCGGCGTCGACGCGTTCCTGGAAGCGGCTGTCCTCGGCGGTCACCAGCCGGGGCGGCGGCTGGGTGCCATGCTCGGTCTTGCTGTCCAAACCTTGCGTGTACATCGACGTCCCTGCGATTGATTGCGCGTCCAACGAACTGTCTAAGGGGAAAATATGATACAGATCAATCCATGTAAAGCGCGATTATGTGTCATATTGGAATCGCTCCATGGGGGCGTCGAATCGGCAGCCGCTCTGGATTTCCGTCTTGCTGCGGTCGGCGCGGGGGCGGTGCCGCGCGACGCGACGGGCTGCGCCGACGACGCGATGTCCGATACAGATCGGAGGCTGGATCGCGGATTGCTGCGACGCAAATCGCGGGTGGCGAGGAAAGACGGCGTTTCCGAACACGCGGCTGCCCGAACGGCATGGCCGGCAAGGCATCCCGTCGGGACATCATCCGACGCGCCACCACGCCATCCGGAGCCTGGGTGCTGAAATCAATCTTAGGATGTGCTCTGCGTGGCGAAGAATTTCATGCGTTCGTGTTCAAAAAAACGGCAGAGACAATAAGATCCGATTCAAATTTTATTGAATTCGCCGCTGGTCGCGGCGTCCTTCACAGAGTGGCCCTGGGACAACCTTTCATTATTCCCGAAATGGGAAGTGAATTTCCCGTGCGATGCAACTGAAGGGTTTATATTCCGAACCGTGGGCGCCACCGGATGCGTTTTTATCCGAATCCTTGCCCCTGCCGGCGCGCCGCCCCAAGCAATGGCGGCGTGATCAGGATTGCGGTCCTGCGACGCGTTCCCGCCTCACGCCACGTCCTGGGGGCGGAAGGTCATGATGAACCGTGCCCCCGGCGCGGCGTTCTCGACGGCCAGGGTGGCGTTCAACTGTCGGGTCAGGCCGTTGAGCAGCTTCATGCCCAGGCTTCCGTCCCTCCGGGGCAGCGTGTCGTCGGGCAGCCCGGTGCCATGGTCGCGCACCGTGAGGCGGAGCCGTCCGTCGGCGAGCTGGGAAAACCCGACCTCGACGACCCAGTTGCCTCCATCCGCCTCGGCTGGCTGCCCGTGCTTCAGGGCGTTGGTGACGAGCTCATTGACCATCAGCCCGACCGGCACCGCCTGATCGGTCGGCAGATCGACCGGATCGGCGGTCACGACGATGCGCCAGAAGCGCTGGCTCGCCAGCGTCGACTGCTCCAAGTCGGCGCACAGCGTCCGCAGATAGGGGGCGGCCTCCACCCGGCGGACATCGTCGGTCTGGTAGAGCTGGTCATGGACGCGGGCGATCGCCTGAAGGCGCGCCACCGTGTCGGCGAGCTGCTGCCGGACCTCCGGGGTGGAGCCGGTCTGCCCCTGCATCTGCACCAGCGCGCAGGCCAGTTGCAGGCTGTTCTTCAGCCGGTGGTTGACCTCCTTCATCAGCAGGTCGCGCTGGGCCACCGCTTCGGACAATTCCCTGGTGCGCTCGGCGACGCGCTCCTCCAGGTCGGCGTTGGACCGGCGCAGCCGGGTCGCCAGCGTGGCCAGGGTGCTGCGGTGCGCATCCTCGGCCGACGCCCAGCGCAGGAGGATCCAGGCGCCCGCCCCGAAACCGAACAGCACGACCAGCCCCAGCGCCAGCTGCGGCAACATCAGGGCGAGCCAGCGGTCGAACTCCGCCCCCTTGGGCGGAAGCGCCTCGACGAACAATGGATAGGCGCCGACCCGACGGCGGGCCGGTTCCTGCCCGGTTGCGGCCGCGGGCTCCGCCGTCGGCCCCTCGGCCGCCAGCATCCGCTGGTCGCCCAGGGTCCAGAAGACCGACGCGGGGCCGCCCGGAGGCGGCCGCGTCGGAGGCAGGGTCAATTCCATGGGTTTGAAGGACAGCGTCACGATTCCGGCGAAACCGCCGTCGGGCCGGCTCATCCGGCGGCTCAGCACGATGATCGTCGAGCCGTCCACCTGCGATGCCAGCGGTTCGCTGATCGCCAGGGAGGCGTTGGCCGTCTCCGGCGCGGTGCCGCCGGGGCCAGGACGGTGGGTGGCGAAGTAGGGCCGATCGGCGACCGAGAATCCGGCCGGCAGATCGTCCTCCGTCGAGGCCAGCTGGCGCCCCTCGGCATCCCAGATTCCCAGTCGCATGACGGCCGGCATGAGGCCGCGCAGCCTCCGCAGCTCGGCAGGCAGGCGGGCTGATTGGGCCGGGTCGCTCCAGCCGGTTTCCTCGCCCAGCTGGCGCAGCCGGTCGAGCATCAGGTCCGCGGCCTCGATGAAGCGGGCCGCGTGACCGGACAGCGTCTCCACCAGAAGTTCGGTTTCGCGCAGGACCTCGGTGTTCGTCTCCCGGTAGGCGCGGTAGCCGGCGAAGGTGAGCAGCAGCGCCACGGTGACGGCGAGCAGGGCGGCGCCGATGCCCAGCCGGCGCACCATCCGCCGCACCTGTGCCGGCTGATCGCCGGGGGCGGGGGCGGCGAGCCGCTGGTCGAGGTTCGGGGGGACACCCTGGTCGGAGGCTTGGGTCAAGGCGTTCGTCTTTTCGGATGGTCGGAGATGAGGGGCGGGGAGCGCCGCTCCCCGGCGCGCGGGCCGAATCCTACATCTTCCGCCTGCCCTCGCCGGCGCCGCCGGCATGGGGGCGGCGCTCCTCTCCGGAAAAGGCGCGCTCCAACCGTTTCGGGGCACGGATCAGGTGGAGGTACAGCTCGTCGAACTGCCCGACCGAGGCGAGCTGGCGGACGTCGTTGACGGTGATCCGCTGGCCGTTCAGCTCGATCAGGCCGCTGTCGCGCAGCCGGCGCAGGGTTCGGTTGATGTGGACGATGCTGAGGCCAAGGGCGTCGGCCAGAATCTCCTGGGTCACCGGCAGCGTGAAATGCCCGTTGTCCGCCATGTTGACGGTGGTGAGCCGGCGCAGCAGCTCGACGATCAGGTGGGCGGTGCGTTCCAGCGCGGTGCGCCGGCCGAGGCTGAGCAGCCGCTCGGCGACGATGGCCTCCTCGCGCGCCCCCGACCAGGCGAGCGCGGCGGCCAGACGGGGAAAGCTGCGGAACAGTTCGACGATCCGGTCGGGGGGGAAACAGGCGACCTCGACCGCCGTCAGCGTGGTGACGCTGTGGTCGGCGGACTCGAACAAGGTCGAATACATCCCGATGATATCGCCGGGGAGAACAAAATTGACGACCTGGCGGCGGCCGTCCGGCAAGGCCTTGTGACGGATCGCCCAGCCTTCACGCATAACGCGAACATCGCGGTACTTCTCTCCCTGCTGGAGAAGATCGCTGCGCGGCGGCTGACGTAAGATATTCCTTTCAAGCTCAGAAAGATAAGCTTTCTCCTCATCCGTAAGGATTAGGTAGCTGCTGAGTTTGAGCCACAATGGAGTGGCTTCCGGCACGGATCTCGCCGAGGCGCGAGTCATGGTCGTCTCTTTGCTTTCTTTGATAGAATATTTGTCGCCTGAATGCCGGTCGCGCCTCTACCCCGATTAAGGGCAGCCACGAACGATTCAACCTTTCGGCCGGTACGGCTACAACATAGGTTAAGGGCATAAGAATTTTTCCCCGAACGGGTGTGACGGGGCCGATTTCGGCCTGTTGTTCAACAGGTTCGGGACAGGATGATGCCGGAACCGTGGTAAACGACGGGGGCGAGACATGGCTGCGCAGGAGGAGGCGGCAGGGTTGGCCGCGCTCTCGATTTGTGAGTCGCTGATGATTGCGATGGTCGAAAAAGGGCTTCTCACCGTCGATGAGGCGCGGGGAACCCTGGAGGATGCCGCCGCCGCCCACCACGAGGGGGGACTTCCGGCGCAGATCATCGAACGGCTGGTGGATCAGGTCAGCGTGGTGGTGCAGGCTTCGGTGCGGGGGCGCGACGGGGGCGGGTGAGAACCGACAGCCGCCGGGCACCGTCGCCCGGAATCAGCCGCCGATCAGGGCGGGTCCCCGGCTCCGCCGCTCCGGACGGCCCTGGGTCGTCGCGGTAATCGCCGCCTCGTTCAGAAGCAGGGCGATGTCCTTGGCGCCGATCGGCTTGTGCAGGATGCGGTAGCCGCTGGCCTCCGCGTCGGCGATCCGTTCCGGCGCGGTGTCGCCGGTCAGCACGACGCAGAGCGGCGGGCGGCCAGCCATCGCCGCCTCCACCGCGCGGATGACGTCCAGGCCGGTCTCATGGTCCGCCAGCCGGTAATCGGCGATGACGAGATCGGGAAGGCGGCCTGATTCGGCCAGCACCCGCAGGGCGCCCGCCGCGCCGTCGGCGGCCAGGACGCGCCAGCCGAACCCTTCGATCAGCAGGCTCAGCCCCTCGCGCACCAGCGGGTCGTCGTCGATGACCAGGGCGGTTCCGCCGCTGGGGTCCGGGGCGACCGGATCGGCGGGAACCGCCCTCTCGGCCTCCAGCGGCGGTGCCGTGAGGTCGCCGATCTCCAGTGTGAAGCAGGACCCCTTGCCGGGCCAGGAGGCGACATGGACCCGGTAGCCGAGCAGCCGGGCGAGCCGGTCGACGATGGCAAGCCCGAGTCCCAACCCCTTGCCGCGGTCGCGCGCCGGGTTGGAGACCTGATAGAACTCGTGGAAGATGCGTTCCAGATGCTCCGGCGGGATGCCGATGCCGGTGTCGAAGACCTGGATGCGCAGCCCCGACGGGCCACGCCGGCAACCAAGCAGGATGCGCCCGCTGTCGGTGTAGCGGAGCGCGTTCTCCACCAGATTGCGGATGATCCGCTCCAGCAGGGCCGGGTCGGCGCAGAGCGTCAGGCTGTTCGGCACGCTGCGGAAGCCGATGCCCTTCTCGGCGGCGCGCAGCCGGTACTCGGCGTCCAGCCGCTCGAAGATGGCGCCGAGCGAGACCGCCTGCACGTTGGGCGACACCGTGCCGGCGTCGAGCTTCGACACGTCGAGGATGGCGTCGAGCAGGCGGCAGAGCGCCTCCATCGAGGTTTCGATGCTGCCGACCAGTGAGGAGGCCGGGTGGTCGCCCAGCCTGGCGGCCAGCGCCGAGGTCAGCAGGACCAGCGACTGCACCGGCTGGCGCAGGTCGTGGCTGGCCGCCGCCAGGAAATGGGTCTTCGCGGCGTTGGCGCGCTCGGCGACCATCAGCGCCATGACCGCTTCCTGGCGGGCACGCTCCGCCTCGTTCTTGGAGCTTTCGGCCTCGTTGCGGGCCTGCTCCGCCCGTTCGGCGAGCGTGCGCTGGACGGTGATCTCCTCCACCGCGCGCATCTCGCGCTCGTTCTGGATGGCCCCGATGTGGTCGAGCATGGCGTTGAAGGTGCGGGCCAGCCCGCTGACCTCGTCGTTGCCGCGCACGCGGGCGCGCTGCCCGGTGAAGCCGTCGCTGGCGATGGCGCCGGCCAACTGCTCCAGATCGCGCAGCGACCGGGTCATGTGGTTGCCCACCGCCCGGCTGCCGAAATAGAGCGCCACCAGGGACATCAGGGCGACCAGCCCGTAGAAGGGCAGCACCCAGGACTGGAAGCCGGCGGACGGCGTTGCCGGGGCCTCCAGCCGCAGGGTCAGGCGCAGCGGCAGCAGATGCTCGGGCAGCGACAGCGGCACCTCCACCGCCATGTTGCCGTCGGCCGTCGGCGGCGGCGGCGCGCCGGTCGCGCGCAGCGCGGCCTCCGGATGCAGGACCAGCGTGTTGAGCGGCACCTTGTAGAGCAGGGCGCCTTCCGGCGAGGCGGTGCGCGAATAGATCAGCATCTCCGCCGCCAGCAGGAACGGGACGCCGTTCTCCCACACCACCGTGGCGGCGGGATGGCCGGTGGCGATGGTGCGGACCAGCCAGGCCATGTCCTCCGGCGTCATGCGCAGCCGGCCCGCCCACTGCCCGGTCCGCTGCCCGTTGTCGGCGATCGGGACGCCCTCGAAATCGGTGAAGATCAGCGCGACGGGAACGCTGGCGATCCGGTTGAAGCTGCGCAGGAAGGGCAGCAGATAGGCTTCCTTGCCGGCGGAATCGACCAGCGCGCTGGCCAGGACGCTGTTGTCCGACAGTTCGCGCACCGTGTCGACCAGCGTGGTCAGCAGACCTTCGGTCTGGCGGGCGACCAGGGCCGCGTTGGCCTCGATGTTGCCGTGGTGCTGGCGGATCAGATGGCGGCTTGACACCAGATAGAGGCTGGCGCCGATCAGGACGGCCAGCAGCACCCCCAGCATCAGCGACACGAAGGCGAAACGGCGGGCCAGCCGCCCGTCGGTGAAGCGCCGCCGCACGGTGCGCAGGAAGGACGGTGCCGAATCCGCCGGTGTCGTCATCATACGCCCTTTCACTCGCCGTCGGGCACGAGAACGCCGTCCCGCGTGAAGCGGGCCATCAGGAGTTCCTTCTCGGTCAGCGCCTCGTGACGCTCCGGGGTGAAGGGGCGGTCGTAGGTCCGGGCGAGCCCCTGGTAATGCCCGACCCGCTCCAGGGCGTCGCGCACGGCGGCACGGTCGGTGGTGCCGGCGAGATCGATGGCGCGGGCCAGAATATGGGTCAGGTCATAGGCGTGGATGAAGCCGACGGGTGCCTCGATCTCCTCGATCCGCGAGAGGCCGAACAGCCGCCGGGTGGTTTCCAGGACGGGAGCGAGGCGGTCGGGCGGCGTGCGGAACAGGCTGACGGTCTGGATGACGCTGAAGTCCACCTCGTGCAGGGCTGCCCCGGCCTGTCCGACGAAGTCGCCGCCGGTGATGCCCCAATGGCTGAGGATGGGCAGCCGCTCCACCGCCGGCAGGGCGGCGACCTCGCGCACCAGGATCGCCGCCTCGTCGTCGTTGGCGACCAGCACGATGGCCTGCGCGCCGGCTTGCGCCAGCGCCTGGTACTTGTCGATCAGCGAGCGGTCGCGCCAGTTGTACCACGCGGTCCCCGCCGGCTGCGGCACGCCGCCCTCCGTGAAATAGCGGTTGGCCGCCTCCAGGTTGGAGCGCCCCCAGGCGGTGTTGGTCAGCAGAAGCCCGACGCGGTTCAAGCCCCGGCGCTGGGCGTGCGCCAGCAGGAAGGGCATCGCCAGGCTGTCGCGCAGGCTCAACCGGAAGATGTAGTTCGGCTTCATGCCGTTGTCGATGATGGCGTCGGCCGACGACCAGGGGGCGAGGAACAGGGTGCGGGTCTCCTCCAGAACCGGCAGTTCCTCGATCACCACCGGGCTGAAGCGACCGCCATACACGGCGACCAGATTGGGGATGGCCGCCAACTCGCGGATGTTCTTGATGCCGCGCGCCGAGATGGAACGGTGCTCGCGCGTCACCAGATCCAGCGGACGGCCGCCCAAAACGCCGCCGGACCGGTTGATCTCGTCGATGGCCGTGCGGATGCCGCGCTCGATGGATTCCGCCGAGGTGCTGTTGGCCAGCCCGAACTCGCCGTCCAGCCCGAGGATCACCGGCGCCCGGGCGGCGGTTTCCGATGCCGCGACGGCCGCCCGTCCAGGAAGGGCAAGCACGGCGAGAAGCATCATGATCCGGACAAAGACAGGCAACGGCATCGTCCATCGTCTGAAGGAAGCGGCCGGAACAACAGGCTTCGGCACAGGGCTGGGCACTATGGTTTGATGAAAAGGGTACGGTCAATCGGCCCTTTGGCTAGAAGTACCCCGGCCGGATGGGGTGGATGCGCTTATGCCGCCGGCCGTGCCGCCACGCCGATGGCCTCGGCCATGGCGGCGAGCACGGCCTCCGCCCGATCGCGGTGGGGGGTGTGGCCGCAACCCTCCAGCACCAGAACCGACACCGGGCCGCCGCTGCGCGCGGCGATGGCGTCATACTGCGCCGCCGTCGCGTACTCGTCGCCGACGCCCTGGATGACGAGCAGCGGCGTGCGGATCGACGGCAGCCGATCCTCGATGTTCCAATGCCGGAAGGCCGGGGTCAGCCATGTCTCGTGCCAGCCGTGGAAGGCGCCGTCGACATTGTCGCCATGCAGCCGCTTCAGCCGCTCGCGCAGCCCGCCGTTGTGGTAGAGGTCGCCCGCCGCCCGGATGCCGGCGATGGTGACGTCCTCGACGAAGACATGGGGAGCCTCGGCGATTGCCAGCCGGATGCGCGGGGCTAGGAGGGGGCCGGCGACGGCGAGCAGCGCGATGGAGGCGCCGTCGCTGTGCCCGACCAGCACCGTGTCGGTCAGGCCGAAGGCGTCGAGCAGCGCCGGCAGCACGATGTCGGCCTCGCGGTGCAGATAATCGATGGGGCGGGGTGGGGTGACGGGGGAGGAGGCGCCGTAGCCGCGCCGGGAGTAGATCAGCGCGCCGCAGCCGGTCGCCGCCGCCAGCCGGTCGGGAAAATCCTTCCAGATGGCGATGCAGCCGAGGCCCTCATGCAGGAAGACCAGCGTCGGCCGTCCCTCGCCCGCGGCCGGGATGCGGCGGTATTCCAGCCGGTCGCCGGCGATGTCGATGAAGCCGTCCGTGAAGTCTGCTGCGGTCCCCTGCGGAGCCATGGCGCGTTTCCCCCGTCGCGTCGCTTTCCCTTGGCCGGCGACGGGCATGGCGACGGCGCGCCGCCCGGTCGCGGGCGGCGCGCACTGTAGCATCGCGGGTCGGGGCATCCGCAAGGGGGTGCCGCGTCAGAGCAGCCTGGCGTTCAGGCTGATCTCGGTTCCGGCCAGCGCCTTGGAGACCGGGCAGTTGGCCTTGGCGCCGTCGGCCTGCTGGGCGAAGGCGGCGGCGTCGATGCCGGGAACCTCGGCTTCGCATTCCAGCTCGATCCGGGTGATCGAGAAACCGGCGCCGTCCTTCTCCAGATGGACCTTGGCGTTGGTGTGGACGCGGGTCGGCGGATGGCCGGCCTGCGACAGCGCCGCCGACAGCGCCATGGAGAAGCAGCCGGCGTGGGCGGCGGCGATCAGCTCCTCGGGGTTGGTGCCGGTGCCGTTCTCGAAGCGCGACGGGAAGGAGTAGGACCCTTCGAACGCCCCGCTGCCGAGCCGCATCCTGCCGCTGCCCGATTTCAGGTCGCCACGCCATTCGGCGTCGGATTGCCGCATCGCCATGATCGTCGTCTCCTTGGTTCTCGCGTGAAGGGTGGTTTCCAACCGGACAGTAGCTAGGGCGCGGCGCGAGGCCGGCAAAGGCATACTCCGTACGGAGAGCCCGGCGGTTGCGGAACTCCCGGATTCTGTTCAGGCGATGGGCGGCCAGCCCAAGGAATGGGCAAAGGTCGCGTCAAGATGGGACTTTCGGATTGGGTACAGGGATGGCCCGGATTTTGCGGTGAAAAAGGCCGATGCAACCAGACCAAAGAGCCGGTTCCTTTGCGCCGAGAGACGATGCAAGGGCTTCCGGCTGTCCGTTCCGGCCGCGGAGGCGCCGTTTTTCCAGGCATCCTGCCACGCGGGCGTCTTTCTGCTGAAAGCGTGGGCGGCGGGTGGCCGGCTTTGGGGGTTTGGCGGTTGGCTTGCATCTTGCTTCGGACGCGAAGCGTGGACATCGGACGGGGGGCGGAGCGTTGCGGGTTCTGATGGTCGACGACGATGGCGAACGCGCCGGGGTGGTGAAGGACAGCCTGCGCGAGTCCGGGGCGGAGATCGCGGCGGTGATCGGCGTCGACGCCGACCTGCGCGCCGCCATCCAGGTGCACCGGCCCGACGTCATCATCGTCGATCTGGCCTCCCCTTACCGCGACTATCTGGAGGATCTGATGTCGATCAACCGGGAGACGCCGCGCCCGATCGCGCTCCTGGTCGGCGAGGAGGACCGCCCGCTGATGGCCCGCGCCGTCAGGGCCGGTGTCAGCATCTACGCGGTGGACGGGTTGAGCGCCAAGCTGGTGCGGTCGATCATGGAAACCGTGTCCGGGCACTTCCACCGCTTCCAGACGGTCAACGAGGAGTTGGAGAAGTCACGCGCCGCGCTGAACGACCGCAAGATCGTCGAGCGGGCCAAGGGGCTGTTGATGGCGCACCGCGACCTCAGCGAGGAGCAGGCCTACAGGACGCTGCGCAAGATGGCGATGGACCAGAACAGGCGGCTGGTCGAGGTGGCGGAGGCGGTGCTGAACGTCGCCGATCTGCTGAAGCGCTGACCCTGGCGTCCGGCGGATCGGCCGGGATGGGCTGGCGGAATCAGCAGGCCGGATTCCGCGGCGAGCCGGCGACGGGGGGAGCGACCCTGCACAGCCCCGGCGCGCTTTCCGCGCTCCCGGCCGCCGGTGCGTTGCGGTTGCCGAGGCTGCTCAGGTCGTAGCCGGTCCAGGCGAGGTGGCCGGGCGACATCAGCAGGGGAGCCCAGATCGCCGCCGACAGCAGGTTGAAGGTCTGGAACTGCCGGTGAGGCATCGCCATCATGCCGGCGGTGGTCGGCACCACGGCGCGCAGGGGGCCGACGAAGCGCGCCAGGAACACGCTCTTGCCGCCATGCCGTAGGAAGAAGGCTTCGCCCCGGTCGCGCAGCTCCGGACGCCGGCTGAACGGCCAGAGTTGGAACAGACGCTCGCCGTAAAGGCGGCCCAGCCAGTAGGAGGCGGCATCGCCCAGAACGGCGCCGCCCACGATCGCCAGATAGACGGTCCAGAAATCGAGGATGCCGGCGGCCACCAGCGCCCCGGCCGCGGTCAGCATGACGACGCCGGGAACCAGAAGACCGACGATCGTGATCCCCTCGGTGAAGGCCACCAGGAAGATGATGGCTCCGGCCCACTCCGCGTGCGTCTCGATGAAGGAGGCGAGGGCGGTCGCCTGGGCTTTGAAATCCGGAAATGCGATCGGCAAGGCGGCCAAATCCTGGTTGTCGTGGTGACATGGGGCGAGGCTCGGCGGTTTTCCAGCGCTCTAGCGGAGTCCGGCCTGTTCGAGAACGAACGTCACGCGCTCCGGCACGGGACGGCGGGGAAGCTCGACCAGCTCGTAGCCGCAGTCGCCGTAGGTCTCCACCATGGAGCGGTGGGTGCGCTCCGCCTCCTCCGGCGACTGCCGGCGCTCGGCGTCCCGCTCGTAGATCTCGGGCCAGGGCGGGGCGATGAACACCCGTTTTTCATAACGGAACAGGTCGACCGCCCTTTCCAGGTGCGGTGGCACCGGCAGGCCGTGCAGCCGCAGATAGCCGACGGTGTCGGGCACGCCGCGGTCGAAGAAGACGGCCCCCGGATGGCCGCGGGCGTTGCGATGGGAGCGCATGTCCCAGCCCAGCATCTGCTCGGCGAAGGCCGACGGGTCGATCCAGGGCAGGGCGGAACCGCCGATGGCGGTCTGGTCGCGGATCACGCCGCGCCCGGCCTCCTCGGCGCAGGCGTGGCCGGCCTGTTCCAGCGCGCGGATCAGCGTGCTCTTTCCCGACCCCGGTCCACCCGTCAGGACGAACAGGCGGTTGGGACCGTCCGGGGTCGCGTTGCCCTTCATGGCCGCGTCACTCCACGAAATCCTCGCGGCTCAACCCGTAGCGCTTGAGCTTGTCGTAGAAGGTCTTGCGCGGAATGTTCAGCGCCTCGATGGCGGCCTTCACGCTGCCCTTCTGGCGGGCCAGCTCGCTCTGGATCAGCCCCTTCTCGAAATGGTCGACCCGTTCGGCCAGGGACGGCGCCGAGGCCTGGGAGGGAGCGGCGGGTTCCGCCGCCACATCCTCCAGCCCCAGGACGAAGCGGTCGGCGGCGTTGCGCAGTTCGCGGACGTTGCCCGGCCAGTCCTGGGCGACCAGCCTCTGCATCTGGGCCGGCGAGGCGACGCGCGGCTCGCGGTTGTAGCGGCCGGCCGCCTGGACGACGAAATGCTGGAACAGCAGCGGAACGTCGTCGCGCCGCTCGCGCAGCGGCGGGATGCTCACCACCACCACGTTCAGCCGGTAATAGAGATCCTCGCGGAACTTCCCGGCCGCCGCCGCCTGCTTGAGGTCGACCTTGGTCGCCGCCACCACGCGCAGGTCGACCGGAACCAGCTCGTTCGAGCCCAGCGGCTCGACCACCCGTTCCTGGATGACGCGCAGAAGCTTGACCTGGAGCGACAGCGGCATGCTCTCGATCTCGTCGAGGAACAGGGTGCCGCCGCTGGCGTGCTCGATGCGGCCGACGCGGCGCTTGGCGGCACCGGTGAAGGCTCCGGCTTCATGGCCGAACAGTTCGCTTTCGAAGATCGCCTCGGGCATGGCGCCGCAGTTCAGGGCGACGAAGGGGTGCTTGCGCCGGGCGCTGGCGCCATGCAGGGCGCGGGCGACCATCTCCTTGCCGGTGCCGGTCTCGCCGAACACCAGAACGTCGGCGTCGGTGTCGGCCACCGCCGCGATGGTCGCGCGCAGCCGCTCGATGCCGGCGGTGCGGCCGACGATGCCCTGGGTGGATTCGCCGCCCCCCGACAGGGCGGCGCGCAGGCGGCGGTTCTCGAGCACCAGCCGGCGCTTGTCGACGGCGCGGCGGACGGTCTCGACCAGCCGGTCGGAGGGGAAGGGCTTTTCCAGGAAGTCGTAGGCCCCGTCGCGCATCGCCTGCACCGCCATCGGCACGTCGCCGTGGCCGGTGATGAGGATGACCGGCAGGTCTGAGTCGATGGTCCGCACCCGCTCCATCAGGGCGAGCCCGTCCATCTGCGGCATCCGCACGTCGGTCACCAGGCAGCCCGGCCAGTCGCGCGCGACATGGCGCAGGGCGCGTTCCGCCCCGTCGCAGGCGGTCACCTCGAAGCCGGCGAGTTCCAGCGTCTGCTGCCCGGCCAGCCGGACGGCGCGCTCGTCGTCCACGAAAAGCACGCTGCCGGCACCGCCGCCGCCCGTGCCGCTGCCGCTGCCGTTCACGGTCATGATGACTGTTCCATTGTTTTCTGCTCGGCGACCTTGAGCCGCATGGTGAAGACGGCGCCGCCCAGCAGGCCGGAGCGGCCGTTGGCGGCGGTCAGGCTGCCGCCGAAATCCTCGACGATGCCGTGGCTGATCGACAGCCCGAGCCCGAGCCCCTCGCCCGCCTCCTTCGTGGTGAAGAAGGGCACGAACATCCGGGGCAGGTCGGCGTCGCGGATGCCGGTTCCGCTGTCGGCGACGCTGAGCAGTGCCACGTCGTCCGCCGTGGTCAGGGTGATGCGCAGCCGGCGCACCGGAGCGCCGCGCACGGCGTCGGCGGCGTTGCCGATCAGGTTGACCAGCACCTGCTGCAATCGCACGTCCTCGCCGGTCACCCAGACGGTGTGAGCGGGCAGGTCGGTCTCGACCGTCACGTCGTCGCGCCGCAGCCGGGATTCCAGCAGCGACAGCGCCTGCCCGACGGCGCCGTTGGCCGACACCGGCCCCAGCCGGCCCGAGGCGCGCCGGGCGAAGCCCTTCAACTGGCGGGTGATCGCCGCCATGCGGTCGGTCAGGCCGGCGATCTCGCCAAGATTGTCGCGCACCGAATCCGTCCGTCCGCGCTCCAGCAGCACGACCGCGTTGTCGGCGAAGCTGCGCATGGCGGCCAGCGGCTGGTTGATCTCGTGCGCGATGCCCGCCGACATCTGGCCCAGCGCCGCCAGCTTGGCCGCCTGGGTCAGCTCGTTCTCCCGCTCCCGCAACTCCGCCGTCGCTTCGGCGACGCGGCGCTCCAGCTCGGCCCGCGCCTCCTCCTGGACCGCCAGACGCTCGGCGAAGGCGGCGCGGCGCAGGGCCAGCGCGTAGGCGGCGACGGCGGCCAGCGCCATCGCGGCGGCGGCGAGCAGACCGGCGACCTGCGTGCGGCCCGACACCGGCTCCCGGCTGGTCAGGCTGTGCAGGGTCCAGTCGCCGCCGGGCACGGCGACCGAGGCCAGCAGATAGCGCCGCTCCACCCCGTTCTCGGCGATGGCGATGCGGTCGGCGGCGCCGCCGAAGGCCCAGGGCAGCACGTCCAGCCCCTCGCTGGTGCCCTCCGGCACGACCGGCAGGGCGATCGGCAGGCGGCGGGGCAGGGCGTGGTAGCGCCAGTCCTCGACGTTGGTGATGAAGACCATGCCGTCGCGGTCGGTCACCAGCAGCTTTTCCGGGCTGGGCACCCAGGCCCGTTCCAGCCGGTCGAAGCCGACCTTCAGCACCACCGCGCCCAGTGTGCGGTTTTCCGCCACCACCCGGTGGGCGGTGTAGTAGCCGGGGATGAAGGAGGTGGTGCCGAGCGCGAAATGGTGGCCCTCGCCGCGCTCGATGGCCATGCGGAAATAGGGCCGGTAGGCGAAGTTCTGCCCGACGAAGCTGGAGCTTCCGTTCCAGTTGCTCGCGGTCAGCGTCAGCCCGCTGGTGTCCATGATGTAGAGCGCGGAGGCGCCGAGAGCCTTCCCGATGCCCTCCAGCTTGCGGTTCATGCGGTCGATGCGCTCGGGCGTCGGGTCGCCCAGCAGCGCCGTGACCTCGGAATCCTGCGCCAGCGCCAGGGGAACGGCGGCGTGGCGCTCCAGCTCGGCCCGCAGATTGGCGTCGTAGAGCGCCAATTGCGCGTGCGCGTGCGCGTGCAGGTCCGTCTCCGCCTGCCCGGCGGCCCAGCCGGCGGCCAGCGCCGCGGCCAGCGGCACCCCGATCAGCAGCAGGGCGAGCAGCAGCCGGCGCGGCCGTTCGAGCGCGAGCGCCGCCAGCCGCGCGGCCCCCTGTGTGATCGAATCTGTCCTTGTTCCGTCAAAGGGCTTCGGCAACGTCACGAAACACCATGCTGCGCCGCAACATTGCTGCGGAGATCCGGGGATTGTGCGGATTTTCGCACATCGCAACAGGGCTTGTCGTGTGGATTTTCGCGCATGTGGATTCGTCAAATCCTTGATGTTGCTGGATTCAGCAATTGGCCCATCGCTTGCTTTCACAGGCAACCAAGTACGGGGTCATCCGCATCGTCGGTCAACAGAACGGATGCCCCGGCAGGAACGCCACGAGGAGACCGTCGATGAGCAACGCGACCGCCACCGCCCAGCATGGGCCGGTGAAGAAGCCCTTCTACACCAACCTGACCTTCCAGGTTCTGACCGCCATCAGCTTCGGCATTCTGCTCGGCCACTTCTACCCGTCGCTCGCGGTGGAGATGAAGCCGCTGGGCGATCTGTTCATCAAGATGGTGAAGATGGTCATCGGCCCGATCGTCTTTCTGACGGTCGTCACCGGAATCTCCTCGATCGGCAATCTGAAGAAGGTCGGCAAGGTCGGCGGCAAGGCGCTGCTCTATTTTGAGATCGTGACCACCTTCGCGCTCGGCATCGGGCTGCTGGTCGTCAACCTCGTGCGTCCGGGCGCCGGGATGAACATCGTTCCCGGCCAGCTCAAGGCCGATTCCGTGCAGAAATACGCCACCACGGCGAAGGAGCACGGCTTCATGGACTTCGTCGTCGGCATCGTGCCCGACAACGTGGTCGGCGCCTTCGTCCAGGGCGACATGCTGCAAATCCTGTTCTTCGCCGTGGTCTTCGGCGTCGCCCTGTCGGCGATGGGCCAGAAGGGCAAGGTCGTCGAGGACATCTTCGACAAGGTCGGCCACGCGCTGTTCGGCGTCATCGGCATCCTGATGCGCGTCGCCCCGGTCGGCGCCTTCGGCGCCATGTCCTTCACCATCGGCAAGTACGGCATCTCGTCGCTGACCGCGCTCGGCCAGCTGATGGCGTCGGTCTACATCACGATGGCGATCTTCGTCTTCGTCGTTCTGGGCGGCATCGCCAAGGCCTACGGCTTCAGCATCTGGAGCTTCATCCGCTACATCCGCCAGGAACTGCTGATCGTGCTCGGCACCTCGTCGTCCGAGTCCGTGCTGCCGCGCATGATGGAGAAGATGCAGAAGTTCGGCTGCTCCAAGCACGTCGTCGGCCTCGTCATCCCCACCGGCTATTCCTTCAACCTCGACGGCACCTCGATCTACCTGTCGATGGCGGCGATCTTCATCGCCCAGGCCTTCAACGTCGACCTGACGATCTGGCAGCAGCTCTACATCCTGATCATCCTGATGCTGACCTCGAAGGGTGCCGCGGCGGTGACCGGCGGCGGTTTCGTGACGCTGGCCGCCACCCTGTCGGCCACCGGCGTGCTGCCCATCGAGGGTCTGGCCCTGCTGCTCGGCGTCGACCGCTTCATGTCGGAGGCCCGCGCCCTGACCAATCTGGTCGGCAACGGCGTGGCCACCGTCGTCGTCGCCAAGATGGAAGGGGAGTTCGACGAGAGCAAGGCGGTCGCCGAGTACCAGCAGCACTTCAAGGAGCCGGCGCTCGTCCGCATCTGACGCGAGGCGCGGCGGCGGCCCGTTTTCGGAAAAAGCGAAAGTGATCCGCACCGGCGGCTTCCGGGTCATGTAAGGTAAGGGGGACGGTTCGACAGGGTTCGAATCGCCCCCTTTCCCTTTGGATCAGGGTATGTCTTCGGCTATAACCAACCACCAGTCCAAAGCCGGTTCAGCGAATTAACCGGAATCACGTTAATCGGAGGAAGAGGCCCATGTCCGGCGATTTCGACGCGATGGCGCTTGAGTATCACCGCAACCCGCGCCCGGGTAAGCTGGCGGTCGTCGCGACCAAGCCGATGGCGAACCAGCGCGATCTGGCGCTGGCCTATTCGCCCGGCGTCGCCGTCGCCAGCATGGCCATCGCCAACGATCCGGCCCAGGCCGCCTCGCTGACGGCGCGGGCCAACCTCGTCGCCGTGGTGACCAACGGCACCGCCGTGCTGGGGCTGGGCAACATCGGCCCGATGGCCGCCAAGCCGGTGATGGAGGGCAAGGCCGTCCTCTTCAAGAAATTCGCCGGGATCGACTGCTTCGACCTGGAACTGAACGAGTTGGACGTCGACGCGCTGGTCGAGACCATCGTCCGGCTGGAGCCGACCTTCGGCGCCATCAACCTGGAGGACATCGCAGCCCCGGCCTGCTTCGAGATCGAGCGCCGCTGCCGCGAGCGGATGAAGATCCCGGTCTTCCACGACGACCAGCACGGCACCGCGATCGTGGTGGGCGCCGCCGTCCTCAACGGCCTCGCCCTGGTCGGCAAGGACATCTCGACGGTGAAGGTCGTCTCCACCGGCGGCGGGGCGGCGGGCATCGCCTGTCTCGACCTGATGCTGAGCCTCGGCGTCCGCCGCGAGAATGTCTGGCTGGTCGACATCGCCGGCGTGGTCCACAAGGGCCGCAACGAGCAGATGAACGAGTACAAGGACGCCTACGCGCAAGCGACCGACGCCCGCACGCTGGCCGACGTCATCGACGGCGCCGACATCTTCCTCGGCCTGTCGGGCGCCAAGGTGCTGAAGCCGGAGCTGCTGGCCCGCATGGCCGAGAAGCCGCTGATCCTGGCGCTCGCCAATCCGGAGCCGGAGATCATGCCGGACCTGGCGCGCGAGGCGCGCGCCGACGCGATCATCGCCACCGGCCGGTCGGACTTCCCGAACCAGGTCAACAACGTGCTGTGCTTCCCCTTCATCTTCCGCGGCGCGCTCGACGTCGGTGCGACGACGGTGAACGAGGCGATGAAGATCGCCGCGACCCACGCGGTCGCCAACCTCGCCCGCGCCGAGCCGTCGGACGTGGTGGCGGCGGCCTATGTCGGCGAATCCTTGCGCTTCGGCGCCGACTACATCCTGCCCAAGCCCTTCGACCCGCGCCTGATCGTCGAGGTGTCGTCGGCGGTCGCCAAGGCCGCCATGGAATCCGGCGTGGCCACCCGGCCGATCGCCGATTTCCGCGCCTACCGCGACCAGTTGAACCAGTACGTCATCCGCTCCGGCCTGTTCATGAAGCCGGTCATCACCAAGGCCAAGACCGCGCCCAAGCGCGTCGTCTACGCCGAGGGCGAGGACGCGCGCGTCATCCGCTGCGCCCAGGTGGTGGTCGACGACGGCATCGCCCAGCCGATCCTGCTCGGCCGCCGCGAGGTGATCGAGCGGGTCATCGGCGAGATGGGCCTGCGCCTGAAGATCGGCCGCGACGTCGAGGTGATCGAGACCGTCCGCGACCTGCGCACCCACAATTACGCCGAGCTGTATCGCAAGGTCATGGGCCGCCGCGGCGTGGCGCCGAGCCACGCGGCCAACGTCGTGCGCACCCAGCCGACCGTCTTCGGCGCCCTGATGGTCCGCCGCGGCGAGGCCGACGCGCTGGTCTGCGGCACGTCGGGCCGCTTCAACGAGCATTTCGCCCACATCGCCGGCCTGATCGGGCTGCGCGAGGGGGTGAAGGTCGCGGCGACGATGAACGCGCTGATCTCGCAGAAGGGCGTGCACTTCATCACCGACACCTACGTCAATCCCGACCCGACCGCCGAGCAGGTGGCCGAGATCGCCCGGCTGGCCGCCGACGAGGTCAAGCGTTTCGGCATCGAGCCGAAGGTGGCGCTGCTCTCCCACTCCAACTTCGGCAGCGCCGACACCCCGTCGGCCCGCAAGATGCGCCAGGCCTACGAGCTGGCCTCGGCCGAGATGCCCGACCTGGAGATCGACGGCGAGATGCACGCCGACGCGGCGCTCGCCGAGGCGATCCGCAAGGAGGTTCTGCCCGACAGCCGCCTGAAGGGCGAGGCGAACCTGCTGGTCATGCCGACGCTGGACGCCGCCAACATCGCCTTCAACATGATGAAGATCCTGGGCGAGGCGCAGAATGTCGGACCGATCCTGCTGGGGGTGGAGCGCCCGGTCCACATCGTCACCCCGTCGGTGACGACGCGCGGTCTGGTCAACATGACCGCCGTCGCGGTGGTCGACGCGCAGCTCGCCGAGCCGGTCAACGCCGCTCCCCGCCCGCCGGTGGCCGGGGAGATCTGATCCGCCGGGCTCTGGTTCCGCGCGCGATTCGTGCTATTCCCTGAAGCCGGAACGGGCAGACGGGGCGGCATGATGAACCGGAACCAGCGCAGGACCGCCGGCGCCACCAGCGCGAAGGGCAACGCCGCCGCTGCGACGGCGGCGGCGAACCTGCTGGCGCAGGCGGTGCCCCTGCATCAGGCCGGGCGGCTGGCCGAGGCCGAGGCGCTCTACCGGCAGGCGCTGGCCGCCCAGCCACGCCAGCCCGACGCGCTGCATCTGCTGGGCATGATCGCCTGCCAGACCGGGCGCTTCGCCGACGCCGCCGAACTGATCGGGCAGGCGGTCGGCGCCAACCGCAACGTTCCCGACTACCACGCCAATCTCGCCTTCGCCCTCCAGTCCCTTGGGCGTTCGGCGGAGGCGGAAGCGGCGGCCCGTGCCGCGCTGCGCCTGCGCGCCGCCTTTCCGGAGGCCGCGAACACGCTGGGCAACGCGTTGAACGCGCAAGGCAAGTTCGCCGAGGCCGCCGCAGCCTACCGCGACGCCCTGCGCGCCCGTCCCGACTACGCGGAGGCCAAGGGCAACCTCGGCGCCGTCCTGCGCACCCTGGAGCGCTCGGGCGAGGCCGAACCGCTGCTGCGCCAAGCGCTGGCCGGCAACCCGCATCTGGTCGAGGCGCGCGCGGCGCTCGGCCTCGCCCTGCTCGACCTGGACCGGGTGGAGGAGGGCGTGACGACGCTGAAGATGGTGGTGGCCCAGCGCCCCGACCATGCCGGCGCCTGGCTGGCGCTGGCCGGAGTGGTCCAGCGCCGGGGCGACGACGCGTTGCCGATCTACGCCCGCTATTGCGCGGTCGAGCCGGCGGACGCCGAGGCGTGGAACGGTTACGGCCTCGGCTTGCAGAAGGCCGACCGCATCGACGCCGCCGCCGCCGCCTTCGCCCGCGCGGTGCGGCTCACCCCTCTGATGACCGAGGCGCTGACCAACCTCGGCAACGCGCGCCGCCTGCAAGGGCGCAGCGTCGAGGCGGCGGCCCTGCAACGACGGGCGCTCGACCTGCGGCCCGACTACGCGGCGGCCCACGCCAATCTCGGACAGGCGTTGCAGGATCTGGGCGATGACCGGGGCGCCGAGGCCAGCTTCACCCGGGCGCTGGAGTTCGATCCCGGTGAATCGGTCGCGCGCTTCAACCGCGGCATCCTGCGGCTGCGCCGGGGGCGGCTGGCGGAGGGCTGGGCCGACTACGCCGACCGTTTCGCCTCCGGCCGGTTGAGCCGTCCCCGCAGCCTGCCGATTCCGGAGTGGAACGGCGAGGATCTGTCGGGTCGCCGCATCCTGCTGTGGGCGGAGCAGGGGCTGGGCGACGAGCTGATGTTCGGCTCCATCCTGCCCGACGTGATCGCGCGGGCCGGGTCGGCGATCCTGGAGTGCGATGCCCGCCTCGTTCCGCTGTTCCAGCGCTCCTTTCCGACCGCCACGGTGCGTCCGCCGACGGAGGGGCCGCGCGACGCCGACTGCCACGCGCCCTTCGGGTCGCTGCCGCGCCGGTTGCGCGGCCGGCTGGCGGACTTCCCGGCCCGGTCCGGCTGGCTGTGTCCGGAGCCGGCGCGGGCCGCCCTGTGGCGCGACCGGCTGACGGCGCTCGGCCCCGGCCTGACCGTCGGCATCGCCTGGACCAGCCGGCGGATCACCACGGAACGGCGGTCCGCCTACACCACGCTGGACCAATGGGGGCCCATTCTCCGCCTGCCCAACGTTCATGTCGTCAGCCTGCAATATGACGGGCGCGGCGAGGAGATCGCCGCCGCCGAGGAACGGTTCGGCGTGCGCATCCATCGCTGGGACGATCTCGATCAAATGGCCGATCTCGAGGCCACCGCGGCTCTGATTGCCGGTCTGGATCTGGCGGTCACCGTGGCGTCGTCGGCGGGCGAACTGGCTGGTGCGCTCGGGGTTCCGGTGTGGCGGCTCGGCTGGCCGGACTGGACCCATCTGGGTGCTCCGACCCGGCCCTGGTTTCCCAGCATGCGCTGTGTCCATCCACGTCGGGGAGAAACGTTGTCGGATGCACTTGTTCATATTTCTCAATCGATTGTGAAGTTCTCTGGAGATTCCAGATGAATGTTCAGGATCGATTCGCCGCCGCTCTGCGCCACCATCGGGAGGGGAAACTCGCCGAGGCTGAAGCGTTGTACCGGAAGCTTCTCGACGCCGAGCCGACTCATGCCGATGCGCTTCATCTGCTTGGCGTCTTGAAACATCAGATGGGAGAAAGTCTACAAGCCATTGAATTGATTGAAAAGGCTCTGGCGATCGACGACACCCCCGCCGATTTTCACGGCAATCTCGGGTTGGCGTTGCAGGCGTTGGGGCGGCTGGAGGATGCCGTTGCCGCCCAGGAGCGGGCCATTGCCCGCAACCCCGATCACGCCGGCGCCCATTTCAACCTTGCCCTGGCGCTGGTCGCCGTCGGAAAGCGCGAGCCGGCGGCGGTCCATTACGCCGAGGCGGCGCGCCTGTCACCCGACCTCGCGGATGCCCACCTCAATCTTGGGGCCATCCTCCAGGACCTGGGGCGGGCGGACGAGGCGCTCGCCGCCCATGAGCGCGCGGCGGCCCTGATGCCCGGCGACCCGCGTCCTTGGATGAACCGCGCCATCAGCCTGCGGCATCTGGGACGTCTGGACGAGGCCGCCGCCGCTGCCCGGCAGGCCGCGGCGTTCGGGGGCCGGGGGCCGGATGGCGAAGCGGCGGCCCTCGCCATGCTCGCGGCGACTCTGCACGGGCAGGGACGCTTGCGGGAGGCGGCGGAGCGCTACGCTGAATCCCTGCGGTTCGATCAGAAAAATCCGATTGTTCTCAATAATTTTGGTCTTCTTCTTCAGGATTTGAATGAACATGATCGGGCCGCCGTCTGCTTCGATGCGGCCTTTGCCCTGAAGCCCGATTTCGCGGAGCCTCGCGACAATCTCGGCACGTTGCGCGCCAAACAGGGGCGTTTGGCCGAGGCCGAGGCGCTGCATTGCGCGGCGCTTCGCCACAAACCGGATCTGGCCGGCGCCTGGAACAATCTGGGCAACGCCCGCAAGGCGCTGGGGCGGAGGCCGGCCGCGCTTCCGGCATGGCGCGTCGCCATCGCCCTGGAGCCTGGACGGGCCGAGTTCCAGTCCAACCTCGGCAACGGCCTGCGGGAGGACGAGCGTTTCGCGGAAGCGGACCTCTGCCACCGCCGTGCCGTCCGACTGGCCCCCGGTGAGGCGGTTCCCAACAACAACCATGGTCACGCCTTGCAGGGCCGGCTTCTTTTCGCCGAGGCCGCGGGCTGGTTTCGCCGCGCCCTGGCGCTCGACCCGGCCTACGCCGAGGCGTGGAGCAACCTTGGGCTGGCGCGGCAACGGCAGGGCGACGCCCTGGCGGAGCGTTGCTACGACCGTGCCCTGCGGTTGCGTCCGGACCTGCCGCTGGCCCATTTCAACAAGGGGCTGCTGCGCCTGGAGGCTGGTGACCTGACGGCCGGCTGGCCGGGCTATGCGTGGCGTTTCGCGGCGGGGCAGGTCGGGGCCGGCCGCCAGCCGCGCGCGCCGGCGTGGCGTGGCGAGGATCTGGCCGGGCGCCGCCTGCTGGTCTGGGGCGAGCAGGGGGTCGGCGACAGCATCCTGTTTTCCGCCCTCGTCCCGGAGATCGCCGTGCGCACCCGGTCCGCCATCCTGGAGGTCGACCACCGGCTGGTGCCGCTGTTCGCGCGCTCCTTCCCCGGATTGACCGTGCGGGCTGAAGCCATCGATGCGCAGGGCCGCGAGACGATGGCGGTCGCCGATTACGACCGCCATGTCCCGATGGGGTCGCTGCCGCGCGTGCTGCGCGGGAAGCTGTCGTCCTTTCCCGCCGGCGCCTCCTGGCTGGTTCCCGATCCGGCGCGGGTTGCCGGGTGGCGGGACCGGCTGGCGGCGCTGGGATCCGGGCTGACCGTCGGGATCGGCTGGCGCAGCCAGCTTCTGACGATGGAGCGCAGCGCCGCCTATGTCGGCCTGGAGCGTTGGGGGGCGCTGTTCGCCGTGCCGGGCGTCACCTGGGTGGTTCTGCAATATGGCGACTGCGAAACCGACATCGCCGAGGCGGAGCGGCGCTTCGGCGTCCGCCTGCACCGCTGGGGCGATCTGGACCGCAAGGATGATTTCGACGGCGTGGCGGCGCTGATCGCCACGCTCGACCTCGTGATCTCGCCGGCCATGTCGGTGGGGGAACTGGCGGGCGCGCTGGGCACGCCGGTCTGGCGCTTCGGCCATCGGGACTGGACGCAACTCGGCAGCGGCGTCCGCCCCTGGTTCCCGTCGATGCGGCTGTTCCAGCCCCGTCCGGGAGAGGAGCTGGCCGGGACGCTCGCCCGCATGGCGGCGCACCTGCGCGCCTTGGCGCCGCCGACGCGGGACGCCAGCCCGCCCTTCGTCCCCCCGCCCGATCCGCAAAGCCTGACCGTCAGTCTCGGCGACGGGTTGCGGCTGCATCAGGCGGGTCGGCTCGACGAGGCGGAAACGGTCTATCGCGCCATCCTCGCCGCCGACGCGGAGCATCCCGACGCCCTCCATCTGCTGGGTGTCGCCGCCCATCAGCGGAACCGCAACGAGGAGGCGGCGGCGCTGATCGCCCGCGCCATCGCCCGGCGCGGCGACGTTGCCGAGTATCACGGCAACCGCGGGTCCGTTCTCCAGGCGCTGGGACGGTTGCCGGAGGCGGTGGGTTGCTATGAAACGGCGCTGCGGCTGCGTCCGGCATACCCCGACGCGCTGAACAATCTGGGAAGCGCCCTCCAGGCGCTCGGCCGCCTGCCCGAGGCCGAGGCGCGCTACCGCGCCGCGCTGGCCCAGCGGCCCGGCTTCGTCCAGGCGCTCGCCAACCTCGGGACCGCGCTGCACGCCATGGGGCGACGGACGGAAGCGCTCGCCTGCCTCGCCGATGCGGTGGCCCGCGATGCGGCGGCGCTCGACGCGCGGCTCGGGCTGGGAGCGCTGCTGAACGATCTGGGACGCGCCGCCGAGGCGGAGATTCAGTATCGCGCGGCGTTGGCCCTGGACGACGCCGATTCCGACGCCCATGCCGGGCTGGGGGCCGCCCTGTTCAAGCGCGGACGCCACGCCGAGGCCGCCGGCAGCCTGGAGCGCGCCGTCGGCCTCGGCAACCGCCGCGGCACCACGCTGGATCTGCTGGGCGCGGCGCATCGCCTGCTGGGCGATCCGGCGGCGGCCGAGCGCTGGCACCGGGCGGCGGTGGCGGCCGAGCCGTTGCGGGCGGCCGCAAGGACCAACCTCGGTCTGGCCGTGGGTGCGCAGGGGCGCCTGGGCGAGGCCGCCGTCGGGCACCGCCAGGCACTGGCCCTCTCGCCCGCCTTTCCCGAGGCGCTCAACAACCTTGGGGTGGCGTTGCAGGGGCTGGGAGCGGGGGAGCCGGCGGTTGCCTGCCACCGCCGGGCGGTGCGGCTGGCTCCGGCCTCGGCGGAAAGCTGGGGCAATCTGGCGGCGGCGCTGCTGACCCTGAAGCGCCCCGGCGAGGCGCTGGTGTGCGCCGTCCGCGCGGTGGCGCTGGCTCCGTCCCTGACCGGCGCGCTGACCACCGGAGGTGCCGCGCGGAAGAGCATGGAGCGTTTCGCCGACGCCGCCCGCGACCATCGGCGGGCCTTGCGGGTGACGCCGGGCCACGCCAAGGCCTGGTCGAATCTCGGGACCGCGCTCGCCGGTCTCTCGCGCTGGGGGGAGGCGTTGACGGCGCACCGTCGCGCGCTGGCCCTCGCCCCGGCGCTCGCCGACGCCCATCTCAACCTCGGTCATGCGGAGCAGGTGCTCGGCCGGAGCGGCGCGGCGCGGCGGCACGCCGAGCGGGCGATCCGATTGGCGCCGGGCCGCGCCGACGCGCGGATGAACCGGGCCCTGTTGCGTCTGTCGGCGGGCGACCTGGACGGCGGTTGGCGGGACTACGCCGCCCGTTTCCCGGCGGGCGAGTCACGGGGGCGGCGCTTCGCGATGCCGGAATGGCTGGGCGAGGATCCGTCGGGCCTGAGCATCCTGGTGTGGGGGGAGCAGGGGCTGGGCGACGAGATCATGTTCGGCACCGCCTTGCCCGATCTGGTCCGCCGGGCCGGCCGGGTCGTCGTCGAGTGCGACGCCCGTCTCGTGCGCCTGTTCGCCCGCGTCCTTCCGGGCGCCGAGGTCCGGGCGCCGACCGGCGATCCGCAGGATTGCGACCGTCACGCCGCGATGGGGAGCGTCGCGGCGATCCTGCGGCGGCGGTTGGGGGATTTTCCCACCCATCCCGGTTTCCTCGTTCCCGACCCGCTGGAAGCGGCGCGCTGGCGCGACCGGCTGACGGCGCTTGGTCCCGGCCCGACGGTCGGCGTCTGCTGGCGGAGCAGCCGGATCACGGCGGAACGGGCCGGCGCCTACAGCCGGCTCGACCAGTGGGGGCCGCTGTTCGCGGTGCCCGGCCTGCGTTTCGTCAATCTGCAATACGACGAATGCGCCGCCGAACTGGCGGACGCCCGGCGGCGGTTCGGTGTCGCCGTCGCGACGTGGCCGGACCTGGATCTGCGCAACGATCTGGATGCGGTGGCGGCGCTGATGGCCGGCCTCGACCTCGTGATCACGGCCCCGACCTCGGTCGGTGAACTGGCGGCGGCGGTCGGCACCCCGGTGTGGCGCCTGGGCGGAGCGAACGACTGGTCGGCGCTGGGGGCCGGCGTGCGTCCCTGGTTTCCGGCCATGGCCGTGCTGGGGCGCGACGGGCGCGGCCACGCCGACACGATCGCCGCCGCCGCCCGGTGCCTACGGGGGATGGTGTCGTCTCCTGCGCCGAATAAGGGCGAAGGGCAAAAATTAATTGTCGGTTAACCGGATGGCCGGTACCGTGATCGTGGTGAGGGCTTGGTCGCGAGGGAGGGAAGGCCATGTCGGGCAGCGTGTCTGGCGTCAAGCAAATGGTGTCGGACCTCAACAAGTCCCTCAACGCGGCCATCGCCGCGGCGCAGGAGGCCGCGGCCCCGGCGGCGGCGACGGGCGACGTGAAGAGCTACGAGAAGACCGTCCGGAAATCCTCCTCCGACAGCCGCATGTTCGCGACGGACATCGGGGTGCTGTCGAAGAACGTCAGCCGGCTGAACGTGGTCGGCACGCTGGCTCCCAACGACAACGTCGACTTCTACAAGTTCCGCGTCACCACCAAGGGTGAGGCGACGATCGGGCAGGTCGGCGATCCGGGGATGCAGATCCAGGTCATGAGCAAGACCGGGCAGGTGGTCGCCGACAGCAACGAGAAGGCGGGCAAGGCCTACGATTCCTTCCGCAGCCTGCAACGCGGCGAGCTGACGCTCGACCGGGGCGACTACACCGTGCGGGTCAGCCGCGCCAAGGGCGAGTCGGCCAGGGAGCAGAAGAACTACGCGCTCCAGTTCACCATGGGCTCCAGCTATTCCCAGGATTACGACACCATCGCCAAGGAGCCGAGGAAGGGCGACAGCCCGTTCCAGCTCTCGGACAACCAGCAGAAGATGCTGGACGGGTTGAATCAGGCGATCAGCAACATGAACTCCATTCCCAGCGGCCAGACCGGCACGCAGAAGCTCATGGGAAGCTTCAACCTGTTCGTCTGAGCGGTCGTTCGGCGACGCCGCGCTTTCCAAACACCATGAAATCCTTATTAATGGGCGCCGCTCCCAACCTGGGGCGGTTGTTTGCGGCGCAGCCGGGGATGATCGGCCAGCCTTGCGGCGAGGGGGCGGGGCGGCGCATTCGTGCGGTGACCCGGCTCACGCTTCGTCGTAAGCTGCTGCGTGATGACGACATGGGCTTGCAGGAAAGGGCGGTCGGTTGAGGTCTGAGGACGCTCTTGCCAACATTGACGTTGCGGTGCTGGCCGGTGGGCTCGGCACGCGCATCCGGGGAGTTCTGGGCGACACCCCCAAGGTTCTCGCACCCGTGGCGGGTCGGGCGTTCCTGGGGCATCTGCTCGACTATCTCTCCACCCACGGTTCGCGCCGGGTGGTGCTGTGCCTGGGGCATCTGGCCGACCGGGTGACCGCCTGGCTGGCGCGCGGTGATTCGGCCGGTGCGATGGACGTCGTCTGCCAGATCGAGCCGAAGCCGCTGGGGACCGCCGGGGCGCTCGGCTATGTCCGCAAGGAGTTGCGGTCGAACACCATCCTGGTGATGAACGGCGACACCTTCCTCGACGCCGACCTGCGCGCGTTCGTCGCCGCTCACCGGCTGTCCGGGGCGGAGGCGTCGGTGCTCTGCGTCGCCGTCGACGATGCCTCCCGGTACGGCCGGGTCGAGATCGGGGCCGACAGCCGGATCCGCCGCTTCATCGAGAAGGCGCCGGGAAGCGGCACCATCAACGCCGGGGTCTATCTGTTCTCCGCCGCCTTCCTCGACCGGGTGATCGCCCAGGGAGCGGTGTCGCTGGAGCGCGACGTGCTGGAGAAGGCGCCACCGGGCAGCCTGAACGCCCACGTCGCCAAGGCGCGCTTCATCGACATTGGCACGCCGGAAAGCCTTGCGGCGGCCGGCGGGGTGATCGGCGTGAGAGACGCATGATCATCAGCCGCACCCCTTTCCGTGTCTCCTTGTTCGGAGGAGGCACCGACCTTCCGCAATGGTACCGCCGCAACGGCGGCTCCGTGATCGGCGGGGCGATCGACAGATACTGCTACATCAGCCTGCGCACCCTGCCGCCCTTCTTCGAGCACAAGCACCGCATCGTCTATTCGAACATCGAACTGGTGCGGCGGACGTCGGAGATCCGGCATCCCTCGGTCCGCGCCTGCCTTGCGGAGATGGGAATCGAAGCTGGGCTGGAAGTCCATCACGATGGCGATCTGCCGGCGCGGTCGGGGCTGGGGTCGAGTTCGTCCTTCACGGTCGGGCTGCTGAACGCGCTCCACGCCTATCGCGGCCACATGGCGAGCCGTCGGGAACTGGCCGAGGAGGCCATCCGCATCGAGCAGGAGGTGATCGGCGAGAATGTCGGGTCGCAGGACCAGGTGTGGGCCGCCTTCGGCGGGCTGAACCGCATCGATTTCCAGACCGATGGCGGCATCGACGTCACCCCGCTGATCATCGGCCGGGAGCGGCGCGACGCGCTGCAAAATCATTTCGTCCTGTATTTCACCGGTCTGTCGCGCTTCGCCTCCGACATCGAAGGCGACAAGATCGCGAACCTCGCCCGGTGCGAGGAGCAGTTGCATGGTTTGCGCGCCCTGGTGGACGAGTCCGCCGCGATCCTTGGCGATCCGCGTCGTGATCTGGCCGAACTGGGCCGGCTTCTGCACGATGGCTGGATGCTGAAGCGCGAATTGGCGTCCAACGTCTCGACCGCCTTCATCGACTCGCTCTATCAGGCGGCGCTCGATGCCGGTGCGCTCGGAGGCAAGCTGCTGGGGGCGGGAGGCGGCGGCTTCCTGCTGCTGTTCATTCCGCCGGAGCGTCAGGCGGCGGTGCGCGAGCGGCTGAAGGATTTGACCGCCGTGACCTTCCGTTTCGATTCCGGCGGCAGCAAGATCGTCGTCTACGAGCCGGACGATTTCGAACGCCGCCGCCGAGCCTGATCGCGCTGCCGAGGGCGGCTCCAGGTGCGAAGGGGCCGCGCCCCGTCCGCGCGCTGGCGGGCCCGCGGGAACCGGCCTGGACTCCCGATCCGGAGCGGGGCAAACTCGACCATCGAATTCAATTCCGTGGCTTTTGTCCGACGATAACCACCCCATGGCCATCATCCTCGTCCGCGCCGACGCGTCGCCCGCCATCGGAACAGGGCATGTGATGCGCTGCCTCGCGGTCGCCGAAGCGTTGCGCGAGGACGGTCACGAGGTGATGTTCGCGGCGGCGGAATCGACCCCGGCCATCGACCGGCGGCTGGCGGCCGAAGGATTCCGCCAAATCGCCATCGCCGGACCGGTCGGCGAGGCGGCGGACCTTGCGGCGACCCGCGCCGCCCTGCGGCGGGAGCATGCGTCGGCGGTGATGCTCGACGGCTACCGTTTCGGCGATGCCTACCGCGCCGGCTTGCGGGCGGCGGGTGCGCGGGTGCTGGCCTGGGACGATCTGGGGGACGGAAGCGCGCTGCACGCCGATCTGGTGGTCAACGCCGCGCCCCAGGCGCACCGGCTGCCCTACGACCGGATGGCGCCGGGGGCGCTGCTGCTGCTCGGTCCGGCCTACGCGCCGCTGCGGCGGGAAATCCGGCAGGCGGCGCGTGTCGACCGGCGCCCGATCGCGGGGCGCCCGGTCCTGTTGCTGACCTTCGGTGGTTCCGATCCGTTGGGGCTGACCGGCCCGCTGCTGGAGGCGCTGGCCGTCCGTCGGCCGTCCGGCTGCCGGCTGGTTGCCGTGGTCGGCGGCAGCAACCCGCGAGCCGCCGAGGTGTCGGCGTTGGGGGCCCGGCTCGGGCCGGGGGTGTCGGTCGAGGTCGATTGCCCGCGCATGGGGACGCTCATGGCCGAAGCGGGGCTGGCGGTGTCGGCCGGCGGCGGAACGATGGGGGAACTGGCCGCGCTGGCGGTGCCGACGCTGTTGGTGGTGACCGCCGACAACCAGGCGCCGGCCAGCGCCGAGGCGGCGAGGCTCGGCTGGTGCGACGCGGTGGATGCCCGGCGTGGCGACGTGGTTCCGGCCATCGTGGAGACGGTTCTGGCCCTGTGGAGGGAGCCGGCGCGGCGTGGCGCGATGGCGGCCGCGGCCGCGGCGCTGCCGCTGGACGGCGAGGGCGCCTGCCGGATCGCCCGCGCCTTCGCCGCCGCCCGCCTCACGCCGCCCGTCGTGACGTGACCGGTCAGCTCACCATCCGCCACGTCCCGTCGCGCTGCTGGCAGGCGGTGCCGAAACCCTGCTGGGTGCGGCCCTGGACGACGATGGTCGTCTGGTATTCGCGGCACAGCTCGCCCGACGCGCCGGTGCCGTCGCGCACCGGGGTGTAGCTGCCGTAGTTGCCGCTCTGCGGGTTGTTCCAGCGGATGGTGCTGCCGGTCGGCGCCGCGTAGGCGTTGTTGGCCGCCTGAAGCGCGTAGGTCTGGTCGGCGCGGTCGAGCGAGGCGCCCGCCATGTTGCCGAGCGCCGCGCCCAGCAGCGTGCCGACACCGACCGCGACCAGCTTGCCGCTCCCGCCGCCGAAGCGCGACCCGGCGAGACCGCCGGCCACGCCGCCCAGCACGGTGCCGGCGGTCTGCTTGTTGGCGGCGATGCCGCCGTAGGAATCGCCGTAGCCCGGCTGGGCGCAGCCGGCGAGCGGGGCCGCGAGCAGGCTGGCGGACAGGGCGACGGCGAGGAAGGGCTTGGCTTTCATGATCGGCTCTCGTCTGTCTTGAAAGGACGTCTTCGAACGGTCGGTTCCAGCACCATCAACATGGCAGACCCGCGAATTATTCCGTCCGCGTGACGGGCTCCCCCTCTGCCCCTATGATCGCCGGCAACGGATCCCGTGAACGGGCCGGCGAAGATATGGGAGGAGACTTGCGATGCTGCCCCAGGCGGACCGCTATGAGACCATGCGCGACCAGTTCGTCTGGCGCGTGCCCGAGCGTTACAACATCGGCGTCGACGTCTGCGACAAGTGGGCGGAGTGCGAGCCGGATCGGCTCGCCCTGATCCACAAGCGCCGCGGCGGCGGGGTGGAGGAGTATCGCTTCGCCGACATCCGCGCCCTGTCCAACCGCTTCGCCAACGTGCTGGCCGCCCATGGCGTGGCGCGCGGCGACCGGGTCGGCATCCTGCTGCCCCAGGCGCCCGAAACCGCCGTCTCGCACGTCGCCGTCTACAAGATGGGCGGCGTCGCCGTGCCGCTCTTCTCCCTGTTCGGGGTGGAGGCGCTGGAGTATCGCCTCGCCAACTGCGGCGCGCGGGCGGTCGTCACCGACGCCGTGGGCGCCGCCAAGCTGGCGCGGATCCGCGACCGGCTGCCGGACCTGCGCGCCGTCTTCCGCATCGACGGCATCGAGGACACGCCGGACTGCCTGGACTGGCACGCCCTGACCGACGCGGCGTCGGACGGCTTCACCCCGGTGGACACGGCGGCCGACGATCCGGCGGTCATCATCTACACCTCCGGCACCACCGGCCAGCCGAAAGGCGCGCTGCACGCGCACCGGGTGCTGCTCGGCCATCTGCCGGGGGTCGAGATGTCGCACGACCTGTTTCCGCAGCCGGGCGACCGCATCTGGACCCCCGCCGACTGGGCGTGGATCGGCGGGTTGCTCGACGTGCTGCTGCCCGCCTGGCACCATGGCGTGACGGTGGTCTCGCACCGCTTCGAGAAGTTCGATCCGGAGGAGGCCTTCCGCCTGCTGGCCGAGTTCGGCGTCCGCAACGCCTTCCTGCCGCCGACCGCGCTGAAGATGATGCGCTCGGTCGCCGATCCGCAGACGCGCCATGCCTATTCCATGCGTTCGGTCGCCAGCGGCGGCGAGACGCTGGGGGCAGGGCTGCTCGACTGGGGGCGCCGGACCTTCGGCGTCACCATCAACGAGTTCTACGGCCAGACCGAATGCAACATGATCGTCTCGTCGGCGGCGACGCTGATGCCACCCAAGCCCGGCATCATGGGCCGCCCGGCCCCCGGGCATGACGTGGCGGTGATCGATTCCGCCGGCGACCGGCTGCCTCCCGGCGTGGTCGGGCTGATCGGCGTGCACCGGCCCGACCCGGTGATGTTCCTCGGCTATTGGAACAACCCGGACGCCACGGCGGCGAAATTCATCGGGGACTGGCTGGTCACCGGCGACCAGGGGGAACTGGACGCGGACGGCTACATCCGCTTCGTCGGACGCGACGACGACGTCATCACCTCGGCCGGCTACCGCATCGGGCCCGGCGAGATCGAGGATTGCCTGATCGGTCACCCGGCCGTGCGCATGGCCGCCGTCGTCGGCGTGCCCGATCCCCTGCGCACCGAGATCGTCAAGGCCTTCATCGTGCTTCAGGAGGGGGTGACGGGCGACGACGCGCTGGTCGCCTCCATCCAGGAGCATGTGAAGACCCGGCTGGCCGCCCACGAATACCCGCGCGCCATCGAGTTTCTCGATCAGCTTCCCATGACCACCACCGGCAAGATCATCCGCCGCGAACTGCGTGACCGTACCGCATCATGACCGAGACCCTGTTGCTTGTCGCCGCCTTCCTTGCCGGGGCCATGAACGCCGTTGCCGGCGGGGGAAGCTTCCTCACCCTGCCGGCCCTGATCTATGCCGGGGTGCCGCCGGTCGCCGCCAACGCCACCGGCACCGTCGCCCTGCTGCCGGGCTACGCCAGCGGGGTCTACGGCTATCGCAACGATCTGGCGCCGGTCGGCGATCTCGGCCTGCCGGTGATGGCGCTGGTCAGCCTCGTCGGCGGATTGGCCGGGGCGGGGCTGCTGCTGGTCACGCCGGATGAGGTGTTCCGCGGCGTCGTGCCCTGGCTGCTGCTGCTCGCGACCGGGCTGTTCGCCTTCGGCGGAGCGCTGGCCGCGCGGCTGCGCTCGGTCGGGCTGCACGGGCGGGGCGCCCTGCTGGCGACCCTGTTCGTCGTGTCGGTCTATGGCGGTTATTTCAACGGTGGGCTCGGCATCCTGCTGCTGGCGCAGTTCAGTCTGTTCGGCATGACCGACCTCAACGCGATGAACGGGCTGAAGAACCTGTTCTCCGCCGTGCTGACCGCCATCGCGGTGGTGGCCTATGCGGCGGGCGGCGCGGTGGACTGGCCCAAGGCGGCGCTGATGATCCTGGCGGCGGTGGCCGGCGGCTATGTCGGGGCGCGGGTCGGGCGGCGAATCCCATCGGCCGTCCTGCGCGGCGGCATCATCGCCGTCGGGCTGGCGATGAGCCTGCTGTTTTTCTTGAAATGAAGGGCGGGGGCCGCGCTATAGAGTGCGCAGCCCCTCCACCGACCGCGTGCGTCCCGCCATGCTGACCGTTTCAAACCTCGACCTGTTCTACGGCGACGCCCAGGCGCTCGACGGCGTTTCGCTGGCGGTGGCGGAGGGGGCGACCACCGCCATCGTCGGCGCCAACGGGGCCGGCAAGACCTCGCTGATCCGCACCGTCGCCGGCATCCTGAAGCCGGCGCGCGGCAGCATCCGCTTCCGCGACCGCGAGATCGGCGGGATGCCCAGCCATCTGGTCTGCGACCTCGGCATCGGGCAGGTGGCGGAAGGGCGGCAGATCTTCCCGAGCCTGAGCATCCGCGAGAATCTGGAGATGGGCGCCGTCATCCCGCGCGCCCGCGCCGGCGCCCGGCAGACCTTCGAGCGGGTGCTGGACATGTTTCCCCGGCTGCGCGAGCGGCTCGATCAGGCGGCCGGCACGCTGTCCGGCGGCGAGCAGCAGATGCTCGCCATCGGCCGCTGCCTGATGGGCAAGCCGGACCTGATCATGTTCGACGAGCCGTCGCTCGGCCTGTCGCCCGCCCTGGTGCAGGAACTGTTCCGCATCATCCGCGCGCTGGCGGCGGACGGCATGACCATCATCCTGGTCGAGCAGAACGTCGCCGCCTCGCTGAGGATCGCGCAGCACGCCTATGTGCTGGAGAACGGTCGCGTCGCCCTGTCGGGGACCGGCGAGGCGCTGCTCGCCGATCCGGCGGTCAAGCAGGCCTATCTGGGGCTGTGAGGCAATCCGGGAAAAGGGAAAGCCACCGGAGGGCGGCTTTCCTTTACCGGTAAATCATCACGCCGCCCGCTTGTGGTCCTGCTGCGCGCGGACGAAGTCGCACGCCTGCCCGACCTCCCGCGTGAAGCTGTCGTAATCGATGGCGAGGCCGTTCAGGTAGGCGCTCCATCCCGCCGAGGATTTCGCGTAATGGACGGCCGCCTCGATCTCCGCGTCGCTGGCGCCGAACAGCTTGGCGATGGCGGTGTGGTAGAACACGCAGTAGCGGCATTTCGTCACCGCGGCGATGCCGAGGCCGATCAACTCGCGGACCTTCACCGGCAGCGGGCCCTCGTCCAGTTGGACGGCCCGGAACAGGCGCCATTCCGCCTCCACCGTGTTGTCCGGCAGTTCCTTGAAAAAGCTGGGGACCAGACCGAAGATCCCTTCGATCTCCTGATACACCTGCTGGCGATCCATGTGCCCCTCCCTGTGCGAACGGACAAGGGCACGACACCCCCGCACCGTCTTGTGGGCGGTCGGGGGGCGTCGTGCCGTCATGTCGGAAGGGACAGTGTGCGCCGGTTGCCGGTCGGGGGCGGGTGCGCAGAAGCACAGTGCCCCTTCCGGGGAGACCGGAAGCCGTCAGGCCCGCTGGGCCTCAAGCGCATAGGCGAGCAGCCGCTCCGCCGAGCGCGTCCGGTCGCCTTCCGCGCCGGCGTCGCCCGAGGACAGGGACCGGCCGAAGGAGAAGGGGCGGAAGCGGTCCCGGATGTCGTCGGGCCAGCCGGCGGCGCTGTCCTCGGGGCCATGGCCAAGGATCAGGCGGGCCAGCGAGGGCGGCAAGCCGCCGGAGGTCGGCAGGCAGACGACCGGCCGGGTGCGCGCGAACAGGTCGGCGACGAGATTCGATCCGCCGAAGGCGATGATCGCGTCGGGATCGAAGCGCTCGACCGCTCCGACGATGGCCCGCAGCTTGTCCTCGTCGAAATGCTTCTGCGGGAAGGAGAGCATGCGGAGCCGCGAGCCGGAGGTGGCGATGGTCTGGTCGCCGTCATACCCCTCGTTGACATCGTGGCTGTATTCGGGGACGAAGCCGTTCTCCCCGACGATCGCCATGGCGTTGGGGTTGACGATCACCACCTCGCAGCCATGCACGTCCTGGATGCGGCGGGCATAGTCGAAGGCATCCGCCGTCGGCTGGTGGTCATGACCCAGCATCTGGTTGGTGATGAGCGCGACCTTGCGGATCCTGTCGCGGGGCAGGGCGGGGCGCAGTTGTGCCGCCAACCCGTAGCGGCGCGTGGTTTCCTCCACCAGAAGCCGGTGGAAACGGCGGAACTCTCCAGTTTTGAAGCTGTCAATGTCGCCGGAGCGCGCCTCGCCCTGGAACAGGCGCATCGCTATGCCCCAATAGGCGTAATGGAGCGAGGGGATGGAGAAGCGCAGCGGATCGTCGAGCGCGGTCTGGACAAGATGGCGGTAATGCGCGATGTCGCCGTCCAGCAGGAACAGCAGGGAATAGCGGCGCATCACGTCGCCCATGCTGTAGTTGGCGTCGACCTCCGCCGCCGCCGCCTTGCGGGTGTCGTCGTCGTAACGCCGGATCAGGTTGGCCAGGGCGCCGACATTGCCCCAGCTCTCGCCCTCGTTGGTCAGCAGGGTCAGGGCGCGGGCGAAGCTCAGGGCCGCCTCGCGGGTGCGGCCGCAGGCGTGCAGGGCATGGCCGAGATTGGCGTGGAACAGGGGGGAGCCGCCGTCACCCGCCACCGCCTGCCCGATCATCGCCACGGCATCCTCCGCCCGGCCGGTCTGGAGCGCGATTACACCCAGCAGATGCAGCGCGTCGGGATGGCCGGGCGAGGCCGCCAGCACGTCGCGGTACAGGCGTTCCGCCTCGTCGGTGCGGCCGGCGCGGTGATGCTCGGTCGCGACGGCCAACGTCTGTTCGATCATGTCCATGGTGGCGTTCCTGTTGCCGGGTCGGCGGACCCTGTGTGATCCCTGCCGGGTGTCGTTCGCGCGGGTGCTCGGTCGATCTTTATCCTGTTTTAGGGGATGTGCGGTCAACTTTCCGCATGCGCGGCTTTTCGACCCCACGTTGGGCATCCTTGAAAGCACTGTCGGCGGTGATCCTCCTGGTCGCCTCGGAGCCCGCCTGCGCCAGCGGTTCACGGGAGGATCCGGTGGGGACGCCCGCGGCCCGAATCGTCATCAGCCTTGCCGACCGCCGGCTCCATCTGCTGGAGCCGGGGCGGGAGGTGCGCAGCTTTCCGGTCGCCATCGGGCGGCCGGGGGTGGCGATCCCGCTCGGCGACAGCGCCGTGATCCGCAAGCGCCGCAACCCGACCTGGCGGCCGACCGCCGCGCAACGCCGGGCCAAGCCGTCGCTGCCCTTGTCCGTTCCGCCGGGACCTGGCAATCCGCTGGGCAGGTTCGCCCTGGATCTCGGCTGGGCCGCCATCGCGATCCACGGCACCAACGAACCGGACTCGGTCGGGCGGAGGGCGAGCGCCGGCTGCTTCCGCATGCTGCCGGCCGACATCGAGGCGCTGTTCGACGCGGTGCCGGTCGGCACGCCGGTGCGGGTCCAGCGCGACTCGACCGGCATCCACCCCACGGTCGAGGCGAGGGCCGCGCCCACGGTGCGGCCGGCGGGCGTTTCCGCCACGGCGCCCGTGCGGGCAACGGTTTCCCCACCATCTCCGCTCCCGCCGCCCGTGCCCCCGCCATCCTCGACGGTGCCCGACCCGCCGCCCTCGCCGGTGCCGGACCCGCGCTGTCCGACGGCGACGGCCCCCTTGCGGCGCCTGATCTGCGACACGCCGGCCCTGTCGGTGCTCGACGGGCGGGCGCGGGGGCTCCAGGAGCGCTTTCTGGCGGGTCTGCCGGACCGCGCCGACGCCGCCTACGCCCTCCTCCGGGACGAGCGGCGGTTCGACGACCGGATCACGGCGCTGTGCTGGATCCGTCTGGGAAGCGAGAGCGACCCGGCGGTCGCCGCCGCCGCGCGATCCTGTCTGGCCGGGGCGCTGAGCGGCCGTCTCGAGGATGTGGCGAAGCGGATCGCCGAATTGCAGGGCGGCGGCCGCGTGGCGGGCCGCTGAGCGGCGCGTTTCGCCGATTCCATCAACAATCCGTTCGATCTTCTCTTGCCTGGACCGGGCTGGGCTGCTAACCCGCAGGGCTTCACTCTTTCGGGTCGCCGCCGCTCCATGCCCATCGATTACTATCTCAACATCGCCGCCTCGGGCCTGTTGACCGGCCTCGTGTATGGGCTGGCGGCGCTGGGGCTGTCGGTCATCTTCGGCGTGGTGCGCGTCGTCAATTTCGCCCATGGCGAGATGATGGTCGCCGGCATGTACGGCGCCGTTCTGCTCGCCGGCTTCCTGGGGCTGGATCCGCTGCTGTCGGCGCCCATCGTCGCGGTGCTGCTGTTCGGCTGCGGCTGGATGTTGCAGCGCGGCCTGGTCAACAAGTTCGTCGAACGGCCGGAGCACATGCAGTTCATCCTGCTGCTCGGCATCGCCAGCATCCTCGTCAACGCCATGCTGATGATGTTCGGGCCGGACGCGCGCAACGTCTCCGTCCCCTACAGCTTCGACACGGTGGAGGTCGGGCCGTTGCTGCTCGACGCGGTGCGGCTGCGCGCCGGCGCCGCGGCGATCGTCGTCGCGGCGGCGCTGTTCGCCTTCTTCCGCTTCAGCCGCACCGGCAAGGCGATCCGCGCCTGCGCTGACAACCCGCTGGGCGCCCGCGTGGTGGGCTTGAACATCGACGGGCTCTACGCGCTGACCTTCGGCATCGGCGCCGCCGTCGTCGGCATCGCCGGCGCGCTGATGAGCCTGCTGGTCGACGCCCGGCCGCAGCTCGCCCCGGAATACACGCTGCTCAGCTTCATCATCGTCATCGTCGGCGGTCTGGGCAGCCTGCCCGGCGCGCTGCTCGGCGGCATGCTGATCGGCGTGTCGGAGGCGCTGGCCGGGTTCCTGCTGATGCCCTCGCTCAAGTCTCTGTTCAGCTACGCGGTGTTGATCGTGGTGTTGCTGCTGCGCCCGCAAGGGCTGTTGGGGAAGCGGTCATGACCGGACGCGGCCTCGTTCTCCTGGCGCTGGCCGGCCTGCTGCTGGTCGTGGCGCCGCTGGTCGGCGACCGCTACGTCGTCTCGGTGCTGACCACCGTGCTGTGGTTCGCCTATGTCGGGCAGGCGTGGAACGTGATGATGGGCTTTTCCGGCCTGCTGTCGCTGGGCCATACGCTGTATGTCGGCCTGGGCGCCTATGTCAGCGCCGCGCTGTTCGTGCATTACGGCGTCGGGCCGTGGGCCGGGATGGTGCCGGCCATGCTGGTGGCGGTCGCGGTCGGGACCTTCATCGGCTTCCTGGGCTTCCGCTTCGGCGTGAAGGGGGTGCATTTCTCCCTGCTGACCATCGCCTTCGCCGAGGTGGCGCGGATCGGCTTCGACCACATCCAGTGGCTGGGCGGCTCGGGCGGGTTCTTCCTGCCGGTCGAGGCGGGGGTCAGCGACCCGCTGAACCTGCGCGGCTCGCCGCTGCTGTTCTATTACGTGATCCTGGCGCTGGTGGTCGGCGCGCTCGCCCTGTCGCGGGTGCTGCTGCACAGCCGGCTCGGCTACCAGTGGCTCGCCGTCCGCGAGGAGCCGGAGGCGGCGGAGGCGGTCGGCGTCGACCTGTTCCGCGCCCGCATGACCGCCGTGGCGGTGTCGTCGGCGCTGACCGCGCTCGGCGGCGTGTTCCAGGCCTTCTATTTCAACAACCTGTTTCCCGAGCAGGTGTTCTCCATGGGACGCTCCATCGAGATCATCCTGCCGGCCATCGTTGGCGGCATCGGCACGCTGATCGGCCCGATCCTGGGCGCCTTCATCCTGACGCCGATGGGCGAGGCGCTCACCTTCGTGCTCGAGGAGAGCGGCTTCGACCTGCCCGGCCTGAAGCAGCTCTTCTACGGCGTGGCGCTGGTGGTGATCGTGGTGTTCCGGCCGGAGGGCGTGTGGCCCTGGCTGGCCCGCCGCCTGCGCCTGGTCCGCCAGCCGGGTGAGGGAGCCTGAAATGACCGCGCTGCTCACCGTTTCCGGCCTGTCCAAGCGCTTCCGCGGGCTGAAGGCCGTCTCCAACGTCTCCTTCGAGGTGCCGGAGGGGCGCATCCTGGCGCTGATCGGCCCGAACGGCGCCGGCAAGACCACCACCTTCAACCTGATCGCCGGGGTGTTCCCGCCGGATGAGGGCACCGTCACCCTGAAGGGCGTGCGGCTGACCGGGCTTAAGCCCAACCAGGTCTGCGCCGCCGGGATCGGCCGCACCTTCCAGATCGTCAAGCCCTTCGGCGAGCTGACGGTGGAGGAGAATGTCGTCGTCGGCGCGCTCGCCCGCGAGCGCTCGGTCGCGGTCGCCCGCAGCCAGGCCCGCGCGGTGCTGGAACGGCTGGAGCTGCTCGATCAGGCGGCCCGTCCGGCGCGCAGCCTGACGCTGCCCGACCGCAAGCGGCTGGAGGTCGCCCGCGCGCTCGCCACCCGGCCGACGCTGCTGCTGCTCGACGAGGTGCTGGCCGGCCTGCGGCCCACCGAGGTCGACCGCATGGTCGAGGTCCTGCGCGAGCTGAACCGCCGGGAGGGAATGACGATCCTGATGATCGAGCACGTCATGCGGGCGGTGATGGCGCTGTCCGATCAGGTCGTCGTGCTGGACCATGGCGAGAAGATCGCCGAAGGGACCCCGGCGGAGGTCGTCGCCGACCCCCGCGTCGTGGAATCCTACCTGGGTGCCGAGGAGGGCTGAGCGTCCTTCGGGCGTGTGTCAGTTGTTCAGGGTCGAGCTGTCCTCGCGGAAGCGGACCCAGGCGATCTCGGCGGTCAGCGGCTTGCCCGGATACTGGAAGCGGTGCAGCCAGGCGGTATCGCCGGCGCCGTTCCAGAATTGCAGATAGAGCCGGCCGGGCAGGCGCGGCAGCTCGTCCGGCTTGCCGGTGGCGGTGTGCACCGCCTTGCCGTCCACCGTCCAGACGATGCGGTCGGGCTTCCACTCGAAGCCGTAGGTGTGGAATTCCTTGGCGGCGTCGAAGCCGAGGTCGATCACCGTGTCGCGGTGGCCGACGCCGTTGGCGACGTAGCTGATCTCCAGCTTGGTGGTGTCCTTGCCGGCGATGCCCATGGTGATCTCGTCCCACGGATCGCCGAAGGGCGGACCGGTGTAGTGCGAGACCGAGGTCATCACCCCCTCCGCCTTCACCGCCTTCAGGTTCACGCTGTAGGTGCCCGGCCCGTAGAAGCGGTGGGTGCGGTACTCGGCGCAGGACATCGCCTCGCGGCCGCTTGGCTGGTTGGTGACGGACAGGGTCAGCTTGCCCTTCTGGATCGCCAGATTGCCCTCGTTCCAGCCGCAGCCCATGTAGCTGCCGTTGCTCCAACCGTTCGATTTCTGCCAGCGCGTGCTGTCGAATGTGGCGAACCGCTCCTCGAAGCTGCCTCCCTGGCGGCTGAAGGCCGTCTCCGCCCGCGCCGTCTGGCTGGCGAGCGCGGCCGCCAGTCCGACGCCCATCGCCACCATCGCGGCCTGTCTGCGAACCCGCATGTCCACCTCCATCGACGGGAAGGGACGCCTCCACCGTCGGGCGTCCGCCTACCCGATATCGCGGAGGGGAGGGAAGGAGGCAATGGCGCGTCAGGGGTGCGACCGACGGTCGGGCGGCTTACCCGTGCCGGCGGCGGCGGGGTACCTCCGGCGGCGGTTCCGGCGCGGCGCCCTCAAACATCGGTCACGCCGCTCTTGGGAATGCGGATTTCACGGTGGACCGACATGCTGAGCAGCAGGCCGACGCCGATCATCAGCGTCAGCATCGCCGACCCGCCGTAGGACACCAGCGGCAGCGGGATGCCGACCACCGGGATCAGACCCATCACCATCGCGACGTTGACGAAGACGTAGAGGAAGAACTGCGCCGTCATCCCGACCGCCACCAGCCGGGCGAACTGGCTGCGGCAGCTCAGCGCGATGACCCAGCCGTAGATCAGCAGCAGCAGATAGAGGGCGAGCAGCGCCAGCGCCCCGGCCATGCCGAACTCCTCGGCCAGCACGACGAAGATGAAGTCGGTGTGCTTTTCCGGCAGGAACATGAGCTGGCTCTGCGAACCGGACATGAAGCCCTTGCCGAACAGTCCGCCCGATCCCAGCGCGATCTTCGATTGCAGGATGTTGTAGCCGGCGCCGAGAGGGTCGGTCTCCGGGTCGAGGAAGGTGTAGACGCGCTGCTTCTGGTAGTCGTGCAGGAACTCCCAGGCGACGGGGATGGCGCCGAGACCGCCGCCGATCACCAGCAGGAACTTCCAGATCCGCACGCCGGCCGCGAAGAAGACGGCGCCGCTGCCCATGATCAGCAGCATGGAGGTGCCGAGGTTCGGCTGCATCAGCACCAGGGCCACCGGCGTGAAGACCAGCAGCAGGGGCGGAATCAGCAGCAGCGGGCGGCCGATCTGGTCCAGCGTGACGCCGTGGAAATAGCGGGCCAGCGCCAGCGTCAGCGCCGGCTTCATCAGCTCCGACGGTTGGAGCTGGAAGAAGCCGAGGTCGATCCAGCGCTGGGCGCCCATGCCGATGCGGCCCATCAGCTCCACCGCGAGCAGCAGGCACAGCACCAGGAAGAAGATGACGTAGGCCGACTTCATCAGGTGCCGGACGTCGATCAGCGCGATGCCCAGCATCAGGACGAAGCCGGGAATGGCGCGGACGAGCTGCGGCTGCGCCCAGGGCTTCCAGTGGCCGCCGGCGGCGGAATAGAGCAGGGCGACGCCCACCGCCGTGATGATGGCGACCAGCAGCACCAGCCCCCAGTTGATCAGCCGGAATTTCGTGCCGAGGGTAAGCTGGGAGCGCTGGGGCTCCAGCCCGCCGGAACCGAGGTTGGATAGGACCGCGACCATGTGCCGTGTTCGTCGATGGGGCCCGGCGGCGCCGGCCGGGCGGATGCGGCGGATAATGCGGCAAGGGACCACGGCGGTAAAGCCGGGCGCGGGTGCGGCGCCCTTTTTCTCACCGTTCCGTTCCGATGGCCGGGGCCGTTGCGATGGCCGGGCTCAGGCCGTGACCGGCACCGGTCCGACCGATCCGGCGAAGCGGACCCGGTTGCGGCCGTCGTTCTTGGCCATGTAGAGGGCGGCGTCGGATTGCGCGAAGAGGTCGGAGAAACCCCCGTGGCTTGCGTTCATCGCCACGCCGCCGACGCTGCCGGTGATGCGCAGCCCCAGCTCGGCGCCGAGCGGCGTCACCTCGCGTTCGATGGCGGCGCGCAGGCGCTCGGCGATGTCCCATCCGGTGTCCGGCCCCGCGTCCGGCAGCAGGATGGCGAACTCCTCGCCGCCCAGGCGTCCGATCGCGTCTCCCGGCCGGAGCTGGCGGGCGCAGCAGTCGGCGACGGCCTGGATCACGCGGTCGCCGAAAGGGTGGCCCGCATGGTCGTTGATCGTCTTGAAGCGGTCGATGTCGATGATCAGCAGGGTCATCGGCCGATCGTGCCGCCGGGAGCGTTGGAATTCCGTCTCCGCCACCTCGAAGAAGCGGCGGCGGTTGAGGACGCCGGTCAGCCCGTCGGTGTGGGCGAGCTTGGTCAGCTCCTTGTTGAACTCGTCGCTGGCGAGCAAAACGAAATTGATGGCGCCGGCCGCCGTGCTCAGGAAGGCCAGGATGAAGACGAGGCGTTCGGTCCCGTCATTGACCATACGGTCGAGCGGCACCGCCGGCTGGGCCAGCGCCGCGCCGATGCGGGCGATGAAGGCGCCGGCCACGACCAGCGTCACCCCTCCGGACAGGTAGTGGGCGGCGCCGCGTCCGCGGTAGAACAGCAGGAGTTCGGCGGCGATCAGCAGCAGGAGCAGGGTGGCGGCAACGCTCGACAGCAGGCGGACCCGCGAGAGGTCCGACGGCCCGCCGAGCAGCAGCAGGAAGGCGCCGACGCCGACCACGCTTCCGCAGACGAGGGCGAAATGGCGCGGCACGGATTTTTCCTGCACCTGCCGGGCACACACGTAGTTCAGGCTCAATCCGGCGATGGCGAGGCCGTTGGCCAGCGCCGCCAGCAGTTCCGGCATCATCCCGCCGCGCATCGACGCCACCAGGAAGCCGGCGCCGACCAGGAACTTGCCGTAGGCGAATGACAGCAGCGAGCGCCGGATGTAACTCGGGTACTTCATCGAGGCCAGCAGGACCGACACACCGACCGCGAAGGCGATGATGGTGGTCATCTGGGCGATGAAGGCGGTGTCGAGATTCATGCGCCCTGTCGTCACGCGTGATTACGGCAGTATGCAGCGTGACGCTAACGGAGCAATGTTCACGTGACAAGCAGGAAAGAACCCGGGATGACCGGGGTGTGATTACGGTTTTTCCGCCGGGGCATAGCCTTTGACGAACAAGGCGACGGCCGCGTTGACGAAGCGCTCGATTTTCTCGTCGCTCGGTCGGTCTTCCAGACACAGCATGAGTTGCAGGTGGAGATTGGCCTTCACCAGCCCGAAGAACTGGTGGGTGGCGAGGTCGAGATCCGGGATCGACAACTCGCCCCGACGCACGAGTTCGTCGAGGTGGGCGCGGACCTGGGCGAAGGTCAGGGCCGGGCCGGCGTCGTAGAAGGCGCGCGCCAGCTCGGGGAAGCGGTGCGCCTCGCCCAGCACCACGCGGTGCACGGACAGCGCCTTGGACGACATCACGAAGGAGACGAACTTCAGGCCGATCAGGCGCAACCCCTCGGCGGCCGGCAGGGGGCGCGCCTCCTCCCACACCTCGGCCAGGGCGGAGTTGGCGCATTCGCAGGCGACCATCGCGCGGAACAGCTCGTCCTTGCTGCCGAAATGCGCGTAGAGCGTCGCCTTGGAGACGTTGGCCTTCTTGGACACCGCGTCCATGCTGACCGCGCCATAGCCGTTCTCCAGGAACAGCGCGCCGGCAGCCTCCAGAATCTGGGCGGCTTTCGATCCCGCCTCTGGGGTGGGGGCAACCAGCGTGGTCATGCGTGCCTCATCTGCGACTGTGTTCTTCGCCCCTACCGCGTTCCGCATCGGACGGCAACCCTCTCATCGAAACTAAACCGTTCAGTTCGGTGTTGACAACAGATAGGTGATCGCGCATCTTCAGGCAACACTAAACTGAACGGTTCAGTTCTTTCGGCGGCGGGGCCGACCGGCGGAACGACGGCCGCAGGGGCATGAGGGTTTCAGGCAATGGCAACCAATGTCCGCAAGATCGTCCTGCCGGTGATCGCGGCCGCGGCCCTGGCGGGCGGCGGCTACGCCGGCTATGGCTGGTGGACCGAGGGCCGGTTCATCGAATCGACCGACAACGCCTATGTGCAGAGCGACATCACGATCGTCAGCCCCAAGGTGTCCGCCTATGTGCGCGAGGTTCGCGTGGCGGAGAACCAGCAGGTGCGGGCGGGGGACGTGCTGGCGCTGCTCGACGACCGCGATTTCCGCGCCAAGGTCGCGGAGTCCGAGGCGGCCGTCACCGCCCAGAGGGCGGCGCTCGGCACGCTGGACAGCAAGCTGGAGCTTCAGCGCGCGATCATCGACCAGGCCGCCGCCACGCTGGCGAGCGCCGAGGCCGAGCAGCGCCGCGCCCAGCAGGATTACGACCGCAACCGCTCGCTCGCCAGCGACAGCTGGACCAGCCGGCAGAAGCTGGAGACGTCGGACGCCGACCTGCGCAAGGCGGTGGCCCAGGTCGCCAAGTCCCGCGCGGCGCTCGCCGCCGAGAACGACCAGGTGGCCGTCCTGCGCGCCACCCGGACGGAGACCGAGGCCCGGCTGGCCCAGGCCCAGGCGGTGCTGGAAACCGACCGCAACGACCTGAACAACACGGTGATCCGTGCGGCGGTCGACGGTGTCGTCGGCAACCGTGGCGTCCAGGTCGGCCAGTACGCCCGGCCGGGCGTGCAGCTGCTGGCGCTGGTGCCGCTGCCCGACGTCTATGTGGTCGCGAACTTCAAGGAAACGCAGATCGGCCGCATGCGTCCGGGCCAGAGCGTGACCGTTTCGGTCGATGCCTTCCCCGGCCAGAAGCTGGAAGGCAAGGTGGAAAGCTTCGCCCCGGCCTCGGGGTCGAAATTCTCGCTGCTGCCTCCGGAGAACGCGACCGGCAACTTCACCAAGATCGTCCAGCGGGTGCCGGTGCGCATCGCCCTGCCGCGCGACGGCGCGCTCGCCGGGCTGCTGCGTCCCGGCCTGTCGGTGGAGGCCGAGGTCGACACCCGCGGTGCCGACAGCCGCCCGCATGTCGAGGCCGGCGGCGTGTTCGGCGCGCTGAACGCGAAGCAGGCGGTGGCCGCCAAGTAAGGGCGGCTTCCAGAGACAGAGTGGCGGCCGATCACGACGACGGCCGCCTGTTTCCCGGACGGGGCATCATCCCATGGCGACACCGGCACCCGGTGCGGCGCACGCGATGCGTCCGCTGACCGCACGCGACCGCATCGGCTTCCTCGCCATGGTGGTCGGCATGTTCATGGCGATCCTGGACATCCAGATCGTCTCAAGCTCCCTGTCGGAGATCCAGGCGGGCCTCGCGGCCAGCGCCGACGAGATCTCCTGGGTGCAGACCTCCTACCTGATCGCCGAGGTGGTGATGATCCCGCTGTCCGGGATCCTCTCGCGCATCCTCTCCACCCGCATTCTCTTCACCATCGCCGCCGCCGGCTTCACCCTGACCAGCATCGCCTGCGCCTTCTCCGGCGGCATCGAGACGATGATCGTCTGGCGGGCGTTGCAGGGCTTCATCGGCGGGGCGATGATCCCGACCGTCTTCGCCACCAGCTTCGCCATCTTTCCGCCGGAGAAGCGGGCCGGCGTGTCGGTGATGATCGGCCTCGTCGCCACCATGGCCCCGACCATCGGCCCGACGCTGGGCGGCTGGCTGACGCAGAGCCTGTCCTGGCACTGGCTGTTCCTCGCCAACGTTCTGCCCGGCATCGTCGTGACCTCGCTGGTCTGGACCCTGGTGGACGTCGACAAGCCGAACCTGGAGCTTCGCAAGGGTTTCGACTTCATCGGCCTCGCGCTGATGGCCGCCTTCCTCGGCAGTCTCGAGTATGTGGTCGAGGAAGGGCCGCGAAACGACTGGCTGGCCGATGAATCGGTGGCGATCCTCGCGGTGGTCGCGGTGGTCGGCGGCATCGGCTTCTTCTGGCGGGTTCTGAGCTACCGCAACCCGGTGGTCGAGCTGCGCGCCTTCGCCGACCGCAACTTCGCCATCGGGTCGCTCTACAGCTTCATCATCGGCATCGGGCTCTACGGGTCGGTCTATTTGCAACCGCTGTTCCTGGCGCGGGTGCGGGGCTTCAACAGCCTTCAGATCGGCACCATCATGTTCGTGACCGGCGCCTTCCAGTTCCTGTCGGCGCCGATCGCCGGCGCCCTGTCCAAGCGGCTCGACCTGCGCGTCATGCTGGCGATGGGGCTGGTGCTGTTCGGCAGCGGAGTCTGGCTGAACAGCCACCTGACCGCCGACACCGGATTCTGGGAGCTGTTCCTGCCGCAGGCGGTGCGCGGGCTGTCGCTGATGTTGTGCTTCATCCCGATCAACAGCATCGCGCTTGGGACCCTGCCGCCGGACAAGCTGAAGAACGGATCGGGCCTGTACAATCTGATGCGCAATCTCGGCGGCGCCATCGGGCTGGCGGTGATCAACACCGTGCTGATCGAGCGCGGCGCCCTGCACACCAACCGGCTGGGCGACAACCTCAACCTCGCGCGGCCGGAGGTGCAGCAGACGCTGGACGGGCTGGCGGCGAGCTTCGACGGGCTGGTGTCCGACGCCAACGCGGCGGCGATGGCCAAGTTGGTCGGGCTGGTGCAGCGCGAATCGATGATCCTGACCTTCAACGACTGCCTGCTGCTGATGTCCGGCGTGTTCTTCGCGGCGCTGCTGTTCATGCCGTTGGTGCGGCGGCCGGGCGGCATGGTCAAGGCGGACCATTGAGCGGGGAAGGGACGGGCGGATCAGGGTTGAGCGGGATGGGACGGGCCGCTCCGGTTGTGCTATAAGCGCCCGACCATCCATCCTCCGATCCCCACCCGGTCCGCATGAGCAAGCGTCAATACACCCGAGGCGAGGTCAAGGAGCTGCTGGGCGCCCTGGAGCGCCAGTGCCGTGAGGCCTCCAAGCTGGCCCAGCAGGCCGAGGTCGAGGCGAGCAAGCACAGCTTCGGCGCCTACCGCGAGTTCCGCGACAAGGTCGGCGAATTCCAGGCGCTGGTCATCCTGATCGAGCAGCGCCTGCGCAATCTGGTGGACAACCGGTCCGACGACCTGCGCGACCAGTTCGAGCGGCTGGACACGGTGATGCTGGCGCTTCTGGTGCGCGCCAGCATGCGCTTCTTCTTCGTGCTGTCGGCCAACCCGATCCTGCCGATGGGGGCCCGCGAAATCTTCGTGGCGGAGCTGCGCAGCCTGCACGACGCCAGCGAGAAGCTGAAGCGGCCGAGCTATGTTGGCAAGCTCGGCCCGGAACTGGACCGGGATCTGGAGACCGCCTCCCTGATCCTGGAGGAGATCATCGACAAGGCGCCGAGCCTGCTGAACTTCCGGGGATGAGCCGGGCAGTCACTTCGCCAGGAAGGCGGCGATGCTGTCGCCGGCCTTGGCGATGTTCGCCACCCCGTCGAGATGGCCGAGGGTGGAGGTGACCGCCTCGCTGTATTCCACGGCGTTGCCCTGCTTCTCCAACCGTTCCTTCAGCGGCCGCATGTTGCGGTCGGGCGGGAAGACCAGATCGTCGGCCGAGGGCAGCAGCAGGACCGGCGCCTTGATCTTGGCCAAGCCATCCTCCAGCGAGCCGCCGTTGCCGGCCACGAAGGTCTGGTTGGCCTTGACCAGATAGAGGAAGTGGTTGGCGTCGCTGACCGCCGCGCGGCTGGCCGCCGCCTTTTCCAGCCACGCCTCGATGGCGTACTGGTTGCCGAGCGCGGCGCGTGGATCCTTGCCCTCCTCGGCCCATTTGCGGCCGAAGGCGGCGTCGGCCCATTTCCAGTGGCGGGCGTGCAGGGTGACCAGCTTCAACGCCTCGGTCAAACCGGCCTTGGGCTCGGCCTTGCCGTAATAGTCGCCGTTGTTCCAGTTGGGGTCGAGCTTGATCGGCGCCGCCCACAGGTTCAGCCAGCCGATCAGAAAGGGATCGGCCTCGGCCCCGCCGATGGCGGCGATCACCCGCTTGACCATGTCGGGATGGGCGGTGGCCCAGTCGAGCGCCTGGAGCGATCCCATCGAACCGCCCATCACCGCCTGCAACGATGTCACGCCGAGGCTGTCGAGCAGCGCCTTCTGCACGTTCACGAAGTCGCGGATGGCGACGACCGGGAAGCTCAGGCCGTAGGGCTTGCCGGTGTCCGGGTTGGTGCTGGCCGGGCCGGTGGTGACGACGGTCGGATCCTTGGGCGACAGGTTGACCAGCGTGTCGGAACTGATGATGAAGTATTTGTCGGTGTCGAGCGGCTTGCCCGGCCCGATGATGCTGTCCCAGTAACCGGGGGCTGGGTCGTCCGCCTTGTATTTTCCGGCGGCGTGGCTGCTGCCGCTGAAGAAATGGGTGACGAGGATGACGTTGTCCTTGGCCTCGTTCAGCGTGCCGTAGCTTTCCCAGCCGATCCGGACATTCTTGATCGTCCCGCCGCCGACGGTGGTGTAGGAGGGCATCTCGAAGGTTTTCTTCTCGACGATGCCGTCCAGCGCCAACGCAGGGGCCAGGGGGGATGTCAGGCCGAGCAGGCAGGCCGCGAACGCGAGGCCGCCGAGGCGGCCGGCCCAGCGCGCGGCGGCGCTGGTGTCAAGACAACGCATGAACTCGTCCTCCCGATTTTTTGACCGGTTGCTTTTCTGTGCGGAAAGTCTACGGCACGCTGTGCCCCTGTCCAGCGCCGTTCGCTGACGGAACGCTCACAGCCGCACGGCGGTCCCGTTCACCGAGACCATCAGCATGCCGTTTTCCTTGCCCAGAACCTCGTAATCGACGTCGACGCCGACGATGGCGTCCGCCCCCAGCGCCTGGGCCGCCGCCGTCATGTCGGCCAGCGCGGCCTCGCGCGCCTCGCGGAGCGCCGCCTGGTAGCCGCCGGCCCGGCCGCCGACGATGTCGCGGATCGAGGAGAACAGGTCGCGGAAGACGTTCACGCCCATGATGGCCTCGCCGGCGACCATGCCGAGATACTGGCGGACCGGGCGGCCTTCGACGCTGTCGGTGGTGGTGATGATCATTCCGGTGTCTCCCGTTGGCGGATGGCGCCGTACAGATGGCGGTGCAAACGGCCGAGTCCAAGGCGGCACTGCAAAATCGCAGGCCGCTTGAGTCCAAAGCGCCTCCCCCGCGCCGCGCCCATGCGGGCACCCTGTCCGTTCCGCTGCCGAGGCATTCTCACTGGGGACAGGCGCCATGGACGAGACGCGGCGGGCCATCCTGCGCTGGATGACCGGAGTGATGGAGGCGCGGACCTGGAGCGCCGGCGCCTGGGCGCGCCGGGCCGGCGTCACCGCCACCAACCTGACGCGCTTCCTGCGCGACCCGGTCCTGGGCAGCGTGCCGAGCGCCGACACGCTGGCCCGCCTCGCCCGCGTCGCCGGGTCGGAACCGCGCTTCCTCGACGAGCGCGCCTACCCGCCGGTGGCGCGGGTGCCGGTGCTGACGCCGGAGCAGGCCCATGTGTTCCTCGCCCTCGGGCGCGGGGCGGGGGAGGCGTTCCTTGCCGGGGCGCTGCGCGAGGGCAGCGCCTCGATCCTGCTCGACGGCGCCGCGTCGCGCCGTGCCTTCGCCCTGCGCATCGTCTCGAAAAGCCTGAACGCGGCCGGCGTGCTGCCGCGCGACTGCGTGGTGCTGGAACCGCTCGACGTGCTGGCGCCGCGTGCCGGCGACATGGTGGTGACGGTGGGCGACGGAACGGTCTGCGGCTACCGCTTCTTTCCGCCGCAATTGCTGCCGGTGTCCACAGATCCCGATTGCCGGCCGACGCTGATCGACCACGCCCAGCTGGCCGGGGTGGCGGTCCAGGTGGTGCGGGCGCTCAAGCCGTCCTGACCAAGCTTTCCACCCCTTGGGCATCGCCTAAAATTATCACATCATTGAATCGAACGCTCAAAGAACAAAAGAACAACGACAAATCTACCCCGATAGATCCGGTTATTGAAAGAAGCCGGTTAATGTCTTAAAGAAAAAACCTGTTCAAATTCTTTCAAGTGAGATATGGCTAAGCTATAGGTTCTGCTTTTGTTCTTGAAAGCTGCATGTTCGCATCCCATATTCAGGGTCCGGCGGCGGTGTGCGCCGGATGCGCTGCGAAGCCGCAGCGACCCAGGGGAACAGCGAACGGGGCGGTGCACATGGCGATCACGGAGGCGCAGCGTGCCTTGCGGGCGGGGCGGATCGGATCCTCGGACGCGACGCGTGTGATGGCCGGCGACTGGCTGGCGCTGTGGCGCGAGAAGACCGGACGGGCCGAGCGGGACAACCTCGACCTCGTCGCCGCCGTGCAGATCGGCATCGCGACCGAAGCCCTGCACCCCCGTTTCGTCGAGCACGCGACCGGCCTCGCGTGCGTCGCGGCGACCGACAGCTACGTCCACGCCGAGCATGACTGGATGGTGGCGCACCCGGATTTCCTGACGCGCAGCGCGCCGGACGGGGATCTCGACACCATCGTCGAGGCCAAGTTCAACAGCGGCTTCCAGAGCGATCTGGATCTCGCGCGCCGCTACCACTGGCAGCTTCAGCACCAGTTGGCGGTGATGGGGCTGGAGCGCGGGCTGTTGTCGATCCTGCGGCCGACCGGCCACGCGATGGTGGCGGTCCCGCGCCGCGCCGACGACGTGGAACGGCTGGTCGAGACGCTGGAGGCCTTCTGGTGGCACGTCCTCAACGACGTCGAGCCCTCCGATCCGCTGCCGATGGACGGCCCGTCCTACGAGACGCGGCGGGTGTTCGACATGAGCCGCCACAACCGCTTCCGCGCGCTCGCCGACGCGCTGGTCGACCGCCGGGCGGCGGCGCTGGAGGTGCGGGAGGCCGAGGCGGCCATCAAGGCGCTGATGCCGGACGACGCCCGCCTGGCCTTCGTCGGCGCCGACGAGCCGGGGCGGGGCCTGTATCTGGCGCGCGACCGCGACGGGCGGCTCAGCCTGCGCTACGGCGCGCCGCCGCGCCGGGCCCTGGCCGACGCGCAGGATTGGGTGCCCTCCGCTGACCCGAGCCTGGAGGCCGTGCTGAGCGACGGCTGGGCCGCCGGCTGGGGTGAGGGGAGTGCCGAAACGACTGGACAAAAAGGACGCGATCTATGGGACGCATGAGCAAGACCGACAGTGTCGTCGCCGAGAACCAGACCGCCGAGACGCCGGCCCAGCCCACGGCACAACCCTCGACGGAGGCGAAGGCCGAACCGGCGAAGGGCCGCGCGGCGCCCCGCGTCGAGGCCGCCGACGGCCCGCCCCAGCGCATCGACACCCTGTTCCTGTGGAACCGGCTGAAGCGCACCGACCCGAAGGCGACCAAGCCCTTCACCCGCTCCGGCGGTTTCCGCGGCACGCAGATCGACCCGACCTGGCGGCTGATGATGATGACCGAGCAGTTTGGGCCGGTCGGCAAGGGCTGGGGCTACGAGCAGATGGATTGGACCATCGCGGAGCGGATGGTCTTCATCTGCGCACGCGTCTGGTACATCGACCCGGAGACCAAGGAGAAATGCTTCACCGGACCGCAGTGGGGCGGCACCGAGATGGTGCGCCGCCGCAACGGGATGGAGATGCCGGACGACGAGTGCTTCAAGATGTCGATGACCGACGCGGTCGGCAAATGCCTGCTGCAACTCGGTCTGGCCGCCGACATCTACATGGGCCAGTTCGACGACAGCAAGTATCGCGAGGAATCGGAGGCTTTCTATGCCGCCAAGGCCAATCCGGATCTTCAGCCGGAGGCCATCGAGGCCTTCGAGGCGGAGGTGAAGCGGCGGCTCAACGGATGCCTTGATCTCGACGATCTGGAGGAGGTCTGGCGCGGCGGCGTCGGCACCCGCCTGCGCGAGATCGGCGCGATCGATCGGGCGGCGCAGCACCGCATCACCGGCCTCTTCGCGCAGAAGAAGGCGGAAATCCTCAAGCGCGAGGAGGAGGACGGCCGGGAAGCCGCCTGATCCTAGTAGGGCGAGCGTGGAGGGCGATCTTGGGGGTGCGATCCCGTGGAGGTTGGCATGACGGCACGGACGACAGGACCAGCGACCCATTCGCCCAGCGGCCTGTTCCGCATGAGCGCCTGGGAAAGCGAGTTCGAACGGACCAACGCCCAGATTCCGCGCTGGTATTGGGACCATGACCGGCGGCGGCGCCACTACGCGCGCTGGGTCGAGGCGGAGGCTGGGACGCTCGCCCTGCGGCTGTCGGGGCTGCTGCGCCCCGACACTCCGGCGGAGAGTGCAGGGCCGGCCCGCCTTTTGATCGAGTCGCTCGCCCGTGACATCGACTGGGCCCGGCGGTTGGAAGAGGACGATCCCGAGGAAGACACGCACCGCGACCCGCTGCGCCACGCGGCCTGACCCCCTGTGGCCCGACCGGTCGCCCATTGACCGAAAAGGACATGACGTCATGATGATCGAGGAGGTCCAGGCGCGTCTGCGCGCCGCTCAAGCCCAGATCGGGCGCGAGGGCCGCTTCGCCCTCACCCTCACCCTGAACGGGCGTGAGGATTGCTACATCACTCATTGGTTCCGTCCCGACCCGCACGCCTTCGAGGATTGCCGGGCGGTGGGGTCCGGGACGGTGGCGGATTGCCTCGCGGCGCTGGACCGTTACGTGGCGGCCAATCGGAAGGCCGCCGCGCCCGCGTCCGCCGAGGCTCCGGCGCTGATGGCCGCCGAATGACATCCCCGTAACCGGTACGGCCATCGGCTCTCGCCCCTCGTTCCCCCCGCGAACGAGGGGCTTTTTTCATCATGACGCCGGATCGGGTGTGGGATAGCCTTTTCGGGGATATGGTCTTTTGAGGGGGACGCTGATGGAACCGGCTTTCGCTCTGGCGGGAATTCTCGGCGCGCTGGCGGTCGGTGCCGCCAGCCCGGGGCCGAGCTTCGTGCTGGTTGCCCGCACCTCGGTCGCGGTGTCGCGGCGCGCCGGCCTCGCCGCCGCCCTCGGCATGGGCGTCGGCGGGGTGGTCTTCGCGGCCCTGGCGCTGCTCGGCCTGCACGCGCTGCTGATGCAGGTCGGCTGGCTCCATGCCGTCCTGAAGCTGGCCGGCGGGGTCTATCTGGTCTGGCTGGCCGTGCGCATCTGGCGCGGCGCGGCCGAACCGCTGGCGGTGGCGGAGCAAGGCGACACCGCGCCCGCCGGGCTCGCCAGACCCTTCATCTTCGGGCTGACGACGCAGCTCTGCAACCCGAAGACGGCCATCGTCTACGGCAGCATCTTCGCGGCCCTGCTGCCGGCGAACCCGCCGGGCTGGCTGCTTTCCGTCCTGCCGCCGTCGGTCTTCCTGATCGAGGCGGGATGGTACGCGGCGGTGGCGCTGGCCTTCTCGGCTGGGCGCCCGCGCGCCGCCTATCTGCGTTTCAAGAGTTGGATAGACCGCGTCGCGGCGACCGCCATCGGGGCTCTGGGTCTGCGGCTGGTTGCCGACGCGGCCACCCCCGCGCCCTGACCCGCCGTTCGGGGCGGGCCGGGCAGGGCATCGTCTACTTCTTCTTCCCGGCCTGCGCCCGCGCGAAGGCTTCGGCGAAGGCGTTGTTGAGCGGTTCCGGAGCCTTGGCCGGCTTGGGCGCGGAAGGCTTGGAGGCGGCGGCCGGCGACGGGGCGGGGCGGTTGCCCTGCCGGGGGTGTTCTCCCTGGCGCTCCCCTTGCGGACGGCCTCCCTGGGGCCGGCCGTTGCCATTCGTCCGTTCGCCCTGTCCGCCTCGCGCCGCCGGGCGCGGAGCCTCGTCGGTCAGGCGCATGGTCAGGGCGATGCGCTTGCGCGGGATATCGACCTCCAGCACCTTGACCTTCACCACGTCGCCGGCCTTCACGACCGTGTGCGGATCCTTCACGAAGCTGGTGGAGAGCTGCGAGATGTGGACCAGCCCGTCCTGGTGGACGCCGATGTCGACGAAGGCGCCGAAGGCGGTGATGTTGGTGGCGACCCCCTCCAGGATCATGCCGGGCTGGAGATCCTTCAGTTGCTCGACGCCGTCCTTGAAGGTGGCGGTCTTGAATTCGGGGCGCGGGTCACGGCCGGGCTTCTCGAGTTCCTTGATGATGTCCTCGACGGTCGGCACGCCGAACCGCGCGTCGGTGAAGTCCTCGGCCTGGAGGCCGCGCAGGAAGCGGGCGTCGCCGATGACGCTGCCCAGATCCTTGCCGGTCGTCTTCACGATGCGCTCCACCACCGGATAGGCTTCCGGGTGGACGGCCGAGCCGTCGAGCGGGTTGTCGCCGGCCCGGATGCGCAGGAAGCCGGCGGCCTGCTCGAAGGTCTTCGGCCCCAGCCGCGCCACGTCGAGCAGCTGCTTGCGCGAGCGGAAGGCGCCGTTGCGGTCGCGGTGCTCGACGATGTTGCGGGCGATGGTCTCGTTCAGGCCCGACACGCGGGTCAGCAGGGGCACCGATGCGGTGTTGAGGTCGACGCCGACGGCGTTCACGCAATCCTCGACCACCGCGTCCAGCGAGCGGGCCAGCTTGCCGCCGGCCACGTCGTGCTGGTACTGGCCGACGCCGATCGACTTCGGCTCGATCTTCACCAGCTCGGCCAGCGGATCCTGGAGGCGGCGGGCGATGGAGACGGCGCCGCGCAGGCTGACGTCGAGGCCGGGGAATTCCAGCGCCGCCGTCTCCGACGCCGAATAGACCGAGGCGCCGGCCTCGCTGACCACCAGCTTGGTCAGCGACAGCTCCGGGTGGCGCTTCATCAGGTCCGACGCCAGCTTGTCGGTCTCGCGGGACGCGGTGCCGTTGCCGATGGAGATCAGCTCGGCCTTGTGGCGGTGGGCCAGCGCCGCCAGCACGGCGATGGCGCCGTCCCAGTCGTTGCGCGGCAGGTGCGGGTAGATTGTGGTCGTCTCGACCAGCTTGCCGGTGGCGTCGACCACCGCGACCTTCACGCCGGTGCGGATGCCGGGGTCGAGGCCGATGGTGGCGCGCTGGCCGGCCGGGGCGGCGAGCAGCAGGTCGTGCAGGTTGCGGGCGAAGACGCGGATCGCCTCGTCCTCCGCCCGCTCGCGCAGGCTCCCCATCAGGTCGGTCTCGACATGCGGGCCGATCTTCAGCTTCCAGGTCCAGCGGACGACGTCGGACAGCCATTTGTCGGCCGGCCGGCCCTGGTCCCGGATGCCGGTGTGGGCGGCGATGGTCCGCTCGGCCGGGTGCGGCTGCCCCTCCTCGACCGGCAGATCGAGGCGGATGTCGAGCACGCCCTGGCTCCGGCCGCGGAATAGCGCCAGCGCCCGGTGCGACGGCACCTTGGCCCAGTTCTCCGTGAAGTCGAAATAGTCGGAGAACTTGGCGCCTTCCGCCTTCTTCTCCTCGATCGCCTTGGAGGTGATGACGCCCTTGTCCGCCATGGCGGTGCGCAGGCGGCCGACCAGCTCGGCGTCCTCGCCGAAGCGCTCGACCAGGATGTGGCGGGCGCCGTCGAGCGCCGCCTTGACGTCGGCGACCTGCTTGTCGGCGTCGACGAAGCCGGCGGCCTCGCCTTCCGGGCTGCGCGACGGGTCGGCGAGCAGGAGGTCGGCCAGCGGCTCCAGCCCGGCCTCGCGGGCGATCTGGGCCTTGGTGCGGCGCTTCTGCTTGTAGGGGAGGTAGAGATCCTCCAGCCGGGTCTTGGTGTCGGCCTGCTCGATCTGGCGCTTCAGCTCGGGCGTCAGCTTGCCCTGCTCGCCGATGGTCGCCAGGATGGTGGCGCGGCGGTCCTCCAGCTCGCGCAGGTAGCCCAGGCGCTCCTCCAGGGTGCGGAGCTGGGTGTCGTCGAGCCCGCCGGTCGCTTCCTTGCGGTAGCGCGCGATGAAGGGCACCGTGGAGCCCTCGTCGAGCATGGCGACGGCCGAGGCGACCTGGGATTCGCGGACCGACAGTTCGTCGGCGATGCGCTGGCTGATGGACAGCATGAGGATGAACCGTGCCGGCTATGGAGACCCGAAGGCGGCTCCTATAGCGCGGTGGGGGCGATCCGGCCAGCCCCCTGATGGTCAGCGGGGTCGGACCGGTTGCCGGGCGGTGTTTCGCAAAAAGGTGGTAGGGGCGTATTCCTTCGCCGTCTTCACCGGACGTTAACCATGTTGGCCCTATATCTTTGCGTGCAACTTGGTTGCGTTTCCTCCCGAACCTAGACTTGAGGCGGCTCGCCCATCACGGCGGAGCCGCCTTTCTCTTTTTGGCGGGCAGGGTAGGGGAAGGCGGGATAGGGCAAGGCAGGGCGCCGGCCGGACGGGAAAAGGACCGGGACGGAGTGGCCGTCCCGGTCCTCCCCGGAAAGCGGATGCGCCGATCCGACCGAACACACTGGATCAGGGAAGGCGGCTTTCGGCCAGACGCAGGCGCGCTTCCGGGGACAGGCGCTTGAGGGTGTCGATGACGCGTGCTTCGATCTCGTTGCGCAGCGCCTCGTCGGTGGCGCGCCGTCCCACGAACAGCGCGGCGAGACGATCGGCGTCGAAGGGCCGGGCGACCAGCTCCTCGCGCAGGCGCGGACCGAACTCCTCATGGGTGGCGCGCATGCGGACGAACAGCGGCCGCGCGTCGTCCATGGCGCGGCGCAGGATCGCCACGTCGGCGGCCGGCAGATCCTTCGCCACATGGTCGACGAGATGGGCCAGCGCGCCTTCCGGACCGGGAGGCGGGGGAGGGCGCAGCATGTGGGCGACGGCGAAGCCGCCGGCCAGCATGTTGACCGCGAGCGAACCGACCAGGAGGAACCAAGGCCAACGGCGCCGGACCGACGGCGTCATCGCGTCTCTCCCAGATAGCTGACGATCATCGCGCCGGACAAATCCAGGGAGTTCGCCCTCTGCGTGGTCAGGACGCCCTGGTTGTAGGACAGGAAGCCCAGTACGCCCATCATGGCCAGGAAGCCGGCGGTCGGCGCGATGCGGATGGGTGGTTTCGCGAGGAACCATGGAACAAACTCCGGCACGGTCCGTTCGGCCAGCCGTTCGAGGATCCGGTCATGGACGCGCTGCTCGCGCTCCGTCGGGATGGCCGGAACGGTCGCCGCGTCCAGCAGGCCGTCGGTGAGCGCGGCATCGGCCAGCTCCCGCCGGGCATCCTCGTTGAGATCGAGGAGCGCCAGGGCCTCGGGGGCGACCTGGGGCGGCCAGCGGTCGAGGTTGGCACCATGGACCGCGGCGTAACGTTTGAACTCTTTGAGTGTCATGGCCGTACGCCGTCCTTCTGACGGATCAGGGGTTGAAGCCGTGCGCGCACCACGCGGCGCGCCCGGACGAGAAGACTTTCCATTGCCGAAACCGACACCTGCAATATTTCAGACGCCTCCGCGCAGGTCATCTCCTCATGATAACAAAGGCTCAGCGCGGCGCGCTGCCGGTCCGGCAGCGCCGCGATGGCGGCATCGACCTCGGCGCCGATCCGCCGCCCGTCGACGATCGTCTCGGCGCTCCAGGCCGGATCGGCGATCTCCTCGGCGGCGTCGAGCGGCGCGAAGGTCCGCCGGCGCTTGTAGTCGATGGCACGGTTCACGACGATGCGGTAGAGCCAGGTCGTGAAGCGCGTTCCGTCGCCGCGCCAGCGGTCGGCGTTCGCCCAGATTTGCAGGAAGGCGTCCTGCACGATCTCTTCGGCGTCGCTGGCGTTGCCGACGACCCGTTGCGCCAAGGACAAGCTGCGGCGCAGATGGCGCCGTGTCAGAGTTCCGAACGCTTTTCGGTCTCCGGCCGCGGCGTCCGCCATCAACGCCTCGTCGGATGCCGTATCGTCTGCCCAAGGCTCCACGCCCGTGTCCGTCCGCTCCAGATTGCCGTCCTGATGTTATACGAAGCCATCCCGGCGATCCTGCGCGGCCTGCGACATTTTCCTGTCGGGCTCGTGCATATTTTCCATAATTCAAATTATGTGATTATCTTCCCCCTTTGGGGGTGGTTGTCCTCACCGCCATCCACAACGCTCCTCATCCTGTTCACAATCGCGGCCTAATTTGTTCATCGCATCAACCGAAAGTCGGCCTCGGACGGTTCGGCGGTCGAATCGTTCGTTCGGTCCTCCGCCGGTGTCCTTACCGGTCGGTCCGGGCGGGTTCCAGGCAAGGAGATTTCCGGTGATCAGCAAACTCCAGGCGGCGGCTCTCGCGGCTGTTGTGACTCTTCCGCTCGCCCTGTCGGGCACCGCGCAGGCCGGCGCCACCTTCGACGGCGTCAAGCAGAAGGGCTACGTCCAGTGCGGCGTCAACCTCGGTCTGTACGGCTTCTCGGCGCCGGACGACAAGGGCAAGTGGACCGGCCTGGACGTCGACGTCTGCCGCGCCGTCGCCGCCGCGATGTTCGGCGACGCCGAGAAGGTCAAGTACACGCCCCTGTCGGCCCAGCAGCGCCTGCCCGCCCTGCAATCCGGCGAGGTCGATCTGCTGGCCCGCAACACCACCCGCACCCTGACCCGCGACACCGCCAACGGCCTGAACTTCGCGCCGACCAACTATTATGACGGCCAGGGCTTCATGGTGGCGTCCAAGCTGGGGCTGAAGAGCGCCAAGCAGCTCAACGGCGCCACCATCTGCGTGCTGCCCGGCACGACGACGGAGCAGAACGTCGCCGACTTCTTCCGCGCCAACAAGATGAACTTCAAGCCGGTCGTCATCGAGAAGAACGAGGAGCTGCACAAGGCCTTCTTCGCCGGCCGTTGCGACGCCCTGACCTCCGACGCCTCGCAGCTCGCCGCGATCCGCGCCGCCGAGACGGCGAACCCCAACGACTACCTCATCCTGCCGGAGCTGATCTCCAAGGAGCCGCTGTCGCCGGCCATCCGCCAGGGCGACGAGGAATGGACCAACCTCGTGACCTGGGCCTTCTACGCGATGGTCCAGGCCGAGGAGAAGGGCATCACCGCGCAGACGGTCGACGCCGCCATGACCTCGCCCGATCCGGACGTGAAGCGCCTGCTGGGCGTCACCGCCGGCAACGGCAAGGCGCTCGGCGTCGAGGAGAACTGGGCCTACAACATCGTGAAGCAGGTCGGCAACTACGGCGAGAGCTACGAGCGCAACGTCGGCTCGGGCTCCAAGCTGAAGATGCCGCGCGGCCAGAACGCGCTGCACAGCGAGGGCGGCCTGATGTACGCCCCGCCCCTGAAGTAACGCCGGTACAGGACTGGAACCGGCGGTGGGGCCTTCCCTGGCGGAAGGCTCCGCCGCCTCCCCTCCCCCCGTACGGAGCGTGAGATGTCGAAACTTGTCCAAGCGCTGAACTCCGCGCGCGTGCGGGGCTGGCTGTACCAGGCGCTGTTCGTGTCGGGCACCCTGGCCGTCGGCTGGTATCTGGTTTCCAACACCCTGACCAACCTCGGCAAACGGGGCGTCGCCACCGGCTTCGGCTTCCTGGAGCGCGAGGCCGGCTTCGAGATCGGCGAGAGCCTGCTGACCTACGCCGCCTCCGACACCTATCTGAAGGCGCTGGTCGTCGGCCTGCTGAACACGCTGACCGTGTCGGCCGGCGCGGTGATCCTCGCCTCGATCCTCGGCGTCGCCGTCGGCGTGGCGCGGCTGTCCTCGAACTGGATGGTCGGCCGCTTCGCCGCCGTCTTCGTCGAGACGGTGCGCAACGTGCCGCTGCTGCTGCAACTGGTGGTCTGGTACACCATCATGAACCGGCTGCCGAGCCCGCGCGAGGCGATCGAGGTGCTGCCGCACATCTTCCTCAGCAACCGCGGCCTGAAATACCCGGTCTTCGTCGAGCACGCCGGCCATGGCTGGGCCTTCCTGGCGCTTCTCCTCGGCATCGCCGGGGCCATCGCCGTGGTGCGCTACGGCCGCCGCCATCGCGAGGCGACCGGCAAGCCCTTCCCCACCCTGCCCGCGGCGCTGGCCTCCATCGTCCTGCCGCCGGTCGCGGTGTTCCTCGCCAGCGGCGCCCCCTTCGCCTTCGACGTGCCGGTGATGGCCGGCTTCAACTTCGAGGGCGGTTCCTCGGTCTCGCCGGAATTCACCGCGCTGCTGATCGGCCTGTCGGTCTACACCGCCGGCTTCATCGCCGAGATCGTGCGCTCGGGCATCCTCGCCGTGCCGCATGGCCAGACGGAGGCCGGTCTGGCGCTCGGCCTCAGCCCGGCGAAGATCCTGCGCCTGATCATCCTGCCGCAGGCGCTGCGGGTGATCGTGCCGCCGCTGACCAGCCAATACCTGAACCTGACCAAGAACAGCTCGCTGGCCGTCGCCATCGGCTATCCGGATCTGGTCAGCGTCACCAACACCTCGGCCAACCAGACCGGCCAAGTGGTGGAGGCGGTGGCGATGATGATGGTCGTCTATCTCGTCATCAGCCTGGCCATCGCCGGCTTCATGAACTGGTACAACCGCAAAGTGGCTCTGGTGACGCGATGACCAAGGACAACCCCTCCCAACCGTCCGCCGCCTGGGCCGCCTCCTACGAGGAGGAACCCTCGCAGGCCGGGGTTCCGCCTTCGCCCGGCGGCATGACGGCGCTGAAGCCCTTCGGCTGGGCCAAGGACAACCTGTTCAACAGCAAGCTGAACACGCTCCTGACCCTGGTCTGCCTCGTCATCCTGTGGTTTGCCGTGCCGCCGGTCGTGAGCTGGGTGCTGCTCGACGCCACCTGGACCGGCTCGTCGGAGGCGTGCCGCGAGGCCGTCGGCGCCTGCTGGTCGGTCATCGTGGTCAAGCACCGGCTGATCTTCTTCGGCACCTACCCCTTTGATGAGCAGTGGCGCCCCTTCCTGGCCTGCGGCCTGTTCGTGGCGATGCTGGGCGTCAGCGGCGTGCGCGCCTTCTGGCGGCCCTGGCTGGTCGGCGCCTGGGCGCTGGTGCTGGTCGGCATGGGCGTGTTGATGTGGGGCGGCGTGCTGGGGCTGACCCATGTCCCCAACGACAAGTGGGGCGGGCTGCCGATCACGCTGATGCTGTCGGTCTTCGCCATCGCGCTCGCCTTCCCGCTGTCGATCCTGCTGGCGCTCGGCCGCCAGTCGTCGCTGCCGGCGATCCGCAGCATCTGCGTCGGCTTCATCGAGCTGATGCGCGGCGTGCCGCTGGTCAGCGTGCTGTTCATGGCCTCGGTGATGTTCCCGCTCTTCCTGCCCGAAGGCGTCACCATCGACAAGCTGCTGCGCGCGCTGGCCGGGCTGACGCTGTTCACCGCCGCCTATCTGGCCGAGGCCGTGCGCGGCGGGTTGCAGGCGATCCCCCGGGGGCAGTATGAGGCGGCCGACGCGCTCGGCCTCGGCTATTGGCAGAAGACCTGGCTGATCGTCCTGCCGCAGGCGCTGCGCATCGTCATCCCGCCGATCGTCAACCAGTTCATCTCCTGCTTCAAGGACACCTCGCTGGTCACCATCGTCGGCCTCTACGACCTGCTGACCGCCGCGACCGTGGCGACCACCGACCCCGAATGGCGCCCCTTCTTCGCCGAGGTCTATGTCTTCGCCGGGCTGGTGTTCTGGATCTTCTGCTTCAGCATGTCCCGCTACAGCCAGTGGCTGGAGCGCATGGCGAACCGCTACAACCGCCGCTGACCGGCCTTTTCGGAGACCCGCAATGTCCAACGCCATCATCGAACTCCGCAAGGTCGGCAAGTGGTACAACAGCTACCACGCGCTGCGCGACGTCAGCCTGACCATCGGCAAGGGCGAGAAGGTCGTCGTCTGCGGCCCGTCGGGCTCGGGCAAGTCGACGATGATCCGCTGCATCAACCGGCTCGAGGCGCACCAGACCGGCCACATCATCGTCAACGGCACCGAGCTGACCGACGACGTGAAGTCGGTCGAGAAGGTCCGCAAGCAGGTCGGCATGGTGTTCCAGAACTTCAACCTGTTCCCGCACCTGACCGTGTTGCAGAATCTCACCCTCGCCCCGATCTGGGTGCGCGGCATGGCGAAGTCCGAGATCGAGGAGATCGCCATGATGTACCTGCGCCGCGTCCGCATCCCGGACCAGGCGCACAAGTTCCCCGGCCAGCTCTCCGGCGGCCAGCAGCAGCGCGTCGCCATCGCCCGCGCGCTGTGCATGAAGCCGGAGATCATGCTGTTCGACGAGCCGACCTCGGCGCTCGACCCCGAGATGGTCAAGGAAGTGCTCGACGTCATGATCGAGCTGGCGAACGAGGGCATGACGATGGTCTGCGTCACCCATGAAATGGGCTTTGCCCGCTCGGTCGCCGATTCTATCGTCTTCATGGCCGAGGGCTCGATCATCGAGAGCGGGTCGCCGGCCGAATTCTTCGAGAACCCGAAAAGCGAACGGACCCGCCAGTTCCTCGGCCAGATTCTGGAGCATTGAGGACGGGCGGACGGTTCAGGGCGTAAGGAGTCCCGCGCATGGCGGCGACCATTGCCATCACCGACGACGACGCGGTCACGCGCGAGACGCTGAAGTCCTACCTGACGGACGAGGGCTTCACCGTCCGGCTGGCCGGAAGCGCGGAGGAGCTGAAGACGCTTCTCGCCGCCGAGACGATCGATCTGGTGCTGCTGGACATCCGGCTGCCGCGCCAGGACGGGCTGACGCTGACCCGCGAACTGCGCGCGGTGTCGGAGATCGGCATCATCCTGGTCAGCAGCCGGGCCGAGAAGCTGGACCGCATCATCGGGCTGGAGATGGGGGCGGACGACTACATCGCCAAACCCTTCGAGCCGCGCGAGATCCTGGCCCGCGTGCGCAACCTGCTGCGCCGCCTGAAGGCGCCCGGCAGCCCGCGCGACGACCGGCGGCGCTGCTTTTCCGGCTGGACCCTGTTCCTCGACCGCATGCGGCTGACCGATCCGCAGGACCAGCCGGTGCGGCTGACCAGCGCGGAGTTCGAGCTGCTGTCGACCTTCGTCTGCAACCCCGGCCGGGTGATGAACCGGGATTACCTGCTGACGGCGACGACCCGGCGCAAGTCGGACGCCACCGACCGCACCATCGACAGCCTGGTGCGCCGTCTGCGCCGCCTGATCGAGACCGACCCGGCCGACCCGCGCCTGATCATCACCGTGCACGGCACCGGCTATCTGTTTGCCGGGGACGTGACTCAGGGCGCCTGACCGCTCCGAGAGACCCCGGGCCACCTCCCCCGCCGCAAGCGTTCCAAGCGGCGGCCACGCGCTCGGCAGCCTGGGCCACGGAGACACGGGGAAAACATTTCCCACCGTCTCCGTGGCTTATTTTTATGCAGAAGGCGCCAAATTCTGCCCGGATTGCAGACAAATCGGAACCGAGCGTTGTCCGGATTCCGATTTTTTCAGCTGAGGCGTGACCAATCTTTGAAATTTATTCAGCAGGATCTGGAGCCGGACTGTGACTGGCTGTGATCTTTCGCATCAAATACCGACGAAACGTCACAGTCTGTTCACATATAGACGCTAAACCGTTCAAGAGACGTAGCGATGATGACCATGTTGCAATCCAGCAGACCGTGCGGCGGCGGCGAGGGGTTTGGGCATGAAGAGATTCGCGAACATGGACGAGTCCGGGGCGCGCTTCCGGTTCTGGACCCTGCGGCGGGCCATGGTGTCGGTGGTCGGCGTGCTGGTGGCGGCCCTGTTCGGCAGCCAGGCCTGGGTGTCGCAACGCTACACCGATTTCGCGGTGGCGACCTTCGACAGCAGCGGCGCCGCGACGCTCGGCGTGCTGGTCAACGACCGCATCCGCAAGAACTACACGGAATGGCTCCAGGGCCACGCCAACGAATGGAGCCGTGACGGTTTCCTCGTCGACAGCGTCAGCCAGAAGGAGTTCGCCAAGGCGACGCTGGCGCTGAAGAACATCTCGGCCCGGCCGATCGTCGTCGACCGCGAGGTCAGGCTGGTCTCCGTCGGCGTCTTCGACGCGGACATGAAGCGGGTGGCGGAAACCGGCGGCACGCCCAGGGACACGATCGCGACGGTCCCCGCCCTGTTCGAGGCGCTGAAGGGCCGCGAGCTGGCCGACAGGCGCCGCCCCGCCGCCCTGCTGTGGCGCAACGAGCAGGGGCGGCCCTTGTTCAGCATGATCATGCCGATCGGCGGTTTCCGCGTGCTGGGCTTCCTGGAGGTGGTGACCGACCCCCTGCCCGGCCTGTCGACGCTCGGCGCCGTGCTGAACGCCGACATCCGTTTCAAGGACGCCACCGGCAACGTCCTGTATGAATCGAAAAGCGGCACGCCGCCCTCGGCCGACGCGCAGATTTCCACGACCAGCGTCCTCATCGGTGGCGACGGCGGCCTGCCCTGGGCGACCGCCGAGATTTCCCGAGACATCGGGGAATTCGTCGGCAACGTCGAGCATCTTCGCGACGAGGCGATCAAGATGGTGGCGCTGTTCGCGCTCGCCGTCTCGGTGGCGGCGGCGGCGCTGCTGCGCATGGCGGTCTTCACCAACCTGCGCAAGTTCGCCCGCGCCATGGAGCAGATCGCCGCCGGCGACCTGTCCATCGAAATTCCCCGCACCGGCCGCGACGAACTGGGCGTCATGGGCGCGGCGCTTCGCCGCCTGCGCGGCAGCGTCGAGCAGGTTCTGCTGATGAAGCGCATGGTCGATTCCAGCCCGGTGCCGACCGCGCTGCTGCGCACCGACGGCAGCGTCGGTTTCGTCAACCCGGCGGCGCAGGACTTCTGCCGCAGCCATGGCATCGACGAGACCTCGGCCGACCTGCTGGCGCAGGGGCCGGGCTTCGCCGCCGAATGCGCCGATCCGGCCCGCCCGCCGATCCCCCGCCGCACCCTGCTGGTCGGCGACACGACGGTCGAGGCGCATGTCGACAGCGTGCGCGACGACCAGGGCAACGTGCTGGGCAAGACCCTGTCCTGGACCGACGTGACCGAGCAGGTCCGCTCCGCGGCCCTGGCCCGCCAGCTCATCGAGGACGTCCATCAGGTCGCCTCGGGCGTGGCGCGGCAGTCCGGGCAGCTCCGCACCCTGGCCGACGCGCTGCGCCAGCAATCGGCCAGCACCATCGACAGCACGGTCAGCGCCGGCAGCTTCGTCGCCGGGAGCAACCGCAGCGCGGCCACCTGCAACGGCAGCGCCGAGACGCTGATGACCACCATCGGCACCGTGTCGGGCCTCGCCCACGAGGCGGCGGACGTCGTCGCCACCACCATCGGCGAACTGACCGCCGCGCGCGGCGTGGTCGAGCAGCTCGGCGAGAACACCGACCAGATCCGCAGGATCGTCGACGTCATCACCGGCATCGCCCACCAGACCAAGCTGCTGGCGCTGAACGCCACCATCGAGGCGGCGGTGGCCGGCGAGGCCGGGCGCGGCTTCGCGGTGGTCGCCGCCGAGGTCAAGAAGCTGGCCGAGGAGACGGCCAACGCCACGGTGCAGATCGCCGGCTCGGTCGGCGCCATCAACGGCAGCATCCAGGGCACGGTCGGCAGCTTCGCCCGCCTCTCCGGTGCGGTGGAGCGCATCAGCACGGTGCAGGACCTGATCGGCGAGGCGGTGGCGCGGCAGACCGCCTCCTCGTCCGACATCAAGGCGCGCGTCGGCGAGATCGCCGCCACCTCCGGCGAGGTCGCGGCGATCATCGAGGAGGTGAGCGGGCAGGCGGCGCGGACCGGCGGCATCGCCGGCACCTTGACCGAGACGGCGAACAGGCTGGCCGAGGAAGCGGGTTCGCTGCATAGTCTGCTCGGCACGCTGCGCGCCCAGCAGGCGGCCTGACCGGCGGGCGCGGCATCCGCGTGCCGTTGGCGAGGGGCATGGGCGGGTCGGCGATGCGGATGGGGGACTGGGGACGGCGTTTTTGCGCCGTCGCGACGCTGGCTCTGCTGGCCGGGAGCGTCTTCGCCACGGCCGGCGCCCGCGCCGAGGACGGCGAGACGCTGGAGCGCATCCGCAACCGTGGGATGGTGGTCTGCGGCCTGCGCAGCGGCCTCAGCGGCATTTCCTTCACCGATCCGCAGGGCCATCTCGACGGCTTCCTGGTGGATTTCTGCCGGGCCTACGCCGCCGCGACGCTGGGCAACGCGCAGGCGATCCGCGTCGTCCGCCTCCCCGACAAGCCGCAGGAGTTCGACGCGGTGGAGAAGCACGAGGTCGACATCGCGCTGACGACGACGACCTGGACCTTCAGCCGGGACGTGTCTTTCGACGTCGAATTCCTTCTGCCGCTGCTCTACGACGGGCAGGGCTTCGCCATCCTCGCCGACGGTCCGGTTGCGCCGCTGGAGCGGTTGGGAGCGCAGACGGTCTGCGTGAAATCCTCGACCACCACCGAGCGCAATTTGCAGGACCACATCCGGCAGACCGACCGGCCCTGGACGATCCGAACCTTCAAGACCTTCGACGAGGCCTTGCAGGCGTTCCTGGCGCATGAATGCGGGCTGCTGACCACCGACCGCACGGTGCTGGTGACCTCGCTGGCCGGCTACCGCAAGGCCGGGCTGAACGTCCACATCTACCCGGACGTCATCTCGCGCGAGCCGCTGACCCCCTACGTCGTGCGGGGCGACCGCAACTGGTACGACATCGGCCGCTGGGTGATCCACGCGACGATCCTGGCGGAGGCCAGGGGCGTCACCGCCGCCGACGTGCAGGCCGGGCGGATGCCCGACGACCCGGAGCTTCACCGCATGCTGGGCCACGGCGGAAACGCCGCCAAGGCGCTGGGGCTGCCCGACGACTGGGCGCTTCAGGTGCTGGCGCAGGTCGGCAATTACGGCGAGATTTTCGAGCGCAACCTGGGCGAGCCCTACGGCATGGAACGCGGGCTGAACCGCCCGTGGGTGCGCGGCGGAATGCTCTACGCGCCACCGTTCCGGTAATCCAAACTTTCGAAGCTTCTCCTTCTCCCCTCCGGGAGGAAGGTCGGGATGAGGGGGCAGCGCAGCCGAAATCAGTCCGGCGGACGCATCCCCCTCACCCTAACCCTCTCCCCAGGGGGGAGAGGGGATACGCGAAGCAACCGTCAGTGGTGGCCGCCGCCGTCGAAGGACGGGGCCGACAGTCCGGACGCCTTCAATTGCTCGATCAGCGCCCCCTTCAGGCGCTCCAGGCCTTCCTGGCTGAAGGCCTCGGCGCGGGCGACCAGCACGTCCTGGGTGTTGGACGCGCGCAGCAGCCACCAGCCATCCTCGGTCGTCACGCGGACGCCGTCGATGTCGTTGACCTTGGCGCCCGACGCCTTGACCCGCGCCTTGACCTCGTCGACGACGGCGAACTTGCGCTCCTCGTCGATCTGGAAGCGGGTCTCCGGGGTGTTGACCATGTCGGGCAGGCCGTCGCGCAGCGCCGCCAGGGTCGTGCCCAGCTTGCTGACCAGACCGGCCAGACGCACGCCGCAATAGAGCGCGTCGTCGAAGCCGTACCACTTGTCGGCGAAGAAGATGTGGCCCGACATCTCGCCGGCCAGCGGCGATCCGGTTTCCGCCATCTTGGCCTTCAGCAGCGAGTGGCCGGTCTTCCACATCAGCGGGGTGCCGCCATGCTTGGCGATCTCGTCGAACAGGGCCTGGCTGGCCTTGACGTCGGCGATGATGGTGGCGCCGGGGTGGCTTTTCAGCACGTCGGCGGCGTAGAGCGCGACGAGCTGGTCGCCCCACACCACGCGGCCCTGGTGGTCGATGGCGCCGATGCGGTCGCCGTCGCCGTCGAAGCCGATGCCGAGGTCGCAGCCATGCTCGGCCACCGCCTTCTTCAGGTCGACGAGGTTGGCCTCGACGGTCGGATCCGGGTGGTGGTTGGGGAAGTTGCCGTCGATGTCGTCGAACAGCAGGACGTGCTTGCCCGGCAGCTTGGCGGTCAGGCGGCGCAGGATCTCGCCGGCGGCGCCGTTGCCGGCGTCCCAGGCGATGGTCAGGTCGCGGGTGCCGTCATAGTCCTTCAGCAGGCGCGCGACATACTCGTCCTGGACGTCGATCGTCTCCGACGAGCCCTCGCCCGTCGCCCAGTCGGCCTTGGCGGCCATGGTGCCGAGCTCGAGGATTTGCTGGCCGTAGACCGGCCCCTTGCCCAGCATCATCTTGATGCCGTTGTAGTCCGGCGGGTTGTGCGAGCCGGTGATCATGATGCCGGCCGCCGCCTCGCGGTCGCGGGTGGCGAAGTACAGCATCGGCGTGGGCCCGAGCCCGATGCGCAGGACGTGCAGGCCGGTGGAGACCAGACCCTCGACCAGCGCCTCTTCCAACGCCGGGGAGGAGAGGCGGCCGTCATAGCCGACGCAGACGGTCTTGCCGCCGCCGCGCACCACCACGGTGCCGAAGGAACGGCCGACCGCGCGGGCGTCGGCCGGGTTGAGCGTCTTGCCGACGATGCCGCGGATGTCGTACTCGCGCAGCACGGTGGGATGGAAAGTGTGGGCTTCGCTCATGTTCTTCTTGTCCTTCCGTTTGGACGCCGTCTCGAACCCAACCGCTCAGAAAATCAAATCTTGGCCGGCCGTCAGGCCTTGGCCGGCGTGGGCCGGCCGATCGATGTGTAGACGAAGCCGGCTTGCGCCATGTCTTCGGGATTGTAGATGTTGCGCAGATCGACCATCACCGGCGCCTTCAGCAGAGCCTTGACGCGGCGCAGGTCGAGCGCGCGGAACTCGTTCCATTCCGTCAAGATGGCGACGCAATCCGCGCCCTCCAAGGTGCCGTAGGCGTCCTTGGACCATTCGACGCCGGGCAGCAGCTTTTCGGCCTCGTGCATCGCCGCCGGGTCGTAGGCGCGCACCGTGGCGCCGGCCGCGATCAGCGCCGGAACGATGTCGAGCGACGGGCTGTCGCGCATGTCGTCGGTGTTCGGCTTGAAGGCGACGCCCAGCACCGCCACCGTCTTGCCGGCCACGCTGCCGCCGCAGGCCGTGACGATGCGCTCGGCCATCTGCTTCTTGCGCTTGTCGTTGATGTCGACCACCGTCTCGATGATGCGCAACGGGCTGCCGACCTGCTGGGCGGTGCGGACCAGCGCCAGCGTATCCTTGGGGAAGCAGGACCCGCCATAGCCGGGGCCGGGGTGCAGGAACTTCTTGCCGATGCGCCCGTCCAGCCCGATGCCGCGCGCCACGTCGTGGACGTTGGCGCCGACCTTCTCGCACAGATCGGCGATCTCGTTGATGAAGGTGATCTTGGCCGCCAGGAAGGTGTTGGCCGCGTATTTCGTCAGCTCCGCCGTCTCCAGCGAGGTGACGACGATCGGCGTCTCGATCAGGTAGAGCGGCCGGTAGAGCCGGCGCATCACCTCGCCCGCGCGGTCCGAGGTGGCGCCGATGACGACGCGGTCGGGCCGCATGAAGTCGCCGATCGCCGAGCCCTCGCGCAGGAACTCCGGGTTGGAGGCGACGTCGAAGTCGGCGTCGGGGCGGACGCGGCGGATGATCGCCTCGACCTCGCGGCCGGTGCCGACCGGGACCGTCGATTTGGTCACGACCACGGTGTAGTGGTCGAGGTTGGCCGCGATCTCCTCGGCGGCGCCATAGACGTAGGAGAGGTCGGCGTGGCCGTCGCCGCGCCGGGACGGGGTGCCGACCGCGATGAAGACGGCGTCGACGCCCTGCATCGCCTCCTTGAGGTCGAGCGTGAAGGACAGGCGTCCGGCGGCGACGTTGCGGGCGACCAGATCGTCGAGGCCCGGCTCGTAGATCGGGATCTCGCCGCGCCTCAGCCGCTCGATCTTGCCGGCGTCCTTGTCGACGCAGGTGACGTGGACGCCGAATTCCGAGAAGCAGGCGCCCGACACCAGGCCGACATAGCCCGTGCCAATCATCGCTATCCGCATCGTGTATCCCCTGTGCTCTCTCACATCGGCCGGCTTCCCCCGCCGGCCAGTCCCCGAAACAGGCAAACCCGCCGCCATCCCCGGTCAAGGGACGGCGGCGGGCTGCATGACGTCAATTCCGCCGGCCGGTCAGCAATATTTGCGCAGCATCTCGCGCACCTTGTCGGCCATGTCCGGCCGCTTCAGCGCATGGGCGAGGGTCGCCTCGATGAAGCCGACCTTGTCGCCGCAGTCGAAGCGCGTGCCCTCGAAGCGCAGCCCGTGGAAGGGCTGGTTGCCGATCAGCTTCGCCATGGCGTCGGTGAGCTGGATCTCGTTGCCGGCGCCGCGCTGTTGCAGCTCCAGATGGTCGAAGATCTCCGGCTGGAGGATGTAGCGGCCGATGATCGACAGGGTCGAGGGGGCGTCCTCCGGCTTGGGCTTCTCGACGAGGCCGCGCACGGTGGCGAGGCGGCCGTCGTCCTTCTCGACGTCCAGGATGCCGTAGCTGCTGGTGCGTTCGCGCGGCACGTCGACCACGGCGACGATGTTGCCGCCGACTTCCTCATAGGCCTCGACCATCTGCTTCAGGCAGGGGGTGTCGCCCTGGACGAAATCGTCGGGCAGCACGATGGCGAAGGGGTCGTTGCCGATCAGGGCGCGGGCGCACCACACGGCGTGGCCGAGGCCGAGCGGAACCTGCTGGCGGGTGTAGAAGCAGCGGCCGGGCGCGATCTCGCTGTGGCGCACCTCCTCCAGGGCGTCGGCCTTGCCGCGCTCTTCCAGGGTGCGGTTCAGCTCGGTGTCGGCGTCGAAATGGTCCTCGATGGCGCGCTTGGAGCGGCCGGTGACGAACACGAAATCCTCGATGCCGGCCGCGCGGGCCTCCTCGACGGCGTGCTGCAGCAGCGGCCGGTCGACCAGGGGCAGCATCTCCTTCGGGATCGCCTTGGTGGCCGGCAGGAAGCGCGTGCCGAGACCGGCGACGGGGAACACCACCTTGCGCACGGGTTTCCGCATAGGAAGTCTCTTGTGGTTGAGGCGAGAAAGGCAAGACATGGGAAGAAACCGCCACGCCGGAAGCGCGGCCATTCCGATGGGCTTTCTGCCACGCCTTCCGGGGCCGCGCAACAAACCTTCCGGGGCCGGACAAAAGGCTAGATGGCTTGCCCGTCGATACTAGGACCGGCCGATCGGCCGGGGGTCCGGTCGAACGTCGCGCCGTTGCAGGGTTTCTACCCCGATCGTTTGGGGTAGGCGCCGGCCGCCGCGACACCGTGCCGCCCCAACCTTGTCACACGGCCGCCCGGCCGGGGCGGGGCGGCTTGGCGCTTGCCTCGCGGGCGCGGCGCGGCCATGGTGCGGCCATGACCCCCGACTCGCTGCGCGCCCGCGTCCTCTACGAGGATCCCTGGCTCTATGTCATCGACAAGCCCGCCGGACTGGCCGTCCACAAGGCCGGCAAGATCGTCGACCATCTCGAACTCTATCTGCCGGCGCTCGCCGACGCCGATGGCGTGCCGCCGAAGCTGGCGCACCGGCTGGACCGCGACACCGCCGGCTGCCTGATCCTCGGGCGCACGCTGTGGGCGCTGAAGCGGCTGGGCCAGATGTTCGCCGCCGGCCATGTGGAGAAGACCTATTGGGGCGTCGCCGACGGCATCCCCGACCGGCCGAGCGGAATCATCGACCTGCCGCTGCTGAAGCGCAACGTTCCCGGCGCCTGGACCATCCTGCCCGACCCGACCGGCCAGCCCGCCGTCACCGAGTACCGCGTGCTCGGCACCGGCAACGGCCGCTCCTGGCTGGAACTGACGCCGCGCACCGGGCGCACCCACCAGATCCGCGTCCATTGCGCGGCGATCGGCTGCCCGTTGACCGGCGAGCCCTTCTACGGGCCGGAGCGGCTGCCCTTCGGCAACCTGCATCTGCTGGCCCGTTCGGTGTCCTTCCAGCTCGGGCTGCAATACCCCAGGGTCACGGCGGTGGCCCCGCCGCCGGAGCATATGCGCGATGCGCTGGCCGGATGCGGTTGGGGTAGCCCCGGTCCAAATCCCGAAACCGCGTGTTACGATGCGGAGACGGGCGGCACGGAGCCGGCCGCCCTGGGCATCGTCACGGGATGAGGGCCATGAGCGAATCGTTTTCCGGCGAACCGTTTTCCGACAACCGGGCGAAGAACCGTTTTGAGTTGGCCGTCGGCGGACAGACCGTCTTCGCCGACTACCGGCGCAGTGGCGGCACCCTGCTGATCTCCTACGTCGAGGCGCCGCCGTCGCTGCGCGGCACCGGTGCCGCCGGGCGGCTGATGGAGGGCGTCATGGGACAGGCGCGGGCGGAGGGGCTGAAGGTGGTGCCGGTGTGCAGCTACGCCGCGCTGTGGATTCAGCGGCACAAGCAGCACGCCGACCTGCTGGCCTGAACGGAACGGCGTCAGGCTGTTTTGCGGAAGCTCCAGACGCGCGCCTGTGGCGGCTTCGCCCGGAGGCCCCTGTGTCCGGACCGGCCGCGTCCGCACCGGCGGCGGGCGGTGCCGGTTGCTTTCAAGCCGGGACTTCTGTTAAGTCGCCGCCGGTCCTCGCTGTCCCGTTGAGCCCATGGCCATCTCCTCGTCGCGTCACGATTCCTCGACCGGCCTGCCCGATGCGGCGCTCGCGGCGGCGGCCGGAACGGTCGCCGGTCTGCTCGGCCCGCTCGCGGCCCTGGCGCCGCGCGGCCTGCCGGTGTGGGCCATTCTCTTCACCGTCATCGCCCTGGCGGGTCTGGCCCGCCGCCGCGCGCTGGGCCGGATGGCGCGCTCCCTGCCGGCGGTCGCCGTGGTCGGCGCCTTTCTGTTGCTGGCTCTGCTGTCGACCTTGTGGAGCCCGTCCGGACGCGACGGCGTCACGGTGTTGGAGATCGCCTACATCGCGTTGGGCGCCCTGGCCGGCGGAGCCTGGGTGTCGCAGATGCCGGGGGTGGAGGCGCGGCGGCTCGCCGGCCTGTTCCTTGCCGGCTTCCTGGCTGGTGTCGCCGTGTTCGGCGTCGAGGCGCTGCTGGATTTCCCGCTGCATCGGTGGTGGAACGCGATTCCCGACGAGGAGCTCATCCACCTCGTCTACAGCAACGTCCCCAAGCGCACCGCCGCCCTGCTCTGCCTGCTGGTCTGGCCGGCCGCGCTGGTCGTCGACCGGGCCGGGCATCGCGCCGCCGCCCTGCTGGTGCCGGTGGCCTACGCGCTGGTCTGTCTGCCGCTGACCAGCCGTTCGGCCATTCTCGGCATCGCCGTCGGCATCGCCACCTTCGCCCTGGCCTGCTGGTCGGCCCGCCGCGCCCGGCAGGCGCTGGGGGCCATCCTGGCCTTCGCCTTCGTCGCCGTCGTTCCGGTGGCCCTGTTCCTCGACCGTGTCCTGAACCTGGAAGGAGCGGACTGGCTGTTCCATTCCGCCCGGCACCGGATCGAGATCTGGGGACTGGCGGCGAACCGTGCGCTCCAAACCCCTCTTCTCGGTCAGGGGATCGATTCCTCCCGCGCGCTGACGCCACAGGGCGAGGTGTCCCGCTTCGTGGAGATCGGCGAGAGCCTGCTGCCGCTGCACCCGCACAACGCCTTCCTCCAGGTCTGGCTGGAACTGGGAGGGGCCGGGGCCGCGCTGGCGCTGGGCGCGACCCTGATGCTTCTGGCCGGGACCGGGCGCATGGCCGAGCGCGACCAACCCTTCGCGCTGGCGCTGTTCGCGACGGCGCTGGCGATGGGCAGCACCGCCTACGGCATCTGGCAGGCGTGGTGGATGGCCGGCTTCCTCGCCGCCGGTCTGGTGCTGCGGCTGGCCGCCCGCGTTCCGGCGGACGAGCGATGATCCCTGCCGCCCCCCCTGCCCGGCCCCGCCGCATCCTCGTCATCAAGCTGGGGGCCTTCGGCGATTTCTTCCTGGCGCAGACGGCTTTCGCGGCGATCCGGCGCCACCACGCGACCGACCATCTGTCGCTCATGACCCTGCCGTCGCTGGCCCCTCTCGCCCGGCTCAGCGGCCTGTTCGACGAGGTCCTGGAGGATCCGCGCGAGCGCTCGCTGGCGGCCTATCTGGCGGTCCGGCGGATCCTGCGCGCCGGGCGCTTCGACCGTGTCTACGATCTGCAATCGCAGTCCCGCACCAACCGCTATTTCCCGCTGCTGTTTCCCGGCCCATGGCCCGAATGGTCGGGCACGGCGCGCGGAGCCTCGCACCCCGACCGCTACGAGGGCCGTCGGCGGGTTGCCGCCGTCGAACGCTACGCCCGGCAACTGGCGCCCTTCGGCATCGTGCCCGATCCGGTGCCGGACCTGTCCTGGCTCGATGCCGACATCGGCCATTTCGGCATCGCCGCGCCCTTTGCCCTGCTGGTTCCCGGCTCATCGCCCGGCCGGCCCGACAAGCGCTGGCCGGTGCGCCGCTACGCCGAGGTGGCGACCGCCCTGGCGGAGCGGGGGGTGACGCCGGTGGTCGTTGGCACCGGGATCGAATCCGAATTGGCCCGCTCCATCGCCGAAGCCTGTCCCAAGACCGTGGATCTGACCGGCCGGACCAGTGTTCCCGAACTGGGCGGGCTGGCGCGCCGGGCCTGGGGGGCGGTGGGAAACGACACCGGCCCGACCCAGCTGATCGCCGCGGTCGGGTGTCCGACCGTGGCCGTCTATTCCAACGCGTCGGGGCCGACCCAGTCCTCGGGGCCGCGCGTGGTCATGCACCGGCGGCCGGACTTCGCCGAGATGGACAGCGCCGGCGTGCTGGCCGCGCTGGATCGCGTGCGGGGCTGAACGGCCCCGCGACGCTTTATTCCTGCCCGTTGCGGTCCGGTCAGCGGCAGAAGGGGAACGGCCCGACCCGTGGCATGTAGGTGGGAATCCACTCGCAATGGGTCGCTGGGTTGGGCAGGCGGCGGCTCTCGATGATCGGCCAGGCGTGCGCCGCGACGACCACCAGCGCCACCCCGCCGAGGATGGCGCGCCGCGACCGGGTGCGGTCGAGAAGCTCGGGCATCCGCGCCAGCACCCAGGCCGCCGACAGGATCGCCAGCGGGTCGGTGTAGGCGGCGTAGGCGCGCTGGAAGCCGCGCAGCGAGAACAGCGCCTCCAGCCCCCAGGCGACCAGCAGCAGGAACAGAGCCTGGACGGCGGCCAGCCGCTCGCCGCGCCGCCACAGCGCCACGGCGCCCGCCAGGGCAAACCATTCGACGATGATCGTCTGCGGGATGTTGTCGGGATGCAGGACGATGGTGCGGATCGCCAGAGTCCGGCCGACCCCGGACAGCAGCAGCGTCAGCAGCCCCTCGCCCACCACCTGCTCCTGTCCCTGCAACGCGGTGGCGTGGCGCCAGCTGGTGAAGACGAACATGTGCTCGACGAAGTTGGCGACGGCGATGACGTTCTGAGCGTTGTAGCGGAGGTCGAGCGCCAGAAGCCCCAGCGCCAGCCCGAGCAGGACCGCCGCCGCCGCCGTCACGGCGTGGGCCGGCGGCACCCGCCGGACCGTGGCGACCACCGCCATGCCCAGCAGGATCCAGCCGGCGACCAGCCCCTGGTAATGCCCGGACAGACCGCCGCCCACCGGCTTGTAGGGGTAAAGGGCCTGTCCCCAGCCGGCGATGCCCTCGGCGACGAGCGCGAGAGCCGGAACCAGGGCGGCGGCCGCCAGGAGTGCCGTTACGGCGGCCAGAGCCCACGGAGACCGGGAACCCCGCGCCCGGTCGGTGTGCTCGAACCGCTGCCCGAACAGCAGGGCCGCGACCGGAATGCCCAGCGCCAGGAACACCGCCTGCACCTTGGTGACCATCGCCAGCCCGGCCAGCAGCCCGGCGAGTCCGAGCAGCAGGACCGGCTTTCCTCCCGGCGGACGCCGCACCGCGACCAGCACCAGCAGCAGGGCGGTGACGACCAGACCGGCGGAGAGCAGATCGGTCCGCATCTGCCGGCCCTGCGCCGTCAGCCCGACTCCGAACGCCATCACGATCCCGGCCAGCAAGGCCACCCGCCGGTCGCCGACGAGGCTGCGGACCAGCGTCGCGTAGACGACGGCAAACAGGGCGACCAGCACGATCGACAGCGCCCGCCCGGCCTCGACCAGATGCTGCCAGGCCGCCGCCGTGGCGGCGGCATCGCTGGCGGGCGGCAAGGCCGACAGCGTGGCGATGGGCAGCAGCCCCAGCGCGTGCAGCGCTTGGAACCAGGCATCGACGACCAGGAAATAGCCGTATCCCGGATGGTCGAAATATTCCTGCGGCAAGCCGTCGCCGAACAGAAGCCCGTGATAGACCAGGACCAGATCCTGGTCGGCGTGCATCCAGTAGGGCAGCCGGAATCCGAAAATCAGCACCGAAAGCGCAATGGCCGTCGCGATGCCGGCGCACAGGGTCCACCAGGGGGCTTGCGAAAGGCGAAGGAACGGTGAGGGACGGGATGGGGCGGGCGGCATGGTCGGGCTCTGATCCGGTCGGCGGCAGCGCCGGGTTGTGACACGAGTCCGGTCCCCTTGGGAACCGTGTCCGAAGGCGCTCTGTTGATAAGGCGCCGCCCGCACACGCCGTACCATCCGGACGCCTGAAGGCGCGCGGCCGTTTCCAGAGAGCCGGGAAGACCCCATGACGCTGTTTTCCGAAACCGATCCCACGGCACCCGTTGCCCGGGCGCTGGTCGTGACCCCCATCCTGACCGCCGACCGGGTTGCCCCCGCCCCAGCCGCGCGCCTGGACGAGGCGGTGCGGCTGACCCGTGGCATCGGGGCCGCGGTGCTGCACGCGGAAACGGTTTCCCTGGAGCAGCCGAAGGCCAATTCCCTGTTCGGCCGTCCGGGCCTGGAGCGTCTCGGCGGGCTGGTTGAGGCGTTCCACGCCGACCTGCTGGTGGTCGACCATCCGCTGACCGCCTTGCAGCAGCGCACGCTGGAGCGCGGCTGCCTCGTCAAGGTTCTGGACCGATGCGGTCTGATCCTTGAAGCGCTGGGGGAATCCCAGGGCGCCGACGCCGAAGCGCGGATGCAGGCCGACCTCGCCATCCTCCGTTTCCAGCGTGGGCGGTTGGTCCGTTGCTGGAGCCGCCCGGAGAAGCGATGGGACGGGCTGGGTTTCCAGACCACCTCGGGCGGGGTGCCCGGCGACGTGTTGCTGGAAAGCCACCGGCGCCTGCTGACCGAGCGGATCGCCGGCCTGAAGCGCGGTCTGGACGACCTCCGCCAGCGCAACGCCCGGATCCGGGAGCGGCGCAAGGCGGCCGGCATCCCGTCCGTCGCGCTGGTCGGCTATGCCGGTGCCGGCGTCTCGACCCTGCTGGCCCGGCTGTCCGGCCGCCCCGCGCCGGGCGCGGCGGTCGGGCTGTCGCTTCCTTCGGGCCTGACCGTCGATCTCGTCACGGGCGTGCCCGTTCTGGCCGATCTGCCGCATGGCGCGGTCACCGCCTTCGCCGCCACGTTCGACGCGGTGCGCGAGGCCGACCTGATCCTGCATGTGCGGGATGCCACCGATCCGGAGCAGGCTGCGCGGGCCATGGCCGTGGACGCGCTGCTGCGCGACCTCGGCATCGATCCGGTGAACGACCCCCGGCTGCTGGAGGTGTTCACCAAGGCCGACCGCCTGGCGGGCACCGCGCGGGCCGCGCTCGCCTTGCGGATGCTGGATGCTAAGGCCGGTGAAAGCCTCCTGGTCTCCGCGGCCACCGGCATGGGCATGGAGGAACTGGCCGGCTCGATCGAGCGCCGGCTGGATGCGCGGGCTCCGGTCCTCGACGAGAAGGGGCCGGTGCCGGCGTGACCGGTCATTCGGGGTGCCCCATAGGAGCGGCTTCTCAACGTCGGCGGGAAGCTGTCACAAAGCGATTCTGGCCGAGGAGCAGGAAACAATGAGCGATCCCCAGGATATTCAGGAGCGTATCAGCCGTCGTGCCCACGAAATCTGGGAGCGCGAGGGCCATCCGGACGGCCGCCATGACGAGCATTGGGCGCAGGCCGAAGCGGAGATCCGCGCCGAGGACGGCGCCGGCACGTCCGGCGGCGCGGCTGGGAAGCCTTCCCGCAAGGCTGCCGCCAAGGGCACCCGCGCCGCTGCCGAGGGATTGTCGGCGGTGGCCGCCGGTACGAAGGCGGCGGGCAAGGCGGCGCCGAAGGGCGACAAGCCCCCGGCGGCGAAATCCGCCGCGGCCGGCAAGCCGGCCGAGCCGAAGGCGGCCCGTGGGTCGCGCAAGGACAATGGCAAGGGGGCGGCGGCACGCTAGCTAAAGTTTCGTGCGTTTAATAAGAAACGCACGAAACTTTAGCCTTTTGATGACGAGCGGATTCACGCTCCAAACCGATTCCGGTTTTACATGATCCGCTCCAGGGGCCGGCGCGGCGCTTCGGGCCTGCTCCGGGAGCTTTCCCGCCGAGGCGACCGGCGCGTCCACCGGATTGCGGCATGGTTTCGGGGTGCTTGCGGGCGATTCGCGTGTCGATGGGCGCGCGTATCGCTCGGCGGTTGGTGCGGTGTGCATGGCTGGCCTACGCGTCCTTCGCGGCTCTGGAAAGCGCGACAGGAGATTGCTAAGGTGCCCACCTGTTTCGTTCCATCCTTTCGCCAATCCGCATCCGCGCGACCAGTCGAGGACAAAATCCATGCCGCATTACCGTTCCCGCACCTCCACCCACGGCCGCAACATGGCGGGCGCCCGCGGACTGTGGCGGGCGACCGGCATGAAGGACGGTGACTTCGGCAAGCCGATCATCGCCATCGCGAACTCCTTCACCCAATTCGTACCGGGGCACGTCCATCTGAAGGATCTGGGCCAGCTCGTCGCCCGCGAGATCGAGAAGGCCGGCGGCGTCGCCAAGGAGTTCAACACCATCGCCGTCGACGACGGAATCGCCATGGGCCACAGCGGCATGCTCTACAGCCTGCCCTCGCGCGAGCTGATCGCCGACGCGGTCGAGTACATGGCGAACGCCCATTGCGCCGACGCGCTGGTCTGCATCTCAAACTGCGACAAGATCACGCCCGGCATGCTGATGGCGGCGATGCGGCTGAACATCCCGGCGATCTTCGTGTCGGGCGGCCCGATGGAGGCCGGCAAGGTCAACTGGCGCGGAAAGACCAAGGCCGTCGACCTGATCGACGCCATGGTCGCCGCCGCCGATCCGACCGTGTCCGACGAGGAGGCGGCGGAGATGGAGCGCGGCTCCTGCCCGACCTGCGGCTCCTGCTCCGGCATGTTCACCGCCAATTCGATGAACTGCCTGACCGAGGCGCTCGGCCTGTCGCTGCCCGGCAACGGCACCATCCTGGCCACCCACGCCGACCGCAAGGAGCTGTTCCTCGCCGCCGGTCGCATGGCGGTCGACCTCTGCCGCCGCTGGTACCAGGAGGAGGACGCGACCGCCCTGCCGCGCGGCATCGCCACCAAGGAAGCCTTCGAGAACGCGATGACGCTCGACATCGCCATGGGCGGCTCGACCAACACCGTCCTGCACATCCTGGCCGCCGCTCAGGAAGGCGAGGTCGACTTCACGATGGCCGACATCGACCGGCTGTCGCGCCACGTTCCCAACGTCTGCAAGGTGGCGCCCGCCGTCTCCGACGTCCACATCGAGGACGTGCACCGCGCCGGCGGCATCTTCGGCATCCTCGGCGAGCTGGACCGCGCCGGCCTGCTCCACCGTTCGGTCCCGACCGTCCACGCCCCGACGCTGGGCGAGGCGATCGACCGCTGGGATGTGGTGCGCACCCAGGATCCCGCGGTCCACACCCTTTACAAGGCCGCCCCCGGCGGCATCCCGACCGTGGTGCCCTTCAGCCAGGAGCGCCGCTGGCCGGAGCTCGACCTCGACCGTGAAGCCGGTGTCATCCGCAAGGCCGACAAGGCGTTCAGCCAGGACGGCGGCCTCGCCGTGCTGTTCGGCAACATCGCCGAGAAGGGGTGCATCGTGAAGACGGCGGGCGTCGACGCCTCCAATCTCGTCTTCGCCGGTCCGGCCCGCGTGTTCGAAAGCCAGGACGACGCGGTCGCCGGCATCCTCGGCGACACGGTGAAGGCCGGCGACGTCGTCATCATCCGCTACGAGGGCCCGCGCGGCGGCCCCGGCATGCAGGAGATGCTGTACCCGACCAGCTATCTGAAGTCGAAGGGGCTGGGCAAGGCCTGCGCGCTGGTCACCGACGGCCGCTTCTCCGGCGGCACCTCGGGCCTGTCGATCGGCCACGTCTCGCCGGAGGCGGCGGGCGGCGGCGCCATCGGCCTGGTCGAGGAAGGCGACCGCGTCGAGATCGACATCCCCAACCGGATCATCCGTCTCGCGGTCAGCGACGAGGAGCTCCAGCGCCGCCGCGACGCGATGAACGCCAAGGGAGCGGACGGTTGGAAGCCGGCGGCCCGCGACCGTGTGGTGTCCCCCGCCCTGCGCGCCTACGCGGCCCTGACCACCAGCGCCGACCGTGGCGCCGTTCGCGACGTCTCGCAGGTCGAGGGCATCGCCGTCCGTCGCTGACGGCGCCCCTGCACACGCTCTCGCCGGGAAGGAAAGAAGCGCCACGTCTGGACGTGGCGCTTCTTTTTTGTTCAGCCTCCCATACTCGCGTATGCATTGCCGGTCTGAGGCGAAAAAGAATCTCAAATGCCTCGCTTGGATATCCACAAATGGCAAAATGCATGCTCTAATATGTCAACGCGAACTCCGCAGGGGGCGGACATGGCGGTGGCCGGGCGGGCCATAACCGGGCCGATGGCCGGGGCGACGATGGGAGGCATCGGGGGCGGTTCGCCTCGTGAGCTTGCGCGCCCTGTGCGCGGCAAGGGGCCGGAGCGCAAGCTTCTGACCACGATGTTCGTGGACATCGTCAGTTCCTCGGCCCTGGTGGCCGGCCGCGACCCCGAGGACGCCGACGAGATCCTGCTGTCGATCCTGAACACCCTGGTCGATGTGATCCCGCGCTATGACGGCATGGTGTCCCAGCTGCTCGGCGATGGCTTCATGGCGGTGTTCGGGGCGCCCGACGCCCAGGAGGACCACGCCCTGCGCGCCTGTCTGGCCGCGCAGGACATCGTGCGCGCCACGGTGGAATCCGACCTCCCCACCTTCCAGGTGCGGATCGGCATCAGTTCGGGCGACGTCGTCGCCCATGTGGTGGAAAGCGGCGTGTGGGCCGATTACCGGATGGTCGGCGAATGCGTCCATGCCGCCGCCAAGCTCCAGCAACGCGCCGACCCCAACACCGCCCAGTTCAGTTGCGACACGCTCGACCTGATTCCGGTCGGAGTCGTGGCGCGCCCGGTCGGCAGCCTGACCCTGGCGAAGGGGGCCGTGCCGATTCCGGCCTTCACGCTGGATGGCGCGCGGGCGGTGCGGCGCACCGCGACGGACATGCTGCGGTCGTCCGACGCCCCCTTCGTGGGCCGTGAGGCCGAGGTGGCGACGTTGCTGTCGATGGCCGACATGGCGGAGGCGGGCTCGCCGGCCCTGCTGGTCCTGCGTGGCGAGGCCGGGATCGGCAAGTCGCGGCTGGTCGGGGAGTTCTTCCGCGATCCGCGCAGCCGGCGCTGGAACGTCCTGCCCTGGCCGCAGATGCCGATCCGCCGGCTGGGCGATCCCGACGATCTGGAGGCGGTGGCGCTCAGCCTCGCCGTCCAGACCGCCGGCACGGCGAGCGGCGACGGGCCTCTCCGGGTCGCGGCGGCGGCGGCGCGGCGGGGCGGCTCGCTCGCCGCCGACGCGGTGCGCGACCTGTTCGGCCTGCCGCCGGAGGATGCGCTCTGGCCCGGGCTGGATCCATCGCAGAAGCTGAGTCTGGCAATCGACGGGCTGGTCGGCGCGGTTTTGGAACTGGCATCGCCCGATGTGGCCGACTCGCGCCCGATGCTGCTGCTCGTCGAGGATGCCCATTGGGCACGCCCGGTGATGGTGCGGCTGCTCGATGCCCTCGCCGCCGCCCTGCCGGGGAGCCGGGCGCGAATCCTGTTGCTCGCCACCATGCGCCCTCCGGCGCTGCGGCTCGAATCCGCTCCCGAGGGCTGGAGCGTTCCCAAGGGCGCGCGCCGGATCGATCTGGACACCCTCGACAACGGGCAGGTGCAGCGTTTCCTGAACCACTGGCTGGGGCCGGACTGGTCGCTCGCCGACCTGAAGATCCAGGTGACGGAGCGCAGCCAGGGCATTCCCCTCTATCTCGAAGAGATTCTGCGCACGCTGGAGGCCACCGGGGCGATCTCCGGCACGCCCGGCGGCTACCGTCTGGCCAACGCCGCGGCGGTGCAGAATCTCCCGCGCTCGCTGCACGGCCTGCTGGCCGCCCGCATCGACCTGATGGACACCGAGCCGCGCCGTTTGCTGATGAACGCGGCGGTGGTGGGGCCGACCTTCGACGCCGGGCTGCTGCGCGCGCTGTCGGCGGTCTCGGAAACGGCGTTGCCGGTCCAGCTCGCCTATCTGGAGCGGGCCGGCTTCATCCTGCGCGCCCGGCTGCTGCCGAATCTCGAATACGCCTTCAACCACGCGCTGGTCCGCGAGGTCGCCTACGCCACCCTGACCAAGGCCGACCGTCGGATTCTGCACTCCCGGGTGCTTCAGGCGATCCGGCAGCGGCGCGAGCATGATCTGCCCAACCGGATCGATCTGATGGCCCACCACGCCTTCATGGCGGAGAACTGGCCGTATGCCTACGCCTGCGGGTGGCGGGCCGGGCGGCGGGCCGAGGAGCGTTCCAAGCTGGCGAGCGCCAGCGAAAAGTACGGCACGGCGATCAACGCCCTGGCCCATCTGCCGACGTCGCCGCGCGGCATCGGCCGTATGATCCGGCTGTCCATCGCCCTGCCCCGCGTGCTTCTGCCGCAGGGGGCGACCAACATCCACGACATGATCGACCGGGCCAAGGCCCTGTCGGTCCATCATGGCGATTGGCGCGGCCACGCCGATGCCACGTCCATGCTGGCCTCCTTCACCTGGGCCTACGGCAAATTGGACGAGGCCATCGCGCTGTGCGAGGAGGGGCTGTCGGTGCTGCCGGCGGCGGGCAGCCGGCGGAGCCGCGTCCAGCTTCTCGTCAGGCTCGGCGGCGTTCTCGCCGACAAGGGACTGTTCGGAAAGGCGTGCCGCATCCTTGAAGAGGGGGCCGGCCTGCTGGGGGCCGATCCGCGGCACGAGCGCTACGGCCTCGCGGCCTCCGCCGAGGTGACGATCCGCAGCGTCACCTCCCGTTCGCTGGCCGAGATGGCCCGGCCGCAGGATGCCGTCGCGCAGGGCAGCGCGGCGGTTGAGCTTGCCGAACGGTCCGGGCATATCTTTTCGCGGATATTCGCCTATTCGCATTTCGGCTGGGCTTTGCTGCTTCTCGGCCAGCCGGAACAGGCCATGTCCGCCTTGTCGGAAGCGCGGGCGCTGTGCCGCGCGACCAAATCCTCTCTCTGGCTGCCGCTGGTCACCGCCGGGATCGGGCATTGCCTGGCCCGTCTCGGCCGGGTCGACGAAGGGATGACGCTGTTCGAGGACAGCTACGACGCGTTCCGGCGACAGGGCAACGCGGTCCATCCGCTCTACCCCCGTGTCAGCGTCCCGCAGGTCCGCATCTGGGATGCGGAGTCGCGGCTGTTGGCGGGCGATCCCACCGGGGCGCTGGCGACCGCCCAGGACGCCCTGCGCGACGCCACGGCAACCGGCCAGCTCGCCTATCAGGCGCGCGCGCTCCTCGCCATCGCCATGGCCTTGCGGGCGGCCGGCGCGGAGTCCTCACGCTGCGCCGACGCCCTGGCCCGCGCAACCGACCTTGCCCGGACGCTCGACATGCCACGGCTGGTGGAGGACTGCCGCAGCCTTGACCGGCCGCGGCTGCACAGTCTCCGCGTGCGGTAGGAGCTGGGTCCTACCCTTTTCGACACCTCGCCGCCGCCCGTTCGCCGTCCCCTGTTCACCGCTGCGCGGCGTTCCGGAAATGGGCGAGGACATGGTTGCGGATCGCGCTGGTCAGCGGGGTGTTGGCCGGCCGGGCAGCGTCCAGTTCACCGCACAGATCCCGGACCCCGCGGCCTTCCTCGGCGGCGATGGCCTCCAGCCCGTCCCACACCGCCGTCTCCAGCCGCAGGCGGACGTGGCGCCCGTCCAGCGGGATCGTCCGGGCAACGACCAGCGGCCAGGAGATCAGGTCGGCGGCATCGGCCGGAGCCGGGGACGCGGGAGAGGACGGCGCGTTCCGGGCGGCGGAATTCTCGAGATGGATCATCGGCGATGCCCTTCGGTGGTCGCGCGGACCCGGAGGGAGGGCGCGCTGTCCGGCCTGTCTAGCCTCCCGGCGCCAGCTCGCGATGTGAAGTTTTTCACATCCGTGCATAGCTTCGAATGCAAAGCTGTTCCCCATCAACAACCCAGTGACCCGAGGAACAGCCAATGTCCATGAGCCTCTCGAAGACCTCGACGATCCGCGGCGCCGACGGCCGTCTGTATGTCGTGACCGCCGACGGCGTGTCCGAAGTCGGCGAGGCCCGCCCCACCCCGGTCCGCGCCGCGATGCGCGCCGGCGACCGCGCCACCTTCGATCCGACCGATCTGGAATCGGGCCGGATGGTCATCACCTCCGGCTTCTGATCGCCTTCTGGCTTCCCGTCCCGGTTCGTGGCCGCCACCCAAGCAAGGCCGGCCATGAACCGGACGGAGCAGCGCCGAGCCCGTCCCCGTCGCGATTGAGATTGAGCGAGCCGCGATGCCCTTCGATCTTCTCGATGTCCAAGCCGCCGCAGCGGAAGCGGTGAAGGCCCACACCGTCGGCACCCACCGGATCGCGGCGCCGGAACAGACCCTGGCGCGCGTGACCCCCTTCCTGCCGATCATGGGAATCACGCGGGTCGCCAACGTCACCGGCCTGGACAGCGTCGGCATTCCCGTGGTGATGGTGACGCGGCCCAACTCCCGCTCCATCTCGGTGTCGCAGGGCAAGGGCGTGACCCTGGCCGCCGCCAAGGCGTCGGGCGTCATGGAGTCGATCGAGAGCTATCACGCCGAACGCATCACGCTGCCCCTGAAGTTCGCCAGCTTCGAGGAGATGCGCTGGACCCATCCGGTGGTCGACGTCGACCGCCTGCCCCGCCTGTCGACCAGCGCCTACAACCCGCACAACCCGATCCTGTGGATCGAGGGCGACGATCTGCTGAACGGCGGCCGCAAATGGGTGCCGTTCGAGAGCGTCCATCTGAATTTCACCATGCCGATGGCCCCCGGCAACGGCTGCTTCCTGGCCGGCTCCAACGGGCTGGCCTCCGGCAACCACCGGATCGAGGCGATCAGCCACGCCATCACCGAACTGATCGAGCGCGACGCCACCACCATGTGGCGGTTGTCCGGCGCCGAGGCGCAGGAGCGCACCCGCATCGATCTCGACAGCATCGACGATCCGGTCTGCCGCTCGTTGATCGACCGGTTCGAGGCGGCCGGCGTCGATGTCGGGATCTGGGAGATCACCAGCGACGTCGGCCTTCCGGCCTTCCTCTGCCGCATTGTCGAGCGCGAGGATTTGCCGCAGCAGTCGATCCGTCCGGCCAGCGGCATGGGCTGCCATGTGGCGCGCGAGATCGCGCTGTCCCGCGCCCTGACCGAGGCGGCCCAGAGCCGGCTGACCTTCATCGCCGGGGCCCGTGACGACATGCCCCGCACCGAATACGACCGTCATCTCGATCCGGCGCGCCACGCCCAGTGGAAGGCGCGCATCGCCGGCGGCGTCGGGCTGCGCGATTTCACCGACTGCCCGACAAGCGCCGCCCCGACCATCGAGGCCGATCTGGAGCACCAGCTCGCGCGGTTGCGCGCCTGCGGCATCGACGAGGCGGTGGCGGTCGACCTGACCAAGCCGGAGTTCGGCATTCCCGTGGTCCGCATGGTGGTGCCGGGGCTGGAGGGTCTGGACGAGTCCCCCGACTATTTGCTGGGCGACCGCGGCCGCCGCGCGCTCGGCCGATCGATGGAGAAGGCCGCATGAGCGGGATTTTCGTTTTTCTCGGCCCCACCCTTCCCGCCCGCGACGCCGCGTCCGAACTCGACGCGACCTTCCTGCCGCCGGTGGCGCAAGGCGACGTGATCCGCCTGTGCTCGGAAAAGCCCAAGGCGATCGGCATCATCGACGGCTTCTTCGAAAGCGTTCCGTCGGTCTGGCACAAGGAAATCCTTTTCGCCATCCACGCGGGCATCCCGGTGTTCGGCGCGTCGAGCATGGGGGCGTTGCGCGCGGCGGAACTGCATCCGTTCGGCATGATCGGCGTCGGGGCCATCTTCGAGGCGTACCGCGACGGCCGGCTGGAGGACGATGACGAGGTCGCCGTCGTCCATGGTCCGGCGGAGCTCGGCTATCCCTCCCTGTCCGAGGCGATGGTCAACATCCGCCGCACCCTGGCCGACGCCGCCGTCGAGCGTATCCTGTCCCAGGACACGGCCTTCCGGCTGGAGGGCATCGCCAAGGAGCTGCCCTACCGCGAACGCGGCTATGGCCGAATCCTGCGGCTGGGCGCCGACATCGGGCTGCCGGGCGACGAGCTGGCGGGCTTCAAGGCCTGGTTGCCGACGGGCCGCTTCGACCAGAAGCGCGACGACGCGCGGCGGATGCTGCGGACCATGCGCCGCCATCTGGGGCAGGACGTTGCGGCACCGGGCGCGCGCTTCCATTTCGAGCGCACCGCCCTGTGGGAGCGCGCCGTGCGCGAGGCGGCAACACTCGCGATGTGAGAACGGTTCCGTTACACTGATCGCGTCCCGCGTGGCGCTCCCGCGCGGGGCGCCATCGTGCCTGCGGGATGAACGGATGAGTGCCTTGACGGATGTGACGGCGGTGCTGCGGCGCAACCGTCTGCTGGGAGAACTGGACGCGGATCAGATGATGGAGCTGGTGTCGCTCGGTCGTACGCTCCGCTTCGACGCCGATCAGGTCATCTTCGACAAGGGCGATCCCGGGGACTGCCTCTACGCGGTGCTGAAGGGCCAGATCGCCATCCGCACCTCGTCGGCCGACGGCAAGACGATGCTGCTGAACATTCTGGACGCTGGCGACGTCCTCGGCGAGATCGGCCTGCTCGACGGGCGCGAGCGGACCGCCGCCGCCGTGGCCCTGCGTCCGACCGCCCTCTACCGGATCGACCGCATCGATTTCATTCCCTTCCTCGAGCGCCACCCCCGCCTGTGCACCCGCATGATGATCGTGCTGTGCGAACGCCTGCGCTGGGTGTCGGAGAACATCGAGGACGCCGTCTTCCACGACGTGCCCCGCCGCTTGGCCCGCCGTCTGCTGCTGCTGAGCGAAAACTACGGCCAGCCGTCGCCGGCGGGTCTGCGCATCGCGCAGCCCCTGTCGCAGGAAGCCCTGGCCAACATGCTGGGCGTCACCCGGGAAATGGTGAACAAGAGCCTGGGGGCGTTGCGCAAGACCGGCATCGTCACCTACGCCAAGGGCTTCATCGTCATCAATGATCTGGCTCTTCTGCGCGATATGGCGGGAGATCCGGAGCGTCTGTCCTGATCCATCGGCGCCCTGCCAAAAGTTTTGTTCCCCAAATTTCTTGCACTCGGGCTATAGTGTAGAAAGGGGGCGCAGGACGAGCGTGTATGGAAAGGGTGCAGTGTGATGGCGAGCGAAGGGAAACAGACGCCGCGCAACAATCAATCCCGAGGAGTTTCGTCTTTGGTCGGGCGCGCGTTGGAGTTGTCCGGAAGGACCGTCCAAATCCGCCTTGAACCCTCCTATTGGGAAGGGCTCGATGAGATCTGCCGTCGGGAAGACCTGACGGTGGACGAGGTGTGCGCCGACGTGAAGGAGCGGATGGAGCAGCAGATCCGCCGGTCCCGGTCGGGCAGCCGCGGCTCCGGACAGCCGGGCGTGTCGCTCGCCAACGCGTTGCGGGTTTTCGTGGTCGGCTATTACCGTCAGGCGGCCACCGAGCGCGGCCATGCCCGTGCCGGCCATGGTCGCGGCGACCCCTTTGTCAGCACGCCCTTCGACAGCGTTCCGGCCACCACGGATTCCTGATCGCGCAATTCCCGGCTGCGACCGTGGCGGATGCTGTTGCGCTGGGGTGGCCGGGGGTCGGAACGGCCGGTCAGGCCGATTGCCGTTTCGCGAGAAGGCCGCGCAGCAACGTGGTCAGGGTTTCGGCAAGCTGGTACTGGTCGTCGGACGGCAGCGCCGCGATGATGCCGGCAAACTCGGCCAGCGGGTCGAGACGCAGCAGTTCCAGGGCCTTCGAGGTCGGGTGGAGCTGAACGACACGGCGGTCCTCCGGCACCGGGGCGCGGACGAGCAGCTTCTTTCCCACCAGCACCTCGACCATCTGCGAGGCGGCGCCACGCGTCGTGGCGTGGAAGTCGGCGAAGGCGGAGACGGTGCGTTGGCTGGCGTTCGCCCCGGCGAAGTAGCGCAGCGCCGTCCATTGCGACGGCTTCAGCCCCTGCGTGTAGCTCAGGCTGTCGGCGATGTGCCCGATGTGCATCATCACCTCGGCGATCGCCTGGGGTGACGCGCTGTTGGACGGGCTCTTGGTCATGACCGCCGGGGCCATGACCACCGGAGACATCGCCACCGGGATCGCCGGCATGGGCTCCAGGGAAACCACACGGTCCGTTCCGCTTCTGCGCAATGCCGTCCGTTCCATCCGCGTCACTCTACAAAGTGCAGACACTGCACGATTGACGTCCGTACTATGGCTGGACGGATGTTCGATTCTGAAACCCGTCAGCCCTACGGCGCGTGGCGGTACTTTAGTTCGGCAGCCTGCAAAACGGAACAGCGCCCGGCCATGCCGCCGGTTGCGAATTGTCGCACCCGCTGTTCCCGTACGGCGCGCGTCCGCCCCGGCTTGCCGGGCATGGCGGCCATTCCGTCGCAGGTTTTGCTGGCGTTGGTCCCCCGATCGCCTGTATATGCGCGCGATGACCGCATCGTCCGTTTCAAAGTCCGCCCCGAAGGTCGGCATCGTCAGCCTCGGCTGCCCGAAGGCGCTCGTCGATTCCGAGCGCATCCTCACCCGCCTGCGCGCCGAGGGGTACGAGATTTCGGCCTCCTACGACGGCGCCGACGTGGTGCTCGTCAACACCTGCGGCTTCCTGGACAGCGCCAAGAAGGAATCGCTGGACGCCATCGGCGAGGCGATCAAGGAGAACGGGCGGGTCATCGTCACCGGCTGCATGGGCGTCGAGCCGGACGTGATCCGGCAGACCCATCCCGGCGTGCTGGCCGTCACCGGCCCCCACCAGTACGAGCAGGTGGTCACCGCCGTCCACGACGCGCTGCCGCCGCGCCACGACCCCTTCACCGATCTGGTGCCGCCGGAAGGGCTGCGGCTGACCCCGCGCCACTACGCCTACCTGAAGATTTCCGAGGGCTGCAACAACCGCTGCACCTTCTGCATCATCCCGTCGATCCGCGGCGATCTGGTCAGCCGGCCGATCACCTCGGTGCTCCGCGAGGCCGAGAAGCTGGCGGTGGCCGGCGTCAAGGAGTTGCTGGTCATCTCGCAGGATACCAGCGCCTACGGCATCGACACCAAGTTCAAGGAAGAGATGTGGTACGACCGTTCGGTCCGCACCCGCTTCTTCGACCTGTGCACGGAGCTGGCGAACTTCGACCTGTGGGTCCGCCTGCACTACGTCTACCCCTACCCCCACGTCGACGAGGTCATCCCGCTGATGGCGGAGGGCAGGATTCTGCCCTATCTCGACATCCCGTTCCAGCACGCCTCGCCGACGGTGTTGAAGGCGATGCGCCGCCCGGCGGCCCAGGAAAAGCAGCTCGACCGCATCCGCAAGTGGCGCGACGAGTGCCCGCATCTGGTCCTGCGCTCCACCTTCATCACCGGCTTCCCCGGCGAGACGGAGGAGGATTTCCAGTTCATGCTGGACTGGCTGAAGGAGGCCCAGCTCGACCGCGTCGGCTGCTTCAAGTATGAGCCGGTCGAGGGCGCCGTCGCCAACGACATCCCCGGCGCCGTGCCGGAGGAGGTCAAGCAGGAGCGCTGGGAACGCTTCATGGAGACCCAGAAGGCGATCAGCGCCGAGCGGCTCCAGCAGAAGGTCGGCTTCACCCTGGGGGTTCTGATCGACGAGGTCGACGAGGACGGCGCCATCGGCCGCTCCTACGCCGACGCGCCGGAGATCGACGGCAGCGTTTTCCTCAACGGCGAAACCGGCCTGAAGCCGGGCGACATGGTCGACGTCACCATCGAGCACGCCGACGAGTATGATCTGTGGGGCAGCGTCGAGCGCGACGACGCCTGATTTCGCAGGACCGGAAAAGGACGAAGCCATGCCCGTCTCGCCGGACGACGCCACGCTGATGGACGTCCAGCAGGGCGGGCGCTGCTTCTACTGCGGCGAGCCGGTCGGCGCCAAGGCGACCTTCGATCATCTGATCCCGCAAGCCTACGGCGGGATCGATGAACCGTCCAACGTCGTGCTGGCGCACCGCCGCTGCAACCAGCGCAAGGGCGACCGCCTGCCCGATGCCGGGGAACTCGACCGATTCTTCGCCGCCCGCCGTGGCAGCCGGCTCGGCGTCTGGCCGCCCCTGCGCGCGTTGCGCGAGGCTGAGCAGGGGCAGGAATGGATCGCCGTCGCCCGAGCCATATCGCAAGCGAAATAAGTTATAATCAATTTCTTATAACCGGCTTGCGGCGATAATTTTCCCTTATTTTCCAAACCGAGCTTCCATGCCTTAATCGGCCATCGGCGGCGCGTCACGCGCCCCTTGACCTTGGCAGGAGGCATGATGAGCGGTCGGTTCGACGTGGTGATCGTCGGTGGCGGCGTGATGGGCTGTTCGGTGGCCTATTTCCTGGCCTCCGATCCGGCCTTCGGCGGCAGCGTCGCCGTGGTGGAGCGCGACCCGACCTACCGCGCCGCCTCCTCGGCCCTGTCGGCCAGCTCGATCCGTCAGCAGTTCTCGACCCCGGCCAACATCGCCCTGTCGCAGTTCGGCCTGTCCTTCCTGAAGGCGGCGACCGAAAAGCTCTCGGTCGACGGCGACCCGGTCGACCTCGGCCTGCGCGAGCCCGGCTACCTCTATCTGGCTACGGAGGCCGGGGCGGACATCCTGCGGCAAAACCACGCCGTCCAGAAGGCCTGCGGCGTCGATGTCGCCCTGATGAGCCCGGCCGAGCTGTCGGCCCGCTTCCCCTGGCTGTCGGTCGAGGGGCTGGTCTCCGGCTCGCTCGGCCTGTCCGGCGAGGGCTGGTTCGACGGCTACAGCCTGATGCAGGGCTTCCGCCGCAAGGCCAAGGCGCTCGGCGTCACCTTCGTCACCGCCGACGTGATCGGAATGGAGCGCAGCGGCGGCCGCATCGAGGCGGTCCTGCTCGGCAACGGCGACCGGCTGGCCTGCGGGACGGCGGTCAACGCCGCCGGCCCCAAGGCGCGCCGGGTCGCGGAGATGGCCGGCATCCCCCTGCCGGTGTCGGCGCGCAAGCGCTGCGTCTTCGTCTTCGACTGCAAGGAGGCGTTGCCGGGCTGCCCGCTGGTCATCGACCCGTCGGGCGTCTGGTTCCGGCCGGAAGGCGCGCAGTTCATCTGCGGCGCCCCGCCTCCGGCCGACCGTGACCCCGACACCGACGACCTGACCGTCGAGCATGATCTGTTCGACGAGATGATGTGGCCGGCGCTCGCCGCCCGCGTCCCGGCCTTCGAGGCGATCAAGGTCACCAACGCCTGGGCCGGTTTCTACGAGTACAACGACCTCGACCAGAACGCGGTCATCGGCCCGCATCCGGAGATCGGCAACCTGCTGTTCTGCAACGGCTTCAGCGGCCATGGCCTGCAACAGGCGCCCGGCGTCGGCCGAGGTCTGGCCGAACTGATCGTTCATGGCGGCTACCGCAGCCTGGATCTGTCGGTGTTCGGCTACGGCCGCCTGAGCGAAAACCGTCCGCTGCTCGAAACCAACGTGATCTGAGGCGGTTGTCAGGGGAACCCAACCGCCAAGGAGATCCCCCGATGGCCAAGCAGCCCCACACCGAGGAGAGCATCGAGCACAGCAAGGGCGAGCAGAACACCGGCAACCACAAGAAGCCGGACGCCCCCGACGCCAAGGGGGCCGACCGTTTCGGCGGCACCCGCGCCGGCGCCGAGAACGTCGAGCCGGTCCGCAAGAAATAGCGGGGGCCGGAGGACGCGCGGGAAAGGCTGGCGCCCGCCCCGCGCTCCGTGCGACATCCGGGTGCACCGGCATTCCCCGAAGGACGATCCGTGGCACCCGCGATCTTCAAGCGCTACAAGCTGCACTTCACCCGCCCCCTGCCCGGCCTGCGTCCCGGCCGCCCGGAGCGCGACGCCATGGTGGACCGGGTGAAGCGCTTCGCCAGCGAGAACGGCATGGCCGGCGACCTGCACTCCCTGTCGCCCAACGCCGGCTTCGGCATCCTGGAAATCCGCTGCACCGACCGGCTGGCCCGCCGCCTGTCGGACCTGTCGGAGGTGGAGACGGTGCAGGAGGCGTGATCCGGACGCGCCTCCCCCATCCGGTGACTTGACGGGCATGGGCGCTTGCCGGCCATCGGTCTGCTTCCCATCTGCCGTTCCTTCTCATCGGAACGGCACGGATCGTCCGTCCCGGCTGTTGTGGCCTTTCAAGGGGATGCCCTGAGAATGTCGCCGAGGATCACCGCCATGACACCCAATCTCCTTGCGGAGCTGTTGGAACCGCTGCTGTCCACGGCGGACGGCGACGAGGAGTCGCTGTGCGAGGCGGTCAACCTGACCGCCGAGGCGATGGCCGCCCTCGGCGCCACGGTGCTGGACCCCGAAGGCCGCCCGGCCCGCAGCGTCAGCGACGAGCGCGCGGTGGTCGCCGCCCTGAACACGCACGCCCATCATCTGATGCGGGAAGGCCGGCTGGACGACGTGGTGGAGGCGCTCCAGGTCGCCGAGCGCATCGGCCGGCTTGCCCATCTGCCGCACCACCCGCGCACCGTCTGATATTTCTTTGGGGGAGGACGGCTGACCGTTCGGTGAGACGGGTTCGCAAGCGCGGGAGGAACCCCCGCCTGCGGTGTTGAGCGAGACGCCGTCCAAGCGCTCAACACGGGAGAGTCCTCTTGCCGACCGCGCCACACACGAACGCTTTTCCCGGCCCCCTCGGAGGCGAGCTTGAGGGCGAGCTTCTCGCGCGCCTCCAGGATGATCTGCTGCCCGACCATCTGATGTCCCGCCGCTGGTACGCCGCGAAGGACGCGGGCCGTCCGGTTGTGCGGATCATCGACGCGCTGCCCCTGCCGCTGGCGGACGGCGTGGCCCAGCTCTGCCTGCTGCGGGTGGAGCCGCCGGGGCGCGACGCGCAACTGTACCAATTGCCGCTGCTGCTCGACCGGTCGGGGGCGAAGGCCGACGATTCGACCGTCGCGGATGCCGGCGCCCTGCCGATGGCCGGACGCCTGCGCGACGGCTACGCCGACGATTCGGTCGTCCGTGCGATGCTCGGCGCGATCCTCGCCGACCAGCCCCACACGGCGGGTCTGACGGTGGGCCGGACGAAGGCCGGCGACGCGATGGCGGCGGGGCTCGGTCCCGACGCGCCCCTGCGGAGACTGAGCGGCGAGCAGTCCAACACCTCGATCCGGGTCGGCGACGCCGCGATCCTCAAGGGATTGCGCAAGCTGGAGCCGGGAACCCACCCGGAACTGGAGGTCGGCCGCTTCCTGACCGAGGTCGCCGGCTTCGCCAACACACCGGCCCTGCTGGGCTGGGTGGAGCGCGCCAACAGCTCCGGCTCGACCACCTTGTGCATCCTCCAGGCGCTGGTGCCGGACGCGGTGGACGCCTGGGCCCATGTCACCGGGCGGCTGACCGAGCGGGTTGCCCGCTTCACCGACGCCGACCGTTCCGACGACATCGAGGCGCCGGCCTTCCTGCGCCGGCTCGGCCGGCGGACGGCCGAACTGCACCGGGCCCTCGCCACGCCCGGCGGCGGCGACGCCTTCACCCCGGAACCGGTGACGCCGGCCACCCTGCGCGCCTGGGGCGACGGGGTGCGCGGGATGGCCGGGAATGTTCTGGAACGGTTGCGCGCGGCGGCGCCGTCGCTCGACCCGGCCATCGCGCCCTACGCCCTGTCGCTGGCCGAGGGGCGGGATGCCGTGCTGGCGCAGATCGACGCGCTGACTCCGGCGGCGGCCGATCTCCACGCCATGCGGCTGCACGGCGACTATCATCTCGGTCAGGTTCTGGTGTCCGGCGGCGACGTCCACATCGTCGATTTCGAGGGCGAGCCGATGCGCCCGCTGGCCGAGCGCCGGGCCAAGCACTGCGTCCTGCGCGATGTCGCCGGAATGCTGCGCTCCATCGCCTACGCCGCCGCCACCGCGCGCGACGCCATCCCCGCCACCCTCGCCGAGGCCGAGCGCGACGCCCGCGCCGCGTGGCTGTCCTGGTGGGAGGGGGAGGCCGCCTCGGCCTTCGTCGCCGGCTACCGCGAGGCCATCGGCGATTGCCCCGGTTTTCCGTCCGATCCGGCGATGGCGACGAGCCTGCTGAAGCTGTTCCTGCTGGAGAAGGCCTTCTACGAGATCGGCTACGAACTGGCCAACCGCCCGGCCTGGGTCGGCATCCCGCTGGCCGGCGCCATGGGCATCCTCAAGGCCGAGGCCGGTCCCGAGGCGGCCCGGCGCGCCACGCCCGAGGAAAGCGGGCGACGGGCCCACGCCATGCCCTTCGGCGCCGAGATCCAGCCCGACGGTTCGGTGCGCTTCGCCCTGTGGGCGCCGTCGGCCGGTGCGGTGTCGCTGGTGCTGGAGGAGGATGGCGAGCGGTTGCCGATGGCGGCGCGCCCCGACGGCTGGTTCGAGCTGACCACGGCGCGGGCGCAGGCCGGCACGCGCTACCGCTTCGCCCTGCCCGACGGTCTGGCCGTTCCCGACCCGGCCTCGCGCTTCCAGCCCGACGACGTGCACGGCCCGTCCGAGGTGATCGATCCGGGGCTGCACCCCTGGACCGACGGGGAATGGGCCGGCCGGCCCTGGCACGAGACGGTGCTGTACGAGCTGCATGTCGGCACCTTCACCGAGGAGGGCACCTTCCGCGCCGCCATCGGCCGGCTCGACGATCTGGTCGCACTCGGCGTCACCGCCGTCGAGTTGATGCCGGTCGCCGATTTCCCCGGCACCCGCAACTGGGGCTATGACGGCGTCCTGCCCTTCGCCCCCGACGCCGCCTATGGCCGGCCGGAGGATCTGAAGACCCTGGTGCAGGAGGCGCACGCGCGCGGCCTGATGGTCTTCCTCGACGTCGTGTACAACCATTTCGGGCCGGAGGGGAACTACCTCCACGCCTTCGCCGAACAGTTCTTCACCGACCGCCACAAGACGCCCTGGGGGGCGGCCATCAACGTCGACGGCGCCGCCAGCGGGCCGGTGCGCAACTTCTTCATCCACAACGCGCTCTATTGGCTGGAGGAATTCCATCTCGACGGGCTGCGGCTCGACGCCGTCCACGCCATCCTCGACGACGGCCCCAAGCATGTCCTGGAGGAGCTGGCCGAGCGGGTGCGCGAGCGCTTCCAGCACCGCCGCCACGTCCATCTGGTGCTGGAGAACGACGCCAACCAGGCACGCTTCCTGGCGCGCCACGCCGAGGGCGATCCCCGCTGGCACACCGCCCAGTGGAACGACGACCTGCACCATTGCCTGCACGCGGCGGCGACCGGCGAGAAGGGCGGCTACTACGCCGACTACGCCGACGATCCGGGCAGGCTGGGCCGCGCCCTGGCCGAGGGCTTCGCCTTCCAGGGCGACCCGTCGGCCTACCGCGACGGCGAGTTGCGCGGGGAGCCCTCCGCCCATCTGCCGCCGACCGCCTTCGTCAGCTTCATCCAGAACCACGACCAGATCGGCAACCGCGCGCTCGGCGAGCGCATCGCGCAGATCGCCAAGCCAGAGGCCGTGCGGGCCGCCAGCCTCCTGTATCTGCTGGGACCGTCGATCCCCATGCTGTTCATGGGCGAGGAGTGGGCCTCGGCCAAGCCCTTCCCCTTCTTCTGCGACTTCGGCGAGGAGCTGGCCCAGGCGGTGCGCGAGGGCCGGCGCGAGGAGTTCGCCAAGTTCCCGGAATTCCAGGACCCGGCCTTCCGCGACCGCCTGCCCGACCCGACGGCCCCGGAGACGATGGACTCGGCCAAGCTCGACTGGGACGCCCGCGACCGGCCGGAGCACGCGGCGTGGCTCGACTGGTATCGCCGCGCGCTGGCGGTGCGCCACGCCGAGATCGTGCCGCGCCTGGACAACGCGCCGGGCGGCGGCGCCTCGCACGAGGTGGTCGGCGGGACCGGGTTGCGGCTGTGCTGGCGCCTCGGCGACGGCAGCCGGCTGCGGATCATCGCCAACCTCGGCGACCGGCCGGCGGCCGGCTTCGAGGAACCCGCCGGCCGCGTGCTGTGGACGGAGGGGGCCGGCGTCGGCGGCGGTGCGCTGGCGCCCTGGTCGGTGGTGGTGTCGCTGGAGGAGGCGACGGCCCTCGACCGGCTCGGCGACCGCATGGGCATCGAGCGCTCCTTCCGGAACGCGGCGGGCGAGACGGTGCGCGCCGGCACCGGCACCGTCCGCGCGCTGCTGGCGGCGATGGGCGTCGCGGCCGACGACGAGGCGGCGGCCGAAGCCCAACTCGCGGCGCTGGAGCGTGCGGAGCTGTCGCGGGTTCTTCCCCCCGCCGTGGTGCTGCGAACCGGACAGGGGCACGCGGCCGTGACGCTTGCTCTGCCGGACGGGGCGGGGGCCGTTCGCTGGACCTTGACCCTGGAGAGCGGCGAAACCCGCCGGGGCGACGCCGAGGCCGCCGAACTGCCGCTGATCCGCAAGGCCGCGCTGGATGGAAAACCGCTGGCGTTGCGCCGGCTGACGCTCGGTGACGCTCCGCCCGCCGGCTATCACCGCCTGCGTGTGGAGGCGGAGGGTGAGTCGGGCGAGACCAGCCTCATCGCCGTGCCGGAGCGCTGCCACCTGCCCGCCCCCATCGCCATGGGCGAAAGGCTGTGGGGGCTGTCGGCCCAGCTCTACACCCTGCGGAGCGACCGGAACTGGGGCATCGGCGACTTCGGCGACCTGGAGAATCTCGCCGACATCGCCGCCGCGCGCGGAGCCGCCGTGATCGGACTCAACCCGCTGCACGCCCTGTTCCTCGACGCTCCCGCCCAGGCCAGCCCCTACTCCCCGGCGAGCCGGCTGTTCCTCAACCCGCTCTGCATCGACGTGACGGCGCTTCCCGAGTTCATGACCGACGAGGAGGTGCGCCGCCGCGTCGCCTCGGCGGATTTCACCGACGTGCTCGATGCCGCCCGCGCCGCGCCCCTGGTCGATTACGAGACGGTCGCGGCGCTGAAGCTGCCGGTGCTGGAACGCCTGTTCGCCGTTTTCCAGTCGGGCGCTCCCGCCGAGCGCAAGGACGCCTTCGCGGCGTTCCGCGCCGAGGCAGGCGAGGGGCTGCGGCGCTTCGCCGTCTTCCAGGCGCTGCGCGAACGCTTCGCGGCCGAGGGCAAGGCCGGCTGGCAGGGCTGGCCCGTCGAGCTGCGCGACGCCTCGTCTCCCGCCGTGGCGGGCTTCGCCGAGCAGAACCGGGTGCGGGTCGATTTCTTCGCCTGGCTGCAATGGGTCGCCGACGAGCAGCTTCGCGCCGCCGCCGCGCGGGCCTCGGATCTCGGCATGGCCATCGGCTTCTACCGCGACCTCGCGGTCGGGGCGGACGGCGGCGGGGCGGAAACCTGGATGGCGCCGGAGGTGGTCGTGGGCACGGCCCGCGTCGGCGCGCCGCCCGACCTGTTCAACCCGGCGGGGCAGGATTGGGGCCTTCCACCCTTCCACCCCCGCGCGCTGCGCGAGGCGGGCTACCGGCCCTTCATCGAGCTTCTGCGCGCCAACATGCGCCACGCCGGCGCCCTGCGCATCGACCACGCCATGGCGCTCCAGCACGTCTACTGGATTCCGGAGGGGCATAGCCCCGGCGAAGGGGCGTATGTCGCCTACCCGATGGAGGATCTCGTCGGAATCCTGGCCCTGGAGAGCCAGCGCAACCGTTGTCTGGTGGTGGGGGAGGATCTGGGAACCGTCCCCGACGGATTCCGCGAGCGCATGACGGAGGCGGGCATTCTCAGCTACCGGGTGGTCGTGTTCGAATGGACGGAGGATGGCGGCTTCAAGGGGCCGGACGATTACCCGTCCCTGGCGCTGGCGACCTTCGGCAGCCACGACCTCGCCACGCTGCGCGGCTGGTGGGAGGGACACGACATCGCGCTCAAGGAGGAGAAGGGCCTCTACCCCGCCGCCGACGAGGCCGGGAAGCAGCGCGACCGCCGCCGCGCCGACCGGGGCGCCCTGATCGACGCCCTGCGGGCTGCCGCCATTCCCCTGCCCGCCGGCTTCGGCGCCGACAGCCCCTATGACGACGCGCTCGGCCACGCGGTGCACGGCTTCCTGGCCCGCACCGGCTCCGCCCTGGCCATGGTCCAGCTCGACGACCTGACCGGCGAGCGCGCCCAGGTCAACCTGCCCGGCACCGTCGACCAGTACCCCAACTGGCGGCGCAAGCTGTCGCTGACGCTGGAGGAACTGGCCGACGCCCCCGAGCCGGCCGCCGTCGCCGCCATCCTGGCCGCCGCCCGGCCCAACGTCCAAAGGCCCAACACCCCAAGATCCGACGCCTCCGCCCTCTGACCGACCCGACCTTCAAGGAGCACGATCCATGCCCCCCGCCTCCGGCCAGCCGCTTCCCCGCGCGACCTACCGGGTGCAGTTGAACGCCGCCTTCGGATTCGACCGGACGGCCGAGATCGCCGACTACATCGCACGGCTGGGCGTCAGCCACCTCTACGCCTCCCCCTACATGAAGGCGCGGCCGGGCAGCACGCACGGTTACGACATCGTCGACCACAACGCCCTGAACCCCGAATTGGGCGACGAGGCGGCCTTCCGGGGGATGGTGGCGGCGCTGCGCCGCAACGGGCTGGGCCAGATCCTCGATTTCGTGCCCAACCACATGGGGGTCGGCGGCGCCGACAACGGCTGGTGGCTCGACGTGCTGGAATGGGGGCCGGACAGCCCCTGCGCCGGCTATTTCGACATCGAGTGGGATTCCGACTACCGCTACCTCCAGGGCAAGCTGCTGGTGCCGGTGCTGGGCGACCAGTATGGCGCCGTGCTGGCCTCGGGCGGGCTGGAGCTGCGCTTCGACGCCGCGTCCGGCAGCTTCGCCGTCTGGGCCTACGGCACCCACAAGCTGCCGGTCCGCCCGCAGGATTACGGCACCATCCTCGGCACCGACCACCCGGAGCTGGAGCGGCTGGGCGACATCTTCGCCCATCTCGCCTACGCCCATCCCCACCAGATCCGCCGTGCCGCCGATCTGAAACGGGAACTGGCGGCGCTGGTCGCCGACCGCCCGGACGTGGCCGACGCCATCGCCCAGCGCCTCTCCGTCTTCCGCGGCGACCAGGGCGAGCCGGAGACCTGGAGCCACCTGCACGCCCTGATATCCGGACAGAACTGGCGGGTCGCCTATTTCAAGGTCGCCGCCGACGACATCAACTACCGGCGTTTCTTCAACATCAACGAGCTGGCCGGCCTGCGCATGGACGAGCCTGACCTGTTCGACATCACCCACCGGCTGGTGCTGACGCTGGTCGAGGACGGCACGCTGGACGGCATCCGCATCGACCACATCGACGGGCTGATCGACCCCAAGGGCTATTGCCAGCGCCTGATCGCCGCGTCGCCGAAGCCCTTCTACCTCGTGGTCGAGAAGATCCTGGCCCGTCACGAGCGGCTGCGCGAGGACTGGCCGATCGACGGCACCACCGGCTACGAGTTCGCCACCCTGCTGGGCGGGCTGTTCGTGGATCCCAGGGGAGAGGCCGCCTTCGACCGCCTCTATTCCGGCTTCATCGGCCGCTCCGACCGCTTCGAGGACGTCGTCCGCCTGTCCAAGATCCGCATCATGGAAAGCGAGATGGCGAGCGAGCTGCATGTGCTCGCCCGCAAGGCGGCGCGCATCGCCCGTTCCAACCCGGCGACGGCCGATTTCACCGCCAACATCCTGCATCAGGCGCTGAAGGAGACGATCGCCCGCTTCCCGGTCTACCGCACCTATGTGGATGGCGGGGTGCCGTCGGATCTCGACCGCCGCGACATCGACTGGGCGGTGTCCCAGGCCCGCAAGGCCGAACAGGGGCCCGACGGCTCGGTCTACGATTTCGTCCAGCGCCTGCTGACCACCGATCTGGTCGCTTCGCCGCGCAGCGGCTACAGCCATCGGCAGGTGACCCGCTTCGCCATGCGGTTCCAGCAATACAGCGGTCCGGTGATGGCCAAGGGGCTGGAGGACACCGCCTTCTACCGTTACAACCGATTGGCCGCGCTGAACGAGGTCGGCGGCCATCCCGAGCATTTCGGGGTCAGCCCGGCCGCCTTCCACCGTGCCAACCAGGACCGCGCCCGCAACTGGCCGGGCAACATGCTGGCCAGCACCACCCACGACACCAAGCGCGGCGAGGACACCCGCGCCCGCCTCTACGTCCTGTCGGAGATGCCCGAGGAGTGGGAGCGCCAGATCCAGACCTGGAGCCGCCTGCTGCGCGCCCGGCGCGGCGACGTCGAGGGAACCGCCCCGCCCGATCGCAACGACGAGTATCTGTTCTACCAGCTCATCCTCGGCGCCTGGCCGGTCGAACTGACCGGGCTGGCCGCCGACCGGCTCGACCCCGCCGCGATGACGGCCTTCGCCGAGCGCATCGTCGGCGCCATGACCAAGTCGATGCGCGAGGCCAAGGTCCATTCGACCTGGGCGGCCCCCAACGAGGCGTACGAGTCGGCGGTGATCGGCTTCATCCACGACGCGCTCGACGTCTCGCGCCGCAACGCCTTCCTCGACGCCTTCCTGCCGTTCCAGGCGGGCGTTGCCCGGCTGGGCATGGTCAACGGCCTGTCCCAGACCCTGCTGAAGCTGACCAGCCCCGGCGTGCCCGACCTCTACCAGGGCTGCGAGCTGTGGCATCTCAGCCTCGTCGATCCCGACAACCGGCTGCCGGTGGACTACGGGATCCGGCGCCGGCTGCTGGGCGAGGTGGAGGCGGCGCTGGAGCAGGGGACGACGCCCACCCTGCTCGACCGCTGGACCGATGGGGCGGTGAAGCTGGCGGTCACCCGCGGCACCCTCGCTCTGCGGGCCGAGAAGCCGGACCTCTTTGCGGCGGGCGATTACGTTCCGCTGGAGGCGACGGGAGACCGGGCCGAGCATGTCGTCGCCTTCGCCCGCAAGGCGGGGAACGACGCGGTGGTGGTCGCGGTGCCGCGTCTGGTGGGCGCTCTCGGGGAGGAGGACCCGGACTGGTCCAACACGGCGATCCCGCTGCCGCGCGGCGCGCGCTGGCGCAGCGTCTTCACCGGGCGTGCCGTGGAAGGGGGGGATGCGGTGAAGGCCGCGACGCTGTTCGACGGCTTTCCGGTTGCCCTGCTGGTTCGTGAGGACTGATCCACCCGCAACGACAAGGACAGGAGGAACATGGCGATGATCAGTCCGACAAGCGCTCCGCCCATGACCGGCGCGCCGCTGAGCGCCCTTCGGCAATGGGTCGAACTGGACCCGGACAACGGCGGCCCCCCGGTCGACGACCCGTCCGACGAGGATGCGGCGGCGGCCACGGCGGCGGACAATCCCCCGCCGGCATGACAATATGAAAAGGCCCGCCGGTTGAGCGGGCCTTGCGGACGGAAAGCGGCGGATCGGCGCGGGGTGGCGTCAGGCGCTGCGCACGCGCGGCCCGGCAAGCGACGCGGCGGTGACCGAGGCGATGGAGGAATGGAACAGCTCCAGCGCCGAAGGCACCGAGGAGGGGCGCAGGCCGCCCAGGATTTCGGCCAGCGTGCCGACCGCGTCGACCAGGGCGTCGGGCATCACCGGCTTGCGCAGCAGCCCCATGGCGAATTCGCGCGCTTCCTCGGCGTGGTGATCGAAGCCGGTCATCAGCAGCGACGGAATCTTGTTGTCCTCCCATAGGCGTCGGGCGAGCGTCAGCCCGTTCTCGCCGCCGGCGAGGTTGACGTCGACCAGCGCCAGATCGGGATTCTCCCGCGCGCCGACCCGCGCGGCTTTGTTGGCGTCGCGCAGCGGCCCAACGACGGTGTAGCCCGCGTTTTCCAGCACGGCCTTCACGGCCGGACCGATCAGCGGATCATCTTCGACGACGAGCAGCTTCAAGTCTTGGTGCTCCCTTTGTTGCAGGCCGGGCTTATAGCCGGTTGCCGCCCAAAGCCGAAGCCTTTCGGTTCCGGCCGGGCTGAACCGCCCATGTTTGTCGCACGGCACCGACGTTCAAGGGGCCGAAGGAGCAGCCTCTTCCGGTCAGCCTTTGGTGTCGGTTCAGCCGAAAGGCCGAACCAAAGGCTTGGGAGGAAACCTACCATGTTCCCGTGTGTTTTACGTGGATGCAGAGAGGATGGTCGCCATGGCATTCGTTGAACTGACCGACACGAGCGGAGCAATCGTTCTGGTGAACCCCGGCGCCGTGCTGTTCCTGCGCGGTGCCGCGAACGGCGAGACGGACCTGCATTTCGCTGGCCGGGCCGAAGCGTTGCGCGTGGCGGGAAAACCCGACGAGATTGCCCGCGCGCTGGAGGACGCCGCCCCGGCGCCGGCCGACCCCACCCTGTCGCTGCTGGCGTGACGCCGGGATCTCATCCGCTTTCCCGCTCCCGCGCCGTCACGTCGCGCCCCACCTTCATGAAGGCGCGGAGCCCCGCCGGCTTCAGCCGGCCGCTCGGGAAAGACAGGCACAATCCGGGAAACGGGGGCGCCCAGTCCGCCGGCAGGTCGGCCGGTGCGCCCCCCTCCCTCTCAAACGCGCGGGTAGTTGGCGGGGCGCTTCTCGAAGAAGGCGGTGATGCCCTCGGCGGCTTCGGCCCCGTGCAGGGCCTCGACGAAGAAGTCGGCCTCGCGGTCGAGCTGGGCGTCGGGTTCGCCGAAACCGGCCTCGATCAGCCGCTTGGCACGGCCGATGGCCAGCGTCGGCCCCTCGGCCAGCCGCGCCGCCCAGGCCGTCGCCTCGGCCAACGCGCCTCCCGGCGCCACCACCCGGTTGACGATGGCGAGCTGCGCCAGCCGGGCCGCGCCGATCCGCCCGCCCTCGAACATGATCTCGGCGGCGAGCTGTGGCGTCGCCGCGCGCGCCAGGAAGGCCGAGGCCCCGCCGTCCGGGTTGAGCCCGACCCTGACATAGGCCAGCGTGAAGGTCGCGTCATCGGCCGCGACGATCAGGTCGCAGCCGAGCGCGATGGAGAAGCCCGCCCCGGCCGCCGCCCCCTCGACCGCGGCGATCACCGGCTTCGGGCAGGCGCGCATGGCGCGGACCCAGCCATGGAACTGCTCCAGGTTCGCGCGGATGGCGCTCGGGTCGGCCTTGGCGTTGCCGAGCAGCGCGCCGAGGTTGCCGCCGGAACAGAAGGTCCCGTTGGCTCCCGTCAGCACCACCGCGCCGACCGCCGGATCGGCCGCCGCCTGGAGGAAGGCGTCGCGCGCGGCCGCCATCATCTCCGGCCCCAGCGCGTTCTTGGTGGCCGCGTCGTCCATCGTCAGCACCAGCACGCGCCCGTCGCGCGCGGCCGTCAACCGTCCCGTGGTCGGCTGTCCCGTCATCTCTCCATCCCCTCCCGGTTCTCGCTGCCCGGTCTGTATTTGAACATGCCCTCGGACGTCGCCAGCAGGGCGCCCGTCTCGCGGTGGCGGATTTCCGCCGCCACCCCGACGATCTTGCGTCCGCCGCCGCGCAGACGTGCGGTGGCGACCAGCGTACCGTTCCGTGACTGCCCGAGGAAGCTCGTGGCGAGCGACAGCGTCACGACCCGTCTCACCCGCCCTTCATGGGGACAGAATGTTGCGGCGAATCCGGAAACCGTGTCCAAAAGCGACGTCAGCACCCCGCCATGCACCACGCCGGCCCGGTTGAGGTGCCGGTCGTCCACCGGCAGCTCCATCTCGGCGCTTCCCTCCTCCCAGCGACTCAGGCGGTAGCCGAGAAGCTCCTGGTAGCCGGACGGGGATTCGCCTTTCAGCAGGTCGGTCATGCGTGGAAGTCCTCATGCGGGCTGGTGTGTGCGTGCGCGAAGTAAAGCGCGGGCGCGCCGCCGCGGTCCATGATCTTCGGCGACCCTGCCCCGCGTCAGGATGGGCTTGCCAGACGGCCGGCGGCGATTAACCTTCTGCGCAAATCAACGGAGGGTTTGGGATGATCGACCTCTATTTCTGGCCGACGCCGAACGGCCACAAGATCACCATGTTCCTGGAGGAGGCCGGGCTGGACTACAGCCTGAAGCCGGTGAACATCGGCGCCGGCGACCAGTTCAAGCCGGAGTTCCTCGCCTTCTCCCCCAACAACCGCATGCCGGCGATCATCGACCAGGCGCCGGCCGACGGCGGAGAGCCGGTCACGGTGTTCGAATCGGGCGCCATCCTGCTCTATCTCGCCGAGAAGACCGGAAAATTCCTTCCCGCCGATCTGCGGGGCCGCAAGACGGTGACGGAGTGGCTGTTCTGGCAGGTCGGCGGCCTCGGCCCGATGGCCGGGCAGAACCATCATTTCGTCCAGTACGCGCCGGAGCGCATCCCCTACGCCATGGAGCGCTACGTCAAGGAGACCGGCCGTCTCTACGGCGTGATGGACACGCGGCTGGCCGCCAACGCGTTCCTCGGCGGCGCGGACTATTCCATCGCCGACATGGCCGCCTATCCCTGGGTCGTGCCGCACGAGCGCCAGCAGCAGAATCTCGACGATTTCCCGAACCTGAAGCGCTGGTTCTCCGCCATCCAGGGTCGTCCGGCGACGGTCCGCGCCTACGAGAAGGGCTCGGCGGTCAACGCCGCCAGGACGCCGACCGTGAACGACGAGAGCCGGAAGATTCTCTTCGGCCAATCGGCCGATACGATCAAGCGCTGATTTCCGGCAAAAAAGGGACGCGGAGGGCTTCCAAGCGGAGCACCCTCTGCGTCCCCGAAACCCCGATGGACAGCCCCGCCGGGACAGATACCCGGATGGGGCCGGATGGTGTTCTCTCCAGCATGGATTCGTCCCTGCTGGAGACGCCGCGCCGATGACCTTCAGGCCCACGACCGACACCGACGAAGCCATCGACATCGATCTGCTCCCGCTCGACCGCATCGACGGTCTGGCGGGGATGTGGAGCGATCTGGAGGCGCGGTCGGACGGTTCCTTCTTCCTGTCCTGGCTGTGGATCGGCCATTGGCTCGCCCTGCTTCCCCCCGGCGTCCATCCGCATCTGCTGGTCGCGCGCCTCCATGGCGAGGTCGTCGGGCTGGCGGTGCTGTGCCCGCGCGTGCACTGGCGGCTCGGGCTGCTGCGCACCCGTTGCTGGATGCTGCACGAGACGGGTGACCGGGTCTTCGACCGGCTGTTCGTCGAGTACAATGGCATCCTCGCCGACCGCCGCCACGCCGACTCCGTGGCCTCGGCCTGCCTGCGCTGGCTCGGCTCCCGGCTGACCCGCTCCGACGAGCTGGTGCTCGCCGGCCTGACCGACAAGGCCGAGGTCGCCGCCCGCCGCGCCGCCGCCCAGACCGGCCACGCGGTGCAGGTGCGGCTGGCCGACACGACGCAATGGGTCGATTTCGACCGGATCCGCGCCGCAGGAGGCGGGGGAGGCGGTGACTACCGCGCCGGGCTGGGGAGGAACACCCGCTCCGCCGTCAACCGCACCGAACGGCTCTACCAGGAGCGCGGCGGCCTCGACTACCGCGTGGCCGCCACGGTGGAGGAGGCGCTGGAGGATTTCGCCGCGCTGGAGGTGCTGCACCAGGCGAGCTGGCAGGCTCGCGGCGAGGCGGGTGCCTTCGCCAACCCGGCCTTCCGTCCCTTCCACGAACGGCTGATCGCCGACGGGGTGCCGAGCGGCGCCATCCGGCTCTGCCGCATCAGCGCGGGCGGCGCGCCGATCGGCTACCTCTACAACATGGTCCACCGCAACCGGGTGATGAATTATCAGGGCGGCTTCGCCTTCGAGAAGGACAACCGCCTGAAGCCCGGCCTGCTGAGCCATGTGCTGGCCATCGAGGACAGCCTGCGGCGCGGCGAGGACTGCTACGACTTCATGTCCACGCCGGCCGGGCACAAGCCGCTGCTCGCCAACGCCGAACAGCCGATGAACTGGCTGGCGCTGGGGCCGGACCGGCTGAGCCGGCGGCTCGACGCCCAGTGGCGGCAGGCGCGCGGCGCGCTGGCCGAGACGGTCAAACGGTCCATGCGGGGCTGGTTCGCTCCCGCCAAAGGGTCCTGACGGGAGGAAGCGACGATGACGAACCTGCGCAAGAACGCTCCGCTGGCCTGCGTGCTGGGCGACATGGATCTGGTCCGACCGCTCGGGCTGGCCGGCATCCGCTGCGCCGTGGTGGCGCCGCCCGGTTCCCCCGCCGCCTACTCCCGCTTCACCGAGACGCTGCTGCCCTGGAGCGCGGAGTCCGGCGGCGACGAGGCGCTGGTCGATGCGCTGCTGCGCTTCGGTGTCGCCCAGCGCGAGCGCCCGGTGATCCACGTCGAGGAGGACGCCCATCTGCTGATGGTGTCGCGCCACCGCGACCGTCTGGCCCGTGCCTTCCGCTTCGCCCTGGCGGACGCCGAGCTGGTGGAGACGCTGGTCGACAAGGCCCGGTTCCAGGCAATGGCGGAGCGTCTCGACCTGCCGGTGCCGCGCACCCGGCGTCTGCACCCCGCTCCCGGATCGGAGGCGCCCGACCTCGACCTGCGCTACCCGTTGATCGTCAAGCCCCTGACCCGCCGGCCGCCCTGGGATTCCATCGAGGGGCTGGGCAAGGCCATCCGCATCGAGAGCCCGGCCGAGCTGCGCGCCCTGTGGCCGCGTCTGATTCCGGTCGGCATCGACCTGCTGGCGCAGGAACTGATCCCCGGCCCGGAGACCGGCATCGAGAGCTACCACGTCTACATCGACGCGCGGGGCTCCGTCGCCGGCGAGTTCACCGGCCGCAAGATCCGCACCTACCCGGCCGAGTACGGCCACAGCACCGCCCTGACCATCACCGACAGCCGGGGCGAGGGCGCCGACGTGGCGGCGCTCGGCCGGACCCTGAGCGAACGGATGGGGCTGCGCGGCCTCGCCAAGTTCGACTTCAAGCGCGCGCCCGATGGCGGCCTGCATCTGCTGGAGGTCAACCCGCGCAGCACCCTGTGGCACCATCTGGGCGCGGTGGCGGGCGTCAACCTGTCGGCGATCGTCCAGGCCGACCTCACCGGCGCGCCCCGCCCCGCCCCGGCGACCGCCCGCCCCGGCGCCTGCTGGTGCCACATCAGCAAGGACCGCATGGCGGCGCGCGAGGCCGGCATTCCGACGGCCCGGTGGCTGGCCTGGGTCGCCCGTTGCGAGGCGAAGGCCATCGCACTCGACGATCCCATGCCCTTCCTGCGTCCGAAACTGGCCCGGCTGCTGCCGGCCGGGCCAGGCACCGCTCGGCCCACCGGGTTGGCGACGCCATGAGGATCGCAAGGCCATGAGGATCGCGCTGATCTCCGATCTCCACGCCAACGCCGAGGCGCTGGGCGCGGTGCTCGACCGCATCGCGGCGGAAGGGGTGGACCGCATCGTCTGCCTGGGCGACATCGTCGGCTACAACACCGACGTCGCCGCCTGCGTCGCCCTGCTGCGGCGGGCCGGCGTCCTCTGCATCGCCGGCAACCATGACCGGGCGGCGGTCGGCGCCATCGAGACCGAGGGCTTCAGCGGGCCGGCAAGCCGCGCCATCGCCTGGACCCGGCGGCGGCTGGACGCGGACAGCCGGGCCTTCCTGACCGGCCTGCCGCTGAAGGCCGTCGTGGACGACGCGCTCGTCCTCGTTCATGGCGCCCTGCATCCGGAGCAGGGCTGCGAACTGGTGCGGCTCGACAGCGACGGCAAGCGGGCGCTGAGCTTCGACGCGCTGGCCGCCCATCCGTCGGGCGCCCGTGTCTGCGCGTTCGGCCACACGCACCGGGCGGGCGTCTGGGAGCGGCGCGACGGCGTCGTCAGGCCGCTGGAGGGGAACATGGTCACGTTGCGGCCGGATGCCCTCTATCTGCTCAACCCCGGCACCGTCGGCGAGCCGCGCGGCGCCGACAGCCGGGCGAGCTTCGCCATTCTCGACACCGGCCGTGGCCGCGTCGCCTTCCACCGCGTCGCCTACGACCGCCGGGCGGCACTGGCGAAGACCCGGCGGGCCGGACTGGCCCCCCGCTTCGCCGGGGTTCCGGCGCCGCTGCGCATGCGCCTGATCGGGCTTTTGCAGGCTCTTGGTGTCTACGAATGGCTGAAACGCAGCCTTCCCCGCCGGGCATCGTCCATATGACAATCCCGTAACGCGGCTTTGCTTCAACAGCGGCCCGCAAACGCGCATAATCGGCATGTTTCGCTGGTCGGCAGCGCGTGAAGGGAAGTCGGGATGGGGTCGGGCAAAGGAATCGTTCGGCTTGCGTGCCTGACCCTTGCGCTGACCGCCGCCGCCCTGTTCGTCCTGCCGGCGGGTGGCGCGCGTGCCGAGCCCCACCGTTTCACCATCCTTTATGTCCAGGGCACAACCGATCTCGAGGACAGCCAGGGGCGCGGCGGGATGGCCCGGCTGGCGGCGCTGATCCGCAGGGAGAGGGCCGAGCGCGGCACCCTGCTGGTCCTGCATGGCGGGCAATCGCTGTCGCCGTCGGTTCTCGCCTTCTACGACCAGGGCGCCCACATCATCGATCTGCTGAACGGCATGGGCATCGACGCGATGGCCGCCCTCAACCGTGAGTTCCATCACGGCGACGACCGCCTGATGACCCGCGCCTTCGAGGCGGGCTTTCCGTTGATCACCAGCAACGCGGTCGACCGCTCGACCGGCGGGCCGCTCGACGGGCTTGAGGAGTCCGTGGTCCTGAAGGCCGGTCCCTATCGGGTCGGCGTGCTGGCGGCGACGCCGACGCTGACGCGGGAGACCGCAAGGGCACCGCGCACCGAATTCCGCGATCCGGTGACGGCCCTCACCGACAAGGCCAGGGCGATGCGCGCGGCGGGGGTCGATCTGGTGGTGGCGATGACCGGCAGCGCCGGCGACACCCACCGCACCGTGCTGGCGGCCCGGCCGACCGACATCCTGCTCTACCAGGATCGCGGCCGCAGCTTCGGGGTCGAGTATGACGGGCGCTTCCTGTCCGCCACCGTCGCCCCGCAGGCGGCCTGGGCGCTGGCGCTGGACGTCACCATCGACCGCCAGCCGGATTCGCGTGTCGTCTGGTCGGCGGAGGCACGGCTTCTCGACAGCGCCACGGTCGCGCCCGACCCGGACACGGAAACCCGCGCAAAGGCCTACGCGGCCCGCCTCGACGCGATGCTGAGCATGGAGGTGGGGACGCTCGACGGCGTCATGGACACCCGGCGCGAGGCGGTGCGCAGCGGCGAGAACGCCTTCGCCAACGCCGTGGTCGATACGCTGCGCACGGCCCTGGACGCGGACGTCGGACTGATCACCGGCGGCGGCATCCGCGGCGACCGGCAATACGCCAACGGCGCCCGCCTGACCCGGCGCGACATCTATTCCGAGCTGCCCTACCACGACGTCGGCGTCGTCCTCGACCTCACCGGGCAGCAGCTTTGGGACGCGGTCGAAAGCGGGGTGTCGGCGGTCGAGCAGGTGCAGGGGCGCTTTCCCCATCTGTCGAACGCCCGCGCCGTGATCGACCTGACCAAGCCGCCCGGCCAGCGGTTGCAGGAGCTCAGCGTCGGCGACCGCCCGCTCGACCGCAAGGCGCGCTACCGGCTGGCGACCAGCAGCTTCCTGGCCAACGGCGGCGACGGCTACGCGGCGCTCGGCACGGCGCCCCGTCTGGTCGAGGACCGCGACAGCGACTTCGTCTCCACCCAGCTCATCGGCCACATCGCCCGCACCGGGACCTTCGCCCCCCGCCTCGACGGGCGGATGACGGTGAGGCGGTAGCGGCCCATGACCCTCACCGTCCAGGACCGGGGGCCGGCCCAGACATCGGCGGGGCCGGCGCCAGACCGCTCCGCACCGTCCGGCCATGCCGCGCCGACGGACCGGCCGCCGCCGCGCCGCCGACGGCGGATCGGCATCGCCCTGCGGATCACGCTGGGGTTGTCGGTGATGGCGATGCTGGTCCTGCTGATCGGCGGCGTGTCGATGTCGTCCTTCCGGTTGTTCCGGACGGAGGTGTCGGCGCTGTCCACCAACACGCTGCCGGAGGTCATCACCAGCGCCGAGCTGCACGGTTCGCTGCAAAAGCTGGTGGCGCAGCTTCCCCTGCTGGCCGGCGCCGGCTCGACGCCGCAACGCCGCTCGATCTACGACGGCCTCGTCGCCGAGCTGGACTCGATGCAGCTTCTGGTCGCCCGCATGCGCGCCCTGCTGGCCGGGGAGGCCGGAGGCGAGCGGAAGGCCGGGCAGGAGCCCGCCGGGGAGGAAAACATCCGGCTGCTGGAGCAGATCCGTTCGACGTTGCTGATTCTGGCCGCGACGGTCGCCGACCTCAACGCCGAGGTGGCTCGCCAGATCGACGGCGCCGAACGGCAGGCCGAGGCGGCGCGCGGGCTCGGCCGCCTGTCCGGCACGCTGGAGGGTTTGCCGGGGGCGGAGGCCGGCCCCTGGGCCGCCCGTGTCGGCGCCCTGATGGCGCGGGCGGCCGGCTCGATCCAGCTCGACCATCTCAGCCGGCTGAAGGGTGAGCAGCGGGCGGCCGAGCGCACGTTGAGCGAGCTGGGGCGGATCGCCGCCGTCACCCCAGGCATCGCCGGAGCGGCGATGTCGAGCATGCAGGAGGAACTGTTCTCCCTGCTGGTGGCGCCTGGCGGGCTGTTCGAGAGCGCGGTCGAGCGGTTGCAGGCGCGCAACCGCGCCCAGTCCCTGACCGCCCAGTCCCGCGTGCTGGTCGAGACGGTCGACCGTTCGACCCGTGCGCTGTTCGATTCCATCCGCACGCAATCCTCCGACCGCACCGACGCGCTGGCCTTGCTGATCGCCGAGCGGACGCAGGCGGTGATGGCGCTGGCCGGTGCGTCGGTCCTGCTGGTGGTGATGGTCTATTTCGTCTTCCGCCGCTTCCTGTCGTCGCGTCTGGTCGGGTTGAACCGGGCGGTGGTGGCCCGGCTGTCGGGCGGCGGCCCGGAGGTTGCCGTTCCGGTCGACGGCGACGACGAGATCACCGACATCGGTGCCTCCATCCGCTACTTCATCGACGAGATCGACCGGCGGCAGCGCGACCTCGCCGACAACGAGAAGCGGTTCCGCGATCTCGTCGAGGGGTCGATCCAGGGGACCATCATCCACCGCGATTTCCGCGCGCTCTACGCCAACGATTCCTTTGCCGCCATGTTCGGGGTGGCGGTGGCCGACGTCATGGCCCTGCCCTCGCTGCTCGCGCTGGTTCCGGCCGAGGAGCGGCAGGCGCTGCTCGACAATTCCGAGCATCTGCTGAGCACCGGCCAGCCGACCGGCCGGCGGCGCATCCGCGCCCGGCGCCCCGACGGCGGCGGGCTGTGGGTCGAGCTGACCGGCCGCCGGGTCGATTGGATGGACGGCCCGGCGATCCAGGCGGTCGTGGTGGACGTGACGCGCGAGGTCGAGGCCGAGCACGCCCTGCGCCAGTCGCGCGACGACGCCGAACGCGCGCTCGACGCCCTGAAGGCGACCCAGGCGAGCCTGATCCAGGCCGAGAAGATGGCCTCGCTCGGCCAGCTCGTCGCCGGGGTGGCGCACGAGGTCAACACCCCCATCGGCATCACCATCACCGGAGCCTCGCAGCTCCAGACGCTGATCGAGGATCTGGGGCGGCAGCACAGCGCGAACACGCTGAAGAAGTCGGACTTCCAGCGCTTCCTCGGCGACGGTTCGGAGATGGCCGCCCTGATCCTGGCCAACAGCACGCGCGCCGCCAACCTGGTGCAGAGCTTCAAGCTGGTCGCCGTCGACCAGTCGAGCGACGAGCGCCGGGTCTTCCTGCTGAGGGATTACATCGAGGAACTGCTGCGCAGCCTGCACCCGACCTACAAGACGCGCACCGCGCTGACCATCGCCCTGGAGTGCCCGGCGGACATCGAGATCGACGGCTATCCGGGCGCCCTGTCGCAGATCCTGACCAACCTGATCATGAACGCGCTGGTCCACGCGCTGGATCCCGACCGGCCGGGCCGGATCGACATCACCGCCCGCAAGCTCGACGGGGAGGTGGTGGAGCTGTCGGTCGCCGACGACGGGCACGGCATCCCGGCCGACGTGCTGCCGAAGATCTTCGACCCCTTCTTCACCACCCGCCGGGGCAGCGGGGGCAGCGGGCTCGGGCTGCACATCGTCTACAACCTCGTCACCGGGCGCCTGCACGGCTCCATCGCGGTGACGAGCACGGCGGGCGGGGGGGCCGCCTTCACCCTGCGCTTCCCGCGCGTGACGGCGCCCGCGTGAGGAACCGTCGGCGGCTGCCCGTTCAGCGGATGGCGCCCTCGAACCAGTGTCGGCCCTGGCGGTCCTCGATCTCGATCACCCAGACGTCGGGGTCGTAGCGGGTCTGGCGGGCGATGTAGGCATCGGCGTCGGTCTCCGTCACCGGGTCGGGGCCGGTTCCGCGCGACCAGAACAGCTTTTCCCCGTCCCGCGCCTGGACCAGCACGGTGAAGGTCCGGTCGAGCCGGTTCAATTTCAGGATCACCGTGCCGCGGCTGGGGTCGCCCTTGCGCACGACCATCATCGGCACGCCCTGCGCGTCGGCGCTGCGGATGTGGGCCATGACCCAGAGATGCGTCGGCAACCGGTCGTCCATGCTCGTCCATCCACCTGCGGCAAAGGGCTCTCGCCTAACCGGCGGCGGCCGGTGTAGAGATGAGGGCATGGCCACACTCCTGGACGCTCTGGACGCCGCCGTCAACCACCACATGGCCGGACGCGCCGATGCGGCCGAACCGCTGTACCGGCGGATCCTGGGAACCGACCCGGCGCAGCCCGACGCGCTGCATCTTCTGGGCGTGCTGCACGCCCAGCGTGGAAGTCCGGTCCAGGCGGTCACCCTCATCGGCCGGTCGGCGCGGGTCCGGCCGGCGGCGGCGCAGCCATGGGCGCATCTGGGCGCGGCCCTTCGGGCCGCCGGACGGCCGGACGATGCCGAGGCGGCGCTTCGCCGCGCCCTGGCGCTCCAGCCCGCTTCGGCCGACGCGCTGGAGGCGCTGGGAGCGCTCCTGCACGATCGGGCGGGCTATGCGCCGGCACGGCTCTGGCTGGCGCGGGCCTTGGCGGTGCGCCCCGGCCATGCGGAAACCCTGCTCAATCTCGGCACCGTCCTGCGCGACCTGCGCCGCTTCGCCGAGGCGGAAACCTGCTTCGACGCCGTGCTGGCCCGGCAGCCGTCCCATGGCGCCGCGCATCTGGCGCGGGCGGTCGGGCGGCTGGTGCGGGGCGACCTGCGGGCCGGCTGGGAGGGGTTCGAGCATCGCTGGCGCCGTTTCACCACCCCGCCCTGGGCGGGCGAGCCGCTGAACGGCGCCACCATCCTGCTGCACATGGAGCAGGGCTTCGGCGACGCCATCCAATTCGCGCGCTACGCCCCGCTGGTGGCGCGGGCCGGCGGGCGGGTGGTGGTGGAAACCCACGAGGCGCTGCACCGCCTCTTCGCCAGCCTCGGCCCGTCGGTGGAGCTGTGGCCGCGCGGATCGGAGCCGCCGCCGCATGACCGTCACTGCCCGCTGATGAGCCTGCCGCGCGCCTTCGGCACCGATCTGGAGCGCATCCCCGCCAGCGTGCCCTACCTCGCGCCGGAGCCCGCCGACGTCGTCCGCTGGCAAGGCCGGCTGGACAGCGGGCGGGAGGGGGAGTTTCGGGTCGGCTTGGTCTGGGCCGGCAACCCCCGCCACCGCAACGACCGCAACCGCTCCCTGCCCGTCGAGGCCCTGCGCCCGCTGCTGGCGGTGCCTGGGGTGCGTTTCCTCAGCTTGCAGACCGGCGACGCGCGCGCCGCCCTGGCCCGTCTGCCGGGGGACGGTGTCGAGGATCCGATCGACGGCGTGCGGGACTTCGCCGACACCGCCGCCTTGCTCGCCAACCTCGATCTGCTGATCGCGGTGGACACCTCGGCCGCGCATCTGGCCGGGGCCATGGGGTTGCCGGTCTGGCTGCTGCTGCCCTTCGTTCCCGACTGGCGCTGGCTGCTCGACCGCAGCGACAGCCCCTGGTACCCGTCGCTGCGGCTGTTCCGCCAGCCGCGCCCCGGCGACTGGGCGACGGTGCTGGGAACGGTCGCCGCCGTGCTGAAGGCGCAGGCCGCGGCCGCCCAGGCCCGTCTCAAGGCCCGCCCCAAGGCCCAGCGGACCCACGGGCCGGCGGGCGGCACGCCATGACCGACGGCGCCTCCCTTCTGAACCGGGGACTGACGGCGCATCAGGCGGGCGACCTGCCGGGCGCGCTGGCGCTCTATCGGCAGGTGCTGGCCCAGGACCGCGCCAACGCCGACGCGATCCATCTCATCGGCGTCATCGCCTACCAGACCGGCGACCCGCTGACGGCGATCAACGTCATCGGCCGCGCCATCGCCATCGACGACCGCAACCCGGCCTATCACAGCAACCTCGGCGAAGCCCTGCGCGTCACCGGCGCCCTCGACCAGGCGGCGGCGAGCCATGCCCGTGCCATCGACCTCGACCCCGGATTCATCGACGCCCACCGCAATCTCGGGGTGGTCGAGCTGGCGCGCGGAAACGCCCAGGCGGCGGCCGACAGCTTCCGGCGCGCGCTGGCCCGCGACGCGGCGTCGGCGCCGTCCTGGCATGGGCTCGGGCTGGCTCTCGAGGCTCTGGGGCGGGCGTCGGAGGCGATGGAGGCGTTCGCCGCGTGCCTGCGCCACGAACCCGGCCACACCGACGCCCGGCAGCGCCACGACGCGCTGTCCGCCAGCGTGGCGGCGGAAAGCCCGGAGGTTTCCCCCACTGCGTCCCTGGCGGCGCCCCCGACGGACTGGCAGGACCTGCTGCTCGCGGATGTGCGGGCGCAGTGCCGCAATCCGGGCGGGCCGGAGCGGCTGGCGGTGATCGGGCAGCTCTGCGACACGCTGCTGAACGGCCAGTCCGCCCTGCCCCGGCGCCTGCTCGACGCGCTCGAGGAGGACCCGCTGTGCGGCGACCCGATCCTCGACGCCTCGGTGCAGTTCCGGCTCAGCGGCGACCTCTATCACTATGAACGGCTGATCCACACCGTGATCGGCAACGGCGCCGACTGGCCGCTGGACGTCGCCCAGGCCGTCTATTGGTCGATCAGCCGGCAGATCTTTCTCGGCCGTCCGCTCGGAACCCGGCTCGCGGCCTTCACGGCGGGCGACCTGCCGCGCTTCTACCGCTGGATCCTGCGGGAGGTGAAGCGCCGTTTCGCGGTGGCGCCCAAGCCCTTCACGGTCCGGGCGGGGGAGCCTCGCCGCATCGCCATCGTGACCAACCAGTTCACCCGGCCGATGCACCAGCCGTCGCGCGACGCCTTCGACTACGCCCGCCGGCTTCAGGACGCTTTCGGCTGCGCGGTGCTGCTGGTGAACGGCAACCTGCTGCCCAGCGCCGTGCTGACCGCCTTCGTCCCGCCTTTCCAGGCGGTGGTGACGCCCGGCCTTGCCGGCCCGGTCGCGGTGAGCGAGGACGGCGCCACCGTCCGAACCTGGTCGTCGGTCGAGCGCAGCCTTTCGGAGGCGAAGATCCGCGGCCTTGTCGAGACCATCGAGGGCTTCGATCCCGATCTGGTCGTCTCCTTCGGCGGATCGGTCCTCGCCGCCGACCTGTTCGCCGGAGTGCGGCCGACCATCTGCATCCCGACGACCAGCGGGCTGACCTGCTCGATGGCCGACATCCTGCTGAGTTTCGACGACGGTGATCCCACCGCCGGTCTGCCGGAGGAATACCGCGCGTCCTTCGCCGAGCGTCTCCGCCCCTTCCGCTTCGGCTACTCCGCCCCGCCGGAGGCTCCGGGCGCCCGCCGCGCCGCCTTCGGCCTGCCCGACGACGCCTTCGTCTTCACGGTGGTGGGAGGGCGGCTGGACGAGGAGGTGACGTCCGCCTTCATCGAGCGGCTCGACGCCCTGCTCGACCTTTGCCCGAACGCGCTGGTTGCCTTCGCCGGGCCGGTGGCGACCCTGCCCGGCCGGCTTGCCTCCGCACGCAACGCCGGGCGCCTGCGCAGCCTCGGCTTCGTGCCGGAGATCCGCGCGCTCTACCATGTCGCCGACGCCTATCTGAACCCGCCCCGCCAGGGCGGCGGCGGGAGCGCCGCCTATGCCCTGGCCGACGGCCTGCCGGTGGTCACGCTGAACCAGGGCGACGTGGCGGCGGTGGTCGGCCCGTCGCGCGCCGCCAGCCAATGGGACGCCTTCACCGAGCGGGCGCGGCGTCTGGCCCACGACCCCGCCTTCCGCCGGGGCGAGTCCGAGGAGGCACGCCGCCTGTTCGCCGGCATCGATGCCCGTCACGCCGCCGTCGAACGGCTTCTGGCCTACGGCCGCGCGCTGATGCAGCGTTTCGCCGCGCGCTGACCCGTCCGACGGCGAAGGGACGGCGGGGGCCGTCCGGGGAAGGACGGGAGCTTTCTTCCCCATTTCACGCGGCGGTCACTAGGCGAAACTTTCCCAGCGCCCGGCAATTTCCGGCACCGTCCCTGCCGTTCCGTCAAAAACCCTCGGAAAACAAGGCCCTGCCGCTCTTCCGAAAGTTGGCACTCTCCTTGCTTGATAGGGCGTCAACACGCTCGCCCTTTCTTTCGGAGACCACCGGCCATGAGCATCTTCGGTTCGATGACAACCGCCGTTCTCGGCCTGAATGCCCAGTCGAAGGCTCTTGGCCACATCTCGGACAACATCGCCAACTCCTCGACCATCGGCTACAAGCGGGTCGATTCGGCCTTCGAGACACTGGTTCTCCAATCGAACGCGCGGATCCACGCGCCGGGCGGCGTGTCGGCGCAGCCGGTCTTCATGAACAACATCCAGGGCAACCTGACCCAGGTGCAGAGCCCGACCAACATCGCCATCCAGGGGCAGGGCTTCTTCAGCGTCTCCAAACTGAACACCCAGGGCTCCAACACGCTGGTGCAGACGCAGACCGGGACGGTCAGCTCGTCGTCGGCCTACTACACCCGCGCCGGCGACTTCGAGCTGGACAAGAACCGCTATCTGGTCAACAGCGCCGGCTACGCGCTGAACGGCTGGGTCGCCGATCCGGTGACCGGCCAGTTGCAGAAGGATCAGGTGCAGGCGATCCAGGTGAACTCGCTGATCGACAAGCCGGTGGCGACCAACGGCATCGATCTGTCGGCCAACCTGCCGGCGACCCCGGCCAAGGGCCAGAAGATTCCCGATTCCAGCATCCAGATCTTCGACACCCAGGGCAACCCGCGCACCGTCAACTTCCAGTGGCGCCAGCAGGCCGGCGGCGACTGGCGGCTGACGCTGGACGCGCCGGGCTCCAACACCAAGCCGGTCGATGGCAGCTTCGCCGGCTATCCGGCCACCGCGACCTTCGGCCAGAACACCGCCGGCGTGACGGCGATCGCCCAGGTCAACGCGGTGGTGATCACCGGCCAGAACACGAACGGCCAGGACAACCTGCGCATCGGCGACGTCTACACCGTCTCGGTGGACGGCACGAACTACAGCCTGAAGATCACCGCCGACAACATCGCGTCGGTCCGCACCTATTCGGGCCTCGCCGGCGCGCTGGCGAACCAGATCAACTCGGCCTCGCCGGCGGCGCCGGTGCTGGCGACGGTGACGAACAACGTCATCCACGTCACCGCCCGCAACGCCGGCACGCCGTTCAAGATCTCCCAGAGCGTCCAGGGCTCGGCCCCGACCTCCAACACGATCACCGGCCCGACCACCACCAACCCGACCTCGGTCGCCGGCCAGATCGACCGCTTCACCTTCCCGCAGTCGCAGATCGACGTCGGCGACGTCTACCGGATCAACGTCAACGGCACGGTCGTGGCGGTGACGGTGACCGCCCAGACCTACTCGACCTACGCCAACGCGACCGGCGTGGTGCAGGAACTGGCCAACCGCATCAACGCCGCCTCCTCCTCGCTCGGCAACGTGACCGCCACCGCGACCGGCGGCGTGCTGAGCATCCAGGCGAACGTCGCCGGCGGAACCGTCGGCACCTCCAGCGGTGTGACGAACTCCAGCTCGGCGGCGAACACGCTGACCGGCGTCTTCTCCACCGCCAACGTGGCGGGCGTCCGGCAGAGCCGCACGGTGACCCTGACGGGCACGCCGGGCGACGTCGGCACGCTCTACTCGCTGAGCGTCAACGGCACGCCGGTGACCTACAGCACCACCGGCGAGGAGATGACCATGGAGGACATCACCGCCGCGCTGGCCAACAAGATCAACTCCAACACCTCGCTTCCGGTCACCGCCACCGCGCAGGGCGGCGTCATCACCATCACCGCCAAGACGGCGGACGGAACGACGGCCAACCAGTTCACCCTGGAGCAGACCTGCGTCGCCGGCCAGACGCCGGCGCACATCGGCCTGACCTTCGGCAAGACGCCGGAGACGGTGGGCACGCTGACCAACATATCGACGGCCCTGGTCGGCACCGGCACGGCGGTGAGCGCCGCGACCCAGGCGGCCGGCGCCGACGCCAACATCACCTTCACGGTGGATTACGGCTTCGGCCCGCAGCAGATCACGCTGAACATGGGCAAGTACCAGAAGCCCGGCGGCCTTACCCAGTACGCCGGCGAGCAGATGAACGTCACCCAGCTCATCCAGAACGGCGCGCCGAGAGGCCAGTTCAAGGACGTGGTCTTCGGCGACGACGGCAACGTGCTGGTCAACTACGACAACGGCCGCTCGAAGGTGATCGCCAAGGTGCCGATCATCACCTTCAACAACCCCAACGCGCTGCAACGCGAATCCGGCGGCGTCTTCCTGGAGAGCGAGGAGGCGGGCAAGCCCAACTTCAACGATCCGGAGACCAACGGCGCCGGCGCCGTGATCGCCAACAGCGTCGAGGGCTCGAACGTCGACATCGCCGACGAGTTCACCAAGCTCATCGTCACCCAGCGGACCTACTCCGCCAACACCAAGATCGTCACGACCTCCGACGAGATGCTCCAGGAAGTCCTCGGGCTGAAGCGCTGACGCGCCACCCTCGGCTTTGAGCTGACGGGGCGGCCACGGCGCCGCCCCGCCCCTCCCGTTCCGCGAAAGGTCCACGGCCATGTCCTCCCTCTTCAGCGCCTTGAACAGTGCGACCGCCGGGCTGCGCACCGTCCAGGCCAACGTGAAGTTGGTTTCGGACAACATCGCCCGTGCCGACGACCCCACCCGCACGCGCCACACCGTCCAGCAGACGGTCGACGGCAGCGGCCAGATCATCAACACCCAGTACCGGCGCGAGGTCGACCAGGCGCTGAAGGCGCAGGTCGAGGAACTGAACTCGCGCTCCGGCGGCTCGGCGGTGCAGGCGACCTACATGCAGCAGCTGGGCGACCTGCTGCGCACCACCAACGGCACGCCGCTGATCAACGACTACGCCGCCAAGTTCCAGTCGGCCTGGAGCACGCTGGCGACCACGCCCGAGGACGAGACGGCGCAGTATCAGCTGGTCCAGGCCGCCGACAACTTCGCGCGCGAGATCCGCCGCGTGTCGGAGGGCGTGGAGCAGATGGACCGCAGCATGAAGACCGACATGGACGATTCACTGACCAAGGTGAACGGTCTTCTGAAGGACATCAACCAGATCAACAACGACATCGTGTCGTTGAAGAGCCAGGGTGCGGCCGCCAACGAGGTCGCCGACAAGCGCGACGGCCTGATCCGCGAGCTGAGCGGCTACATGAACATCCGGACCGTCGAGCGCCCGGACGGCCGCATCGCCATCTTCACGCCGTCGGGTCTCGGGCTGGTCGATGCCGAACCGGCAAAACTTTCCTTCGATGGCGGCAATATCAACCTACAGGTCGGCAATCAAATCACCTCGATCAACGGCCATCTGAGCGACGGCAAGCTCGGCGCCCTGCTGAAGATGCGCCAGGACGGCTCGCTGACCGACCCGCCGACGGCGGCCAGCGGCGACCCGACGGCCGAGGTGATCCGCAAGCTGCGCTCGCAGCTCGACCAGTTCGCCCAGGCCTTCACGGGCGCCACCAAGCCCGGCGAGCCGACCAGCTTCCGGGACGCCTATGATTCCGCCATCTCCAAGGATGGCGAGCAGGGCGAGCAGTTCTTCACCGGCAACGACCGCTTCACCATCGCCGTGAATGCCAAGCTGTTGGAAAACACCGCGAAAGTGAAGGGCTCGGCGATCAACGACGTGGTTGCGGCGCTGAAGGCGCCGGGCCGTACCCTGACCGCCGACGGCCTCAAGATGACCGACGCGACCTACAGCCAGATGGTCAGCGGCATCACCGGAACCTGGATGGCGACGGCCAAGTCGGTCAACGACAAGCAGACCTCCGACAAGGAATCGGCGCAGCTGCTGACCGAACGCTACCACTCCCGCACCGGCGTCAACATCGACGAGGAAATCGCGCAGCTTCAACAGCTTCAGACCTCCTACCAGGCTTCGGCACGGGTCATGCAAGTGGCCAATGCAATGTTTGACGCGCTGGAGGCGGTGATCCGATGAGCTCGATAACGGGAGTCAGCAGCTACGCATCGTATCTGAGCCTGGTCCGCAACCTGTCGAACGGCCAGAACAACGTCGACACGCTGTCGACCCAGATGACGACGGGCAAGAAGTCCATCGACCTCAACGCCTACGGCGCGGACACCCAGAAGCTTCTGGACCTGCGGGCCGAGATGGCGCGGCGCGACAACTATCTCCAGAACATCAACACCGCCAGCCCGCGCGTCGCCGCGACGGACAAGGTGCTGACCTCGCTGGAGAAGATCGCGACGGACTGGCAGGCCAGCAACCTGATGCCGTTCGAGCCCGGCCCGCCGAGCGTCACCTCCGCCTTCAACGCCAACCCCGACGCGATGAAGACGACGCTGAACGTCGACAAATCCTCGCTGACGGTCGGCGCCCGCTACACCGTCACCGCCATCCCCTCGCAGACGGGCGGCAACGGCACCTTCGACGTGACGGTGACCGACGGGCTGGGCGGCAAGACCACGCGCGCGATCAATCTCGGCACGACGCCGCCCAACGACGGCAAGGGCTACAGCTTCACGATGTCCGGCGGTCCCGGCGACGGCGCCGTCCTGAACCTGACCTTCGACAGCCTGAAGGCGGCGTCGAGCAGCAACTTCACGGTTTCCTGGCCGCAGGCCGACCAGATGAAGGAGCGCGCCGAGGGCGCCATGCGCGACATCCAGGCGATGCTGAACCAGCGCTTCGGCGACCGCTTCCTGTTCTCCGGTTCGCGTTACGCCACCGAGCCGGTCACCGACCTGATGGCGACCAAGCAGACCAGCAAGATCACGCTGAACGGCGCCCTGGTGAACACCGACGACTATTACGAGGTGACGGTCAACGGCCAGAGCTTCGGCTACCAGATCCAGCCCGGCGACCCGAAGACGCTGACCTTCCTGGCGCAGACGCTCAGCACCCAGATGAACGCGGCCAGCCCGAAGCTGCCGATGACCGTGTCGACGGGCAACGGCATCATCACGCTGGTCGGCAACGATCCGGGGCAGAGCTTCTCCGTGTCGTCGCGCGTCCAGAACGCCGCGACCGTGCAGAACTCCGCCACCCTGCCGAACACGCAGCAGACGGCGACGGCGACGCTGCCGCAGGTCGACCGCTTCAGCTTCAACGGCGCCAACGTCGACATCGGCGACACCTTCGAATTCACGGTGACGGTGGGCGATCCGGACGATCCCTACAACCAGCGCTATTACACCAACCATCCGAACGAACCGAAGGATCTGCCGCCCTACCAGACCTACACGGTCAGCTACACGGTCAGCGATACCGATTACGACGCCGGCACCACCGACGTCGCCGCGGTGTCCGACAAGCTGCGCGCCCAGTTCGCCAACCTGAAGCCGCAGCCGCCCGTCACCATCGACGCGCTGGGCAGCGGCGCCGGCATCTCGCTGACCAGCAACACGATGGTCGATCCCAACCATCCCGACCGGATCCAGCAATTCTCGACCGCCGCCAAGGTGACGAACGGGTCGATCGAGAACACGATTTCGGTGGCGACCCTGCCGCCGGAAGCCACGCCGCTCACCGACATTCCCTACACCAACCCGCCCGACCTTCCCTTCTACGACGCCGAATATCTCACCAAGAAGCAGAATCCGGACGCCTACCGGAAGTCGCAGGTCAGCATCGACGACGGGCTGAACGTCACCTATGGGGTGAGCGCCGACGAGAAGGGCTTCCAGACCCTGGTGGAAGCCTTCCGCATGGCGCGTGTTGCGGCGACCAACCCCGGCAAATACACCGAGTACATCGGCAAGTCGCGCGAACTGATGGCCCAGGCGACGGACGAGCTGCGGTCGATCCACGCCAAGGTGGCGTCGGACCTCTCGACCATGGAGAGCACCAAGACCTCGCACACCGCGGCGAACGCCACCCTGACCGACCGGATCGCCGGCATCGAGGGTGTCGATCCGACCGAGGTCGCGGCGCGCCTCGCCACCTCGATGAACACCCTCCAGGCGGCCTACACCGTGGCCGGGCAGACCAAGAAGCTCTCGCTTCTGAATTATCTGGCGTAAGCCGGCGGACGCACGGGGGCGGCGAGGCATCGCTCCCGCGCGTCGCCGCCGCCTGTCAGGTTGCGGAACCCTACGCCGCCAGGAAGGCGGAGAGGGGCGGCAGGACCAGCGTCCGCCCGTCGGCGGACCGCTCCGGCTCGGCGGCGCCCGGCGCGCGGGGCAGGGCCAGCGGGGTCAGTTCTCCCTTGCCCTTCATCGGATGCTCGGCCGGCTGGCCGGTCAGATTGAACACCGCCAGCAGCCGCTGACCATCGACCGCCCGTTCGAAGGCGAGCACCCCGCCGCGCTCCTCGACCGCGCCGACCGAACCCGACGACAGGGCCGGCTGGGTCCGGCGCAGGCGCAGCGCCGCGCGCCACACCGACAGCGGGCTGCCGGCCTCCCGCTCCTGCCGGTCGATCGCCAGCGGGATGTGCGACGCCGCCAGCGGCAGCCAGGGTTCTCCGACGCCAAAGCCGGCGTTGGGTTCGGCGGCCTTCCAGGGAATCGGGGTGCGGCTGCCGTCGCGCCCGGCGAAATCGGGCCAATAGGTGATGCCGAAGGGATCGCGCAGCTCGTGCTGCTTCAGCACCGCGTTGGGCAGCGACAGTTCCTCGCCCTGGTAGAGGCAGACGGTGCCGGGCAGCGCTGCCGTCAGCATGGCAAGCAGCGCGTTGAAGTCGCCCGCGTCGGCGCCCGGCGGCAGCCAGCGGCTGGCGGCCCGCTCGACGTCATGGTTGGACAGGCTCCAGCAGATCGCCTCGGGGCGCGGGGTGCCGGTCAACGCCTGGGCGAAGCCCTTGGCGGTGAAGGGCTGCTTGGCGAGCGACAGGGTGTAGGCGGCGTCGAGCCCGCGCCCGGTGCAGTAGGCCGCCATGCGCTGACCGGCGCCGGGCTGGCTCGACAGTTCGCCCAGCAGCACGCGGCCGGGGTAGCGGTCCGCCACGGCGCGCAGCTTGGCGAGCATCTCCGTCACCGACGGGTGCATCATGTCGTGGACATGGCGTTGCAGGGCGAAGGGCTTCAGGGGCGGCTCGGCCTCCCCCCACAAGGCCGGCGGGTTGGAGCGCAGCTCCGGATCGTGGGCGAAGAAATCCACCGCGTCGATGCGGAAGCCGTCGACGCCGCGTTCCAGCCAGAAGGCGGCGGTGTCGCACACCGCCTGCATCGCCGCCTCGCAGTGAAGGTTGAGGGCGGGCTGGCTCGACAGGAAATGATGCAGGTAATATTGCCGCCGCCGCGGCTCCCAGCTCCAGGCGGCGCCACCGAAGACCGACAGCCAGTTGTTGGGCGGGGTGCCGTCCGGCTTGGGGTCGGCCCAGACATACCAGTCGGCGCGCTCGCCGGTGCGCGAGCGCCGGCTGTCGACGAACCAGGGATGCGCGTCGGAGGTGTGGCCGCAGACCAGATCGACCAGCACCTTCAGGCCGAGCCCGTGCGCCCGTTCCACCACCCGGTCGAAGCCGGCGAGCGTGCCCATGCGCGGGTCGACCGCGCGGTGATCGGCGACGTCATAGCCGAAATCCTTCCAGGGCGACGGGTAGAAGGGGCTGATCCACACACCGTCGACGCCGAGCGACGCGACATGCTCAAGCCCGTCCAGAACGCCGTCGAGGTCACCCCAGCCATCGCCGTTGCGGTCGCGAAAGCTCAAGGGGTAGATCTGGTAGAGGGCGGCACCGCGCAGCCAGGACGCTGGCCGCCAAGAGGAAGACTGGATCAAGACCGAACACTCCGCACCCGTGGGGTGCGGTACAGCCTCCGGCCTTAGGGCTAAGGATCCGTTACCAAGACGCATTCGTCACAGCCGCCGGCGATGTTCCCGACTCGTCACACTGGAAGCCGTGGCCCGCGCGGCATCCAGCCGCTATACCGGGCCGGGACGCAAGGCGCGATGGCTGGTGCGAAGGTCAGGGATGGCGGTCGAGGGGATGGTGGGGCGCAGGCTCGGAAAGTACGAATGGCTCGACGCGATTCGGCGGGAGGACGGGGACACGCTTTATCGGGCGGTCGATCCGGACAACGGGCGGACCGTGACGCTGAGATGCGTGCCGTTGTCGCGCTTCGCCGGCCGCGACGCCGCGCTGGAGCGTTTCCGTCGCGATGCGCGGGCGGCGACCCGTCTGATCCATCCGCACATCGCCGCCATCCAGGCGTCCGGAGAGATCGACGGCATGGCCTATGTCGCGTTGCCTCCGGAGGAGGGACGGCGTCTCGACGAGCGGCTGTCCGGTTCCAGCCCTCTGCCCTGGAGCGAGGCGCTCGCCACCCTGGGCGCGCTGCTCGATGCCCTGGCACGGGCGCACCATGGCGGCGTCGTGCATGGCGCGCTCGACGCCACCGTGATCCGGCTGGGTACCGGCGGGGGGCTGGTGGTCGCCGGTTTCGGCCTCGCGGCGTTGCACAGACCGGACGCCACCGAGAGCGATGATCTGCGGGACGCCGGCCTCCTGGCGGAAACCCTGCTGGCCGGACAGGACAGCCGGCCCGGCGTGGCGGCGCTGCTCGCCCGCATCCACGGGGACGGTTCGGGTTTCACCGACGCCGCATCCTTCCGCGAGGCGGTGCGCGCGCTGGCTTCGCCGCCCGACGCACCGCGTCCGCGCCACGGCCTCAAGCTCGCGGCTGTCTTGCTGGTCGGGCTCGGCGTGGCGGGCGCCTTCGCGTGGCAGCAGCGGTTTTTGCTACCGCTGCCTGACGCCGCCACCGCGCCTCCGCCGGCCGAGGCTCCCTCTCCATTGGCCAAAACAACAACGGCCGAGACAACGACGGCCGAGACGACGCCTGCCGAGACGCCCCCCGCCGATCCGCCTCCCTCTCCGCCGGAGCCCGGGACCGCGCCGGAGCCGGCCGCGCCGCCGCCTGCCTCTTCATCCCTTCCCGAGGAGCCACCCGAAGAGCCGTCCGCGCCTCCTCCCGAACCATCCGACTCTCCTCCGCCACCCGACTCTCCGCCACCCGCGCCACGCGAACCGGCCCGCCCGCCGGTGGCCGCGGTCCGGGCGGCGCTGGAGCCCCTGCCCTGCGCCCTGCTGGCGGTCGAGGAGGTTCAGGGCCGTCTGCTGATATCCGGCACCGTCGCGGGCGAAGCGGCTCTTCCGGCGATCAGCGAGGCGCTGGGCCGCGCCGCCTCCGGCTGGGATCACGGTCTCGACGTCGCCGTCGCCCGCCCCGGCCTGTGCGGTCCCCTGACGCTGCTGGCCCCGGCGGTCGCCGCCAACGCCGCTTTGGAGGCGCCGCTGAGCATGGGCATTGCCGGCGGCGGCACGCTGCATGGTGGCGACCCGCTGATTCTCGACATCGGCGGACCGGCCGCCGCGTCGCGGTTGCAGGTCGATTATTTCACCTCCGATGGCAACGTCGTGCATCTGCTGCCCAACCCTCTGGAGCCCGACGGCCAGCTCGACGCCGGAGCGGAGCGCCGGTTGGGCGAGCGCGGAGCCGGAGGCCGTTTCTGGAGCATCGGCGCTCCGTTCGGGCAGGAGCTGGTGGTGGCGCTCGCCACCCCATCGCCGCTGTTCGCGGCGCCCCGTCCGGAGGTGGAGCCGGCGGTGGTCTATCTGGCTGATCTGAAGCGGGCGTTGGCCGCCGCCGGTCCCGACGCGGCGCCGCTCGCGGTGCTGCGCTTCATCGCCACGGCGCCGTGACCGGCCGTTGCCTCAGGTCGCGGAAAAGCGGGCGACGGCGACGGTGATGTTGTCCTGCCCGCCGGCCGTGTTGGCGGCGTCGACCAGGGCGGCGCAGGCCCGTTCGGGCTCGGGCTCCTGCCGCAGGATGCGCGCGATCAGCGTGTCCGGCAGCATCCCGTTCAGGCCGTCGGAGCAGAGCAGCAGGACATCGTCGGGAAGCAGGGGGTGCGCCGCCGCCTCCGGTTCGACCTCCTCGCCGGTGCCCAGCGCGCGCAGGATGATGTTGCGGTGGGGAGCCGTGCCGTTTCCGCCATTGTCGAGCCAGAGCTGGTAGAGGCTGTGATCGCGGGTCAGGGGCTGCAACTCGCCGCCGCGCAGCCGGTAGAGCCGGCTGTCCCCCGCGTGGAAGGCGACGATCCGGTTGCTGTCCGGCACCAGCCACCAGCCGACGACCGTCGTCCCCATGCCGCGCCCGTCGGCGAAGCCGCGTTGCCGGTTGAGCGCATGGATGCGGGCGTTGGCCCGCCGCACCGCCGATCGCACGAGGCCCAGAGCGCCGCGGATCGCAGCCTCTTCCCGAGCCGGTTCCGGCAGCGTCCTGACCGTGTCGCCGCCGTCCGGACCGTCACTCTCCACCCCGCCGAAATCGCATGGTGGGGCGGAGGCGGCGTCCTCCAGCAGGCCGGCGATGACCTCGACCGCCTTGCGGCTGGCGACGTCGCCGCCGGCGTGGCCCCCCATCCCATCGCACACGATGGCGAAGCGCCCCGCCGGATCGACGTGCAGGCTGTCCTCGTTGCGCGCGCGGGCGCGACCGACGTCGGTCCGTCCGGCGATCCGTCCGGTGGCGGTGAGGGCGAAGGTGGCGACTGGCATCGGCGGCACGGCTCCGGAAGCGGGAACGGCGAAGGGCGCGCGCCTGTTCGGATCGCGCGCCGGCCCCGCGCCGCCGATCATGGCCCATGGGCCGGCAAAGATACAGCGGCGTTTGGTGGTGTTTCGCGCGGTCGCCGCGCCGTTTCACCCCTCCCGGTTGCTGACCCCGGCGTCGGCGAAGGTCGCCATGCCCGCGTGGCAGGCGACGGCCGACTTCACGATGTTGATCGCCAGAGCGGCCCCCGACCCCTCGCCCAGCCGCATGCCGAGGTCGAGGAGCGCCTCCTTGCCCAGCGCTTCCAGCAGACGGCCGTGGCCCGGCTCGACCGAGCGGTGGGCGACGACGCAATGGTCGAGCGCGCGCCGGTCGGCCTTGAACAGGACCGCCGCCGCCGCCGTGCAGGCGAAGCCGTCGAGCAGAACCGGAACCCGCGCCACGCGCGCCGCCAGGATGGCGCCGGCGATCGCCGCCAGCTCGTAGCCGCCGAGGCGGCGCAAGGCCTCCAGGGGATCCTCCTTGGCCTGCGGGTTGGCCGCCAGGCCGGCCTCGACCGCGGCGACCTTGCGGGCCAGCCCCTCGTCGTCCACGCCGGTGCCGCGCCCGGTCCAGTCGGCCGCCTCGCCGCCGAACAGCGCGAGGCAGAGCGCCGCCGCCGAGGTCGAGTTGCCGATGCCCATCTCGCCCAGCGCCAGAATCTGGACACCCATCTCCACCGCCATCATGCCGTAGGCCATGGTGCGGCAGCATTCCTCCTCGCCCATGGCCGGACCCTGGGTGAAGTCGGCGGTCGGGTTGTCGAGATCCAGCTCGTAGACGCGCAGATCGGCGTCGGCCGTCTCGCAGAGCTGGTTCACGGCGGCGCCGCCATTCTGGAAGTTGGCGACCATCTGCGCCGTCACCGCCGCCGGATAGGCCGACACGCCGCGCGCGGCGACCCCGTGGTTGCCGGCGAAGACGGCGACGCGCGGGCGACGGATGTCGGGCGGGTGCTGGCCCTGCCAGGTGGCGACCCATTGCGCCAGCTCCTCCAGCCGCCCGAGGGCGCCGGCCGGCTTGGTGAGCTGCCGTTCGCGCTGCAAGGCCGCCGTGCCGGCATCCAGATCCGGACCCGGCAGATTGCGCAAGAGCGCGCGGATTTCCTCGAAGGTGACGGCGGGCTGCTGGTTGCTCATGGGGTGACGTCCTGACGGTCAGCGCTGGGAAAAAGCGGCGCGACCTTGCACCCATCCGGAGCCCGAGTCAAAGCGCCTGTGGCGAATTCCGGCGCGGCGCGTGGGGACGCCGGGGCACAAAATCCGTGCAATCCCCGCGTGTCTGCGTGTATCTCGTGACGCCGGCAGCCCCGACCGGCCGGACCGCAAGGAAGCCCCTCCATGGCTACCATCGCCGAAGCGCTCGCCATCGCCACCGACCATCATCAGGCGGGCCGCCTCGCCGAGGCCGAGACGCTCTACCGGCGCATCCTGGAGGCCGACCCCGAAAATCCTGCCGTCCTGCACCGGCTCGGGGTGCTGGCGGCGCAGTGCGGCGCCTTCGAGGCCGCCGCCGATCTGATCGGCCAGGCGATCCGCCACAATGCGGGGATCGCCGAGTACCACCGCCACCACGCCATGGCGCTCGACCGGCTGGGGCGGACCGAGGATGCGGCGGGCGCCTACGCGGCGGCGGCGGAACTCGCGCCCGGCCACGCCGACACGCTGTTCAACCTGGGCGTCGTGCTCGACCGGCTGGGGCGGCGCGACGCCGCGGCCATCGCCTACGGGCGGGCGCTGGAGGCCGATCCGCGGCACGCGGCGGCGGCCAACAACCGGGGGCTGGCGCTCCGCGCGCTGGGACGCGTCGAGGAGGCCATCGACAGCTTCGCCCAGGCCGGCCGCGCCGATCCGGGCTTCGGCGCCGCCTGGTACCACCGGTCGCTGGCGCAGTCGGCGCTCGGCCGGAGCCGGGAGAGCGCCGCCTCGCTCCGGCTGGCGGTGCTGGGCGATCCGTCGCTGGCCGGCGCGCACGTCAACCTCGCCAACCACGCCCAGGAGGCCGCCGACACCGACGTGGCGGCCCGTCATTACCGCCACGCGCTGCGGATCGATCCGACGCAGACCGGGGCTTGGCGCGGGCTGGCGCAGGAGCTGCACCGGCAGGGCCGTCCGCGCGATGCGGCCGACGCCTTTGCCGAGGCGCTCCGCCATGGCGAAGGGGAGCCCGTGCTGTGGAACGCGCTCGGCACCTGCCGGCTGGCGGCCGGCGACGCGGCGGGCGCGGTGTCCGCCTTCCGGCGCTGGTCGGTCGCCGAGCCGGACGACGCGGAGGCGCAGTTCGCGCTGGCCGTCGCCGCCGCGCAGGCCGAGGCCGGCACCGGCACCGGCACCGACATCGACCTCGCCGAGACCGCCTACCGCCGCACCGCGCGGCTGCTTCCGACCGACCATCGTCCCTGGGTCAACCTCGCCCTGCTGCGGATCGCCGCCGGCCGCTTGGCGGAGGCGCTGAGCCCGCTGCGGATGGTGCTGGCCCTGCGACCGCATCTGGCGGAGCCGTGGTACAATCTCGGCCACACGCTGCGCAGGCTGGAGCGGGCGTCCGACGGCGTCGCCGCCTACCGCCGCGCGATCATCCTGCGCCCGGATGACGGCGCCGCGGCGTTCAACCGGGCGCTCGACCTTCAGGAACTCGGACGCATCGCCGAGGCCGCCGACGGTTACCGCCACACGCTGGCGCTTGACCCGATCCATGTCGACGCGCTGTGCAGCCTCGCCAGCCTCGTGCGAGCGTCGGCCCGCTACGCGGAGGCGACGGCCGGTTACCGCCGTGCCCTGGCGATCCAGCCGGCCAGCGTGGCGTCGCACCGCAACCTGCTGTCCTCGATCCTCTACGATCCCGGCTGGAGCGAGGCGATGCGCTACGCCGAGCACCGCCGCTTCGAGGCGCTGCACGCCCTTCCCCTCTATGCCCAGGCCAAGCCGCCGGCCTGCGATCCCGATCCGGGGCGCCGGCTGCGCGTCGGCTATCTGTCGGCGGATTTCCGCGAACATCCGGTCGCCCGCAACCTGGAGCCGATCCTCGCCAACCACGACCGCGAGCGCGTCCATGTCACCGCCTACGCCGACGTCGCCCGGCCCGACGCGGTGACGGACCGCTTCCGCGCCCATGTCCAGGATTGGCGTTCCATCGGCGGGCTGGACGATCGGACGGTCGCCGAGCGGATTCGGGCCGACCGCATCGACGTGCTGGTGATCCTCGCCGGCCGGTTCGACGCCAACCGGCCGCTGGTGGCCGCCCATCGTCCCGCTCCGGTCCAGATCAGCCTCTACGACGCGGCGACCAGCGGCCTGTCGGCGATCGACGCCATCCTGACCGACCGGGTGATGACGCCGCGCCATGGCCCGGAACGCTTCGCCGAGCGTCCCATCCGCCTGCCGACGCTGTTCGCCTACGCGCCGATCGCCGACGCCCCGCCGGTCGTGCCGCCGCCACACCTCGCGCATGGTGGCGTGACCTTCGGCAGCTTCAACAACCCGGCCAAGCAATCCGACGAGGTGCTGGCCCTGTGGGCGCGGGTGCTGGCGGCGGTGCCGGGCTCCCGGCTGGTCCTGAAATACAAGAATCTCTATGCGGCCCCGGCGCTGGCGGAACGGGCGCGGCGGATCGTGGAGGCCGCCGGCGTCGATCCCGCCCGCCTGCTGACGCCAGCCGCCGTGCAGGAGCGCCAGCATCATCTGGCGCTCTACAACGGCGTCGACATCGCGCTGGACCCCTTTCCCTTCTGCGGCGCCACCACGAGCTTCGAGGCGCTGTGGATGGGGGTGCCGGTGGTGACGCTGCCGGGCGGCAACATGATGAGCCGCTGGTCGGCCTCGCTGCTGTCGGCCATCGGTCTGCCCGATCTGATCGCGGTCGATCCCGACGGCTATGTCCGCATCGCGACGGACCTCGCCGCCGATCCGGCGCGGCTGTCGGACCTGCGCGCGGGGCTGCGCGGCCGGATGGAGGCCGCCTCCTTCCTCGACGGGCGGCTGAAGGCCCGGCAGTTCGAACGGGTCTACCGGGCGTTGTGGCGGCGCTGGTGCGCCCGCCACGACGCCACGGGCTGAAGGGCTTGCTGGCCTGAGCCCTTGCGGGCTTACTGGAAGGCGATCTTGACGTTCTCGCCCGGATCGGGCGCCTCGCCGGTGATCTTGGCCTTCACATAGCCATAGGCGTAGACCATCGCGCTCGACGGGCTGTCCCAATACTCGGCCTGGTCGACGCTGACCTTCAGCAGGGCGATCTCGGGATCGTCCGGCCCCTGCGGGAACCAGGTCGACAGGATGTCGCGCCACAGGAAGCGGATCTTGTCGCGGTCGCGCACCACCTCGGCGATGCCGGACAGCGAGACGTAGTCCTCCTTGTCAGGGTCGGCGTAGGCGAGGTTGACGCGCCAGTGGCGGTCGAGTTCGGACACCTTCTCGGAATCGGCGCGGGTGAAGAACCACAGGGTCCCGTCCTCGAAACCGCCGTGGGACAGGGTCGCCATCGGACGGGAATTCAGCCGGCCGTTGTCGTCGAGCGTCGTCATCATGGTGACGCGGATGCCCTTGATCATGCTCCAGAGCTTCTCGGCGGCCTCGCGGTCGGTGCCGGTGCGGGTGGTGACCATGCTCTGCCTCTCGTTCGGTAGCCCAACAGAGTTCCGTCAACGCCGCTCCCGCGGAAAGGTTCCGGGCCCGGCGTTCAAGGCACGGTGTTCACCCCGCCGACCGACCAGGAGCCGCCGCCCGCCGCCGCGTGGTGATCCAGCCGCGTCAGCGACCAGTGATCGACCCGCAGCCGCAGCGCCGCCTGGGGCGTCAGATCCAGCGCCAGCGCCACCGCCGCGCGGATCGAACCGCCATGGATCACCGCGATCAGGTCGCACCCGGAATGGGCGGCGGTCCAGCGCTCCAGACACCCGGCCACCCGCCCCATCACCGCCGCGAAGCTCTCGCCGCCGGGCGGCGCGTTGCCGGCAGGGTCCGTCCAGAATCTTGCGGCCTCCCCAGGGTGGCGGGCAGCGACCTCCGCGTGCGACAGCCCCTCCCAACGGCCGAAATCCTGCTCGGCAAGCGCCGGGTCCGCGTGGGCCTGGAGATCCGGGCGCAAGGCCAGCGCGGTCTGCCGCGACCGCCGCAGGGGGCTGGTCAGCCAGATCGCCCGCGCGGGCAGGATCGCCACGAGCGCCGCCGCGCTGGTCCGGTCGCCGGTGTCGGCGGGCAGGTCGCTGCTCCCGCAGATTGCCCCTTGCGGGTTGGGGACGGGGGCGTGGCGGATCAGCCACCAGCGGGTGACGCTCATGCCCCGGCCGCCACCCAGGCCGCGACGGTCAGCAGCACGGCGGCTTCGCCCACCTGCTGGATCGCCCCGAACACGTCGCCGGTGTGCCCGCCGATCTGGCGCCGGGCCAGTTCCGCGACCAGCCATCCGGCTCCGGCCGCCGCCAGGATCGCGGCCGGAGCCATCCAACCCAGCACCGCCACGGCGGCCAGACCGCCCAGCGCCAGGGCCAGCGCGGCGGTCGCGGCCGTGGGCCGGCCCTGCGCCGCCGCGAGGCCGTCGCTGCGGGCCGGCGGCAGACGGCGGGCGACGGCCGCCATCCCGGCCCGCGACAGGGCGCCGGCCGCGACCAGCGCCGCGATGGCGTTCCCAATCGCAGTCCCGACGTCGGATCCGATCGGTCCGGCAAGGGCGGCCAGCGCCGAGGCTCGGATGGCCACCGAGAACACCAGCGCCAGCACCCCATAGCTGCCGACCCGGCTGTCACGCATGATTTCCAGCTTGCGCGCCCGGTCGCGCCCGCCGCCAAAGCCGTCGGCGACGTCGGCGGCCCCGTCCTCGTGCAATCCGCCGGTCAGCCACGCCGTTGCCGCCAGGGCCAGCAGCGCCGCCGTCAACGGCGGGAGATGGGCGAGCGTGGCGACGGCGAAGACCAGCCCCCCCGTCACGCCGACCAGGGCGCCGACCAGCGGAAACCACCCCATGGCGCGGGCCGCCGCCCCATCCGCGAGCGGCCCGGTCAAGGGAAGCGGAACGCGGGTCAGGAACAACAGGGCGAGGGCGGCGTCCTGGGCAGCGCCGGGCGAGGCGGTGCTGGGGCCGGGCACAGGTGGGGGAACGGTGTCGGGCATGCCGGTCCGACTACGCCCAACGGGCGCCAACCGCAACCGCTTCCTGATCGGGGCGGGACGGCTTCGCTCCGGACCGGTCCCATGGTAGGATGCGGACGGTGCAACAGTCCACGGCCCCGTGAACCATGGTCGCCACCCTCGGCACCGCGCTCAGCGGAATGACCGCCCAGACCAGGCGGATCGAGGCTTCGGCCTCCAACGTCGCAAATCTGCGCAGCAAGGGTGCCGTTCCCGATGCTGCCGGCGCTGTGCCGGAAGGGCAGCCGCAAGCCCATCAGGCGCTGGCGGTCGCGCAGAGCGGCACCAATCCCGGCACGCGCGCAACCTTCACTCCGATCACCCCTGCCTATCTCCAGGAACACGACCCGGAGGCGGATTACGCCGACGCCCGCGGCATGGTGGCGGCGCCGAACGTCGATCCGGTGCGGGAGCGGGTGAACCAGATGGCCGCCAGCCGCGCCTATGGCGCCGGAATCGCCGTCGTCCGGACACAGGACGACATGCTGAAGTCGCTTCTCGATTCGAAGGTGTGAGCCGGCCGCATGGTCCAGCCGGGGTGAAGGCCGCCCGGCCGGACCGCACGGCATCCGACGAGGCGATGCGTAGGAGGCGATGCGTCAGACCGTGATGTTCAGGTTCTGGCCGCGCGTGGCGGTGACGTTTCCGCCGCCGCTTTCCGTTCCCCCCAGCAAAGTGGTCACGGCGTCCGTCTGCTGCTGGGCTGCCTGATCCAGCGCCTTCAGGCCGAAATCGAACTGCCCCTGGGCTTGGCGCAGGCTGATGGCCGCACCGGCGGTGGAGGAGGCGATGTCCAGGCTCATGGCGCAAGTCCCCGAAGCGTGACCCGGCTAAGGATCAGATCACCACATTCACACGCGCGACGCCGGTCGATGCGGCGGCCGGGCGCGTGGTGGCCGGGGAGAAATGTGCCACGGAAACGGCGGCGCCGGAAGAGGAAGACGGCGGTGCCGAACCGCCCGCCGTCGCAGGCGTCGTCATGGGCGTTCTGGCGTTGGCGTCGCGTTGGGACACGCCGTCGCCCCCCCGGCTGTCCGAACCACCGACGGTGACCCGCAGCGTCGCGGCGCGGGAGGCGGTTCTTTCCTGTTCCTGCGCCTCCTTGTACTGCTTCAGCGCGGCCTCGGTCGGAATCTGCGAGACGGTCTTTCCGTTCGCGGGATCCCGGTACAGCATGACCAGGCGCGACGCATCGACATCATAGGAAAACGCGATCGACGGGAAGCGGTTGACCAACGGCTCAGTGCCGGAATTGCCGGTCTGACCGGCCGCAACCTGGCCGATCGGGTCGGGAATCAGGGCTTCGGCCGCTTTCCCGACGGTGCCGCCGCCGGTGGCCATCATGAATGGAGACGGCCCCGAAGCCGTCGATGTGGCGGTCGCCACGTTCATGACCCGTGTCACCCGATGTCAGGAATTACCTGTTTGTTAAGGTATGACGGATAAGAGCGCCTGTAAAGGGTTCGTTTACCCTTATTCGGGGTTGCGCCGAAAGGCCTATTGCCATCCTCCGGCGGGCAACGCCTCCGTCCTGATTCGGATGGTCCGCCTGCGGGCTTGCGCGGATTCATTTGGGTGCTTAAGGCTTTCGCATGGCCACGATCACCGAAGCCCTGACGATCGCTCTCGACCTCCACATCGCCGGTCGCTTCGGCGAAGCGCAGGAGCTCTACAGCCGCATCCTGGACGCGGACCCCGACCAGCCGGACGCCCTGCATTTCCTGGGCGTCCTGACCGGGCAGCTCGGCCAGGGGGAGGTGGGGCTGCCCTTGATCGCGCGGGCGCTGGTCTTCCGCCCCGAAGCCGAGGACATCCACGCCAACCGGGGCAACCTGCTGCGCGGGCTGGAACGGATGGGCGAGGCCGCCGACGCCTACCGCCACGCCCTCGCCTTGCGGCCGGACTTCGCCGAGGCCTGGACCGACCACGCCAGTGCGCTGCGGAGCTTGGGAGACGGGGACGGCGCCATCACGGCGCTCGACCGGGCCGTGCGCGCGGCTCCGGATCTGGAGGCGGCGCGGGAGCGGTTGGCGGCGTCGCTGCACGAGCGCGGCCGGCTGCTGATCGAGGCTGGCCGCGCGTCTCTCGCCCTGCCCTTCCTGTTCCGCGCGGTCGAACTGGCGCCGCTTGACGCGGACCTCGCCTTCCTGCTGGGAAACGCGCTCTACGCCGCCGGCCTGCGCGAGGATTCGCTGGCTCCCTACCGCCGGGCGGTGATGCTGGTGCCGGATTTCCTGTCGGCGACCTTCAATCTGGGCATTGCCCTGGGCCAGACCGGCCGGCTGGCCGTGGCGGTGGCGGTCCTGTCGCACGCCGTCCGCATCGACCCGACCCATCTCGATGCGCTGGAGAATCTGATTCCGGCCCTTTATGCCCTTGGCCGCGAGGCGGAGGCGAACGTCTGGGCCGGCGCCGCCCTGCGCGAGAAGAACCGGCAGGCGGTCGCGCACGCTCCCGCCCTGCCGGAGTTGCCAGCGGCACCGCGCGCCGCCGAGGCCCGGACCCGCGACGTCGTGGTCTTCGGCCTGTGGGGAAGCAGCGCGCCGCACAGGCAAGGGGCGCTCGAGAACGCGAGGTTGGTTCCGGTCCTCTATCCCGGCTGGGTTTGCCGGGTCTACCACGATGACTCGACGCCCGCCGCCATCCTTGCCGAACTGGCCGCGAGCGGCGCCGAACTGGTCGCCATGGCGCCCGGCAGCGGGGTGCGGAACGGTCCCTACTGGCGCTTCTTCGCCTCGGACGATCCGACGGTTCGCCGCTTCCTCTGCCGCGACTGCGGCTCGCGGGTCGGCCCCGGGGAGGTGGCGGCGGTCAAGGCCTGGATCGCGTCGGAGCAGCCCTTCCACATCATGCGCACCCATGTCCTGCAAACCGACCTGATCCCGGCCGGCCAGTGGGGCGGGATCGCCGGCCTGCTGCCGGAACTGCGCGGTCTGGCGGAGCGGTTCGCCCGTGCCGACACCAGCCGGCGGCCGGAGCAGGGATTCCTGCGCCGGTTCGTCTGGCCGGCCATCCGGGACCACGCGCTGATCCACGACCGCACCCACGACGGGCTCGGCCTGCCCTTTCCGGACGGCGCCGACGGGCCTTTCGACGGCTCCACCGCTTCCCGGGGCGGTCAGGCCTGAGCGGTCCGCGTCAGACGTCCGGTTTCCGGGCCAGAACCACCAGCCCGGCCACCGGCACGCCGCTCTCCAGGCGCAGCGTGTCGCGGCCGAGCGACGCGACCGCCAGCCCCGCCGCCGCCAGCGCGGCGCGGACATAGGCCTCGCGGTGGGCGTAGCGTCCATGGGTGGCGACGCGGTGGGGCGCTTCCTCCCCATCCCCCAGCGCTTCCACGCTGAAGGCGAGCCGGCCGCCGGGGCGCAGCGCCGCCGACGCGGCGGACAGCGCATCGTCCAGAACGCCGAAGTAGCACAGCACATCCGCCGCCATGATCAGGTCGAAGGCCGCGGGGTTGGTGTCCAGAAAGGCGACCAGTTCGGCCTCCTCCAGGCGGTCGTAGAGGCCGCGCGCGCGGGCGCGCTCCAGCATGCCGCCGGACAGGTCGACCCCGGTCAGGCGGCGGGCAAGCGGACGCAGCGCCGCCGCGCACAGGCCGGTGCCGCATCCGGCGTCGAGCACGTCGAGCATGCCGTCTCCGGAGGCGCCGTTGCCGGAGGTGCTGTCCGCCGCGACGGCGCGGGCCAGCAGCTCCGGCGCCCGATAGCCGAGTTCGGCGAGCTTCTCGTCGAACTCCCCGGCGAACAGGTCGAAGGTCTGGCGCACATAGGCGTCGGGGGCGCGCGGTTCCGCCCCTTCGCCGGCGATGGCGGCCCCGATGTGGCGGGCCACCGCGTTGCCGGGATGCTCGCGCCGCCACAGCCCGGCCAGACGCGCCGCCGCCTCCACCCGCCCGCGCTCGTGCAACAGGTAGAGGGCCGAGCCGAAATTGTCGTGGGCGTCGTTCCAGTCCGGCCGCAGCGTCACGGCGCGCCGGTAGCCGACCGCCGCCGCCTCCAGCCGTTCCTCGTCGCGCAGCAGGTTGGCGTGGTTGTTCCAGGCCTCGGCATGGTCCGGCTGCATGACCAGCGCCCGGCGGTAGGCGCGGTCCGCCTCCGCCGTCCGCCCGGCCTGCCGCAGGGCGGACGCCAGATTGTAATGCACCAGCGCGATGTCCAACCCATGTCCCAGCGCGGCGCGGTAGGCGGCGACCGCCTCCTCCGTCCGGCCCAGCGCGCGCAGCGCGTTGCCGTGGTTGTTGTGGGTGCCGGCCTGCGTCGGGTCGGCGGCCAGAGCCGCGCGATAAGCCGCCTCGGCCTCGGCGTGGCGGCCGGCGGCGGCCAGCGCGTCGGCGTTCCGCGACAGGCGCGCCGCCGGCGTGGCGGCGCCACCGGCGCGTTCCTTCTTTCCACGCAGGGACAGGCGTGATGCGGCCATGGGCACATCTCCGGACGGGCAACCGAACGATATCGGTGGCATCTTTACCGCACAGGCCCGATCATGGCACTCCCTTTGGATGGGAGCGCGCCGGTTGGACGGCGCCGGGGCAAGGCGGAGCGGGTGGGCGATGAGCGACAGCATCCTGACACAGGCCCTGGCCCATCATCAGGCCGGTCGCTTGATGGAGGCCGAGCAGGGATACCGCGCCGTCCTGACCACCGACCCGCAGCATGCCGACGCGCTGCATCTGCTGGGTGTCCTGGCGCTCCAGACCGGCCAGCCGGCCACCGCCGTCGAACTGATCGGACAGGCGTTGGAGCGCGAGAAGGGGGTTGCCGACTATTGGGACAATCTGGGCAGCGCGCTGACGGCCGCCGACCGACGCAACGAGGCGGCCCAGGCCCACCGCAACGCGATCCTGTTGAACCCGCAGAGCGCCACCGCCCGTCACAATCTCGGCAACACGCTGGCAGCGCTGGGCCGGCACGGCTTGGCCCGGCGGCTGTTCGCGTCGGCGCTGGCGCTGCGGCCCGACTACGCCAAGGCCTGGTACAATCTGGGCAACAGCGAGCGGGCGCTGCACCGGTTGGACCAGGCCATCGCCGCGCTGTCGCACGCGGTGCGGCTCGCCCCCGGCATGACCGAGGCGCACACCAACCTGGGCGATGCCCTGGCCGACGCCGGACGTCTGGGCGAAGCGGCCGCCCAGCACCGCGTCGCCGTTTCCCAGAATCCGGACGACGCCAACGCCCACTACAATCTCGGGGCCATCCTCCAGCAGCAGGGAGCCCATGAGGGGGCGGAGATCGCCTACCGCGAGGCGCTGAGGCGCAACCCCCTCCACCCCGCGGCCCTGAACAACCTGGGCAGCGTGCTGAAACGGCTGGGGCGTCCCGACCAGGCGGAAATCTGCCACCGCAAGGCGCTGGACCTGCGCCCGGACTTCGCCGAGGCCCGCCACAACCTCGGCAACGCGCTCCAGGTCCTCGGCCGCTTCAAGGAGGCGGAGGAATGCTACGAGGCGGCGCTGGCGCAGGACCCGAATCTCGCCACCGCGACCTACAATCTCGGGAGGCTGGCTCTGCTGCACGGCGACCTGCCGCGCGGCTGGGCGGGCTACGAGCGGCGCTTCGCCGCCGGGGAGGTGCGTCCGCACCGCCGCATCGACCGGCCATTCTGGGGCGGAGAGGGTTTGCGCGGCCGGCGTCTGCTGGTGTGGCGGGAGCAGGGGGTCGGCGACGAGATCCTCTTCGCCTCCTGCTACCCCGACCTGCTGGCCGCGAGTGGCGGCCCGGTCACCATCGAATGCGACGCGCGGTTGGTCCCCCTCTTCACCCGATCCTTTCCCAAGGCGACCGTGCGGGCGGAGAGTTGCACCGCGGCTCTGGCCGAAACCATCGAGCCGCCCGATTTCGACCTCCAGGTGCCGGCCGGCAGCCTGCCCTTCCATCTGCGGAATTCCCTGCCGAGCTTCGGGCCGCAAGCCCCCTGGCTGGTGCCCGATCCGGCGCGGCTGGCGCTCTGGCGCGAGCGGCTGGCGCGGCTGGGACCGGGGCTGAGGGTCGGGGTCGCCTGGCGCAGCCAGCTCGTCACCGAGGAACGGCGTAGCGCCTACACGTCGCTGGACCAGTGGGGGGCGATCCTCGCGGTGCCGGGGATCCGGTTCGTCAACCTTCAGTATGGCGAGTGCTCGGCCGAACTGAACGCCGCCGAGGCGCGCTTCGGGGTGCGCATCCACCGCTGGTCCGACCTGGACCTCAAGAATGATTTCGAGGGGGCGGCGGCGCTCACCGCCAACCTCGATCTGGTGATCTCGCCGGCGATGTCGGCGGGCGAACTGGCCGGGGCGCTCGGCGTGCCGGTCTGGCGCTTCGGCGGCAGGGACTGGACCCAGCTCGGCAGCGGCGTCCGCCCCTGGTTCCCTTCCATGCGGCTGTTCCAGCCACGACCCGGCGAAACGCTGCAAGAGGCGCTCGACGCCATCGCGCGGGCGCTGCGCGCGGCGGGAGGAATCGCTGCGGACGCCGTGCGGACGCCACGGCCCGACACGAACGCCCTGCTTTCGGACGCCATCGACCGGCACCGGGCCGGCCGGCTGGAGGAGGCGCGGGCCGGTTACCAGGCGGTGATCGACGCCGAGCCCGGCCACGCCGACGCGCTGCATCTGCTGGGTCTGATCCATCATCAATGCGGGCAGCCGGAGGAGGCCGAGGGGCTGATGGCCGACGCGTTGCGGCGGGTGCCGGATTTTCCCGCCGCCTGGAACCATCTGGGGCTGGTGCAGGACTCCAGGGGACAGCCGGACGCCGCCCTGCGCTCCTTCACCCGCGCGTTGGCGCTGCGCCCCGATTTCCCGGAGGCGCTCACCCATCTCGGCTTGCGTTTGCAAAGGTCGAACCGGCCGGCGGACGCCAAACCCCTGCACCGCCGCTCCATCATGCTGGTTCCGGACAACCCGGCTCCCCACACCAACCTGGGCCATGCCTGCGAGTCCGAGGGCTGCTACGCCGAGGCCGCGATCCATTACCGGCGCGCCGTGGCTTTGCGGCCGGAGGCGCCGGACACCCAAAACAACCTCGCCACCGTCGCCAACCTGACCGGCCGGGCGGCGGACACGGCTCTTCATCTGAGGCGCGCGCTGCGCCTGGATCCGGATTTCGCGCTGGCCGCCTGGAATTTCGGGCTGCTGGCGCTTGCCAATGGCGACATCACGGCGGGCTGGGCGGGGTATCGCAAGCGGTTTTCCGCTCGCCAACTCCAGCGCGCGCGCCGGATTCCGCGCCCCGAATGGCACGGCGAGGCGCTGGAGGGTCGCCGTCTTCTGGTGTGGAGCGAACAGGGGGTCGGCGACGAAATCCTGTTCGCCTCCTGCTTCGACGCGTTGAAAGGGTTGGACGGCCCGGTGACGCTGGAGTGCGACCGGCGGCTGGTCAGCCTGTTCGCCCGCGCCTTTCCCTGGGTGTCGGTGCGGGCGGAAACCGTTGGCCGCGATGGTGGCGAAACCGTCGAACCGCCGGACTGCGACCTTCAGGTGGCGGCCGGCGGACTGCCCGCGCTGTTCCGCAACCGGCTGGCCGCCTTCCCGCAACGCGACGCCTATCTGGCCGCCGACCCGGCGCGGGTGGCGTTCTGGCGCGAGCGGCTGGCGGCGCTCGGGCCGGGGCTGAAGGTCGGGCTCGGCTGGCGCAGCCAACTCGTCACCGCGCAACGTCGGAGCGCCTACACCTCCCTTGAGGATTGGGAAGCGCTGCTCGATCTGCCGGGCGTGGTGGCGGTCAACCTGCAATATGGCGACTGCACCGCCGAGCTGTCCGCCGTCGAGCGTGGCGGCCGCCGCCTGCACCGATGGCACGACCTGGACCTCAAGGATGATTTCGAGGGGGTGGCTGCGCTGATGACGGCGCTCGACCTTGTGATCTCGCCGGCGATGTCGGCGGGCGAACTGGCCGGGGCGCTCGGCGTGCCGGTCTGGCGGCTGGGCGGCAGGGACTGGACCCAGCTCGGCAGCGGCGTGCGCCCCTGGTTCCCGTCCATGCGTTTGATCCAGCCGAGACCCGGCGAAGACATGGCCGCCGCCGTCACCCGCGCCATCCGCGCGCTTGCCGCCCTGTCCCTGCCCTTCCCATCCGCCTGAGGTCCCGCTGCCATGGCGACCATCGCCGAAGCCCTCGCCATCGCCTTCGACCATCACCAGACCGGCCGTTATGACGAGGCGGAACTGCTGTACCGCCGGATCCTCGACGCCGATCCGGAGCAGGCGCAGGCCCTGCACCTGTGCGGGCTTCTGGTCGCCCAGCTTGGACGGCTGGAGGAGGCCGACGGGCTGCTGACGCGCGCGACCGCCGCCGCTCCGCTCGCCGCCGACCCGCGGGTCAACCACGGCAAGGTTCTGCGGGCGCTCGGCCGGCCGGGCGAAGCCATCCGCCGCTTCCGCCATGCCGTCGCGCTGAACCCGACGCTGGTCGAGGCGCAGGACGGGCTGGGACACGCCGAGCGGGAGCGCGGTGATCCGGCCGCCTCGGCCCGGGGGTTCGGGCGGGCGGCGATGAGCGGCGGCGGGGCGGCGATCTTCTACCATTGGGGGCTGGCCCTGGAGGGCGCCGGCCAGCCCGGCGCCGCGGTTTCCGCGCTCCGCCGCTCCGCCGAACTCGATCGGGAGGCCGGCGCCGTGCCGGCGCGGCTGGGGACGCTGCTGCACGGGATGGGAAGGACGGAGGACGCCGCGCTCTGGTATCGACGCTCGCTGATGCTGCGGCCGGCCCACAGCGAGGTTCTGCACAATCTGGCGGTGATCGCGCGTAGAGCCGGCCGGCATGACGAGGCCGTGCGTGGCTTCTCCGCCGCCGCCCGCCTGCATCCCGACCGCGAGGACGCCCGGCGTGACCTGTTCGTCGCCCTGCTCGACCTTGGCCGCGCCCGGAACGCCGCCCGGCAGCCCGAGGCGGCACTCGACGCGTACGAACAGGCGCTCGCCATCGATCCGATGGACGTTGACGCCGCTGACGCGCTGGCGCTGACCCTGTTCGAACTCGGCCGTTTCGAGGATGCGCGGCGGGCCTACCGCCGCGTCGTGGTTCTCGACCCGGCGGCCTTCGCCGCGCATTACAACGGCGCCCTGGCGTCCAAGAATCTGGGCGCCATCGCGGAAGCGATGACCGGCCTGCGCGCGGCCACCCGGCTCAGCGGCGAGCCCTGGGTCCACAGCACCCGCCTGACCACCCTGCTCCTGCTGCCCGACCTCGACAACGCGACGCTGGCCGACGAGATCGCCGAATGGCGGAACCGTTTCGGGCGGACACGGCGCGATCCTGCCCTCCCCCGGCCCGCTCTGCCCCGGCCCGCCCTCGGCGGACGGCCGCTGCGCGTGGGGTACGTGTCGGGCTACCTGCATCCGGGAAACCGGCTGCTCGATCAGGTCGGCCCCCTGCTGCGGGCGCATGACCGGTCGCGTGTCGTTCCGCTGGTCTACGGCAACCTGCCTTTCGCCGCACCGGCGTTCGACGGGCTGCGGGGGTTTGCCGACGGCTGGTGCGACACGCGGGCGATGAGCGACGACGAACTGGCCGACCGTGTCCGTGCCGACGGCGTCGATGTCCTGGTCTGCCTGATCGGTCACACGAGCGGCCAGCGGATGGGGCTGTTCACCCGCCGGGCGGCGCCCCTCCAGGTCAGCTATCACGGAATGCACGCCACCGGTGTCGACGCCATGGATGTGTGGCTGACCGACCCGGTGCTCCACCCTGCGGACAGCACGGAGCGTTTTGCCGAGCGGCTGGTGCGCCTGCCCCATATGTTCCTGTTCGAACCGCCGGCCCGGCGTGACGCGGGGGGGCTGCCGGCACCGCCCTGCGCCACGCTGGGCCGTGTCACCTTCGGCTCCTTCAACCTCGACGCCAAGGTCAACCAGCGGGTCGTCGCGCTGTGGTCGGCGCTGCTTCATGCGGTGCCCGGATCTCGCCTGATGCTGAAGTCGCGCGGCGCGGGACTGGCCGGCGAGGAAGGGCGAGTCCGCATGGCCGCCGCCTTCGCGCGGCACGACATCGGCGGCGACCGGCTGCTTCTGGTTCCGCCGGCCGCCAGCCACGAGGAGCATCTGCGCCTGCACGAGCGGGTCGACATCGCGCTCGACCCCTTTCCCTATGGCGGCTGTCTGACCAGCTTCGATGCGCTGTCGATGGGGGTTCCGGTGGTGACGCTGGCCGGCGAACGCTTCATCGGACGAATGACCGCGTCGCTGCTGCACAGCCTGGGGGAACCCGGCTGGGTGGCGCATTCCGAGGAGGATTATATCGCAAAGGCCAAGTCCTTGGCTGAGGATCCGCACCGCCTTGCAGCCATACGCATGGTGTTGCGCGAAAAGATGGCAACCTCTCCTTTGTGCGACGCAACGTCACACGCACAATCGATCGAGGCAGTTTTTTGTATGGTTTGACCGCATAAGACGCAAGATTAGGGTTGTTCGGCCGACTGGATCGGTCAACACTGATGTCACCGGCCCGTCATACTCAGACGGGAAGCGGTTCGATCAGACGGAGAGCAGAACATGCACACCGATGCTCGTGTTGTTTCCCTGCAAGAAAAGCACCTGCGCCTTGACCGTGCCATCCTCGATGAAGAAAAGCGGTCCTGGCCGGATGAGAGCGCGGTCAAGCGCCTCAAGCTTGAAAAGCTGCACGTCAAGGAAGAAATTGACCGCCTGACGAGAAGCAGGGTGAATTGATCTCCCCCCACGGAAAAGCGTTTTGAAGAAGGCCGGGTGAGGGTTCAATGCCTCGCCCGGCTTTTTTGATGCCTCCCGCTTGTGCGGTCGAGGCCAATCAGGTGGAAAAGCCGGACAGACGCCGCAGTTCGGCGGCGACCGCCGGCAGACAGTCGGCGACGGTTTTGCCGGTGGATGCCGCGAAAACCCGCATGGACGGAAACCAGGGCCGGACCGCCGTGCCGAGCGTGGTCCAGTCAGCGCCCTGCGCCAGCCGCCACACCGGCACGCCGAGCGCGCCCGCCAACTCCCCGGTCGAAGTGGCCGGGGCGATCACCAGATCCAGCGCGGCGGTCAGCGACGCCGCACCGTCCAGATCATTTTTCAGATCGAGATCCTCGAAGGCGTGCGGGGCCATGCCGAAACACCGCCGCGCCGCCGCCAGCTCCTCCGCGCAATCCCCGTATTGGAGGTTGACGAAGACGATGCCGGGAATGGCGAAGACCGGCTCCCATGCCTCCAGCCGGGTGTAGTTGGCGATGCGGTCGGGATCAAGCTGACCGCTGCGCCACGCCACCCCCACCGTCAATCCCGACCCCAGTTCCGCCACCCGCCGCCGCCACGCCGCCGCCTCGGCTGCGTCGGCGCGCAGGAAACCCGGCTCCTTCCGGAAGTCGGCAAGGGAACGGCGCAGGAAGCGCGGCAGCGATCCGGCCGCGATGTGGCAATCGACACCCTCGGCCCCGGCCTGCGGATGATCGGGGGCGGCCCGCACCGTCGCCTGCGGGAAGGAACGCGCGAACAGCGGAACCAGACGCCGGTCGCATTCGACCACCACATGGCCGGCGCGCGCGATCAGGTCCGACAGCGCGCTGGCGAACATCAGCTCGTCGCCGATCCCCTGCTCGCGCCAAACCAGGATGCGGCGCCCGGCGGGATCGCTCCCGGTCCACGGCGGCACGCCCGGCCGCCGCACGCCGCCGGCGACGTCGCGGGCCTCGAACCGACGATCGTACCCTTCCCATCCGGCGCGAAGCCATCCGCGCGCCAGCCGCAGGACGCCGCCGTTGAACGCCGCCGTCGGCAGCCCCGGAACCAGGGCCAGGGCACGGTCGCACCAGCGCACCGCCATGCCGGGAAGACCCTGCTCGCGCAGCAGCCGCCCCTGGTTCGCCATGGCGTCGGCCATGGCCGGATCGAGAGACAGGGCCGTACGCCCGCTGCGTTCGGCGGCATCCCTCCGTCCCAGACGGCGGAGTGCGACGGCACGGTTCATCCAGGCCGACGCCATCTCCGGCGCGCGCAGCAACGCCTGACGATGGGCGGCCTCGGCCTCGGCCACGCATCCCAGACGGGCCAGAACGACCCCATGGTTATCGTGCGCTTCGGCAAGGTCCGGATCGGCGGCGAGTGCCCGGCGATGCGCCGCCTCCGCCCGCTCCGGACGGTTCAGGGCATCCAGGGCGTTGCCAAGGTTGCTCCAGGCGGCCGGTTCGCCGGGTTGCAGGGCCAGCGACCGGCGGAAGGCGGCCGTAGCGTCTTCCGGTCGGCCCAGGGCGAGCCGGACCGAGCCCAGGGTGATATGCGCCGTCGCATAGTCGGGGAGCGCGGCCAGGGCCGCCATGATCCGTGCTTCCCCTTCGGCCGGGCGTCCGGTCTGATGGGCGAGCAGACCCGACAGATGCAAGGCTACCGGATCCTGAGGACGCTGGGCCAGCACCTGCTCATACAGGGCCGCCGCGGCGGCCCTGTGCCCGGCACGATGGCTGCGCACCGCCCGCTCCAACAGCCGGTCCGGCTTCTCCATCGGAGGCGGTGGGCAGACCGGCGGGCACAGGGCCGCCGCGATATGCCCCAGCACGTCCCCCAGCGTTTCGCCGGGGCGAGGCTGGAACAGCCGCATGGAGGGGAACCAGGGGCGGACGCCGCTGCCGAGCTGGGTCCAATCCCTGCCGCCGAAGCGCCAGATCGGCACGCCGAGCGCCCCGGCCAGCTCGCCCGCCGACATTGCCGGCGAGATCACCAGATCGAGGTTGGCGGTGAGCGCCGCCGCCCCCTCGAAATCATTCTTGAGGTCCAGGTCGGACCAGCGGTGGATGCGCACCCCGAAGCGCACTTCCGCCGCTTCCAGCTCCGCACCGCACTCGCCGTATTGCAGGTTGACGAACCGGATCCCCGGCACGGCGAAGATCGCCCCCCACTGGTCCAGCGACGTGTAGGCGGCCTTGCGCTGCGCGGTGACGAGCTGGCTGCGCCAGGCGACCCCGACCCTCAGCCCCGGCCCCAGCGCCTCCAGCCGCTCGCGCCAGAGCGCCAGCCGCGCCGGATCGGGCACCAGCCACGATGCGTGCGCCGGAAAGCGCTTCAGGTCGGGACGCAGCAGGCGCGGCAGACTGCCGGCGGCGATCTGGACATCGGCGTCGCGCGGTTCGACCGTTTCGGGACGCACGGTGGCACCGGCGAACGACCGGGCGAACAGGGAGACCAGCCGGCGGTCGCATTCGATGACCAGATGCCCGGCGCGCTTCATCGCGTCGGCGTAGCAGGAGGCGAAGAGGATCTCGTCGCCGACCCCCTGCTCCCGCCAAACCAGAAGCCTCGACGCCGCGATGTTCTCGCCACGCCACGCGCGGGCGGCGAGCCGGCGCCGCTGCGTTCGGAACTGCGGCGTTGCCATCCGCCATTCATGCTCGTTCCAGCCGGCACGCGGCGTCCCGTTCTTCAGAAGCATCAGCGACAGGTTGTAGTGGGCCTGCGCGTGCTTCGGGTTGGCCTCCAAGGCTTGGCGGTAGGCGTCCAGCGCCTCATCCCGGCGATCGGCTTGATCCAGCAGGAAGGCAAGGTTGGCGTGCGCCTCCGCCAGGTCCGGGCAATGGCCGATGGCGGCGCGATGGCAGGCTTCCGCTTCGGTCAGCCGGCCAAGCCCGCCCAGGGCGTTTCCCCGGTTGGTCCAGGCGACGGCCATGTCCGGCGCGCCGCGCAGCGCCCAGCCGAGAACGCGCTCGGCATCCGCGAAACGGTCCATCGCGTGGAAGGCGCTGCCAAGGTTGCTGAGAAGGTCCGGCGCGGCCGGATCGAGCGCGGCGGCGCGGCGGAAGCTCGCCAGAATCGCCACCGGGTCGCTGATGAGATGCCCATGATGGGTGTGGGACAGCGACAGGTCGGGCCGCAGCCGGATCGCGCGGAGGATGCCGCGAAGCGCCTCGTCGCCCCGGCCAAGCGTCCGCAGCAGCGCCGCACGGTTGATCCAATGCTCGGCGGCGTCCGGCCGGGCGGCGATGGCCCTCCGCTGGGCGTCGTCGGCGGCGTCGAGACGCTCCAGCTTTTGCAAGGCGTCGGCCTGTCCGGCGTGGGCGGCCGCGTTGAGAGGCGCGACGCGAGCGGCCCGCTCGAACAGCGCCGCGGCGTCCTCCGCGTCGCCACGCCGCGCCGTCAGGACGGCGGCCAGATGCAGCGCCGTTCCATGCATGGGCGCACCGTCCAGAACGGACCGGACCAGCGCTTCGGCGGCAGCCGCATCGCCCTTGCGGTAAAGCGTGACGGCTTCCTCGGTGCGTTGGTCGGCATCCAGAGCCGCCATGGGCGCGCGTACCGGATCGGAAACGGTCCGCAGGCCTTCCAGGGCACGGGCCATGGCACCGAGCGCCTCTTGCAGCGTTTCGCCGGGGCGCGGCTGGAACAGCCGCATGGAGGGGAACCAGGGGCGGACGCCGCTGCCGAGCTGGGTCCAGTCCCTGCCGCCGAAGCGCCAGACCGGCACGCCGAGCGCCCCGGCCAGTTCGCCCGCCGACATCGCCGGCGAGATCACCAGATCGAGGTTGGCGGTGAGCGCCGCCGCCCCCTCGAAATCATTCTTGAGGTCCAGGTCGGACCAGCGGTGGATGCGCACCCCGAAGCGCGCCTCGGCGGCGTTCAGTTCGGCCGAGCACTCGTCATACTGAAGGTTGACGAACCGGATCCCCGGCACGGCGAAAATCGCCCCCCACTGGTCCAACGACGTGTAGGCTCCGCGCCGTTCGGTGGTCATCACCTGGCTGCGCCAGCCGATTCCGACCGTCAATCCCGGCCCCAGCCGCGCCAGCCGCTCGCGCCAGAGCGCCAGCCGCGCCGGATCGGGCACCAGCCACGAGGCTTCCGGCCCGAAGGACGCCAGGCAACGCCGCAGCAGGCGTGGAACCTGACCGGCCGGGATGTGGGCGTCCACATCGGGAGGATCGATGGTTTCGCGGCCATCCGGACCGATCGTCTGCGCCCGCACCGTCGCCTTGGGGAAGGAGCGGGCGAACAGCGGAACCAGCCGGCGGTCGCACTCGATCACCAGATGGCCGACCCGAGGGATCAGGTCCGGCCAGCAGGAGGAAAACATGATCTCGTCGCCGACCCCCTGCTCGCCCCAGACCAGCAGACGGCGGCCCGACAGATCCTCACCATCCCAAAGAGGGGCGGCGATCGGACGGTCTTCGTACCCCTTGGCCCGGAAACGCCACCGGTAATCGTCCCAGCCGCTGGCCAAATCGCCGCGTGTGAGCCGGACAATCCCCCGGTTCAGATGAGCGGGCCCGGCCGAGGGATTCAACGCGATGGCGTGGGACAGGCTGGCTTCAGCCGCTTCGGCGTCCATGCGGCTCTGCCACAGCAGCATGCCGAGATTGGCATGGGCCTCCGCGCTGCGGTCATCGAGGGACAACGCCTTGCGATGCGCCGCCTCGGCCTCGGCCATCCGGCCCTGCACCTGTAGGACGAGACCGTAACCGGTCAGGGCGGCGGCACTGCCCGGACGGATTCGCAGGCTTCGCCGGAACAGCCGCTCGGCGGTGGCCAGATCATCGCGCTCCTGACGGTCGGAAGCGAGATTGGCATAGGATTCCTCATAGTCCGGCTGGGCAGCGACGGACAGACGCAGCAACGCCTCGGCGCGATCCAACCGCTTCCAGGCTTTCCAGACACCAGCCAGATTGTTCAGCGCCTTGCCGTAATCCGGACGCAACCTCAAGGCCCGCTTGAAGGCCGGCATGGCGTCGCTCCACCGGCGGCCGGCGTCGAATGCCGTGCCGATGTTGTTCCAGCTCAACGCATCGTCGGGCTGCAAAGCGAGGGCGAGGCGCAACACGGCAAGAGCCGGCGCATGGCGGCCCAGATCCAGCAAGGCCACGCCGAGATTGTTGCAGGCTCCCGCCAGGCCGGGATCGCGGGCAAGCGCCTCGCGGTAGCGGGTGACCGCCTCCTCCAGCCGCCCCTGCCCTTGCACGGCGCTTCCCAGCGCGAACCGCAGAAGGCCATCGGCCGGGGCCGCGGCGACCGCCGCTTCGAGCATGGCCTCCGCCTCCGCGCAACGGCTCTGCCCGATCAGCAGCAGGGCCAGTTCGCGCGACAGGTCGGCATCGTCCGGAGTGTCCGCCAGTGCGCGGCGCAGGCAGGCCTCCGTGTCGGGATGCCGGAGGTCGCTCAGGCAGAGCGCCAAGTGACGCCATGCACCGGGGTGGCGTGGGTTGGCTTTGACCACATCATGCAGATGGTGGGCCGCTTCAGCGCTTCGGCCGGTTTGCCGAAGCAAAACCCCGAGGTTGATCCGCGCCGCGGCGTTGTCCGGATCGCACTCGAGGGCACGGCGGTAGGCCGCCTCGGCCTCGGCCAACCGGCCGAGCGCCTGCAACACGGTGCCCACATTGCCATGGGCCTGGGCGTATCCGCGGTCGCACGCGATGGCGGCGCCCAGGACCGCCGCCGCTTCGGCATTCCTTCCGAGATCGGCCAGAAGAGTGCCAAGGCTGTTGAGGGCGATCGGAAAATTGGGTTGGACCGCCACCGCCGCGCGTATGCGCTTCAACCCCAACCGGGAATTGCCCGCCTGGTGGGCGGCCAATCCCGACAAATGGAGAAGATCGGCGTGACTGGAGTTCTGCGCGAGAAGTCGCTCGTACAGCGCGATCGCCTCGTCAAGCCGTCCGGACCGGTGATGGTCCAGTGCCTCTTCAAGCCGAACCGCTGTGAACACCGACGGTGCTCCTCCGTGCAAGGACGTCACGGTTCCGAAACGGAGGCCGATGGTTCGTCCGAGGTTTCGATGCTTCCCTTGAACATCTTCCGGCAGAGTTTCAACGCGCGGTAATAGTTCCGGGCCATCACGAGCTGTTCGATCTCGTTCAGCGTCTTGTGGCTGTCGGGCCGTGCCGCCCGCACCTCCTCCATGATCGAGACAAAACGCTGGAGGTTCAGCTCGGTGTCTTCCGGGAAGATGTAGACGAGCTGAATGACGAAATAGAGTTTCTTTTCGATGCAGTCGATCTGCTCTTCCTTCAGAACCTCGCGCCCGCGCAGGAAATTGGCGGTGTTGTAGAGAAAGAAGGAGCCCGGACGGTCTCCGGCACCGATCACGGCCCCGTTTATGATGACCTTTTCGTTGGGGCGCAGAACGAACTTCAGCGGCATGAGAATCGACCCGATGCATTTCCGGTACGACCCGGCGGACGCCAGGCGACGGACCCAAAAAAGAAACGGGCGGCGGCTTGGAAGCCGCCGCCCGCCGGGTATGATCCTACCCGAACTCCACGCCTTAGAACAGACGCAGGATCGACTGCTGCGACTGGTTGGCGAGCGAGAGGGCGATGGTGCCGAGCTGCTGACGGGTCTGGAGCATCAGCAGGCTGGCGCCCTCCTCGTTCTGGTCGGCCAGCGTCAGCTTGCTGGCGCCTTCCGTCAGCACGTCGCTGAACTCCTTGGTGAAGTTCTCGCGGGTGGTGATGACGTTCAGGTTGGTCGACAGCCCTTGCGAAGCGGAGCGGACCGTCGCCTTGGCGTTGTCGAGGCTGGAGATCGCCGCCTCGATGTCGGAGCGGTCCATCCAGTCGTTCTGCGCCTCGTCAACCTTCAGGCCCTGGCCGCCGGCGGTCAGATCCACCGCCGCAACGGAAATCGAGGCGGTGTTCTTCTCGTTCAGCTGGACCGTCAGGTCGTTGGAGGTGTTCGGGTTCGACACCTGCTTGGTCACGATGTTGCCGCCGCAGTTGGCCGTGGCCGCCTGCATGATCGTCTTCTCGTCCACCCGCACGCGGACGGTGCCGCTGCCGAAGGCGAAGGACTGCTCGCCGTTGGCCAGCTTGCTGTCGCCGCGGTCGTTCAGGCCGTCGCGGGAAACCTGGGCGCCGTCCTGGTTGCTGACCTGGATCTGGATGTCGACGTTCTTCTGGATGGTCGAGACGCCGTTGCCGCCGTTGACGGCGTCCTCCATCGCCAGACGGTCGACGGTGAAGGAGACCACCGCGCCCGAGGCGAAGCTTTCCGAGATGCGCTTGCTCAGCGCGTTGGTGGTGTTCACCGTCAGCGTCACCTCGCGGGGGTTGCCCGCGACGGTGGTGCCGGTCAGCGTCACCGTGCCGCCGTTGGGATCGACGGACACCGAGGCCAGATCCTTGCCCGACAAGCGGGTGGTGTTGGCCAGCGCGTTGCTGATCGAGTCCTTCAGGGCCGTGGCGACGTGGTTCTGGACGTTCTGGCCGACCGCGACGTCCGACGAGGTCGCGGTGTAGCTGAAGGTCTCGCCTTCCACCGTGATCGAGAAGATGTCGCCGGCTTCGACCGTGCCCTTGCCGACCGTGACCTTCGAGGTCTGCGGGTTGCCCGAGGTCGCCGCGACGGTGCTGGTGGAGAGCGACTGGCTGTTGTCGAAATAGTTGATCGTCCGGCTTTCCTTGCCGTCGGTGACGATGAAGGAGCGCTCCTTGCCCTTGGCGCCGCGCACCTCGATCTGCACGTCGGCGAAGCTGCCGGCCGTCTTGGACATCGTGCCTTCCAGCTTCAAGCCGGTGAGGCCGTGCGCGGTCTGCGCCTCGGAGATGTCCTCGGCGTTGCCCTCGATCGAGCCGTCGCCCTTGACGCGGAGCGAGTAGGTGTCGGTCGAGGAGACGTTGGTGACGCGGGCGTTGTCGAGGCCGGTGATGGAGTTGACCGAGGCGCGCGAGTCCGAGGTGCTCTCCATCCGCAGGCCGGTGCCGCCGATCAGGTTCTTGCCGGCGTAGCCGCTGTCACCGGCCAGCTTGTCGATCTGGGTGCGCAGCGTGTTGAACTGGGCGGCCAGCGCCTTGCGGGTGGCGACCGAGGCGGCGTCGTCGGACAGCGAGGCCAGAGCGGAGGTGGTCAGGCCCTTGGCCTGGTCGATCAGGCCGTCGATCGCGGTCAGGCCCTTGTCGGCCGCCTTGATGGTGCTGATCGACTGGCCCATCGACTCCTTCAGCGCCGACAGGTCGCCGGCGCGCTGGGTCAGGCCCTTGGCCGCGAAGAAGGAGGTCGGGCCGTCCAGCGCGGTGTTGATCTTGTTGCCGGTGGAAAGAATGTTCTGCTTCTTGGCGACCTGATCCTGCACGCTCTGCAACTGAAGCAGATTCGTGCGCATGGAGGAGGTCAGGGAGACTTCGTTTGCCATGAGATGTCGCTCCTTTGGAGGATCGTCATCCGTCCGCGCCCCGGCAAAGGGCGGCAAGGACGAAGGGGGACTAATTCCCCCGCTCAGGAGGTAGGCAAAAAGCGGGCCAGATCGAAATTGCCGGGCTTCCCTTGGAAATGCCTGCCGCCCGGCAAAAGCGGCTCGGCAATTTTTGCCTAGATCCCGGCAGAAACTGCCGATCCTTCGGCGGACGTTGCCGGGGCGGCAGTTTCTGCCGGGCATTTCCTGCCGGGCAGGACAACCATTTCGCACAGGGCCAGCGGTCCGGCGGACAGCGCCACGCTGCCCCAGGACCAGCCGACGCCGAAGCCCGACAGCAGCAGCCGCCGCCGTTCCGAGCGCAACGGCGTGGCGAGGGCGTCGGCCAGGGCGAGGGGAATGGACGCGGAGCTGGTGTTGCCGAACCCGGCCAGGGCCAGGGTGGTCTGTTCCGGCGAGGCGCCGAGCTTCTGCCCGAGATGGCGGATCATCTGGGCGTTGGCCTGATGCAGCACGAGGTGATCGACCATGCCCATGCTCCAGCCGGCTCCCCCCAACGCGGCGCGGACGCTGCCCGGGACTTCGCGCAGGGTGAAGGCGAAGACCTGGGTTCCGTCCATGAAGAGGCGGGCGGGCCTGTCCGGATGGCGCATCGCGCCGCCGGACGCCGTCAGGTAGGGCGCCCCCGCCCCGTCGCTGCCAAGATCGAAGGTCATCGGCCCGCCGTCCGCTGCGGCTTCCAGCGCCACGGCGGCGGCGGCGTCGCCGAACAGGGGAGCCACCGCGCGGTCGCCGGGATCGACCAGCCGCGAGGTGGTGTCGCCGACGATCAGCAGGGCCCGGCGGCCGATGGTCTTCAACAGCGCCGAGGCCGTCCACAGGCCGTACACAAAGCCCGAGCAGCCCTGGGTGAGGTCGAGCACGGCGGCACCCTTGCGCAGGCCGAGCCGATGATGCAGCAGCGCGCCGTTGCCGGGCAGCGCATGGTCGTGGGTCTGGGTGACCAGCACCAGGAGGTCGACCGAAGCCGCCTCCCATTCCAGCCCGTCGAGAAGGCGCCGGGCCGCCCTTTCGGCGAGATCGCTGGTGCATTGCCCGGGAGCGGCGATGTGGCGCGCCTCGATCCCGGTCGCCTTGGCGATCCTGGCCGCGGCCTCGTCCCCGAAACGCAGGGCGAGATCGGCCGTGGTATCCCGGCCCTCGGGAACACAGCCCACCACCCCCCGCAGGGCCACGCCGTCAAGATTGCTGGCGACCATGATCGGCTCCTCGTTCGGGTCGTCTGACCAAGCGGCGTCCTCAGCAGGTGATGCCGCCATCCACCGTGATGGTCTGGCCGGTGATGTAGGCACCGCCGTCGCCCAGCAGGAAACGCACCGCCGGCACGATGTCGGCAACCTCACCCAGCCGGCCGAGCGGTGTCCGCCGCACGATCTGGTCGCGCTGTCCCGCCGACAGGGTTCCCGACATTTCCGTGGTCAGATAGCCCGGCGCGACCGAGTTGACCGTGACGCCCAGCCGGCCGACCTCGCGCGCCAGGGCGCGGGTCAGCCCGTCCAGACCGGCCTTGGAGGCCGAATAGGCCGCCAGACCGACGTAGCCGCGCTGACCGATGATCGAGGAGATGTTGACGATCCGTCCACCGCCCTGCCCCGGACCCCGCCGCGTCAGCTTGGCGCGCAGGAAGGCGCGCGCGGTCTGGATGGCTCCGGTCAGGTTGGTCTGGATCACCTCGGCCGCGTCGATGTCGGGGAAGGTCGCGAGCACCCCTTCCCGCGCGATGCCGGCGTTGTTGACCAGCCCCCAGAGCGGTGAGGCGCCGCCCCAGGCCACGGCGGCGTCGAAGAAGGCGCGAACCTCGTCACCGTCGCCGATCCGGCAGGGGTGCCAGAGCAGGTCGGGACAGGACAGCCGCTCCAGCGCCTCGGAAGGCGACCGGCTGCAGGTGGAGACGCGGTAGCCCTCGGCCAGCAGCGCCTCCACCAGGCCGAGGCCGAGGCCGCGGCTGCCGCCGGTGACGACGACATGGCGCTTCGGCAGAGGGCTGGCGGTCGGGGGGTGGGGAGCGGATTTGATCATGACGGCCCCTTTCGGCTCTTCTTGCCGGCCACGCTCAGCGGGAGGCTGTCGGCAAAGCGTATCGCGCGCGGCCGGGCGGCGGGCACCAGGCCGGCGCAGGCGCCGCGCAGGGCGTCGCGCAGGGCTGCCTCATCGACGTCCGCATCCGGCACCACGGTCGCGGTCAGCAGAAAGCCGGTGATCGGGCTGGCGACCGGCATGACCGCCGCGTCCGCCACCCCGGGGACGGCGAGAAGCCGTTGCTCCACCCGCTCCGGCGACACCTTCACCCCCCCGACATTGACGAGCCCGTCGAGGCGGCCGGCGAAGAGGACTCTCCCCCCCGTCACCTCCACCAGATCGCCGGTGTTCAGCCAGCCATCCCCGGTGCCGACTTCGGTGGAGGCGGCGACCATGGCGCGCGGGCCACGGACCTCAAGCACTCCCTCGCGGATGCGCAGGGCGGTCCCCTCGCGGCCGTCGACGAGCCATGCGGCGGGGAAACCCGCCTGCCCATCGGTCACGGCGAAGAGGGCGCCCGCCTCGGTCGAGGCATAGATATGGCGAATCCTCGCCGCCGGAAAATCTCTGCGCAACCGGTCGAGAAGCGCCTGGTCCGCCGCTTCGCCCCCCAGCGTGATCGATCGCAGGGAGGGAAGATCGCCCCCGGCCGTCAGGAAGGCACGCCAGAAGCTTGGCGTGCCGCTGACATGGGTCACAGCATGCTGCCGTGCGGTGCGGACGAGACCGGCAATCCCACCGCCCGGCGCGGCGGCGACCAGCAGAGCGCCCGCCGCCGCGGCGGTCAGGATCACTTGAAGGCCGGCGAAGGCCGCCGGCTCGTAGGTCAGGAGCCAGCGGGCCCCGGCATCATACGGCGCACGGATGCGGTCCCGCAAGACATTGAAATCATGCGTTATTCTTTTTGGAGTTCCGGTGGTGCCCGAACTTTCCAGGGTAACCGTGAAGCCCGGAGGCGGCACCCAATCCTCTCCGGGGCCGGCATGCCGTCGCAACAGGAGGCCGGCGTCGGCGCGCTGCGCAGCCGCCAACGCCGCGACGGTCAGCGACGTCCGATCCGCAGGCACGATCCCGCCAGCCGGAACCGGCAGGGAAACCAGCTCGCTCCAGCCGAAACAGGCCTCACCCTCGACCAGACGGAAGCCGGGATGGATCCAGGACGGCCGTTCCGCGATCATGCCGGGACGGCGTAGAGCGCCGCCAACTCGCCGACCGTGGTGAAATGGCGGAGACCGGCACGGAAGGGATCCCGCCCGGTGCGCTGCTCCAGCACCACCAGCAAGGTGGCGAGATCGAGCGAATCGATCGGCAGGCCGCCGTCCAGGAACACGCTGTCGGCGCGCAGTTCGGGCAGGACCTCGCCCTTGTCGGCGGCGATGCGGCCGAGTTCCTCGGCAATCAGGGCGAACATGCTGTCGGTCATCGGAAATCCGGCGGGGCGTCGCAAGAGGACAGAAAGGCCCGGATCGCGGCGGTCACCGGGCTGGCGGCTTCAGTATGGGGCAAATGGCCGGTGTTGTCGAAGATGTGGAACGGAGCACCGGGCGGCAGACGCTCGACCGGCGGCAAGGGAATGATCCGATCCTCGCGCCCCCAGAGACTCTGGATCGGCATCCGATAGCCGCTCCATTCCACCGGAGGGCCACCATCGGCATGCCCGGCGAAGGAGCGCTCGATGATCCGCTCCAAGACCCTGCGCCGAGCCGGATCGGCACCCTGGGCGTGCAGAACCTCGCCGATGCGGCCGGTCAGGGGGGATGGCCGGGCAAACAGCCGCTCGGCGCAGGCACGTCCCTCGAGAGCATCGGCGGGCGCGATGGCATGCCTCAGGAAGCCGAGATCGAACGGCGTTCCCAGGCCGGCGCTGGCCAGCAGGGTCAGGCTGGCGACCCGTTCCGGGTCGCGCCGCGCCAACTCCCGCCCGACATAACCGCCCATCGAATGACCGACGATATGGAAGCGTGGAATTTCAATGGCATCGGTGAATCGGATCAACCAAGGTACGAAGGAAAGAACATCCCCGTCGCCGACGTCGAGCGTCGAGGCGCCATGCCCCGGCAGATCGACCGCCACGGTGCGGCGATCGGCGGCCAGGGCCGACAGGTTGAACTGCCAGGTCAGCCGATCTCCCGCGAACCCATGGAGCAGCAGCACCGGCACGCCGCCCGATCCGGCCGACATATAGCTGGCCGGACCACCCTCGATGCCGGCGACACCGCCGCGCAGGCGGCCTCCGCCGGCGACAGGACGCGGCATGTCAGGCCGTGACCGCCACGCCGGCCAGGGCCAGAAGGTCGGACACCGTCTTCGCCCGGGCCAGCTTCTCCCCCTCGACGACGAGGTTCAACCGTTCGTCCACCAGGGCGATGAAGCTGATGACCGCCAGCGAATCCCAAGCTTCGAGGGATTCCAGAGTCTCGTCACCGGTCAGGGTGCCGGGCTCCAGTTCGAGCGTCTCATCGAGAGCGAGAAGGAACTCCTTACGGTCCATGAACATTCTCCTGTTTCTTGACGTCGTCGCTCAATGGAGCGTCTTTTGCCGGATGCTGCGGTTGATGTCCATCCAATCGGGATGCTCGGCCAGGATTCTGCAACAATCCTGCCAACCGAACCGGGGATTGACCGGGTACAGCGTTTCCAGCAGGCGGCGCACGAGGTCGTAGTCGGCGGCCTCGTCGACGCACCAGCGGTGCCCGCCCTGGAAGACGACGTGGGAGCCGCCCGCGGGAGCCAGCGGCACCCCCAGCCGGAAGCGGTCCGGACGGCGGTAGACATAGGGGGTGACATGCTCGCGCTCGTCCGGATCGGTGGCGAGGCGTGCCGCCTCGTCCAGCGCGGCGCGGGTCAGGATCTCGGCGTCGAGGCCACGCGGATGAAGGGTGACGTCGATCGACCGGTAGTCGATCGGCGGGGTCTCCTCCCGGCCCTTGAGAAAGGCGGCGACCAGGGCACCGATCAGGTCCGGGTCGATCAGCGGGCAGTCGGACGTGACGCGCACCACGATGTCGGCACCCGCCGAAGCCGCGGCACCGGCGAAGCGGCCCAGCACGTCCTGCTCATCCCCACGGAACACCGGCACGCCGAGCGCGCCGGCGCAGGCGACCAACGGATCGTCGGTGGCGTTGACGGTGGTCGCCAGCATGACCGCGTCGAGTCCGGGGGTGCGCCGCAGCCGTTCGAGATGATGGACGAGCAGCGGCTTGCCGGCGGCCTCCAGCAACACCTTGCCCGGCAGCCGGGTGGAGGTCATGCGCGCCTGGGAAATGGCGACGATGCGCGGCCGGGCGGCGGTCATGGCGCCCCCTCCGGCACCGGGGCCAGCAGATCCCAGCGCAGCGGGGTGCCGCGCGCCAGCGGCCGGGCGGCGCGGCGGCCCAGAACGGCGGGGAGATGCTTGGGCTCCAGCCCGAAGCCGGGCCGGATCGAGCGGATGTTGGCGGCGGTCAATTCCCCACCGGCCGCGATGTCGGCCACCACATAGAGCGAACGGCGGTAGTCCCGGCCGCCAGCCTCGCTCGGCTCCACCCCGTAATGGACGCGGCCGAGGGCGGACCAGGCGGCGCGCACGGATTCGGCCATCGCCCGGAACTCGGCCGGCTCGAGGGAGAAGGCGCTGTCGACTCCGCCGTCGGCGCGCGACAGGGTGAAATGCTTCTCGATGACGGTGGCGCCCAACGCGGCCGCCGCGACCGGGACCGCGATCCCATGGGTGTGGTCGGACAGGCCGACGGTCACGCCGAACATCTCGGCCAGATGTGGGATGGTGCGGAGGTTGCAGTCCTCCGGCGGGGTCGGGTAACCGCTGACGCAATGCAGCAGCGCCAGGGGAACCCCGTCGGCCGCCTCGACCGCCTCGGCGATCTCCCCCAGCGTCGCCAGCCCGGTGGAGACGATCAGCGGTCTGCCCGAACGGGCGGCCCGGCGGATCAGGGCGTGGTCGATCAGCTCGAAGGAGGCGATCTTGAAGGCCGGAGCGTCGAGCCGCTCCAGCAACTCCACCGCCGTGTCGTCGAAGGGGGAACTGAAGACGGTGAGGCCGAGGGCACGGGCACGGGCGAACAGCGGTTCGTGCCATTCCCAGGGGGTATGCGCCTCCTGGTAGAGGTCGTGCAGGGTCCGCCCGGCCCACAGCCCACCCTCCAGCCGGAAACCGGGGCCGTCATGCGCGATGGTGATCGTGTCGGCGGTGTAGGTTTGCAGCTTCACCGCGTCGGCGCCGGCTGCCTTGGCGGCGTCGACCAGCGCCAGGGCGCGGCCGAGGTCGCCCTGGTGGTTGCCCGACATCTCCGCGATCAGATAGGGCGGATGGCCGGGACCGATCGGGCGTCCATCGATGACGAGGGGAACCGGCGCGGGAGCTGCTGCGGGAACTGGCACGGGTTGGGCTTTCGCGTCTGCGGCTTCGACAGGAACAGTGTCGCGCCAAAGGGTGAAGGAAGCTTAATTTCGATGCCCGGCGCGCAGCAAGGCGCGGGCCTCCTCCCCGTAGGCCAGCAGCCGCTCGGCGCAGCGGCGGCGGTCGCCGACCTCGGCGAAGCGCGCCCGCGCGGCCGACGACGCGGCCTCCCGAGCGCCGGCATCGGCGAAGAGCGCGACGGCACGAGCAAGGTAGGAATCCCGGTCGGGCACGGTGAAGGCCGGGCCGGCGACGCTGGCGGCGTCGCCCCAGGCGAAGCTGACCACCGGCACGCCCTCGGCCAGGGCGTAACCCGCCCCGCCGCCGCCGCCCTGGCGGGCGGGGTTCAGGAAGGCGTGGCAGCGGCGGTAGAGCGCCCGGATGTCGGTCACATGGCCGAGGCTGCGGGTGCGGTCGCCGTTGCGCAGGCCGGCCAAGCGTCCGGGAAGGTCCCGCACCTCGCCGACGAAGGCGACCAGCGCGCCCGGGCAGCGGTCGAGAATGTCGTCGATCAGCGCCAGGAAGTCGGGTGTCGCCTCCTGGTCGAGGCGGGTGCCGACCACGGCGAAAACGAAGGGCGCGCCGCCGAATCCGGGATCGCCCATATCCCCCCGTGTCGGAGGCAGGGTGTAGCCGAAGGTGAAGGGGCGGAAGCGACGGACGAACGGCGCGCGGTAGAGCTCGGAGATCGACGCCGTGTAATCCTGCTCGTCGAACCCCAGCAGAATGTGCGCCAGCGAAATGGTCGGGCCGGAGGTGGACGGGATGCACACCACCGGCCGGGCGCCGGCCTCCGCGAACAGGTCGGCCACGATGTTGGAGCCGCCGAAGGAGACGATCAGGTCGGGATCGTACCCGTCGATCGCCTCGACGATCCCTTGCAGCTTGGCCTGGGAAAAGGCCCGCTCGGTGAAGGACGCGACCTTCACCCGGCGGCCGAACATCTCCATGGCGATAACGCCCTCGAGGTCTTCCGGCAGATGGAAGATCATCGGCGGCATGAAGAGGTTTTCGAGCCGGCTCGGCAGCGTGCAGCTGTTGATGATGGCGACCTCCAGCCCCAACTCGTCCTGCAAGCGGCTGGCAAAGTCGAAACAGTCGCGCGTCGGCTGGTGTTGGTCGTTGATGAACTGGTTGGTGACCAGGGCCACCCGGCGGATCGGCCCGTCGCGCGGAGCGGCGGGCGGCGGCGCCAGCGACCAGCGCCGCGCGATCAGCCGCACCATCGATTCGTAGAAGCGGTAAAGGTCGCAGGCGACGAAGCTGGCCGTCTTGTCGCCCAGCGCCGATCCCAGGAAGAGCTGCCGCGACAGGCACCAGTAGGAATAATGCAGCAGGGCCGGATCGACGCCGTCGCCGCCGAGCAGCAGGTAATGCAGAATCCGTTCGTAGTGATAGAGATCGCCGGTCAGCAGGAACAGCACGGAGTGCAACCGCACCGTGTCGTTGGCTGGCGCGTCGCGGCGCAGCCGTTCGGCCAGGGCAAGGCGGGTCGGCTGGTCGACCTCGCGCCGGATCGTCTCGCACAGGGCGGCGAAGCGGTTGATCTTGTCGGAATCGAAGTGCCGGTCGGCAAGATACCCAACCAGAGCGTCGATCCGCGCCTCGACCGTGTCCGACATGATTCACCCTGGCCGTTGCGTGCGGATGCGGTCCTTGTACCGCCCGGAACCGAGCGCTTTCAAGGAAACCCGTTGCGCATCCCAGCGGATCGCGACACACTCATCATAACCATATTTTTACAGAGGTCTTTGCCGTGGCAGGATTCGACAGCGCCGCCGGCCCCGAAACCGTGGTGACCGGTTTGATCGAGAAGGCGGCCAAGGAACTGGACGCGCTGTCCGACGCGGCGGGAGACGTCGCGCCCGAGGTCGGCGATCTGGCGGAGATCCTGGTCGAGGCCCAGCGCATCGCTGACCGGGCGGCGCTGGACTTGCGGCGGCTGACCAAAAGGGTCGCCCGCGCCAAGGCGTGAGGCGTGAGGCGGGCTGGGGACGGACGGTGCCCGCAGCCCGAACCGCCGCCAAGCCCCCTACAGCTTCAACCCGGCAACGCCGTCGAGGACGACGTCGGTCAGGGCGCGGCGTTCCAGTCTGGCCCCGAACAGCTTGGCGGCGCTGAAGTCGGCTTTTGCCAAGTCGCAGCCCATCAGGTTGGCGAAGGACAGGTCGGCCCCCGACAGGTTGGCGCCGCGCAGGCTGGATCCGCTGAAATCGGCGTAACGCAGCCGGGCCCCCGACAGGTCGGCCGGGCGCGACCGATGCTCGTCGAACACCAGCGGGCGCAGGTTGACCCGGCGCAGGTCGGTGTTGTTCAGCTTGGCGCGCTTCAGGTTGATGCCGCGCAGGTCGCCCTCGGCCAGGATGGCCCCACGCAGGTCGGCGCTCTCCAGCACCGCCGCCTGCAACTGAACGCCCGTCAGGTCGAGCCCGTAGAGCGTCGCCCCCACCGCCCGCAGCATGGTCAGGCAGGCATGGGCCAGCGATGGCGCGTGGCGCAGATCGAAGCCGGACAGATCGAGCGGCGTTCCTTGCGCCCCGCCCGACCCCACCCAGGCCATGTGGTCGGCCAGCAGCTCGTCGAGGCCGCGGCCCAGCTCCGCCACCACCCGGCCGACCGGCCGGTCGGTCAGGACATCCTCCATGTCGGCGTCGGCCAGTTCGGTCATGGTCATGGTGGCGCCGGTCAGCACCGCGCCCCGCAGGCAGGCGCCGCGCAGATCCGCCCCCGACAGATCGGCCCCCTCCATGTTGGAGCCGGCGAAGTTCGCGCCGCGCATGGTGGCCCGCACCATCTTGCAGCCACGCATCACCGCGTCGGAGAAGTCGGTGTGGATCGCCACGGCGCCGGACAGGCGGGCGTTGGTCAGGTTGGCGCCCGACAGGTCGGCGCCGTTCGCCTCGGCCGGATTCGTGTCGATCTGCACCATGCGCAGATGGCCGGAGCGGTCCTTTTCCGCCAGGGAGCCGTCGCGCAGGTCCGCTTCGAACAGGTTGGCGCCGATCAGGATCGCCCCGCGCAGGCAGGCGCCGCGCAGGTCGGTCTTGATCAGGCTCGCGCGTTCCAGGTTGGCCTGCCGCAGATCGGCGGCGAACAGCGCGGCGCAGTCGAGCCGGGTCCCCGACAGGTCGGCTCCACGCAGGCTGGCCCCGACAAGGTCGGCGTGAGCCAGATCGCGTCCGGACAGATCCAGCCCCGACAGGTCGCAGAAGGACAGGCTGGCGCGGGCGCCGCCGATCCGCGCGTTGCGGAACATCTCGTGGCGCCGCACCGCGTTGTCGAGTTGCGTCTGGTCGAGGCGGGTGAGGGCGCGGTTCTGGGTCATCGGATGATCGCAGCGCAAGCGATGGCGGTGGAGGCGGTCATGGCGGGTGGGCGTCCATCAACAATCACAGCCTTCCCCCATACCGCTTCAGAAATGGTTAATCATCCCCCGGTTTTTGCGCCCCCCGTCCGCTGACGCCCTTTCAGGCCGCCGTCTGCCGGTGCACGGCCCGGGCGCCGGACCGCTCGGCGATCACCGCCGCCAGGGCACCGCGCAGCCGGTCGGGGGTGAAGGGCTTGTGCAGCAGGCGGCATCCCGTCGCCACCGCCTCGCGGATGCGCTCGGGCGCGGTGTCGCCAGTCAGGATGATGCCCGGAACGGCCTGTTCGAGAAGCTCGCCGACACGGGTCACCACCTGCACCCCGGTCAGGCGGCCGGGAAGCCGGAAATCGGTGACGATCAGGTCCGGCTTCTCCTCCGCGTCGCGCACCAGCGCCACCGCGGCCTCGCCATCGGCGGCCTCCATCACCCGGTGCCCCCAGCTTTCCAGCAGCAGCAGCATGCCGCTGCGCTGCACGGGGTCGTCTTCGACCACCAGGATCAGCCGCTCGGCGTCGGCCGGGGCCTCCCCGCCCTCCTCAGGAATGGCCGGCTCGGGCGCGCGCTCCGGGATGACGACCGGGGCGCTGACGGCGAAGACCGAGCCGATGCCGAAGCGCGACCGCACCTCCACCGCGTGGCCCAGCAGGGCGGCCTTGCGCCGCACCTTCGCCAGCCCCAGCCCCAGCCCCTGGCGCCGGTCGCGCTCCGGATTGCCGAGCTGGACGAAATCCTCGAAGATGTTGTCGAGCTGTTCGCTGGGGATGCCGGAGCCGGTGTCCCACACCTCGATCCGCAGCCATTGGCCATGGCGGCGGCAGCCGAGGGTCACCCGCCCGGACGGCGTGAAGGCCACCGCGTTGCGCACCAGATCGCGCAGCATCCGTGTCAGCATGGCGCGGTCGGTCCGCACGCTGAGGGCGCAGGGCATGACACGCAACCGCAACCCCTTCTCGGCCGCGGCGGTCTGGAATTCGCCGGCCACGTCGTTCAGGACCGCCGCCACCGGAACGTTGGCGATTTCCGGCCGCACCACCCCGGCGTCGAGCGTCGCCACCTCCAGCAGCGCGTGCAGCAGCTTCTCCCCGGCGTCCAGCGCCTCCCCCATCTTCTCGGCGATGGAACGGTCGCGCGGTTCCTTCAGACGCTCCATCAGCAGGTGATGGAACAGCCGCAAGGCCTGGAAGGGCTGGCGCAGGTCGTGGTTGGCCGCCGACAGGAAACGGCCCTTGGCCTGGTTGGCCCGCTCCTTCTCCTCCAGGGCCCGGATCAGCTTGTGGTTGACGGCGCGCAAATCGGCGGTGCGCTCCTCCACCCTCTGCTCCAGCCGGGCCTTGGAGTCGGTCAGGTCGCGGCGGACGGCGGCCTCGCGGCGCAGGCTGGTCAACCCGACCCAGGACAGGCCGAGCAGGGCGAGGAAGCCGGTCATCGCCACCGCGAGGCCACGTTGCAACCGCATGTTCCAGGGCGCAAGGACCGTGGCGCGCGGCACCGACACCGCGGAAACCACCGGAAGGTCGCGCATGCGCTTCAGCCCGAGGATCGACGCGCCGGCCTGCGCCGGCGGCGCGTCGCCGATCCGCCAATCCGTCTCCACCGCCTCGCCGCCGGGGGCCAGCGGGGGCAGATGGCCGAGAGCCTCGGCACCGAAGCCGGACAGCCGGGTGCCGTCGGGCCGGAACAGGCCGGCCGACCGTTGCAGCCCGTCGCCGAAGGCGTTGAGCACCGGCGTGAGCGCCGCGACCGGAACCCCGGCCAGGACCGCGCCATCGAGTGAGCCGTCGGCCCGGTAGAGGCGGCGGACCAGCAGGATGACGCGTTCATCCCCGGCCAGACCGGCCGACACCAGCGTGGTCCGGCGGCGGCTCGTCTCGGTCCCCTCCGACAGCCCGCCGAAGCCGTCGCCGTCGAAGGTCACCGCCGGGCCGAAGACCACGCGGCCGGACGCGTCGAGGATCGACAGGCTGTTCGGTCCGGGCGCCGCCAGCGCGTCGTCCAGCCCGCTCTCCGCCCAGCGCGCCAGCCCGGCCTGCTCGATCCGGTTGACGATCGGGACCAGCGCCGCCGATCCGCCTTCCAGCACCGCCTGGGCATGACCGTCGAGCAGCGCGGCCGCCTGCCGGGAATCGCGCTCCGCCCGCTCGATCGTGTCGTCGTAGTCAAGAACGGTCACGGCGCCCCAGGCCATGGCCCCCAGCAGGCCCAGCGCGACGATCACGCTGGCCAGGACGGTCTTGGGAGTGGCGATGGAGGGAAGGGGCATGGGCTGCGGGGGTGGAGCGGCGAAGAAGGACACCGGCGGCGGGGCCGGCGCACGGATGGAAAGCGGCGGGCCCGCCGGGTCAGGCCGGCCTGCCGGGCACACCGTCACCACGGACGGTCACGCCACCTTCGGTTGCGGTTTCTGTCGTGGGCGAAGGCGCTGGGGGCGGGGCCGATGTGAGCAAATTCCAATCCTCGGTGGCGACACAACCATGGGGTGGGGGTTCGTAAACACCAGCGCTGCCGCATACGTCATTCCCAAAGGCATGACAGGCTGGCCTATCCGAAATTTCGCGCCGACAATCCCGGCCGCCGACACTTTCTTTCTTCACCACTATCTCTATTTGTGAGAACAGTCATAACACACAAACGCATCAGGCGCGACTGACCTTGACGACTATGACCATGCTCATAACGTCGCCTCTCCCTTAGAGGAATACCGGCGGCGCGGGAATCCGGTTCGGCAATATCGTGAGGCGCGTTTTGAAGAACTTCGCCGTTGCCCCGCAAACATTCGGCCGTTCGCGTGTCCGGGAGGGGCTGCCCTACCCCCTCGGGGCGACGTGGGACGGGCTGGGGGTCAATTTCGCCCTGTTCTCCGCCCACGCCACCAAGGTCGAGCTGTGCCTGTTCGACCCGGAGGGGCGGCGCGAGCTGGAACGCATCCCTCTCCCCGAATACACCGACGAGGTGTGGCACGGCTATCTTCCCGACGCCCGGCCGGGCACCATCTATGGCTACCGTGTCCATGGCCCCTACGATCCGCAGGCCGGGCACCGCTTCAACCCGCACAAGCTGCTGCTCGATCCCTACGCCAAGCATCTGATCGGACCGCTGCGCTGGTCGGACGCCCATTTTGGCTACCGGGTCGGCTCGCCGCGCGGCGACCTGTCCTTCGACCGGCGCGACAGCGCGCCGGGCATGCCGAAATGCGTGGTGATCGACCCAGCCTTCACCTGGGGCGCCGACCGGCCGCCCGCCATTCCCTGGGACCGCACGATCATCTACGAGGCGCATGTCCGCGGCTACACCATGCGCCACCCCGCCGTGCCGCCGCAGCATCGCGGCAGCTTTGCCGGGCTGGCGGTACCGGAGGTGGTCGACTACATCCGCTCGCTCGGGGTGACGGCGGTGGAACTGCTGCCCGCCCACGCCTTCGTCGACGACCGCAGCCTGCTGGAACGGGGACTGCGCAACTACTGGGGATACAACTCCATCTCCTTCTTCGCGCCCGATCCGCGCTACCTCGGCACCGGGCGGATCTACGAGTTCAAGGAGATGGTCGCCCGCTTCCACGAGGCCGGGATCGAGGTTCTGCTCGACGTCGTCCACAACCACACGGCCGAGGGCAACGAGCTGGGGCCGACTCTGTCCTTCAAGGGCATCGACAACGCCTCCTACTACCGGCTGGCCCCGGATCCGCGCTACTACATCAACGACACCGGAACCGGGAACACGCTGAATCTCAGCCACCCGCGCGTGCTTCAGATGGTCACCGATTCCCTGCGCTACTGGGTGACCGAGATGCACGTCGACGGGTTCCGCTTCGATCTGGCGACGATCCTCGGGCGCGAGGCCCAGGGTTTCGACGAAGGCGGCGGCTTCCTCGACAGCTGCCGGCAGGATCCGGTGCTGTCGCGGGTCAAGCTGATCGCCGAGCCGTGGGACTGCGGCCCCGGCGGCTATCAGGTCGGCGGCTTCCCGCCGGGCTGGGCCGAGTGGAACGACAAGTTCCGCGACACCGTGCGCGCCTATTGGAAGGGCGACGAGGGCAAGCTGCCCGAACTCGCCACCCGGCTGACCGCCAGCGCCGACCTGTTCAACCGGCGCGGCCGCCGGCCCTGGGCCAGCGTCAACTTCGTGACCGCGCATGACGGCTTCACGCTCGCCGATCTCGTGTCCTACAACGACAAGCACAACGCCCCCAACGGCGAGGGCAACCGCGACGGCCATTCCCACAACATCTCATGGAACCACGGCGTCGAGGGGCCCACCGACGACCCGCAGATCCGGGAGCTGCGCGAGCGCCAGAAGCGCAACCTGCTGGCCACCCTGCTGCTGTCGCAGGGCACGCCGATGCTGCTGGCCGGCGACGAGTTCGGCCGCAGCCAGCGCGGCAACAACAACGCCTATTGCCAGGACAACGACGTCAGCTGGATCGACTGGGAGGGAATCGACGAGGACGGCCAGGCGATGATCGGCTTCGTCCGCCGGGTCGTGGCGCTGCGGCAGAGCCATCCACTTCTGCGCCGGGGCCGCTTCCTGACCGGAGCCGTGAACCCGGAGATGGAGGTCAAGGACGTCACCTGGATCACCCCCGCCGGAACCGAGAAGACGACCGAGCAATGGCTGGATCCGATGGCGCGCTGCCTGGGCATGCTGCTGGACGGCCGGGCGCAGGCGACCGGGGTCCGCCGGGCGCCGTCCGACGCGACGCTGCTGCTGATCGTCAACGCCCACCACGAGGCGGTGCCCTTCACCCTGCCCGCGGTGGTCGGCGGCAGCCAATGGCTGCGCCTGCTCGACACCGCCGAACCGGACCGGCTGGGCGTGACGATGGACCGCGGCGGCGACGCGATCTCCGTCGGCGGGCGGTCCCTGCTGCTGCTGGAACTGATGCCCGACCGGCGGTCGGAAGCGGCGCTGAGGACGGCCATGAAGGCGGCGCGCCCCGCCTCTCCTCCGGCCCTCCCGGCCACCGCTCCGGAATCGACTCCGGCAGCCGCCCCGGTCAGGGCGGCGGGGCCGTCGTCGCGGTTTCTCCGCGAATGACCAAGTAGATTCCGTCCTCGCCATTGTCGAGATCCTTCACCGCGTCGCGCGGAATCGGGATTTTCTGGCGGCGGCAGAACAGCAGCAGCAAGGCCAGCGTCTTGCTGGCCGTGAAGGCGATCTCGCGCCCCTTCGAGGCGCCGCTCTGCTGAATGGTCACCACCAAGCTGCCGCCGGGCTTGGGCGTCACCATCGTGACGACGCCAAGCGGCAGGTCTGGCTGGTTGGGGACCTTCTGGTACCAGGCGATGGCTTTTTTCAGGGCCGAATTGGTGAAGAACAGTTCTCTGGTCTCGACGATCATTCAATCCCTGGCCAACACTCAGGCCCGGCCGCCCTCCAGTCCCGGATTCAGCCGGAACGTGATCGCCCGACCCAGTTTGGATTCCCGCAGAAGGATCTGCTTGGTCTCCAGCAGCTTGATCGCCCGGTTCACATTCGGGCGCTGCATGCCCAGCGCATCAGCCAGCTCGGACTGGAGCACCGGAACGGATCGGTCGAAATGGAGCCTCCGGCTCAGATAGGTGAACACACGAAGCGCCTCCAGAGTGATTTCCCGATCGGTCGATACGGTTCTGGAGAGGAAGTCATGATGATGCAGCATCGCGGCCTCGGAACGCAAGGTTGTGTGATGGGGTTGGGTTCGATCAACGCAGGTCCGGTCCGTCGCGACCCGGACAGGCGGATCGGAGACGGGCGGATCGGCACGGCGGCGCAGGGAACGGCGCGGGACAGGTTGCACGGTTGACGCCCACCCTCCCCTCCTTCGGCATGCGCCTGTATCGATTGCGATTTCGGACAAAAAGAAGGTTATCGCCCGATTGTTGTCCGAGTGTGTCGGCGTTGTTTCGTGATTGACACAATGACTGTCTGGACGCGCAATCTTCCGGCCCGATCGTCATCCCGATCGCGACCGTCCGTGACATCGGGGAACCCGGAGCCCTTCCCGCCGTTGCCGATAGGGACGGATTGCAGGGGAGAACCGGCATGCATCGCCTGATTCTGCTGCGGCATGGGCAAAGCGTCTGGAACGCCGAGAATCGATTCACCGGCTGGACCGACGTCGGCCTGACCGAAAAGGGGATGGCCGAGAACCGGCGCGCCGCCGAACGGCTGAAGGCCGGCGGGGTGGACATCGACGTCGGCTTCACCTCGGTTCAGTCGCGCGCCATCGAGACCCTGCACGGCGTGCTGCGCGAGATGGACCGGCTGTGGCTGCCGGTCCACAAGCACTGGCGGCTGAACGAGCGCCACTACGGCGCGCTCCAGGGGCTGAACAAGGCCGAGACGGCGGAGCGCCACAGCCCGGAGCAGGTGTTCCAGTGGCGGCGGAGCTGGGACGTGCCGCCACCGCCGATCGAACCGGACGATCCGCGCGCCGCGGTGTCCGACCGCCGCTACGCCGGCATCGCCAAATCGAACCTGCCGCGCGGCGAGAGCCTGAAGGACTGCACCGCGCGGGTCATCCCCTTCTGGCGCGAGGGAATCGAGCCGGCCCTGCGGCTGGGCGCCCGCGTGCTGGTCGCGGCGCACGGCAACAGCCTGCGCGGCCTCGTCAAGCATCTGGACAACGTGGCCGACCAGGACATCCCGCTGTTCGAGATCCCGACCGGCCAGCCGCTGATCTACGAGCTGGGCGCCGACCTGACGCCGCTGCGCCGCTATTTCCTCGGCGAGGACGGCGCGGTCGAGGAGATCACCTGGCCCGGACGGACCAACAGCGCGGCGGCGTGAGGAACGCGGCAACGGAAAAACCCGACGGCGCCCCGACGCGTACGCCCCGATCGTTGGAAGGCCGCACGGGTCGGAGCGGCTCCTCAGGCATGGAACCGCGGGCCCGTTCCGGTTTCCGTCATCCCGGTTTCCACCTCGGTCAGGTAGCAGCCGGGATCCTCGGCCCAGGGATCGCCGGTCAGCTTCTCGGCGCGCACGCGGGTGTTGCCGTTGCAGATCGCCAAAAAGCGGCACCCGGCGCAGCGTCCGCCGACCGGGCGGGGACGCTGCTTCAGCCCGGCCAGGATGGGGTCGGACCGGTCCTCCCAGATGTCCGCGAAGGAGCGAGCGCGGATGTTGCCCAGCGTGTGGTGGCCCCACATCGTGTCGGGGTGAACGTCGCCCCGGCTGTCGATGTTGGCGATGCCGACCCCCGATGCGTTGCCGCCCCAGCGGACCAGCCGGCGTTCCAGCGCGGCGCTGCGCTCCGGGAAACGCCGTGCCGCCCACATCAGGAGATGGGCGCCATCCGCGTCGTTGTTGCCGGTCACGATCTCTCGCGGCCGGCCGGCGAGCGCGTCGGCGAGCGCCGTTTCGAACAGCCGTTCCATGGCGGCGCGCGTGGTCCGCCTCATCGCGTCCATGCGGCGGTGCGCGTTGCCGCGCCCGGCGTAGTTCAGGTGCGACAGGTAGAACTTGCCGATCCGCTCCCTTTCCATGAGGGCGAGAAGCGCCGGCAGATCGGCCGCCGTCTGCTCGGTCAGCGTCAGGCGCAGCCCGACCCGCAGTCCGGCGTCCCGGCACAGGCGGATGCCGCGCAGCGCCTCGTCGAAGGCGCCGGCGCGCCGGCGGAAACGGTCGTGCGTGGGGGCGAGCCCGTCCAGGCTGACGCCGACGTAATCGTAGCCGGCGGCGGCGATGGCGCCGATCCGGGTCGCGTCGATCAGCGTGCCGTTGCTCGACAACCCGACATAGAAGCCCAGCTCCTTGGCCCGCCGCGTGATGTCGAACAGGTCGGGCCGCATCAGCGGCTCGCCGCCCGACAGGATCAGCACCGAAACGCCGGACGCCTTCAGGTCGTCGAGGACGCGGAACGCCTCGGCGGTCGACAGCTCGCCGGGGAAATCGTGATCGGCCGAGAAGGAGTAGCAATGCAGGCAGGACAGGTTGCAGCGCCGCACGAGGTTCCAGATGACCACGGGTCCCGCCGACGCGGCCGGACGTTTCACCGGCTCCCCCGGTTCCGCCGGCGGGGCGACGAGCGTGCGGATGAACTGGCTGAGACGGAACATCGGAGGGATCCTTGCGGTGGCGGCGGGCCGGAAACGGGCGTCACGCGCCGGGCGGCGGGGTGCAGAGCGCGTGCAGGCGGGCGACGTCCTCGACCCGCACGGTACGGCCCCGCGTGTGCACGCCGAACTCGCGCAGGCGCGCCAGAACGCGGGACAGGGTTTCCGGCTCCATGCCGAGGCGGCTGGCGATGACCAGCTTCTTCATCGGCAGGATCACGACCGTCTCGCCGCTCACCTGCGGGGTGAGGGAGACGAGCAGCTCGGCGACCCGCTCCAGCGGGCTGCGGCTGCACAGCCGGCGCACCTCCCCGGCAAGCCGCCGCTCCCAGTGCAGCAGCGAGCCCAGCATGCGGCGGGCCACGGCCGGGTTGGCGCGCAGGCCGGCGAGGAAGCCGCGCGCGCCGACGCGCAGCAGCGCCGCCTTCTCCACCACTTCGGCGGCGATCGGATAGACCCCGGCGAAGATGGCGGCCTCCGCGAAGGTCGACACCGGCTCGACGGTCTCGACGATGCTCTCGCGGCCGTTCTCGGTCAGGGCGAACAGCTTCACCTGGCCGCTCAGCACGATGAAGAAGGCGTCGGCCGGGTCGCCAGCCTGGAACAGCAGGCTCTGGCGCGGGTGGAATTCCGCCGGGCTGTTGCCCAGCAGCGTGCAGATGACGTCCGGCTCCAGGCTCTCGAACAGCGGCAGGTGGCGGATGACCGTCAGGTCGAGGCCGCGGCGGCACAGACGGCCGCGGCACCGGATGGGCAGGCGGGCCGGTTCGGGGCCGCCGCCGGAGTCGGCGCACAGACGGGCGAGGACGCAAGACATGGTTCAGTCATCCCACGGGTCGTTGCTGGACTGCCAGAAGCGGCGCAGGGCCTCCATGTCGTCGATGTCGACGTCGTCGAGCCGGCCGGAATGCACGCCTTGCGGGCGCAGCTTCGCGAAGGCGCGCGACAGGCTCTCCGGCTTCATCCCCAGCCGTTCGGCCAGGAACTGCTTTTCGCAGGGAAGCACGATGTGGACCCGGCCCTGCCGGTTCCCGGCCAGCCGGACCAGATAGCCGGCGAGGCGCCGGGTGGTGGATTGCAGCTTCAGCTCGGTGATTTCGAGGATCAGGCCGCGCAGCCGGGCCGCGGCGCCGGCCATCATCGCCTGCACCACCTCGAAACGGTCCTGGAGATGGGCGAAGAACGGCTCCGCCTGGATGGCGACGGCGGAGACCGGCACCAGGGCGAAGGCGCCCGTCGCGTGCCGCCCGCAGTCGAGCACCGCCTCCTCGCCGACCAGATGGCCCGGCCCGACGATGTCGAGAACGTTGGAGCAGGTGCCGTTCTCGGCCGTGGTCAGCCCGACGGTTCCGCTCAGCACCAGGTAGAAGGCGGCGGCCGGCTGCCCGCGCAGGAACAGCGGGCAGCCCTGGCCGAACGCCTGCTCGCGGCTGTAGGTCAGGAGATGCGCGCGGTCGGCGGCCGACAGCTGCCCGAGCACGGGGCTGTCGGCGATGGTCCGCGCGAGCGCGCTGTCCATGTCGGTGTCCATGTCGGCACCCGGCTCGCCTCGTAGGGGTTGGCTCACCCGACACTAACGGGCCGCTCCCGCCAAATACTTGACTGTGGTCAAGTCTACGATTTCAGGCTGCGGCAACTCACCTCATGTGCGGTCCGGCCAGTCTTGACCAGCGTCAAGTTTTTGAAGACCACCCCAGGTTCAGTCTCGCCACCTGGGTTTTCTCACTCTGGGGGATGTTTTCATGAAAAAGAGCAGCACGGCTCTTTGGGCCATGGCAATAACGCTGCCGGCGTTGCTGGGATTCTGGCCGATTTCCGCTTCGGCTCAAACGGCGGAACCGACGCTTTCAAAGGAAGACAAGGAGGCCAGCGCGAAGATTTACTTCGAGCGCTGCGCCGGCTGCCACGGCGTTCTGCGCAAGGGCGCCACTGGCAAGAACCTGGAGCCGGAGGCGACCCGCAAGCTCGGCCAGCCGCGCCTGGAGAAGATCCTGGGGCTCGGAACCGAAGGCGGCATGCCGAACTTCGACGACATCCTGAGCAAGGATGAGTTGAAGAACATGGCCACCTACATCCAGATGACGCCCGACACGCCCCCGGAATGGGGCATGAAGGAGATGAAGGCGTCCTGGAAGCTGGGCGTGGCGCCCGACAAGCGCCCCACCAGGCAGATGAACGCCGTCAACCTGAACAACGTCTTCTCGGTGACGCTGCGCGACAGCGGCGAGGTGGCGCTGATCGACGGCGACACCAAGAAGATCTGGACCATCATCAAGACCGGCTACGCGGTGCACATCTCGCGCATGTCGGCGTCGGGCCGCTACATCTACGTGATCGGCCGCGACGGCAAGCTCGACATGATCGACCTGTGGATGGAGACGCCGGCCGTCGTCGCCACCATCAAGACCGGCCTCGACGCCCGTTCGGTCGACACCTCGAAGTTCAAGGGCTACGAGGACAAATACGCCATCGCCGGCTCCTACTGGCCGCCGCAGTACGTGATCATGGACGGCCAGACGCTGGAACCGCTGAAGATCGTCTCCACCCGTGGCCTCACCGTGGACGGCGCCTACCATCCGGAACCGCGCGTCGCCTCGATCGTCTCCTCGCTGATCAAGCCCGAATGGGTGGTCACCGTCAAGGAGACCGGGCTGGTCAAGCTGGTCGACTACACCGACGTCAAGAACCTGAAGGAAACGACCATCGAGTCGGCCAAGTTCCTGCACGACGGCGGCTGGGACGCGTCCAAGCGCTACTTCATGGTCGCCGCCAACGCGTCCGACAAGGTGGCGGTGATCGACACCAAGGACGGCAAGCTGGCGGCCCTGGTCGACACCAAGCCGAAGCCCCATCCGGGCCGTGGCGCCAACTTCGTGCACCCGAAATTCGGGCCGGTGTGGGCCACTTCGCATCTCGGTTCCGACGTCGTCACGCTGATCGGCACCGACCCGGAGAAGCACAAGGACAGCGCCTGGAAGGTCGTCGCCGAACTGAAGAACCACGGGGCCGGTTCGCTGTTCGTCAAGACCCACCCGAAATCGTCCAACCTGTGGGCCGACGCGCCGCTCCACCCGGACCGCGACATGGCGGAATCGGTGTCGGTCTTCGACATCGCCAACCTGGACAAGCCGGCGGAGATCATCAACGTCGCCAAGATGGCCGGCCTGCCGGAGACCAAGGCGATCCAGCGCGTCGTCCACGCCGAGTACAACGAGAAGGGCGACGAGGTCTGGTTCTCGATCTGGGCGGGCAAGACCGATCCGTCCGCCATCGTCATCATCGACGACAAGACCCGCAAGATGAAGAACGTGATCAAGGATCCCAAGCTGATCACGCCGACCGGCAAGTTCAACGTGCTGAACACCCAGCACGACATCTACTGAGCCTGGCCGGACGCCGTTCGATGCCGTTGGGGGGAGCTTCCGCCGCCCGGTCCTGGGGGGCCGGCGGCGGGGACTCCCTCGGCCGGGGGGGCCGTTTCGCCCACCCCGCTTTTTTGGAAAGGACCGCGAGATGACGGGGGCGGGGGTCTGGGGACTGCTCCGGCGGGTGCGCATTCTGGGCGCGACGCTGGTCGGGGCGGGGGTGATCTTCGTGGCGGGCATCGTCTTCTGGGGCGGCTTCAACACCGCGATGGAAGCGACCAACCAGATGGATTTCTGCGTCTCGTGCCACGAGATGCGCGACAACGTCTATCAGGAATACAAGCAGACCATCCATTACGAGAACCGCACGGGCGTGCGCGCCACCTGTCCCGACTGCCATGTGCCGAAGGACTGGACGCACAAGATCCTGCGCAAGATCCAGGCCTCCAACGAGGTCTACCACTGGCTGCTCGGCTCGGTCGACACGCCCGAGAAGTTCGACGCCAAGCGCCTGGAGCTGGCTCGCCACGAATGGGCGCGCTTCAAGGCCAACGATTCGCTGGAATGCCGCAACTGCCACAGCTTCGAGGGCATGGCGCCCGCCAAGCAGAAGCAGCGCGCCCAGAAGCAGCACGAGATGGCCAGGGCGGACGGCATGACCTGCATCGACTGCCACAAGGGCATCGCGCACAAGCCGGTCCACCACAATCTCGACGAGAACGGCAATCCCAAGCCGGAGGCCCCGAAGGTCGCGTCCATCCTCCCGGTTTCGGTCGCGGCTCCGGCGGCTCCCCCCGCTCCGGTCCCGGCCCCCGCCCCGGTGGCGGCCGCTCCGGCCCCGGTTCCGGCCGCGACACAGGCTCCGGCCGCCGCAACGGTCGCCGCCTCCGGATCCGCCTCCGCCATCGACTGGAGCCGCGTGGCGGAGAGGAAGGTGACGCTGTTCTATCCCGGCCAGACCGGCTTCGAATGGATCCTCAACGGTCCCGACCATGGCGGGGCGCGCGGCTTCAAGAAGGGCGAGCAGTGCTCGGGCTGCCACGAGGGCGAGCAGGCCGACATGGGGGCGAAGATGGCGTCCGGCCAGAAGGCCGAGACGACGCCGATCCCCGGCAAGCCGGCCTTCATCCCGATGACCGTCCAGGCGGCGCATGACGGCACCAACCTGACGCTGCGCTTCCGCTGGCCGGCCAGCCCGCACACCCCGGCGCCCTTCGTCGAGGGCGGCAAGATGGATCCGGAGAATCCGGTGAAGCTCGCCATGCTGATCGACCAGGGCAAGGTGCAGGACGCCGACCGCTCGGGCTGCTGGAGCACCTGCCACATGGACGCCCGCTCGATGCCCGACGCGCCGGCCGGCGGCGGCGTCACCAAGTACCTGCCGCAGACCCGCACCGCCATCGAGCTGAAGTCCCCGCCGCGCGGCGGCGCCGACAAGGTGAGGCCGGCCGACGAGCTGAAGGCCCTGCTCGACCAGGGCGTGTTCCTGGACCTGCTGCGCTGGAAGTCCGGCAGCAACGGCGTCGAGGATGGCTACGTGTCGTCGGAGCGCGTGATGAGCGGCGGACAGGGCGCCACCGGCAACGGCGTGCTGGCGGACGGATTCTGGACGGTGGAGCTGGTGCGCAAGCTGGTCTCCGACCGGCCGGGCGACGTCTCGATTGAGCCGGGCAAGCTCTACACCATCGGCTTCGCCATCCACGACGACCACACCAGCGCCCGGTTCCACCATGTGTCGATCGACTACAAGCTGGGCCTCGACAGCCCGGACGCCGCCATCAACGCCGTGCGCCAGTGACCGGCGGCAAGGAGGGCATCATGAACCGCATCGCGTTTGGTCCCGCCCTGCTGCTCGGGTTCGCCGCCGCCCTCTCCGGCGGGACGGCGCCGGCCGAGACGGTGGCCGTGCGCATCGACAAGGGTGCCTTCGAGCCGGCGGTGATCACGATCAAGCCGGGCGACACCGTCGTCTGGCTGAACACCGAGAAACGCACCAGCCACGACGTGGTGTTCGAGGACGGCGTCCGTTCCGAACGGCTGATGCCGGACGACGTCTTCGAACGGCGCTTCGACACGGCGGGACGCCATTCCTACCGCTGCACTCCGCACCCGCGGATGACGGGCGAGGTGGTGGTCGAACCCTGACGGGGCGAACACCCCTCACAGGACAAACACGGCCGGGGGGCGACCTCCGCCATTGACGATCGGATGGGCCATGACACACGGACGAGTCTATCTGGTGGGAGCGGGGCCGGGCGATCCGGACCTGCTGACGGTCAAGGCGCACCGGCTGCTGCGGAGCGCCGGCACCGTCGTCTACGACCGGCTGGTCGGCGCCGACATCCTGCGCCTGATCCCGCGCAGCGCCGAGCGAATCTTCGTCGGCAAGGCGCCCAAGCGCCACACCCTGCCGCAGGAGGAAATCAGCCGCCTGCTGGTCGACCTCGCCCTGAGCGGACGCACCGTCGTCCGCCTCAAGGGCGGGGACCCCTTCATCTTCGGGCGCGGCAGCGAGGAGGCGCTGGCGCTGGTCGAGCACGGCGTTCCGTTCGAGATCGTCCCCGGCGTCACCGCCGCCACCGGCTGCGGCGCCTACGCCGGCATCCCGCTGACGCACCGGGGGCTTGCCACCGGCGTGCGCTTCGTCACCGGGCACGGCAAGGAGGACGGTCCGCTCGACCTCGACTGGGCCGGCATGGCCGACCCGAACACCACGCTGGTGCTCTACATGGCCCTGGCCAACCTCGCCGACATCGGCGCCCGGCTGATCGCGGCGGGGATGGATCCGGAGACGCCGGCCGCCGTGGTCGCCGCCGGGACCTCCGCCCGCCAGACACGGCTGCTCGCCACGCTGGCGACCCTGCCGGAGCGGGCGGCCGCGACCGGGCTGCCGGTGCCCTGCCTCGTCATCGTCGGGCGCGTCGTGGCGCTGGCCCCCCAGCTCTCCTGGTTCCAGCCGGGAGTGGCGGCCGAGGAACCCCCGCTGCGGGGACGGGTCCATGCGTAGCCTGTCGCCGCGCGGCCTGTTGGCGGCCATCCTGCTGGCGGCGGCGGTGCCCGCCCCGGCCCCTGCCCTGGCCGACGATGCCCCGCCCCCGGGGCGGCGGGCGGCGCTGCTCCACATGCTGCGGCAGGATTGCGGCGCCTGCCATGGGATGACGCTGAAGGGCGGATTGGGAACGCCGCTGCTGCCCGCCGATCTGGCGGCCAAGGCGCCCGACGCGCTGGCCGACGTCGTGCTCGACGGCGTCCCCGGCACGCCGATGCCGCCCTGGCGCGCCCTGCTGACCGTCGGCGAGGCGCGCTGGATGATCGACCGTTTGCGCGAGGGACTGGACCGATGACACCCTGTTTCCGACGGCCGTTGTTCGGCCTGCTGCTCGCTGCCGCCGCGTTCGCCATGCCGGCGGCGGCCGACTCCCTGCGCGGCACCAACGATCTGGGGATCGTGATCGAGCGCGCGGTGGGCCGGCTGCTGGTGGTGGAGACCTCCGGGCGCAAGACGCTGGCCGAGGTGGCGGGGCTGGGCGACCTGAGCCACGCCGCCGCCGTCTTCTCGCGCGACGGCCGCTTCGCCTACGTCTTCGGGCGCGACGGCGGGCTCTCCAAGGTGGATCTGCTGACCGCGACCATCGTCAAGCGGGTCATGCAGGCCGGCAACAGCATCGGCGGCGCCATCTCGCAGAACGGTCGGCTGGTCGCCGTGCAGAATTACGAGCCCGGCGGGGTCAAGGTGTTCGACTCCGCGACGCTGGAGCTGCTGGCCGACATCCCGGCGACCTACGGCGACGGAACCGCGCGCTCGAAGGTGGTCGGGCTGGCCGACGCGCCGGGCAACCGCTTCGTCTTCACGCTGTACGACGCCGGCGAGATCTGGATCGCCGACCTGTCGGACCCGGCACGGCCCACCTTGCGCAAGTATCCGGACATCGGACGCCAGCCCTACGACGGGCTGGTGACGCCGGACGGGCGCCACTACATCGCCGGGCTGTTCGGCGAGGATGGGCTGGCCCTGCTCGATCTGTGGAACCCCGACGCCGGGGTGCGCCGCATCCTCGGCGGCTACGGCCGTGGCGAGCAGCCGCTGCCGGTCTACAAGATGCCGCACCTGCGCGGCTGGGCCCAGGCCGGCGGGCGGCTCTACCTGCCGGCGATCGGCCGCCACGAGGTGCTGGTGGTCGACGCCGCGACCTGGACCGAGGTCGCCCGCATCCCGGTGAAGGGCCAGCCGGTCTTCGTCATGGCCCGGCCGGACGGAAGGCAGGTCTGGGTCAACTTCGCGCTGCCCGACAACGGCTTCGTCCAGGTGATCGACGTGCCGACCTCCACCCTGGTCAGGACGCTGGAGCCGGGGCCGGGCGTGCTGCACCTGGAATTCACGCCGCGCGGCGAGCAGGTCTGGGTGTCGGTGCGCGACCAGGACCGCGTGCGCGTCTACGACACCGGCAGCTTCGCCGAGGTCGATGCCCTGCCGGCCGACAAGCCGAGCGGCATCTTCTTCACCGCGCGCGCCAACCGCATCGGCCTGTGAGGGAGAGCAAGGCGATGAGCATCGTCACGGATTCCACCGACCGCCGCCTGCTCGACGAGTTCCAGCGCGGCTTTCCCCTGGTCCCGCGCCCCTTCGCCGAGCTGGCCGCCCGGCTCGGCGGCAGTTCGGCCGACATCCTCGACCGGCTGGGCCGCCTGATGGCGACGGGCGCCGTCGCCCGCATCGGGGCCACGTTCCGGCCGAACCGGGTGGGATGCAGCACGCTGGCCGCCATGGCCGTGCCACCCGCCGACCTGTCGCGCGTCGCCGCGCTGGTCGGCGCGTTCGATGAGGTGAACCACAATTACGAACGCGAGCACCGGCTGAACCTGTGGTTCGTCGTCACCGCCGAGGATGCGGAGCGCGTGCGCGCCGTGCTGGCGGAAATCGGGACCGCGACCGGCCTGCCCGTGCTCGACCTGCCGATGGAACGAGGCTACCACCTGGATCTGGGGTTTCCGCTATGGCGTTGACCGAAACACTGGAACGGGAGCGGGACCGGCCCGCCGACCGATCCGACGGCCGGCTGCTGCGCCGGCTGCGCGACGGGCTGCCGCTGGTGGCCCGGCCGTTCCTGGCGATCGGGCAGGCCATCGGCCGGTCGGAGGCCGACGTGATCGCCGCCATCCGTGAGCTGGTGGAGACGGGCGCCGCGTCGCGCTTCGGCGTCATCGTCGATCACGCGGCGCTCGGCTTCACCGCCAACGCCATGGTGGTGTGGGACGTGCCGGACGAGCGGGTGGACGCGGTGGGGGCTGCGCTCGGCGGGCGGCGCGGGGTGTCGCTGTGCTACCGCCGCCCACGCCGCCCGCCGGTCTGGCCCTACAACCTCTTCACCATGATCCATGGCCGCGACCGCGACGAGGTGCGCGCGCTGGTGGAGGAACTGGCGGCGGGCTGCGATCTGGCCGGCGTGCCGCGCGAACTGCTGTTCACCGCCCGCCGCTTCAAGCAGACGGCCCCCTGTTATGGCCGGGACCGGAGAGCGTGATGGAACTGGACGGAATCGACCGCGCCCTGATCAACCGCCTGCAAGACGGACTGCCGCTGACCCCCCGCCCCTTCGCCGACGTGGCGGCGGAACTCGGACTGGATGAGGGAACGGTGATCGACCGTGTCACCGCCCTGCGCGGGTCCGGGGTGCTGAGCCGCTTCGGGCCGCTCTACAACGCCGAACGCATGGGTGGCGGCCTGTCGCTCGCCGCCATGGCGGTGCCGGCGGAGCGCTTCGAGGAGGTCGCGGCACTGGTGAACGGCTTCCCGGAGGTCGCCCACAACTACGCGCGCGAGCACGCGCTCAGCATGTGGTTCGTCCTCGCCACCGAGACGCCCGAGCGGCTGTTCGCCGTGGCCGAGGCCATCGAGGCGCGGACCGGGCTCGCCGTCCGGCTTTTCCCCAAGCTCGCGGAATACGCGCTGGATCTGAGGTTCACGGCATGACCGGCCACACCCCCGACACGGGCACGCTCGACGACACCGACCGCCGGCTGGTCGTGGAGACCCAGGCCGGTCTGCCGCTGGTGCCCCGGCCCTTCGCCGAGCTGGCGCTCCGGCTCGGCATCGCCGAGGAGGAGGTGATCGCCCGCTTCGGACGCATGCTTGAGGCCGGAATCGTCCGCCGCATCGCCGCCGTGCCCAACCATTACCGGCTGGGCTACGCCGCCAACGGGATGAGCGTGTGGCGGGTGCCGGAGCCCGCCATCGACGAGGCCGGGCGTCTGCTGGCCGGCCTGCCCTTCGTCACCCACTGCTACCGCCGCCCGGCCCATCCGCCGGACTGGCCCTACACGCTGTTCGCCATGGTCCATGCCAGGGACCGCGCCGAGGTCGAGGCCCGCGTCCGGACGATGGCCGACCTGCTGGGCGGACACAGCCTCGGGCACGACGTGCTCTACAGCACCCGCATCCTCAAGAAGACCGGCCTGCGCCTGTCCGCGTGACCGCTCCTTACGCCGGAGATCCTCTTCATGCACGCACGCATCCTCCTCGCCGCGGCGGCGCTCGCCCTCCTGACGCCGGGACCGGCCCCGGCGCAGGAGGGGCCCGCCGCCCGCTACGCCGAGCATTGCGCGGCCTGCCATGGCGGCGACCGGCTGGGCGCCATCGGTCCGGCGCTGCTGCCCGAGAATCTCGGACGGATGAAGCTCGCCGACACCGTGCGGCTGATCGCGCAAGGGCGGCCCGCCACCCAGATGCCGGGCTTCGCCGGCACGCTGGGCGAGGCGGAGATCGCCGCCCTCGCCGCCCATATCCTCGCCCCGCCGGCGCAGGAGCCGTCATGGACCGACACCGACATGGCCGCCAGCCACGTCGTGCACACGCCCCCCTCGGCGCTGGTCGCCCGGCCCGTGCACACGGCCGACCCGCTGAATCTCTTCACCGTGGTCGAGGCCGGGGACCATCACGTCACCATCCTCGACGGCGACCGCTTCGAGCCGCTGGCCCGCTTTCCCAGCCGCTTCGCGCTGCATGGCGGGGTCAAGTACTCGCCGGACGGGCGCTTCGCCTATTTCGCCTCGCGCGACGGCTGGGTGTCGGTCTACGACCTCTACGGGCTGGTCCAGGTGGCGGAGATCCGGGCCGGAATCAACACCCGCAACATCGCGGTGTCGGCCGACGGGCGCTTCGTCGCCGTCGGCAACACGCTGCCGCGCACGCTGGTGCTGCTCGACGCCCGCGACCTGACGCCGCTGAGGACCATCCCGGTCGTCACGCCGAGGGGCGGCGCGCGGGTCAGCGCCGTCTACGCCGCCCCGCCACGCCAGAGCTTCATCCTCGCCCTGAAGGACGTGCCGGAAATCTGGGAGATCCCCACCGGCGCGGCGGCCGACGGCAAGGAGCCCTTCGCCGTGCGGCGGATCGAGCTGGACGAGCCGCTCGACGACTTCTTCTTCGACCCGCCCTACGCCAACCTGATCGGCGCCTCGCGCGACGGCGGCAAGGGGCAGGTGGTCGATCTGACGGCGGGCCGCAAGATCGCCGAGGTGGAACTGCCCGGCATGCCGCATCTGGGGTCGGGCATCAGCTGGATGCTGGATGGCCGCCGGGTGATGGCGACGCCGCACCTGAAGGGGGCGGCGGTCAGCGTCATCGACATGACGGATTGGAGGACGGTCAAGCGCATCGACACGCTCGGCCCCGGCTTCTTCATGCGCAGCCACGAGACGACGCCCTATGCCTGGACCGACGCCTCGCTCAGCCCGCGCCGGGACACGATCGAGATTCTCGACAAGCGGACGCTGGAGATCGTCCGGACGCTGACGCCATGGCCCGGCAAGACGGCGTCGCATGTGGAGTTCACCCGCGACGGCCGCCACGCGCTGGTCAGCGTCTGGGAGGATGACGGCGCCCTGGTCGTCTACGACACCGCCAGCTTCGAGGAGGTGAAGCGCTTGCCCATGCGCAAGCCGGTGGGGAAGTACAACGTCTTCAACAAGATCCGCTATTCCGAAGGGACCAGCCATTGAGGTGGAAACCGGCGGCTTCGGCCTGTTCTCCGAAGCCGCCCCCGCTTCCGCCGGTCAGAACGGCACCACCGCTCCGGGCAGCGGCGGCAGACGCAAACTGGACAGATAGGCGATCAGCGCCTGCTGATCGTCATGGCCCAAGGCGTAGAAGGCGTTGATCACCGGGTCCGCCTCGCTGCCGGCGCACTGGTAGGGGAACTCGGCGGCGAGGCCGTCCGGGCGGGTGCCGCCGTGGAAACGGATCGCCTGGACCAAATCCAGCGCGCGCCCATCGTGCAGATAGGGCCAACTGTCGGCGACGCCCCACAGCGGCCGGGTCAGGAATTGCTGCGGGGGAACGGCGATGGCCGCCACATCCGTGCCCTGCGGCGCGATGTCGGCGAGGCAGGGCCCCATGTCGTGAAGGCGCAGGTCGCTCAGGAGCGGCACCGCCAGGGGGCCGTCCGGCGTGTCATGCGGCAGCCGGGCGCGCGCGTAGGCCGGTGGCGGGGTCGTCGTGTCATCGGGCTTTCCGCCGTCCAGACCGCGCCACGGCATCGACGGGGACGCCCGGCTCGCCAGCGTGTTCAGGTTGATCTCCAGCCCACCGACCGCGACCGTGTCGGCGTCGGCCACCGCCCTGGCGTAGAGGGCGGCGACCGCCGTGTCCGGCGCGCCCTGGCGGATGGCCTCGCCGGCGCCCGCCGCCGCCTTGGCCAGCCGCGCCCGCGTCTCGCGCACCACCGGCAGATGGTCGGTGCCGGGCAACGGGTTGACCAGGGTCGGGGCCGCCACGGTCCGGCGGCGCGCTTCCGCGCCGCGTCCCGCGTCCCGCGACGGCAGCGCGATCCCGGCATCGGAGCCCACCCGGTCGGGGTGGTCCAGCACGGTGCCCCATTCGATCGTCACCACCGGCCGGTCGAGGGTCTGGACCGGGACATGGCAGGACGCGCACATGGCGCTGCCGGCCGGAAGGCCGGCGTCCGTCGCCGTGCCGGCGAAGATCGCGGCGCCACGGGCCAGCCTGGCCTTGCCGGTCTGATCGGCCGGCGTCTCGACCACCGGCGGCCGGGTCAGCGCCACGAAGCTGGTCAGCGCCCCGATGTTGCCGTAGCTCAGTTCGTTGATCACCCCGTCGCCGTCGTTGTCGTTGTTCTCACCGACGACCTCGACCGCCTCCATGCTGAAATGGAACTGGGTCGCGGCGGCCGCGAAGTGACGGACCGACGAGGCGATGCCCTTCCACTGGAACGGGCGCACGACCAGATCCTGGGCGACCCCGGTCAGCCGGCCGTAATCGTAGACGACCGCCTGGCTCTTGCTGTCGTACCGGGCGCCGAGCCAGCCGAAGGACAGATTCTTGGCCGACAGCGGGAGGGTTACCGCCTTGTCGGGCGTGTAGCGGGCGAGGTCGGCGAGGTGGGCCTGCTGTCCGAGCAGCAGCCCGGTAATCTCGTTGGCCAGCGCCTGGGTGTAGCCGGTCCCGAACACATGCGGCGGGTTGCGGATCAACTGGGTCAGGGGGTTGGGAAACTGGCTGTTGATGAAGGCGTTGTTGCCGATGCCGGCGGCTCCGCCGATCGCCGGCTGGGTGCGGGTCGCCGGTCCCGGCGGGGTGGCGGCGGCGAGATCCGGCTGAACGGTGGCGCCGATCGACGTGTGGCACTCGTAGCAGCTCTGGCTGTCGATGCCGTTGAGGCGCAGGAAGGGAATCGGCGGCGGCACGCCGCCATCCGCCGTCGCGTAGGGGCTGAACGGGGAGTTCGGGTAGAGCGCCTTGCGCTGCCACGCGCGCGGGCCGTCCGCCCCCTCCCCCCAGCCATCCTGAGGGAAGTACGGATAGCTGAAGAAGTGCGCGCCTGATTCGAGGATCCGTCGCAACGGAACGCCACCGGACATCACATCCTGCTGCTGAATCGTCACGCTTTCCGTGATGTTCGCCTGCTGGGCACCCGCATTGGAGGTCGCGAATGCGGAAACGCTCAGCACAACGATTGGCCATGCCGCGGCACGAACGCTTGCCATGCGCAAAAACTCCCGTTTTTTGTGTATATGGCCATACTGGCGCGGCATTCTTAAAAATCAATCGGAATAATTCATATCCATGCGTTCAAAAACAAAATTTCTTCTTATTATTATCGGAGAATCCTACAGACGTAACCGATGAATTCACCCATATGAAGGGATTATTTCAATATTAACACAATGCCATATCATGGTATGTTGGGAAATTTAGAATTATTGACTCGTTGATTATTCGAAATTTCTTCCCGATAGTCGTCGCACGCGACGCATCAACGCGCGCCGGAACAGCGGCGCGAGAGCGGCATCACCGATCGGGAGGGACGCGGAACATGGCTGAGGAACGTCTTCTGGAACGGGCGCAGGGGAAGGCGGCGCCCCTGTCGGTCGCCTACACGCCGATCTCGACCCTGGAGGATCTGCGCGCCGCAGCACAACTGGCGATCCAGGTCGAATTCACCACCGTGCCCGCCTATCTGACGGCGCTCTATTCGATCACCGACAAGAGCTCGGCCGCCTATCAGGCGCTGCGCAGCGTCGTGGTGGAGGAGATGTTCCACCTCAATCAGGCGGCCAACATCCTGGTCGGCATCGGCGGGCAACCCAAGCTGACCGGAAGCGCGGTGCCCACCTACCCGACCTACCTGCCCTCGGCCAGCACCGCCGGCACGCCCTATGTCGGGCTGTACCGGGCTTCGCAGGCGGTGTTCCGCAACGTCTTCATGGCGATCGAGACCCCCGCCCCCTTCACGGCCCCGCCGCAGGGCAGCAACTACCAGACCATCGGCCAGCTCTACAAGGCCCTGTGGGACGGCATCCGGACCTGCGTCGAGCGATATGGCGCGTCGACCGTCTTCGCCCAGGACCCGGCGGCCGAGCAGCGCACCGACATCTATCTCGGCAAGTTCGGCGGCAAGGCCGTGGCGGTGACCGACGAGGACAGCGCCCAGCTCGGCATCGAGCAGATCGTCCAGCAGGGGGAGGGCGCGGTGAACCCGACCCATCCGCTGGTTCCCCAGCAGCCCTACGGCGCCTACGAGCATTACGGCGCCCGCACCGACGGGACCTACGGGCCGATCCTCGGCACGCCCTACGAGCTGTCGCACTACTACAAGTTCCTGCGCGTGGCCGACGCGCCGGATTTTCCCGACACGCTTCCCATCGTCTCCAACCCGCGCGTGTCGGATTTCAGCAACGACACGGCCGTCCTGGCGGTGAAGGCGTTCAACATCGGCTACAGCGTGATGCTGCAAAGCCTGGAGGCCTCCTTCACCAAGGCGGGCGGCGCGGCGGACGTCTACTTCACTTTGGCCCTGCCGCTGATGCACAACCAGTTGCCGACGCTGGCCAACCTGCTGATGCAGCTTCCCGCCTTCCCCGACGGCGACGCGGCCGTCGGACCCAACGCCGCCCCGACCTTCGAGTATGTCGAGGACGCCAGCTTCGACAGCTTCCTCGCGGCGTTGCACGCCCTCGACGATTCGCTGGCCGGCCAGGGGCTGCGCCTGCTCGCCGCCCCGGTGTCGCCACCGGCCCCGCCGGCTCCGGCTCCCAAGCACCGGGAGGCGCTGCATGGGGTGATCGCCGGCGTCCGGACGCTGAAAAGCCGCTCCGCCGCCGCCGGTCTCGGCCTGTAACCCGACCGGCACCGCCCAAACGGCACCACCCGGCCAGAATCGGACAGCGAGGGGAAAACCATGTCCAACACCGTCTATTCCATCGTCCCCGCCATCGGCATCGCCCGCGTCGGCAACGCACCGCAGGACTTCTACATCGGTCCCGAGACGGAAGGCGCCCTTCCCACCCTTCCCGACGGACGCACGGTCGGGGAACAGGATTTCCGCGACGCGAGCGGCCGTCTGCGCCGGCAGGCGGCGCGCTTCCGCGTGATGCGCAGCGTCGACGGCGGACCACCGGAGGAGATCACGCTGAGCAGCGACGACGTGTCGGCGATCCGCTGGCACGTCCATCTCGCCAACAAGAAGTCGAGCTGGTACGAGTTCCAGACCTCGAAGGGCGAGGACGGCTACGCGTCGAACCACCCGCTGCGCAACGCCAAACGGACCACGACCGAGGAACGCCGCGCCCTGATCATCGACGCCGGCCCGCGGTCGATCGAGGGAATCATCGCCCCGTCGCAGCCCTTCTCCCGCGACACCATCCCGCCGGGCTACGCCGGCAGCTTTCCACCGGAAGGGCTGAAGCCCTACCCCATCGACACGCTGGGCGAGCTGCGCACCGACGCGGAGGGCCGTCTTCTGGTGCTGGGCGGCCTGGGGCATTCCGGATCGGAGAGCGAGTCGCCGAAGATCGGGCAGTACGCCAACAACGACGGCTGGTGGGACGACACGTCGGACGGGCCGGTGTCGGTGACGATCAGTCTGCTGAACGGCGACGACGTGGAGGTCGGCGGCGCCTGGGTGCTGGTCGGGCCGCCCTCCTACGCGCCGCAGATCCCCAATCTGGTGACGCTGCACGACACCATCTTCGACGTGGTGGTGCGCAAGCAGGGGCTTCGCCCCGACATCTTCGAGGACGGGCTCTGGAAGGCCGGGGCCACCGGTTACAAGCCCTTCTTCGAGACCGACATCAAGCCGATCTTCGAGCGCGTCGCCCGCTACCCCTGGGTCGCGGCGATCCCGCCGAAGCCGCACAGCTTCGACTTCGCGAGGCTCGGCGATCCGAATCCCGAGCTCAACGGGTTCCGTTCCTATGTCCTCGACATCATCCGCCCGCCCGGCGCCGAGAATGTCCTGGTGAACGTCAGCACCGGCGCCACCGCCATGCCCTATCTGGCCGGCGACGACGCGTTGAGCGCCTCGAAACCCGGCACCGTCACCGCGGCGACGTCGAAGTACCTGCGCCTGACCGACACCCAGTACTTCTTCCTCCAGCAATGGGCCGACGGCTGGTTCGAGCGGGGGGGCGAGCCGGCCGGAAGCGCCGGCGATCCGATCACCCGCGGCGTGCTGGCCAACTGCGTCGGCGGCGCCTTCTCGCCGGGCATCGAGATGACCTGGATCTCCCGCAACCCGGCCATCTACGACGGCCCCTTCCGCATCAAGGCGCGTCCGGAGACGGACGGCCCGCTCAGCCTCGGCTTCGATCCGGCGGCCGGCATGGAACCGGGCGACGTGAGCCGCTACATGGCCGTCCCCTGGCAGGCCGACTTCAACGAGTGCTCCTCGCAGCCCATCGAGGGGCGGATCCTGTGGTGGTGGCCGGCGCAGCGGCCGGAATTCGTCTATCTGCCGCCCGATCCCACCAAACTCCTGGCCGAGACCGGTCCGGCCTTCGGGCCGCAGGTGTCGTGGATCGGCACCGAGTACAACCAGAAGGCCGACGACTACATCCAGTTCGCCGACGACCTGGACATGGTGAAGCTGTGGGACCAGCTCGGCTTCGTCTTCAACATCGGCACCGCCGACGATCCCCATTTCGTCGAGGTGGCGCGCCGGCTTCCCCGCACGCCCGGCTCGCAGGGCGACACCGCCGGGATCGGCGAGCCGGCGCGGCCGCTGGTGGCCGATGTCCCCTGAGGCGTTCCCCGGCGCGCTCCGCGACGCGGAAGCGGCGGACGTCCTGATCGTGGGGGCGGGGCCGGCCGGTTCCGCCACCGCCCTCGCCCTGCGCGCGGCCGGGGTGCCCCGCGTGCTGCTGGTCGACCGCGCCGCCCACGGCTCGCCGGAACGGGCCGCGCTGCGGGTCGGCGAATCGGCGGCGCCCAACGTCGGACCGCTGCTGGCCCGGTTGGGCCTGCCGGACGATCTCGAACGGCTCGGCCACCGCCCCTATCACGGCAATCTCAGCCTGTGGAGCGGCGGGGAACTGACGGCCGACGATTTCCTGCGCCGGGGCAGCGGCCATGGCTGGCATCTCGACCGCGCCCGCTTCGACCAATGGCTGCGCGACGCGGCGGCGGAGCGCGGCGCCCGCCTTCTGGCCCCCGCCAGCCTCGCCGGGATCGAGCGGCGGCCCGAGGGTGGCTGGACCGTCGGGCTCCGTGATCATTCCGGTGGCCGGGGCAGCGTGACCGCCCGTGTGGTGGTGGATGCCGGCGGCCGGCGGGCACCGCTGGCGACCGCGTTGGGCGCGCGGCGGCGGCGGCTCGACCGCCTGATCGCCCTGGCCGTGGAGGGCTGTCCGGCCGGCGAGCCCGCCGGCGGCGGCTTCGCCGGCCGCTCCTTCGTGGAGGCGGTGGAGATCGGCTGGTGGTACGCGGCGGTGCTGCCGAGCGGACGCGCCATCGTCACGCTGATGACCGACGACGACATCGCCCGCACCGCCGGCCTGGGCGGCAAGGAGGCCTTCCGGTCCGCCTGGGCGGCCACAGCGCGCCTGCGGGATCTGGTTCCCCCACCCGGAAGCGACCTTGGCGGCGAAGCGGCCCCGGCGATTTTCCCAGCCGCTTCGCAGCACATCGACCGGGCGGTCGGCGCCGGCTGGATCGTCGTCGGCGACGCGCTGATCGGGTTCGACCCGCTGACCTCCTCCGGCATCGCCGGCGCGCTCGACGACGGGCTGGCCGCTGCCGACACCATCCTGTGCTGGTTCTCCGGCGACGGCGCCGAGGCCCGCGCCGCGGCGATCGGCTACGCCCGGCGGGCCGAGGACACGCTGCGCCGTTATCTGGCCGAGCGGACCCGCCATTACGCCGCCGGGGGCCGCTGGCCCGACGCCCCCTTCTGGAGCCGCCGGGCCGCGCGGTGAGCCTGGATCAGGCCGGAACCGACCGGTCCGCCACCCAACTGTCGAAATCGGCGTGCAGGCTTTCCGGCAGCTTGGCCCGGACGGCCCGGTCGTCCTGGGCGCTGTCCCGCAGGAGCTGGACCTGGATCTGGTAGTCGCCGACCACGATGCCGTTGGCGATCATGGTCGTCGGCCCCTCTCCCTCGGGGTCGAGCCACAGGTTGAACAGGCCGCCGTTGGTCTGGTTCTCCTGGCGGATGGCGGTCACCGTCGTCGTCCCGTGGCGGGTCAGCACCGTGTCGCCGGCCGCCAGAGCCCCCGCCTGGACCGTGCCCGCCGGCGTCATCACCGGGTGGGTGGCCGATCCGGCGAGGGTGGCGCCGTCGGCGAACTCCAGCACGGTGATCGGACCGCTGTGCGGCTGCGCCAGCGTGGCCTGCACCGGCCGGGTTCCGCCACCGCTGACGACGACATCCCCGGACGTGAAGTCCTCCACCGCCTTGGTCGTGCCGTCCGCGAGCGTGATCTGCGTGCCGGCGACCAGACAGTGCCAGACATAGACGATGGGCTTGATGAAGGCGACGCCGTCGCTCGGATCGGTGTCCGGCGACAGCGAGCTGACGACGCTCGACCAGCCCACCCCATGGGTAAGATCGTCGAAAAGGACGGTCACACGGGCGGTGAAGAAGGTCCGCGTGTCGGCGACCCACGGGCTGAGGCCGAAATTGATGGCGTTGCCGGCCGTGGTGGCGGTCGCCCGCAGCGCGAACTTCAGCGTCCGCCCCTCGGAATCGGTGGGATCGATCTCGAAATGCGGCAGATAGGGCAACGTGTCCGCAGCCTTCAACTCGGACGTGCCGCCCTCGCTGCGGGCCAGATAGAATTCCAGGATCGGGTTGGTGCTGTTCAGCGGAGCCAGCTTGTAATCGAATTTCATGCTTCCGGTCAGCGGAACGAGCAGGTGCGTGTCTTGGTGCTGGTTCTGCCAGAACCAGTAATCGATGTCGGTCTTGTTCCTGCTGCCCGTGTTGTTGTCGTAGCCGCGCGCCAGACCAATGACGATGTCGTTCAGGTCGCCCGACTTGCGGTCGCTGCGGATGACGGGGTCGACGACGACCGGGTCGCGCGAGGCCTGGTAGGCCCAGGGGGTCAGCGTCGACGAGGCTTCCGTCGTGCCGTCCTGGTAGGTGATCGCGAAGGAGATGATGCCGGACAGCGTGCCGGCCGGCAACGGCGGCAGGGCGGTCGCCGGATTGGTTTCCACGATGATCGTCTGGGTGGCGAAACTGACCAGAACGCCGGAAGCCAGCGACGTCTTGACGTTGCCGTTCTCGTTGACGACGTTCAGCCAGACGGTGGCCTGGGCCACCGGCCGGGTCCGGGTCAGGACGGCACGGGCGGTCACCACCGAGTTGCTCCGACTGCTCGAAATGAACTCGACATACTGACCGTCGGTGAAGGCGCCGGTGTTCCCGGCCGCATTGCTGGTCACCACGGCGCCGGCAGATTGGGAAAACGGCGATGCGCCTCCGGTCTCGATGGCCTTGAACAGTCCGGGGTAGCGGGCGGCGGTCATCCCACTGCGTTCGGCGTTGTCCTTCAGGAACGCCGTATGCACCGGGTCGCCGGCCGCCGGATTGTTGTTCGTTTTCAGAATCTCCAGAACCCCGGCCAGCCGATCGTTCTGGGGCTGGGTCAATGCAACAATCATGGGTCAAACCCTCCAATCAATTGTTCTGTAGATTTTGAGCAATCAAAAATCATTGATTAGGGTGCGTATGTTTTTTTACGGAGGAACAACAGGAGAATCACAATGATTACTCCCGTATGATTTTCGACGGCTCAGAAATTATATTTGAATCGATAACATTTGTTTTTCAATCGTGGATTTCACAATCAATCTCCAACGGACTAAAAATCGACTCAAGGCGATTTATAAAATTTAAAAGCTGTATTAATCTCAGAAAAATCCCCCTATCCGAGCAGACACAGCGATGGCGGCAAGGCCCCACGGTTGCATCGGTTTCGGCATCAGGACCGGAAAGCCACAGATCTGACAGCGTGCCGGTGGAGAACGCGTCCCTGGTGTGGCCGGAGACGACCGGCTTTGCTTCACAGCCCCTGGCATGGTTTGGCCGCCCAGCGGCCGCTCGGCTCGGTGATGCTGGCGCGCCGGCTTGCCCATGAACGGTCGGCGGCCTTCCACGCCGAGCACAACGATTGCCCGACCGAGGAGCCCGACCGCGCCTACCGGCTGCCGGGGTGAGGCTGGCCGGTCCCATGGCCATCCGGCCAGTGCCCTTTCGCCGCCGGAACCCTCCGGGATGCCGGCTTATTGAAGAGAATGGCGGCCCCACGCCGCCCCGAGGCCAACCGCGACCAACCCAACCGCGAGGGATACCATCATGGGCCTGTTCACCAAAGACATCGAAACGATGAACGATCTCTTCGTCCATCAGCTCAAGGACATCTATTACGCCGAAAACCGCATTCTCAAGGGCTTGCCCAAGATGATCGAGAAGGCGACCGATCCAGGACTGAGGCAGGGCTTCGAAACCCATCTGCGTGAAACGGAGGGCCAGGTCGAGCGGCTGAGGCAGGTGTTCGCGATGCACGGCGTCACGCCCGAAGCGGTCACCTGCCCGGCCATCGACGGCATCCTGAAGGAGGCCGACGAGGTCGCCGGCGATGTCGCCGACAAGCAGGTCCTCGACGCCGCGCTGATCGCAGCGGCGCAGGCCGTCGAACATTACGAGATCACCCGCTACGGCTCTCTGATCGCCTGGGCGAAGGAGCTGGGGCGCGGCGATTGCGCCGCCGTGCTCCAGAAGAATCTCGACGAGGAAAAGGCGACCGACCTCAAGCTGACCTCGCTGGCCGAATCCAGGGTCAACCGCGCCGCCGCATGAGGCACCCCTGCCAAGGCGCCGGAGGATCGAAACCCCGTCCGGCGCCTCTTGGAGGATCCGGGCCGCTCCGCGGCGCTTCCCGGCCCCAAGCGCGTTGCCATGGCGGCGTGCTTCAACCGGAATGGCCGCCGGAAAACCCGGCACGGTCCACAGCCGCCGGTCGCGGGCGCGGCCTTGAGCGGCGCGATGCTCGTCGCAAGCTGCGCCCGCCGGCCACGGCCGCCGCCGAACCGGGAGCGGGCAGTTTGGGAAGAGTGCGGGGGACCGGATCATGATGCCCGCCTCGGCCCCGGCCAGGGGAAGGACGCCCATGCCCGGCGTCGCACTTCGCCTATGTCTTTAGGCAATGCCGCTCCGGGATCGGCTCGCGGAGAGCGGACGCCTTCCCGGAAGCGGCGGCGACGGCAAATGGCACAGACGGGGTTGCGGGCCGTTGTCGTCGAAGGCATCGCAGCCGCGGCCCGCCGATCCGACCGGAGCCCTGACCGGAGTGATGACACGATGTTCGACGGCACCCCTTCCGCCACGCACACGCCTCCATCGTCCCGATCGCCGGCGGAGCCGCCTGGCGATACCCTGACGGTCCTCAGCGAGGGGGAGCTGGCGGTGCGGCTGATGGAACGCGCCCGGCGTCCGGGCGGCGTCCTGTTCCTGGCGCGCAGCGACAGCCGCGCCGCCCGTCTGGCCTGGGCCGTCGGCGATCTGGCGCCGGACCTCGACGTCCTGCTGCTTCCGGTCGACGAGGCCACCGCCGGCGACCGGGTGCCGCCGTCGCGCGCCGTGCTGGGGCGACGCATGGCCGGGCTGGCAGCCCTGGCGCAACCGTCCGGCCCTGGCGGCCGGCTGATCCTCGCCTCGGCCGAACTGGCCTTGCAGCGTCTGCCGCCCGCCGGTTCCTGGACGAACGGGATTCTGCGCATCGAGCGCGGCGCGCCCGTCGACGAGGAGGCGTGGCGGGCCTTCTTCGCCCGCGCCGGCTATGTGCTGGACGACCGGGTGGACGAACCCGGCGAGGTGGCGATCCGCGGTGCGGTGGTGGAGGTCTTCCCCGGCGACGGCGACCGGCCTGTGCGCTGCGAGATCGCCGACGGGATCGTCGCCGAGCTGCGACTCTACGACCCGGTTTCCCAACGTTCCACCGGGACCGTGGACGCCGTCACCCTCCATCCCGTGAGCGAAATCGTCACCGACGCCGCGACGCTCGACCGTCTGGGCGCGGCCCTCGCCGGGCGCGGCGCCACGCTTCCGGAGGACATGCGCGCCGCCATCGAGGCCGGGCGCCGCCCCTACGCCTTCGACCGGCTGCTGCCGGTCATCTTCGACGATTGCCCGCTGCTGCTCGACTGCGCGCCGGACGCCGCGATCGTGCTGGACGCGGGCGCCCGCGACCGGATCGAGGCGCGCGCCGAGGATCTGCGGGAGGTCCACATCGACCGTCGTCTCCGGCGGACCACCCCCAGCCCCCTGCCCGCACCGCCGCCCGAGCACCGGCTGATCGACGCCGCCGCCTTCGAAGCCCTGCTCGCCGGGCGCCGCGTCGCCACGGTCGACCTCGTCGTGGCGGAAAGACCCGAGGAACAACCGCGCTCGGAGCGCACGCTGCTTCGCCGCGCGAGCGCATTGATCGCCGAGGGCGCCCGCGTGCTCATCGCGGCGGGCGACGGCGCGGAGGCGGACCGTCTCGCCGCGGCAGCCGCCAGGACGCTGGGGATCGAGGCGCGCCGACCCGACCGCTGGCCCGGCGACGGACTGCCCGCCGGCGGCTGCGCCGTCATGCCGCTGCGGGTAGCCGACGGGTTCGTCTGCGACAGCGTCACCGTGCTCGTGCCGCCCCGGCGGGCGGCGGGCACCGCGCGCGACGCCCCGATCCGGACACCGCTCGCCCCGGCGGAGCTGTCCACCGGCGACTTCGTCGTGCATCTCGATTACGGGATCGGCCGGCTGGTCGGGCTGGAAACCATTGGGCAGACGGACAAGCGCGGCGACGGGACCGGCGATGCCCAGGCGGGCGACTTCCTGGTTCTCGACTACGCCCGCGACGACCGGCTGCTGGTGCCCGCCGCCGATCTCGACCGGCTGTGGCGCCATGGGTCGAGCGACAGCGGCGCCAGGCTCGACACCCTCAAGAACGGTTCCTGGCTGGAACGCCGCGCCGTTCTGGAACGGGAGATCGCCGACACCGCCAAGGCGCTGCTCGTCGCCGCGCGCCGCCGCTCGCGGGAGAAGGCGCCGGTCATCGCCCCGCCCGCCGACCGCATGCGCCGCTTCGCCGCGCGCTTCGGCTTCGACCCGACCGAGGGGCAGGCCCGCGCGGCCGCCGACGTGATCGGCTCGATGGCCAGGGGGTGGCCGATGGACCATCTCGTCTGCGCCGACGTCGGCTACGGCAAGACGGAGGTGGCCCTGCGGGCCGCGGCAGCCGTCGTCTTCTCCGGATTCCAGGTCGCGGTGATGGCGCCGACCTCCGTGCTCGCCCGCCAGCATCTGGACACCTTCCGCCGCCGCTTCGCCGGCTTCGGCGTCACCATCGAGCCGCTGACCGGCGCGATGGACGGGGCGGAGACGGCGCGGGTGCGCGCCGGGATGGCCGACGGCTCCGTGGCCATCGTCGTCGGCACCCACGCCCTGCTGTCCAGGGAGGCCCGTTTCCAGCGCCTCGGCCTGATGGTGGTGGACGAGGAGCAACGCTTCGGCGCCGACCAGAAGGAGGCGCTGCGCCGTCGCACCAGGGGGGTTCACAGCCTCGCCCTCAGCGCGACGCCGATCCCGCGCACCCTCCAGGGCGCCCTGGCCGGCACGCGCGGCCTCAGCGTCATCGACACCCCGCCGGCCCGCCGCCGGCCGGTGCGCACCACGGTGATCCCCCGCGACCCCGAGATCGCGCGCGCCGCCCTGCTGCGGGAGCACGCGCGCGGCGGGCAATCCTTCTGCGTCGTCCCGCGCGTCGCCGACCTGAAGCCGCTGGAGGCGTGGCTCCGCGCGCTGGTGCCCGGCCTGCGCATCGCCGTGGCGCACGGGCGGCTGGGACCGCAGGCGCTGGACGACGCCGTCATGGGCTTCGTCGACGGCGAAAGCGACGTGCTGCTGGCGACGCCGATCATCGAATCCGGCATCGACATCCCGCGCGCCAACACGTTGCTGCTGTTCCGTCCCGACCTGTTCGGGCTGGGGCAACTGCACCAGCTGCGCGGCCGGGTGGGCCGGGGAGCGGTCCAGGGCTACGCCTGGCTGATGACCGATCCCGACCATCCGCTGGAGGAGCGCGCCGCCCGCCGGCTCGCCTCGCTGGAGCTGATCGAGAGCCTCGGCGGCGGCTTCGCGCTGAGCCTGCTCGATCTCGACCAGCGCGGCGGCGGCGACCCGCTGGGCACCGACCAGACCGGCCATCGCCGCGCCGTCGGAACCGAGCTGTACCAGCGCATCCTCGCCGATGCGCTGCGGGCGTTGCGGCGGGAGCCGGACGAGGGCTGGACACCCGAGGTGACGGTGGCGGTGCCGCAGACCATCCCCGCCGCCTACATCCCGGAGCCAGAGTTGCGCATCGGCCTGCACCGCCGGATCGCCCGCATGCGCGACGCCGCCGACGTCGATGCCCTGCGCGAGGAGATGGAGGACCGTTTCGGAACGCTGCCGGAAACGGTGGAAGGTCTGCTCGACGTCGCCACCCTGCGCTGCCGCTGCCGGCGGCTTGGCATCGCGGCGCTCAAGGTCGGGCCGGCCGGCGTGGCGCTGACCCTGCGCGGCGATTCGGCGGCGAAACGGTGCACGCAGCTCGCCAAGCGGTCCGACGGCCTGTTCCTGGCCCGCGGGGACCGGGTGACGGCCGCTCTGGCGTCAGAGGATCCCGCCGCTTCGCTCACCAACGCCGCACGCTGCCTCGACGCCGTCGAGTCAACGCGCGGTGAAGCCGCCGGCCGCTGAGCATTGACCGCCCGCGTTCAGAAACGGCGGGATCCAAAAGCAGGAGGCCCCCGGACATGGGGGCCTCCTTGGTTCCGGTTGCCGGCGCGGTCACGCCTCGTCGTATCCGGGCTCCCGTGTCTGGCCTGCCCGGTCATCCGTCGCCGTGTCGTCCGCAGCCTTGTCGTCCGCCGGCCCGGCGGGCGGGCGCTTCACCCCGGTCCCCTGCGGCTCATGCTCCTGCCCGAGCGACGGGGTTGCCGGCGGCTCGGGCATCCGACCGCCGACCGCGCCTGGGGTCGGCCGATCCTTGCCGGGTTCGTCGTCCATGATGCTCTCCATGCTTGAAAATGGTCAGACGTCGTATATCGGGCCCGGCGTCGTCTTGTTCGCGCCACCGGCCTCGTCCTCCTCCTTTTCCGTCAGGGTCCTGTCCCGCCCGTCGTCGGTTCCCGGCTTCGGGGCATGGTCGTCTTTCGGCTTGTCGCTCATCAGTCGCTCCCGTTGGTTTGATGCGACGTCAACAGGCGGTGCGGGCGCGGCCCGGAAGGTCCCGCTACGCCTGATCCTTCACCGGGGTGTCGCCGACATGCCCCTTGCCGCCGGTGTCCGACGGCAGCGGCGTCTGGGCCAGATTGCTGTTGTTCCCATGCTGCGGGTCATCCCCGCCATGGGGGGTGTTGCCCAGGCCCATGCTGTCGACCGCCCGCTTGGTCCGCTCGGCCTCGTCCCGCGCCTTGTCTGCCCGCGCCTTGTCCGCCCGGTTCGGCTGATCCTGGTTGCCAGTCTGCTTGGTCATCGCCTCATCCTTCGTCTTGATGGTCGTTGCGCGGGGGGCGCCGGATGAAAACCGGCCTCCCCCACGGCCGTCCGAAGCGTGCCGGACCCCAGGTTGAACAGCGCGGGGTGCGGAACCTCCCCTGACCGGGTGGCATATGCCCATTGTGCAGGCCGCCCCCCGGGGGTGCTTCCGGCCGAGCTTTCCGGACCCAGGTCCTTCCGGCAACGGAAGCGGGTGGGCGGAACGGCCCGCGCGGCCTCATGTTTTCCATCCATCGGCGTCACCATCATGAGGGAGCGGGAGCGATGGCACGGTCTGGCGGTTGGTTTTCCATGCAGGGAATGGCGGCGTTCGCGGGTGGCGCGGCCCTGGCGGTGATCGCCAGCCGGCTCCTGCCGCCGCTGGTGGCGCAGATGGCCGGGACGGCGCGGGCCAGCGCCGGGCGCGATCCCTTCGACGCGCTGGCCGACGACCACCGGCACATCCTCGCCCTGCTGTCCGAGATGGTGCGGACGCCCATCGACGCGACGGTGCGGCGGACGCAGCTTCTGCTGCGCCTGAAGCGGCGGCTGGCCGCGCACGCGGTGGCCGAGGAGGATGTGGTCTACCCGATGCTGCGCGACGACGCCCATCTGGACGAGGACGCCCGGAGGCTCTACGGCGAGCACGCCGAGATGAAGATGCACCTCTTTGCGCTGGAGCGCATGGCCAAGGACGATCCGCGCTGGCTGGCCGTGGCGCACGAGCTGAAGCACGTCGTCACCGAACACATCCGGCAGGAGGAGACCGTCGATTTTCCCAGTCTCCGCCGCGCCCTGGACGAGCGGGCGGTGGTCAGCCTCTCCGGCAACGTCGCGCGCGAGAAGGCGCTTCTGCTGTAGCGCGGCCCCGCCACGGGGAAATGCCGAAGGGACATCCCTCCGGCGGCGTCCGGCATCGACGCTTTGGAGCGGTCCCAAACCCCGGAAGGCCAGGGTACACCCACCCGCCTGTTCCGTCGGCACAGCCATGCGTGGGAGGGGACGGAACCACGCCGTCAAGGCACCGTTTGAGCCGGGAAACCCGCGTGCCGGCGACGCTCCGCCGGTCCGCGATTCCCACGCTGACGGGAGCATGGCCGAGAATGAGCAGTCCCCATCCCTTCCACACCAGCCGACGCCGCTTTCTCGCCTCGACGGCGATGGGGCTGGTGGCGCTGGCGGCGTCGGGAGCCAAGGCGCGCACGCTGTTCGGAACCGGCCTGCCCTGGGACGCCGGCGCGGCGGACCCGCCGGAGCGGGTGCTGCCCGGCCCCTGGACCGTCTTCACCCCGCGCGAGGGCGAACTGGTCGAGGCCATCGTCGAGCGGCTGATTCCGGCCGACGACCTCAGCGTCAGCGGCAAGGACGCCGGCTGCGCGGTGTTCATCGACCGCCAGCTCGCCGGGCATTACGGCGATTCCAGCCGGCTCTACAGGCTGGGGCCTTTCCAGCCCGGCCTTCCCACCCAGGGCGACCAGAGCGACCTGACCCCCGTCGCCAGATACCGGCACGGGCTGAAGGCGCTCGACGAGCATTGCCGCCGGACGATGGCCGGCAAGGGCTTCACCGACCTGACGCCCGACCAGAAGGACGCGCTGCTGACCGAGATGGAGAAGGACGCCGTCGCCTTCGACGGGCCGGTGGGTTCCGGCGGCTTCTTCAGCCTGATCCTGCAAAACACCATGGAGGGGTTCTTCGCCGATCCGATCTACGGCGGCAACCGCGACATGGTGAGCTGGAGGATGATCGGCTTCCCCGGCACCCGCTACGACTACCGGGACCATGTTCTCAAGCACAACCAAAAATACCCGCTTCCCCCCGTCGCCATCGGCGGCCGGGGCGATTGGGCGATGGCGACCGGGCGATGAAGGGCTGACGGGATGGCGAGCAAACTCCCCCACAAGGACGTGGTCATCATCGGGCTCGGCTGGAGCGGCGCGATCCTCGCCAACGAGCTGTGCGACGAGGGGCTGGACGTCGTCGCCATCGAGCGCGGGCCCTGGCGCGACACCGCCAAGGACTTCAACATCGGCTACGCCCCCGACGAGCTGCGCTACAACTCCCGGCAGGAGTTGATGCTGCGGCCGGCGCAGTTGACCGTCACCGCGCGCAACAACGTCGGCCAGACGGCGCTGCCGATGCGGCAGTTCGGCAGCTTCCACCCCGGCAACGGCGTCGGCGGGGCCGGCGTCCATTGGGCCGGCATCACCTGGCGCTTCTCGCCGGCCGACTTCCGCCTGCGCTCCCACTACGGCGAGCGCTACGGCGCCCAGGCCATCCCCGACGGCATGACCATCCAGGACTGGGGCCTGACCTACGAGGACATGGAGCCCTTTTACGACCGGTTCGAGTATCTGGCCGGCATCTCCGGCAAGGCCGGCAACCTGAACGGCGAGAAACAGGAGGGCGGCAACCCGTTCGAGGGCGCGCGCAAGCGCGACTACCCCAACCCGCCGATGATGCAGACCTATGGGCCCACCCTGTTCGCCGAGACCACCGCCAGCATGGGCTACAAGCCCTTCCCCATCCCGTCCGCCCTGCTGTCGCGCACCTACACCAACCCGCTGGGCGTGACGATGGGGCAATGCACCTTCTGCGGCTTCTGCACCAACTACGGCTGCGCCAACTACTCCAAGGCCAGCGCCCAGACCACCGTGCTGCCGGTGCTGATGCGCAAGCCGAACTTCGAGGCGCGGACCCTGTGCGAGGTGATGAGGGTCAACCTCGATTCCACGGGCAGGAAGGCGACCGGCGTCACCTACGTCGACAGCTCCGGCGAGGAGTTCGAGCAGCCGGCCGATCTGGTGGTCCTCTGCGCCTTCATGCTCGACAACGTCCGGCTGATGCTGCTGTCGGGCATCGGCACCCCCTACGACCCGCAGACCGGCAAGGGGGCGCTGGGGCGGAACTTCTGCTACCAGATGGCCAACCAGGCCGTCGGCTTCTTCGATCCCGCGAAGTACAATTTCAACAACTTCATCGGCGGCGGCGCCACCGGCATGGCGATCGACGAGTTCAACAACGACAATTTCGACCATGGCCCGCTGGGCTTCCTCGGCGGCGGCAGCACGCGCTGCGCGCCGATCGGGGCGGAGCCGATCTCCAAGCGGCCGACCCCGCCGGGCAGCCCGACCTGGGGGTCGGGGTGGAAGAAGGCGATGCGCGACAGCTACCTCAGCAACCTCAGCGTCGGCTGCGAGGCGAGCAGCTACGCCGACCGCGGCAACTTCCTCGACCTCGACCCGACCTACAAGGACCGCTTCGGCCGGCCGCTGATGCGCATCACCTTCGACTTCCCCGAGAACGACGTGCGGATGTCGGCCTACGTCACCGGGAAGGTGGCGGAGATCGTCCGCGCCATGGGCGCGCGCGAGGTCGTCGAGTATCCGCGCACGCGGCCCTGGTCGGTGGTGCCCTACCAGTCCACCCACGTGGTCGGCGGCACCGCGATGGGGGCCGACCCCTCGACCAGCGTCGTCAACCCCTTCCTGCAAAGCTGGGACGTGCCGAACGTCTTCACCGTGGGGGCGAACGTGTTCCCGCAAAATTCCGGCTACAACCCGACCGGGACGGTGGGCGCGCTGGCCTTTCGGGCGGCCGATGCCATCCGCAGCCGGTACCTGAAGGCCCCCGGCCCGCTGGTGCAGGCATGAGCAGGCTCGGTCCAGCCGCCGCCTTCGCCGCCGCCGCCGTGGCGCTGTTCGCGGCCGCCGGCACCATCCGGGCCGACAGCCAGGATTACGAGCTGGTCGAGCGCGGGCGCTACGTCGCCGTCGCCGCCGACTGCGTCGCCTGCCACAGCGTGCCCGGCGGCAAGCCCTACGCCGGCGGCGTGCGGCTCGACACGCCCTTCGGCGCGCTGGTGGCGCCCAACATCACCCCCGACCGCGAGACCGGCATCGGCGCCTGGACCGAGGACGACCTGCGCCGCACCCTGCACGAGGGCATCGGCCGGGGCGGCAAGCGGCTCTACCCGGCGATGCCCTACCCCGCCTACACCAAGATGACCGACGAGGACGTCCGCGCCCTCTGGGCCTACCTGACCACGCTGGAACCGGTGAACAACGCGGTGGACGTCAACCAGCTTCCCTTCCCCTTCGACATCCGGCTGTCGATGGCCGGCTGGAACCTGCTGAACTTCGAGCCGGGCCGCTTCCGCCCCGACCCGCGGAAGACGGAGGAATGGAACCGCGGCGCTTATCTGGTGGAGGCGCTTGGCCATTGCGGCACCTGCCACACGCCCAAGACCGCGCTCGGTGCCGACGAAGACGACCGCGCGCTGGAGGGCGCCAACCTCCAGGCCTGGTACGCGCCGGCCATCACCACCGACACGCGGACGGGCATCGGCAACTGGTCGAAGGAGCAGCTCGTCGCCTACCTCAAGACCGGCGCCAACCACGCCACCATCGCCTCCGGGCCGATGGCGGAGGAGATCCGGAACTCCAGCTCGAAGATGACCGACGCCGATCTGGCGGCGATGGCGACCTACCTGCTCGACCAGCCGCCGCCGGGCGGCGAGGCCCCGGCCCGGCTGGCCGCCGACGACGACCGGATGCGGGCCGGCGGCGCCATCTACCAGGACAGCTGCGCCGCCTGCCATGGCGGCGACGGGGCCGGGCAGACCCATCTGTTCCCGACCCTGGCCGGCAGCGGCGTGGTGCAGGCGGACGACCCCGCAACGCTGATCCGGCTGGTGCTGGAGGGCTCGCGCGGGGTGGCCACCGACGCGCGCCCGACCGCCCCGGCGATGCCACCGCTCGGCTGGCGGCTGTCCGACGATCAGGTGGCGGTGGTCGTCACCTACATCCGCAACGCCTGGGACAACGCCGCGCGACCGGTCTCCGCCGCCGACGTCGGCAAGGTCCGCAGGGCGGTGGCGGCGCGGTGACGCCGCCGGACCATAGGGGGCCGGACCACGGCGCGGAGCGCGCCCTGGCGGCCCCGGCCGCCGCCACTCCGCCGGCCACGGCCGCGCCGGTGGCCTGGAGCCCCTGGCTGGTGCGCAGCGCCGTGCTCGCGCTGGCCCTGCTGCTGCTGGCCGCCTTCGTCACCCGCTGGGACCGCTGGGTCGGCTCCGCCGTCCGCCAGACGACCAACGACGCCTACCTCCAGGCCGACACCACGCCGCTGGCCGCGCAGGTCTCCGGAACCGTCCGCTCGGTGCCGGTCGGCGATTTCCAATGGGTGAAGGCCGGCGACCCGCTGGCCGTCATCGCCGACGACGAATACCGCGCCCGCGTCGCCGAAACCGAGGCCGCGCTGGAAGCGGCGGACGCGGCGATCGCCCTGCTCGACATCCAGAAGCGCGCCCAGCAAGCCCTGATCGACCAGGCCGAAGCCAACGCCCACGGGCTGGAGGCCGACGCCTGGCGCGCCCGCCTGGAGGAGCGGCGCCAGCAGGATCTGTCCGAACAGGGGCTGGCCGGCACCCTCCAGGCCCTGCAACAGGCCCAGGCGGCGGCCCGCCGCGCCGAGGCGGCGCTCGGCGCCGGGCGCGCCCTGATCGACCAGCAGAAGGCGACGCTCGGCGGGCTGGACGTCCAGCAGCGGCAGGCGCGCGCCACCCGGCAGCAGCGCGAGGCGGCGCTGGCGCTCGCCCGCATCGACCTGGACCGCACGACCATCCGCGCCCCCGCCGACGGCATGGTCGGCCAGCGGCAGGCCCGTCCCGGCCAATTCGTGGCGGTCGGCAGCCAGATCATCACCCTGGTGCCGCTGCCCAACGTCTGGATCGTCGCGAACTACAAGGAAACCCAGATGACCCGCCTGCGCGTCGGCCAGCCGGCGACGATCCGGGTCGACAGCTTCCCCGACACGCCGCTGACGGGCCGTGTCGAGTCCCACTCCCCGGCGAGCGGCAGCCAGTTCGCCCTGCTGCCGCCGGAGAACGCAACCGGCAACTTCACCAAGGTCGTGCAGCGCATCCCGGTCAAGATCGTCCTCGACACCCCGCACCCGCTGATGGACCGCCTGCGGCCGGGCATGTCGGTCGAGGTCAGCATCGACACCTCGGGGGCCGACACGACGAGGGGCGATACCGTCGGTTCCGGAACCGCCCCGGCCGGCGGGGGCGGGTCGTGACGGCCGCCGAGGCGCGCCGTCCCCTGCTTCTCCGCTTCCGCCGCGGCGCCCGCCGCAGGGCAGCTCCGGTCATCACCCACCACCCGGTCGTCGGCATCCTCGGCGTGCTGCTGGGCGCCATCATCTCCACCCTGACCGCCCGCATCACCGCCTTCGGGCTGGCCGACATCCGTGGCGCCATCGGCGCCGGCTTCGACGAGGGGGCATGGATCACCACCGCCTACACGGTGGCGCAGATGGCGGTGGCGCCGGCCGCCGCCTTCTTCGGCGCGGTCTTCGGCCCCCGGCGCATCCTGCTGGTCTCGGCGGCCAGCTACGGGGTCGCGGCCCTTGCCCTGCCGCTGACCGGCAGCCTGCCGGGCGTGCTGGCCTGCCAGGCGCTCGCCGGCCTGTCGTCGGGCACCTTCATCCCGCTGACCATCGGCTTCATCGTCCGCAACCTGCCGCCGCGCTTCGTGGTCTACGGCATCGCCGTCTACGCCATGAACATCGAGCTGTCGCTGAACCTCTCGGCCTCCGTCGAGGGCTGGGTCATCGAGAACCTGAGTTGGCACTGGCTGTTCTGGGACACCGCCCTGCTGGCGCCGCTGATGTGGCTGTGCGTGTATGTCGGGATGCCGCGCGAGCCGACGCGGCGCGACCTGCTGGCGACGGCCGACTGGTGGGGCATCCTCTACGCCAGCGCCGGCTTCGCCCTGCTCTACGCCGCGCTCGACCAGGGGAACCGGCTGGACTGGCTGAACTCCGGCCTCGTCGTCGGGCTGCTGCTGGCCGGCGGGCTGCTGGTCGCCGCCTTCGTCGTCCAGGAGCTGACCTGCCCCACCCCCTGGATCACCTTCGGCGCGATCTTCCGGGGCAACATTCCGCTGCTCTGCCTGCTGCTGGTGCTGCTGCGGCTGGTCATGCTGTCCACCGCCTACCTGATCCCGCAATACCTGATCACCGTGAACAACTACCGCGCCATGGAGGTCGGCGACACGCTGCTGCTGATCGCCCTGCCGCAGTTCCTGCTGGCGCCGCTGATCGGCACCCTGCTGCGCCGCGCCGACGCCCGCGTCACCATGGCGGCGGGCTTCGCGGCGGTCGGCGCGGCCTGCTTCCTGTCCGCGCGCCTGACGGCGGACTGGATCGGCGAGACCTTCCTCGCCTCGCAGATGCTCCAGGCCTTCGGCCAGTCCTTCGCGATGACGTCGCTGATCTTCTTCAACATCAAGAACCTGTCCCCGGCCCACATCCTGACGCTGGGCGCCCTGATGCAGACCGCGCGGCTGCTGGGCGGCGAGCTGGGATCCGCCTTCATGCAGACCTTCGTGCGGGTGCGGGAGCAGTTCCACTCCTTCACGCTCGGCATGAACGTCCAGGCCGGCGATCCGGACACCGTGCGCCGGCTCGCCGGCACCGCCGCGCGGGTCGCCGCCCGCTCGGCCGGCGACGCCGAGGCCACGGAACGGGCCGCCTCGCTCCTGGCCGGGGTGGTGCGCAAGCAGGCCTACGTCCTCGCCTACGCCGACGGCTTCCTGGTGATCGGCTGGCTCGTCGTCGGCGGCCTGCTGCTGATCGCCCTGCTGCGCCCCGCCCCCGCCGCGTGACGGCAGGGTCCAGCGGACAGGCCCGTTCGGCCACGAAAGCCACCGGCCGCCGGAACCTGAACCATCGCCATGCGTTGCCGACCCGGCACATGGTTGCTTGTCACGAGGGCACAGAGCATGAAGTCAGGTCCGGTCGTCTGCATCACGGGAGCGTCCGCCGGCGTCGGTCGCGCCACGGCGCTGGCCTTCGCGGCGCGGCACAAGGCCTCCATCGGGCTGATCGCGCGATCGCGCGACGCGCTCGAAACAGTCCGGCGCGAGGTCGAGCGGCTCGGTGGACGGGGGCTGGTCCTGCCCCTCGACGTCAGCGACGCCCAGGCCCTGTCCGCCGCCGCCGACCGGCTCGAGCAGACTTTCGGACCGGTCGACGTGTGGGTCAACAGCGCCATGGTGACGGTGTTCGGGCCGGTGACGGCGCTGACGCCGGAGGAATTGCGGCGGGTCACCGACGTGACCTATCTCGGCTCGGCCTACGGCATCCAGACGGCTCTGCGGTCCATGCGCCCGCGCGGCCGGGGCACGATCATCCAGGTGGGCTCCGCCCTCGCCCATCGCTCGATCCCCTTGCAGGCGGCCTATTGCGGAGCCAAGCACGCCATCGTCGGTTTCGTCGACAGCCTGCGCTCCGAACTGCTGCACGACGGCAGCCGGGTGCGGATCACCATGGTGCAGTTGCCGGCGGTCAACACCCCCCAGTTCGAGTGGGCGCGCAGCCACATGCCGCACCGTGCCCGCCCCATGGGGACGGTCTTCCAGCCCGAGGACATCGCCCACGCCATCCTGCACGCGGCCGAGCATCCCAAGCGCGACTACTGGCTGGGCACGACGACGGTCGAGGCGATCCTGGGCAACAGCCTGCTGCCGGGCGTCGGGGACCGCTACCTTGCCCACGCCGCGGTGGAGGGGCAGGAAACGGAGGAGCGCGAGCGGCCCGGCCGGCCGGACAACCTGTTCCAGCCGGTGGAGGGCCTGCACCGCACGCGCGGCCGCTTCGGGCTGCCGCGTCACCGCCTGCGGTTGGTGGCCGGGGCGGGCGCCGTGCGCGGAACCGCGCTGATGGCGGGCTTGGTCCTGGCCGGCGGGTTTGGCTACCTTTTGGGCAGCGTCCGCTCTCCGCGCTGACGGTCGGCACCGGCCTCTATGGCATGGATCCCGGCCGAGCTTCCCGAAAGGTGAATGGGACAACGCGGCATTCCATCGCCCCCCTGGGCGCAACATCGCAACGCCGCATTGGGAAACAAACGTGGCAGACTGCGCAACGATGGCGACGAGGTGTACAATGCGACCATGAGCACCGCCCTGCCCCCGCTGGCCCTGCCCCCATTGGAGGTTACCCGCATCCTCGCCGAGCCGGCGGCGGCCGAGCATCCGCGCGGCCGCGCCATCCTGGCCCGCTTCCCCGACGCCGAGCGGGTGACGATCGCCTCGCATTGGAACATCCCCGACCTGCACGGCGACGCCGAGCAGCTGGACAGCTACGTCCGCACCAAGCGCAGCGTGCTGGTGCTCGGCGTCAAGAAGACGCTCGCCGTGCGGCCGAACGGGCGCAGCGCCGATTTCATCGCGCCGTCCCATTCCAACGGCTGCGCCATGGCCTGCGCCTACTGCTACGTCTCGCGGCGCAAGGGCTACGCCAACCCGATCACCACCTTCGTCAACATCGACGGCATCACCGCCGCCATCGCCCGTCACGCCGGCCGGCTCGGGCCCAAGCCGGACGCGAACCAGGTCGATCCGCTGGCCTGGGTCTACGACGTCGGCGAGAACGGCGACTGCTCGGTCGACGCCCTGATCTCCGACAACGTCCGCGACCTCACCGCCCTGTTCCGCCGCCTGCCCAACGCCAAGGGCAGCTTCGCCACCAAATACGTGAACCGCGACCTGCTGGACTACGACCCGGCCGGCCGCATGCGCATCCGCTTCAGCCTGATGCCGGCCGAGTTGGCCCGCACGCTCGATGTCCGCGCCGCACCCATCCCCGAACGCATCGCCGCCATCGAGGAGTTCGTCCGCGCCGGCTGGGAGGTGCACCTGAACTTCAGCCCGGTGGTGGTCTATGAGGGCTGGACCGCCGCCTACGCCGAACTGTTCAGCCAAGTCGACGCCGCCCTGTCGGAACGCGCCCGCGCCCAGATCGCCGCCGAGGTGATCTTCCTCACCCACAACGAGGAACTGCACGACCTGAATCTGCGCTGGCACCCCAAGGCGGAGGAGCGGCTGTGGACGCCGCGCTGGCAGGAGCCCAAGCGCTCGGAGAACGGCGCCGTCAACGTCCGCTACCGGGCGGCCCTCAAGGGCCGGATGATCGCCATGTTCCGCGAGTTGCTCGCCCGCCACATGCCCTACTGCCGCGTCCGCTACGCCTTCTGACCGGAGCCGGTCCGCCGCTCAGAACAGCGGAAGCTGCATCCTGCCGCCGTCGTCGACATGCCGTCGCGCCGCCCGGACGGCCGCGTCCTGGGCGCCTTCCTGGCTGCGCGCCGTCCCCTTGGCGATCGGTTCACCGGCGACCGTCACCGACCACAGCCAGCCGTCCGGCCGCCATGTGACGGCCAGATCGCAGCCATGGATGCGGGTGACCATGTGACGGACGGACCAGACGGGAGACAGGGGCATCCAGACCTCGGGGTGAGGGCAGTTCCGATCCCGGCGAAGCCGGCAACGGCTTTTGGGAGGCCCTGGTATATCCCGTGCCGCCCCTCCAGGCCAGCACCACCGGATGGGCGGAAGCACGCGAGCCCCCGCCCACCCTCTCGTTTCCGGTGGAGAAGTTGGGCGGAGGCCCAGCGCCGATCCCAGTGCCCCGTTACGCGAACAGGAAATGGGTCTTGTTCAAGGAAGACATCTGCACGTTGGCGAGCGTGATCCCGTCGGTCGATCCGAGTTCGATGGCCAGGTTGCTCCCCGATTGGGTGAGGTGGGGCGTCAGATCCGCCATGCCGTGGATCGACGTCCAGCCCCGCAGGTCGATGACGTCTCCCCCTGCGGCGGTGGCGAAGTCGCCGATGTAGTCGTAGCCGCCTCCGGGATTGAAGACGAACACGTCGCTGCCGCTTCCCCCCTCCAGGTAATCATTGCCGGCCCCGCCATCGAGCGTGTCGGCGCCGTCGCCGCCGGACAGAAGGTCGTTGCCCTCGCCACCAAGAAGGCTGTCGTCTCCGATGTAGCCGACGAGGGTGTCATTGCCGGCGAGCCCGATGAGGGCATCGTCGCCGGCCGTGCCGATCATCTGGTCGGCGTTCGCGGTGCCGTACTCGGGCGTTGCGGCGAAGCGGAAGTTGGCGGCGGTGAGGCTGCCGAGGCTGACACCGGCCAGCGTGATGCCCGTGCCGTTGCCGAGATAGATGCCGGTGTCGTTGCCCGACTGGGTCGCGCCGGCCATGACCGCGCCAAGGCTGGTCATGCCGGCGATGGAATGAACATCGATGATGTCCCCGCCGCTGCCGGCTTGGAAGTCCCCGACATAGTCGTAGCCATCGCCGGGAGCCATCACGAAGGTGTCGCTGCCGGTTCCGCCGACCAGATAGTCGTTCCCGATGCCACCCGCGAGTGTGTCGTTTCCGGTTCCGCCCGACATCACGTCGTTGCCGGCACCACCGAACAGGACGTCGTTGCCGTCTTCACCGAACATCTGGTCATTGCCGGCCCCACCGGACAGCGTATCGTTGCCTTGGGCCGCATACATCTGGTCGACGCCGTCGCCGCCGGTGATGACGTCGGCGCCGCTGGTGCCGAACCATTGCGAGGGGGCGAACAGGAAGTTGGCCTCGACCAGGGACGAGACCTGGAGGTTTCCAAGCGTCAGCCCGTCCGTCGGGCTGATGTCGATGGCGACATTGGCGCCGCTCTGGGTCAGGGTCAGGTCGGCCAGGCTGTGGATCGTGGTGATGGAGCGAAGGTCGATGACGTCGCCGCCGGCCCCGGCCGTGAAGTCATCCACGTAATCGTAGCTGTCGCCCAGCTTGAAGACGATGGTGTCGGTACCGCTTCCCGTCTGGATGTGGTCGATGCCGGCCCCGCCCCAGAGGGTGTCGTTTCCGGCACCGCCGTAGAGCTGGTCGCCGCCGCCGCCACCGATCAGGCTGTCGTTTCCGTCCTCGCCAAACAGCTGGTCGTTGCCGTCACCTCCATCCACCGTGTCGTTGCCGTTGCCGGCAAAGACCTGATCGGCCACCGTGGTGCCGGTCCAGTTGTCGGGTCCGGAGGTCAGGTAATAGGTCTGAGGCGTCGGCTGGGAGGAATCGTCGTTCAAGATGACGCCCTGGGCCGTCGCGGTGGTGAAAACGGTGGGATCGTTGGGCAGGGCTTGCAGGGTGACGGTGAAGCCTTCGGTCGCTTCGACGGCGGTGTCGCCGAGAACCGCAACGCTGATGGTCGCGGTGGGGCTTCCGACGGCGAAGGTGGCGGTGCCCGAGGGGAAGGTGCCGCCGAAATCCGCGGCGTCCGCCGGGGCGGAACCCGACCCGGCAACCGACCATTGCACGGTCTTCGCCGTGTCCGTGCTGCCGGTCCGGGTCAGAGTGAAGACGAAGCTGGTCGTGCCGCTGTTGCCCTCGGCCTGGGAAACGACGGCCGGGGCGATGGAAACCGAGGCCGGCTCCTCCGGCGGCGGCCCGTCGGTGATGGTGATGGTGGAACCGCTGGCGATGAAGTTTTCCGCCGTATAGGCGCCGGCCAGAACGATGTCGAGATCGCTGCCCGGCGTGGCGTCGGTGCCGATGTGGAGGATGGTGTCGTTGCCGCTCGCCTCGATGCGGATGCCGCCGAGCCCGAGCCCCGCGCCGCTTCCGGACGTCACGGCTCCGGTGAAGGTCAGCCCGGTCACCGCGATGACGTCGCCGGTCTTCGCGTCGGTGATCCGGTCGGCCGAGCCGGCGTTGCCGTAGGTGGTGAATTCGAAGCGATTCAGCCCGGCGCCTCCGGTGAGCAGGTCGCTGCCGGCGCCTCCGATCAGGGTGTCGTTGCCGTCGCCGCCGACCAGGGTGTCGTTACCACCGCCGCCGGCGAGGCGGTTGGCGCCGGCGTCACCGAACAGGGTGTCGTTGCCGTCGCCACCGATGGCGTGGCTGAAGCCGGAGATCACGTCGCCCTGAGCGTCCCCGCCCGCCGCCGTGCTGGTCGTCAGGTTGACCGACACACCATGGACCGATCCGCCGTAATCGATGGTGTCGTCGCCGCCGCCTCCCAACAGCGTGTCCGCTCCCGCGCCACCGTTCAGCGTGTCGTCGCCGAGTCCGCCATTCAAGCTGTCGTTCCCGGTGCCGCCGCGCAGCCAGTCGTGGCCGGCACCGCCCAGGAGGGTGTCGGTGCCATCCATGCCGAACAGGGTATCGTCGCCGTCGCCGCCAAGGATCGAATCATTGCCGCCACCGCCGATTAGGGTGTCGTTGCCAGCACCGCCATCGACGGTGTCGTTGCCGGAACCACCGTCGGCGAGGTCGTTGCCGTCGCCGGCGTACAGTGCATCGTCACCACCAGTGGCATTGCCAGCCGGATCGGCGTCGGCGTTGACGGCCCCGCCAAAAAGCATGTCATCGCCGGTGCCACCGTACAGCGTGTCGTTCCCCAACCCGCCATCCAGGAAAACGGCTTGGCCCGGGCCTCCGCCGCTGGTCAGCGCGTCGTTTCCGACACCGCCGATCGACTCCAGATACCCCCCGGTCTGCTGGATCAGAGGGCGAATGTGCTGGTAATACTGGTATCCGATGTCCCGCCATGCCCCCCCGGACTCTCCTTCGGTAAGGCCGTAGCCATCGTTGTTGTCGTCGGCGTTCCATGTCCAGTAGGTCGCGCTCATGCCCAGTTGGTTGCCGACGAGATTGCTCACGCCGTTCAGGTCAAAATCTCCATTCAGATATTTTACAAGATTATCTCCCCAAGCCACTTTTTTCTCGTCGGAGACGACTATTCCAAACTCACCAACAAGGATTGGAGCGATATTCTGTTGGTAGATATACCCAAATCTCGAATCCCACAGAGATCCAAACGAGTTTGCCCAGTTCTGAATTTTCTCGCTTTCCGTATTTCCCGGAGCATAATCAATTCTCCATTCGTCATATTGGCTATAGGCATGTGGAGAATAAATCAGCTTGTTCATGGCTGAAGGGTCTGCAAGCTGGATCGGTTGAGTGGCGACGGCCGAGAGATTGGATGACCAATCCATCCCTTCCACGATCAGCAGCCAATCCTTGTTCACGGCATGTATCGCGTTCGCCAGTTCCTCAGCGCCTGTTTTCCAGTCGGTGGCCGACCCGGTTCCATCCCATGTTGCCTTCCCCCCATCCATGGATGTCGTTTCGTTCTGAAGGTCGGCACCGATGACGGCGGGGTTTCCGGCATAGTGTTTGGCGAGAAAAACCCAATCCTTTTCCACCGTTTCCCGATCATAAACCCTGGAAAGACCCTGAGGGTCATCATCGTACCAGAGTCCATTCTTCATGAAGGCCGTATAGGCGGATGCTTCATGGCTGGTGAAATGATGATCAAGGATAATGCGGAGGCCGACTTGGCCGGCATAATCGACGATCTTGTCCAAGACCTTCAACGGCGTCAGAACGTTTCCGCCGTCATAAAGATCAGGATTGTGCCATTGGGAGATCCTGTCGGGCCTCAGCAAAGGGTCGCGCACGCCAAGACTTGGCTGAAGGTCGTCAATCAGCACGTCGGCATCGAGCATACGGTTGCTGATGGGGATGCGAATGGTGTTGAAACCCATTGCAACCATCTGATCCATCATGTCTTTGTAGTTGCGTTGATCGAGCCCCATAGGGGCATAGAGGGTGTCCCCTTCCCCTTGCGCATTGATCGGCGAACCTGCGGCACCACCCCAGTTTACGCCAATCAGGCGAACCGATTGACCATTGGCATCAACGATCTGGTTTCCGCTGGTGCTCAGGAACCCGTCAGCAATTTTGGACATTCAATGAACTCCGGGCCAATAGTGACGCGGGAAAAACCATTCCCGCTGGACCCGTGGAATTATTTGCATCAACAGGTTGTGTTCCACAAATAAATCGTAATATCCATGGCGGACGACACGCCTTATGTAGTAGAGTAAACAATATATTTTTCTTTTATAAACATATATGACGCGCTTCACTACAAATTAAAATTTCGCAAAACATCAAAAATAAGAAATAAATTTGCAGGCACCCATGCATCGAGAAGGTCAAGGCAATTCTGAAAGCCGATGCAAGCAGCCATCTGCCCAACGCGGCACGCGTTGGTGGAGGAAGGGTTTCCGTCTCCCGAGAGCCATCCGGTTTGGGTTGCGCCGCCATGGCGATGCTCCGATTCCGAGCCCAACAGCGCGCATGGACCTCAAGGAAGGGATGCGCCGCTGGGGTGGGAATGCGCCGCTTGTGGAACCAACCGCCCCCATTCCAGGCGGTGAACCCGGCGGCCTCCCGAGTTCGCCATGACCGCGACACCGGCTTCGGTGGGACACCCGGTGTCGGCACCCGGCTGGAATTCCATGGTCAAGGGGCACGACGCCGGGAACGTTCAGGCCGGATGCCCGCAGACGTTCGCCATCGCCGCCCGCGCGGGGGACCTCCTCGCCATTCCCAACACGATCATGAGAACCGCTTCGTCATGGAAAGGTGTTTGCGCCGCGGCACGGCCGCTCAGGAAACGCAACCGTCGGGAAACCTGCGTGGTCCGGGCGTCACAGCGGTTGCAGGGGCATCGTCAACGTCACCCGGGTGCCGGCGTGTTGACGGTCATGATGCAGCATGGCGCCCAAGCTGGTCGCCATGGCCTGGACGATGCGGGTGCCCAAACCGGTTCCCTGCGGCGCGCCGCCACCCGGAAAGCCGATCCCATCATCCTCCACGCTCACCGAGAGCTGCCCCCCGGCGGTCTCCGCCCGGACACGGATGCTGCCGGACCGGCCTTCGGGATAGGCGTATTTGCAGGCGTTGGTGACCAGCTCGGTGACGATCACCGCCAGGGACACCGCCGTGTCGGTCGGCACCAGGATCGCGTCGGCAGTGACGGCAAACATGCCCGGCCGGTGCGAGGCCATGGCGGTGTGCATCTCGGCCAACAGCGTTTGCAGATAGGCATCGATCCGGACGGAGCGGACTTCACCGGAGGTGTAGAGGCTCCGATGAATGCCGGCGATCGCGGCGATCCGCGCCTGGGTTTCCCCCAGCGCGGCGCGGGCCTCGGAATCGGACAGGGATGACTTCTGCATCTGCACGAAAGCCGCCACCAGGGCCAAGCTGTTGGCAACCCGGTGGTTGACCTCCCGCAGCAGCAACTCGGCCCGGTCGCGCGCGGCGCGCACCTCCTGCTCCGCCCGTTCGTGCTCCCGGCGCAGGCGGGCCTTCTCCAGGGCTTGGTCGATCGCCGCCGTCAGCAGATCGAAGAAGCCGTCGCCGACCTCTTTGGGAACATAGTCGGCCGCCCCCGCCTTCAGCGCCGCGACGGCGACGCGCGTGTCGCCGGCCCCTGTGACGTAGACGACCGGCGGCGCGTCGGCCCGGTCCAGCAGGATGGGCAGGATGTCCAGCCCGGTCGCCCCCGGCATCTCGTGGTCCAGCCCGACCACGGCGATGCCGCCCTGCGCCAGCCGCGCCAGCCCCGCCTCGCCGTCCGCCGCGCACTCCACCGTGTAACCGCGCCGTCCGAGCCGCCGCTGCACCAGCCGCGCCAGGGCGAGGTCGTCGTCGATGTAGAGGATGCGGACGCCGGGCTCCGTCATCCCTCCGCCTCGGGAATCTGGATGACGGAGAAGAACAGCCCGAGCTGCCGGATCGCGTTGGCGAAGCTTTCGTAGTTCACCGGCTTGGTGATGTAGACGTTCGCGCCGAGGTCGTAGCAGCGCTGGATTTCCTGGCGGTCGTCGGTGGTCGTCAGCACCACGACGGGAAAGCGCTTGGTGTAGGGGTTCGTCTTCACCCTGGCGAGAATGTCGACCCCTGTCATGTCCGGCAGGTTCAGGTCGAGCAGGATGAGAAACGCCCGCCCGGCGCTGGCCTCGCCGCTTCCGTCCGGACCGAACAGATGGGCGAGCGCGCTGGTCCCGTCGGTGAAGGGGAGGATCTCGTTGGTCACGCCGGCCCGGCGGATGTTCTTCTCGATCAGCCGGGCGTGCCCCTCGTCGTCCTCGATCATGACGATGCACACCGTCTGGGGGTCACGCTTCATGAGCCGGCGTCTCCGGGGACAGGGTCAGGGTTTTGGGAAGGCTTATGCGAAAGACACTGCCCTGTCCAGGAACCGAATCGACGGTGACGTCGCCTTGCAGGCGCCGGACCAGCGTCCGCACATAGGCGAGCCCGATCCCCTCGCCGGGGCGGTCCTGCGCGCCGGAGCGGCGGAACAGCTCGAAGATTCGCTGATGGTCTTGCGGCATGATTCCGCGCCCGTTGTCGACGACCTCGAAAAGGAGGCGGTCTCCCTCGGCCCGTCCGCGGATGGTGATCCGGCCGGGACGGGCGGGGTCGAGATACTTGACCGCGTTGTCGATCAGGTTCCCGAAGACCTGCTCCAGCGCGAGCCGGTCGGACACCAGCGATGGCAGAGGGCCGGCGATGTCCATGGCGCACCCCAGCTCGCCGGCCTGGTGGCGGACGCTGGCCAGCGCGTTCTCCAGCAGGGACTGCATCGAGACGGCTTCCGGGACCAGCGTTCGACGCCCCTGGCGGGACAGGGCAAGGATGGCGTTGATCAGGCGGTCCATCTTGCTCGTCGAGGCGCGGATGAAGTCGATGGCCTCCGGCATGTCCTCGGTCGCCGCCCGGCGGGCCTCGGCCGCCGCCGCGTCGTCCCCGTCGGGCGGCTGGCGGTCGAGATGGGCGCGGACGCTCGCCAGCCCGCTGTCGAACTCGCTGGTGAAGCCCATCACGTTCACCAGAGGCGCGCGCAGGTCGTGGCTGACGATGTAGGCGAAGCGCTGGATCTCATCGTTGGCCCGCTGCAACTCCACGGTGCGCTCCGCCACCCGCTGTTCCAGGGAATCGTTGAGCGCCTGGATCGCGTGCTGTGCCTGCACGAGGTCGCGGGTGTAGCGCAGCACGATCCACACGGCCCCGCCCACGACAAGCAGGATGAACAGACCGCCAAGCGCCGCCACCCAGCGCGACATCCTGGCCTGCCCGTTCATGGCGGCGAGCTGGGCGGCGAGTTGGGCATCGGCCGGAGTGATCAGGTCGGCAAGCGCCTGCCGGGCCTCGTCCATCAACCTCATTCCGCGGCCGGTGCGCACGACGGCCAGGGCCTCGTCCCGGCGCCCGGTCTCCATCAAGGCGATGGTCTCCGCCAATTCCGTCCGCTTTGCCGTCGCAAGCACGGCGAGACGGTCGAGGATGTCCGACGCGACGGCGTCCTCCCCCTCGGCGAAGCCGTGCAGACGGGCGATCGTGTCGTCCACCGCCGTGGTGGCCGCTTCGTAGGGCTTGAGATACTGGCGGTCCCCCGTGAGCAGATAGCCGCGCTGCCCGATCTCGGCGTCCTGCAACTGGCTGAGAAGGGTGCCGGCGGCAACCCGTATGGCGGTCATCCGCCCCACCGCCTGGGAGTATTGCCGCGTGCTTTCCGCCAGCCATCCCGACATCGTGACGATTCCCAGCAGCGCCAGGGCGCCGGCGAGCAGCATCAGCATGGTTCGGCGGGTGACGGTGGTGTTGGATATATGCATCACGAACGGTCGGCCGGGATGTGAAAGAGCGGGCGCCGGATGCTGAACCACCAATCGGACGCAGTACAAATTCTTACAACGCACCCAAATCACAATCAAGCGCGTGACCGGCAACGCATCTTTAAAAGATAATATGCCTCCATGATCAATTGGTAATATGAACATCATTCAGCCAACATATCAGATTGATGCTGGCACTGCTTTATCGGTTCCGGGGTGGGAAAGCGTACGGTCAGTTGTCGGGCAGCCATGGAAGGGCTCTTGGCTGGAGTCCCCCACCGAAAGTGCGGACGTGGGAAGCCGAGGCCGCATCCGGCCGATGCGCGGTTTCAAACCCCGTTCGGCGACACCGGGTTCTGCCGGGCGCGCGCCGGATTGCGCGCCCCCGCGCCGCCAACCCGGCGCGAGCGGCACGCTCCGGCGGCGCGTCGACGGACGATCCAGGCCCGGAGGTTGCCGCTCCGCGCGACAGGCTCGCCGTCGCGCGCCGCACGGCCCGACCCCTCCGGACCCTTCCGCATCAAGCGCTCGGACGCGGCACGGCATTTGGCGGCCCCCCCGAACGCTGGCGCAGGTCACGTCCGCATCATCCGTTCCCGGAGCCGCTTTCCGAAGGGCTCCGTTCATCCCGATGCAGCGAGAAGCCGGTCGCTTCGGCACTCCCCAGATCGGGGCGAAGCTGAAGACTCGGAATCAGATATTCTCCGCCATTCTGGCGGCGGAAGGGAATCGGCGGCGTGGTGTCGAGCGTGCGCATCCGCTCGCGCAGGCGTTCCGCCGTCTGCGCGAACCCGGCTTCGTCGAGACGATCCACCCGGTAGGTGACGAAAGGCGGCAGCACGTCGTATCCCGGATAGTGCAGGATGCCATGGTTGATGGGGAACAGCAGATCGTCGATCGGGCCGTTGATGCCGCGCGGCGAATAGTGCTCGGCCCAGCCGCCTGTCGTCACGATCAGCATCGCGCGCTTGCCGGCGAGGCGACCCTCCCCGTAGCGGTCACCCCAGCGCCGGTCGCTGTGCTCGCCGACGCCATAGGCGAAGCCATAGGCGTAAACGCGGTCGATCCACCCCTTGAGGATCGCCGGCATGGTGAACCACCAGAGCGGAAACTGAAGGATCAGCGTGTCGGCCCAAAGCAGCTTTTCCTGCTCGACCTTGACGTCCTCGGTCAGCGCGCCGGCCATGAAGGCCTCGCTGGATGCGGCCGCCACCTTCAGACGCCCGTCGGCGTCGAGGTTGAGAAAGTCGGCGCGATCCACCGCGGTTTTCCAGTTCATGGCGTAGAGGTCCGAAACCCGCACCGCGTGGCCCCGGGTCTCCAATTCCCTGATCGCGACGTCGCGCAGGGCGGCGTTGAGGGAACGGGGTTCGGGATGGGCGAAGACCATCAACACATTCATGATGAGCACCTGTTCGCTTGGGAGGGGATGTTCCGCAAGCTAGGCGCACGACCATTGATCCGCTATGGATTGGGAATGGATAGGACAATGCCATAAGATGGATCAATCAAACGTTACCCTCGAACGCATGCGCACCTTCATCCGCGTCGCCGAGCGTGGAAACCTGTCGGCCGTTGCACGCGAGATGAACATCGGGCAGTCGAGCGTCACGCGGCATATCCGCGAGTTGGAGGAAGCGCTCGGAGTCGCGCTGTTCAGCCGAACCACGCGGCGCGTCACACTCACCGACGAGGGCAGCCGCTACTACGCCAAGGCTCTGCGGATCCTGCGCCTCGTCGAACAGGCGGGCGACGAGGCGCGCATGGGGAGTGGAGCGTCAGCCGGCACAGTGCGCGTGTCCTGCACGGCCGCGCTTGGGGTCCGTCACATCAGCCGGCTGATCTTCGCTTTTCAGGACCGCCATCCCGCAATCGCGATCGATCTCGGCCTGACCGACGAGCGCATCGACCTCGTGCGTGAAGGCGTGGACATCGCCATCCGCCTCGGCCCGCTCGCCGACAGTTCGATGAAACTGCGGACGCTTGGGGCGAGCCGACGCATCCTCGTCGGCTCGCCCGCTTATCTGGCATGGCATGCCAGGCCGACGAAGCCGGACGATCTTGCGGGTCTCGAAGGCATCCGCATGTCGAACATCGCCGGCAGCGATGCGCTCACGCTGGAAGCGCCGGACGGCGAAACCCACCTCGTGTCCTTCGGGGGGCGCCTGCGGACCGATCACGGGCTGGCCGCGCGCGAAGCCTATCTCGCCGGTCGCGGCGTCGGTCCGGCCCATATCTGGCTGGTGGACGACCTCCTTGCCGATGGCCGTCTCGAAACCATCCTGCCGAACCTTGCTCCGCCCTCCGTGCCACTCAACATGTTGATCGTGCCGGAACGGGCCGGCGTCTCGCGCGTCAGGCTGCTGGTGGAATTCCTGGCCGAAGAGATCATGGGCATTCCAGGAATCGAGCGGTCGCCCTGACTTGGAGCTTCAAGCGTTTGATACGCGTCCATCCGGTGGCCTGGATGGATGCGTATCTCGATGACCGTGCTCGGCCCATCCCCTCCAGGCGCTCGTCCGCTCGGGCGCGGCACCACATCCCGGGCCCCCTGAGCGGCTCCGCCCGCCGGAAAACCGGGGGTGGTCGCAGCACGGCGCTGGACAGTCCGGGACGTCGCCCGCATAGACATGGGATGGCCTTCGTCTCCACCTCCCCTGACCCACGCGGCGCAAGGCGGCGCCGGGTCGCGCTCATCGCCCTGACGCTTGCGGCGGCCACCGCGCTTACCGGCTGGGTGGCCTATCACTGGGCGGAAACCGGTGCGCGCGCCGAGTTGGCGCTGAACGGCGACCAGCGTCTGGGGCTCTACGCCAGCAGCATCCGCAACGCCGTCGGGCGCTACGATTATCTTCCCGTTCTGGTCGCCCGCGACCATGAGGTTCTCGGCCTGCTCGAGACACCGACCGACGCCCGGCGGGATGCGGTGAACCGGCGGCTGGAACAGGCGAACCTGTCGGCCGGCTCGGCGGCGCTCTATGTGGTGGACGCCAAGGGGGTCGCACTGGCAGCCAGCAATTGGGCCGATCCAGCGCAAAGCTTCGTCGGCCAGACCTACGATTTCCGGCCTTATTTCCGGCAGGCGGTGGAGGAAGGCGCCGGCCGCTATTTCGGGATCGGCGTCACCACCGGCCTGCCTGGCTATTTCCTGTCGCAGGCGATCCGGCTGGACGGGCGACTGATCGGCGTCGCCGTGGTCAAGATCGACCTGGAGCCGTTGCAACGCGACTGGGCGGCCGGCGGCGAGCGGGTGCTGGTCACCGACGGCCACGGCATCGTCTTTCTGTCCAGCCATCCTGATTGGAAGTACCGCGCCCTGCGCCCGTTGCCTGGCCCGGTGCGGGAAGGACTGGCGCGGACGCGGCAATACGACCGGACGGAACTGGCGGCGCTCGGCCTGCAGGACGGGCCGGAGGTGGAGAGCGGCGCGCGTCTCGTCAGCTTGCCCGACGATCCGTCCGAGGGCGACCCCGACACGCGGCCGGTCCGCCGGCGGTCGTTCCTGATGCAGGAACGGCCCTTGCCGGAATTCGGCTGGACCATCCGCTTCCTGTCCGACCCTGAACCGGTGCGGGCACGGGCGACCGGCGCCGCGATCCTCGCCGCCATGGGCGTGCTGCTGGCCGCCGCGTTCCTGGCCCTGGGACATCAGCGCCGCCAGACCCTGCGCGTTCAGCGCGAGGCACGCGTCACTCTGGAGCGCCGGGTGGAGGAGCGGACCGCCGAGCTGGTTGCCGCCAACCGTGTCCTGCGGGAGGCGCAGGAGGAGTTGGTCCAGGCCGGCAAGCTGGCGGCGCTCGGCCAGATGTCGGCCGCGCTGGCCCATGAGATCAACCAGCCGCTGGCCGCCATCCGCACCTTCGTCGCCTCCACCCGCCTGCTGGCCGAACGGGGGGAGACCGGGCTGGTGCGCGACAACCTCGCCATGATCGGCGATCTGGCGGAGCGGATGGCGATGCTGTCCGGCCACCTCAAGGATTTCGCCCGCAAGGGGCCGGCGCGGGTCGAGGCGGTGCCAGTCGCCCGCGCCATGGACCGCGCGCTGGCCCTGCTCGCACCCCGTCTGCGCGAGGATGGGATCGACGTGATCCAGGCGATCCCGGCCGGGGCACGGGTGCGCGGTGACGCGGTGCGGCTGGAGCAGGTCTTCGTCAATCTGCTGCGCAACGCCGCCGACGCCATGGACGGTGTGGCCGACCGCCGCCTCGACCTCGCCGCCCGTCCGGTCGCGGAAGGGTGGGAGATCCGCATCCGCGACAGCGGCACCGGCATCGCCGAGGCGCACCGGTCCCGGCTGTTCGATCCCTTTTTCACCACCAAGGAGGTCGGCCAAGGCCTTGGCCTCGGCTTGTCGCTGTCCTACGGCATCGTGCGCGATTTCGGCGGCACGTTGCGGGCGGAGAACAACCCGGACGGTGGCGCCTGCTTCATTCTTCTGCTTCCCGACGCCGAGGAGATCTGAGATGCGGACCGATCCCCAGGCATCCCCCGTCCTGTTCGTCGACGACGAAATGGCCATGCGTCTGTCGGTGGTGCAATGGCTGCAACTGGCGGGTTTCGCCGCCGAAGGGTTCGCGACGCCGCAGCCCGCACTCGACCGGCTGTCGCCCGACTTCCCAGGCGTGCTGGTCACCGACGTGCGGATGCCGCGCATGGACGGAATGGCGGTCCTGGCGCGCGCCCTGGAGCGCGACGCCGACCTGCCGGTGATCCTGGTGACTGGTCACGGCGATGTGACGCTGGCGGTGGAGGCGATGCGGCGCGGCGCCTACGACTTCATCGAGAAGCCGTTCGAGCCGGATCATCTGGTCGCGGTGATCCGCCGGGCGGCGGAGAAACGCCGGCTGGTGCTGGAAAACCGGGGCCTGCGCCTGCGCGCGGCCGGCGACGGGATCGAGACGCGGCTGGTCGGCACTTCCCCCGCCATGGCGGAACTGCGGCGTGACCTGATGGATCTCGCCGCCACCAGCGCCAGCGTGCTGATCCACGGCGAGACCGGCACCGGCAAGGAACTGGTCGCCCGCTGCCTGCATGATTTCGGCACGCGCACCAAGGGGGCTTTCGTCCCGGTCAATTGCGGCGCCATCCCCGACAGCATGGCGGAGAGCGAACTGTTCGGGCACGAGGCCGGCGCCTTCACCGGCGCCAGCCAGCGCCGCGCCGGCAAGCTGGAGCATTCCAGCGGCGGCACCCTCTTCCTGGACGAGATCGAGAGCATGCCGCTCGCCATCCAGGTCAAGCTGCTGCGCGCGTTGCAGGAACGGACCATCGAACGGCTCGGCTCCAACAAATCGGTCGCGATCGATCTTCGGCTGGTCGCCGCCACCAAAATCGACCTGCTCGACCTCAGCGACGAGGGGAAATTCCGCGCCGACCTCTATTACCGGCTGAACGTGGCGGAGCTGCACATTCCGCCGCTGCGGGCGCGCGGTGACGACATCCCGCTGCTCTTCGATTATTTCGCCACCGAGTTCGCCGAACGCCACGGCCGCGAGCCCCGCCCCCTGGAGCCGGCCGACATCGACGCCCTATTGGCCCACGACTGGCCGGGCAACGTCCGCGAGCTGCGCAACCTCGCCGAACGCCACACGCTGGCGGTCGGGCGCGGCGGGGTGGCAGGGCTGCTGCGCCGCCGCGCCGCCGGAAGCGAGGCCAGCTCCCCGCGCGCGCTTGCCGATCAGGTGGACGCCTTCGAGAAGCGGGCAATCGAGCAGGCGCTGGAGCGCTGCAAGGGCGACATCAAGGCTGTGATGGAGACGCTCAACACCCCGCGCCGCACGCTGAACGAGAAGATGGCGCGCCACGGGCTGGACCGGACCCGCTTCCTGCCCCGCTGAAGGAGCGCGCCATCCGGTCCGGCCTTCGCGCGGTCAATCCGCCGTGACGGAGCGGATCTCGTCCTGGCTGAAGCGTTGCTGCTCCTCCATCACCATCTGCGACAGCTCGCGCTTCAACCGGTTGAACTCCGGCGCCGAGGCGTCGCGCGGGCGGGGCATCTCGACCTGGACGTCGCATTTGATGGTGCCCGGCCGGTAGGTCATCACGATGATGCGGTCGGCCAGATAGATGCTCTCCTCGATGGAGTGGGTGACGAAGAGGATCGTCTTGCCGACCTCCTCCCAGATGCGCAGCAGTTCGTCCTGCAAGGTGCGGCGGGTCAGCGCGTCGAGCGCGCCGAAGGGCTCGTCCATCAGCAGGATGGGGCTGTCGAGCGCCAGCACGCGGGCGATGGCGACGCGCTGGCGCATGCCGCCCGACAGATCCTTGGGATAGCGGTTGCGGAAGTCCTGAAGATGCAGCTTGCCCAGAAGCCACTCGACCCGCTCCGCGATCTCGGCCTTTGGCATCGTCTTGATCTCGAGGCCGAAGGCGACGTTCTGCGCCACCGTCATCCAGGGAAACAGGGCGTATTCCTGGAACACCATGCCCCGGTCGGGGCCGGGCTCGGTGATGACGCGGCCATCGACATTGACCGTGCCGCGCGTCGGGGGCTGGAAGCCGGCGACGGCGTTCAGCAGGGTGGACTTGCCGCAGCCCGACGGACCGAGCAGGCAGACGAACTCCCCCTTTCGGATGTCGAGATCGATGTCCTTCAGCGCCACGATGGGCTGGGCGCCGGCGGAGAAGCTCTTCTCCACCCCGCGCACGCTGATCTGGACGGGAGCGGTGCCGGCGCCGGTCCAGGGCTGGCCATCGGCGATGGTCTTCAGCATGGGCGTCATCCTTCGTTCCTCCCCAGGATCAGTTTTCCAGCCCGCGATGCCAGCGCAGCAGATGGTTGTTGAGACGGTTCATGCCGATGTCGATGGCCAGCCCCAGCAGGCCGATGGTGAACATCCCGGCGATGATCTTGTCCGACCACATGAACTCGCGCGCTTCCAGGATTCGGAAGCCGAGGCCGGAGTTGACCGCGATCATCTCCGACACGATCACGACGATGAAGGCGGTGCCGATGCCGATGCGGGCGCCGGCCAGGATGTAGGGGGTCGCGGCGGGCAGGATGACGCGGATGAACATCGTCGTTCTGCCGACCCCCAGGTTGCGGGCGGCGCGCAGATAGATGCCGTCCACATGTCGCACCCCGGCGATGGTGTTCATCAGGACCGGGAAGAAGGCGCCGATGGCGATCAGGAACACGGCCGGCGCGTTGCCCAGCCCGAACCACAGGATCGCCAGCGGGATGTAGGCGATGGGCGGGATCGGCCGCAAAATCTGCAACAGCGGATCCATCAGCGCGTGGACGCGCGGCTTGCCGCCCATCGCCAGCCCCAGCGGCAGGGCCAGCCCCGCGCCGACGGCGAAGCCCAGCACCACGCGGTACAGGCTGGACCAGGCGTCGAACAGCATCTCGCCCGACAGCGCCCACAGGAACCAGCTTCCCTGCGCCGGATCATAGGGATCGGGAGGCAATAGATAGGCCCACCAGCGCTCCACCACCGCCACCGGCGAGGGCAGAACGACCGGGTTGATCAGCCCGGACATGGACAGCCCCTGCCACAAGGCGACGACCAGCATGGGCACGAGCGCGCCGCGCAGCACGGCGGCGGGCGAGAAGGGGGATTTGGCTCGGGACATGTGCGATCCTTTCCGGCACCGGACGGGCCTCAGTTGGTCTTGGTGTCGGCGGTCTTGCTGCCAACGGGCTTGGCGGCGGCCTTGGCCCTCTCCAGCAGATCCAGCTTCACCCACTCCGTCGCCTTGGGCGGATTGTCCATCCGGCCGACGCCGAACTTCTGCATCAGGTCGGTCGTAACCTGCACATGGGCAACCGAGAGGTCGTAGCTGTAAGGGGAGTTGCCGATCGCGTCCTTGAAGTCCTGGCTGGTGATCTGACCCTTGAACATCTGCTCGCGCACGTACTTCTCGGCCAGTTCCGGGTTGGCGATGAAGGTCGCCGTCGCCTCGACAAAGCAGCGGATCAGGCGCTCGGCCACCTCGGGCTTCTTGTTGTAGAACTCCTCGGTCACGACCAGCGATCGGACCGGCTCGCCGAGCTCGGTGTCGTAGGGCTTGATGACCTCGACGCCGAAGCCCTTATTGATCGCCTGGCTCGATTGCGGTTCCGACTGCGACATGGCGTCGATGTTGCCGGAGAGCAGGGCCTGATTCATGTCAGCGTAGGCCATGTAGACGATCTGCACGTCCTTGCCCGAGCGGTCGGACCAGCTCAGCCCGTGCTTGGCCAGTTCGGCCAGCAAGATCAGTTCCTGCGCGCCGCCGCGCGGGGTGGCGACCTTCTTGCCTTTCAGGTCGGCGATGGATTTGATCCCGGCACCCGGCTTGGCGACGATGCGCGCCCCGCCCTTGGCGAAGCCGGCCACCGCGTAGATGGGCACGCCCGAAGCGCGACCGGCGATGGCGGCGTCCACCGCGCTGGCGGCCACGTCGATCTCGCCGGCGACAATGGCGGGCAGGATGTCGATGCCCTTGGGGAACACCCGTTCTTCGATCTTCAGGTCGTACTTGCCGGCGATCTCCTTCATGTAGGAGACGGCCCCGTAATGGGCGAATTTCAAATTGCCGAGCCGCACCAGATCAGCGGCCGAAGCGTCGTGCGCGGCGAGCGTAACAGCGGCGATGGCGGCGGCAAGCAGGCTCTTGCGAAGCATCGTTCTCTCCCCAGGGTCGTGATCCGCAGCCCTTCGCCGCGGTTGACCAGGAAGAGAGCAAGGGGCATGCCATCGTCAGTTTGACCGACAAACCGTTGAAGCGCCTTGTTTCTATGAACCCTACACGGAGGTGCCATCGGCGGATCTCCGCTGATCACCGTCCATCCATCGGCGGATTTCCGCTTATGGATTCCCAGCAACGATTACCGATGGCGCGGCATGATGCGTGATGAAGGGACCGGTTGGATGGCCGGAACATAGGCATCAGACGGTCGGATGCCCCCAACGCGAAATGGCCCGCCGCGTCTGTGACGCAACGGGCCACCGGTGAAGGTGTCGCGTGTTCGATGAAGATGGCGCGCGTTTTCGGAAGCGTTTGGTTTGGAGAGTTTTGTGATGTCTGGTTTTGACCCTGTGCCTTGGAGACCTGGCGGCGACCTACTCTCCCACGCCTTAAGACGCAGTACCATCGGCGCAGAGGCTTTTCACGGCCGAGTTCGGGATGGGATCGGGTGTTTGTCACCTCGCCATGACCACCAGGTCACCGAGGCACAGGAACCGGACGTCTCGTCCAACCGGAGCGTTTCGCGTTCGCGCTGTCGTGCAAGTGACGTGTTTTGAGGATCGAAACGGCGTTTGCCGTCTGGGCTTGAAGCGGGCTTGCCGCTGCGCGCGGCGCGCTTTGTCGGTGAGGGATCAAGCCAATCGAGCGATTAGTAAGGCTTAGCTTCGGGCGTTGCCGCCCTTCCACACGCCTCCTATCGACGTGATGGTCTGTCACGGCTCTCAAGGGAGGTCTGGTTTAGAGGTGGGTTTCCCGCTTAGATGCTTTCAGCGGTTATCCCGTCCGCACTTAGCTACCCGGCCATGCCACTGGCGTGACAACCGGTGCACCAGAGGTGCGTCCATCCCGGTCCTCTCGTACTAGGGACAGATCCTCGCAAAACTCCTACACCCACGGCAGATAGGGACCGAACTGTCTCACGACGTTCTAAACCCAGCTCACGTACCACTTTAATCGGCGAACAGCCGAACCCTTGGGACCTGCTCCAGCCCCAGGATGTGATGAGCCGACATCGAGGTGCCAAACGACGCCGTCGATATGGACTCTTGGGCGTCATCAGCCTGTTATCCCCGGCGTACCTTTTATCCGTTGAGCGATGGCCCGTCCACATGGAACCACCGGATCACTATGGCCGACTTTCGTCTCTGCTCGACTTGTCAGTCTTGCAGTCAGGCGGGCTTATGCCATTGCACTCGACGAGCGATTTCCGACCGCTCTGAGCCCACCATCGCGCGCCTCCGTTACACTTTGGGAGGCGACCGCCCCAGTCAAACTACCCGCCATGCAGGGTCCCGGACCCGGATAACGGGCCGCGGTTAGATGCCAGAGACCTCAAGGGTGGTATTTCAAGGTTGGCTCCACACGAGCTGGCGCCCATGCTTCCAAGCCTCCCACCTATCCTACACATGAGATCCCTAGCACCACTGCAAAGCTGTAGTAAAGGTGCACGGGGTCTTTCCGTCTGACCGCGGGAACTCCGCATCTTCACGGAGAGTTCAATTTCGCTGAGTTGGTGTTGGAGACAGCGGGGAAGTCGTTACGCCATTCGTGCAGGTCGGAACTTACCCGACAAGGAATTTCGCTACCTTAGGACCGTTATAGTTACGGCCGCCGTTTACCGGGGCTTCAATTCGGAGCTTGCACCCCTCCTCTTAACCTTCCGGCACCGGGCAGGCGTCAGACCCTATACGTCGCCTTGTGTGGCTTCGCAGAGCCCTGTGTTTTTAGTAAACAGTCGCCACCCCCTGGTCTGTGCCCCCCGCCCATGCTTGCGCACGAACGGGGCCCTCTTCTTCCGAAGTTACGAGGGCAATTTGCCGAGTTCCTTCAACACCATTCTCTCAAGCGCCTGGGTATGCTCTACCTGTCCACCTGTGTCGGTTTGGGGTACGGTCTGATGCGGGGGCTATTTCCTGGAACGGGTCCCCAGCGCGGCCAATCCGATAAGGCCGCACACGCTTTCCCATCCGTCACACACCCGCTGGCCCACGACTATTAAC